>NZ_CANLYK010000001.1 GCF_947495325.1 uncultured Allomuricauda sp. | reverse complement strand
ATACCAAGTGGGAGAGTAGGTCGCCGCCTTCCTTGAAAGTCCCTTGCACTACGCAAGGGACTTTTTTTGTTTTAAAACTTCTTTATAATCAATATAATTGTAGGATATTTCTTACTTATTTATATATTTGAGTATCCTATACTTGAACCTACTTTTTCAAATCTATATTTATAATGTAGTTGACTAGCTGTGGTATTTAATTTTTAAAACCACATTTTATGAGGAAACTATTACTCGGGACCATTTTTTTCATCACTTCATTTATCGTAAAATCTCAGACCTGTAATTGCGATGTTACGTTAACCGGTCTGTCTGCATCGACTTTAAATCTTGTTTGGGCTTCCAATATCAGTTATTCTCCAGGAGACACAATTTGCATACCGGCAGGAAACTATGCTGGTATTCGTTTTTATGATTTTGAAGGAACCGCAAACAACCCTGTTGTATTTAAAAATTGCGGTGGTCAAGTTGTTCTTGATGAAACAGCCTATTCTGCGTTAGAGTTCAAAAACAGTAAATATATTCATTTGACAGGTACTGGTGATGTTAATTATAATTATGGAATTAAAATTGAAGGAACGGGGTCATGGGCCATGGGAATGGTTTTGAGCGCGCTAAGTACTGATGTTGAAATTGACCATATTGAAGTTGCTCATGCCGGTTTTGCGGGGTTGATGGCAAAAACAGACCCAGATTGTAATAATTCTGATACTTGGAGAGCTAATGGTTTTGTAATGAAAAATTTAAATATCCATCATAATTACATTCATAATACCCATGGAGAAGGCATTTATATTGGTTTTACGTTGGGTTATAAGTTGGATTCTGGACGTAATTGCAGTGGCACAGAAGTCTATGGACATTGGCTTGAAAATGTAGATATCCATCATAATATAGTTGAAGATACAGGTTGGGACGCTATTCAATTGAATTTGGCCCATATAAATAGCAAGGTAAGAGACAATATTATTTACGATTATGGAACACGTGGCAATTGGGGACAGGCATTTGCTATGAGCTTGGGAGGCGGAGCTTATGAAGTTTACAATAATCATGTGGTAAACGGCCCTCTGGAAAAAGGATGGGGAATGCAAATAATTAATGGTGAAAGTGGAACAAAGGTTTATAATAATGTATTTGTAAAACCCAAAATGCATGGAATCTTTCTTCACAATCGGCATGAATTTGAAGATTTAAACGAAGGGTATTATGTGGCGAACAATACCATAGTGGAGCCTGAAAGAGCAGGTGTACATTATAATACAACTGTATTACATCCGGTTAATCCGGCTGATTTATATAGGAATCAAAGCGAGGTTCCATCCTATTTTGTAAATAACCTGGTGGTTGATCCAGGATATGATTTTGAGGGAGGAAATACTTGGAAGCAAAATCAAGAAAGCTATTTTGATTTTAATGAGAGGGATACAAGGGATAGTTTGTTAACCAATATCTATTCAAATATTATGACTCGTCAAATAGATACTTTAGGATTAACGGATGTCTTAAACAATGATTTTAGCCCCTCTTCTTCAAGCTCAGATGTTGTCGATGTTGGATCCGATATAGCTTCGTGG
Organism: uncultured Allomuricauda sp.; assembly: GCF_947495325.1. Taxonomy (GTDB): domain Bacteria; phylum Bacteroidota; class Bacteroidia; order Flavobacteriales; family Flavobacteriaceae; genus Flagellimonas. The sequence continues at coordinate 1,908,600 of NZ_CANLYK010000001.1, read as the reverse complement.
GGTATAACTTTTGATATGGATAATGCAACACGGCCTTCGGGAAGTGGTTTTGGTGTAGGAGCTTACGAATTTCAATCAAGTACTCCACTGAAGGTCCAACTCCCTGATGACATTGAACTTTTTGATGTGCTTGCTGAGAAGCAAGCTCAAACTTTATTTTATCCCAATCCCACAAGTTCTGCTTTTCGATTGGAGAACGCAAATTATAAAGACGTAACTATCCAATTAATAAATATGGAGGGAAGAGTAATCCATAAAAGTAGTTATAAGATGGGAACTTCTTTTAACGTTGAACAATATACTGCAGGACTATATTTTCTGAGGATTATTGCAGCTGACAAAACGGAGGTGCATCGTTTGGTAATTAGATGATAAAAAGCAAAACTCCCCAAAAAAATTTCTTTGGGGAGTTTTTATAAAGGGTTTGGTTGGGTATTTAATTTTAAACTCGTGGTAAATCACCATCACCCTTTAATGGCAAGTTTGATTTTCCCATTAAAAAACTGTCTACATGATAAGCAGCCTCTCTTCCTTCAGATATGGCCCAAACTATTAGGGATTGACCTCTTCTTTGGTCTCCTGCAACGAAAACCCCTGGAATATTGGTTCTATAATCCTTGATAGAGGCATTAATATTGGTTCTGGCATCCATTTGTAGCCCTAGCTGATCTGCTATTGTGGTTTCAGATCCTGTGAATCCAAGTGCAAGGAGCGCCAAATTGCATTCCCATTCTTTTTCTGATCCTTTTACTTCTTTAAGAACGGGGCGTTGTCCAGGCTTCTTTTCCCAGTACACTTCAGAGGTAACTAAACCTTTTAAATTACCTTTCCCGTCACCTACAAATTTTTTAGTGGAAATACTGAAAACACGTTCGGCCCCTTCTTTATGCGAGGAACTGGTTCTCAGTCGCATTGGCCAGAAGGGCCATGGCTGGCCTTCAGGTCTTTTGGTGGTTGACTTTGGCATAATTTCAAAATTGGTTACTGAAACTGCACCGTGGCGTATGGAAGTTCCAATACAATCTGATCCCGTATCACCTCCACCAATAACAATTACTCTTTTCCCTTTGGCGGAAAGCTCTTCACCTTCATATGGAATACCATCTACTTTTCTATTGTTTTGAGGAAGAAAATCCATAGCCTGAACTACACCTTTTAAATCTGATCCGGGTATTGGCAGGTTCCTTCTAACTGTAGCTCCGCCACAAAGTACTATGGCATCAAACTCTTTTTGAAGTTCATCGGCCTTGATATCAACACCTACATGGACGCCGGTCTTGAAAATGATACCTTCTTTGGTCATTACATCAAGTCGCCTATCAATTACATTTTTTTCCATTTTGAAATCTGGAATGCCATAGCGAAGCAAACCACCGACTTTTTCATCTCGTTCCAGAAGCGTAACCGTATGTCCAGCTCTGTTTAGTTGCTGTGCCGCGGCAAGTCCTGCTGGACCAGAGCCTACAACAACAACCTTTTTACCGGTTCTTTTAATAGGAGGTTCCGGTTTTATCCAGCCATTTTTAAAGGCAGTTTCTACTATATTTTTCTCTATGTTTTCAATGGAGACAGGGTCTTCGTTAATTCCAAGTACACAAGCTTCCTCGCATGGTGCAGGACATAATCTTCCAGTAAATTCTGGAAAGTTATTGGTTGAATGTAAAATCTTTGTGGCCTTTTCCCATTTTCCTTGATAAACAGCATCGTTAAAGTCAGGAATAAGATTACCCAGGGGACAACCGCTATGACAAAACGGAATACCGCAATCCATGCAACGGGCACCTTGATTTTTTAATTCACTTTCCTTTAAAGGAACCGTAAATTCCTTATAGTTTTTGATTCTTTCTTCAACAGGTTCGTAAGCTTCAATTTTCCTGTCAAACTCCATAAATCCAGTCGTCTTTCCCATGGCTCAAATTATAAGGTTTGTAGTTTTTCTTTTTCCAATCGTATTAATGCTTGTCTATATTCTTCAGGGAATACTTTTACAAATTTGGGCAGACATTCTTCCCAATTTTCAAGAATATCTTGCGCTAGGGGACTTAAGGTCGCATTATAGTGGTTTTCAATAAGTTCTTTTAGCTGCTTTACATCGGTGTCTTCTTCCACAGGAAGCAAATTCAACGTCTCACCGTTACATCTTTTTTCAAAAGAATTGTCTTTATCAAACACATATGCAATTCCACCACTCATACCTGCGCCGAAGTTTCTTCCAACGGCTCCTAGAATTACAGCAACTCCTCCTGTCATATATTCACAACCATGATCACCAATACCTTCCACTACGGCTTTAGCCCCGGAATTTCTAACACAGAAACGTTCTCCGGCTTTACCATTTATATAGGCTTCTCCAGATGTAGCCCCATAAAGGGTAACATTCCCGGTAATGATGTTTTCTTCTGGTTTTAGAGTAGATTTATAGGGTACTTTAATAATCAATTTGGCGCCAGATAATCCTTTGCCCAGGTAATCGTTGGTATTTCCATTGACTACCATGGTAAGCCCTTTAGTTGCAAAAGCGCCAAAACTTTGTCCGGCTGAACCGGTGAAATTCAGCTTCAATGTGTTGTCTGGTAAACCATCAGCACCATAAATTTTTGATATTTCATTGCTAATGATTGCTCCAACTGCTCTATCTGTATTGTAGATTGGGAAATCCAAAGAAATCTTTTCCTTTCTAAACAAAGCGGGATGGGCTTGAGCTATAATATCAAACTCAATGGATTTTTCAATATTATGAACCTGTTTTTCTGTATTGTAAAATTTGGTTCCTTCAGGGACATCAACTTGATATAGAATTGGACTCAAATCAATACCGGCTGCTTTGTAATGCTGAATGGCTTTCTTTCTATCTAATTTTTGAACTTGACCAACCATTTCATCAATAGTCCTGAAACCAAGTTTCGCCATAATTTCACGCAATTCTTCCGCAACGAAGTACATGTAATTGACCACATGCTCCGGTTTGCCTTTGAATTTTTTGCGAAGTTCTGGGTTTTGGGTCGCGATACCTACTGGGCATGTGTTTAGATGGCAAACCCGCATCATTATACATCCGGATGCAACCAAGGGTGCGGTGGCAAAGCCAAATTCTTCAGCACCTAATAGACAGGCTATAGCTACATCCCTTCCTGTTTTTAACTGTCCATCACACTCAAGGACTATTCTATTTCTTAGGTCATTTAAGACCAACGTTTGCTGAGCTTCTGCAATACCGAGTTCCCATGGGAGTCCTGCATGTTTTAATGATGTTAAAGGTGATGCTCCAGTACCTCCATCAAATCCAGATATCAAAACAACATCTGCCTTTGCTTTGGAAACCCCTGCGGCAACAGTACCTACACCAACTTCGGATACCAGTTTCACATTGACTCTGGCGTCTCTATTTGCTGACTTTAGGTCGTAAATCAATTGTGACAAATCCTCAATAGAATAAATATCATGATGCGGTGGCGGTGATATTAAACCAACATAAGGGGTTGAATTCCGCGTTTTGGCAATGGCAGGATTCACTTTTGGTCCAGGTAATTGTCCACCTTCACCAGGTTTAGCCCCTTGGGCCATTTTTATTTGGATTTCCTTTGCATTGGTTAGGTAATCCGAAGTGACTCCAAATCTACCTGAAGCTACTTGTTTGATTGCACTGTTTTTCCAATCTCCAGTTTTGTTTTTGTAAAAACGCGTAGCATCTTCTCCACCCTCGCCGGAATTACTTTTTCCTCCGATTCGGTTCATTGCAATCGCAAGATTTTCATGAGCCTCCTTACTTATACTTCCGTAGGACATGGCACCGGTCTTGAATCTTTTTACGATTTCAGTCCATGGTTCTACTTCTTCAATTGGAATAGGGTCGTAGTTTGAAAACTCAAACAGCCCACGAATGGTCATGAGGTTTTTAGACTGTTCATTGACCAATTTGGCATACTCCTTATACGTGTCTGGCTCGTTATTTCGTACGGATTTTTGAAGTTTTGCAATACTTAATGGATTGAACATATGTTTTTCACCATCTCTCCTCCAACGGTATTCTCCGCCAATTTCAATATCAAGATTGGCAGCCAATACTTGACTTTTAAATGCTTTTTGGTGACGTTTAGCTATCTCCTTTTCAATTTCATACAAACCTATTCCTTGAATACGGGTTGGTGTATTGGGGAAATATTTGTCTACTACTTTGGTATTTATTCCAATGCATTCGAACAATTGTGAACCTCGGTAAGAATTTAAGGTTGAAATCCCAATTTTATTCATCACTTTCAATATGCCTTTTCCAATGGCCTTGTTGTAATTTTTTATGGCCTCATCAAAAGTGTATTCTGTAATGTCATTTTCTTTAATTTGCTCACCAATAATTTCATTTACTAAATAAGGATTGATCGCACTTGCCCCAAAACCGAATAACAGGGCAAAATGATGCACTTCCCTAGGTTCTGCGGATTCAATAATTATACTCAAATTGGAGCGTTTGCCCAACCTAGCGAGTCCGCTATTTACATAAGAACATGCCAATAAAGCGGGTATTGCGGCCATTTCTGTACTAATCATCCTATCTGATAGAATAATAATGTTGGCCCCTTCATCAATAGCTGCCGAAGCTTGATCTAAAATAGAATCTAAAGCTTCCTCCAATCCATTATGCCCGCGTGAAATTTCATAAAGTGTGGAAATAGCGACAACTTTATAATCCGGACTGGCATCGTAGTTTTTTATTTTATCCAGATCTTCTTTTGAGATTACGGGATTCTGAATTTTCAGTTTTCTACAATGGAGTTCTGATATTTCAAAAATATTTTGATCGCTACCCAGTGTTAAACTAATATCTGTAATCAATTCTTCACGAATACCATCTAAAGGTGGATTGGTGACCTGGGCAAACAATTGCTTGAAATAGTTGTAAATCAGCTGTGGCCGCTCAGATAAAACGGCTATGGGTGTGTCTGAACCCATAGAACCGATGGGTTCCTTACCACTTTTAGCCATGGGAAGAATAATGGTATTTATGTCTTCACGTGTATAGCCAAAAGCTGCTCTTCTGGTCTCTAAAGGAAATTCACCAAAAAAGACAGGGCAATCATTATACGGGATGTCCTTTAAGTGGACCAAGTTATTTTTCAACCATTTTTTATAGGGATGCTTTTTGGCAATGGCTTCTTTGACTTCCTCGTCATTAATAATTCTGCCTTCTTCCATGTTCACCAAGAACATTTTTCCAGGCTCCAGACGTCCATGGAATTCAATGTCCTCCGGTTCAAGCTCAACGACCCCGGTTTCTGATGACATGATAACATATCCCTTTTTGGTAACGGAATATCTAGATGGACGGAGTCCGTTTCTATCCAGAACCGCTCCGATGTAATTGCCGTCTGTAAATGGAATTGATGCAGGACCATCCCAAGGCTCCATTACGCAAGAATTATATTCATAAAAAGCCCTTTTTGATTCGGACATTTCAGTATTTTTTTCCCAAGCTTCTGGAACCAACATCATCATCACTTCTGGGAGAGAACGACCTGTCATCAGTAATAACTCCACAACCATATCCATACTTGCAGAATCTGATTTTCTTGGCAGTACAATTGGAAGAATTTTTTTAATGTCTTCGCCAAACCAATCACTTTGTAGTAATTCTTCACGCGATTTCATGCGTGCTACATTTCCTCTTAGTGTATTTATTTCTCCATTATGGCACATGTAACGGAAAGGTTGTGCCAAATCCCAAGTTGGAAATGTATTGGTTGAAAAACGTTGATGTACCAAAGCCAAACGAGTGACCACTCTAGGGTCTAGAAGGTCTTCATAGTACCTACTTATATCATGAGGAACCAGAAGTCCTTTAAAGATGATAATTTTAGTGGACAGACTTGGTAAGTAAAAGAACTGACTTTGAGAAAGTTTGCTCTCAATAATTGTATGTTCGGTTATCTTTCTTGCTATGAAAAGCTTAAGGTTGAACTGAAACGTATCCAAAGCATCGCCTTTCCCGATGAAAACTTGTTTAACGAAAGGCTCAGTTTCTGCAGCAATCCTTCCGGGAACCGACCTATTCACGGGAACATCACGCCATCCCAATAGTTGCAGGCCTTGATTTTTTATATTTTCCTCAAGGGTTGCAATGCAAAAATCCCTTTGATTTCCCTTTTGCGGTAAAAAAACATTGCTAACGGCATAATCGCCGGGTTTGGGTAAAGTAAATTTGCATACTTCTGAAAAGAAATCATGCGGAATATCTATTAAAATTCCTGCTCCGTCACCAGTTTTCCCATCAGAACTTACGGCACCTCTGTGTTCCAGCTTATCTAAAATCTCAAGTGCTTTATGAATAATATCATTGGACTTCCTTCCTTTCAAACTACAGATAAACCCTGCGCCACAGTTGTCATGCTCAAATTCCGGTAGGTATAAACCCTGTTTTTCTAGCCTCATTAGTATGGTATTTATTCAAAAATATCATTTTGAATGAATAAACAACAAGGTTTTTAAATAATGTCAATTAATTCATCAACGTTTGTATTAATTCGTTAAAAAATGTTCAGAAACAGAATTTATACAATGCTAAATTATGATTACCATAAAATTAGGATAGGGAGTTATGGATACCCTCATTTATTTAGGGGTAATCAGAAATAAATTATCAAATTTTATTTGAATGCACTCAAAAAGCAACGGTAGAGATAAAAAATACGTTACTATTCGTTCGAAACCCTGATTAAATGACCGGGGTGTTGGAATTGCTAAATTAAAGTGTTCTAGCTTTTTAATATGCTTCTGGAGATTACAATCTTTTGAATCTCAGAAGTTCCCTCGTATATCTGTGTAATTTTAGCATCCCTCATAAATCTTTCCACATGGTAATCTTTCACAAAACCATTGCCACCATGTATTTGAACTGCTTCCACGGCGGTCTCCATGGCAACTTCCGAGGCATAAAGTTTAGCCATTGCGCCAGAAAGTGTATAATCGTCTCCATTATCTTTGTCACAAGCAGCTTGATAGACCAGATGGCGTGCCGCTTGAATTTTGGTATGCATATCAGCAAGCTTAAATGCAATAGCTTGATGATTTGCTATTTCCGTACCAAAGGCTTTACGTTCTTTTGAATATTTTTTGGCCAATTCATATGCACCCGCAGCTATTCCCAATGCCTGTGCGGCAATACCGATTCTGCCACCAGCAAGGGTTTTCATGGCGAACTTGAATCCAAAACCATCTTCCCCAACACGATTTTCCTTAGGAACTTTAACATCATTAAATAATAAGGAGTGGGTATCGCTGCCTCTAATGCCCAATTTATTTTCTTTAGGACCTATTTCAAATCCCTCTGCTCCCTTTTCTACAATGAGTACATTAATGCCCTTATGCCCCTTTTCAACATCAGTTTGAGCCACTACCAAATAGAATTCTGCTGCACTGCCATTTGTTATCCAATTTTTGGTACCATTCAAGATATAGTGGTCTCCATTATCGATTGCTGTAGTTTTTTGAGATGTGGCATCACTTCCAGCTTCCGGTTCTGAAAGACAGAAGGCGCCTATAATTTCACCTGTGGACAAACGGGTCAGATATTTTTGCTTTTGTGCTTCGGTTCCATAAGTTTCCAATCCCCAACAAACCAAAGAATTATTTACAGATACCATTACAGAAGCGGAAGCATCAATTTTTGACAATTCCTCCATGGCCAAGACATAGGAAAGTGTATCTAATCCGCTACCGCCATATTTTTCATCTACCATCATTCCCATAAACCCTAACTCCCCCATTTTATTTAGAAGTTCTGTTGGGAATTTTTGGGCATCATCTCTTTCTATTACACCTGGTAACAACTCATTCTGGGCAAAATCTTTTGCCGCTTGCTTGATCATTAATTGTTCTTCTGATAGCGTGAAATCCATAAAATTGAGAAATAAATAAAAACAGTATGCAAATATAGCTTTTAGATGATTGATTATGAACGAATGACTGAAATAAATGAGAATAGTTTAAAGTTAATTTATGGATTTGAGAGAAGAGCCAATACTAATTTTTAATTATTTTTCTATGACTAAGATTATGTGGGAAAACTCATTTTGAATATCTTTAGCGTAATAGATTATTTCTTTGAAAACGCATAAAACTAAATAAACCAACTGAACATGGAAACCATTCTCATTGCCATATTTGTTATTGGATACCTCGCAATTACCTTAGAACATAACTTAAAGATAGATAAGCTGATTCCTGCATTGGCTATGATGGCAACTCTTTGGGCTATGATGGCATTTGGGATTGATGGATTCACTACTTGGTTCGATTCCGGAAAACATGCTTTAATGGAAGGTTTTTCTGCTCTGGGGCATGAAGACAAAATGCATGTGCTTGAAGAAACATTGCTACATCATTTGGGAAAGACCTCAGAAATTTTGGTATTTCTTTTGGGAGCAATGACCATTGTTGAGATTATTGATTATTTTGATGGTTTTGCTACTATTAAATCCTTTGTAAAAACTAGAAGCAAAAGGAGGATACTTTGGATTTTTGCTTTTTTGGCGTTCATTCTTTCCGCCATTATCGATAACCTTACCGCAACTATTGTATTGATATCTATCCTTCAGAAAATAGTTAGGGAGAGAAATGATAGATTGTGGTATGCAGGTCTAATTATTATTGCAGCCAATGCTGGAGGAGCATGGTCTCCAATTGGGGATGTTACCACAACAATGCTATGGATAGGTAATAAAGTATCTACAGGTAAGTTAATTGGTTATTTATTGTTGCCATCATTAATATGTATGCTTGTGCCAACATTTATTGCATCTTTTTTACCGGCATTCAAAGGGAATATCGACGTTGAAGAAGGGGAGTCGACAAAAACAAAATTTGGAGCCACAATGTTGTATTTAGGTTTGGCAGCTATTGTTTTTGTGCCCATATTCAAAACAGTGACCCATTTGCCACCTTATGTAGGTATGATGTTGTCCTTGGCTGTAGTTGCTACCTTTGCTGAGATATATAGTAATTCCAAAATAGCAATTTCATCTGTCGATATAGAGAGCGATGCAGAATCGCACCACAGCCCTGTTCACAGTGCACTGACAAAAATTGAGTTGCCAAGTATTCTATTTTTCTTGGGAATTTTAATGGCCGTGGCTGCTTTGGAGTCCTTAGGATTATTATTCAATTTTGCAGAAGGATTAAAACAAGGAATTGGATTATTGGGTACCGAACTTCCTGGAACCGAAATTTCGGATTTGGTGGTTATTATCCTTGGAGTTGGTTCAGCTGTAATAGACAATGTACCTTTGGTAGCTGCAAGTTTGGGAATGTTCTCAGAGCCTTTAGACGATCCATTATGGCATTTTATTGCCTATTCAGCTGGAACTGGAGGAAGTATGCTTATTATTGGTTCTGCAGCTGGAGTTGTTGCCATGGGAATGGAAAAAATAGACTTTTTCTGGTATCTTAAGAAAATTGCTTGGCTTGCTGCCCTTGGATTTCTCGCAGGAGCCATTTGCTTTGTTGTAATGCGATATTTCTTTTAGAAAAATACTTTAGCTCAAAAATCTCCGTTATTATTGCAACTTAAATTGGGGATTTTATATGATTACTTTTCAAGATTTGGAAGAAGGGGCTGAGATGGGTGCATCTATTTCAGAAGAAAAAACCCTTTCTGTTATTGACTTAATTGTTAATGGAGGAACAGGAAGTATAATAATTATTACGGTACTTTTTGTGCTTCTTTTTGTAGCGCTCTACATCTATTTTGAGCGTATTTTTGCTATTAAAGCAGCTTCAAAAATTGACAAAAACTTTATGAACCAGATTCGTGACCATGTCATGAACGGTAAGTTGGAAGCTGCAAAACTTCTATGTGCACAAACAGACTCACCTGTTGCCAGATTAACGGAAAAAGGGGTGTCCAGAATTGGAAAACCTTTGGATGACATTAATACTGCTATTGAAAATGCAGGCACACTCGAAGTGTACAAGCTCGAAAAAAATGTTAGTGTTTTGGCTACTGTTGCAGGTGCTGCGCCCATGATAGGGTTCTTAGGAACCGTAATTGGTATGATTTTGGCATTTCATGAAATGGCAAGTAGTGGTGGGCAAGCGGAAATGGGTTCATTGGCATCAGGTATTTATACAGCCATGACCACTACGGTTGCAGGTTTGGTAGTAGGTATTATCGCCTATATAGGATATAATCACTTGGTGAACAGAACTGATAAAGTGGTGCATAAAATGGAGGCCAATGCGGTTGAGTTTTTGGATTTATTGAATGAACCTATTTAGAATTTCAAGATGAAACTAAAAGGAAGAAATAAGGTAAGCCCAGAATTTAGCATGTCATCAATGACGGATATTGTGTTTCTGTTGTTGGTATTTTTTATGCTGACTTCAAACGCTCCCAATGCTCTGGATTTGCTGTTGCCGAAAGCCAAGGGAAAATCCACCAATACACAGAATGTTTCGGTTACCATAAACAAGAACCTGGAGTATTTTGTGAACAATGAACAGATAAACGAGGAATACATTGAAATTGAATTAAAAAAGGCACTTGAAGGTCAAGAAAAGCCTACGGTCATTCTAAGGGCAGAAGAAAGCGTTGCCATTAAAGAGGCTGTAAACGTTATGGATATTGCCAATAGGAATAGTTATAAGGTTATCTTGGCAGTGCGGCCAAAATAATGTCATTTTTAGATACGAGACACAAGAAAAAATCATTCACGCTAACTTCACTTCTGTTGAGCGTGTTATTGCTCCTACTTTTTTATATAGGGCTTACTTATATGGACCCTCCAATTGAGAATGGGATAGCCATAAATTTTGGCACCATGGATTTTGGAAGTGGCAAAGTGCAACCAAAAGAGAAAGTACGCTCTGAGCCTAAAAGAGAGGTTGCAAAACCTGTAGAAGAGGTTCAAGAACAAGTACAGCCAAAAGAGACTTTACCTGATGCACCTGTGGAAAAGGTTTTGACTTCCGAGAATGAAGAGACAATCAGAATAAATCAACAAAAAGAAGCCAAACGTAAAGCGGATGAGGCTGCAAAGAAAGCACAGGCCGAAGCGGAGCGTGTTGCTCTAGAAAAAAAGCAGGCTGAAGAACGTAAAAGACAGGAGCAAGAATCCAAGAAAAAGAGCCTTGATGCTTTAATAGGAGGGATTGGAAAATCTGACGGGAAAACAACTGGAAGTGAGGGAGATGATAACCAGGCAGGGGACAAAGGAAATCCAGATGGTAACCCTTATGCTACAAGTTATTATGGAAGCCCTGGCAGTGGAAGCGGAACAGGTGGATATGGGTTGAACGGACGCTCTTTGGTAGCGAAGGGAAAAGTTCAACAGGAATGTAATGAAGATGGCCGTGTCGTTGTGCGCATAGTTGTAGATAGAAATGGAAAGGTTATAAAGGCAACTCCCGGCGTAAAGGGAACCACCAACAATGCACCTTGTTTGCTAGAACCGGCAAAGAAGACAGCCTTTCTGCATAAATGGAACTTGGATTCCAACGCACCGTCACAACAAATTGGTTTTGTTGTTGTTAACTTTAAGCTTGGTCAATAAATTCAATGACTTATAAAGAAACCTTGGATTGGATGTTTCAACAGCTTCCAATGTACCAGCAAAAAGGAACTTCAGCATATAAGGATAAGTTGGATAATATTTTGAACTTTTCCGCGGTTCTTGAGAATCCCCACAATCAATTTAAAAGTATTCACGTTGCTGGCACCAATGGGAAAGGGTCCAGTAGTCACATGCTTGCCTCTATTCTACAAGAGGCGGGATATAAAGTTGGCTTATATACTTCCCCGCATTTAAAGGATTTTAGGGAACGAATTAAAATCAACGGAAAATCTATTGGTAAGAAATATGTAAAGGATTTTGTGGAAACGCATAAAACCTTTTTCGAATGGAATAAGCTATCATTTTTTGAAATGACCGTAGGTATGGCTTTTCGATACTTTGCCGATGAGAAAGTGGATATTGCAATTGTTGAAGTTGGATTGGGCGGACGATTGGACTCAACAAACATTATTACACCTGAGGCATCGTTAATTACCAATATAGGATTAGATCATACGCAAATTTTAGGGAATACGTTGGAAAAGATTGCTTTGGAAAAAGCGGGAATCATAAAAAGAGGAATCTCGGTAGTAATTAGTGAAAAACAACCAGAAACTGAGGGAATCTTTAAGTTGATAGCTGGTCAGAAAAGATCAAAAATAGTTTTTGCAGAGGAGCTTTCACTTAAAGAATATAAAACTGACCTTCTGGGAAATTATCAGAAGAAAAATTGTAGGGGAGTTGTTGCTTTGATAAAGGAATTAAAGGGATTCAGTGTAAAAGAAGAACATATAAGAAGCGGACTTAAAAAGTGCGTTGTAAATACTGGAATTTTAGGAAGATGGCAGGTTTTGGGAAACAACCCAACAATTATTTGTGATACGGCACATAATAGAGAGGGACTTGATTTGATTTTGAAACAAATTGCAAATTATAAAGCTTCAAAAGTACATTTTGTACTGGGGTTTGTAAATGATAAGGACTTGGAAGATATTCTCTGTCTTTTTCCTACAGATGCGATTTATTATTTTGTTCAACCAAATGTACCAAGGGGATTGGATGTTATGGAACTAAAGGATAGAGCATTTAGGTTTGGGCTTACAGGAAAGGCTTACCAGTCCGTAAAAATTGGATTAAAGAGTGCAAAGAATAGTGCAGAAAGAGATGATTTTATTTATGTTGGGGGCAGTACATTTGTGGTTGCAGAAGTAGTTTAGATATTTTTCGTTTTTTCTTTTTGGTAATAAAAAATGGTGCTATATTTGCACTCCCATTTGGAAAAATAAAATGGGGCGCTTAGCTCAGTTGGTTTAGAGCACCTCGTTTACACCGAGGGGGTCGGGGGTTCGAATCCCTCAGCGCCCACCACTAGAAAACCACCTATTTATAGGTGGTTTTCTAGTTTTTAAGATACATTGTATTCATCCCTATTGTACAAGGATTAAGTAGTGATTTGTTGAAAATACTTGTTTTATCACCTAGTTCCGTTTAAAGGATCTTAGTTCTTCCATTTGTATTTTTAATATAGAGTAAAGTTTCCCGATGATAGTTTACGTAAATCCTTATCGGGAAGACCTCCGTGCCGGATTAATAGTGTTAATTATGTATATCATCAATTAATCAACTATTATGAGAAAACTTATTCGACACTTTTTCTCTGCAAACAGTCATCAACCAAGGCAATATGAGAATGTTTTGGAGACAAAGTATGTTAAGTCAGGACTCACATTACAAGAAGCAGCTGAAATAAAAGAAAAAATTAAGACTGCCTTTGAGCAGGATAAGCTTTATAAGAATAATGATATAGGGCTTAATGACCTCTCCAGGCATATATGTAGTGACAGATACAAAATTTCCCAAGTGATAAACGAGTACCTGTCAAAAAATTTCTACTCCCTATTAAGTTACTACAGAATTAGGGAAGCAAAGGATCTACTTTTATCCCAACCCTTTCTCAGTGTAAAGGCAATAATGTACGAAGTGGGCTATAGTAGTAAGACCAGTTTTTATAGTGCTTTCAAAAAAGAGACTGGATTGAGCCCAAATGATTTTCGCAATTTGGCCATTTATGCTTCTTAAGAAAGTTACTCTTCCTTTATTAAAAGATATATAGGTTATTCTAGAGGTTTTATAAAATTACTTCTCCAACAATGGTTCCTTATTGGTATATCCATAGCATTTTCTCTTTGTTAATTTTTAACAAACCTTTTAATAGTCACACGTGGTCTAAGAAGTGTTAAAAACAGTACTTCCCGTTGGGGGTACTATTTTTTGATGTCCATCCCGTTTTAGAAGTACTGGTTTTTATTCCCCATACGGTTGTTTTGTAATTGCAATTGTAAAGGTAAGGCGGTGAGAGGCTTTACTTCCTTATTTTATTAGAGACTTTCCATTAGGTTTTGTTTTCGTAACCAGGGAGTTATTTGAATTAGCTATCAAACCACTTCTCCCGCCTGCCTTTCTCAGTTGCGCTGACTCATTAATTACTAACAAAACTTTTAACTCTATGAAAGTAAAGAAGCTATTTGGGACTCTCATGTTTATGTTATTATCAATAACATGTCTATGGTCTCAAGAGAAAACAATCACAGGAACAATTATTGATCAAACAGGGATACCACTTCCGGGGGTCAATATTATTGTGGAGGGTACTTCAAACGGTACCCAATCCGATTTTGATGGCAATTATGCCATTACCGCCAATGTTGGCGAAACACTAGTCTATACATATCTCGGACAGAAAACCACTAAGCGCTTGGTTGGGGCACAGAATGTTGTTAACATTCAAATGGAAGAAGATGCACAAGCATTGGAAGAAGTAGTGGTTACCGCCTTTGGAATTCAAAGGAATCCTAAGCAATTGGGATATGCAGTCAACAAGGTAGAAACTGAGGATATTGTTGAAAATTCCGAACCAGATTTGCTTCGCTCCCTAACAGGTAAGGTTCCAGGTGTAAACATTAATTTGTCGACTGGGGTTGCAGGAGCATCCAATCAGATTAATATTAGGGGTGCAACAACGATAGGTGGCGCTAGTCAGCCTTTATTTATTGTAGATGGTATAGCATATGACAATACACAGGCCACTACAGCAGATTTAAACACAACAACTGCCAGCAGTCAATCTACTGGTGGGGGAGGTTATGAGTCTGGAATATCTACGCTAGATCCAAATGACATTGCATCTGTCAACGTATTGAAGAGTACAGCTGCAGCTGCATTATATGGTTCAAGAGCCACAAATGGGGTTATTGTTATAACTACCAAATCTGGTTCAGCTAGAGGTGCTTCAGGAAATAACAAATTAAGTGTGTCTGTCAATTCTGGTGTTTATTTTGAAGAAATTGCAAATCTACCTGAGTACCAGAATACCTATGGTAATGGGGTTAATTTCAGCTATTTGAATGCAAACGGTTCATGGGGTCCTAGATTTGACTCATTGGAAACTATACCCACATGGCCCAATTTATTAAATGCGTTTCCAGAGCTTGGTCCGACTCAACCTTATGTTGCTCAACCGAACAATGTAGAGAACTTATTTAGAACAGGGGTTGTATATGATAATTCTGTCAACTTCTCATATGGAGGAGAGGATGGTAGTTTCAATGTTACCATTTCTGATCTAGATCAACAAGGATATATTCCATATAATACTTTTAGTAGAACTTCGGTTTCTGCGGGGGGTAATTTTAAGCTTGCCAACAACCTTAGGGTTGGCGGATCTTTGAGCTATTCAGAAACAGGACAAGTTGGTGGTTTCTTTGGTGAAAACCAATTTGCTGGATCAGCTTCTTCATTTGCTAGAACATTGTGGCTGGGAAGAGCTTGGAATACGGATTTACCCTTTGAAGATCCTGTAACAGGTGGGTCGTTGACTCCAAATAACGGATGGGATCATCCCCTTTGGTCTTGGAAACATGATCAAATAATTACGTCTACAAACCGAACAGTTGTTAACGTTAATTTTGCCTATACATTTAATGATAATATTTCGGCATCTTACCGTGTAGGATTAAACAAGTATGATCTTAGTAGAAAGGAAATCAGGGATATTGGCTCTAGAGCAAACAATGGCCTTGGGGGTATAACTACCGATAATTTCTTAAATGAGGCCCTGGAATCAACATTGTTGTTCAATTTTGATTATGAGCTTACAGAAGATTTAGGTTTGGCGGTAATATTGGGTAACAATGTACTGCAGAATACCCAACAGCGTAATGCAATAATAGCGAACACCTTTATTTCACCAGGTATATTCACCATAGAAAACAACTTAAATGTTGCCTTGGTACAGCCTACACCAACCAATGGAATTGGTTATGCTAGAAATAGGAATGTTGGTGTATTTGGAGATATTAGTTTATCCTATAAGGATTATCTGTTTTTAAATGCAACCGGTAGAAACGATTGGAGTTCTACTTTGCCAAAGGATAACAGATCCTATTTTTATCCTTCAGTAAGTTTATCTTTTATTCCAACTGATGCCTTCAATATTAATAGTAAGGTTCTGACATTTGCTAAATTAAGAGCAGGATATGCATCGGTAGGTAGAGATGCTCCAGCTGAATTTTTGAATAGAACCTTTGCTGTTGGTAATGCATTTAACGGAAATCCGGTAATAGGAAACAGAACCGCTTTAGGAGATCAACAAATTACACCAGAGTTTACAGATGAACTTGAAATTGGTGCAGATTTAGAGTTTTTCAATAGAAGGGCGGTTGTAGACTTTAGCTGGTATAAAAAAATTACTACAGATTTGATTTCACCTGTAAGTGTTCCTTCAACCAGTGGCTTTGATACTTTCAACACAAACATTGGTGAAATGGAGAATACAGGTGTTGAAATTGGTTTGAACATAGTTCCTATACAAACATTGAACTTTAAATGGGACATGTATACCACATTTACAAAAAATGTTAATGAGGTAAAGGAACTCGTCGAAGGTTTGGAGCGGATACAGTTTAATGCAAATGAAGTTTCGCATGCAATTGTTGGTGAACCATTTGGTGTTTTCTATGGAACCCGTTTTGCAAGAGATGCGGATGGAAATTACCTTATTAATCAAGCGGGTGGCGGAATTGTTCAAGATTTGGAGAACGGTGTTATAGGAGACCCTACGCCAGATTTTAGAATTGGATTCATAAATACGTTTAAATATAAAACATTGAGCTTACGTGCTCAGTTTGACTGGAGAGAAGGAGGGGACATAAAATCTACTAGTCTAGATGCCTTACTAGGACGTGGGGTAACAAAAGATACAGAAGATAGGGAACGTACATTTATTATCCCTGGGTTTTATGGCGACAATGCTGGTAATCCTATCCTGGATCAAAATGGCAATCAGATTCCGAATACAACACAGATTGATATGAATGAATTGTATTTCTCGCCAGCGGGGGGTAATACTTTTGGGATTAATACGGTTGATGAGGGATCTGTATATGATGGAACAGTTTATCGTTTACGAGAGTTGAGCCTTACCTATGATTTACCCACAAAATGGTTGGATAAAACACCCTTTGGAAGAATGAGTTTTAGTTTATTGGGAAATAACCTATGGTATTTTGCTCCCAATTTTCCAAAGTACACCAATTTTGACCCGGAAGTTACCAGTTTTGGTAACACAAGATTACAGGGTGTAGAGATTTCTGCAGCGCCTACTTCCAAACGATATGGGTTCAAACTTAATTTAACGTTTTAAAAAAGAAGCATGAAAAATATAATATATAAAAGAATCCTTAGGCACTATTTTATAGGGATATTTTTGGTATTCGCATTCATTGGATGTGAGGATTATCTGGATGTAGACGTAGATAACGATTCTCCAACAGTAGCTCCACAGAACCAACTCTTACCAAATATACATGTGGGAGTTGCAAGCATGGCCGACTTTAATTTTTGGTCTGGTGATATGCTACAGGTATACACACACCAATTTACTGCAAGGGAAGAGCAAGATCAATATGGGACAAAAGCGGACAATATCAATTTAAACAACGATTGGGACAACTTTTATTTGACCCTTACTGATATTGAAACTTTGATTTCCCAATCAGCCGAAAGTGGTGATAATGTTTACATTGGAATAGCTCAAATACTTAAAGCCTATATGGTTTCCGTAGCGGTTGATCTTTGGGGTGATATTCCTTTGTCTGAGGCAACACTTCTGGAACAAGGAATCGTAAGTCCGGTTTTTGATGGCCAAGAAGCCGTTTATCAAGCAGTTTTTGATTTGATTGATGAAGGAAAAGCCAATGTAGCCAGTGGAGCAGGAAATAATTTCCCGGCTGGGGATGACTTGTTTTATGGAGGTGCAACTGCCAATTGGGTAAAGTTTGCCAACACGCTCAAGTTTAAACTATACAACCAGGTTAGGACTACTACTTTGTTTGATCAGGCGGATTTTAATGCATTAGTTGCTGATGATAACTTTCTTACATCCAGTGCAGATGACTTTCAATTTAATCACACTGCAAATCAAGCTCCTACAGATGAGCGTAATCAACTTTTTATTTCAGCATACGGCGGAGCCCAAGTTACCTATTACGGAAGTCCTTGGTTCTATGAAATACTTAGAGGAGTTAATCCAAATATACATACAGGTAACCCAGACCCAAGGTTGTCCTATTATTTTGTAAATCAATTGGTGCCTGGGCAGTTCCCACAAGATCAAGGAGACGCGGTTACAGGTGATCCAAATGCAGATTACTGGGATGCTTCAACAGGATTTTTTAGTATCCGTTTCGGTAGTATTGGACCAGATAGGGATGGAGCAGTGCAAAATGATGCTACTTTTCCAGGGATATTCCCTTGCGGGGGGCGTTATGATGATGGACAAGGTTTTGCCAGAACCATTGCTAGTGGAACAGGGGTAGCTCCAAGAAGGATCCTTACGTATGACGAGTTTTTGTACATACAGGCAGAACTTATTTTAGACGGTGCACTACCGGGAGATGCTGGGGTAAAACTGAGAGAAGCCATGGAGGCAAGTTTTGCTAAGGTAGACGAAGTTGTTGCAGGTACAGGAACAACACAAACAGTTCCAATATTATCCGGATCAACAGAGGCCAGTGATTTTATGGATGCAATTATTGCAGAATATGATGCTGCTTCTGATGCTAAAAAGTTAGAAATAATAATGACCCAAAAATGGGTAGCAACTTTTGCTGACCCAATGGATCAATATACTGATTATAGAAGGACGGGATATCCTATTTTGGCAGACCCATCTGGATCTCAAAACCCAGAATATCAGTTGGATAATGGGGATGGATTCCCACTATTGGATAACCTTACTGTTTTGAACAATCCTTTTCAGTTATCCTTTTTCTGGCCACAGCCCGAGCTGAATCTAAATCAGAATGCTCCAGCACAGAAAGATCCTGGAACATATTCAATTTTTTGGGATAACTAATCAAAATAAAAAATCATGAAAAAAAATAAAATTGTTTTACTGATAATATCCATGATGGTCTTCGGCTTTTCATGTGAAGATGATGGAGGAACTTCCCAGTTAGGGTTGGAAGACGGAGCTGTACCTAATATGGTCAACTCTGCTACAAGCCCGGCTTTTATAGATTTGGTTGACGTGACCAACGGAGAAAATGTTACCATTCAATTCAATGCTTCAGTTGCTCAGGGAGACCCAGCTTCTGCCAATTTAATTGGGGTTTACACCTCCTTCTCCGGTAATGTATACTATGCGGTGCTGGAAGAGAATATCACTTTACCACAGGATTTCTCATTGTCCGTGACTGATATTATTTCAGCTTTTCCGGAAATAACTAGCAATACGGACTTTGAATTAGGAGATATTCTCACCCTGACAACCCAATTTATAATGGACGATGGAAGGGTTTTAGATATTGTAAATGAAGATGGAACAAGTAATACAGGTACTAATATCCAAACAACGGTTCTTTTTAATTCTGTTGTAAATTATCCGGTGGTATGCGCATCAAGTTTAGGAGGAACGCATTCTTATGTTTCTACCAATTTTCAAGCAATTAACTCAGCAACTCCATGTCCAACTGGTGAGACTACAGGAACGGTAACATGGACCGATCAAGGCGGAGGTGTTTACTTGACTTCAGATCTTGGTTTTGGACAATATGGAACTTCATGTTGGAGTGATACCCCCGCAACTAGTGGAGGTGCCACTTTTAGTGATGTTTGTAATTTAATTATCTCAGGAGGATTGGACCAGTATGGATTGGCTTATACTTGGGAAATTACTGGCGTTAATGGACCTGAGCTTTCAATATCATGGGTCAATAATTATGGAGATTCAGGAGATGTTATACTTACTCGTGAAGGAGGAGAAGATTGGCCGGAATTGTTCACTTCAGTAACGCAATAAATGTTAATCTTATTTAAGCAGCTTTTTGCATAGCAAAAAGCTGCTTTTTTTTTAACTTTTTTTGCTGTGAAAAGGAATCATCTATATGTAACCTTATTAGTAAGTAGCTTTATTTTTTTTGGCTGCTCAGGAGATAATGGGATAAACCCACCTATTTCGGAAGAACCAAATTCTGATGAGGATTTTGTTGGAATTCCTTTAGAGAATACAATCGGAGTACTTTTAAATAAAACAGATTCCTATAAAGGATATACTTTATTTACTATCCATAAAACTACATACCTTATAGATAATTGCGGACAGGTTGTAAATAAATGGATAAGTGAGTACGATAGAGGAGGCGCTTTTCATTTGTTGGAAGATGGTTCCTTACTACGTTCAGGAAAAATTGATAACCCAGATTTGCCTTATGGTGGGATCGGGGGAATCATAGAAAAGTTTGATTGGGATGGAAATTTGACTTGGCAATATACCTATTCCAGTCCTTCGTATAGCCAACATCATGGACTGTATCCATTGCCAAATGGGAATATTTTAATTTTGGCCGTCCAAGTGATGAACGAGTCAGAAGCATTGAAAGCGGGAAGGAACCCTGAGAATCTTTCAGAAGGAGTACTTTACAACGAAACCATATTGGAAATAGAACCATTGGGCAATAATGATGGTACCATTGTTTGGGAATGGAGTGCATGGAACCATTTTGTGCAGAATTTTGATGATACCAAGGATAATTTTGGAGTTGTTGCGGATAATCCCCAACTGTTGGACATTAATTTTTTAGGTACCGCCGAGGGTAATGCAGATTGGCTTCATTTTAATGCGCTAAGCTATAATGCTGATCTTGATCAAATTATTGTGGGTTCGCAAAAATTGAGTGAAATATATATTCTAGATCATTCAGTCACTACCCAAGAGGCCAAAGGCGGTTCGGGAGGAAATAGTGGAATGGGCGGCGATTTTTTATACCGATGGGGAAATCCAGCGGCCTATGGACATGGTAGCGTGGAAGATCAGCAATTTTTTGGTCAGCATAATCCACATTGGATATCAGGCAATTTTCCAGATGGAAATAAGATACTCGTTTTCAACAATGGTCTCGGTAGGGATATTTCCTATTCTTCTGTTGAAATTATAGAACCAACAATGGCCGGGACGTATAATTATGAATACAATCTGGGAGAGCCATACGCTCCCGCACAACCAGAATGGTCATATACAGCACCAAATGACCCTACGTCATTTTATTCAAGAATATTGTCAAGTGCACAACGCTTACCAAATGGTAATACATTGATATGTGAGGGTACATCTGGCACTTTTTTTGAAATAAACGAAGCCGATGAAGCCGTATGGAAGTATATAAATCCAGTAACGTCGCAAGGTGAAGTTTTAACACAAGGGGATGATCCTATATCCAATGTGTTTCAGGTTATTAGATATGCCCCAGAATACCCAGGATTGTTGGGTAAAGATTTGAATCCATCCGATCCAATTGAAAAAGGTTTTAATATTGGGGATTGTAAATAGGTCTGTTTTCCTTTTTAAGCTTCATTTCATCCAATTATTAATTTTAAAAATAGAATTTCACTTAAATTTGCTGTCTTGAATCATACATAGAAATGATAGCCACAATTTGCAGAAAAGCCCATTTTAATGCAGCCCATAGACTGCACAATCCCAAATGGAGCGATGAAAAGAATAGAGAGGTTTTTGGAAAATGCAATAGTCCAAATTATCATGGGCATAATTTTGATTTGGAAGTAAGAATAAGAGGTGAAGTAAACCCGGATACAGGTTTTGTGATGGATTTGGCAGTTTTGGGAACCCTTATTGAAGAAGAAATTGAAGATCGGTTCGATCATAAGAACCTAAACACGGATTGTCCGGAATTTGAAGGATTACTACCTTCTACAGAACATTTTGTGAAAGTCATTTATGATATTTTGAAACCAAAATTGGAAAAAGAGCAACTATTGCATATTTCGTTGCATGAAACCCAAAAGAATTCGGCAGAATATGGAGATTGGTGACAATTTTACGATATTGCAGCCCTTTTATGGGATATTAGCTCAGTTGGTTTAGAGCGCTGCCTTGACAGGGCAGAGGTCACTGGTTCGAATCCAGTATATCCCACATTTTCCCTTATAACAAATCCAAGACGCGTTCCAATTCCATACCTCGTGACCCTTTAATCAAAAGGTTTCCGGTTTTTAATGGATTTTCTTCAAGATGTTTTCTAAAATCGTCAAAAGACTTGAATTTTTTAAATGAAGTTTCAGTGTTGAAGAAGTTTTCACCTACAAAGAACGCATGGGTAAACCCTTTGTTTCTTGCCAAGTTTACTATTGATTGATGTTCTTTTTCGGCATCTTGTCCAAGCTCAAACATGTCACCAAGAATAAGTGTCTTATTATCTGTTTCTATTAGCTCAAAATTCTCTAATGCAGCCTGCATACTAGTTGGATTGGCATTATAAGCATCCAAAATGATACGAAACCCATTTTTAGTGATTATCTGGGAACGGTTGTTTTGGGGTTGATACTTCTCAATTGCAGTTTTTATTTCTGGTAAGGGTACATTAAAGTATTTCCCCATAAGAATTGCAGCACAGCAATTTGAAAAATTATACTTGCCTATCAATTGTGTTTCAATTCTCATATTTTCCATTTCAAGAACCACAAAAGGGTTTGCAGACACAAAATTGATGGTATAATACTGATGATTTTCTTGGCTGTAACCAGACTTGTTAATGTAAGAACCCAATTTTTCCTGTTGTATAGGGTCATCTGCATTTAAAAAAATGTGTCTGCCATGGGGAATTAGATAATCATACAGCTCACTTTTTCCTTTGATTACGCCCTCAACACCTCCAAAGCCTTCTAAATGGGCTTTTCCGAAGTTGGTGATATATCCAAAATCTGGCTGTGCTATACTACTTAAAAATGCTATTTCCCCTTGATGGTTTGCACCCATTTCAACAATGGCTATCTCAGTTTCCGGTTTTATGGATAATAGGGTTAGGGGTACTCCTATATGATTGTTTAAATTACCTTTTGTTGCAATGGTCTTATACTTACGTGAAAGAACGTGATTAATTAATTCTTTTGTAGTGGTTTTGCCATTGCTTCCTGTCAATGAAATAACTCTTGCAGTATTTTTATTCCGGTGGAATGTGGCAAGCTTTTGAAGGGTTTCCAAAACATCATCAACCAAGATACACTGGTCAGGAGTGGAATCATCTTCTTCATCAACTACAGCATACGATGCGCCTTTTTTTAGGGCAGCTTTGGCAAATTTGTTACCATTGAAGTTGGGGCCTTTTAATGCAAAGAATATACAGTCTTTCGTTATTTTACGTGTATCTGTGCAAATTGAGGGATACTGTAAAAACAGTGCGTGAAGTTCTTCCAATGTCATAATTCGAAGATAAAAAAAAGCCCTGATTTATAATCAGGGCTTTTATGAAATATCTTTCTGAATGCTCTATTTAGCTTTTTTGTGCCTTACCGTTTTGTTCTTTGTTTTGGACTTAGAACCAACCCTGGACATCGCACATCTGAATCCAACATCATCTGTTGCCATGTATTGCGGTAGGTATCTACGCTGCGCTGGATCTAGCCAAAATGCTCTATCTCTCCAGGAACCTCCCTTGTAAACACGTACTTCATCATTAATCAAAGAAGTTCTGTAGTTGGAAGTGTCATACTGACGGAGAATCTTACCTGTAGAATCACGCTCAACCTTATGCTTTGGCGAGTCGTACATTTTTCTATTGTCATTCTCATCACTAAATCTTTCAAAAAATCTGGAAGAACCTGCATCACCATCTCGGTAACCTCTGTTATCACTGGATGAAAAGTTGGTACGTAAATAAGTTTCTTCCTCATTTACTGCAACCATTTCAATTTCACCAGGTAAATTCATGGCTACGATTTTTCCGTTTGGTAGCGTATCATAGACAATCTCTTCTTCTTGTAAAACTTTTACCTTACCATCTTCATCAATAGCTTTTTTAAGGAATATATTTCCTCGGTAATAGTTAAAATCACTTATCTCATCATCAACAATAGGACGATAAACATCAGCTACCCATTCAGATACATTACCAGCCATATCATAAAGACCAAAATCGTTTGACTTGTATGATTTTACTTCAGCAGTGATGTCGGCTCCATCATCAGACCATCCGGCAATTCCACCATAGTCACCTTTAGCTTGCTTAAAGTTGGCCAATTGGTCACCACGACCTACACGCTGTCCATTTCTGGTATAATCACCTTCCCATGGATATTTTTTTCTACCTCTATAGTTATTGTATTCTCTGGAACCAATGAGTGCCTGAGCTGCATATTCCCATTCTGTTTCAGTTGGAAGTCTGTATTCTGGCATAATGACACCACTACTTCTTTTGGCAAACGTATTAATGGAATCACGCTTTTGTTTTCCTTGTAAAGAGTCTATTTGACCCCCATAAACTGATTCTGGGTTGTTCAAATAGGCTTCAGTACTAAAAGTACCGCCGATTTCACCATTCAATACTTTATATTTTGCATCTTGAGCCAAGTACCCTTCTTTTTCCAACATGGCTTCATTAACCCTATCGGTTCTCCACTCCGCATATTGTGAGGCTTGTACCCAGTTAACACCAACAACGGGATATTCCGCATATGCAGGGTGTCTTAAGTAACTATTGGTCATAGTTTCATTGAAACCCAATCTGTTTCTCCAAACCAAGGTATCAGGCAATGCTCCGTTATAAATATTTTTATAGTTTGGATTTTCTGGTGGATACACCGCTTTCAGATAATCCAAATATTCCAAATACATTACATTGGTCACCTCAGTTTCATCCATATAGAATGATTGCACATGCTGTTGCGTGGGTGTATTGTTCCAATCATGCATAATATCATCTTGAACTTTACCTTTGGTAAATGTTCCCCCTTCAATAAAAACAGTTCCAGGAGGAGTTACTTGTTCCTTGAAATCTGAATTATATTGAAAACCACCTTCTTTTGCATTGATCTTCCATCCTGTGGCTCTTGATACATTTTTGGAAGAAGAAGATGAGGAATTTTTACAACTAGAAAAACCTCCAACAACTACTGCGAAAGAAAGTACAACTTTTATAAAGTGTTTTTTCATAATTTGGGCTTGAGTACTTTAAAACTTAGGGTTTCATCCCTAGCTACTTTAACTTGATTTGATTTATTAAAACCTGTAATGGCAATAAAACGATGTTTTGACCATAATATTTTGTGTCTGGAAAATAATTATTGCAACCATTCAACAAACATCTGTAGAATTTAAACGCCATAGGTTTGAAAATAGTATGGCTCAGTTGAGGTTTTAACTGTTTCATGCTCTAATTTTGATTTATATAAAGCAGAGGTATCAGCTTGTAATTAAGGCTTGGTTAAAAAAAGAGGTATTGATTACAAGAATTTATAGAAAAGTTCGTTTACATGTAAGACATCTAAAGATATTGTGATTCTTTAGAAGGTAAAGACCTTAAATATTTACTAAACGCTAAACGCTTAAAATGAAAAAGTTACTGATATTGGTAGTGATCCTTGCCATAGCCCCTTTTGCAAGTGCGCAGGAAGATCGTAGAGTAACAACAGGTGTTCCTTTTTTAAACATTGCCGCTGACGCTAGAGCATCTGGTATGGGAGATATGGGAGTGGCTACATCCGTTGATGTCTTTTCCCAGCAATGGAATCCAGCCAAGTATGCTTTTGCCAACCAAAAAACAGGCATAGGGGTAAGCTATACACCATACTTGGAAAGTATTGTTAATGATGTCTCCCTCTTAAATGCCAATTATTTTAGTAAAATTAACGATCGCAGTGCTTTTGCATTTAGTATTAGATATTTTGGTCTGGGGGATATAGAACTAAGACAAACTATTGATGAGCAGGGAACGTTGGTCAAACCAAACGAATTTGCTATTGATGTATCCTACTCTTTAAAATTGAGTCAAACATTTTCAATGGCGGTGGGAGGAAGATTTATCAGTTCAAACCTTAGACTTCAGGAAGGGACGCAAGATTCCCAAGCTGCAAATGGATTTGCTGTAGACATTTCCGGTTTTTTCCGATCAAGGGAGATTGCGTATAACAGTTTTGATGGCCGTTGGAGAGCGGGATTCAATATTTCCAATCTGGGAGGCAAAATTCAATATGATGAAGGGGGTCAGGAAAATTTCTTGCCCACAAATCTTAAGTTTGGTGCTGGATTTGATTTTATCCTAGATCAAGATAATGTAATAGCACTCCATACAGAATTCAACAAGTTATTGGTGCCAACACCTAGAGATTTTACTGGAGATGGGCAGATTACAGCAGAAGATAGTGATGAGTATCAGCAAATAGGATTTTTAAGTGGTGTTTTTGAATCTTTCGGAGATGCTCCTGATGGCTTTGGGGAAGAACTTAAAGAGATTACTTGGGCACTTGGTGCGGAATATAGATATCAGGATGCATTTATGCTTAGGGCAGGATATTTCAATGAAAATGAGGAAAAAGGCGCAAGACAATTTATGACATTAGGGGCAGGTTTTAAATTCAAAGCTACTCAAATTGATTTGTCGTATTTGTTCTCCACAGCGCAGGTAAGAAACCCATTGGAAAATACATTGCGTTTTTCCCTTACCTTCAACTTAGGTGAGGAGTATGTGAATGACTAAACAAAAACAATAAAATCACAAGAAAACCTGTCCATCGACAGGTTTTCTTATTTTTGGTCAATACCTAACACAGAATCAGAATGAAGAAACAACATATTGGTTTTGAGCTTTCCATTTATGAGAATGAAGAAGATCTGTCACGAAACGAACAAAAATTGTTAAGTGATGCGGAAAAAGCTAGGGAGAATGCCTATGCACCTTATTCAAATTTTAAGGTAGGAGCGGCTGTCCTGTTGGAAAATGGAGAAACGGTCATTGGCAATAATCAGGAGAATTCATCGTATCCATCAGGGCTTTGTGCAGAACGTGTAGCCATATTTCAGGCTGGAGCAAAATATCCTGGTATTCCTATCAAAACCATTGCTATTAGTGCAACTTCAAAGGATTATGTGGTCGATACCCCTGCAGGTCCATGTGGCAATTGCAGGCAATCTATCATTGAGTATGAGCAAAAACAAAAAACGCCTGTTTCATTGTTGCTTCGAGGCCAAATAGGACCAATATATAAGTGTGATTCCGTTGCTGATATTTTACCACTGGCATTTAGCAGTTCATTTTTGAGCGATTCTTAAACCAAATGTTTTTACAAAACAGATATATATGTATTTTTGCTGTTCTTCAACACTGAAGAATTTCATATAATATAACCGTTAATGAAAAAAATCACCAAAGAGGTTTACCTAAAATGGTACGAAGACATGTTGTTCTGGAGAAAGTTCGAGGACAAACTTGCTGCAGTTTATATTCAACAAAAAGTTAGAGGTTTTCTACATCTATATAATGGTCAGGAAGCTGTTTTGGCGGGCTCATTACATGCAATGGATTTGACCAAGGATAGAATGATAACGGCATACAGGAACCATGTGCAACCAATTGGGATGGGGGTAGACCCAAAAAGGGTAATGGCTGAGCTTTTTGGAAAAGTAACGGGTACCTCCAAAGGTATGGGTGGTTCTATGCATATTTTTTCCAAAGAACACCGATTTTATGGTGGACATGGAATAGTCGGAGGACAGATTCCTCTGGGAGCTGGATTGGCCTTTGCGGATAAATACTTTAAAAGAGATAATGTTACTCTATGTTATATGGGTGATGGTGCAGTTCGTCAAGGTTCTTTGCATGAAGCTTTCAACTTGGCAATGCTTTGGCAATTGCCTGTAGTGTTCATCTGTGAAAATAACGGATACGCTATGGGAACCTCAGTAGCAAGAACGTCATATTCCACCGAAATATGGAAACTGGGACTAGGATATGAAATGCCTTGTGGTCCTGTTGATGGTATGGACCCTACCATTGTTGCCAAAGAAGTTGATAAAGCCATAGAAAGGGCTCGCTCTGGAGGAGGGCCTACTTTCCTAGAGATGAAGACTTATCGTTACCGTGGACATTCCATGTCAGATGCGCAACATTATCGAACAAAAGAAGAGGTTGAAGAATATAAAAAAATAGACCCAATCACTCAGGTTAAAGATGTGATTTTTGAAAAGGGATATGCATCTGAGGATGAAATCAAGGAGATTGATAAAAGGGTAAAAAGTTTGGTATCGGAATGTGAGAAGTTTGCTGAAGAATCAGATTTCCCCCCAGTTCAACAACTATACGATACGGTTTACGAACAAGAAGATTATCCATTTTTACAACATAAATTATAAGTAGATGGCAGAAGTAATCAATATGCCTAGATTGAGTGACACCATGGAGGAAGGTACCGTGGCTAAATGGCTCAAAAAAGTGGGAGACAAGGTTGAAGAAGGAGATATTTTGGCCGAGATTGAAACAGATAAGGCCACTATGGAATTTGAGTCCTTCCATGAAGGTACATTACTTCATATAGGAATTGAAGAAGGAGATGGAGCTCCAGTGGATTCGCTTTTGGCGATTATTGGCGAAGATGGTGAAGATATTTCTGGTTTGTTGAGTGGTAGTGCAGATTCTGCAACCTCAGAAGCACCTGCCACCGAAAGTGCTCCGGAAGCTATTGTTGCTTCTACTTCTGAAACAACACCTACGGCTGATATTCCTGAAGGAGTGGAAGTCATTGCCATGCCCAGATTGAGCGATACCATGGAAGAAGGTACTGTGGCAACATGGCTTAAAAAAGTGGGAGATACGGTAGAAGAAGGAGATATTTTGGCCGAGATTGAAACAGATAAGGCTACCATGGAATTTGAATCCTTCTATTCAGGTACTTTGTTGCACATCGGAATTCAAGAAGGAGAATCAGCTCCTGTAGATGAGGTTTTGGCCGTTATTGGCCCAGAAGGAACAGATGTCAATGCCGTTTTAAATGCCTCTTCAGGTTCAAGCCCGGTTGAAAGCGCTCCAAAAGCTGAGGTTCAGACAGCTGCACCAGCGGTTCAGGAAGCTCCGGTACAAACAACTACTTCTCAAAATGGACGTATTCTAGCCTCGCCTTTGGCAAAGAAAATTGCCAGTGACAAAGGAATTAACTTAGCAGAAGTAAGTGGATCAGGAGATCATGGTCGAATTGTAAAGCGAGATGTCGAGAATTTCCAACCTTCACAAGTTTCGGCTCCAACTGCTGAAAAAGCGGAAACTTCCGCTACCCCGATAGCTCCTATCAACTTGCCCGTTGGTGAGGAAAGTCAGGAAGAAGTGAAAAACTCTTCCATGCGAAAAGCAATCACCAAACATTTGGGTGCTTCTAAATTCAGTGCTCCACATTTCTACTTGACAATTGAAGTGGATATGGACAACGCTAAGGCATCAAGAGTGCAGATAAATAGTTTGCCAGATACCAAAGTATCTTTTAATGATATGGTATTAAAAGCTTGTGCAATGGCATTGAAAAAACATCCACAAGTAAATACAACATGGACAGATGAAGCTACGATATACAAGCATCACATCCATATGGGTGTTGCTGTTGCGGTAGATGAAGGTTTGGTTGTTCCTGTTATAAAATTTGCAGACCAATTGAGCTTAACACAAATAGGTGCTTCAGTGAAGGACTTGGCAGGAAGAGCAAGAACCAAGAAAGTAAAACCGGATGAAATGGAAGGTAGTACTTTTACGGTATCCAACCTTGGAATGTTTGGAATTCAGGAATTTACATCCATCATCAATAAACCAAATTCAGCTATTTTATCCGTTGGAGCAATAGTTGAAAAGCCAGTGGTTAAAAATGGTGAAATTGTTGTGGGCAATACAATGAAAGTAACCTTGGCATGTGACCATAGAACGGTTGATGGAGCTGTAGGTGCCCAGTTTTTACAAACACTAAGGGCTTATTTAGAAAACCCTGTTACCATGTTGGCATAAATGTGGTCAATTACGGTTAAGAGAAGAATAAAATGTGAAAGCATCCTTTTTAGGATGCTTTTTTTATCTTTAAAAGATTCTAAAATAGAGATATGAAAAAAGTTTTATGTGTTTTTGTAATTGGGCTATTGGCTAGTTGCGGGTCAACACAAATGCGGGAAACAACAACGGTTCCAACGCAAACAACAGTGTCAGGTCCAGAAGGTGTAAAAGGCAGCATTGCAGATGAAGCAATGGATGTGAAAGCTTCTGGCAGCTCCTTGAAAATGTTTACAAATCCGGAACGAGTGGGTGAAATCATGAATTATCTTGCTTCGGATGATTTAAAAGGAAGAGATTCTGGAAGTGAAGGTATTGAAATGGCCGCAACATACATTGAAAACTACTTTAAGTCGTATGGCATTGCCCCATATTTTGAATCGTATCGGGATACACTTTCCAATTACAAAAAGACATCTTACAATGTTGTTGGGATTGTTGAAGGAAATGATCCTGTTTTAAAGAATGAATATATCGTAATTGGCGCCCACTATGATCATATAGGAATAATTACCATTGATAAAGGAGATGCGATTGCAAACGGGGCGAACGACAATGCTTCTGGAACCACAACGGTAATGGAATTGGCAAGATACTTCGGAACAGAAAAAACGAACAAGAGAAGCTTGATATTTGCCTTGTTCAGCGCAGAAGAAAAAGGCTTGTTGGGTTCAAAACATTTGGCAAAAAAGCTAAAAGCAAAAGACTTAAACCTATATGCCATGTTGAATTTTGAAATGACAGGGGTTCCATTACAAGGGAAGGACTATTTTGTTTATGTAACTGGTTACAAAAAATCCAACTTAGCCGCGGTAAATAACGAGTATGCTAAGGAGAATTTAGTAGGATATTTACCAACAGCAAGTGAATACAATCTTTTCCAGAGATCGGACAATTATCCATTTTACCAAGAATTTGGAGTGCCATCACATACCTATTGCACCTTTGATTTTACCAATTTTGACCATTATCACAAAGTAGGAGATGAAAATGATATAATGGATTTTGACCATATGGCAACTTTGGTAAATAAAATGCTACCTGTGTTGGAGGGAATTTCCAATGCACCGACCCAAGAAATTAAAATTCATTAACATAAGACCACCCCAAGCGTAGTTGAGGGGGTTTCTCTATGGCGAATATTATTATCACAGGAACAAGTAGAGGTATAGGGTTTGAACTCGTAAAGCTCTTTTCCCAAGAAGGGCATGAAGTTTTGGCATTATCTCGTAATGAAAAACCCATAAAGGAATTGAAGTTGTCCAATGTGCATTCTTTTTCTTTTGATTTGGCAAACCCGAAAGACTTTAAAAGAATCTCGGATTTTCTTAAGGATTGGGACAAGGTGGATGTCCTTATCAATAATGCTGGGAATCTATTGAACAAGCCATTTTTGGAGACTTCCCAAGAAGAATTTGAAACCGTTTACAAAGTAAACGTGTTTGGAGTGGCTGAAATGACCAAGACTACACTCCCAAAAATGGACAAGGATGGACATGTGTTAACCATTAGTTCAATGGGTGGAGTACAGGGGAGTATGAAATTTCCAGGACTTTCGGCATATAGTTCCAGTAAAGGTGCCGTAATTACCCTTACAGAGCTATGGGCGGAAGAATTTAAAGAGACCGGTCCCAGTTTTAATGTGCTGGCATTGGGAGCAGTACAGACGGAAATGTTGGAGGAAGCCTTTCCAGGTTACGAAGCACCGGTAACGGCAAAAGAAATGGCTACTTATATTAAGGATTTTTCATTGACAGGTCAAAAATTGTATAACGGAAAGTTGTTGCAAGTAAGTAATAGTACTCCATAGAATAATCTTAATTTAGTTCTGTGAGCACCACGTTACAAAAATATTTACCAGAACGTGCAGTTGAACCATGCCTTAGTTTGATAGAACGCCATGGTGTGCATTTAAAAATTGTAAATCATAGGGTAACACGTCATGGTGATTACCGGAGGATGCCCAATGGCTTACATCAAATAACGGTAAATGCGTCCCTGAATAGATATCGCTTTTTGATTACCTTGGTACATGAGATTGCCCATTTAGTTGCCTTTGAAACATATGGTCGTCGTATTAAACCTCATGGATTGGAATGGAAACGCACTTTTCAACATTTAATGGTTCCTTTTATCAGGCCAGAGGTGTTTCCGTCCCAGTTGCTCCCTATCATTGCAAATCATTTTAAAAATCCAAAAGCAAGTAGTAGCACTGATGCTCGCTTATCCATAGCACTAAAGACTTTTGATTCCGAAGAAAGCAATAACAGTTATGTCTATGAACTGCCAATAGGCAGCAAGTTTCGTTTGTATAACGGGAAACTTTTCCAGAAAGGAAAAAAGCGAATAAAACGCTATGAGTGTACAGAATTGACCACTGGCAAAGTATATTTGTTTCAACCAAATGCTGAAGTTGAATTGATAAGTTAACAGGTCGTTGTTGGTGCGGAAATAGAGTACACCAAGTTTTCGATTGTGCTTGACCAGACAAAACATTGATAAGATGAACAAAAATTATTACGCAATATTAATGGCTGGAGGTGTCGGTTCCCGATTTTGGCCTGTTAGCACATCTTCCTATCCCAAACAGTTTCATGATATGCTGGGAACCGGAAAAACCTTGATTCAAAAAACATTCGATAGGCTCAATAAATTCATTCCAACAGAAAATATTTTGATTCTTACCAATGAGCGTTATAACGATTTGGTCTTAGAACAACTACCGCAAGTGAGTCAAGAACAGGTGGTCTTGGAGCCAGCTATGCGAAATACAGCACCTTGTATTTTATATGCCTCCTTAAAGATTCAAAAAATGAATCCAAATGCTGTAATGATCGTTGCGCCAAGTGATCATTGGATTGAGGATGAAAAAGCATTTGAGAATGATGTAAAAGCCTGTTTTGATAAATGTGAAAGCGAAGACGTGTTGTGCACATTGGGAATTCAGCCAACCTTTCCCAACACAGGTTTTGGGTATATCGAATTTGAAAAAGGAAGTGACCAAGCTCTAAAAAAGGTGTCTCAATTTAGAGAAAAACCGGATTATGAAACCGCCAAAGAATTTTTGGTGCAAGGTAATTTTCTTTGGAATGCAGGAATTTTTATGTGGGGTGTAAATACGATTGTAAATGCTTTCAAGAACTATCAACCAGACCAGTTTGATTTGTTTCAAAATGGCGTTTCTTGCTATAATACGGCTGATGAAGAGTCTTTTATAAAGGAAAACTATCCAAAGGCCGAAAACATTTCAATAGATTACGCTATATTGGAGCAGTCCAAATCTATATATACTTTACCTGCTACTTTTGATTGGAATGATTTAGGAACCTGGGGTGCATTGTATGACAAGCTTGATAAGGATGAAGAGCAGAATGCTGTTGTAAATAGCAAAACGGTACTTCAAGGCGCTAAAGGAAATATGATTCGATCTCCAAAAGGAAAGATTGTAGTTGTTGACGGGCTGGAAGATTATATTATTGTGGATAAAGAAGAAGTTTTACTGATCTATCCAAAATCGAAGCAGCAAGACATTAAAAAAGTGCTAGGTCTGGTAAAGGAAAAATTTGGTGATCAGCACGCATAATTATGAGTGAACATTTATTTGGAGGGGAGCAAACCCCAAATCAAGATAGCGGGGAAGACGTAAAAAAGGATTTTAAGGGGCTTCTGGGGAGTGTACGAAAGTTTCTTTCTGAACTTTTGGAGATTCGGACCAATACAGATGCGGCCGCTACCAAAGAATCTATTATTGCAGATATCCCTTTTAAGGGGCATACGTCTTGGATTCTTATATGTTCCATTTTTATTGCCTCCATAGGTCTTAATGCCAATTCAACCGCTGTTGTTATTGGAGCCATGTTAATATCCCCGTTAATGGGTCCCATTTTGGGAATGGGCCTTTCATTGGCCATTAATGATATTGATACATTACGCAGATCGCTCAAGAATTTTACTGTAATGGTAGTTTTAAGCGTAATTACTGCTTTTTTGTTTTTCTACCTGTTTCCATTGCGTGATGAGTCTTCTGAGCTTTTAGCGCGCACAAAACCCGATATTAGAGATGTGTTGATTGCATTTTTTGGTGGACTTTCTTTGGTGATTGCCCGAGCTAAAAAGGGTACCATTGCCAGTGTTATTTTTGGAGTTGCAATTGCCACGGCACTTATGCCACCGCTCTGTACCGTAGGTTTCGGCTTGGCAATAGGAAAATTGGAGTATGCCTGGGGTGCAATGTATTTGTTCATCATCAATACCATGTTTATTGGTTTGGCTACCTTTTTGGTGATTAAGTTCTTGCGATTCCCTATGGTGCGCTATGCCAACTCCCAACGAAGGAGGCTTATAGCCCGAGTCGCATCAATAACCGGGATTGCGGTAATGATTCCTGCGGGATTCACCTTTTATCAAGTTTTTCAGGAATCACTTTTTAAAAAACAAGCACAGGAATTTTTGAAAGATACTATTGAAGTATATCAATTCAATGAATCAGGTCGTTATGTGGACAATCTTACTAAAATTGAATTTGTAGATGATGGCACATCTTTAATAGAATTGGTCTGTATGGGCGATGAGTTGATTCCTGAGAATATCATTAATACCTGGCGAGTCCAAAAAAATGAGTTTTCTAGATTGAAGGATGCAGATTTTAGGGTTTTGCAAGGAGGTAGAGACGACTCCGAAGAAAAATTCAACTATGTTAGCGAGCTTTACGAAAAAAACAAAGTTGAACTTTTAAACAAGGATGAACAAATACGTTTGTTGGAAGAGGAGGTTGCCAGTTTGACCAAGAATGCGGGAAAACAAATTCCATTTAAAAATATAAGTGACGAAGCAAAAGCCAATTATGAAAATATTGCTGGACTTGGATTCTCCTATCAAATACAAACGGATTTTAATAAGTTGGATACTATTCCCGTCTTTGAGGTGAAATGGAAGGATGGAATTCAGAAAAATCAAAAAGAAGCAGACACTAAAAAAATGATTGCTTGGCTAAAACTTCGCTTGCAAGATTCAACTTTGGTAGTTAAGAAGGTTGATTAGTCAGTCTTATTATTAATTACGCTCTTCTATATACATTTGTCGTACTTTTTTAAAGAGTTCGGAGGAATAAACAAAGTCGGTAACTGCCTTGTTGTCGGTTTTAAAAATTTCTTTGTTGGTTCCTTCCCATTCTTTGTGTCCGTTCTTTAAAAAGATGATTTTTTCACCAATTTCCATCACCGAGTTCATATCATGCGTATTGATAATTGTAGTGATATTGTATTCTTTGGTAATTTCTTGAATTAGATTGTCTATTAAGATTGCCGTTTTGGGGTCCAGCCCGGAATTGGGTTCATCACAAAACAAATATTTGGGATTCATTACAATGGCACGTGCAATGGCCACTCTTTTTTGCATCCCACCAGATATTTCTGAAGGAAACTTTTTGTGTGCATCAATTAGATTAACGCGTTCCAAAACAAAATCCACACGATCTTGCATTTCAGCTTTAGATTGATTGGTGAACATACCCAAAGGGAACATCACATTACCTTCAACCGACATGGAATCAAACAGTGCGCTTCCTTGAAATACCATTCCCATTTCTTGTCGCAAATCCCGGCGCTCACTGGTGGATAATTCTGAATAAAACTGACCGTTATAGCAAATTTGACCCTCTTCAGGTTCAAATAATCCCAAAAGACATTTTAAAAAAACGGTTTTTCCAGATCCACTTTGGCCAATGATCAAATTGGTTTTTCCATCTTCAAAAATGGTGCTGACACCCTTCAGTATATGGGCATCTCCAAATGATTTATGAATATTGTCAACTTCTATCATTAACCTAACATTAGTTGTGTAAGGATGTAATTCAAAATAATTATTACCACACTTGTCCAAACAAATGAGGTTGTACTGGCTTTACCTACTTCCAAAGCACCACCTTTCATGAAAAATCCATGGTAGGATGGCACCGTTGCAATTACAAAGGCAAATATTAACGTCTTTATAAAAGCATAGGTAACATGAAACGGTTCAAAATCCATTTGCAGTCCCTTAATAAACTCTCCACTTGGAGCATAGTCACCAAAAACGGCAGCGATCCATCCACCCAAAATACCTACATACATGGCAATGGCCACGGCAAACGGATACATTAGCATGGCTATGATCTTTGGGAAAACCAAATAGTTCAATGAATTGACCCCCATGACTTCCAAAGCATCAATCTGTTCGGTAACCCGCATCGTACCAATACTGGATGTGATATAAGAACCCACCTTACCTGCCATAATTATGGAAGTAAAAGTTGGCGCAAATTCTAAAATAACGGATTGTCTTGCGGCAAACCCAATAAGGCTTTTTGGTAAAAAGGGGCTGGTAAGGTTTAAGGCGGTCTGTATGGTAACAACCCCACCAATAAAAAAGGCGATAAATATAATAATACCCAAAGAACCGAATATCAATTCATCGATTTCCTTTAAAATAAGGGACCTCATGATTGGCCACTTGGTCGGCTTTTTAAATACCTCCCAAACCATGATGAAGTATTTTCCAATCGCTTCAAGGTAATTCATGCACTAAAAATAAGAATATTGAACAGTATTTAACCTCCATTTAAAATTTAAAAGGTTTAAATGAATAGTTTTGTACTCGTTTATAAATTAGATTTTTCATGAAAAAAACCTATACCCTTCTGCTGGTGCTAACTCTTTTTACTACCTGTTTTTCTTTTGCCCAACGTAAAGCAAAAAAAACCATTGAGGAAAAGCCAATAGAAATTGCACAATCGCCAAAATTGGTTGTGGGAATTATTGTAGATCAAATGCGGTATGATTACTTGACCCGTTTTTGGAATCATTATGGAGAAGGAGGGTTTAAGCGTTTGGTAACCGATGGGTTTAATTGTAAAAACCATCATTTTAATTATGCACCCACTAGTACAGGACCCGGGCATACATCTGTCTATACGGGAACTACACCATCAATTCATGGCATAATCGGGAATAATTGGTATGATAAAACTCAAGATGAAAGTGTGTATTGTGCGGGTGATGATCGTTACAAGTCTGTTGGAACATCATCGGATGCTGGAGAAATGTCGCCACACCGTATGTTGACAACTACAATAACCGATCAGTTACGTTTGCATACCCAAAAGAGAGGTAAGGTGATTGCTGTGGCAATAAAAGATCGAGGGGCTGTTCTACCTGGAGGACATATGGCAAGTGCCGCATATTGGTTTGAAGGTGGCGACTATGGGAAATGGATAAGCAGCACATACTACATGCAAAAGCTTCCTAAATGGGTGTCTGATTTTAATGCATCGGATAGAATAAAAGCATATAAAAAACCATGGGACACCTTAAAAGATATAAGTTTATATGTGGAAAGCGGAAGCGATAACAATAGTTATGAAAGTACGTTTGAGGATGAAACCACTCCTACCTTTCCTCACAGTACGCCAAATCTACTGAATAAGGAAAAGGATTTTGAAATCTTAAAATATACTCCCTACGGAAATAGTATTACTGCTGATTTTGCTCTTGAAGCGCTGGAAAAGGAAAATTTGGGAGCTGATGCCATAACGGATTTTCTGGCGATCAGTTTTTCAAGTACTGACTACATAGGTCATAAATATGGAGTGAACTCAAAAGAAGTTCAAGATGCATATTTACGACTTGATGTTGATTTGGCACGAATCCTTAATACTTTGGATGAAAAAGTCGGTAAGGATGAATATACAGTGTTCTTGTCTGCGGATCATGGAGCAGTTCATGTTCCATCTTACCTTATGGATGAAAAAATACCCGCAGGTTATATGGATTCTGATGCTTCAAAAGCAAGGTTTGATGAATTCTTGAAATACAAATACGGTACTACAGACATTGTTAAGAAAATAAGTGATTTTCAAATTTTTCTTGATAGAAAAGTCCTTGACAATCTTGATATGGATATAGAAGACGTAGAGGAAGAAATTGCCTTTGAATTATTGGACTATGATGATGTTGGAAAAATATATACAGGGTATCAAATGTGGCAAAATGAATATACCAGGGGTTTGCCTTACATTTTGCAAAACGGATGGAATCAAAAACGATCGGGAGATGTGCTTATAGTGCAAAACCCGGGTTATGTTTCATATCATACAACTGGTTCTACACACGGTTCCCCTATGATTTATGATACGCATGTACCATTATTGTTTTTTGGAAAAGGAATAAAAAAGGGAAGTACAGCAAATAGAACGGAAATCCCTGATATTGCGCCCACCCTTGCAACTTTGTTGGGCATAGCATTTCCAAATGGAACCACAGGAGAGCCAATAAAAGAAGTGCTTAATTAGTTAAGTGTTTTTTATTCTATTTTAGGACGTCTGGGTTAACAATATTTGGGACATTTCCCTTCTTATAAAAGCTGATTATATTATTGGCTCCCATTCTAGCCATTTCATTTCGTGAAGTGATAGTTGCCGAACCGATATGGGGAAGGATACAAACATTTTCCATTGATAGAAGAGGATTATTGGGTTTCATCGGTTCTGGATTGGTCACGTCTAGGCCAGCTCCCCAAATATTACCTTTATTCAAGGCGCTTATTAAATCTTTTTCATTATGAATTCCCCCTCGGGCCGTGTTTATAAACAACGACATAGGCTTCATTTTTTCAAAAACTACTTTGTTGAATATGCCCTGGGTTTCTGGTGTTAAAGCACAGTGAACCGAAATCACATCACTTTGAGAGACCAATGTTTCAAAATCAACAAATCTTGCTCCAAGTTCTTTTTCCGCTCTTTTGTTGGTACTTCTGTTGTGGTACAAGATTTCCATATCGTAGGCTCCTTTGCATCTTTTGGCCATTGCCATGCCTATTCTCCCTAAGCCTAAAATACCAAGTCTTTTGCCTTTAAGTTCCAGCCCTAAATGACCTATAGGGTCAAAGTAACTCCATTTTCCATCCTTTATTTTTTGGTTCATAAAGAACATCTTTCGGGCGGTGGCAATCATCAAGCCAAAGGCAACATCTGCTGTAGCCTCGGTCATAGCATTCGGAGCATATCCGATAGGAATTTTAAGCTTTGTAGCTTCATCTACATCTATATTATCATAACCAACTGCAAATTGGGTAATAATGTCCAAGTGTGAACAGGTGTTTAAAAAAGTACTGTCAATTTTATCAGTTAGCGTGCAAAATAGGGCATCATAGTCTTTGGCAGCTTTGGTCAACTGTTCGTAGGACATGGGATACTCTTTATCCCAACTGATTACTTTAAAACCGGCATCTTCTAGGAGCTGTGTTGCTAGTTTTGGGAAAATTCGAGATAGGAATACTGTTTTTTGGTTCATATCTTAATTTTAGTTCTAACTGATTAACTACATTTTTTTCAAGATCCCTTTCCATCTATATTTTCTGATAAAAGAACCTTCATCCTTGGAAACAAATCGAGGAACCTGGTAAATCAAGGCTTTTAAATAGCCCAAAATTGTTTGAATGTATAGCTTCAAACTTTTGGATTGCCATGCCATTTTTAGTGCTGCGATTTTGGTCAGGACAATGCCATAGCGCATTTTGTAAAGCGCTTCTCCTTTGGGTTGATAGTTCGCTGTAGTGTAGCCATGGCCAGTAGCTCGTAGATGTTTTACATGCAAGGAAGAGTCCGTTAAGGTTTCAAAATCATGGTACTTGGTAAGAAGGACATCCACGGTATCCCACCCAACCCCTGGGCGTAAACCTTCAATCTTAGTAAAGCAAGATTTATGATATAGTTTTATAGGTCCACGGACATGGTTTTTTTTTGCAATAGTTTCATATACCCAATCGTCATCTTTTTTTATGTAAAGCAATCCAGAACACATACCTAATTTCCAATTGCTTTGAAAATGGTTTAGTATAACTTCGAAATAATTGGGAGGGAGGATAATATCCGCGTCAAATTTGCCTATCAAGTTAAAATTGGATGCATGTTGCAGTCCAAAATTAAAAGTATCCACTACCTTTTTTCCGGGAACATGTTCATCAGTAGATTTTCTTTTGAAAACCTTTATCCAATCAAACTTTTTGGAATAAGCTGAAGCAATTTTAAATGTATCATCACTGGAATTATCGTCCACAACAATTACCTCGTCTGGAGTGTGGGTTTGCGCAACAAAGGAACCCAGACAATCTGAAAGATAAGATGCTTCGTTATGGGCAGGGATAATGATGCTTATTCGCATAGGCTAAAATTCCAAAAAACAAGGGACAAATGCTAATGATTATTTAATTACGCTCTGCGTACACAATATAATAGCGATTGGTAAAGTAGCGCAACAATGGTCTAAGCCCTAGTTTTTTGGTAGGATTGGTCCATTTAGCGGAATCTTTGATTGTCCACCCCGCTTTTTCCAAGAGCCAATCAAACTGCCAATCTTCAAATTCATGGTAATGTCGGTCCCATGGGTCTGTTTTGCTCCGGTATGCCGATGAAAACCATAACCGCATTGGAATACTCGCAACTAGTTTATCTGCTTTTATTTCCTTTAGCACATTATAGGGGGCAACCAAATGTTCAAAAATTTCAAAAGCAGTAATCACTTTTGCATCGGTATTGGTAACGGTATTAAAATTTACATCCAAGTCTTCCCCGCCAGTATTTTTTACTTGGTATCCGTTGGATTTCATGATTTCTGAAAACGGATTTTCTACCCCCAAATCCAATATGGATTCTGAAGTATCAATATGCTTTTTTAAAAACTCTAGGGTTATTCGATACCGTTTGTGTGGATATTTGCCTTCGTACATTTAATATTTGTAAACAATGGCATTGATATTCATACCAGCGCCAACGCTTGCAAAGATAATAACATCTCCCTCTTTTACTTCGTGATTTTGAAATTCCCCCTTTCGCACTAAATCAAAAAGTGTGGGAATGGTGGCTACGGAACTGTTTCCCAATTTGTGGATGCTCATAGGCATGACTCCCTCCGGCACTTCTTTGTTGTATAAACGGTAAAACCTTTTTAGTATGGCCTCGTCCATTTTTTCATTTGCTTGATGAATGAACACTTTCTTTACTTCATCAATGGACCTGCCACTTTCATTCAAACAATCGGCCATAGCCTGCGGTACGTGAGTACATGCAAATTCGTAGATTTTACGGCCATGCATTTTTATATATCTGGTATCAGAACCTTCTTCGTTGTTATAGGTTTTATCAAAAAATAAGTAATAGGCCTCGCCATTGGCATGTGTAACGGATGTGTGAGCCAAAATTTCCCCAGAGCTCAGGTCGGCTTCAATTATTGCGGCGCCTGCGCCATCGGAATAAATCATACTATCACGATCATGGTCGTCCAGCACTCTTGAGAGGGTCTCGCCCCCAATAACCAAGCATTTTTTGGCCATTCCACTTTTAATAAATGCATTTGCTTGTATAACTGCCTCAATCCATCCTGGGCAGCCAAAAAGCATGTCATAAGCGACGCATTTTGGATTCTTTATTTTAAGTAGGTGCTTTACACGAGTGGCTAGACTGGGTAAGGTGTCACCCTGCGTTTTCCCAACAGTTAAATCTCCAAAATTATGTGCAAAAATGATGTAATCCAGTTCCTCCTTATCAATTTTTGCATCTTCAATTGCTTTTTCAGCAGCTAGATACCCTAAATCTGATGTCTTTAATTCTGGTTTGGCATATCGACGTTCAGAAATTCCCGTAATGGACTTGAATTTTTCTATTATTACGGCATTTTCATTTGCAAAAGTGCTTCCATCCGTACCAAGAAATTCATGTTCCAAAAAGTCCTCGTTTTTTGTAATGATAGATGGAATATATCTACCAGTACCTGTAATCCCAATTTTCATTTTGAGGTTTTAGTACTTAAAAATACCAGTTCTTCATTAGGTTATTATGCACGCATAATATTTCCTACGATGTTCAAGTTTGGGTTTCCTGTTCAGTGAATATGCAAAAGCCCCAATTTAAGTTATATATCGAGGCTATTTTTCAGCTATTTTGATAGTTGGCTATGCTTCAACGTAGGCTTCAATAGGTGTGCAGGTACATATTAAATTACGATCCCCAAAGGCTTCATCTGTTCTTCTTATTGTTGGCCAGAACTTATTTTCTGAAACAAAGGGCAATGGAAAAGCAGCTTTTTTCCTACTATATGGGTAATCCCAGCTGTCGTTAGTAACCATTTCCAAAGTGTGCGGTGCATTTTTAAGCACGTTGCCTTGATTTTCGTCACTTGCTTCGTCAATTTCCTCACGAATCGATAACATGGCATCACAAAATTTATTCAATTCAGCAAGGCTTTCGCTTTCTGTTGGTTCTATCATAATGGTGCCAGCTACGGGAAAAGAAACCGTGGGTGCATGGAATCCATAATCCATCAATCGTTTTGCAATATCAGTTACCTCAATTCCATTAGCTTTAAACGGTCTGCAATCAATAATCATTTCATGGGCAGCTCTTCCTTTTTCACCAGAGTAGAGCACATCAAATTTACCTTTCAGCCTGTCTTTAATGTAATTGGCATTTAAAATGGCAATTCTAGTGGCATCTGTTAATCCTTCCGCTCCCAACATTTTAATGTACCCGTAGGATATTAAGCAGGCCAACGCGCTGCCCCAAGGTGCTGCTGATATAGCGGTAATTGCTTTTTCTCCCCCCGTTTCCA
Organism: uncultured Allomuricauda sp.; assembly: GCF_947495325.1. Classification (GTDB taxonomy): domain Bacteria; phylum Bacteroidota; class Bacteroidia; order Flavobacteriales; family Flavobacteriaceae; genus Flagellimonas. The sequence goes on along the minus strand of NZ_CANLYK010000001.1, from coordinate 1,866,054 downwards.
CAACCGGATTTGTTGGAAGAAATGGTTTTAATTGTGCAGCTACGCAGATAGGGCCCACCCCCGGTCCGCCACCGCCGTGAGGAATTGCAAATGTTTTGTGCAGGTTAAGATGACAAACATCGGCGCCTATGGTAGCTGGGTTTGTTAGCCCCACTTGAGCATTCATATTGGCACCATCCATATAGACTTGCCCTCCATTTTCATGAACTAGTTGGGTAATGTGTTTTATAGATGACTCAAATACACCATGGGTTGAAGGATAGGTAACCATTAAAGCTGCTAGATGTTCAGAATGTAGGTGTACTTTTTCCTCTAGATCAGCGACATCAATGTTTCCTTTTTCATCGGTTTTGGTAACCACAACTTTCATCCCTGCCATAACAGCTGAGGCAGGGTTTGTTCCGTGTGCAGAGGCAGGAATAATACAGATATTTCTGTGTCCTTCCCCATTGGATTCATGATATGCCCGTATGGTCATCAATCCCGCGTATTCTCCCTGTGCTCCCGAGTTGGGTTGTAATGATGTTGCCGCGAAACCGGTAATCACGTTTAACTGCTCTTCTAGCTCTTTTAAAACTTCTTGATATCCTTCAGCTTGATTAAGTGGTACAAAGGGATGAATGTTCCCCCAGTTTGCCCAGCTCAAGGGAAGCATTTCTGAAGCGGCATTCAGTTTCATGGTACAGCTGCCCAAGGAAATCATGGAATGGTTCAATGCCAAATCTTTTCGCTCCAATTTTTTGATATAGCGCATCAATTCTGTTTCAGAATGGTACGAGTTGAAGACTTCTTGCTCTAAAAATGGTGTTTGACGTTGTAATGAGCTTGAAATTATAGTATCAACTTCTTCTTGAATAGAAATTTCGGTATCGCCAAAACAATTTAATATGGACTCTATATCCGTTTTGTTGGTAGCTTCATTCAATGCAATTGAAATGGTTTCAGAATCGATATAGTTGAAATTTATTCCCCTACCTTCAGCAACTCCCTTTAATTTCTGTACATCGGCCACCTTAACTTTTATCGTATCAAAAAATGAAGTATTCAGTTGTTGTAAACCAAGATTTTTAAATCCATTGGAAAGGACTTTAGCTTGATTGTGTATTTTATTGGCAATATAGCCTAAACCTTTTGGCCCATGATAAACGGCATACATGCCAGCCATTACGGCCAATAGTACCTGCGCGGTGCATATGTTGGAAGTGGCTTTGTCACGTTTTATGTGCTGTTCCCTTGTCTGTAATGCCATGCGGAGCGCAGGATTGCCATCCGTGTCTTTTGTAACCCCAATAATTCTTCCTGGAATGTTCCTTTTGTATTCTCCTTTTGTAGCGAAAAAGGCAGCATGGGGACCACCATACCCCAATGGAATTCCAAAGCGTTGTGTTGTTCCTACCACTACATCAACCCCCCATTCACCGGGAGCAGTAAGCATTACTAAACTTAAAATATCCGCAGCCAAAGCAACTTTGATATCATTTTCCTTGGCTTTTTGAACGAATTCAGCATAATCATGAACTTGGCCATGTTTGCCGGGGTATTGCAAAAGTGCTCCATAAAAATTACCGGAAAAAGCGAATTCTTCGTGATTACCAATTACCAGTTCTATTCCCAAAGGAGTAGATCGTGTTTGAAGCAAGCTTACTGTTTGGGGAAGTACTTCTTCAGAAACAAAAAACTTAAGCACACCTTCCTTTTTTTGTTGCCTTGAACGAATATCAAACAACATGGTCATTGCTTCGGCCGCTGCAGTACTTTCATCTAAAAGAGATGCGTTGGCCAGTTCCATTCCGGTTAAATCACACACCATGGTTTGGAAATTTAACAAGGCTTCCAATCTACCTTGGGCAATTTCAGCTTGGTAGGGTGTGTAGGCGGTATACCATCCTGGGTTTTCAAGAATATTTCTTTTAATTACGGATGGTATCAGGCTCTCATGGTATCCCAATCCAATATAGGATTTAAAGACCTTATTCTTTTCGGAAAGGTTTTGAATGTGGGTCAAAAATTCATGCTCGCTTATACCTTGCGGAATTTGCAATGGTTGTTTGAGTCTAATATCACCTGGAATCGTTTCCAATATTAACTGTTCAAGGTTTTCTACCCCAACCGTTTCAAACATGGACTCAAAGTCTCTTTCCGTAATGCCAATGTGCCTTGAGGCAAACACTTCTGTATTCATATTCAATGCAATAAAGTGCACAAAATTAGGGATTAATTCAATGAAAATTGTCAATTTTGAAGCCAGCCAAATCAAAGTTGTTAACCAGAAATTAACCCTAAACCGGTACCGTTGAATTTTGTTTAATGCGTTTCTTGAAAAATAGTTTTAATTTTTACTTGGATGCCAGTGTACATGTGGCTTTGTCCGTTGTTTGCCTAATGGGTGCAACGAGTATGTTGTTAAACATTCCCATGAACTTTTTTTTGATAGGGTTCACTTTTTTTGGTACGGTTGTTTGCTACAACTTCATTAAATACGGAGTTGAGGCTAAGAAATACTTAATTGTATCCAATGTCTACCACAAAACCATTCAAGTTTTTAGTTTTCTATGCTTTGTAGGGGCACTTTACTTCTGGTTTGGTCTAGATAAGAGAATTTGGATAGCTATTTTGGCTTTGGTGTTGATTTCAATGCTTTATGCAATTCCACTTCTTCCAAAGGCTAAAAATTTAAGAAGTCTAGGTGGATTTAAAATAATTACTGTAGCTCTGGTTTGGACTGGGTTTACCGTATTGTTGCCAATTTTAGAGGCTCAATTACCCTTTAACTGGGATTTTTGGGTAACCGCATTGCAGCGATTTATTTTAGTTTTACTATTGCTTTTGCCTTTTGAGATTAGGGACCTTCAATGGGACGACAAAGATTTAAAGACGTTACCGCAGGTACTGGGTATTCAAAAAACCAAGAAATTGGGAGTTCTGTTAACCGTATTATTTTTTATCCTTACTTTTTTTAAAGATGATGTTTCCCAGATAGAATATGTAATGCGATTGATTCTTTGTGTAGTCTTAGCACTATTGTTTTTGTCAAAAAGTAATTTTAAAGCTAAATACCTAGCTTCATTTTGGGTAGAGGGAATACCAATATTTTGGTATGGGTTATTTTTAGTGGGGGATAGATTTTTTTAGAGGTGTTTTTCCAAATCTTTTTTCATGGCTTCTTTATCACTTTCAGACAAAGTGTTTAAGCCCGCTCGATTGCAAAGAGAAGTCAAAGCTGTATTTTGTTTGGTAAATTTAGCACAGGCTTTGCACATAAAAATATGCAAACGGAGTTTTTGTATTTCCCAAAAACTAGCTTCCTTATATTGCGATCTAGTGCAAATGTTCGAGGCCTCCTCGCATGAAATCTTCATAATTAAAACCAATTTTGATTTAGGCAACCCATTAAAGCTGTTCGTGCCCTATGAATCATCACCCACAGGTTGGACGGGTTAATTCCTAATTCATTACAAATATCTTCCGTACTCATCCCTTGAATGGTCTTCATATTGAAAACCAAGGACTGTTTTTTAGGCAATTTGGAAATACATTCTTGAATGGCCAATCCCAGTTCCTCATTTTCAAGTGTATTGTCACCATCTTTACTAAATGGATCTGCCACTTGTTCTTCCAACCAATCCCCTTCGGAATCCGTATCCGAACTGTAGTTGATTCGAACCTCTGCTTTTCCTTTTTTGGAGTTGATTTTGCGGTAGTGGTCTATGACCTTTCGTTTTAAAATGGCAATCAACCAGGTTCTTTCGGCAGCATCACCCTTATAATTTTTAGCTGAGTTAAGCCCGGCAAAAAATGTTTCTTGTACCAAATCTTTTGCAATTTCCGAATCACTTACGCGCGCTACTGCGTAGTTAAAAAGATAATCTGCATATTGGTCTACCCATGTTTCGGGGTGAAGTTCGTGTGCCATGTTTTTTTCAAGAAGTGTCAAATGTAATGGATTTTGGTTAATGATTTCATGCTTTGTCCATTACAAACGACCTTAAAAAGTATCACGAAATGTTCATGAATGGGGACTTTAGAAAAAGATTAACAAAAATGGACTCATTGAAAATGAGAATCATACAATGTTCTTAAGCAGTCCAGCCCTTTCCAATAGGGGTTCAATTTTGGGTTCGGCACCTCTAAAGCGCTTGTACAAGGTCATTGGATTTTCTGTGCCTCCTTTGGAAAGCACATGTTCTTTGAATTTGGTTGCAATTTCCTTGTTGAAAATTCCATTTTCCTTAAAATAGGCAAATGCATCAGCATCCAAAACCTCTGCCCATTTATAACTGTAATAACCAGATGAATATCCTCCTTGAAAAATATGTGAAAAAGCTACACTCATGCAGGTTTCAGGAGTTTCTGGAAATAGATTGGTGCCTTCAAACGCTTTGGATTCATAACTTTTCACATCCTTAATGTTTGATGGGTCGGTTCCGTGCCAGGCCATGTCCAAGAACCCAAAGCTTATTTGGCGTAGTGTGGCCATACCTTCCTGAAAAGTTGCAGATTCCTTTATTTTTTGAACCAGTTCCATGGGAATCAACTCTCCAGTTTCATAATGAAAGGCAAAAAGTTCTAATGCTTCTTTTTCATAACACCAATTTTCCATGACTTGACTTGGTAACTCTACAAAATCCCAATAAACTGATGTGCCCGAAATACTTGGGTAGGTTGTATTTGCAAGCATGCCATGCAGCCCATGGCCAAATTCATGGAACAGCGTGGTTACCTCATTAAATGTAAGTAGTGATGGTTTTGTGGTGGTAGGTTTGGTGAAATTACAAACGTTGGAAATATGGGGTCTACTATTTTCACCTTGAAACGTGTATTGTGATTTATAGGAGGTCATCCAAGCTCCCCCTCGCTTTCCCGGTCTGGGATGAAAATCTGCATAGAAAATTGAAACCAAGTTTTGCAAGTTGTCATAAACCTCGTAGGTCTTAACATCATCATGATATTTTTCAATATCAAAAACTTCCTTAAAATTGAGGTCGAATAATTTTTCCGCTACCTTAAAAACGCCATCAATTACATTTTCCAGTTTAAAATAGGGCTTTAGCTTTTCATCATCCAGATTGAAGAGTTTTTGCTTCAACTTTTCTGAATAATAAGCGCTATCCCATTTTTCCAATTGCACAATACCGTCCAACTCTTTTGCAAATGCCTGCAATTCTGCAAATTCTCTTTCGGCCGCTGGTTTTGCTTTTTCCAGAAGTTCTGTTAAGAATTTCTGTACTTTGTCCGGAGTTTCAGCCATACGCTCTTCCAAAACAAAATCTGCATGTGTTTTATATCCCAATAAGTTGGCTCGCTCGTAACGAAGTGATGCAATCTTTAAAACATTTTCTTGATTGTCCAGTTCATCCTTATGAAACCCTTTGCTGCCAAATGCGAGAGATAATTCTTTCCGCAATGCTCTATTTTCAGCATATTTCATAAACGGAATGTAACTTGGATAATCCAAGGTAATCAACCAGCCTTCCTTGTCTTTTGATTTTGCCAACTGTACTGCGGCTTCTTTTGCTCCATCAGGAAGGCCTTTCAAGTCTTTTTCGTTAGTAAGCAACAGTTCAAATTTGTTGGTTTCTGCCAGTACATTTTCTCCAAACTTTAGTTTTAATTTAGATAGTTCAGCATCTATTTCTCGAAGTCTTTTTTTATCTGTATCATTAAGATTCGCTCCGTTTCTACTAAAGCTTTTGTAGCGTTTTTTTAATAAGGTTTGCTGTTCAACCGTTAGGTCAAGGTCATCTTTTTGTTCGTAAACTGATTTTATCCGCTTAAAAAGACTTTGGTTCAGTGTAATGTCATTGCTGAATTCTGACAACAAAGGAGAAACTTCTTGTGCGATTTTTTGAATTTCATCATTGGTTTCCGCAGCGTTTAGATTGAAAAAAATACTGGAAACCCTATCCAATTGCTTTCCGGAAAAGTCCAAAGCTTCCAAAGTGTTTTCAAAAGTTGGTTCCTCGGTATTTTCAGCTATCGCATCAATCTCTTTTCGGGCATTTTCAATAGCCTCTATAAAAGCAGGTTTAAAATGCTCATTTTTGATTTGTTCAAATGGAGCTTTATCAAATGATTTGAGTAGGGGATTATTCATATAGATTTGAGGTATTAGATTTTAGAATTGAGAAAATTTGTAAACCGTATTTTTGAATTGATGTATTTTATTCAAAGAATTTTGTAATAATTAAAATATGTCTTCTTACTAACTACTTATTTCGCACTTGCTCTGCGCCTTTGATTACTTTTTCCTTAAGCCCCTGTTTGTAGGCTTCAATTTTATCCAAAACGCATTTATCAGATGAACCAATAATCTGGGCTGCTAAAATTCCAGCATTTTTTGCACCATTTAGCGCTACAGTTGCTACGGGAACTCCACCCGGCATCTGAAGAATGGATAAAATAGAATCCCAACCATCAATAGAATTGCTGCTTTTTACAGGAACCCCAATCACTGGTAAAGGAGATAAAGAAGCGACCATTCCAGGAAGATGTGCAGCACCACCAGCGCCTGCAATTATGACATTATATCCGTTTTTATGGGCATTTTTACTAAAATCGAACAGTTTTTCAGGGGTTCGGTGAGCAGATACGATGTCTACATCAACCTCTATGTCAAACCCTTTTAAAATATCAACGGCTTCTTGCATAACGGGAAGGTCGCTGGTACTTCCCATAACTACGGCTACTTTGCTCATAATGCTATTTGCTTATAACTTTAATCGTTTCTTTTACTTGTTGTGCTATCCTTCTCGCTTTGGACATGTCTTCATCTACAATGGTCACATGCCCCATTTTTCGAAATGGCCGTGTCTGCTTTTTTCCGTAAACATGGGGGGTAACCCCATCCATTTCTAAAATAGCATCAATATTTTCATAAACCACATCGCCTGTATGTCCTTCGGCGCCAACCAAGTTTACCATTACCCCGGCAACCTTGCTGTCTGTCTTGCCTAAAGGTAGCCCTAAAATGGCTCTGATATGCTGTTCAAATTGATTGGTATAGCTCGCCTCAATACTATAATGACCACTATTGTGTGGTCTTGGTGCTACTTCATTCACTAAAATCTCATCGTTCTGAGTTTGGAACAACTCCACGGCAAGTAAACCTATATGTTCCAAATGTGCTGAAACCTTGAGTGCAACTTCCACTGCTTTTTGCGCTAGGGATTCTTCAATACGAGCTGGACAAATTACATATTCCACCTGATTGGCTTCAGGATGAAACTCCATTTCAACAACAGGATAGGTTTTTACTTCTTCTTTGGTATTTCTGGCAACCACTACGGCCAGTTCATTCTTAAAATTGACCATTTCCTCGGCAATGCATTCCACATTTGGTAATCCGCTTAAATCCTCTAGTTTTCGCACCACTTTTACACCCTGTCCATCATACCCAAATTGTGCACTTTTCCAAACAAAGGGAAATTGAAGCCCACCATTGGAAATACTATCCTCAATTTCGGAAGTATAGGCAAATCGTGTAAATGGCGAAGTAGGAATGCCATTATCGGTATAAAACAACTTTTGGGTTGCCTTATTTTGGATTGTTCGAAGGGTTTTTGTTGGTGGATACACCCTTACATTTTCCTGTTCCAACTTTTCAAGGGCCTCCACATTTACATTTTCAATTTCAATGGTAAGGACGTCAACATCCTTTCCAAAGTTGTATACGTCATCAAAATCCAGCAGATTTCCATGAACAAACTCATTACAGGCTATTTTGCATGGAGCATCTTTGGAAGCATCCATTACTTTGGTTTGGATATCCCACTTTCGGGTCTCATAGAGCAACATTTTGCCCAGTTGTCCACCTCCAAGAATACCTAGTTTAAAATCAGATGAGAAAAAATGCATCAATTAGTGAATTGTAATGATGTCAAAAATACATGAATTCCACGAAGGGATAAAAGGTCTGGGCGTAAAGCGCACCTAAAAATGTTATCTTTGCCAACCTGATAAATTGATGACGATTTGATCAAGCTTCACGATAAGACTTTTAAACCCTATTTAGGGGAGGAACAGATTTTGGCTGCCGTTAAAAAAATGGCTGCTGAAATTGCAAAAGACTATAAGGATAAAACTCCCATTTTTGTGGGGGTCCTCAATGGTGCTTTTATGTTTGTGTCCGATTTTTTAAAGGTATATCAGCATCCTTGTGAAGTTTCATTTGTTCGCTTAAGCTCTTATCATGGTCTTACATCAACAGGAATTGTTGAAACATTATTGGATGTCCCCGAAAATATTGATGGAAGAAGTGTTGTTATTCTAGAAGATGTAATTGATACGGGAAGGACTTTGAAACAGCTAGTGCATTTGTTCTCCCAAACCAACGTGAAAGAATTTAAAATCGCATCACTTTTTTATAAATCCGAAGCGTATTCAGGAGAATATGCCATTGACTATGTTGGACTTGAAATCCCAAACGATTTTATTGTTGGGTACGGTCTGGATTATAAAGAATTGGGTAGAAATTTAAGAGAAGTATATCAACTAAACCAAAGTAATATGATCAACCTAGTGCTTTTTGGAAAGCCAGGAGCTGGAAAGGGAACCCAAGCTGGGTTTCTTAAAGAAAAATATAATCTAAAACATATTTCAACAGGAGATGTGTTTCGTTATAATATGAAGAATGGTACGGAATTGGGAAAATTGGCCAAATCCTATATAGATCAAGGTGATTTGGTTCCGGATGAAGTTACCATAGATATGCTGAAGGACGAGGTAGAGAAAAATCCCGATGCTGCTGGTTTTATATTTGATGGTTTTCCAAGAACTGCTGCCCAAGCTGAAGCATTGGATAATTTTTTGGAATCCAAAGACATGCAGATCAATGCCACTATAGCTTTGGAGGCTGATGATGATATTTTGGTAGCCCGCTTGTTGGAACGCGGTAAAGAGAGTGGACGTTCAGATGATCAGGATGAAGATAAAATCCGAAATCGGTTTGACGAATACAATTTGAAAACTGCCCCTCTAAAATCTTTCTACGAAAAACAAGGAAAATTCCATACCGTAAATGGGATAGGTGAGATTGACGAGATAACTACGCGACTTGGCAAAGTCATCGATTCTTTGTAGCAATTGACGATTTAAAGAAGGTTCTTTTTAATCCTTTTAAAAAGAAAATTGATAGGGAATAACAATGACTGAAGGAAATTTTGTTGATTATGTAAAAGTGTATGTTGTCTCGGGAAATGGAGGCAAAGGTTCTGTGCATCTACATAGGGAAAAGTATATTACCAAAGGAGGACCGGATGGAGGCGATGGAGGCCGTGGAGGTCATGTTATTATTAGGGGTAACAATAATCTTTGGACACTGGTTACCTTCAAATTTAAAAAACACTTTAAAGCAGGTCACGGAGAACACGGAAGCAAAAACCGAAGCACGGGTGCCGATGGTCAAGATGTTTATATGGATGTGCCTTTAGGGACTGTGGTAAGAGATACCGAAACAAACGAAATTCTCTTCGAGATAACAGATAACGGAGAGGAAAAAATAGTAGCTGAAGGTGGAATGGGAGGCCGGGGTAACTGGCACTTTAAGAGCTCTACCAATCAAACCCCAAGATATGCCCAACCGGGAATCCCAGGGCAAGAATATCATGTAACATTGGAATTGAAGGTTTTGGCCGATGTTGGTCTTGTTGGTTTTCCCAATGCGGGGAAATCCACATTACTTTCCGTAATGACCTCTGCCAAACCCAAAATAGCCGATTATGAGTTTACCACCCTTAAGCCAAATTTGGGTATTGTAGAACATAGGGATTATAAGAGTTTTGTAATGGCCGATATTCCTGGAATTATTGAGGGAGCCGCTGAAGGAAAAGGTTTGGGACATTACTTTTTAAGGCATATAGAACGTAACGCCACATTACTTTTTCTAATTCCAGCGGATAGCAACGATATTTCAAAGGAATATGAAATCCTATTGGATGAATTAAGACGCTATAATCCAGAGTTATTGGATAAGGCAAAGCTGGTTGCCATTTCCAAAAGCGACATGTTGGATGAAGAACTTATGGGAGAAATGAAGGTTGAGTTAGATAAGGACCTTGAGAATGTGCCTTATCTTTTTATTTCATCCGTGGCACAACAAGGCATCCAAGAACTTAAGGATGCGCTCTGGAAACTTTTGAACGAATAAAGTTACAAATCCCCAATATTAAGCTCAATATTGATTAATTTTAAAGGTACATTTTGTGAAAGATGAGATACCTTTTTTCAATAGTGTTTTTTTGTTTTCTTACCTCCTGTAGTTCCGTACGGGTAAACTATGATTATGATAAGGCTACGGACTTTTCGAGCTATAGTACCTATAATTATTTTTCGGATATTGAATCTGGACTAAGTCAATTGGATGAAAAAAGGTTGGTTCGTGTTTTGGACTCTACACTACTGTCGAAAGGATATCTATTGGCGGAAGAACCTGATTTTTTTATCAATATTATAAGCAATGAGTTCAGGAGCAGTCCCAACAATGCTGTTGGTGTAGGTATTGGTGGAACAGGGCGAAATGTTGGGGGAGGAGTTTCCGTTGGATTACCATTGGGAAATTCTGGAATTCAACGTCGCATTCAGTTTGATTTTGTAGATGCCCAAAGGGATGCTCTATTCTGGCAGGCATCAAGTGAAAGCGGTTTTCGGGAAAATGCGTCTCCCAGTGTACGTGAAGAAAGATTGAGGGCAGTAGTAAAGAAAGTATTTTCAAAGTTCCCGCCACAAAAAAAATAACCCCGTTTGCCAAAGCAATTTTACCGCTCATCATATTGTGGTTTCTGCGCTTTTGCCCAAGTATTATATTTACTTTGATCAAAATGTAACAAAAGCTTTTCAAGAGAGTCTTATTCAGAAGATTAACTTGAGATTTCAATCAAAAACTAATTAAATTAAAACTATGAGAACATTATTCAATTTAAAGGTCATTTATGGCCTTTCGTTATGTATGCTGTGCAGTACTTTTGGGATTGCTCAGGCACCAGCAGAAAATTCAGATACCAAGGAGAAAACCCTTCCTGGAAATCCTGAACTGGTAAGCTCTGATGATGAACTTATTTCTTTGGCATCTTTAGATGAAGGCGACTATAGGTATACTGTAGAAGACTACTTTGCCAATCCAAAGGCCTTCACTTTTAGATTTTCTCCAGATGGAAAATACCTTTCCTACCGCGAGAGCGATGAAAATGGCAAACAACATATCTATGTTAAAAATTTGGCCACTGATGAAATCAAACGTGCCATTGAAGAAAAAGAAGAGTTGGTAAGACAATATGGTTGGCTCAATAATGGAAGATTGTTTTACGCAATGGACAAAGGAGGGGATGAAAACTACCATATCTATGCAGTGGATCTTGACGGGAGTAATTTAAAGGACCTTACCCCGTTCGATGGGGTTAGAGCTGAATTTAATGAACTTCTTAGGGAGGATAAGGAACATATCATAGTTTCTTTGAACAAGAACAATCCACAAGTATTTGAACCATACAAAGTAAATCTTATAACAGGGGAGCTTACACAACTCTATACAAACGATGACCCAGCAAACCCAATTGCCGGGTATGATTTTGATAAAAACGGAAATTTGAAAGGCTTTACAAAGATGAGGGATGGTGTGGAGATGGATCTATACTATGAAGATGGAAATGGAGGATATAAGCTGATGAAAAGTTTAAGCTGGAAGGATTCCTTTGGTATTCTCAATTTCAATTATGCTACGGAAAATCCGGATGATGCCTATATCATTTCAAATTTAAACAGTGATAAGGCAGAAATTGTGCTCTACGATCTAAAAGAGGATAAGATGATAGAGCAAGTCTTTAAAAATGACCAGTACGATGTACAGAGCATGGGTCTTTCCAGAAAAAGAAATTATGAAATAGACTATTTTTCCTATGAAGGGGAGAAAAATATTGTGGTACCTATAAGTAATGCCTACAAACAGTTGGATGCCAAGATGAAAGAAGAACTTCCTGGAAAGCAGTATAGTGTTTTAGATGCTACAGAAGATGAAAATCTATATATGGTCTATGTAGATAGTGACCGTTTATATGGAATTTATTACGCTTATAATGTAGCCGAGAATAGTTTGAAAGAGCTATACAATACAATGCCCCAGTTAAAGGAAGAGGACATGTCCGAAATGCGCCCAATAACCTTTAAAAGTAGGGATGGTATCACATTACATGGTTATATCACGCTTCCAAAGGCTGCTTTAGCGGGAGAGAAAGTTCCAGTAATTGTTAATCCACATGGTGGTCCACAAGGAATTCGGGATTCTTGGGGGTTCAATCCAGAGTCACAGTTGTTTGCCAGTAGAGGATATGCCACACTTCAGGTGAACTTTAGAATTTCTGGAGGTTATGGAAGGGAGTTTTTGGAATCTGGTTTTAAGCAGATAGGTAGAAAAGCAATGGATGATGTGGAAGATGGATTGAAATATGTAATTGATCAAGGGTGGGTAGATGCTGATAAAGCAGCCATATATGGAGGCAGTCATGGGGGATATGCCGTTCTTAGAGGTTTGACAAAAACTCCAGATTTATATGCCTGTGGAGTAGATTATGTTGGAGTATCCAATCTTTTTACATTTATGAAGACCATTCCTCCGTATTGGAAACCCTATTTGAAAATCATTAAAGAAATTTGGTATGATGAAGACGTAGCGGAGGAAAAAGCCATTATGGAAGAAGTGTCTCCAGTATATCAAATTGACAAAATTAAAAAACCTTTGTTTGTGGTTCAGGGAGCTAATGACCCACGGGTGAATATTGATGAATCGGATCAGATAGTGAGCGCTCTTAGAGGCAAGGGTTATGATGTTCCATATATGGTAAAATACGATGAAGGCCATGGGTTTGGTAAAGAAGAAAACCGAATTCAACTATACAAATCAATGATGGGCTTCTATGCCAAGCATCTGGGAAAACAGGAAATTCCTACTCCATTGAAAGATTAGTGAAATAATACCAAAAACTAATAGTAAAAAAGGAGCCTTAAGGCTCCTTTTTTTGTTACTGATTCTAAGATAAAAAAGCTTGTTGCCGTTCACGGTTTCTATTTTACCACTGGTCATAATCCCCTTTAGTTTAACCCCCTTTGGCTATACTTTTATAGTATAATTAAAAAACGAACAGCCATGATAGCACTTGTTAAACTAATAATCACCTTACTTATCAATATTTTAGTATAATCTGATTTAGGTAAAATTTTATCGATATGAAAAAATTAAACATTCAACAGAAAGTTATTTTGGGCGCTGGGCTACTGGCAGTACTAATTGGTATTTTTGGAAAAATATCTGGTTGGGAATACGACTATTATTTTGTTCCCTTTTATACGGGGATATCGCTATCCTGGATTGCTTTTTTGGATACCAGCTCAAAATGTTGCAATCCGTTTAAAAAAGTAAAAAGAAAAGCATAATACATTAATTTGTAAGAGGAGGCGACAACAGGATTTATGCAGATGATTTCTTTTCATATAAGTTACATTACAGTCCAATCTTTCAAAGAATTATATTTGAACCATCCCTGAGACGTATTTATGAAATTGAGCAATAAAAAAAGCAATTATATTTTTTGGATCTTACAATTTCTTGGTTGGGGATTCATCAATATTCTTTCAATTTTTATTTTGAAGAAAATTAGCACGGAGCTGCTTGTCTATTCCATTCTAGCGGGCATGTTCATTGGAATTTTCTCTACTTCACTGCTAAGATGGTATTTGAAAAGAAATATTCAGTTTGAAGCATTCGGGCCTAAGGATTTTTTGAAGATACTGGCATCTTTTATTTTTGGAGCAACCCTTTTTGGATCCTTGAATTATGCTTTTGGACACCTTTACGCAAAGTATGGGCCTGGCTTATCCGAAGCCGAGATACAGATGTTTAAATTGTATGATGGCTTTTGGATACAAGTAATTAATTCACTTTTTATCATTGGAGCCTGGATAGTTACATATTTGGTCATAAAATTACTCTTAAAACTGAATAAGGATAGAATAGAACGGCTAGAGTTAAATACAAATCTAAAACAAGCTCAATTAAATACTTTAAAAGGTCAAATAAACCCGCATTTTATGTTCAATAGCCTTAATAATATAAGAGGGCTTATGTTGGAAGATGTTGAAAAATCCAGGGATATGCTCACCAAGCTATCGGAAATTCTTAGGTATTCGTTGACCAAAAACAATATCAACGCTATTTCGGTACAAGAAGAATTGGAAGTAGTGGATAATTATATCGATCTATCCAAGATTCAATTTGAAAATCGACTCGATTTTGAGAAACATGTTGATGACAACACATTACAGCTTCAAATCCCCCCGATGATCATACAACTGTTGATTGAGAATGCGGCAAAACATGGAATCTCAAACCTAAAAAATGGAGGAAGAATCGTTTTGACCATCAAAATGGAAAATGAAGGATTGATTATTGAGGTGAAAAACACGGGGAAGCTTCAAATAGCAAAAAATTCAACCCAACTAGGCCTTAAAAACATAAAACAACGATTGAAATTATTGTATGCTGACAAGGCATCTTTTAAGTTGAGTGAGATTGCTGATGAGGTTGTGGCCAATATAAAAATTCCGTTGACATGAAAATAAGGACGGTAATTGTTGAAGATTCAAGGCTTGCCCGCAATGAGCTCAAAGAGTTGCTAAAGGAGCATGAAGAAATTGAGTTGATAGGGGAGGCAGAAAATGTGGATGTCGGGTATGAGTTGATTCAAAAAGAGAACCCAGATTTATTGCTTTTGGACATTAATATGCCAGAAAAAGATGGCTTTGAACTTCTTGAAATGTTGGATCAAGTCCCCATAACCATTTTTACGACTGCATTTGATGAGTATGCAATCAAATCTTTTGAATATAACGCCTTGGATTATTTGCTCAAACCCGTAAACCAAAAGCGTTTTACTATGGCGCTTGACAAGGTAAGGGTCAAATTATCAGAAAATCAGGGAGAAGACCATAAAACAAAAAAGCTTTCGGAGAGCAGTCAGATTTTCATTAAAGATGGTGAAGCCTGTTGGTTGGTCAAAATAGGGGATATATCACATTTTGAAATTGTTGGCAACTACACAAGGGTTTTTTTTGAGGACAAAAAGCCGTTGTTGTATAAATCATTGAATCAAGTTGAAGAGAAACTACCCGAAAATTCTTTTTTTCGCGCAAATAGACAGCAAATTGTAAATACCAATTTTATTGAAAATGTGGTGCCCTGGTTCAACGGGAAACTAAAGTTGTACATGAAAAATGGCGAAGAGGTTGAAGTATCACGAAGACAATCCTACATTTTTAAGGACCGGATGAGCCTGTGATCAAAAAGACTTCAACAACCCACCATCAATGGGAATATTGGTGCCCGTGATATAAGCCGCCTGTTCAGAAGCTAAAAATGCCACCAAAAAACCATACTCTTTGGGATTACCAATACGTTTTGTTGGCACTAGTTCTTCCATAGCAGCACGTACCTCCGAAATGGGTATTCCCAGTTTTTCAGCTTTTTTGGCATTGAGTTGCGCTATTCTATCCGTATCAAAATAGCCTGTAAGAACATTATTGACCGTAATACCATTTTTTGCCACATCAAAGGCCAAACTTTTACCCCAAGTAACCACAGCTGCCCGTATTGAATTGGATAACGCTAAATAGCTCAAGGGTTCTTTTACCGAAATGGATGCCACATTTATGATCCTGCCCCATTGCTTTTTCTGCATATTTTTTAGCGCAAGTTCGGTAGTAAAAACAACGGATTTAAAGAGTAAATCAAAAGCGGATTGGTAATCTTCCACTTTCTTCTCCAATGCACCGCCAGCTTCAGGACCCTGGGTGTTGTTCACCAGAATATCAATGGTATTTTGTTCAAAAAAAGAGGAAATGGTGCTTTTAAAAACTTCAAAGTTTGAAAAATCCACCACCAGAAAACCGTGTTCCTGGCCTTGATTTGTGTCAAGTTCATCAACAATGGTTTTCATCTTTTCCTTATTCCTGGCCATTAGAGTAACATTGGCCCCACTAGCAGCCAATTGCTTCGCAATTGCTTCGCCAATTCCCTTACTACTTCCGCCAACCAAGGCATTTTTTCCTACTAAATTGATTTTCATACTACTTATATTCTTCTCTTGCCGGACTAAAAATGTCCATTAATTTACAGGCTGTCAACGCTTTTCCGCTATGTGGAATGTTTGATGGAACAATAACAACATCCCCTGGCTTGTAAATATCGGTTTTTCCACCAACAGTAAATTCAAAAGAACCTTCCACAACATGCATAATCTGTTCATTGAAATGATGGTGTTCTGGAACTTTGGCATCTTTTTCAACATCCCAAAAAACCCATGACATTGTTTCACTGTGTACCATTTTTCCATGATAGCCAGACATGATTTCCTTGGATTTTATTTCTGATAGATTCATGACTTTTAAATTTTCTTCAAGATAGAAATTAATAAGATTCGTTCTTTGTTTGGATTGATTTTGTCAATGTCTATTTTTGATTGTTAAACAGAAACGATGAAAATCCATTTTATAGCCATCGGTGGGAGTGCCATGCACAATCTTGCTTTGGCATTGGAACATAAGGGATATACGATAACGGGTAGTGATGATGTGATTTTTGAGCCCTCAAAAGGACGACTGGAAAGTAAAGGATTGTTGCCATCGGAATTTGGTTGGTTTCCTGAAAAGATACATGCTGAACTTGATGCTGTTATTTTGGGTATGCACGCAAAACCTGATAATCCTGAATTGCTAAGGGCACAAAAACTTGGTGTGAAAATATATTCGTATCCTGAATTTTTGTATGAGCAATCCAAGCATAAAACAAGGGTTGTTATTGGGGGAAGCCATGGAAAAACCACTATTACCTCCATGATTCTTCATGTGTTGGACTATCAAGATATAGCTGTGGATTATATGGTGGGAGCACAGTTGGAAGGCTTTGACAGAATGGTTCACCTCACTGAAGAAAATGACTTTATCGTTTTGGAGGGAGATGAATATTTGTCTTCACCTATTGATAGAAGACCTAAATTCCATTTATATCAACCCAATATTGCGCTGTTAAGTGGTATTGCTTGGGACCATATTAATGTATTTCCCACGTTTGAAAATTATGTGGAGCAGTTCCAGATTTTTGTTGATGGAATAGTCAAGGGCGGTAGTATTACCTATAATGAAGAAGATTTAAAGGTGAAAAGTGTTGTAGAGGCTACAGAAAATACAATTCGTAAGTTTCCATATTCCACACCAAATTATAAAGTGGCGGATGGGATTACCATATTGGACACTCCAGAAGGGGATATGCCCATTGAAATTTTTGGAAAACATAACTTGAATAATTTGGCGGGAGCTAAATGGATATGTCAACAAATGGGAGTGGACGAGGCTGATTTTTATGAGGCAATAGCATCATTTTCGGGAGCTTCAAAACGAATGGAAAAAATTGCGGAAAGCTCAAACAATGTGGCGTTTAAAGATTTTGCACATTCCCCAAGCAAAGTAAAGGCAACAACTCAAGCGGTTAAAGAACAATTCCCAAATAGAAAACTCCTTGCCTGTCTGGAGCTTCATACCTATAGCAGTCTCAATGCCGAATTTTTAACGGAATACGATGGCGCATTGGATGCTGCAGACGAAGCGGTGGTCTTTTATTCACCAAATGCTGTAAAAATCAAACAGCTGGAAGAAGTTACCTCGGAACAGATTGCAAAAGCGTTAAAGCGGGAAGATTTAAAGATATTTACTAATGCCAAGGCATTTCAAGAGTATCTTTTTGCTCAAAATTTTGATGATTCTTCACTTTTGCTAATGAGTTCTGGGAATTACGGTGGGTTGGATTTTGAAAGCGTGAAAACCTTGTTTCAATAAAGAAGGAGGTAAAAAAGGCAATTTTGTCAGCTTTTTTTCTTGGAATGGTAGTTGCAATTTGTTGAAAGTGAAATCGCCGTTCCATACTTTCATTGAAAACATACCGAAGAGACTTCGCCGTTTTGCTTCCATTTTAATGGCGGCTTTTATGCTGGGTATTTCCAATGTCATTTTAGAAGAAGACCGAATGATTCATGATACCCGCCCTAAAATTGAACACCAAGAAATACAAGATGAGGATGAGAACCACTAAAATTTATTTGTAGAGATACTTTAAATTTCTCACCAAATAGCGAATGCAGCGTTGTTTGTGGTTTCATTTTTATCAAATCCTAACGTTACAGCTTTTTCGATGAGTTTCAAGGCCTTATTTTCTTTATTTAGCTTGATATAGTACAATGCGAACTGGTAATAGGCATACGAATACAAAGAATCAAAATCGATTATTTCATCAAACAATTGTTGCGCTTGCTCGTATTTTCCCAACTCGATGTAGCATCTAATTAGATTGACATACGGAACAATCCAGTGGTTTACATGGAAACTTTTGAGAAAGCAGGTGACGGCTTCCTCATAAGAACCGAACTCGGCATAGCAACACCCTTTAAGGTTGAAAAGTACCTGAAGATTTTCTTGCGCTCTAGAAAAAGAAGCATACACTTCTAGGCATTGAAGCGCAATTGAATAACATTTGGCTTGAATCAGTTGCTCAGCAATGTTTTCATACGGCACCATTTCTTCATTTTGCCTAATTTGTATGAGTTTGCCCATGTACATATGAACCTGTTCTTGATTTTTTAGCATTGCATGTGAATAAATTAGCGTTAGGTAGATGTCAGGGAGATATTCTTCACTTTCCTCATCTTCCTGAAACAGCTCCCAATCCAATAGCAATTGTCCATATTTAGCTGCCAGCATATAATCCTTGTGCAGGTGATAGCAATCGTCAAGCAAGGAAACCACAGTATCAATATCATATATTTCACTTTCATACACCATTGCTAATAAAGCACGCTCCGATTGCTCGAGTTTTAGATGGCAAAAGCATAACAACTTCCTATATTCAGTATCAAGTTCACCTTTATTATACTCCTCATCCTTGCATTCCAGCGCTTTCTCAAAACAGGTGATGGCCCGTTGAAACTGCCCCAATCCCGCCAGAGCTTCCCCCTCCTGGCAGAGCAATGTCTTTGTCCACTCTTTATCTGGATAATCTGATGCTTTTTTTACCATTTGTAGGGCGAGCCCATAATCCACATATTTGGGATGATGTATTGTATAATCTATGCAAACTTTAAGCACATCAGGATGTTGTTTTCTTTTCTCTTTTAGTAATCGCTTAAAAAGTTCTACAACAGGTTGTTTGTCTTTAAGCCCATTGAACTTTCCTATGAAAGCATGGAGCTCCTCCTCAGTTTGCGGTATCATCGTTTGCTGTGATATGTTGGGAAACAGTTCCTTGAGCTGATCATTCTTTTTTTGTTCACTTTGAATTTTCTGGTTGAGCCATATTGTATACCATTCATCAAAGCTGTTGGCTTGTTTAACGAAACCGCCATCACCAACCAATGCATTGACCCATACTTCACCTTGGTTTTCTCCTTGCACAATAAGACTAAAGTAGGTTCCTCCTCCTGCATCACCAATGCAGAGTTGGCCATTATCTGCTGATTTGTACAATAAAACCGCATCGGATTTTTCATTCATAAAGACTTGGTCCATTCGATCAGTAAATACTTCAAGGGTTTCGCCCTTACCATCAAACCGAAACAATTTGTTGAACGTCACTGGATCTATCCATGGATTATGTAGATTGGAATACGTTTTTTGCAAATCAAGTGGTAAAATTCCAGTGTTAGGTCCAAGCCCACCGTT
Source organism: uncultured Allomuricauda sp. (assembly GCF_947495325.1). Classification (GTDB taxonomy): domain Bacteria; phylum Bacteroidota; class Bacteroidia; order Flavobacteriales; family Flavobacteriaceae; genus Flagellimonas. The sequence goes on along the minus strand of NZ_CANLYK010000001.1, from coordinate 1,846,308 downwards.
TCCAATATGTAGTAAAAAATCCCGGTATCCTTCTGGCAAAACTATCTTGTGCTGATTCTCAAAAGCCTCGACCTTGTCTTCTTTTAACGGCAAATATTCGAATTTTTCTACCTTATTCAGGTATTGGGAGTTTTCATGGAGTAATTCCCTTAATCTAGCTGTTTTAGCTTTCATTATATTCATTGTTTGAATTACTAAAAGACATGAAAGCCACGTGTTTTGGGCATCTTTTTATAGGAAAACTAGGGAAATGGTCGAAAAGAGCTCATCATATTTGACAGCTTCCTTTTTTGGGTTGATAGAGAAGGAAAGAAATCGATTTGTTATGTAATCAAGCGTCGAACTGCCTTAAATGGTGATCTAAATGTTTGTATTGCATTTGCCCCCATTGATCATGAGTAAAAATACCAAAAGCAGGATGCGGATCCCAAGACTTTCTGTCTTTTTCGGCATGAAAATCATTGACCAATGCAACAAGGTTTTTCCGTTCCAAGTCAAACTCTTTTTTGTCCATTACTTTAAAACCCTTTGCTGTTGGCGAATTGGGCTTCCAGAGTTTGTCATTGTACATGTTTTTTTTAAAGCTTTTGAACAATACCCTCATAACTAGATTGGGCCTTTCCATTGTATACCTGCCCAAGGCAAGTTTTAATGGAAATTGGCAATGGAAAAGCATTTGGCCTACCTGCATCTGCCCCCATTGACCTTTGCTGGATGCAGAAAGACAAGTAATTCGGTCTAAAATTTCTGAATGGGCTTCAGAATCAAAAAGCGATTTCATATGCATGTAAATTAGTATAGAAAATTACATAAATATTCCCCTATATTTAAAGCATGCAAGAAAAAGTCGCATCTTTCTCTATTAAAAACTGGGCCGATGATGACAAACCAAGGGAAAAGTTGGTTCAGAAAGGGCGTTCCGTACTTTCAGATGCCGAACTCATTGCAATTTTAATAGGATCTGGCAATAAAGAGGAGAGCGCGGTTCAACTTTCTAAACGAATTTTAGCTTCCGTAAATCACAACTTAAATGAGTTGGGCAAACTTTCTGTTAATCAATTGATGCAGTTTAAAGGAATTGGGGAGGCAAAGGCAGTTTCCATTTCAGCTGCGTTGGAAGTGGGAAGACGAAGAAGAGGAGGGGAAGGTGAAAAAATCTCAAAGGTTTCAAGCAGCAAGGATGCTTTTGATTTGTTGTATTCTACCATGGGCGATTTGGAACATGAAGAGTTTTGGATTATCTATCTTAACAATTCAAATAAAGTGATACAGAAGAATCAGCTTAGCAAGGGGGGAATTACGGGTACGTTGGTAGATGTTCGGTTAGTGTTAAAACAAGCTCTGGAACTTGGCTCCGTTGGGATTATTTTGGCACACAACCATCCATCCGGAACACTTAAGCCCAGCGAAGCTGATAAACAGATCACTAAAAAGCTAAAAGTGGCGTCCGAAGCTCTGGATATTAAGATATTGGATCATTTGATTGTGACCCAGCATGACTATTTTAGTTTTGCGGATCATGGAATACTTTAGAAAGCAGGTTAATGTTATTGATATTTACACATAAAATCACAAATAGACTTACCTATACGGCAAGGCAGATTTTTGAAAAAATTTTAGGTGTAGAAATTTCTTTTACAACAAAGGTGGAAGATTTTATCAAGCATTCAGGACCAAAAATCACGTATTCAAAGCAACCCCTTCAAAACGAATTTTTTATTCGGAGTAATGATCTGTTGTTTGAGCAAGGAATCAACGATTTGGAAATTAATGTTACCGATTGGGACGGAGTTCCATGTTTTTTCAGTTGTGGTGATAAAAGCTCCATTCCGTACGATATTTTTTCAGCAAGCTTTTTTCTTTTAAGTAGGTACGAGGAGTATCTTCCACATGTTAAAGACAGTTTAGGAAGATTTCCAGCAAAGGAAAGCGTAGCATATCAAAATAATTTTTTAGAGCTTCCAGTTGTCGATTTGTGGGCGTATAATTTGCTGACTGCACTTAAAGAAGTTTTTCCTAACATAGAACATAAAAAGAGAGCCTATCATTTTACTTCAATTATAAATGTTACCACATCCCATTGTTATGCCTACAGAGGTTTGGTTAGGGGCATTGGTGGGTTCCTTTTTGACTTAGGTCGTTTTAAGCTAAGACGTTTTGTGAAGAGGATTTCGGTACTCTTGGGCTTTAAAAAGGATCCTTTCGACAATTTTCAGGAATTAGTGGAGATAAACAAAAAATTCCCCATAAAAACAATGTTTTTCTTTCAGTTTGCCAAGTATTCAGAGCACGATAAGAATATTTCGCCCAATAATAACAAGTTTAGATATCTGATAAAATCGGTTGCGGATTATAGCGCTGTCTCTTTGAGCAGCTCTTTTCTCTCATCAACAGATAAGAAGGTTTTAAAAGAGGAAAAACAACAATTATCAAACTTGATAAATAGACCTGTAAGTTATTCAAGACTAAGGTATAACAAGGTAAATATTCCAGTTACCTATCGGAATCTTATTGAAACTGAGTTTACAGATGATTTTTCCATGGGATATACACATGAAATAGGTTTTAGGGCAGGAACCTGTACCCCGTTTTATTTTTATGACATTAACATGGAAGTAAGACAACCCTTAATGGTACACCCTTTTGCCATTCATGATTATTCCTTGCTCCACTTAAAAAAGAAGGATCAGGCCTTTGAAAAGATGGATGGTATTTATAGATTGGTGAAACAAGTAAACGGTGAAATGGTCACTGTTTTTTCAAATGAATTGTTGGGAAGTACACACAGAATAAAATGGATGGAACTTTATCAATCGGTTTTAAGACGATATTATGTTTAAAGACGTAATTACAGACGTTTTTTTTGATTTGGACCACACTTTGTGGGATTTTGATAGAAATTCGGCCCTTACCTTTAGGAAGATTCTAAAGGAAAATGAAGTAAGTGTGGTTCTGGAAGATTTTTTAGAGGTATATGTCCCCATAAATCTTGAGTTTTGGAAATTGTTCCGAGAAGAAAAAATAAGTAAAACCCAGCTCCGATATCAACGATTAAAAAACACTTTTGATAAAATTGGAGCATCTGTCTCCGATGAAACAATTCATGTTTTGGCCGATGACTACATTGCCCATTTATCATCTTTTACCCATCTATTTCCAAATACCGTTGAAATATTGGAATATCTGGTTCCCAACTATAATCTACATATTATCACTAATGGATTTCAGGAAATTCAGGATAAAAAATTAGTTGGATCAAATATCCATAGGTATTTTGATCAGGTCATCAATTCGGAAATGGCAGGAGTAAAAAAGCCAAATCCACATATTTTTGAGTTGGCCTTGCAAAAGGCAAAGGTTGCCCCAAAAAATTCCTTGATGATTGGAGATAATCTTGAAGCGGATATTATGGGAGCAAGGGCAGTTGGAATGGAATCCATTCATTTTAATGCACATAGCGAACCTGAGCATGATTTGTGCCTAATGATAAGTAATCTTATTGAAATAAAAAGCTTTTTATAGAGTTATAGTAGGGTATAGCCAACCTCTATTGTTTTATTAGAAATGCTTTTTACGCTATGAAAAGATTATTTTTTCTTGGACTGTTGGTGCTCTCAGTTTTCCTAACTACGATTTCTTGTTCCGAAGAACAGGATTTTGGTCAATTTGATGATTTAAGTATTACCCCAACTGTCGCATCCAGTATTTTTTATCTAGAGTCAGATGAGGCATTCATCAATTCCGTAAACACTACAAACGTATTTTATTCCCAAGTTTTCAATTTCGATGCTTTTACAGAACAATTTGTTGCGGAACGATTGTTAGAAGGAACAATATCCTATGAATTTGAAAACACAACCAGCAAAAGATTGAATATAGTTATTGAATTCTTGGATGAAGGAGGTAATGTATTGGATGTGGAAACTTTTGATATTGATTCCCTGCCGACACTATTCTCCCGAGAAGTGGCTTATGGTTCTACCGGGAAAAGTCTAGATATTTTGATAAACACTTCAAATCTAAGAGTGACTGCAAGTAATTTGAGTGATACAATAAGTGTTTCATCCTCATCAGAACCAAAAATCACAATGGGTTCTGCTGCCGAATTTTTATTTCGATTAAAATGAGGTTAGGCAAACCGTTGTTATATATTACTTTTTTTTGGGTAGCGTCCTTGTGCTCTCAAAACAAACAATTGTTGTACGATTTCCATGAGATTCCGCAATCACTTATGGTTAACCCAGGAGTCAAAACTATGGAAAATTGGCATACGGGAATCCCCTTTATCTCTGGATTGGCGTTCCAGGCAGGAACAAGTGGGGTTACTGTAAATGACTTATTTGCCAATGATGGAATTGACTTTACCAACAAAGTACAAGAGCGCGTCTTGGACGCAATGACCAAGGGCGATGATATTAGTACAACAAGTCAAATAGAAGGCTTTAATGTGGGGTTTAGAGGAAGAAACAGGCCAAATGATTACTATTCCTTCGGAATTTATGGAGAGACCGATATCATCGTGTATTGGCCGGAAGATTTGGCGATTTTGGCTTTTGAAGGGAATGGAGGAGCCAATATCGGGAGGTCTTTTGATTTGGGACATCTTAATGTAAGAGGGGAAATGGTAAATGTTTTCCATTTTGGGGTAAATAGAAAAGTAAGTAACACATTAACAGTTGGGGCAAGGGCCAAATTGTATTCTAGCATATTTGAATTTAAATCAACAAAAAACTCAGGCACTTTTAGCACAACGGAAGGCTTGGATAACATTTATGCAAATACTATTGTTGCAGATATGGAGCTCCAGACATCTGGAGTAGAGGGTATTTTGGATATTTTGGAAGAAGATACTTCAACTACGCAAAAAGATTTAGCAAGCCTATTTGCCAAAAGGGTATTGCTGGGAGGTAATCTTGGTTTGGGGTTTGATGCCGGATTTACTTATAAACTTAATCCGCAGACAACCATAACTGGTAGTGTATTGGATGTTGGTTTTATATACCATTCCAAGGATATTAAAAATTACACATTAAATGGGAGTGCAACCAATGAGGGTATTGAAGTTGTTTTACCGGAAGATATCATCAATTTAGGTTTGGATTTATGGCAAGATTTGATCGATGAGATAGAAGAATCTGTTCCCTTTGATGACAATGATGATGGATTCATTTCCCTTAGACCAATAAAGGCATATGGATCCATACGATATGATTTTGGTTTAAGGGAGGCTTCAAATAAAGATTGTGGCTGTGGAGTCAATGCAGGAGGTAGCAGTCAATATGAGGAGATGTATAGAAATAGTGTTGGAGGGCAATTGTATTTTATAAAAAGGCCCAGGGGTATACAAGCGGCATTGACAGGATTTTATCAAAAAAAATTGGGTAGGACACTCTCGTTAAAAACTACCTATACCGTAGATAAATATTCATTATCCAACATTGGTTTGGGTCTTAACCTTCAAGCGGGCCCAATTAATTTTTACATTTTGGGAGATAACCTCCTGTCTTATCAAAATATAGCGGATACCCATTACGCTTCTTTACAGTTTGGATTTAATATTATATCTTGGAACGATAATTGATTATCTTCCTAAAATGAAATCTAAACTTTTACTCTTAATACTATTTACAATAGGGTTTAACAGCATAACAAGTGCTCAGTTGAACGATTATAAATATATCATCGTACCAAAGAAGTTCGATGCCTATAAGACTGAGAACAAGCATTTGACAAGTACAAAGATTAAACATCTTTTTGTTCAAAAAGGATTCTCGGCCGTATATGATGACGCTTTACCTGAGGATTTAAGTAAAAATAGATGTTTGGGACTATTGGTGAATTTGGTGGACAATTCGAGTATGTTCAGTACAAAGACTACCCTTGTTTTGAAGGATTGCCAATCCTTGGAAGTTTTCAAGACGGTTGAGGGTAAGAGTAAGATCAAAGAGTTTAAGGCAGCTTATTCAGAAGCTATTGAAAAAGCATTTGTTTCAATTAAAGAATTACCATATCAGTATACTCCAAAAAAACAGCCAACTAAGGCAGAGGAGCCCCTTACAGTAAGTTTTAAAAATGATGTGAAGTCGATTGAAGAGAAACCAAAGAAAAGTAAGGTCGTTATACAAGAGGCAACGCAGGAAAACCAGAGTTTTAAGACTGTGGAGCCTGTGGCATCAACAATTAAAAAGAAGAAAGAAGTTATGGAATCAAAGCCTATAACTTCAGATTTGTTATATGCGCAACCAACTGAAAATGGGTATCAGCTTATAGATAGTACTCCAAAAGTTGTTTTGAAATTAATTTCTACTTCAATGGATGGTGTATTTATGATTGGAGGAGATGGAGTAGGTAATGGATTGGTCTTCAAGAAAAACGACAAATGGTTTTTAGAGTCCACGGAAAACGGCGAAAAAAAGCTTACGGAATTAAATATTAAGTTCTAAAACCCGTACTTGCTCTTCCATCTATTTTTTAAAAATTCTCTCATTGCATTCTCTCGTGGATTGTCACCTGGTCTGTAAAATGTAGTTCCTGATATTTCTTCAGGGAGAAATTCAAGCTCAACAAAATTGTTTTCATGGTCATGGGCATAGCCATACCCCTTTCCATATCCCAAATCTTTCATCAATTTGGTAGGGGCATTTCTAATTGCTAGAGGAACCGATAAATCACCAGTCTCTCTTACTTTCTGTTGAGCTTCCTTAATGGCGGCATAGCTGGCATTACTTTTTTGGGAACTGGCCAGGTATGTAGCACATTGGCTTAAAATTATTCTGGCCTCTGGGTATCCAATTGTGTTTACTGCCTGAAACGCAGAGTTTGCCAGCACAAGGGCTGTTGGATTTGCATTTCCAATATCTTCAGAGGCCAAGATGACCAATCTTCGGGCAATAAACTTAACATCTTCACCACCCTCAATCATTCTGGCTAGCCAATATACTGCCGCGTTTGGATCACTACCTCTAATAGACTTTATAAAAGCGGATATAATATCGTAATGTTGTTCCCCGGTCTTGTCATAAAGTACTGTGTTCTTCTGAACTTTACGTAAGACCATTTCATTGGTTATTGTGATTTCTTTACCAGCTTCAGAATTAACAATTAGCTCAAAAATATTGAGAAGTTTTCTACCATCACCCCCAGAAAGTCTCAATAAAGCTTCGGTTTCTTTTAGAATTATTTTTTTTGACTTAATGATGTCATCAGAAGCTATGGCCCGGCTCAAAAGAGCCTCTAAATCTTCTTTTTCAAAAGGATTGAGCACATAAACCTGGCATCTTGACAAAAGTGCAGGAATTACTTCAAAACTCGGATTCTCTGTGGTTGCCCCTATTAGTGTTACCCAGCCTTTTTCCACCGCACCCAATAGGGAGTCTTGTTGCGATTTGCTAAAACGATGAATCTCATCAATAAATAAAATAGGATTTTTTGCTGTAAACAGTCCCCCGCTCTGCTTTGCCTTTTCAATTACTTCCCGTACATCTTTAACACCACTACTTATTGCACTAAGGGTATAAAAAGGTCTTTGGCTTTCATTGGCTATTATATTGGCAAGTGTGGTTTTTCCAGTTCCAGGAGGCCCCCACAAGATTAAGGATGGAATAATGCCGTTTTTAATTTGATGGGTAAGTGAACCCTGTTCCCCAACCAAATGGTTTTGACTTATATATTCTTCCAATGTTCGGGGGCGTATGCGTTCCGCAAGAGGTTCGTTCATACAATAAAAGTAAAATAAATTTGGGGGATGTTTTGCTTGCAACATGGAATGATTTGATGTAAATATGATACACAAAACATGACAATTTGTGTAAATTCACCTTAATGGTAAGTAAATTGCTCTTAAATAGGTATGTCAGAGAACAATCATTTTAAATTTTCAAATTGGATTTTACTCGGTCCCTTATTGGCCATACTTTCTATTTGGACCGTCTTCTGGGTCGAAGTTAAATTTGGGGTCAATTTTAATGAGTATGGAATTTACCCACGAAGATTTTCCGGTTTGAAAGGAGTGTTGTTCAGTCCATTCATTCATGGGTCGGTTGAACATTTGTACAACAATACCATTCCGCTAGCAGTTTTGACAGCGTTTCTGGTTTACTTTTATAGAAGGGCAGCTTTACGGACCCTATTGTTAGGGGTTTTCGTTTCAGGTTTTTTAACATGGGTGATTGCAAGACCATCGTACCATATAGGGGCTAGTGGCCTAATCTATGTTTTGGCCAGTTTTATTTTTTTTAAGGGTGTTTTCACCAAACACTTCAGATTGGTGGCACTTTCATTGATAGTTGTGTTTATATATGGTAGTATGCTATGGTATATTTTTCCAGTGAAGGATAATATTTCTTGGGAAGGTCACCTATCCGGATTTATTACCGGTTTTCTGTTAGCATTTATGACAAAGATTAAGGTTCCTGTAGAAAAAAAGTATGAATGGGAGAGGGAAGGTTATAATGAGGAAGATGATCCTTTTTTAAAACATTTTGATGAAAACGGAAATTTTATTGAAGAACAAAATGATGAAGGTGATGATGTTCCCGTAAAGATTACATATCATTTCAAGAAAAAGGACGATGAATGATTGCTATTTTGTTCGTTGTCTAACCACTTCATAAAGAAAGACCCCGCAGGCCACGGATACATTTAACGAGCCTATTTCACCTAGTAGGGGAAGTTTTGCTTTATGGTCAACAAGTCCCAGAATAGATGCCGAAATACCTTTATCCTCTGCTCCCATGACAATGGCACAGGGCTGATTAAAATTCACGGCATATATTTCTTCTTCTGATTTTTCCGTAGCGGCAACAATACTAATTCCAGAAGACTGAAGATAAAATATGGCATCTTTTAGATGGTCCACTTTTGTTATTGGCACCTTAAATGCAGCTCCAGCTGAGGTTTTTATTGTATCCTCGGTAATTGGCGCTGCACCACTTTTAGGTATGATTATACCATTAACACCACAACATTCCGCTGTTCGTATGATGGCACCAAAATTCCGAACATCAGATACTTGGTCCAAAAGCAAAAAAAGTGGATTTTTTTCTTTTTCAAGAATACCTTCAACCAAGTTTTCAAAATTATGGAAAGGTACAGGGGAAATATTGGCAACCGCACCTTGATGATTGTTTTTAGTCAACCTGTTCAACTTTTCAACGGGCACGTAAGAACTGCTTATTCCTTTTTTCCGAATTACAGCTTCCAATTCCTTGAACAATTCACCACCAATACCTTTTTGAAGAAATATTTTGTTGATAGGTTGATCGGCATTAATTGCTTCCAATATAGCTCGAATACCGCAGATTTGGTTGTTAAATGACATGAGGCCAAAGGTAACCAAGCTGTACCTGTTTTAAAACCTTCTTTTAACTATTTTTAAAATTTATTGGTAGTATGAGAAATTCAGTTACAAACGGTAAACCAATGTTTCTGAAAAACCAGCTTCTCACACTGTGTAAATCTTTTCAACAAAATTTAAAAGGCACCTTCTATATAAGAGGTGAAAAACTCAATCTCATTCGTATTGTTTTATTCAATCCAAAATTCAGGAACCACGTTGCTTCCTATTACGGTACAGTCTCCACATATTCGCGGAACCATTATAAACGGGCCAGGTATAGCGGGTACGTTATCATTGAAAAATTCCAATGAGTTGTTTTGTATTGCCAAAATCAATTCTGAATTACCAAAACGGTCTATATCCAATGATGGAGTGAAAAGTTGATCGCAACCTACAATATAAGATGGAATTGAATTATCGTCGAAGAAGTCTTCAAAGTCAAAAAAGATTCGTTTTGATGAAACAGATGATACTTCAAAATATCCAGTTACAGCCTTGGTGGTTTGTCCGTCGGGAAAAATATTACCTATCAAAAACCCTGGCTGACTTTGGGACAATAGGTTTCCCTGACTTGATAGCGCCCTTAATTTTTCGTAAAAATCGAATGCTTTCTCAGATTGTACCATTTGCCTTACCAGTATACTATAGCGGTGGGCGATAATAAAATCTGACCGTTCAATAAACCTTATGGGGAATTCTGAGACCCTGTCTTCTGTTAGTGATGTTGTGGAAAATAAAATACTGGTGCTAGAATTTGAACTTCCGTAGCAGATCAGCTCTTCTTGAGACCTTAATCTTATATCAGCTAAAGGTGGATCTTCAGAAATAACATAGGCTTCAAACTGGTTCCATTGTGGGGCTATTATTTTATAGGTTTCCTCATAAGAATAACGATAGTAGTTGGATTGTCCTGAAGGATCAAAACTATTAACGGTTATTTCAATACCTTCAATTCCATCATCATTTATGATTTTCCTTGCCATAACTTCATCAATGACTGTCTCAGATGACAAAACTTCCATACTTGAGGAATAACTATTGCCATCGGTTGTATTGATCATTAATTGGTATGTATTATTGGGCAATGCAGCAAATTCAAATTCCGATTTATAAATGCCTGGCTCTGATTCAATGAAACGTTGTATGGTATTTGAATCTACTGTGACTATGACATCAGCACCCACTTCACTTACTGGTTCAATACTGCCCAAAATCCCCGTTCTGCTCAAAGAGATAACCTGAGTTTTCCCCTCATTGGTTAAAGTGGCTTCAACGATTAGAACATCATCAAAAGTCTGTGGGGATATCTCAAAAGGTTCTACACATGAGTTTGCACAAAATAGTACTACAAGAAACATATTGATTAAATGAAAACATTTGCTTTTAAGAAAGCTTTGATTTGGTCCTCTCTTTGTTCCATTTAGGCAAAACATCAAGATAGTTCTCATAAGATTTCTAAAACATAGTACTATCGAAAACATATAACTTTATTGATGAACCGAAAATTCCTGATTTAGGGAAACGGGAATTCCATTTTGTGTGAATCCTTCCAGGGAGATTTCAAAAGTTCCTTCTATATCAGAAGTGAAAAACTCAATCTCATTCGTATTATTTGAAAATTGAACATCAGGATACCATAAAAGTTGATATCTAAAGTCAGGAATAGAATTGTTTTTCATGGACTCCAGAGAATAATTGGGAGAGAAATATTTTTTTCTTTTTTGGGGAATTGAAAGTGTATGTCGCAAATCATCCGAGTACGTCTTGATAGAGGTGGCATCTTTCATATCCTTGGTTTTAATAAGAATAGCACCTTTATAATATGCGCCATTGTTGATGAAATTTGAAGTAAAAACCTGAACTTTCTCAATTTCCCGCGCATCCAATTGGCTTAATTTGGAATGCTCATCAATTAATAAACCATCCAACAGCACAACTGAGGGTATGGCATTAAAAAGTACGTTGCTGGGTGTTCTAACCGAATAGCTGTCTTCACCATTAATTCTTTTTATTCCGATATCTGGGATAACTTCTTGTACCGTTTGTTTGAAAGTTGGAAATCTAGTGTAATCCCCTAAATTATAAGTGACCAGATATTCATCATCAAAAAATAACTTAGGTTTTTGAATGGAAATTGAATCTGGTTTTACAGCGGAGAAGGCATTTTCAATTTGATTGTGTATGCTTTTGTCCAATATTTTGGTTTTTAATGTACTGTCTATCTTTAAACTGAAGAATTCAATTTTTGAATAGTCATTTTTTTCCTTGTCCATAACCTTTACCGAATGATTTGAGTTATCAAAAGGCCTTAACGTAATGGATGTTTGATCATAAGGCTGTGCTATGTTAAAATAGAACTTCCCTTGTTCATTTGTAGAGGCGACGGTATAAAGTGTTTCTTGCCCCAAAGCAGAAAGGGTTACACGGGTATTTTTAATAGGTTGTAATGTTTCTTTGTCCAATACTGTTCCCATAACTAGTTCGCCGCGCAGTTCGGGCAAGAAACTTGAGTTGAGCAAGCTATTTTCTTCGGGAATTGTTCTGTAAAAACTATTAAACTCATCTGTCCCAATACTTCTGGCGGCTTCAGTGGGTTGTTTTTGCTTTATTGAGATGGAATATGATCCTTTTTTCACATCATCCGTAGCGGCTTCAATTAATAAAGAGGCCATACTTCTAGTTGAGTAGTTATCGCTATCGACAGAAAGCTTTAAAAATTCGAACTTATTTTTATTGTCATACGCCATACCATTTTCAGCAATTGTATCGGCATCAGTTTTTAGAATTTCTTTCTGATCATTGGTGTAAGGGTTAATGATTGAAATATCCTGTTGAAAGAAAATAGACATTCCCAGGTTTTTCATCCATTGCGTATAGGCGATTAATTTATAGTTTCCCGAGGACAAGGATTGGTTAATGAAAAAATCTCCATGAGCCAGTCCTTTATCAAGAAAAAGCTTATGGTGAAAAATTAGTTCCTGTTCCTCATTTATCAATTCTACATATACCACTTTGCTAAGATTGCTCAAATTTTTGGTGTCCAATCTTTGAACATAGCATTTGTAATACAGATAATCACCAGGAAATAGCAGGGTAGCACTAGTGTGAACATAAGTTCTTTCATTGGGGATTGTAGTTTCAGCTTGACCAAGTACTGAGTTCGTTGCGGCAATAATGCTGCAGAAAATAAAAATTAGTATTGCTCTATGTTTAAACATTTGATTTTTGGTCATTTTATTCTTATTCAATCCAAAATTCAGGTATTTCATTACTTCCGATTGTGGTGCAGTCCCCACAAATGCGTGGAACCATTTGAAAAGGCCCTTCTCCCGGTGGTGTATTTCCAGTTAGATCAACATTGTCATTAAAATATTCTAAAGTTTCATTTTGGATGGCAAGGATAAGCGCTGAATTTCCAAATTGATCTTGTTCTAAATCAGGTATTGAAATTGATTCACAGTTTACGATGTAACTGGGTTGGTCATCTTCAAAAAAGTCTTCAAAGTTGAAAAAGAGTCGCTTTGTGGAAACTGAAGAAACATCAAAATAACCCGTAACACTCTTGGATGTCTCCTGGTCAGGAAAAACATTTCCAATTAAGAACCCAGGCTGGCTTTGGGACAAGAGATTCCCTTGACTTGAAAGCTCCCGTAATTTTTCATAAAACTGAAAGGCCTGTTCTGTCTGAACAATTTGTTTTACCAATATACTATAGCGGTTTGCGATTATGAAATCTGATTTTTCAATAAACCTAATGGGCAATTCAGAGACACGATCTTCGTTAAGAGTAGTGGTTGAAAATAAAATACTTGTGCTTGACGCATTGTTTCCGTAACATATTAATTCTTCCTGTGGTCTTAAACGAATATCAACTGATGGCGGGTTTTCCGAAACAACAAAAGCTTCGAACTGATTCCATAGGGGTGCAATTATCTTATAAGTTTCTTCATAAGAATATCGATAAAACTTGGACTGACCAGTGGCATCAAAACTGTTTACAAAGATTTCAATTCCCTCTATACCATCATCATTTGTTATTTTTCTGGCTATTACATCATCAATAACAGCAGAGGAAGGGAGATTTTCTTGACTGGAAGTGTAACTATCCCCATCTCTTGTAGTGATTGACAATTGATAACTGCTTGTTGGTAATGCCGCGAATTCAGATTCAGATTCATAAATACCTGGTTGAGTCTCGAGGAATCTTAGTGTGCTATTTGAATCTTGGATGATAATTACATCAGCTCCTTCTTCCCAAATGGGCTCTGTACTACCCAAAATCCCAGTTCTACTAAGAGAAATGACCTGCGTTTTTTCTTCATTGGTCAATGTTGCCTCAACAATTAGAACATCATCAAAAGTCTGTGGAGATATTTCAAAAGGTTCTACACAGCCAGAAACAACGATTAAAAATAATGTGATAGCAAAGAATATCTTTTTTTTGATCCTAAACATGTATCCTGATTTTTTCATGCTTAGAATTTAAGATTATAGGTCAAGGATGGGACCGGAATATTGAAAACAGAGCTTTGAAAGGCTTTTACCTCTCCATCTTGTGTAACAAAAAACACGGAGTATGGATTGTTCCTTCCAAGGACATTGTAAATGGAAAAACTCCAAAAACTATGCGCTAACTTCTTTTTTTTATGATTGCCTTCAAGATTAAACCCTATATCCAAACGATAATAGTTGGGGATTCTAAACTTGTTTCTTTGACTATACAAAACCTGTTGTTCTCCATTAAAAAAGAAGGTTCCAGTAGGAAAAGTTACTGGTCTACCGGTTTGATACGTGAAATTAGTGGAAAAACTCAATCGCTTTGTGATATTGTAATTCGATACCAAGCTTATGTCATGAGGTTTGTCAAAATTTGCTGGAAAAAACTCCCCATTACTCACCTGTTCCTCTGGAAAATCGCTTCTTAATTGAAAGAAGGATCTTGAATAGGTATACCCAAGCCATCCAGTTAGGGCACCTCTATTCTTTTTCAACAAGAATTCAACCCCATATGATTTTCCTTTTCCCTGAAGTGTTTCTTGTTCAATAACTTCATTTAATAGCAGTTGGGCACCTACTTTAAAATCTAAAATGTTGTTTTGGGTTTTGTAGAACCCTTCTATGCTGGTTTCATAGGTATTGTCTCCAAAGAATTTGTATAATCCCGCAGAAAATAGGGAAGCTCTTTGTGGTTCTATATTTATATCTGAAAGTTTCCAGGTATCTATGGGAGATACAGTTGTATTGTTTGATAGCGAATGAATGTATTGGGTAGAACTACTATAGCTAGCTTTGGCCGAAAAATCTGGTTTAATATAATATCGTGCACCTACTCTTACTTCCGGAAAGGAATAGGTCTTAAATAAGTCTCCACTATCAAAACTTTGGGTTTCTAATAAAGATGTTTCGTTTCTGGGCTGGTTTTCGGCATAAATTCGTTGTTCCGATGGTCCGATAGCATTAAAAATTGAATACCGTAAACCTAAATCCAATTGCAGCTTTTCTGAAACTTTTATATTATCGGCGATAAAAATGGCGGACTCCAAGCCTTTCTCTTCGGACAGCGAAAATTCCTCAATTTGACTTAGGTCACTTTTTCCATCTATGGTTCCCGGACTTAGTTCATATAATTTACTCGATATCCCATAAGTGAAGGAATGATTTGTATTTGCAGCATATCGCATCTTAAGCTTCAGTTGCGTTTCCTTGATATTGAAGTTGTAGTTGAAGTCTATTTGCGGTCTACCATCATAATCGATTTCAAAAAAGTAATCACTTCTGGAAAGTTTTAAACTTCCCTGGTGCTTTTCATTCAATTTATGGTTCCATTGCATTGAAATGAGCTTATTTTCATAAGCATAAAGGGAATCCTGGGTTATACTAAAGGCGTCTTTGCTATAATATGCCATAGCTTCGACATTGTTTTTTGTGTTGAGTTCATGCTGGTATTTGGCAATCAAATCGTAGAAAAAAGCACTTCTTCCTTGTAAATCTTCATTGTCCAAAGCTCCCAATATCCAATCTGAATATGTGCCTCGGCCGGCTACCATTAAAGCGGCTTTATCTTTTACAACGGGAATTTCCAATTTTAAATTACCAGTGACGGGACCTATGGAAGCTTCACCAGATATTTTTTCAGTATTGCCATCTATAGTATTAATGTTGAATACTGATGAAAGCCTTCCACCAAATTCTGCGGGTATATTTCCTTTATAAATATCAATGGATTTGACCGTATACGGGTTCAAAGCTTGAAAGATTCCAAAGAAATGCGAGGAGTTATAAAGAACCGAGTTATCTAGAAGAATAAGGTTTTGGTCAGTCTTTCCTCCCCTCACGTTAAATCCTGCAGAGCCTTCACCAGCAGTTGTGATTCCCGGAAGGGTGGTCGCAATTTTTAGTAGATCACGTTCCCCCAAAACAACCGGTATTGTCTTGGACTCTTCAGATTCTATAGTGTTTTTACCGGTAGTGGTTCCGTCTATGACCTGTCTGCTGTTTGCACTTATAATTACCTCATCTAATTGCTCAACACTCTCTTTTAACGTAATGTCAAGAACACCATCGTTATAGACTACAACAGGTTGCTCCATACGTTCAAGCCCTAGAGCATCGGTAAAAATTATGTTTTGGCCATAAGGCAATTCCAGACTATAGTACCCCTGGTTGTTGGTGAGGGTGTTTTTGTTCTTGTCCGTACTTACCACAACATTGGGAAGCGGGCTTCCGCTAAGCTCATTTTTAACATAACCGGATATTGTAAATTCTGAATTGGTAGCGCCTACATTTTGTTTTCCTATTCGTATGGTTTTTCTTCTCCGTCTTTCAGGGGCCTTTTGATTATCCAGTACGACAGAAATTGATGAAGCCTCATTAGCCACATAATCTTCTGATGCCACCTCTTTTATTGCTGGGAAAAAGTTATCCGGCAAATAATCGTGAATAAGTCTTCCTTGTGTGAGATACACCTTTCCATTACCATATTCTATAAAATGCAAGTTGGTATCTGCGAGGATATCCTCCAAAATACTTTGTATTGTACTATTCCCATAAGATTTGTAAATAGGGGTGTTATCCAACCATTCAGCTAAATAGTAAAACTTAAAACCCGTAGAAGCTTCAATTTTATTGAGTAATTGTTCTTTTGTCTCACCTTGGGCTTCAATGGAAAAAGTTGTAGTCTTTATCTGTGCATAAGAGACACCGCAAAAAAATAGAATAGCAAAAAGATTGGTACAACATCTAAACATTTATTCTACAGATTTAGGATTTAAAATATTTGAGTGCCAATCTCTTAGTACAGCTATTATAATATCATCTTTTGACATTTTTTTTGACTTATTACGCTGGAAAAGGGTATTCAAGGTGTCTTTGTCATCTGGGAAAAGTGCAATAAGTTGTTTCTTGGATTTTATCTCTTCCAATCGACCATTTGACAAAATAAAAAGAGTTGTGTCTAGTACATATTCGTTGTAGAGAACGTTTCTATTTTTTAATCTTTCCTTTTCTTTTTTGACGTAACTTTTAAACAAAGAGAATGATGGGTTTTTCAGGATAACTTGAAAGAAGTTTTTTTGCATTTCCATACCCTCCAATCTTTCAAAATGAAAGTTCCCAATTGAAAAATTGGAAATAAATTCACTGAATAGGGTAATTCCTAATAGATTTAGTTTTTTATCCGGGAGTATTTGAATGTCACTCCTAACAATGTCATACCTGATTTGAAGATCAAGATAAGGTTGGCCTTTGTATGTTACCGAAGCATTTTGGTAGTCCAAATATTCAAAGAAAGGATGATTTTCCTCATCTATATTTGGATAGGGAGTATTAGGCTTTCCAAAATAAATGCCGGAGTTTCTATAATCAACAATTTCATCAAACTGAGATAAAATTTGCTTTTGATCTAAAGATTGGGCATTTACTGCATTTAAGAACATCAAATATATAAGTGTAAATAATGTCCATGGGGTAATGATTTTTCTTTTTGTAAAAAACATTTGAATAGTGTATGGTCAAGTTTTTGATTGATTTTGATGTCATTTAAAAATGCTTATTCCAGCAAAATGGCCGAATAATCTTTTGGAAAGCATATTTTGATATTTTTACTATCCTTTCTGGAAATTCTCAATTTTCCCGTAGTCAAAAGTTCAGCCCTATTAAGGATATTGTATTGACCTGTTCTATTAAGCTTTTTGGCCAAAATTATTCCAATACTAATTTGGTTGGAATTTTCCTTTGCCTGTTTACCTCCTAATTCAAGAAGAATCATGGTTTTATTGGGAAGATAATTTCCTAATTCAAGGCTATCTTGATAAGTGACGTGGGTAAACTTTAAATCATCTATTTGGAGTGTGTCTGACTTTCGGTATTCCAACGGAGCAGTAAATTGAATTCCAATGTTTTCTGATGAAAAACATGGTTCTTTATCTTTAGCACAAGATAAAGTTAAACCCAATAGTACAAGCGAAATAAAAAATGGTTTGATTCTCATAGCTAAAAAAAGCCGCTCTTTAAAGCGGCTTTTCATATTAGTTAAATGAACTTTATTAATCTAAATTAATATACTAAGTCAATATTTCTCCAATCATTGGAACCACTTGCAGTACCTACTTCACCAGCGGCAGCAGGACCACCGAAAGTGTAGATTTCATCCTGGGTAATTTCCAGTTCTGAAGCTGGAACGGGATACATGGTAAGTGTACCTTCCTGTAACATATCATGTCTGCGCATAAAAGCAAATGGAACTCCAATACCCGCCTGTAAATCTAGCTCAATCGAAACCTCATATAGAAGAGCATTTAGAACGTTAGGGCCAGCAGCGGTTGTACTCTGCATACCAACTGACATACGTGGAGATGCATCCAATGCAGCCGCAGCGGCTCCGTAGTTTCCTTGGCGGTAGTAGCACTCTGCTTTAATATAATCAATCTCAGCTTTAGAGAAGATATTTACAGGGATTCCTGATTGATTTTGATCGTTACCATTAAAGAATTTTATTGTCTTGTAACTAGAAAACAATTGACGTCCCCTAGAAGCTCTTAAGAAACCAAACTCCGAGCCTACATACACATAATATAAATCCAGTCTGGGATCATCCGATACTGCAGGATCCAAAACAATGCTTTCATCAGTCGGATAATCCGTATCATATGATGGATCAAAAAGGTGAAGGATTTTTTGATCTGTAGGCATATATCCAGCTGGTCCTAAATCAAACAAAGACCAATCTTGAAGGTTGTTAAAGAATACATTTTCTTCTGCAGGTGGGAAAAAATCAGCAGTCAAACCATTATTTGCATAGGTAAGGATTTGATTGTAATCCAATCCTTGGGCCTCCGCATCAGTTCTTGCAAGTCCAATTGAGAATCGGGCCATATAGCTATTTGCCAATTGAGCAAAAGTAGCTGCATCCAATGAAGGTCCAGCCGCATACAAGGTATACTCAAAAGAACCTGTTGCCAACCCTATTGCAGTAGTGATGTTAGCGATAGCTGCGTCCAACAGTTCTTGATAGGTCGAAAATTCCAAAGCGTTTGGATCTGTGTCAGGATCTACAATGTATGCTTTATCATAAAGCATGGATAAATACCCTTGGGCAACACCTTTGTCAAAGTAGGCAGCTGCCAATTCTTGTTGGGTTACATCTGTACCCGATACAATTACCTCACCACCATCATTCACTATATTATTGATTACAATGTTGGCATTGTTAATAACCCCATTAAATGCTAGCCATGGACCTGCTGCTTGATCAGCTAAATCATCATTAGCGGTAGTGTTTAACACCTGTCTTCTAGGTTGGTCACAATAATCCCAGAACCCAGAAAATGCATTGGTTGTACTAAATTGATCAGCTGAACCTCTCATATAAATACCTGAAAATGCTACTTGACCGGAAAGCATTGTAGTGTGGTTTGAGATGTTAAAGTTCTGGAAATCTGCTGCATTGGCCAAAACCCTAGCAGCATCTGCCTGATTAGGATTTCCAATGTTGAATTCCTCTTGCGAGCACGACACTATGAATAATGCCGTTACTAAATAAATTACTTTTTTCATTGCTTTTTTTTTTAAAATGTTACTTGTACTGAAGCAGCAAAAGTTCTAAAGTTGGGGAACGAAAATTCATCTAACTTAAAAATAGGGCTACCACTTAAAGCTACTTCTGGATCAAATCCTGAGTAATTTGTAAAAGTGTGTAAATTTCTACCGGAAAGAGTGAATTTCACACTTTCTAGAGGAATTTTAGGTCCAAATGTGTCACCATCCAATGTGTAGGATAGGGAGATTTCTCGAATTTTAGCAAAACTTGCATCTTCAACAAAATAGTCATTAGGGGCACCACCATTATAAATGGTAGAACTTGCGTTGACATATGAAGATTGTTGTCCTGCAGCACCAAATGTGTCTAAATCACCATGTCTGTCATTGAAATACAGAAGTTGTTTTGTGTAATTGTATACATCACCACCTATTTGCATATCAATAAGCGCATATAAGCTTAAGTTTTTATACGTCCATGTGTTCCTGAAGCCCATGATGAAATCTGGGTTTGTATCTCCAAATACTCCAACCGCAGCTTGGTTGGTATCACCATCCCAATTACGTATAGCTTGTTCGCCGCCAGCACTTACTAATCCTGATTGTCCTTCATTGGCAGTAACGATAACATGACCAAATTCATTTACAGAAAAATCAGATAAGGGTAAGTTTAAACCTTCATTGATTACTACACCATTTTGAACGACAAGGTCATCCAAAGAACGTGCCAATGAGTTTCCAAACATGGCGCCAAATGGCTGTCCAGCTTCAACTCTAAATACATTAACGGCAGGATCGGCATCCACTGCAACTGTAACTTGATCACCAAAGCCTACAATGTTTCTGTTAAATGGAGCTACATCACCTAAATCGGTAACCATATTGTCAACAGCAGCAAAAGTCACTCCAAAATCCCAAGAAAAATTATCACTTTCTATTGGGGTTCCGGTAAAGGCAACTTCAAATGCTTCATACTCTGTAGAAGCAACATTCTGTCTTTGAACAGTACCTGGAACTGCACCAGATAATGGAACAGTTAAGATGGCATCGGTAGTATTGGATTTTGCATACGTTAATGAAAGTTCCAATTTGTTTAAAATGGCCATATCTATACCAACTTCAAGTTCCTCTATAGTGGGAGATTGCAAGTTTGGGTTACCAATTTGCAATGGCGATACATTACCCTGGGTAACATTGAAGGTTTCAAAGATATCTCCAAAATTAGGGCGAAGACCAGCCGTACCAAAAGAAGCTCTGAATTTTAATTCATCCAACCAATCTGCTTGGATATCTTGTCCAGCTCTATATGCAAAGGATCCTCTATAGAAAAATTGATCTCTGTTTTCTTCTCCAAACAATGAACTACGGTCTGTTCTGGCAAAGGCTCCAATAATTATCTTATCCTTCCAGTCTAAATCTACTGAGAAAAAGACATTTTGGGTTTTTTCTCTTGTTGATCCAGAACCAATCAAAATGTTTTCTGTAGCCTGCTGTAATGTACCAACACCTTCAGTAAGGAAGTTTGAACCTTGGGCAGTGGTAAATTCAGATTTTACATCTTCATGTAAATAACGAACAGAACTTCTCAGGTTAAAATCACCAAAACTGTTGTTATAATTTAACTGGGCTGCAGCGTTAACACGCGCTCTTGATGCTCTAAGATCAAAAATAAACCCGTTGTCGTTGGTTGCGTTAAATTGAGACCCTGATACATATCCCTTAGGGAAAAAGTTAGTGAAACGTTGACTCCCACGATCCGTTGAAACTTGGGTGTCAAAGGTTAAGTTATCTGTAATCTTATATTTTAGATTAATTGCAGAAGTCAATCGGTTTATTTCCAAATCCTGGCCTTGATTTCTTGCCACATATAATGGATTCTGATATTCACTAATGAAACCATTATCAGGATAGAAAGGTATGAGGTCTCCATTTGCATCTGGTTGGGCTAGATCAATCGTTGGATTGGCAGTCAATAAATTGAAGAATAAATTGTCTCCTTGTCCTGATTGCGTAACTTCCTGACCAGTTCTTCTTACTACGTAGTTGGTCATATCCAATTGCCATCTTTCACCTAAATCTACTTTGAAATTGAATCGAGCATTGGTTCTAACCAATGGCTTGATTCCGTCCAATATTCCAGCAACTTCCGTTCTTTCCAAGGAAGTGTAATACGATACTTTATCAAGCCGTTGAGATACACTGGCAGTTATTTGCTCATAAGCCTGTGAAGTAATAAACTCGTCAACATTGTCAATTAGTGGAACTGGCCACAGGTTGTCAAAAATTCCATCAGGGTCGGCAACAATGGTACCACTACTTACATCAAAATTTCCATTGGCATCTAATAGTCTATCATGTCTTGTAGCTACTGGATAGCTTCTTTGTACATTAGAAAAACCATTTTCGAAACGTAAAGTAACTCTTGGTTTTTCTGTAGTTCCTTGTTTTGTAATAATTTGGATAACCCCGTTACCCGCTAAAGAACCATATAAAGAAGATGCAGCAGCACCTTTAACAACTTCTATAGATTTGATATCCTGTGTACTGAATTCATTTAAGAAACCTTCAGTAATAATACCATCAACTATAATAAGAGGAGCGGTACTTCCTTCAATAGAACTAGCACCTCTTAATATCACTGCTGAGTTTCTTAAAGGGTTACCACCACCTTGCACAATTTGAGCACCGGCAACTTTACCAATAAGTGCTGAAGCGGCATCTGGTGTAGGCACGGACTGAACTCCAGTCACGGGAACCGTTTCAACCTTAAATGCAAGTTTCTTTTTGGAAGTTCCCTGGGCAACCCCAGTTACAACAACTTCACCCAAGGCTTGTGCATCTTCCTGCATTTGTACATTAATAGTACTTGAGGCTCCTACAGTTCTTCTTTCATCTTTTTGCCCTATATAGGAAAAGAGTAGAATTTGACCTTCGGAAGCGTTGATGGAGTAGTTTCCATCGAAATCGGTTTGAGTACCATTTGTAGTACCTCCTACGACAATGTTAACTCCAGGTAATGGTAATCCGTCACTATCAGTGACGTTACCTGAAATCGTTTTGTCTTGAGCAAATGAAATTTGCACAAT
Source organism: uncultured Allomuricauda sp. (assembly GCF_947495325.1). Classification (GTDB taxonomy): domain Bacteria; phylum Bacteroidota; class Bacteroidia; order Flavobacteriales; family Flavobacteriaceae; genus Flagellimonas. Next base: position 1,823,850 of record NZ_CANLYK010000001.1, on the reverse strand, counting down.
TAACGCCATAAACAACGTTAACAATCCATTAAGTTTTGTTCTCATTTTGAAATTATTTGAATTAGCTAGGCGCTAAAATCATAATTTCATGTTAATAATCCAACTTTTTCTCTATAAAATTATGCGCGCATAATTTATTTTTCTGTTAAAAAGAGGGTCTATAAGTGAATTATCTTCAATATTTTAACAAATGGCGATAATTTAACATCTAGACATCACAAAAGAGATTGCTAATTATTGATTTTTATAATCCTAAACGGCAAGAATATGTATGTGTTAAGTGTATGTTATGAAAATTTGGGCATTTTAGGCGTGGATTTTGCTCTTTAGGTATGATGTGATATTTCTTTTTGTATTTAGCGATTGTTGTTTAATGAATCTTATACCTTAATATATAGCAAGTTTTATTTTCACCTTTTCGACTCTGGTTTGGTCTCTGGTTTTTATCTGTTTTTCGATTGAAAGGATAAATATTTAGGGGTGTAATTTTTTTTTAGTGAAAAATAGTTTTCCCTTATTTGAATTATTCCGAAATATCACTACATTTGCAGCCCTCAAAAAGAGGGTTGTTTACATTTTTAACAGAAATTTTAATGCCAACAATTTCACAATTAGTACGAAAAGGAAGAGTCACAATTACCAAGAAGAGTAAATCGGCTGCTTTGGATTCGTGTCCTCAAAGACGAGGGGTATGTACGCGTGTTTATACAACTACACCAAAAAAACCAAACTCTGCAATGCGTAAAGTTGCAAGGGTGAGGTTGACAAATGGTAAGGAAGTTAACGCATATATCCCTGGTGAAGGTCACAATCTACAAGAGCACTCGATAGTATTGGTTAGAGGTGGAAGAGTAAAGGATTTGCCGGGAGTTAGATATCATATCGTCCGTGGCGCATTGGATACCGCAGGTGTTGCAGGTAGAACACAACGTAGATCTAAATACGGTGCAAAACGTCCTAAAAAATAAGAAGAGATGAGAAAAAGACAGGCGAAGAAAAGACCATTGTTGCCAGATCCAAGATTTAACGATCAGTTGGTAACGCGTTTCGTGAACATGATGATGTGGGATGGTAAGAAATCAGTTGCTTTCAAAGTTTTTTATGATGCAATTGATATCGTTGAAGAAAAAAATACCGACGAAGAGAAAACCGCTTTGGAGTTATGGAAAGATGCACTTTCCAATGTAATGCCACACGTAGAAGTAAGAAGTAGAAGGGTGGGTGGTGCTACATTTCAGATTCCAATGCAAATCCGTCCAGATAGAAAGATTTCTACTGCGATGAAATGGTTGATTAGTTACTCTAGAAAGCGTAATGAAAAATCTATGGCGCAAAAATTGGCTGCAGAAGTTTTGGCTGCTGCAAAAGAAGAAGGAGCGGCGGTTAAGAAAAGAGTAGATACTCACAAAATGGCGGAAGCCAATAAAGCATTCTCTCACTTTAGATTCTAGTTGGTAAAATGTCAAGAGATTTAAAATTTACACGGAATATTGGTATTGCAGCACATATTGATGCTGGAAAAACCACTACTACAGAGCGTATACTTTTTTATACAGGTGTAAGCCATAAAATAGGTGAGGTACATGATGGTGCTGCAACTATGGACTGGATGGAGCAAGAGCAAGAGCGTGGTATTACCATTACTTCTGCCGCAACTACTTGTACATGGGAATTCCCTATAGAAAATGGAAAGCCAACAGAAGATACGAAAGGATACCACTTCAATATAATTGATACTCCCGGACACGTTGATTTTACCGTAGAGGTAAATCGTTCATTGCGTGTTTTGGATGGTTTGGTTTTCTTGTTTAGTGCTGTTGATGGTGTTGAGCCTCAATCGGAAACAAACTGGAGACTGGCTGACAACTATAAAGTTCCACGTATTGGCTTCGTAAATAAAATGGACCGTCAAGGATCTAATTTCTTAATGGTTTGTAAGCAGGTGAAAACAATGCTTGGTTCCAATGCTGTTCCAATTGTATTGCCAATAGGAGACGAGGCTGATTTTAGAGGAATTGTTGACTTGGCTAAGAATAGAGCTATAGTTTGGCATGATGATAATTTCGGTTCAACATTTGATGTTGTTGATATTCCGGAAGAAATGAAAGCTGAAGTTAAGGAGTATAGAGCTGCTTTAATTGAAGCCGTTGCGGAGTATGATGAAGAGTTGATGGAAAAATTCTTTGAGGATGAAGATTCTATCACTGAAGAAGAAGTTCATGCGGCACTAAGAGCAGCGGTAATGGACAGAGCTATCATTCCTATGATTTGTGGTTCTTCATTTAAGAACAAAGGAGTTCAGTTTTTGTTAGATGCTGTTTGTCGTTACTTGCCATCCCCTATAGATAAAGAGGATATTGTAGGTACTGACCCTAATACTGGTAATGAAATTACTAGAAAACCAGATCCTAAAGAACCATTTGCTGCATTGGCATTTAAGATTGCTACAGATCCATTTGTAGGTCGATTGGCATTCTTTAGAGCTTATTCAGGTCGTTTGGATGCTGGTTCCTATATATTGAACAATCGTTCAGGTAAAAAAGAACGTATTTCCCGTATTTACCAAATGCATTCCAATAAGCAAAATGCTATTGATTACATTGAAGCTGGTGATATTGGTGCTGCTGTAGGATTTAAGGATATTAAGACTGGTGATACGATGTCTGCAGAGAAGCATCCTATTATCCTTGAAAGTATGGACTTTCCTGATCCGGTAATTGGTATCGCTGTTGAGCCCAAGACTAAGGTTGATGTGGATAAGCTGGGAATGGCTTTGGCTAAATTGGCTGAAGAAGACCCTACTTTCCAAGTAAAAACAGATGAAGCTTCAGGACAGACCATTATTTCTGGGATGGGCGAACTTCACTTAGATATTATTGTTGATCGTTTAAGACGTGAATTCAAGGTAGAGGTAAACCAAGGTGAACCACAGGTTGAATATAAAGAAGCACTTACTAAAATGGCTGCTCACAGAGAAACTTATAAGAAGCAATCTGGTGGTCGTGGTAAGTTTGGTGACATTGTATTTGAAATGAGTCCTGCGGATCAAGATTTCGAAGGAACTGGACTACAGTTTGTTGATGAAATTAAAGGTGGACGTATTCCTAAGGAATTTATTCCTTCTGTAGAGAAAGGATTTAAAGCTGCAATGAAAAACGGTCCATTGGCTGGATTTGAAATGGATACCATGAAGGTGGTATTGAAAGATGGATCATTCCACCCTGTGGATTCTGATGCACTTTCTTTCGAATTGGCTGCAAAAATGGGTTATAAGGCTGCTGGTAAAGCTGCTGGAGCCGTTATCATGGAACCAATCATGAAGATTGAGGTAATCACACCCGAAGAGAACATGGGTGATATTGTTGGTGACTTGAACAGAAGACGTGGAACAATCAGTGATATGAGTGATAGAGCTGGTGCTAAAGTTGTAAAAGGTACTGTTCCACTTTCGGAAATGTTCGGATATGTTACTTCCTTAAGAACTTTGTCTTCAGGTAGAGCAACGTCAACTATGGAATTCTCACATTATGCAGAAACTCCATCGAATATATCAGAAGAGGTAATTAAATCAGTAAAAGGGGTAACCGCTTAATTTTTTAGCAAGATGAGTCAAAAAATTAGAATAAAACTTAAATCTTACGATCACAATTTGGTGGATAAGTCTGCTGAAAAGATTGTAAAGACAGTTAAGACAACAGGTGCTGTGGTTACGGGTCCAATTCCATTACCAACACACAAGAAGATATTTACGGTTTTGCGTTCACCCCACGTGAATAAAAAATCAAGAGAGCAGTTTCAATTGAGTTCTTACAAGCGCTTGTTGGATATTTATAGCTCTTCATCAAAAACTATTGATGCGCTTATGAAGCTTGAGCTTCCTAGTGGTGTTGAGGTTGAGATAAAAGTGTAAGTTATTAAGCTGCCTTAATAAGGCGGTAGACATGTCCTGAGCGTTTCGCGAAGGAAAAATGGTGAAAGAAAAAAATCTGGGTCAGAGGATTTTCTAGACCCAATTTTTTTGCCAAGAAATTGGCGTAACAAAAAGTAAACAATTAATAATTAAATATATGTCTGGGTTAATAGGAAGAAAAATCGGTATGACCAGCATCTTCGACGAGAATGGAAAGAATATTCCATGTACCGTTATTGAAGCTGGACCATGCGTGATTACCCAAGTCAGAACCGAAGAGGTCGACGGGTACAGTGCCCTTCAGCTTGGTTTCGATGACAAGGCAGAAAAACGTGCAAACAAGGCCGAATTAGGCCATGCTAAAAAAGCAGGTGCTTCTCCTAAAAAGAAAGTCGTTGAGTTCCGAGATTTTGAAGGTGAATTTAAACTAGGAGATACTTTAAATGTAGAGCTTTTCACAGAAGGAGAGTTTGTTGATGTTATTGGTACATCAAAAGGTAAAGGTTTCCAAGGTGTTGTGAAAAGACACGGCTTTGCCGGTGTTGGTCAAGCAACCCACGGTCAGCATAACAGATTAAGAGCTCCTGGTTCTATCGGTGCTGCTTCGTATCCTGCTAGAGTTTTCAAAGGAATGAAAATGGCCGGTAGAATGGGTGGTGAGAGAGTAACAGTTCAAAACTTGAGAGTATTGAAAGTGGTTCCTGAGAAAAACCTTATCGTAGTAAAAGGTGCGGTTCCAGGCCATAAGAATGCTTACGTAACAATTGAGAAGTAATGAAGGTTGCAGTTTTAGATATTAAAGGAAAAGAAACAGGAAGAAAGGTTGACCTTTCTAAAGATGTTTTCGCTATAGAACCTAATGAGCATGCCATCTATTTAGATGTTAAGCAATATTTAGCGCACCAAAGACAAGGTACTCACAAGGCAAAGGAGAGAGCTGAGATTGCAGGTAGTACAAGGAAGATCAAGAAACAAAAGGGAACTGGTACTGCAAGGGCAGGTAGTATTAAATCTCCTATTTTTAGAGGTGGTGGTAGAATTTTTGGCCCAAGACCAAAAGATTATACCCAAAAATTGAACAAAAATGTTAAGCGTTTGGCTCGTAAATCAGCCTTGACATTGAAGTCAAAAGACAAAGCTTTGCTTGTTGTTGAGGATTTCAATTTTGAAGCTCCAAAAACAAAGGATTTTAAAGCATTTTTAGCCTCTCTTGGAATAGAAAATAAAAAGTCTCTCATAGTGTTGGGCGATTCAAATAATAATGTATATTTGTCGTCGCGCAATTTGGAGCGTTCCGAAGTCATAACTAGCTCAGAATTAAGTACTTACAAAATAGTTAACGCTGGAAATGTAGTATTGACTGAAAGTGCTTTGGAGGGAATAGAATCGAACCTAAAGAAATAAGAAAATCATGAGTGTGTTGATAAAACCAATCATTACGGAAAAAATGACCGCTGATAGCGAGCTTTTCAATCGTTATGGTTTCTACGTTGACCCAACGGCCAACAAGCTTCAAATTAAGGAAGCTGTTGAAACTGCTTATGGAGTTTCTGTGGAAAAGGTGAGAACCATGAACTATGGACCAAATCGTAAGAGTCGTTATACAAAAACAGGAATCCAACACGGAAAGACAAATTCTTTGAAGAAAGCAATTGTTGACGTAGCGGAAGGTGATATTATTGATTTTTACAGTAATCTATAAAGACGAGAAATGTCAGTTAGAAAATTAAAACCGATAACCCCTGGACAGCGTTTTAGAGTAGTGAACGGATTTGACGCGATCACTGCTGATAAGCCGGAGAAAAGCTTGCTTGCTCCGTTAAAAAAGTCTGGTGGTAGGAATAGTCAAGGAAAAATGACCATTCGCCATAGAGGTGGAGGGCATAAAAGAAGGTATCGTGTTATCGATTTCAAAAGAGATAAGCAAGGTGTAGATGCTACTATTGTATCAATCCAGTACGATCCCAACAGAACTGCATTTATCGCTTTGATTGAATACAAAGATGGTGAAAAGAGATATGTGGTTGCCCAAAACGGAATGCAAGTAGGTCAGAAGATATCTTCTGGTTCAAAAGCTGCTCCAGAAATTGGAAATGCACTTCCATTAAGTGAAATTCCATTGGGTACTATTATTTCATGTATCGAATTAAGACCTGGTCAAGGAGCTGTAATGGCAAGAAGTGCAGGTACGTTTGCGCAGTTAATGGCAAAAGACGGAAAATTCGTTACCATTAAATTGCCATCTGGAGAAACTCGTATGATTTTAGCCAATTGTTTGGCTACTATTGGAGCTGTTTCCAATTCTGACCACCAATTGTTGGTATCTGGTAAAGCGGGTAGAAGCAGATGGTTGGGTAGAAGACCAAGAACTAGACCAGTTGCTATGAACCCTGTTGATCACCCAATGGGTGGTGGTGAAGGAAGGGCTTCTGGAGGTCATCCAAGATCTAAGAACGGTATTCCTGCTAAAGGATATAGAACACGTTCCAAGACTAAAGACACCAATAGATATATCATAGAACGTAGAAAGAAATAAAAGAAAAAGTAAATGGCACGTTCATTAAAAAAAGGACCTTACGTTCATCATAGTCTGGAAAAGAAAGTCCAGAACAATATAGATTCAGGTAAGAAATCGGTTATCAAAACATGGTCTAGAGCCTCAATGATAACACCTGATTTCGTAGGACAAACCATAGCTGTGCACAACGGGAGACAATTTGTTCCTGTGTATGTAACAGAAAACATGGTAGGTCACAAACTTGGAGAATTTTCACCTACACGATCTTTTAGAGGTCATGCTGGAGCTAAAAACAAAGGTAAAAAGTAAGTAAGCTATGGGAGTTCGTAAAAGACAAATGGCCGAAAGGTTAAAAGAAGAGAAAAAGCAGCTTGCTATAGCCAAGTTGAACAATTGCCCAACTTCACCAAGAAAAATGCGTTTGGTCGCTGACTTGATTAGAGGAAAGCAGGTAGAAATGGCACTTGCAATTTTGAGGTTCAATCCTAAGGAGGCTTCAAGAAAGATAGAGAAATTGTTGCTTTCTGCAATTGCTAACTGGGAAGCTAAAAATGAGGAGGCCAGTATTGAAGATGCTGACCTTATCATTAAAGAAATTCGAGTGGATGGGGGAACTATGTTGAAAAGACTACGTCCTGCGCCACAAGGAAGAGCACATAGAATTAGAAAACGTTCCAACCATGTTACCATGATCTTGGAAGCTAATAACAACGTTCAAAGCTAGAGTATAATATGGGACAAAAGACCAATCCGATAGGAAATCGCTTAGGAATAATCAGAGGATGGGAATCTAACTGGTATGGCGGTAATGATTACGGCGATAAGCTGGCTGAGGATGATAAAATCAGAAAATATATCCACGCACGTTTGGCAAAAGCCAGTGTGTCTAGGGTAATTATAGAGAGAACCTTAAAATTGATCACTATTACCATTACTACGGCTAGACCTGGTATTATCATTGGTAAAGGTGGACAGGAAGTTGATAAGCTTAAGGAAGAACTTAAGAAAATCACCAACAAAGAGGTTCAAATCAATATTCATGAAATAAAGAGACCTGAGCTTGATGCTAATTTGGTTGCTGCAAGTGTTGCAAGACAAATTGAAAGCAGAATTTCTTACAGAAGGGCTATTAAAATGGCTGTTGCGGCTGCAATCCGTATGAACGCAGAGGGTATCAAAATTCAGATTTCTGGACGTTTGAACGGTGCTGAAATGGCGCGTTCTGAGTCTTACAAAGAAGGAAGAATTCCTTTGTCAACGTTCCGTGCAGATGTGGATTATGCTTTACATGAAGCGCATACTACATACGGAAGATTGGGAATCAAGGTTTGGATCATGAAGGGTGAGGTTTATGGTAAGAGAGAGCTTTCCCCATTAGTAGGATTGTCCAAAGGTCAAGGAAAAGGCGACAAACGAGATGGTAAGAAGCCACAACGTCGTAGAAAGTAATAAGATAAAGTAAAGGTAAAATGTTACAGCCAAAAAGAACAAAATTTCGTAAAGCCCAGAAGGGGCGTATGAAAGGGAATTCCCAAAGAGGACACCAACTTTCCAATGGAATGTTCGGTATAAAGTCTTTGGATTCACACTTCATTACTTCCCGTCAGATAGAGGCTGCACGTATTGCTGCGACAAGGTATATGAAAAGGCAAGGTCAGTTGTGGATTAAGATATTCCCAGACAAGCCTATCACAAAAAAGCCTCTTGAAGTACGTATGGGTAAAGGTAAGGGTGCTCCAGAATATTGGGTAGCCGTTGTTAAGCCTGGAAGAATCATGTTTGAGGTAGCTGGTGTTCCTATGGACATCGCAAAGGAAGCTTTGAGGCTTGCTGCGCAAAAACTGCCAGTGAAAACTAAGTTTATCGTAGCTAGGGATTATTCCGCTTAATTTTTAATTGGGAAGAAAGATGAAACAAGCAGAAATAAAAGAACTTTCAATTGAAGAGTTAAAGGAAAGGTTGACTGAGTTTAAAAAGCAACATGCAGATTTAAAAATTGCACACTCGGTTACACCATTGGAGAATCCTTTGCAGATTAGAAAAACAAGAAGGACGGTAGCAAGACTTGCAACAGAATTAACAAAAAGGGAATTACAATAATTGGTTCTGCCTTATGGAAGAAAAAAGAAATTTAAGAAAAGAGAGAATAGGGGTTGTTACCAGCAACAAAATGGAGAAATCTATTGTGGTTGCCGAGGTAAAGCGAGTTAAGCACCCTATGTACGGTAAGTTCGTTTTAAAGACCAAGAAGTATGTTGCCCATGACGAAAAGAACGATTGCAAAGAAGGCGATACTGTGAAAATAATGGAAACCAGACCATTGAGTAAGACTAAATGTTGGAGACTGGTTGAAATCCTTGAAAGAGCTAAATAATTATGTTACAGCAAGAATCTAGATTAAAGGTTGCGGATAATACAGGTGCAAAAGAAGTTTTGACCATCCGCGTACTTGGAGGAACAAAAAGAAGATATGCTTCATTGGGTGATAAGATTGTAGTTACCGTTAAGGAAGCTGCCCCCAATGGAACTGTAAAAAAAGGTTCTGTTTCTACAGCTGTTGTGGTTAGAACAAAGAAGGAAGTAAGAAGACCAGATGGTTCTTATATCCGTTTTGATGACAACGCCTGTGTTTTGCTGAATCCGACAGGAGAAATGAGAGGAACTAGGGTTTTTGGACCAGTGGCCAGAGAACTTAGGGACAAACAGTTCATGAAAATTGTTTCACTAGCTCCAGAGGTGCTTTAAAAGAAATTTCAGAAAGATGAAGTTGAAAATAAAAACAGGGGATACGGTAAAAGTCATTGCGGGAGACCACAAAGGCACTGAAGGAAAAATACTTCAGGTTGATCGTGAAAAGAACAAGGCTATCGTGGAAGGTGTAAATACCGTTTCAAAACACGAAAAGCCAAGTGCTCAAAACCCTCAGGGAGGAATTGTAAAAAAGGAAGCCCCAATACATATTTCCAATCTATCGTTGATCGATCCAAAATCTGGTGAGACTACGCGTATAGGATATGAAGTAAAAGATGGAAAGAAAGTTAGGCTTGCCAAAAAATCCAATGAAGTAATTTAGTTATGAGTTACATTCCAAGATTAAAAACAGAATATAAGGAGCGTGTTGTTAAAGCACTATCTGACGAGTTTGGTTACAAAAATGTAATGCAAGTTCCTAAATTGGAAAAGATTGTAGTAAGCCGTGGAGTTGGAGCTGCAGTATCTGACAAGAAATTGATTGACCATGCTGTTGATGAATTGACCAATATTACTGGTCAAAAAGCAGTGTCTACGCTTTCTAAAAAGGATGTGGCTACCTTCAAATTGAGAAAAGGAATGCCAATTGGTGCCAAAGTAACCCTTAGAGGTGAAAGAATGTATGAGTTTTTAGATAGATTGATTACATCTGCGCTACCTAGGGTACGAGATTTTCAAGGTATAAAGGCTACTGGTTTTGACGGAAGAGGAAATTATAGCTTGGGTGTTACTGAGCAAATTATTTTTCCAGAGATCAATATCGATAAAATAAACAGAATTAACGGAATGGATATCACATTTGTTACTTCTGCCAGTACAGATAAAGAAGCAAAATCATTGTTAACCGAAATGGGATTACCCTTTAAAAAGAACTAGTATGGCTAAGGAATCAATGAAAGCCCGTGAGGTAAAAAGGGCAAAAACGGTAGCAAAATATGCTGAAAAGAGAAAAGCTTTAAAAGAAGCTGGTGATTATGAGGCTTTGCAAAAGCTTCCTAAAAATGCGTCTCCAGTTCGTATGCGAAATCGTTGCAAATTAACAGGTAGACCAAGAGGATATATGAGAACATTTGGTATATCTAGGGTAACTTTTAGGGAAATGGCCAATCAAGGTTTGATACCGGGAGTTAAAAAAGCAAGTTGGTAATTAGATAAAGAAAAGAAATGCTTACAGATCCAATTTCAGATTATTTGACCAGAATTAGAAATGCCAGTAGCGCAGGTCATAGGGTAGTGGATATTCCTGCTTCCAATCTAAAAAGACAGATTACCAAAATATTGTTCGATCAAGGATATATTTTGAGCTACAAGTTCGAGGATAACAAAGTTCAGGGAAACATAAAAATTGCCTTGAAGTATGATAAGTTTACCAAAGAACCTGTTATAAAAAAATTGCAAAGGGTAAGTAAACCTGGACTTCGTAAATATGCGGGTTCAGAGGAACTTCCAAGAGTTCTTAACGGATTGGGCGTTGCTATAGTTTCAACATCACATGGTGTTATGACAAGTAAACAAGCAAAGCAAGATAACGTAGGTGGCGAAGTATTGTGCTACGTTTATTAATTGACTAAAGAGAAAAAAAATGTCTAGAATAGGTAACAATCCAATTACAATTCCAGAAGGTGTCACTGTAGAGGTGAACGAGAATGTAGTTACCGTTAAAGGTAAGTTGGGAGAACTTTCCCAAGAGTTTTCAGGAGTTGCAATAAAGGTTGAAGATGGAAGCGCTCATATTGCAAGACCTTCTGATTCTAAAGAGCACAAAGCAAAGCACGGGTTATATCGTTCCTTGGTATCCAATATGATAGAAGGAGTTGCTAAGGGATGGACCAAGGAATTGGAACTGGTAGGTGTAGGATATAGAGCAAGTAACCAAGGACAAAAATTGGATTTGGCTCTAGGTTTTTCACACAATATTGTGCTGAATGTTGCTCCAGAAGTAAAGATTGAGACTATTTCCGAAAAAGGTAAAAACCCAATCGTAAAATTAATGTCTCATGACAAACAATTGGTAGGTCAGGTAGCTGCCAAGATAAGAGCCTTCCGTAAGCCGGAGCCTTACAAAGGAAAAGGAATTAAGTTCGTAGGAGAACAATTAAGAAGAAAAGCAGGTAAATCAGCATAATTAGTAGCACTATGGGATTATCTAAGACAGAAAGAAAATTACGAATCAGAAGGAGAATACGAAAAGTGTCTTCTGGTACTGAAGCACGACCAAGGTTGTCTGTTTTCAGAAGTAATAAAGAGATATACGCTCAATTGATTGATGACAACAAAGGAGTTACTTTGGCTGCTGCATCATCAAGAGATAAAGGAGTAGAAGTTAAAGGAACTAAAACCGAAGTTGCCACCCAAGTTGGAAAAGCAATTGCAGAGAAAGCAATCAAGCTTGGTGTTGAAACCGTAGCTTTTGATAGAGGTGGAAATCTTTATCACGGTAGAGTTAAATCATTGGCCGAAGGCGCAAGGGAAGCAGGACTAAAATTCTAATAAAACTATGTACCAGAAATACAAAAACGTAGAAACAGTAAAACCAGGTGGACTGGAGTTGAAAGATCGTTTGGTAGGTGTCCAAAGGGTTACCAAAGTTACCAAAGGTGGTAGAGCATTTGGTTTTTCGGCAATAGTTGTTGTTGGTGATGAAAATGGTGTGGTAGGACATGGTTTAGGAAAATCTAAAGAAGTTGCTACTGCTATTGCCAAGGCTATTGAAGATGCTAAAAAGAATTTGATAAGAATTCCTTTGAATAAAGGCACACTTCCTCATGAGCAGAAAGGAAAGTTTGGTGGCGCACGAGTATATATTCAGCCAGCATCTCATGGTACAGGAGTTATTGCAGGTGGTGCGGTTAGAGCAGTATTGGAAGCAGTGGGGGTACAGGATGTACTATCAAAATCACAAGGTTCTTCCAATCCGCATAATGTTGTTAAGGCGACTTTTGATGCGCTTTTACAATTGAGAGGAGCACAAACAGTTGCTAACCAAAGAGGTATTTCTTTAGAAAAAGTCTTTAAGGGATAAATAAGAGGATATTATGTCAAAGATTAAGGTTAAACAAGTAAAGAGCGCCATCAAGAGGACTCAAAACCAGAAAAGGACTTTGGAAGCCCTTGGTTTGCGCAAGATTGGGCATGTTGTTGAACACGATGCAACACCTAATATCCTTGGAATGATAAATAAGGTAAAACATTTAGTTTCCACAGAGGAAGCTTAAAATATAAGGGTACATGGATTTACATAATCTTAAACCAGCAGAAGGCGCTGTTAACAGAGATGGAAAACGCTTAGGAAGAGGTCAAGCTTCTGGTAAAGGCGGAACTGCCGCAAGAGGTCATAAAGGTGCAAAGTCTAGGTCTGGATATTCCAAGAAGATTGGTTTTGAAGGTGGACAAATGCCTTTACAACGTCGTGTTCCTAAATTTGGTTTTAAGAACATCAATAGAAAAGAATATCAAGGTATCAATTTGGGCAAATTGCAAGAATTGGTGGACAATGGAACTCTTAAAAAAGAAGTTACGTTGGATATTCTTGTTGAGAACAGATTGGCCGGCAAGAATGATTTGGTGAAAATTTTGGGAGATGGTGAATTAAAAGCACCTTTGAAAATTTCAGTACATAAATTTACTGCTTCTGCTAAAGCAGCGATTGAGGCCGCAGGAGGAGAGGCAATAAGTTTATAAGTAAAATAAGGCATGAAGAAATTTATTGAGACCATATCAAATATTTGGAAGATAGAAGAACTAAGACAACGAATTCTTGTTACCCTTGGTTTGCTTATAGTGTATCGTTTTGGTGCTCAAGTTGTCCTTCCAGGTATTGATACTTCCCAACTAGCGCAATTAAACAGTGCAGCTGGAGAGGGGATACTTGGCTTGCTTAATGCTTTTACAGGTGGAGCTTTTGCAAATGCTTCTGTATTTGCTTTGGGAATCATGCCATATATTTCTGCTTCTATTGTGGTGCAGTTGATGGGAATTGCAATTCCTTATCTGCAAAAACTACAGAAAGAAGGAGAAAGTGGTAGAAAAACAATCAATCAGATTACACGATGGTTGACCATCGCGATCTGTATCGTCCAAGCTCCTGCCTATTTATTTGGTTTGGGTGCTCTTGGAGTTCCAGATAGTGCTTTTGTATTGGGAAAAGGTGCTGATTTCATTATTCCTGCCGTGATTATATTGGTTACCGGATGTGTATTTGCAATGTGGTTGGGAGAAAAGATTACGGATAAAGGAATCGGTAATGGTATTTCTTTGTTGATCATGATTGGTATTATAGCCACAATGCCTCAGTCTTTTGTTCAAGAATTTATTTCAAGAACAACTAACAATACTGGAGGTATTATGTTTATCCTTATTGAAGTTATTATTTGGTTCTTGGTAATATTGGCCAGTGTACTATTGGTAATGGCGGTAAGGCAGATTCCAGTTCAGTATGCAAGAAGAACTGCATCTGGCGGTTATGAGAAAAACATCATGGGATCCAGACAATATATTCCATTAAAGTTGAATGCGTCTGGGGTAATGCCTATCATTTTTGCACAAGCAATTATGTTTGCACCAAGTTTATTGGGTAAAACCTTTAATAATACAGCTGTGGGTCAGTGGATGGAAGTACAGTTTGCAGATATCTTCGGATTGGCTTACAATATACTATTTGCTGTATTGATTATCATATTTACCTATTTCTATACGGCTATTACAGTTCCTACGAACAAAATGGCTGATGATTTAAAAAGAAGCGGAGGATTCATTCCTGGAATTAGACCAGGTAAAGAAACCGGAGATTTCTTGGATAAAATCATGTCATTGATAACCTTACCAGGTTCTGTTTTCTTGGCATTATTGGCGGTTTTACCTGCTGTGGTTGTTAAGTTGATGGATGTGCAGGCAGGTTGGGCATTGTTTTACGGAGGTACATCACTATTAATTATGGTGGGTGTTGCAATAGATACGGTACAACAGATAAATTCTTATTTGTTGAACAGACATTATGATGGTTTGATGAAAACCGGTAAAAATAGAAAAGTAGCATAATTTATGGCAAAACAGCCAGCAATAGAACAGGACGGAACTATAATTGAAGCATTGTCAAACGCAATGTTTAGAGTTGAATTAGAGAACGGTCATGTTGTAACGGCACATATTTCTGGAAAAATGCGGATGCATTATATAAAATTACTTCCAGGAGACAAGGTGAAACTTGAAATGAGCCCATACGATTTAACAAAAGCAAGAATTACTTACAGATACTAATACGATGAAAGTTAGAGCATCAGTTAAGAAAAGAAGCGCCGAATGCAAGATAGTTCGCAGAAAAGGCAGATTATACGTAATCAACAAAAAGAATCCTAGATTTAAACAAAGACAAGGGTAATTATGGCAAGAATCGCAGGTGTAGATATACCAAAACAAAAGCGTGGAGTTATTTCACTTACCTACATTTACGGAATTGGTAAAAGTAGGGCAGAAGAGATTTTAGAGAAAGCCCAAGTAAGCGAGGATACTAAAGTTTCTGACTGGAATGATGATGAAATAGGAAGGATCAGGGATGCTGTTTCTTCGTATACCATTGAAGGAGAACTTCGTTCAGAAACACAATTGAACATCAAGCGTTTGATGGATATTGGTTGTTACCGCGGAATTCGTCACAGATCCGGGTTACCACTACGAGGTCAACGTACCAAGAATAACTCTAGGACAAGAAAAGGAAAAAGAAAAACGGTTGCCAACAAGAAAAAGGCAACTAAATAATAAGTAATAGTATGGCAAAGGCAACTACTAAAACAGCTAAAAAGCGCAAAGTAATTGTAGAATCTACTGGAGAGGCACACGTTACAGCTTCATTCAATAATATTATTATTTCCCTTACCAACAAAAAGGGAGATGTAATTTCTTGGTCATCTGCTGGTAAGTTGGGTTTTAGAGGTTCTAAAAAGAATACTCCTTATGCTGCCCAAGTAGCAGCCGAAGATTGTGCAAAAGTAGCACATGAAGCTGGCTTAAGAAAAGTAAAGGTATATGTGAAAGGACCGGGAAATGGCAGGGAATCTGCTATCCGTTCCATCCACAATGCCGGTATTGAGGTAACTGAGATAGTTGATGTTACCCCACTTCCACACAACGGTTGTAGACCACCCAAAAGAAGAAGAGTTTAAATAGTAATAAATCGGCCCAATATGGGGCTTCACGAAAGTGCTTTGTAGATTATCGAAGGATAAGCCTTAATTCATAATCGCACTTTCAAATTAAAAGAAGATGGCAAGATACACAGGACCAAAATCAAAAATCGCTAGAAAATTTGGAGAAGCGATTTTCGGAGACGACAAAGCCTTCGAAAAGAAAAGTTACCCTCCAGGACAACACGGTAACAACAGACGCCGTGGTAAGAAGTCTGAATATGCAATCCAGTTGATGGAGAAGCAAAAAGCCAAGTATACCTATGGTATTTTGGAAAAACAATTCAGGAACCTTTTTGACAAAGCAAACCGTAGCAAAGGAGTAACTGGTGAAGTTTTACTTCAACTATGTGAATCCCGTTTAGACAATGTAGTCTACAGAATGGGACTTTCTCCTACCAGAAGCGGCGCTAGGCAATTAGTTTCGCACAGGCACATCATCGTAAATGGTGAAATCGTAAATATTCCTTCATACTCATTAAAACCAGGCGATGTTGTTGGAGTTAGGGAAAAATCTAAATCCGTTCAAGCAATCCAAAATTCCTTGGATAACAATAGTAGCGTTTACGAATGGATTACTTGGAACACAGAAAAGAAAGAAGGTTCTTTTGTGGCTATTCCAGAAAGATTGCAGATTCCTGAAAATATCAAGGAACAATTAATCGTCGAGTTATACTCTAAATAAAATCAACATTAATCCAATATGGCATTACTAAATTTTCAGAAGCCCGATAAAGTTATAATGATAGATTCAACAGATTTCGAAGGGAAGTTTGAATTCCGCCCTTTGGAACCTGGTTATGGATTAACAGTTGGAAATGCGTTACGAAGAGTTTTACTTTCCTCTTTGGAAGGTTTTGCAATTACTTCGGTACGTATAGATGGAGTTGAGCATGAGTTTTCTGTTATTCCTGGCGTTGTTGAAGACGTTACAGAAATGATATTGAACCTGAAGCAGGTTCGTTTTAAAAGACAGATTGATGATGTTGAGAGCGAAACAGTTTCTGTTTCAGTAAGTGGAAAAGAGCAATTGACTGCTGGAGATTTCCAAAAGTTCATTTCAGGTTATCAAGTCCTTAATCCAGATTTAGTTATCTGTAACATGGACCCTAAAGTAAGTATTAACCTTGAGGTTATTATTGAAAAAGGACGTGGATATGTTCCTGCTGAGGAAAACAAAAAATCCAATGCACCTTTGGGAAGCATTGCTGTTGATTCTGTTTACACTCCAGTGAAGAATGTAAAATATAGCATTGAGAACTTTAGGGTTGAACAAAAGACCGATTACGAAAAATTGGTTTTCGAAATCGTTACTGACGGTTCAATTCACCCAAAAGATGCGTTGACCGAAGCTGCTAAAGTTTTGATCCACCACTTCATGTTGTTCTCTGATGAGCGTATTACATTAGAAGCTGATGAAATTGCACAAACGGAGACATATGATGAGGAATCATTGCATATGCGTCAATTGTTGAAAACCAAATTGGTAGACATGGACTTGTCAGTAAGGGCATTGAACTGTCTTAAAGCTGCTGAAGTTGATACTTTGGGAGATTTGGTTTCTTTCAACAAAAATGATTTGATGAAGTTCAGAAACTTTGGTAAAAAATCATTGACCGAATTGGAAGAGTTGGTAATCAACAAAGGACTTCAGTTTGGAATGGATTTATCAAAATATAAATTGGACAAAGATTAAGTAATCATATTTTGCTCCTCGTGATTTTACGGGTTTGGAAGCAAGATGATAAAACAAAAAGATGAGACACGGAAAAAAATTCAATCACTTAGGTAGAACAGCAGCCCACAGAAAGGCAATGTTGGCTAATATGGCCTGTTCCCTAATAGAACATAAAAGAATCAACACTACAGTTGCCAAGGCAAAAGCATTAAAGCAGTTTGTAGAGCCGTTGATTACCAAGTCTAAAGCAGAGAACAATCAGACTACCGAAAAAGGTACCCACAACAGAAGGATTGTTTTTAGCAACCTAAGAAGTAAACATGCCGTTACGGAATTGTTCGGAACTGTAGCTGAAAAAGTTGGGGATAGACCTGGAGGATATACAAGAATCATCAAGTTGGGTAACCGTCTTGGAGATAACGCCGATATGGCGATGATAGAGTTGGTTGATTTTAACGAACTTTACAACGCTGGCAAACCTGCCAAGAAAACCACCAGAAGAAGCAGAAGAGGTGGAGGTAAAAAAGTAGAAGCAGCTGCTCCAGTTGCTGAAACAAAAACAGCAGATGATTCAGAAGAATAACAAGATGTTATTAACTATTAGATAATTGTAAAAAGGATAAGTGAAAACTTATCCTTTTTTTATGTTTTTTTGTCAAACTCGAAATTAAAAATCACAATGAAGTATCACTCAAAGAAAAAAGCACTGGTATTACTGGCAGATGGTACTGTTTTCTATGGCAAGGCTATCGGGAATAAGGAGGGAACAGCTGTTGGTGAAGTATGTTTTAATACTGGAATGACTGGGTATCAAGAAATTTTTACGGATCCATCTTACTTTGGACAATTGATGGTGACCACAAATGCCCATATCGGTAACTATGGGACCAATGCAGAAGAAGTAGAATCGGATTCCATTAAAATTGCCGGACTTATCGTAAAAAACTTTAGTTATGACTATTCTCGGCCAAGTGCAGATATGAGTCTGTTGGATTTTTTGGACAAGAACGATCTTTTTGCTATTTCGGATGTGGATACAAGGGCTTTGGTGAGCTATATTAGGGATAATGGTGCTATGAACGCTCTAATTTCCACACGAGTGGATGAGTTGGATGAGTTAAAGAAAGAATTGGCAAAGGTGCCAAGTATGGTAGGTCTGGAGCTTTCCTCCAAGGTTTCTACAAAAGAGCCTTATTATTTTGGAGAAGAAAATGCAACCTATAAGATTTCTGCATTGGACATTGGAATTAAAAAGAACATCCTTAGGAACCTTGCTAAAAGAGGGGCTTACATAAAAGTATTCCCATACAACACACCCTTTGCAGAACTGGAAAAATGGAACCCTGATGGATACTTCATTTCCAATGGCCCAGGAGATCCGGAACCATTGACCGAAGCTATCGAAACTACCAAGGGAATGATAGATTCCAACAAACCTTTGTTTGGAATATGTCTTGGGCATCAAGTATTGGCATTGGCTAATGGAGTTTCAACCTATAAAATGCACAACGGACATAGAGGGATAAACCATCCAATTCTTAATTTGGTGACAGGGAAGGGAGAGATTACCTCTCAAAACCATGGTTTTGCTGTAAATAGGGAAGAAACAGAGTCCAATAAAGATTTGGAGATTACACATCTACATTTGAATGATAATACCGTGGCAGGAATAAAAATGAAGGGCAAAGATGTATTTTCCGTTCAATATCACCCAGAGGCCAGTCCCGGACCACATGATGCAGATTATTTATTTGACCAATTTTTTGAAGCAATCAAGACAAGTCGCAACTAAAACGTTATAGTTTATTTTTAGGTTATTATAAGGGTTTTATGAGCATTATCATAAAGCTTAGAAGGTCACCTTTTGTATATTTGTCAAATTAATTTCAATCATAAATTTTAAGTTCAAAATGAGCATTATTATCAACATTCATGCAAGACAGATATTAGATTCAAGAGGTAACCCTACGGTAGAGGTAGATGTAATTACCGAAAACGGAGTTTTGGGAAGAGCCGCGGTACCTTCAGGTGCTTCTACAGGAGAGCATGAAGCTGTTGAGCTAAGAGATGGTGGAGATTCTTTTATGGGAAAAGGAGTTGGCCAAGCAGTGAACAATGTTAATACAACTATTGCTGAGGAATTGGTGGGTACATCGGTTTTTGAGCAAAATCATATAGATGAAACCATGATTGCTTTGGATGGAACTCCAAATAAATCAAAATTGGGTGCCAATGCTATTTTGGGAGTTTCCCTTGCAGTGGCTAAAGCTGCCGCAAACGAATTGGGCATGCCTTTATATAGATATGTTGGCGGTGTAAGCGCAAATACATTACCAGTACCCATGATGAACATTATCAATGGAGGTTCCCATTCAGATGCTCCAATTGCATTTCAAGAATTTATGGTAATGCCGGTTAAGGCAAATGATTTTAGCCATTCCATGCAAATGGGAACAGAAATCTTCCATAACCTTAAAAAAGTACTTCATGATAGAGGGTTGAGCACTGCTGTAGGAGATGAAGGTGGATTTGCACCAACCTTGGAAGGTGGAACCGAAGATGCTTTGGATACCATTGCAAAGGCCGTGGCAAAAGCAGGATATAAATTAGGTGACGATGTAATGATTGCTTTGGATTGTGCCTCAGCAGAATTTTATGTTGATGGAAAATACGACTACACTAAGTTTGAAGGTGATAAAGGGGTTGTAAGAACTTCTGAAGAACAAGCACAATACTTGGCAGACCTTTGTGGAAAATACCCTATTATTTCTATTGAAGATGGAATGGATGAAAATGATTGGGATGGCTGGAAAATGCTTACGGATAAAGTTGGAGACAAAGTACAGTTGGTAGGCGATGACTTGTTCGTGACCAATGTAGAAAGACTTTCTAGAGGAATTGAAAACGGTATTGCCAATTCAATCCTTATTAAAGTGAACCAAATTGGAACATTGACTGAGACCATTGCAGCTGTAAACATGGCAAAAAATGCAGGATATACTTCGGTAATGTCTCACCGTTCCGGGGAAACAGAAGATAATACTATCGCAGATTTGGCCGTTGCATTGAATACAGGACAGATTAAAACAGGTTCTGCATCAAGAAGTGATAGAATGGCCAAGTACAATCAATTGTTGCGTATTGAGGAGGAATTGGGAAGCACGGCATACTATCCCCAGGAAAAGGCATTCAAAATAAAGTAATAGATAATGATTTTTTAGCATAATAAAAGCCTTTCTAAATTGAGAAAGGCTTTTTTTTGTTTCAGTAAGAAAGATTAACTTAAGAAATTAAACCAAGCAAGATTAACTAGCAAAACTTACCTAATGAACAATTTTCTTTTTGTTGCGGCAGAAAATGATGCCTTGGCCAATTGTAAAGCGGGAGGAATGGGCGATGTGGTCAGAGATGTTCCCAGGCAAATTTCCCAGCGTGGGGATAAGGTTCATGTAATAGTTCCCTCATATAGCAGGCTTCACCAAGAAGGACTATTTAAAACAAACCTGAATTTTTCGCTTCGGGGTTTGACCTATACCGCGGAACTTTATGAAGTAAAACCAAAGAAAGAATATTCCAATATTGTTCATTATGTGCTGCATCATCCAGAAATTGAGGCAGGGGATATTGCCCATATATACCATAATGATCCTGAAGAACCCTTTTTCACAGACGCTATAAAGTACTTCATTTTTTGTACTGCAGTGGCTGAAGCCATCAAAAAAGGAGCTTTTGGAAAATTGGATATTATTCATTTGCACGACTGGCATTCCAGTTTGCTTCTTTTTTTACGGGAATACCATAGTGATTATAAAAACTTAAAGAAGATTCATACGGTATACAGTATCCACAACTTGGCCATTCAGGGTATCCGTCCGTTTGATGATAATTATTCATCAGTAAGGAATTGGTTTCCCCATATAGAAATGGACTATATGGCCCTAATGGATTATCGATATCAGGATTGTATCAACTTAATGGCTGTTGGAATTCGTTTTGCCGATGCTGTACATACCGTTTCCCCATCATATAAGGAAGACATTTTGTTGCCAAGCTCTCCCCCAGAGTTCATTGGAGGGGAAGGATTGGAAAAAGATTTGCTTAAAGCCGATGAAGAAGGGAGGCTCTTAGGAATTTTAAATGGATGCAACTACAAAAACATTAATGCGGAGGAAAGTGGATTTATTTATCGGAATACGGTAAAAGCTCTTTTTAGGTGGCTTCAAGAAGAATCAAAAAAATACAAAGCTGATTTCTTGGCCCATACCGGTGAAAAGATAATGGAATATGTAGACGTACGCCCCAAATTCATAGTATCAAGCATAGCAAGATTAACCGAACAAAAGTTCTATTTTTTTAGACGTTCGCCTGAAGCATTTGTGGAAATTTTGAAGAAGCTGAAAAAGGTTGACGGTATTTTTATGCTTTTGGGTACAGGGGCTCCAGAATATGAGGAGCTTTTTAGAAAATTGAGCTATGAGCACAAAAATTTCATTTTTACCAATGGCCAATCTGAAAGCCTAATAGATTCCATTTACTTGGAATCCGATCTATATTTTATGCCCAGTCTTTTTGAACCCTGCGGAATAAGTCAAATGTTGGCCATGCGTAATGGAAATCCTTGTTTGGTGCATTATACTGGAGGACTAAAAGATACCGTTTCCCATATGAAGACAGGCTTCTGTTTTGATGGGGATACCTATGATGAGAAAATTAAGAATATGCTTGATGGGTTCGATTTGGCCTTGGATATTTATGAAAACGATAAAACGACCTGGAAGAAAATCCAAGCAGCAGCCAAAAAAAAGCGTTTTACTTGGAAAAAATCGGTGGACAACTACTATAAAGTGCTCTACAATTTTAAAGCTTCCTAATACTGTTTTATACTTAACAATTAATTATGTTTTGCACAGCTATAAATGTGCCCAGGAGATTGTTAATTGCTCTGCTTTTTCGTAATTTTGCACCCTCTATTTTGTTAATCTTTTAAACCATACAATGTCTGATAAAGCAATACTTGAATATGAAGGTGAAAAATATGAATTCCCTGTTATTAAAGGAACAGAGGATGAACTTGCTATAGATATAAAAGCACTTAGGGCATCTAGTGGAATGGTGACCATAGACCCTGGGTATAAAAACACCGGTTCATGCGAGAGTGCTATCACTTTTTTGGATGGAGAAAAAGGAATATTAAGATATAGAGGGTATTCTATTGAAGATTTAGCCGAGAAAGCTGATTTTCTTGAGGTGGCGTATCTTTTAATTTTTGGAGAACTACCAAATAAGGAGCAACTTGATACTTTTCATAATGATATCAAAGAAGAATCCCAGGTAGATGAAGAGATGAAAAAGATTTTGGATGGTTTTCCAAAGTCAGCGCATCCCATGGGAGTGTTATCCTCTTTAACCAGTGCATTGGTAGCTTTTAATCCAACATCGGTAGACGTTTCTTCTGAAAGTGCGATGTACAGTTCCATAGTACGCATCTTGGCCAAGTTTCCTGTTTTAGTAGCTTGGGCACAGCGAAAAAAGAAAGGATTACCATTGGATTATGGTGATGATACTCTTGGGTATGTTGAAAACATCCATAAAATGATGTTCAAAAAACCAAACCAAGAATATAAAAAAGACCCAGTAGTGATTGATGCATTGGATAAATTATTGATTTTACATGCTGATCATGAACAGAATTGTTCCACATCAACAGTGCGTATTGTGGGATCATCACATGCAGGGTTGTATGCATCATTATCTGCAGGAATTTCAGCTTTATGGGGCCCTCTTCATGGAGGGGCTAACCAAGCAGTTCTAGAAATGTTGGAAGCCATTCAAGCAGATGGAGGCGATACAAAAAAATATATGGCCAAGGCCAAGGACAAAAATGACCCATTCAGATTAATGGGCTTTGGGCATAGAGTTTATAAGAATTTTGATCCAAGAGCAAAGATCATCAAGAAATCTGCTGATGAAGTGTTGGGTAGCTTGGGAATTGAAGACCCAATCTTAGATATTGCAAAAGGCCTTGAAAAAGAAGCTTTGGAAGATGATTACTTTGTAAAAAGAAAGCTATATCCAAATGTAGACTTTTACTCAGGTATTATCTATCGTGCTTTGGGTATCCCTACGGAAATGTTTACGGTAATGTTTGCTTTAGGTAGGTTGCCAGGTTGGATTGCGCAATGGAGGGAAATGAGGTTAAAAGGAGAACCGATTGGAAGACCAAGACAGGTGTATGTGGGAGAAAACCTTAGACCATTCATTAACGTTGAGAAAAGGTAGGGGAAGTTCCCTAAACTATATTTATAAGGCGATTCTAAACAAATCGCCTTTTTCTTTGCTAAAACTTTTCGAGGTTACCTTTTAAATTTACATTTAAGGATTTATCCATTGTATAGCATAGTTCCATCGCTTTAATATGGTAGTATTTTTTTATTTCTGAAGTATTCTCTTTTTGAATCAACCCTTTACTTTTTTCATATTCACTGTGCAGGAACTCATGGGCATCAATGGTATTTAAATTTTGGATAGTGGAGTCTAATGAACGTTGGTATTTTTCCAAGCTTAAATTCAGTTCCTCAAAAATTCTCTGATGTTCATCGGCATAACCTTCCAATTTTGGATTCGAACGGGCTAAAAAATCAGCATCATTTATACAGTCTACATATTTTTTGGAATAATCTAGTCCATCACTTTTTTTTGAGTTTAACGACTTGGAAAAAGACAGCATATTGGGGAAAAGATTCTCAACGGTAAAACCCAAAACAATTAAAACGATCAAACTGAAAAGGAAAGTGTTTTTTTTCATCTTTACGTTTTTTCTTATTTTAAATGTAGTAATTAATTTATATAATTTCACACTTAAATATTGAATTTTTTTATAACTATATTGATTTTAAACATTTGAAAATCAAACAATTAAAAATATAATAGTAAAATCCATAAAGGATAGTAAAATGCCTTAATAAAACTGATATTTTTTCTATTTAACTAAATGGAAAATCGTTGGCAAAGCATTAGATTTGCCATACAATTTTTGAGGATTTCCTCCAGTTCAAGGTATTTTATTACCCCTTACCAATGAAGTAATCATATATGATGCAATTGCATATTTTAAATGAAACGGACCCGCTCAAAGCGGTCATTTTGGGTACAGCCAAAAGTTGTGGGCCAGTACCAAAACCTGAAGAAGCTTATGACCCTAAATCTTTGGAGCATATTCTAGCGGGCACATATCCTAAGGAAGAAGATATGGTAAACGAAATGGAAGCGTTTGCAAGAGTGTTCCAAAAGTATGGAATTGAAGTATTTAGGCCTTCAATTTTGGAGAATTGCAATCAGATTTTCTCTAGGGACATTGCATTTGTCATTGAGGATAAATTATTTCACTCCAATATATTGCCCGATCGTGAAAAGGAATTTGATGCCATTCAACATGTTTTGGATAAAATGGACCCAACCAAGATTGTCCGCCCTCCGGAAGAGGTACATATTGAAGGAGGTGATGTCATGCCATGGAACGAATACATTTTTATTGGCACCTATACGGGTAAAGACTATCCCGATTTAATAACTGCTAGGACCAACAATGAAGCGGTAGAATACATAAGGGCACAATTTCCGCATAAAAAAGTAAAATCCTTTGAACTCCGAAAATCAAACACAATCGCAAAAGATAATGCCTTGCACTTGGATTGTTGTTTTCAGCCGGTAGGGAGGAATAAAGCAATTTTGCATAAAAATGGATTTTTAATTGAAGAAGAATACCAATGGCTCGTTGATTATTTTGGAAAGGACAACGTATTTGAAATTACCAAAGATGAGATGTACCAGATGTTCAGCAATGTATTTTCCATTTCCCCAGAAGTTGTTGTTTCAGAAAAAAGTTTTACCCGCTTGAACAATTGGTTGCGTGAAAATGGCTTTGTGGTAGAGGAAGTTCCATATGCGGAGATTGCCAAGCAAGAAGGCCTTTTACGCTGTAGTACGTTACCGTTAATAAGAGCATAAAGAATCGTTCCAATGCAAGTTACCAACACAATTTTAATGATTAGGCCTGTCAATTTCAGAATGAATGAACAGACGGCAGTGAACAATTACTTTCAAGAGGAGTTGAACATAAAGAATGATGAAGTCAATGGTAAGGCCCAGCAGGAGTTTGATGATTTTGTGACCAAGCTAAGAGACCATGGTGTGAACGTTATTGTTGTGCACGATAAAAAGGAAACGGACACTCCAGATTCCATTTTCCCGAACAATTGGATATCATTCCATGATAGCGGAACCGTATGTGTGTATCCCATGTTTGCCGAAAACCGAAGAAAGGAACGTAGAAAAGATATCTTTGATACGTTGGAAGAACATGGTTTTCGCATAGATACTATTGTGGATTATACCGATGCGGAGGAAGAAGGTGTTTTTTTGGAGGGAACCGGTAGTATATTAAAGGATAGGGTTAACCAGAAAGCATACTGCGCACTATCCGAACGCGCCCACGAAGAGCTTTTTATAGAGTTTTGCGAAGATTTTGATTGTTTTCCGGTACTATTTACCGCTAACCAGACTGTAGATGGGAAACGCTTGCCCATTTATCATACCAATGTTATGATGGCCATGGCCGAAACTTTTGTAGTAATCTGTTCCAGTACAATTGATGATAAAAAAGAGCGTAAAAATGTGCTTGGACACCTTAAAAGAGATGGTAGGGAAATTATTACTATTTCAGAAGAGCAGATGTATCAGTTTGCTGGTAATATGCTTCAAGTTATAGGTGCCAATGACCAACGTTTCATGGTAATGAGCTCAGCGGCATTTAAAAGCTTGAACCAAACCCAAATTGATGCTATTGAAAAGCACTGTAAAATTATTCACAGCCCTTTGGATACCATTGAAACGTGTGGCGGTGGTAGTGCCCGTTGTATGATGGCAGAAGTTTTTTTACCCAAGAACTAAGTTGGTTACCCATAACTTGATTCAGGGGCTCACTTTTTGAAATTCCACAAAAAAATAGCTCCCATTGCAACCATAAAAAATGCAAAAGGGAGGGAGGTGATAATCAATAATTTTTGCACCGCTTCGAGTACATTTATCTCTGGCTTTGCGTTACCCAATAAAATGATGGCCAATGTAGCCAACAGAATAAGAATTGACCATACTAACCGATGCTTCTTTTGTGGTTTGGGGCTCCCATTATCGGTGAACATACTCAGCACAAAAACCGCTGAATCTACTGAGGTGACCAAAAAACTTACCAATAACAGAATGGTGATACTATTTAATACTGAAGGTATGGGATAGTGTTCAAAAAACACAAAGATGGAGGAAAACACATTTCCAAATTCGTTGTTATAGCTACCCCAACTTTCGATGACCTCAAATGCGGAAGTACCAAACACAGAAAACCAAAAAAAAGTACCCAACGAAGGTAAAATCAATACACCCAATAGCATTTGTCGCAATGTTCGCCCTCTTGAGATACGGGCAATAAAAATCCCTGTGAAAGGCGCCCATGCGAGCCAAAAAGCCCAATAATAAAAGGTCCAATCCGTTAGAAAATCAATACCGGGATTATAGCTGCCTATAGCAAGACTCATGGGAATAAAGTCAATGATATAGTGTAGGGATGCCTTTCCGAAGGAAAGAAGAATTTCACCCATATTACTGGTTATAAAAACAAAACCCAGTAAAACCAGGGTCACCAGAATATTGAATTTTGAAATCTGTTTTATACCCTTGTCCACACCCAACCAAACTGAAATAAAGGCAATGACAGAGATAAGAATTGCCAGAAGTAGGGTGACGGAGACTCCTAAATCTACTTGAAACACATGATTAAGCCCGCCTGTAATTTGGGCCGTACCCAAACCCACAGCTGCGATAAGTCCAAAAACAGTAGTGATGATAGCCAAAATGTCTATGGTATTGGCTCGTTTCTTTCCTTTGAACTTTTCTGGAATGGAACTGCTTACCAATACTTTTTTGTGTTTTACAAACAACGCATGACCTATAACCAAAGCAAATAGTCCATAAAAGGCCCATGCCGTAAAACCCCATTGGTAAAAAGTAAATTCCAATGCCAAAATTTCATTGGAACTGTTTGAAGGAAATGGAGGATTTTGCTGCATAAAAACAGGTTCCTGTACCGCGCGTAGCAAAATACCTGCTCCCATTCCCGTACTATAGAGCATGCTGGCCCATGCCCAAGAAGAATGTTCAGGTTTTTCTTCTGGCCCACCCAATTTGAGTTTACCCCATGGTGAAAAGGCAATACCCAATAGTAAAAGCACACACCCTAGACCTAAATAGAGGTAGAAATACCCAAAATAAGTTCGTACCCAAAGCGATAGCTCTTCTATACTGCGGTAACTCGCTTCCGTAAAAAAGAAAACCAATACTGAAAAAAGCAGTAGGGTTCCCGTGGAGATTGATAGTAGTTTATTATGTTTTAGGAAATTAAAGATGGCTTTTAGTTTTAAAACTCTTTGTCGTTTCGAAGGTACTGAGAAATCTTAATTTATGTCATTTCGAGCGCAGGCGAGAAATCCATGAGTTGTTTTGATTTCTCAATCAATGCTTTGCATTTCATTTCGAAATGACAAGTTGGTTGTTGAAAATTGACAATAATCACTCCCCTTCAACTACAAACTCGCGTATGACTTTGTTGGGTTCCATAATGGTATGGCCTTTCCAAAATTCTGGATTATAGGAAGATAGATAGGTGGCTTTTACGGTTTCATCTTCTTCCAAAGCTTCAAAATTGGTTTTGGGCACCGCATTTGAATCAAAAACTACAAATTCAAACTTTTCGGTATTGTAGTTAATGATATCCAAGGCAAGGGACAGTTCATTTTGTTTTCTTCGTCCCTTTACATATTTATTCTTTTCAATCACTTTTAAAGGTCTGTCCACGCCCATTTTTCGCCCGAAAGTGAGGTTCATGAATTTAAGATCGTATGTGTCTTTTCCAAACTTTGAGAAAACGGTACTACCCGTATATTTCTGTTCACGATAGCTAAAACCAAGGAGTTTAATGCTACGCAGCGGTTTTACATTTTCATAATCCATCCGCATAATGGCAAAATCCTCAATATTTATAAAAAGTTGTCCTTTAAAATCAGCTCCGCCTTTTGGCACAAACCCTATGACGTATACGCCTTGATTTTCAAGCTCGGAATACCCCAACAGTTCATATTCATACCGATTTAGCTTTTTGGCTACATCCAATTTGGACTTTTTTCCAAAAAATTGGGAATGGATTTCTTTCAACACATATTTGCGGTTGCTTAGAAAATCATTTTTCTTCGGTTTGTCAAATTCCTCTTCCAACGTTTCGGCATCTTCCTCAGCATCAAAAACGGAATCCAATTGTACCTTTTCTCCAAAAATGCCCGATTTTATCTTTAGATAAGAATCTGGTTTTACATTGGCCTTAAATATAGCTTCCAGTTTATCGGAAAGCGCTTCCATGGAACCTTCGTTGCTTTTATCATACAATTCTGCCGCTTTTATGATTTCCAATTTGTTTTCTTCGCCATTTTTGTAATAATCTCCCAAGGTTTCTGTATAGTAGGATGCGCTTTTAGGAAGGATTGTAATAATGCTATCAATCAACTTTTTGTTCAATTCTTCAATGGTCGATTTCTTAAATTCTATGTCCAACCGCTGCATGGTATTGAAACTGGATTGTCTTAAAAAGAATCGTTGTTTTAAGGGTTCTTTGTTATAATTAAAGGGGAGTCGCTCCTCAACACGATCCATGATTTCGTCCACACTTAGTTCTTTATCAAAAAGGTAGACTCCACTTAGCTCGATTGCCTTTGGATTTATGGGAATAATACTGTCTTGCAATTGTTGCAGCGTAAAACCTCTTTTTTCATAACCCATTGAGGTTATATAAATGGAATCCAAACCAACAGCTCCCTCATCTATAACAAAACTAAAACGTCCTTCCTCATTGGTAATAACCCCTTGGTGTTCCCCATATTGAATCGTCGCGTAAGGAATGCCTTTTTGCGTTTTAGCATCCACTAATTTGGAGCTAACGGTTTGTGCGGTCAGGGAATGACATAGTACCAAAAAGAGGCAGAAAGTAAGTAAAGGCTTCAGTAAAGACATGGATTTATTTTTATACTATTCTCTTTTACAAAGACAACATAAATGGTAAAAAGGTTGCTTTAGAACAGACGAATGTTGAATGGATTTGTAACAAGGATTGTTCCATAGTTGGATTTTTTACAGATTCTAGTGTATATGGGTTATAGATCTTCAATAGAAGTTGGCGCATTGTCCGCTTTATAATCCAGTAACTTTCTAAAGAATTTTTGTATGGCTTTAGTGTCTGATTTTACCTTAATGCAATAGTTGTCAATGTAAATGGAATACACTGCAAAATCTCCTTTATAAATGGTGAGTTTGTAATAGGGTATAATCAATCCATAAGTTTCCAGTAAAGACCTAAACCGAACAATGATACCTTTTGGACGCATTTCAATATTGCACGTATTGAGGTTATTGTCCAAAATGAGTAGGTTTTGGATTTCGATATTGGCATCTGTAATAAAAAGTTTAGGAGAACCTATTCCACCCAATGCAAAACGTTCTTTTAACGTAAAAGGTTTGCCTACGGCTTCATCAATTTTTTTGGTGACTTTTTTGTCTGAATAAGAAACATTGAGCAGCATTTTCAAAATTAACCAAAATGGGCTCATGAATTTGCACAAGGCGTATTAAACTAGTCATAAAGCCTAAAAAATATGTAGTTTTGCACCCTTAAATGCAGTTTATTAATGAATATTGAACAGGTACTTACAACTACAGTCAAGGCAGCTGTTTCCTCAATTTTTAATGCAGAACTACCTTCGGTGGAGTTTCAGCCCACGCGCAAAGATTTTGAAGGCGATGTCACCGTGGTGGTGTTTCCCATGCTACGAGTGGTAAAAGGGAATCCTATGGAAATTGGCACAAAGATTGGCGAGTATTTGCAAGAAAATGTGGAAGAAGTTACAAAGTTCAATGTGGTCAAGGGCTTTTTGAATGTTGTTATTGAAGATAGTTTTTATCTGGATTTTTTCAATGCAATCAGCGAAGAAGATAATTTTGGGTATGTGAAAACTGCTGCCACGGATGCTGTTATGGTGGAGTATTCCTCCCCAAATACCAATAAGCCATTGCATTTAGGGCATATTCGAAACAATCTTTTAGGGTACTCTGTTGCCGAAATCCTTAAGGCTGCAGGGAAAAAAGTATACAAAACACAGATTATCAATGATCGAGGCATTCATATTTGTAAGAGCATGCTGGCCTGGAAGAAGTTTGGAAATGGAGAGACCCCGGAATCTTCTGGTTTAAAGGGGGACCATTTGGTCGGAAAATATTATGTAGGTTTTGATAAGGCTTACAAAGAACAGATTGCAGAATTGGTATCTGGCGGCACAGAAAAAGAAAAAGCTGAAAAAGAAGCTCCAAT
Source organism: uncultured Allomuricauda sp. (assembly GCF_947495325.1). Classification (GTDB taxonomy): domain Bacteria; phylum Bacteroidota; class Bacteroidia; order Flavobacteriales; family Flavobacteriaceae; genus Flagellimonas. The sequence goes on along the minus strand of NZ_CANLYK010000001.1, from coordinate 1,793,352 downwards.
TTTACTTGAAGCACAAGAAATGCTTCGTAAATGGGAGGCTGGAGATTCTGAAACTGTTGCACTTTGGAAAAAAATGAACGGCTGGGTGTACGAGGGATTTGATAGTACGTACAAAAATTTGGGTGTCGATTTTGATACGCTGTACTATGAAAGCGACACCTATCTTTTAGGAAGGGATGTGGTACAAGAAGGACTTGAAAAAAGGATTTTCATTAAAAAGGATGATGGCAGAGTCTGTATAGATTTGACTGATGAAGGATTGGATGAAAAAATTGTGCTCCGCTCAGATGGCACCGCAGTTTATATGACCCAAGACATTGGAACAGCCATTCAACGGGTAACAGACCATCCAGATATTAATGGAATGGTGTATACGGTTGGCAACGAACAAGATTACCATTTTAAGGTCTTGTTTTTGATTCTCAAAAAACTGGGATATCGTTGGGCGGAACAATTGTACCATTTGAGTTATGGTATGGTGGACTTGCCAAGCGGTAAAATGAAGAGTAGGGAAGGTACCGTTGTTGATGCGGATGATTTGATAGATAACATGACCCAAACTGCAGAAAAGATTTCTGAAGAACTTGGCAAGTTGGATGGGTATTCCGATGAAGAGAAAAAAGGACTTTACAGGACCATTGGTCTGGGAGCCCTTAAATACTATATTCTAAAAGTAGACCCTAAAAAACGAATCTTGTTCAACCCAGAAGAATCTGTCGATTTTCAAGGGAATACAGGGCCTTTTATTCAATACACTTATGCACGGATTCAGTCCATTCTACGAAAAGCTGAAGGCGTGCAATCCAGCGCAATTGAAACCTCATTAAAATTGCATGTAAAGGAAAAAGAATTGCTCAAACAGCTTCAACTTTTCCCAGAAACCGTTCAATTGGCTGCAGAAAATTACAGTCCAGCGCTGATAGCTAATTACACCTATGATTTGGTCAAGGAATTTAACTCTTTCTACCAACAAGTTCCTATTTTGCCTGAAACTGATGCACTGAAAAAACAGTTTAGAGTACAATTGTCCAAAAAAGTTGGAGAGGTAATCCAATCTGCTTTTAAACTTTTAGGGATTGATGTTCCTGAACGAATGTAATGGAGGAATTTGGGGGCTTGTCCGAGACCGAGAGACAGATTGCGGCGCTTGTTTTGGCAGTCGGTCTGCTTTATGTGTTTGCAAGGGTAGGTTATGTATATTTTTTTGGTGAAAGATTTACGTTTTACAATGTTTTTCATCCAGTTAAGAGAATTACGGCCAAGGAACGACAATTTATAAGTGAGTTTCTTATTCCTTTTCAACAATTTAATGCTGAACAGAAACGAACTTTTTTAAAGCGGTTTGCTTGGTTCAAGTCCAAAAAAGCTTTTGTTTTTTATAATGGAATAACCAACAGTGAAAAAATAAAGGCCTATGTTTCTGCCTCTGCTGCTCTTTTGACCATGGGAATGCGTGATTTTAGGTATGAAAAATCAATTTCAAGAATCATCATTTACCCCAATACGTATTACTCACGCATTCGTAAAAACCATCATATTGGAGAATTTAATCCGAACTTAAAAATATTGGTATTTTCGGCTGAGGACCTTGAAAAAGGATTTAAAATTCCAAATGATAACCGAAATCTGGGTATCCATGAGGTGGCTCATGCGTTGATGTTTGAAATGAGAAATAAATCCAGTTGGGAAGCAAGAAGGTTTAAAGTGGGCTTGGCACAAATCAAAAGAATCTATGATCAGGAGGATTTCCAGAAAAAGTTAGAGAAATCAACTTATTTTAGGGCGTACGCCAAGTCCAATTTCTATGAGTTTTTTGCGGTTATTATGGAAAATTTCATAGAGAGTTCATCGGAGTTTTCGAATAAATTTCCTGATTTGTATCATATCATAAGAAGAATGTTGAATTTTGACCTCAACAAGCCCTTGTGGCGGCTTAAAAATTTACCCTAAACTTATATTAAAGGTAATAGAGTTTTCAATCCATACTCAAAGTCTTAGGGATTCATGTTCCCGAGAAGATGTAAAAAAAAGGCCATGTTTGGGAACATGACCTTTCTCTCTAACCAACTAAAAATCTATGAATCGGAATTGGCCGTAACCGCTAGGTTGTAAACAACCAGTCCAAATCCAATTTTGTTAATAGCATCACCAATGTTATAAACCACATCCAATGATAGACCACCAAAAATACCGTCATACCAGCCCGGCGTTCCTGCCATATATCCGATAGGATAGATTGCCCAGCCTACCAATACAAACCAGCATAGTGTTTTGTGTGCACTAAGAACGGCCCCACCAGCTTCTTGGGCCAGTTTTTTGGCGCCGCCAAACCATATCTCATAAACAATGGCAAAGTAAGCGATACCGGAAATAAGACCCCATATTTGTGCTTGATCTCTGTAAACTGCCTCTCCAAGATATCCGGTAATGAGCATAACTACAGATAGAATAATCAATTTCCACATTAGGGATTTTTTTGCTCCTGCAACTTTAAGAATAAGATAAAACTCAACGCACATTAAAGGAACAGTAAGAATCCAGTCCACATAACGAAAGAATGTAGGGGATTCTCCATTTGCTGCCCAATAATCGCGCATATACCAATAATGCACTGCGGCAATAAAAGTTATTAATCCTGACACTAGGATTGAGGTCTTCCATTTTCTATCAAAATTGTTCATTGATAAAAAGAAAAAGGCAGAAGCTGCCATCATGGCCATGCAACCTACAAAGAAGGTAAAGCCGACATAATCATTCGTAGCAATTTTAGCTACCATGGGTAAAGAAGTGAATAAACTTTCCATTTTATTTTGTGTTAATTAATTTTGTTTAATCAAATCTATTAAAAATTAAACAAAAAAATGATAAATTTGTTTATAATTTTTTGAGAATGTTTAAACAAAATGAACTAAATTTTGTCAAATTGAGAAATGTAATGATAGTGATAACCATTTTTGCTTTATGGTTTTCAGTATTCTTTAGTGAACAGATTGAAGGTTTTATTTCTTATGCTTTAATATTTAGCTTTGGCATTCTTCATGGATCAAATGATATTCAACTGATCCATATAAGCTCAAAACGAAGTGGGGGAAAGGTATCTAAAAAAAAGGTTTTTGCATTATATGTTTTTACGGTCTTGGTCATATTATTGACATTTTCTTTTTTTCCTAGGTTGGCATTTCTTTTCTTCATTCTAATAAGTGGATTTCACTTTGGTGAGCAACATTGGAATAAAAACTTAACTAAAAAAACTGTATGGAATAAGCTTTTGTATACGCTGTATGGTTTATTTATTTTGTTTATGATTTTTTATATAAAGTATGAACAAGCATCACAAATCATAAACGATATTAGTGGATTTCAATTCCAAGAAGATGTATATCTAGCAATAACAAGTGTTATTGGCATTGCCCTGGTTGTACAGCTAAGTTTCTATTTATATTTTAATTTTTTAAAAGTCAGTATTTTAGAAGAGCTCTTTTTCTTAGGAATCTTTTTTGTGATATTTAAGACAGCTTCATTGCTTTGGGGTTTTTGTATCTATTTCATTGTATGGCATAGTATACCATCATTAGTGGACCAAATGAATTTTTTATACGGTACATCCAATAAATGGACTTTGCTGCAATACCTAAAGTCTTCCTGGAAATATTGGTTGATATCGCTTATTGGGTTATTCGGACTTTATTTTCTTTTAAAAGAGGACAATCAGTTTTTTACTTCAATAATGCTCTATTTTTTAGCCGCGATCACTTTTCCCCATGTAATTGTAATGTCCAGATTAGAAAAATAATCAAAAACTCACCCTAAAACTTACATTGGGTGTAATCCCCAAAGAAACATTCTCAACGGTTTCAATTTCGTTGGTTTCCGAGAGGCGGTAATAACGGTTGAGCAAATTTTCCCGATTTGTAAGGTTGAGCAATGAAATACCGGCATTAGCCTTAACTTTTCTCCCCATATCAAAGCCATATGAAGCCGAAGCGTCTATCCTAACATATTCTGGCAATCGGCTGTTGTTTGGAGTTTCATAATTAATTCTTGCGGGAAAAAATGAAGTGTCCAATGGATTATCTGCTTCAGGTTTGGTAAAAGGCTTTCCAGTGCGATAGTTAATTCCAAGACCCAATTTGAGGTCTTTGATGCTATAGGTGCTTGCAAAAGTTAGGGTATGCCTTACATCCAGATTATTTGGAAAGGAATTTGGAGTGATACTTGTAAACTTATAATCGTTCTTATTGAAGGTATAACTTAACCATGTACTATAATTATCTCCTTTTTTGTTGATGAGAAACTCAATCCCCTTTACGTCATAGTTTCCTATTTCACCCCCAAATTGATTTTCGTTCTGAAAACCTTGGGTTCTTGTACTGATGCCATCAACGTATTTAAAAAAGCCTTCAAGGCCAATGTAAAGAGCATTTTTCGAGTAATTAAGGCCTAGGGATCCTTGTTTACTTTTGGTGATGGGCAGTTCATTTCCGTCAGAAATAATCCATCTCCTTTTTTCAATACCTAAAAAATTCTGTTCCAAATCTATGACCTGATTGGTGGACTGACTTTTAAATTCACCCAAAATCTCTGCCCTAAGATATTTGGCTACTCTAAAATTTAGATTTAGCCTAGGCTCTATCAACAATTCATTAAAGGTGGCCAAATTTTCAATATAATTTACCCGAACGCCTGCTCTTGCAATAAATTTATTTTCTTCTGCAGTGTAACCAATTTCAGTGTAGGGTGCATGAATTCTAATGACACCTGTAATATTGCTCAAGAAATTTGGTTGACTGATTTGGGTAAAGTTTTTAATACCCGTTTCAATAAATTGATAGCCATTGGTCCAGTCTAGATTTTCCGAAATGGTATAGTTGGTATTTATTTTGAGTGCATTTTCGGTTACTCTATTATTTTGAAATAGAGTTTGAACTTGGTTGCCAAACAAGCTTTGGGCATCTAGGTTATATTTGGTGTAATAAATATTAAGGTTTGAAGAAAACCTATCAGTCCAGTTGCTTTGCAATTGAATTCCTCCAGAAATATTGGTCTGATCTAATAAACTGAGTGTGGTTTCATCAATATCCAGATTTGTTTCGGTGAATTCCAAATCATTGGCAATGGTAATAAAATTTAAACGTAGTTGATGACCATCATTGATATCGTACAATAATTTTCCTGAGAAATCATAAAAGAAGAAGGTCTCATCTCGCTGAAAGTTTTCATCAATGGTTTGATTCTGTTGATTTTTAACTTCACTATCCTGAAAGGCCCTGTCCGTAAAATTGTTATAGGTAGGCGTATTTAGAAAATCGGTTGTGGAACGACGTGCAGAAAATTGAAATGCCATGTTATCTTTTATGGGAATTTGGCCATAGACATCGCCACTAATAAAATTGATGCCAGCTCCTCCTGTAAAGAAGCCATCAATATCATTTTTGGTTTCCATACTAATAACACTGCTAACGCCATCACCATATTGTGTAGGTGTTCCGTTTTTGAAAACTGTTACTTTATCAGTTAAATAAGGGTTGAACGCCGAAATAAGGCCAAAAAAGTGTCCGGATTGATACATTTTTATGCCATTCCAAAGAATAAGATTTTGGTCGTTTGTTCCTCCGCGCACGTTTATGTCCGAGACAGTTTCATCGATGCTCTTGATGCCCGGTAACGCCTGGACTGTTTGTAAGACATCAGGTTCCACAAGTCCTGGAAGTATACCCAATTCATCAGTATTTAGGGTAATGCTGGCATCTGTTTGTTTAATGATTCCGGGAGCTAGAAACTCATACAAAACCACCTCTTCAAGCTGCTCATAATTTTGCGCCAAAAGAATTTTGGGGCAATCGTTTCGAGCAATCAAACTCTCTACAGGGACATATTTGGTAACATAGCCTAAAAACCGAATCCTTACCAATGCTTCCCTAGGAATATCGCGGAGTGAAAAAAGGCCTTCGGAATCTGTTACCAATGCAATTTCACTTCCCACAACCTCCACGGATGCCGCTGAAACAGTATTTTCGGCAAAATTGTCAAGCACTTTGGCACAAATATCAACTAGAGTGCTTTTGACCAAGGTATAGTAACGTTCGTTGAGCTTTTCTATTTTTATCTGGGTCTGAGCGCGAATGGATTCTAGAATACCTTGTAACGAATTGGAAACAGGAGTTGAGATTTCAACCTTTTCCAAATCTTCATCAACATAAGAAAATTTGATATCAAACCTTTGCTCCAGTTGGGAGAGATAAGGTTTTAGACCAATTTGGGTCTCTTGGGCACAGCAGGGGACAATTGCGATAAGAAAAAACAGCCCTGCCCAAATTGATAAGAAAAAACTACGGAGTGTTTCCAGCATAGAAAAGCACGTTATCTTCACCTAATTTATAACTAATCTGTGAAGGAATGCTTATACTTTCTAACGCTAATTTTATACTGTTGTTGTTAAATGTTCCCGTGAACAACTGTTCAGCATCAATATTTTCGGTTTTAACTTCAATGTTAAATTGTCTTTCAAATTCGGCCAATACATATTTCAAAGGAATACTTTGAAAGCTACTTTCATTGCTCATCCACGAAGGTTGGGCAATGGTAATATTATCAAAATCTTGAATTTTACCATTTATGGCCACAAAAGATGTGCCCGCTGGCAATTTTCGTTCAATGTTATTGTAGGTTACACTTACGAGGCCCTCGTAGCAGGTTACCTCAAAGAAACCATTTCTGTTTTCCACGTTAAATTGGGTCCCCAATACAGCAACAGTGCCATTTTTAGTAGAAACAGTGAATTTTTTTCCTTTGGCCACTTTAAAAAATGCCTCACCTTCTAAGTTCACATTTCTTTTTTCTGACCATTTTTTCTCACTAAAAGAGACTTTGGAATCCGCATTCAGTATAATTTCAGAATTATCAGGAAGCAAAACCTCGGAACGTTCGGCCAATTGTGTACTAAAGGACTCGTTAAGACTATTTAGATAGAAATAAGAACCCGAAAGCAATACCGCAACAACTGCGGCAACCCGCAAGAATTGCTTGAATGGATTTAATGTAATAACCTTAGGCATTTCTTCAGAACCTTTATTTTTAAAGGTGTTCCAAGCTTGGTCAACATCAAATTCAGGAGTTTTTAAAGTTCCCGAAACCTCCTTCAATTTCTTATATGAAGCATAACTTTCGGTTTTTTTGAATTCCGTAAGTTCTTCCTCAGAAAGTTCTCCATTAAGCCATTTGGCCAAGTAATTTTCTTGCATGATTTCTATGCTTTACACCATAATAACAACTATGTACTATAAAACCCTACTTTTCAGTTTACCATTAACAATTTTACAGTTATCAGTTATCAGTTATCAGTTATCAGTTATCAGTTGTTGATTTTTTTATTTTAATAGCTTTGCCTACTGCCTACTGCCTACTGCCTACTGCCCTAAATGCCATCAATCTGCTCCCGTAACGTTTTTAAAGCCAAGTGCATGCGCTTTTCTATTGCTTTTACACTTACACCTTCCATTTCAGCAATTTCAGCATATTTCTTTCCATCGATCCTATTGAGCAAAAACGTAGTACGTTGATTTTCGGGCAAACCCTCCAATGCTTTGTCCAATTTTTGTTTGTATTCCTTTTCTTCCATTAGAAATTCTGGAGACTCGTTCGTATGCTCCAGTGAAGAATCGGCATATTTTAAGCGTACCTTTTCTGCTTTTAGGACATTCAAGTATAAATTATTGGCAACAGTGTATAAATAAGACTTTGCCTTTTCGGGCATTACCTTTGCGCAATTTTCCCAAAGTTTTACAAAAGCTTCTTGTACGGCGTCATGCGCTTTCTCCTCATTACCAAACTTATAATATATATAATTGAATATCGTTTTGGAATTGGACTTAAATATTGAGCTGAAGACCTGCTCTTCGCAAACGTTGTTCATTTAAGTTGGTTTGTCAAAACCCCAAAGATATTTTAAAAATTTTTAAGATGAAGTAGGGTTTTTTTTTTGAAAGTTGTTTTAGAGTTGTGGAATAACTAAAAAATCCAAATCGCTATGAAAAATTTAATAACTAAACTGATTTACACTTGCCTATTTTCAATGGCATTGATTTTTGCCTCATGTCAGGAGGAGTATGAAGAAGTAGGAGGAGATGAACAGCAGGAAACCATTTCTGCGAATTCTTCTACTGCTGTATTGATTGAAAAAACATCTTCCAATGATGGTTCTTTTGATAATATCGTTGATGGCGCAAGCTGTTTTGCCGTTGAATTTCCATATACAGTTGAAGTAAATGGAATTGAAGTTACCATTGATTCTAGAGAAGATCTACATCAAATAGAAGAAATATTTGACGAAGTTGATATTGATGACGATATTTTGGATATCATTTTCCCTATTACCATTACGCTTGCTGACTTTACTGAAATCGTAATTGAAAACAAAGAGCAATTAAGGGAATTGGCTGCTGAATGTATAGAGGGTGGTGACGATGATGATATTGAATGCATCGATTTTGTATACCCCCTTACAATGTTCACCTTTAATGTGGACAACCAGGTTACGGGAGAAGTTGTGATTGAAAGCGATAAGGAGCTTAGAAGGTTTTTTGCTGGATTGGAAGATAATGATCTTGTAAGTATTGATTTTCCAGTAACCTTAAAAAAGTACGATGGAACAGAGATAGTTGTAGATAGCAATGGCGAATTGGCCAATGCCCTTGAAGAGGCTAAAGATGAATGTGATGAAGATGATGACGATGATTACAATGATGATGATTTTACCAAAGAAAGATTAGATGCCTATTTAGTGGAATGTCCATGGGAAGTTCGTGAGGTTTTACGAAGTGGTACGTATCAAACCGATCAGTACTTTGAAAATATGCTCAATTTTATGGAAGATGGAAGCGTGATGTTGGTTATGGACGGTGATATTGCTATTCCTGGAACATGGACTACTAGAGTTACTGACAATGGAGTACTGCTTACCTTGGATTTTGACAATCTAGTTGACTTCACTTTAGAATGGATAGTATATGAGATTGATGAGTATAAAATAAAACTATACGCTGGAGACGGAGATAAAATTATCCTTAAGCAACGTTGTGAAAATAGTGGGAGTGAATGTCGTATTGATGACATAGCGACTATTCTGGAATATTGTAAATGGAGAATCGAAGAATCCAATGAAGACTTTGATTTTGATGGTACAATTAATTTTTCAAACAGAAATATCCATGCTTACCTTGACAATGGTGCTTTTGCCGACGAAGGCAACTGGGAACTTACTGATACAGGTTTTAGATTCAACTCCCTGATTGAACGATTGGAGTTTATGGTTGGAGACTGGACCATTGTGGCCTGTGGAGAAGGATGGGTAAAAATCCAAAATGCCAATGGGAGGTACCTAGTACTGCGCAAAGACTGTGATTTCCAAGTACCTAATCTAGACACGCTTAGAGAGATCTTAACAGAGTGTGAGTGGATTATCAAAAAAGTAAAAAACCAAGGTGAAGAAATCGATAGACTTTTAGGATACGAGTTTAAGTTTTTGACCGGAGGTGTAGTTACCTTGAGTAATGGCGAGACAACATCTACAGGCTCTTGGGAAATAGGATTGAACGATGATGGAGTACTATCACTATTAATTACGATGGGAGATGAACCTGGTGTAAGCTTCGATTGGCCTTTAAGGGACCTTACCAACACTAGACTGAAGTTTGAAGTTGAAGAAGTTGATTATGAACTGATTTTACTACGGGTTTGTGATGACAACGCTGGTGATGGGGATGTTGCTGAAATTAGGAATATAATGATGGGAGGAGCTTGGAATGTTGCCCAATATAAAGAAGGTGATGTGGATAAGACTACTGAGCTTAGTGGATTGGATTTCTATTTCAACGAAATGCACCGAGTACAAGTTGATGAAAACGATAATCCCATTATAGAAGGTCTATGGAGAGTTATTAGAAATGATGAAGGTAAATTGAAGTTTTACCTAAACTTTGACCATGATGGAATATTTGGTGAGTTGACGGATGATTGGTATTTCGAATCCCTTTCAACAGATGGTACCCGACTTGAACTGGTTCATGAAGATGAAAATTCCACTGAAATACTGGTTTTTGAAAAACTACTATAAGAATTTCCCCAATATTTTTTTGAAAAGGACGGCTTTCCCCAAAGCCGTCCTTTTCTTTTTATTCTTAAATTTGTCCTTCTTCAAAAATGACGAAAGCACATGTTTGATAATTTAAGTGACAAGCTAGATAAAGCATTACACGTTCTAAAAGGACACGGGCAGATAACCGAAATTAATGTTGCGGAAACCCTAAAAGAAGTGCGAAGGGCACTCTTGGATGCCGATGTTAATTTTAAAATAGCCAAAGAATTTACCAACACGGTCAAAGAAAAGGCATTGGGGCAAAACGTTCTTACCAATCTACAGCCAGGTCAATTAATGGTCAAGATTGTAAAGGATGAATTGACCCAATTGATGGGCGGAGATGCTGAAGAAATTGACCTTTCAGGAAATCCATCCGTAATTTTGATGTCAGGTTTACAAGGTTCTGGTAAAACAACTTTTTCCGGTAAACTGGCCAATTATTTAAAAAACAAAAAGGCCAAAAAACCACTTTTGGTTGCCTGTGATGTATACCGTCCTGCGGCAATAGATCAATTGCACGTTGTAGGCGAACAAATTGGCGTGGATGTATATTCGGATAGGGAAAACAATGACCCCGTTTCAATAGCAAAAGCCGGAGTTAAGCATGCAAAAAGCTTAGGATGTAATATAGTTATCATAGATACAGCGGGTCGTTTGGCAGTTGATGAACAAATGATGACCGAAATTGAAAACATCCATAAGGCAATTACCCCACAAGAAACGCTGTTTGTAGTAGATTCCATGACTGGGCAAGATGCTGTGAACACGGCAAAGGCCTTTAACGATGTCCTTAATTTTGATGGAGTAATACTTACAAAATTGGATGGTGATACCCGTGGTGGTGCCGCAATATCAATCAAATCTGTTGTTGATAAGCCTATCAAATTTATCGGAACAGGGGAAAAAATGGAGGCCATAGATGTATTCTACCCTTCCAGAATGGCCGATAGAATTCTTGGAATGGGTGATGTGGTTTCTTTGGTGGAACGTGCCCAAGAACAATTTGATGAAGAGCAGGCACGTAAAATCCAAAAGAAAATAGCCAAAAATAAATTTGGGTTTGATGACTTCTTGAGCCAAATACAGCAGATCAAGAAGATGGGGAACATGAAAGACCTTATGGGGATGATTCCAGGCGCAGGAAAAGCATTGAAAGGGTTGGATATTGATGATGATGCCTTTAAACATATTGAAGCCATTATTCATTCCATGACTCCAGACGAACGTTCAACCCCTTCAAAATTAAATGCCAGTCGTAAAAAAAGAATTGCTTTGGGAAGCGGTCGTACCATTCAAGAGGTCAATCAACTGTTAAAACAATTTGAGCAAATGAGCAAGATGATGAAGATGATGCAAGGCGGTGGAGGCAAGAAAATGATGCAAATGATGCAGAACATGAGATAACCCGTCAGTGTTTAGTTGCCAGTTGCACCAAGCAGTTTTTTACATGATTTTTTTAACAAATACGGGTTGAATGAGTTTTGAAAAATTATTGGCTTATCAAAAAGGATTTGAAGTAGCGATGCATATTTTCAATCTATCCAAGTCTTTCCCAAAAGAGGAGAAATTTTCATTGACTGATCAAATAAGAAGATCTTCACGTTCAGTTTGTGCTAATTTAGCTGAAGCGTATCGAAAAAGAAGGTATGAGAAGCATTTTATAAGTAAATTGACTGATTCCGATGCCGAAAATTCAGAAACCCAAGTTTGGATTAATTTTGCCACGGCATGTGAATATATGACTTTAAGTGAAAAGGATAAACTAATTCAAGAAACAGAAGAGATTGGTAAACTAATCCAATACATGATAAATAACCCAGGTAAGTTTGGGGTCTAACTACTGTTTACTGCCACTGAAAACTGATTTATTATATGAAGATTCTTGACGGAAAAAAAATATCAAACCAAATTAAAGATGAAATTACCATAGAGGTGTCCCAAATAAAGGAAAGAGGGGAAAAAGTTCCTCATTTGGCAGCTGTATTGGTAGGGAACGATGGCGCAAGTCTTACTTATGTAGGGAGTAAAGTGCGTTCCTGTAAAAAGATTGGTTTTGACTCTACTTTAGTCCATTTACCAGAGGAGACTACAGAGGAGGAATTATTGACACAAGTTGAGGCGCTAAACGCCAATCCAGATATAGATGGATATATTGTACAACTCCCATTGCCTAAACATATTGATGAACAAAAGGTTCTAATGGCCGTGCACCCCGATAAGGATGTGGATGGTTTTCATCCTACAAATTTTGGAAAAATGGCATTGGATATGCAATCATTTATTCCGGCAACGCCATTTGGAATTATGGAATTGTTGCGGAGGTACAATGTAGAGACAGAGGGTAAACATACCGTGGTAATTGGACGAAGCCATATTGTGGGCAGACCTATTAGTATTCTTATGAGTCAAAAAGGAAAAGCGGCCAATTCTACCGTAACACTTACACATAGTCGTACCAAAGATATCAAGGAACTTACCTTACAGGCAGATATCATTGTTTCGGCACTTGGGATTCCCAACTTTTTAAAGGCTGATATGGTCAAGGACAATGTTGTGGTCATAGATGTAGGAATAACCAGAGTTCCCGACGATACAAGAGAAAGAGGATATTATATTACAGGTGATGTAGATTTTGAAAATGTGGGCAAAAAGGCTTCATTTATTACACCAGTTCCTGGTGGAGTAGGACCCATGACCATTGCAATGCTGTTGAAAAACACATTATTGGCAAGAGAACGGCATAGAATGAATAAATAAGCTGTTACTCTTCTAATTGTGTTTCCTCTTCTGGAGTTAGAATCTCTAAATCTTGGTCACCCTCGTCGTTGGTGCAACTGGTTACTGCCATTGTAGAAAATAGGACCGTAATCAATAAAAAAACAATTTTCATAATAAACAATTAAGGGGCAATATTGCTTGTTCATTTAGTTTTATAACGTTTTAGGTTTTTGATTCTTGTTATTTATGTTGATTATTCGATAAATTGCTATTTGTTTATTAGAGGTATTATGAATAAATCGGTGAATAAGGTTTCTTGGATTGTATTTGCTTTTCTTGCGATGGGAGTTGGGTTGTATCCTGCGGCATATTTGTTTACCTCAGATAACTTTGGAATTTTAAATAGTAAGACAGCAGAAGTATTGGCGAACCAGCTGTGGAATATTGGTTTCTACGGGCATATTGTCTTTGGCGGGTTGGCACTTATGAGCGGTTGGTCACAATTCAGTAAGAAAATCCGAGCCAAAAATCTAAAATTGCATAGAAACCTTGGTAAGTTTTATGTTCTAACCGCCTTGGTTAGTGGAGTATGTGGTGTGTATATCGCTTTTTTTGCAACCGGTGGAGTTATCACTACACTTGGATTCATGTGTTTGGGTCTAATTTGGCTATACACTACGATAAGAGCATACCGTGCCATAAAGGCAAAGGATTTATCCCTTCATCAAGGTATGATGATCTATAGTTATGCAGCATGCTTTGCTGCGGTTACCCTGCGCATTTGGCTTCCTCTTTTAACAATGACATTTGGGGAGTTTTTGATTGCCTATAAAATTGTAGCCTGGCTCTGTTGGGTGCCCAACATAATTTTTGCGTTTTATTGGGTTAGAAGAAAAGGGCTTATTTTGGATTAACTTTACTTGGCAAAAAGTTGCTCCATATCCTTAAATGCTTTGAATTCTAAAGCGTTTCCTGCTGGGTCTAAAAAGAACATGGTAGCTTGTTCACCGACTTCATCCTTAAATCGAATGTAAGGTTCGATAACAAACTCAATTTTTTTGGCTTGAAGATCTTTCGAAAAGGACTGGAACACGTCCCACGGTAAGACCACTCCATAATGGGGTACGGGAACATTTTTTCCATCTACAGCGTTAGTATGCAAACTTTCCTCCGATTTTGGCTTATAATGAATCACCAATTGATGGCCAAAAAGATTGAAATCTACCCAGTGATCACTACTTCTTCCTTCCTCACAACCCAAAACATCCCTATAAAATGCTCTACAATCATCTAAATTATGAACAGGAATAGCAATGTGAAAAGGAGTAATAGTTTGCATGAAAAAGACTTTTTCGGAAAGTTAGTTTTTCTTTTTCAAGCCTCCAAAAATTCTATAATTTGGTTGTTCACCTCCTCTTGATGCATGGAATGCCCCAAACCTTTAGTGCTGATTAATTTACTGCCTGCCCAATTCTTATGGACATTTTCAGATGCGTGATAAGGCGCTATCTTATCCAATCGATCATGGAACAACAACCCTTTTTTAGTATTTGATTGTGCAAACCGTGAGGACGAAAAGTCCTGAATATGAAAACCGAATCTATCAAAAATGTAACCATCAAGAACAGTCATAAACCGATTGCTGAATCTTAGAATTTTTTGATAATTGTCCATAAACTCATGAAATTCTGAAGGAGCTCCAATAGTCACAAGTTTTTCAACTTTTGGGTTTGGGTTTTTAAACTCATTGTACATGAGCGTCATGCCTCCTACCGAATGCCCAATAATATATTTTGGCTCGTATTTTTTTGTCATATGATGCAAAGCCTTTTCGTACAATGGCACATATAAAAGTTTACCAGATGAATAACCATGCGATGGAGCATCAAATGCTATAATATTAAACTCAGCATCTTGAAGTTTTTTTATCAGATTACGCCAACGGAATGTGTTACTTTCCCACCCATGTACCAGCAATATGGTTTCCTTTTTACCGGGCCACTTATACGATTGCAGTTGATGACCCGCTGCATCTTCAACCTCTAGTTTTGCGTTATCCAAAAAATCTTTTTGCTCAGTTCGGACTTTCCCTTTTCTTACAGTACAGAGTAGATTGAAAGCCTTGTGGGCGGCTTTTTTAGGTGTAAAAAGAGAATATATGTTGAAATATTGGCCGTAGACTAGCGGAAGTATTTTAGTAATAAGTTTTTTCATATGGTTACTTTTTGTAACTTACTCTATAAAAGAAATCAAAAATACAGATAACTTTTAAATAAAATATTGGTTACCAAAGTAAAATCAGGTATAAATATGGAAACTATCACTGAAAATCAGAAAGTTAGAACGGCAAAAAAATTGGAAAAAATGTTTGGTCATATTGATTACAAGCACCCTCCTGAACTTTGCCCTGTCAGAGATGTGATGTCCGTGGCCTCAGATCAGTGGAGTACATTGATTATTCTTTGGTTGGGATACTTTCCAGTACTACGCTTCAATAAACTTAAAAAGTTTGTTTATGGAATATCAAACAAGGTTTTAAGTCAACGCCTGAAGGTTTTGGAAGCTGATGGATATATTTCTAGGAAAGCATATGCTGAAGTTCCCATTAGAGTTGAATACAGATTGACAGATTTTGGACAAACGTATGTTGAAAAATTATTGGAATTAACGGAATGGATGCAATCCAATAGCCCAAAAGTTTTGGCTAATAGGGAAAAGTTTGGACTGCTTTAGTCTTTTATTCTATTCCATATATCTAAATACATTTTCCAACTGCCATTTTCCTTTTTCCATACTGCTACGTATTTTCCTCTCCATTCAAATTCCTCGCCAGCTGCGTTTTGGGTTTTCCCTTCATAATAACCATGATCGTGTGCATAGTTGCCCAAAAATTTAATCTCTTCTGAACTTATTTTATGGTGAATCACCTTTGAACCGTTATTTTGTGGAGTCCAATATTCCAGTAGCCCTGAACCGCTTAAAATGTCCAAATTGTTGGGGAAAATTTTCGCATCCGAAGTATAACTATTTTGAATTCCTTCAATATCACCTTGCATAAAGGCTTTTGAGAAGTTTTGAGAAGCTTGAACAATCTCGTTTTTCAATTCCTTCTGTCCTGCTGATATTTTCCCATTGCTACAATCGATCTTCCAGGTAGGAAAAACTATTGTTTCCGTCTTATCTACCCATTCTCCAACCCATTTAAAACCTTTTTCGTCAATCTCATAGAAAGACAGCCTATAAAATCCATCCGTGCCATTTGGTGCTTTTTGCTCTCTATAAAGTACAATTTTCCCTTCTTTGGTTTTATTGCCTTCCCATACTGGAAGTGTAGGACTGGGTGAACGGGTACTGTAATAATGTACATACCATTTTGTACTATCTGGAATAAATTGGCGAATGCTTCCGGAAAACGTTTGGTCTTCTTTTAAGGTTTCATCCTGAATCGCCATTCCGTTCATAATGTATTTGAACCGCCAGATCATGTCAACAGGTTCGTCCCAGGTTTGGTCGGCTTTTTTTGTCTGCGATTTGCAATTACATTCTCCAATAAGGGGAGCAAAGTCTAAAAGCTCCTTTGGTGCGTTTGGATTGGGCAATCCAAAAGGATGTTCAACTGAAGGTTCAAAATCGTATTGAGCACATAATGCAAAGGGAAAGACTAAAACTAAAAGAAAGTATTTCATTTGGATGGATTTTACCCAAATTAACCAAATGGACTAAAGTCACGACTTTCTTTAGGAATTAATTAACAAGTGTTACTCCCACCCCAACATTAGATACTTTATTTTGGCATTATCTGGAATCTGAACAGCTTCAATAGTTGAAGTCGAATATCTAAGATTGGCTGGTAATTCACTCTTATCAATAGTGAAATACAGATTACTTTCCTTTGGAAATATGACGATACTGTTCAAAGTGGTCACAATTTTCTTTATGGCGTATTTAGTTTGAATGTCTTTAAAAGTGCTTTGCAAACCAATACCATCACCCGTGACATAACGGGTATCAAAAATTCTAATATTTTCAATCTTTGGAACACTGTCCAGATTCGGAGTAAAGGTCATAAGATGTTTGCCTCCTTTTTCAAAAAGTTTGATTTTTCTGGATTGTGACGCAATCGAAAGGCTGGAGGTGTCTTTTACAATGGAATCCTGAATAAATACAGCTTCTAAATCTTCAACCGGGGTTGTATTTGAAAGTGGACCTATACTATTTTCGGTAATTAAAAAAGAAGTGTCTTTTTTTTCACAACCAAGAGAAAACAACAGACAACAAATACCAAGTACTACTATATATTTTTTCATTTTATTGATTACCGGATAACTTTTTTCAAAACTCCCAAAACCCCTCTTATAAAAGTAGCACTGGTCAATACCTTAACGACCGGGTTCATTCTTGTACTTTTTCGGGATGATGAGCTTTTTTTCGAAGTGGTTTTGCGTTCTTTTTCTTTCTCCGCTTCCTTCTCGGCCTTTTCTATTTTTTCATTCAGGATTTCATAGGCGCTTTCCCTATCAATGTCCTCGTTGTATTTTTTTATCAATTTTGATTTACCCAAAGTTTCTTTCAGCTCGGTATCGGTCAAAACATCCATTCGACTCATGGGTGCGCGCAACATTGTGGCGGCCAAAGGAGTGGGTCTTCCTTTTTCATCAAGGGCAGAAATCAAGGCTTCTCCTATTCCCAAGGATGTCAACACTTCTTTTGTATCATAAAATTCAGAATCAGGATAGTTTTCAGCAGTAAGCTTAATGGCCTTTCTATCTTTTGCAGTAAATGCCCTAAGCGCATGTTGTACCTTTAAACCCAATTGGGCGAGTACATCGTCAGGTACATCAGTAGGGTTTTGAGTGACAAAATAGAGGCCTATTCCTTTAGAGCGAATCAATTTTACGATGCTTTCAATTTGGTCCAAAAGGGCTTTTGAAGCTTCTTTAAAAATTAGATGGGCTTCATCAATAAAAAGTATCAACTCAGGCCTATCACTATCTCCTTGTTCAGGGAAAGTTGAATAGATTTCAGCCAAAAGACTCAACATAAAAGTTGAAAACAGTTTAGGTCTATCTTGAATATCGGTTAGGCGAATTATGTTGATGTATCCCCTGCCATTTTCATCAATTCTTACCAAATCATCAACATCAAAAGACTTTTCGCCAAAAAATAAATCAGCACCCTGTTGTTCCAGTTCAATGATTTTTCTCAATATAGTTCCTGTAGAACTGGTGGAAATACGACCATAGGACTCTTGAAATTCTTTTTTGCCTTGTCCTGTTGCATATTGTAGCACCTTCTTAAAATCTTTAAGGTCTAAAAGCGGTAGTTTGTTGTCATCACAATATTTAAATACAACAGCTACAATGCCTTCCTGTGTAACTGTTAAATCTAGTATTCTGGATAATAAGGTTGGACCAAACTCTGAAACCGTTGCTCTTAAACGTACTCCATCTTGCTCCGAAAGGGATAGTATTTCAACAGGAAACCCACTAGCTTCAAATGGAAGCCCAATTTTTTCATGGCGATCGTCAATTTTTGGATGTCCCGGACTAGGTTGTGCAATCCCACTAAGATCCCCTTTAAGGTCCATGAGTAGCACAGGAATCCCTTTGTTCGAAAGGTTTTCTGCAATAACCTGTAATGTCTTGGTCTTTCCGGTACCGGTCGCCCCTGCAATAAGGCCGTGCCTGTTCAGTGTTTTTAATGGAACTTTCACATAGGCGTTGGTCACGGTTTCTCCATTAAATATTCCAGCGCCCATGGTGATATAATCGCCTTTGGTGGTATAGCCTTTTTCAATATGGTCAAAGAATTTTTCTTTGGTGCTCATGGAGTTCAATTTCCGATAAAAATAGGGTAATTTTAACCAAATCTAAAAACACATCAACATGAAAACTGCCCATTACCTTTTTCTTTCCATTTTTATGTCGGGAATCTTTACATGCCTGTATTCTCAGGAAAAAACCGAAATCATTTTTCACAAATCCCATGAAATTAAAAAACAGACTGCTCCTTATAGTGATGCTGTTCAAGTTGGAAACACGTTCTTTTTGGCTGGGCAGTTAGGAATGGATCATTCTACCAGAACTATGGTTGAGGGTGGAATTACCTCCGAAACCGAACAGGCCATAAAAAATATTGAAGAAGTGCTTGCCCAACATGGATTGACTTTGGACAATGTGGTTAAATGCACCGTGGTTTTGAGCACAATGGATGACTTTAGTGTGTTTAATGAGGTCTACTCCAAATTTTTTGTCAAAAAGCCGGCCAGAACCACTTTTGCGGCAAGTGGGCTGGCACTAAACGCCAAAATTGAAATTGACGTAATCGCGGTTCAATAGTTTTTTAAACTAAGGTTTAAGAATTAACTAAATCCTATCTTTGCCCAATGGTTTCAGAACAGGTCATGGATTTGGTTGATAAAGGACTCATGCTTCCATTAATGGAGGAGTTCTACACAATTCAGGGAGAGGGATATCACAAGGGTACGGCTGCCTACTTTATCCGCGTAGGTGGGTGTGATGTAGGTTGTCATTGGTGTGATGTTAAGGAAAGTTGGAATGCGGAAACACATCCACCAACACAAATAGAGAGTATTGTTGATAATGCCTCGAATTATTCTGATACCATTGTAATTACAGGAGGAGAGCCACTAACGTGGGATATGGGACCTTTAACAGCCGCCTTGAAGGAAAAAAAACTGCAAACACATATTGAAACCTCAGGCGCCTATCCGTTTACCGGTATTTGGGATTGGATTTGTCTTTCACCCAAGAAAAATAAGCTTCCCGAAGAAGAAATATATGCTGTTGCGCATGAATTAAAAGTCATTGTTTACAACAAGCACGATTTTATTTTTGCAGAGGAACAAGCGGAAAAAGTAAATGGAAAGTGCATTCTGTATCTTCAGCCAGAATGGAGTGTTCGTGAAAAAATGGTTCCTTTGATTGTGGATTATGTAATGAAAAACCCCAAATGGAAGGTATCCTTACAAACCCATAAATATTTGAATATACCCTAATTCTATTTATGGATTAACGTCCGCCATTACCTTGCAGGTCCAGAATACATTCAGTATCAAGCACTGGTACTATTGCAAGTCCTTTTGCAGTTCTGCTTTCCAAAATTTTTAGCAGAGAGTCTCCATCTAATGCACATGGAGAAGTCAAAACACTTCCTTTTGAAGTCAAACTTCTAGAGGTAGAGCTGCCAAATTGAATTTCTGCAAGCATTAAGCATCCATCAACATTACAATGATCGTTACCGAGTGGAATGCCATTGGAATCAAGAATGGGCTCATCATTCTCATCCGTTTGTATACCCTCATGGTCATTTATGGGCGGTGTTCCTAAATTTACCAATCCAAACAAATGCCCAAATTCATGGTTCAAAGTAGCAGTTTCTATGTCTGTAACAGTTACTATAGCACTTCTTCTCGCAAGTTCCGAAATGGTAGATTCATATATTACCATTGAAGTATTTCTGTAAACGGCCCCAAGAGTTACTAAACCTTCATCCAATTCGTCCCCGTCAGAAGGGGCGTCGGCAAAATAAATGTAGATGGCCAAGGTAGTTCCATTATTGTATTGTGTTCTATTTTCATCTTCCAAATCCCTTATTTCTTCAAGAACCAGGGTTTCTTCATTTGGAGATGGCAGTTCATTATAAATTACCTCTATATCTTCTTTAAATGTCCTTTCCCTAAGATAATCTTCAAAGTTGGAAATGGAGGTAGGAGTTGGCCTAAATCCAGGAACATAAGCAATTTCAATTACTAACTTATCGAAATTGTCATTGGATAAAATATCATTGGCAGAAGCTCCTGCAGCTCTAAGGTTTGGGGTTTTATCGACATTTTGGGGGCCTGAAGTATCATCAGAACTATCAGAACAAGCTATAATAAGTCCAAGACTCAAAAATAAGGCAATAAAGATTTTCTTTTTCATGGTAAATCTGTATGTATAACAAACGGAGATGAAATCATTCTATTATGATCGTATAGAAAGTTTAGCTAAATAGTCGTAATGTTCACCTTCACTTACAAGTTCACATTTTAAATTATTATCTAAACAAGCATTTTGCAAGGTATTAAAATCCAAGTAGAGCCAATAGAATGGCAAGCTCTTTTTGCACTTATATTCCATGTGAAACTGAACTTCGCCGTAATATTTTCCTGTATTTGGAACCCAAACCCCACCATCTTCATCTTGGTCAAACATATAAATGATATCGCTTGAATCCAACAAGATTTGACCGTTTGGCGATAAAAGCGATTTCAAATGTTGTAAAAAAGAACTTAAATCCGCAAGTTTTCCCGCCAAACCTATTCCGTTCATTAGCAAAAGAAGTGTATCATACTTTGCATTAGTATGATCTAATATTGAAGAACAAATGGTATTCTGAACGCCTCTTTTTTTACAAACCTCAATAGCTCCAACGGATGTATCCAGACCAGTAATATCCATTCCTTTTTTCTGAAGGTACAAGGCATGGTTTCCAGCTCCGCATCCTATATCAAGGATTTTCCCTTTTGCCAATTGCAGAGCTTTTTGCTCTAAAATGGGCATTTCATCAAAACCTCGGAAAAGGTAGGGCAATGGAATGGTGTCCTCTTCATCCAAGGAAGAAAAGGTTTTTATATCTTCAGTATAGTTACCAGACTGGTAATCAAGAAGGGCTTGTCCAAAAATATCAGCCATGTTTATGCTAAAAACTGCAAAAATGGGACTTTAATCGCACATAAAGGTTTAAATGAAAACAGTTTTTTATGTTTGTTGGATATGGAGAGGCAATTAGAGGAATTACCAAAAAAAGCAAAAGAAAAACACGCTGAGAACAAAAAGTTCTTTGCAAAACTAAAAAAGCGTCCACCGAAGAATTTAGATTATGTAATGGGTGAGTTGCATGATGCTGAATTTGAACGAACCGATTGCCTAAGTTGTGCGAACTGCTGTAAAACCACAGGACCTCTTTTTACCAACGCTGATATTAATCGAATTGCCAAGCATTTTAGGTTAAAACCCTCTCGCTTTATAGAACGCTATTTAAGAATTGATGAAGAAAACGACTATGTGTTAAAGGAAGTGCCCTGTGCTTTTTTAGGAACGGATAATTATTGTTCCATATATGATGTTAGACCAAAAGCGTGTCGGGAATTTCCGCATACCAATCGTAAAAAGTTTCATCAAATTAGTGATCTCACACTAAAAAACACCTCTATTTGTCCGGCAGCATTCAACATTGTTGAGGAGATGAAGAAGAAAATAAAACTATGACCAATTCAGTATATTTGAAAATATGGAGCAACTAATAACATATTTTGAGAATATACCTCCATTGCACAGAAGTATTATTCTTGTAGGGGGAATTACGTTTTTCTGGATTCTGGAAGGTATTGTGCCTTTGTTCAAAATTCCGTACAAAAAGTGGCGGCATTCGGTTCCTAATTTCTTTTTTACACTAACCACGATTATCATAAATTTTCCACTGGCATTTTTATTGTTACAAACATCTGATTGGGCAATAGAGAATCAATTTGGAATCATCAATTGGTTACCGCAAATGCCACTTTGGCTTTATGTTGTACTCGGGTTAATGCTACTGGATTTAATTGGAGCCTATACCGCCCATTTAGTGGAACACAAGGTAAAACCTTTGTGGATGGTACATTTGGTGCATCACTCCGATCATAATGTTGATGCCACAACGGCCAATAGGCATCATCCTTTAGAAAGTTTGATAAGGTATATTTTTACTTTAATTGGTGTTTTTGTGGTTGGTGCTCCAATTGGGATTATAATGCTATATCAAAGTGCATCAGTTGTTCTTTCACAATTTAACCATGCCAATATTCGATTGCCCAAGAAAGTGGACAATGCAATAAGCTGGTTAATCGTAAGTCCGGATATGCATAAAGTGCATCATCATTATAGATTGCCCTATACGGATTCTAATTATGGCAATATTTTCTCTATTTGGGATAGACTATTTGGAACTTTTATGAAGATGGAGGTTGATGACATTGTTTATGGTGTGGATACTTTTCCCGATGAAAAGGAAAACAGTAGTATTGTAGGGTTACTCAAACAGCCTTTTCATAAATACAGAAGGCCTACCACCTCAGAGCCTAAGTAAAACCTTTTTAGTAATCTTTACGTATGATTTACAAAGAGATTGATATTCCTTGTAAAGATAGTTTTGTGCTCAAAGGAACTATGTATCCTGCTAAACCTTCTTCAAATAAAAAGAAAGTACTTGTCATTAACTCAGCTACGGCCGTAAGCAAAGATTTGTATAAGAATTATGCTTTATACATGTCAGATTATGGTTTTGATGTGATTACCTATGACTATCGTGGTATTGCAGCTTCAAGACCCAAAAATCTGAGAGGTTTCCAAGCTTCTTTTTCAATTTGGGGACAAAAGGATTTCACGGATGTATTACAATATGTAAAACAAAACTATCCAAATCATTCAATTTTGGTTTTAGGCCATAGTATTGGAGGAACTATAATAGGAATGTCCGAAGATTGTTCATTGATTAATGGAATTGTTAATATTGGTGCCCAGACGGCCTACTACAAAGATTGGGATGTGGAAAAGCATAAACTTTATCTTTTGTGGCATGTGGTTTTCCCATCTATCACAAAGTTTTTTGGATATTTTCCAGGAAAATGGCTTGGTCTTTTAGAAGATGTTCCTAAAGGAGTGATAAAACAGTGGCATGCGAGAAGAAAAATCCATAACATGACAGAGCAGTTGAACAAGAGTGGTCAAAAAGTGTACTATCATGAGTTTTACGGTAAACTTTTGACCTTGGCAATTGAGGATGATCCCATTGGAACAGAAAAAGCATTAAAAAGAATACATGATGTATTTACTTCTGCTGATAAAAGAATAGAACTTGTAAGACCCATAGATATTGGTGCTGAAAAAATTGGTCACTTTGGATTTTTCAGTAGAAGATTTAAAACCACACTTTGGCTTAAAACAGCCTTATATTATGATACGGTTTAAAGGTTGCCGAAAGTCAGTTAGATTACTCGTAGATTAAGTACTTAACTCTAATTTTTTTGAAAACATCCAAATCCTGTTTCCAAGTTGCCTTTATTTCCGATTCTAGTATTCCCTTTTCAATTTGTTTCTGTAATTCTTGTGTTCCCGCATGTTTGGTAAAAGATGTAGTAATAAAGAATTTTGATTTATCAGGTGTGTTTTCATAAGCATCGATCAACCAACGCAAAGAAACTGATTGCATTCGTTCAGATTCAGATACATCTCTCCCAAAACAGCGTTTGTCTTCTTCCTTCGGATATTTTGACCCGAAATTGGGCTGCGGAACATAGCTAAAATCATATTGGGTACTATCCATAAACGATGCCCCATAGCGCTGAAACTGGAACTCTGTTCCCCGACCAGCATTGACATTTGTACCTTCAAAAAGCCCCAAACTGGGATAAAGATTAATAGATATATCATTGGGTAAGTTGGGAGAGGGCCTAATAGGAAGATTGTACTCAGAGTTATGCGTATAATTTTTAAGCGGAAGTACAGTGAGATTCACTTGCTTTCCATTTTCCAACCATCTTTCCTCATTGAGCATTTGTGCATACTCTCCAATTGTCATTCCATATACTAATGGAATGGTGGTCATTCCAAGAAAACTGGTATGCTCTTTTTTCATGGTTGGGCCATCCACATAATGGCCATTGGGATTTGGTCTATCCAAAACAATAATTGGAATATCACTTTCGGCACAAGCTTCCATTACCAATTGTAATGTAGCAATGTACGTATAGAAACGAACCCCAACATCTTGAATATCAAAAACAACAATATCCAAACCCTTTAATTGCTTGTTGGAAGGTTTTTTGTTTTTTCCATAAAGAGAGGTAATGGGAAGACCGGTTTTAGTGTCAATTCCATCTTTCACCAATTCTCCGGCATCAGCTTTGCCTCGGAATCCATGTTCTGGTGCAAATACCTTTTTGATGTCTATTTTTAGGGTCAATAAAGAATCTACCAGGTGCGTATGTCCGGTTTCTTTAAAGATAACGCTGGTTTGGTTGGCCACAATTCCAACCTTTTTTTCTTTAAGAAGTGGTAAATACAGTTCCGTTCTATTTGCTGCTACTTCTATTTTCGGGACTGAATCAATTTCCACATTTACCTCAATATGTGTGATTTTCTTTTCTTGCCCCTTACATGAAGAAAATACTAAAACCAACAATAAAACTGTACTTTTGAAAATAGAAAAAATGGGCATTCGTTGAATTTAGAATTGTTTATTGCCAAACGCCTGATTACAGGGAAGGAGCATAAAATTAGTATTTCCGCACCTATTATAAAAATTGCCATTGCCGCTATCGCCATTGGCATTGTTATGATGCTCATTGCCATTGCCACCGGAGTAGGCCTAAAGCATAAGATTCGAGAAAAAGTGGCTGCTTTTAATGGGCACATCCAAATTTCCAATTTCGACAATAATACTTCCGAAGTATCCGTGAAGCCAGTTTCTATTGAGCAGGACTTTTATCCTGAATTTAAGGATGTAGAAGGCATTTCACATGTGCAGGCCGTGGCCACCAAAGGTGGGATAATACGGACTGAGGATACATTTGAAGGAATGCTGGCCAAAGGAGTTGGAAAGGACTATAACTGGACGGTTTTTGAAGAATATATTGTTGATGGAAGTTTGCCAGATTATATGGGAAAACTAAACGATGAGGTTTTGATTTCCAAATTGATGGCCAACAGACTTCAACTAAATGTTGGCGATTCCTTTTTTTCCTTTTTCTTAAAAGAAGGAGATGCCTCCAAAGTTCCCAATAATAGAAGATTTAAGATTGTTGGGATTTACGATAGTGGTTTTGAAGAGTTTGATGCAACCTATGTTTTTGTTGATATTCGACATATACAGCGCATGAACAAATGGGCTTCAAATGAAATTGGAAACTTTGAAGTTTTTCTGTCGGATTTTAATCAACTAGAGGAGAAGAGCAACGAGATTTATGGGAAGACGATTTCAAATTTGGATACGCAGAACATTAAGACCAAATATTTTAGAATATTTGAATGGATCGGTCTTTTTGATTTTAATATTGCCTTGATTATTGGAATTATGATTATAGTTGGTGGGATCAATATGATTACTGCGCTACTTGTGCTTATCTTGGAGCGAACCCAAATGATAGGAGTTTTAAAAGCTTTGGGTTCAGCTAATTGGAGTATTCGAAAAGTATTTTTGTATAATGCTGCCTACCTGATTACCATTGGATTATTGTGGGGGAATGCAATTGGTTTGGGATTACTGTTTCTTCAGAATAAATATAGACTCTTTAAGTTTCCCAATCCAGAAGAATATTATATTGAGTACATACCCGTTCATATCGATTTACCTATGATAGTGTTCTTAAACCTTGGGGTACTGGTATTGTGCTTGTTGATGCTTTTGGTGCCTTCTTATATTATCACCAAAATTACACCGGTAAAGGCCATAAAGTTTGAATAAGGTCTTCGCGAAAAACTATCTTTGTCGCAATTATGGACTACGCAAATAACATTTTGGAAACCATTGGAAAAACTCCTTTGGTTAAACTCAATAAACTTACCGAGGATTTGCCATGTTTGGTTTTGGCCAAATATGAAACATTTAACCCTGGGAACTCCGTCAAAGACCGTATGGCACTTCAAATGGTAGAAGATGCGGAAGCCGAGGGCATATTGAAGCCAGGAGGTACTATCATTGAAGGTACTTCAGGAAATACAGGAATGGGTTTGGCTTTGGCCGCTGTGGTCAAAGGATATAAGATGATCTGCGTTATCAGTGACAAACAATCCAAGGAAAAGATAGATATCCTTAAAGCTGTTGGAAGTGAAGTACATGTTTGCCCAACAGATGTTGCTCCGGACGACCCAAGAAGTTATTATTCCACTGCAAGAAGATTGGCGACTGAGATTCCAAACTCATGGTATGTAAATCAATATGACAACCCAAGCAATACCAAAGCACACTATTTAAGTACAGGTCCTGAGATATGGGAGCAAACCAATGGTAAAGTGACGCATTTTGTTGTTGGAGTAGGCACAGGGGGTACTATTTCGGGAGTTGGAACGTATCTAAAGGAACAAAACCCAGACGTAAAAGTTTGGGGGATTGATACCTATGGCTCTGTGTTCAAAAAATACCATGAGACAGGCATTTTTGATGAAAATGAAATCTATCCATATGTTACCGAGGGTATTGGAGAAGACATATTGCCCAAAAATGTCAATTTCGATATCATAGACGGGTTTACTAAGGTAACGGACAAAGATGCTGCAGTCTATACACAGCGCTTGGCTAAAGAAGAGGGGATGTTTTTGGGAAATTCAGCTGGTGCAGCCATAAAAGGGCTGTTACAGCTAAAAGAACATTTCACAAAAGATGATGTGGTTGTAGTTTTGTTTCACGATCATGGCAGTCGTTATGTAGGTAAAATGTTCAATGATGATTGGATGCGGGAGAAAGGGTATATCAAGTAAAATTTGGTAAATTCATCTCAAATTAAATACTATGCCAATCAAGATTTGTTTATCCACCTGCTTCTGTTTACTTACCATTTCTCTTTTTGCCCAGAATCTTTCAAAAACGGAAAAGAGAATCATTGCTTCCATAGAAAAAAATAATACCGACGCCATTTCTTTTTTGGAAAAGGTGGTGAACATAAACAGTGGTACGCTAAATTCTGATGGAGTAAAAAAAGTTGGAATGGTTTTCAAGGATGCCTTCGATCAAATCAATTTTAAAACCAAATGGATTGAGATGCCAGATGGAATGAATAGGGCCGGGCATTTATTTGCTGAAACTTCTGGCGAAAAAGGCAAAAAACTTTTACTTATAGGCCATTTGGACACCGTTTTTGAAGAAGATAGTCCCTTTCAGAAATTTAAGATGGTCAATGACAGTATTGCCCATGCGCCGGGAGGAAACGATATGAAAGGCGGAGATGTTATTGTGCTTTATGCTCTTAAGGCTTTACACGATAATGGATTGTTGAAGAATGCACAGATAACCGTGGCATTTACCGGAGATGAAGAAAGCACTGGAAAACCTTTGACAATTAGTAGAAGAGACCTAATAGAATACGCAAAAAGAAGCGATATTGCCTTGGGTTTTGAAACTTCCACCGGATTTAATTATGCAACTGTGGCCAGGAGGGGAGCCTCTGGTTGGGCTGTTGAGGTAGAAGGAAAAAGAGCCCACTCCTCAGGCATATTTAGTGATCGTACTGGTGCTGGAGCCATATTTGAAATGTCCCGTATCCTTCATGAATTTTACACAGATGTAAAAGGAGAAGATTTATTGACCTTTAACCCAGGGACTCTTTTGGGTGGAACGTTTGTCAATTTTGACAACTCCACTAGCAAAGGGGATGTTTTTGGAAAAACCAATGTGGTTGCGCAAAAAGCTGTGGTTAGAGGAGGACTTCGATTTATCTCTGAAGAACAAAAGGAAAGGGCACGGGAAAAGATGAAAAAAATAGTGTCCAATAACCTTCCCAAAACTTCGGCTAAAATATCATTTACAGACAGTTATCCTGCAATGCAGCCAACGGAGGGAAACACAGCTCTTTTGAATGTTTTAAATGATGTGAGTTTGGACTTGGGCCAAGGAGAAGTTCTCGCATATGACCCTGGAAGGAGAGGTGCAGCAGATGTTTCCTTTGTTGCAGAATATGTAGATTGTCTGGATGGACTTGGTACTATGGGTTCTGGAGCGCATACCCCAGAGGAAACAGTAAATCTTAATACCATTGAAGCTTTGACCAAGCGAACAGCAATTTTAATTTACAGGCTTATTAACACCAAATAATGGTACTTCTAAAAAAAGATAATTTTTCCGTAAAGATTGATCAAGGGGAACTGGTCAGTTTTATGGTTGATGCACATGAATATATCCATCAAAAGGGGAGTCCGGGTTGGCGCAGTTCGGACACGGAAATGTTTCCTATTATAGGGCCAGTAAACGAAACCGATTTTAGAGTACAAGTTCCCAAAGGAGGTAATGCCATTCAAGATCAGCATGGTATTCTTCGTGAGTTGGAATATCAATTGGTTTCACAGAATGATACCAGTGCTGTTTTTAAAAAGGAATATTCAGCGGGAACAATGATCGCGAATTCCAAGTTCCCTAAAAAGTCAAATAAAAAATGGCAGATTTGGCCTTATTCCTTTAGTTTTCAAAAGTCTTTTTCTTTAAATGAAAATGAACTGGAAATCACATTTACGGTTTCTGGCGAACGGGATATGCCTTTTATGCTCGGATATCATCCTGCTTTTAAACTTCATATTGACCAGCCATTAATTGTTTCAGATAATGGGGAGATTACCCTGGATGAGGTATTGGCTGTTGGCGATAGGGCGTTTCAAGTTGAAAATTGTTCATCAATCACCTTAAAGGACAAAAAGGAGCTTACTATAGAGACCGAAGGTTTTGGACACTTTATGTGTTGGACTGAGGTCAGAAACATGGTTTGCATAGAGCCTATTTCCTTTTATCCCTATTCTGTTGCACAACGGGATTTGAATTCAGGTTTTCAGTATCTTAAAGATTCAGAGGAAATTTTTAAAGTAATGCTAAAAGTATGATTGTTTTTTTGAAAAGTTAAAAAAATCATAATTTCTTAACCTTTCGTATCTAATTTCTTACTAATTTAGAGTATCTAGAAACAAAAAATCACCTTCTTGTTTTTAGTTCGTTCTTTTCCGGTGGAAAAAATAAGAACCTTTTTCTAGGGTTCTGGTGTAGGGGCTTATAAAAACTTCAATCTACTTGTTATGGATATTATACTTCCTTACGTTTTGGTGGTTGCCCTTATTTTTGTGATTTGGATTGTCTTTATGGTCAAAATGTACCGGAAAATAAAAAAGTGAATTTTCCTTGTGCTTTAAAGAACAAATGATTCCAATTTTGGAAGTAATGAGGCCACAATACGCTCGGTTTCCAAGGTGTTTTTTTGAGGGATAATAAATGCTTCTATATCTTCAATTGAAGAAACTTTCAGTTCTTGATCTATAAATCCATATCCTCGATATATTCCTTCAGAAATAAGTACAACTGCATTTTCATTCGCATCTCGACCTTTCTCTCTGATAATCCTTACCCCAGATTGCATGTTTTTCATTTCTAGGATAGCAGATTCCACTTTTTGATTGTAGTCAGTTACTGATTCTTGGGAAGTACAAATGCCCTCACAAGAGTTTAATTCATGATGTGAACAAGCTGAATTTGTCTGCTGCAAGTGACAATATTTAGGACAAAGCGAGAATGTTCTGCATACCTCATGCAAATATGTTCTGCAATCGGTTTGATTGTAAAACACTTTTATGGGATTTGGAACCCCTTTTATGGTATTGTAGGCAAGATGTACAATGCCCTTTCTGTCCTCATAGCTAAAAATAGCATATTGTTTTACCACACGCTTTTGAGCGCGGTTGTATGAGGGGAAGTGCTTTTTTATTTCAGCTGATTCCATTAGGAGCGCAACAAGCTCACTTCCTGAAAGTTTAAAATCAATATGTGCGGTTTCACGGCACATTTGGGTTTCCTTGGTGCTTTTGTCATAAAAATGACTTAGTACCCTTTTCTTAAGGTTAATGGCCTTTCCCACATAAATAATCTCATCTTTTTGATTTTTGAAATAGTAAATACCAGGCTTGTAGGGAATAGCATCAAAAACTGATTTAGATAAGTGCGGGGGAAGTGTTGCCTCGTGACTTCTTGCATTCAAAGATTTTTGAATAATGGAATCAGCCTCTGGAGCATTTAGCAGTTTTTGAAAAAGAAGAACTGTAGCATGGGCATCGCCCCTTGCTCGGTGCCTATCAACTAGTGGAATTTGAACTGCAGAGCAAAGTTTTCCCAAACTATAGGACTGTAGACCCGGAATAAGTTTACGGGACAACCTAACCGTGCAAAGTTTTTTTCTAGTGAAATCAAGATTTATCCGTCTAAATTCCTCTTTAATTACTCCATAATCAAAGTTTACGGAGTGAGCAACAAAGATGCTGTCTTTTGTGATTTCTAAAATTGCGTTGGCAATTTCGCTAAAGACCGGGGCATTTTGTACCATTTGATCATCGATGCCTGTCAACCCAGTAATAAAATAGGGAATAGGAGAGAGCGGGTTCACCAAAGAGGTAAATTCATCAACAATTTGTTCCCCATCAAACTTGAAAATGGAAATTTCCGTGATTTTGTTGCCCTTGATACCGTTTCCGGTGGTCTCTATATCGATGATAGTGTACACTCCCTAAAATTAGAAATAATCTGAGAACCTTTTAAATTAGTTTTAAGGTTCCATTCAAATTCAAAAAAAGGAATATCGCAAAGTGTTCTCTTTCGATGTTTACTAAGGTACCGCGTTCATGAACAAGCTTCTAAAAACTACTGTTTTTGCAGAAATTTGCTAAAAATCAGAAACATAATTCCGCAACAGAGCCATGCAGGTAATGTTAAGAATGAAAGAAAGATGTCAAATTTTAATGATACCAAATAAAAGACAGCAAAACTGATTCCCCAGGCAAGGAAAACGGAAATGTTGAAGTTTATTTTTTTCTTTTCAGCATAAAAGGAAACAACGTTAAAGCGGTCTGCAAAGAAGTGTTCA
Source organism: uncultured Allomuricauda sp. (assembly GCF_947495325.1). GTDB lineage: Bacteria > Bacteroidota > Bacteroidia > Flavobacteriales > Flavobacteriaceae > Flagellimonas. Next base: position 1,761,853 of record NZ_CANLYK010000001.1, on the reverse strand, counting down.
AAAACGATTATAGCTCCAACTGGTGCAAGGATAAAACCATAAAGCGATACAAATCCGAGTAATTTCATGGCAAAAGCTGGAAAAATACCGGCAATGGTTGCTATGGAACCTGCAAGAATTGTGACCCAGAAAGTCGATGTTTTTGGCAAAATAGCCTGAAAGGCCAGTCCAGCTCTATAAATCGTTGGATTTGCCGTTGTCCATCCGGCAAGTATGACCGCAATAATACCGAATATTCCTATTGCATTGTAAGCCAAGGGTCCCGGTGCAACTGGAGGAGCCTCACCGTTGCCTAAAAAGGCCTGTGCTTCGGGAGTTTTTAGATACACTGCATAAAGTAAAGCTGCAGCAATCCAAGCCATATAATGGCCAATGTACATACCTGCAGCAGTAGTCCAACCAGATTTGGCGTTTTTGGCAAATCTAAATACTGAAAGATCGGACATTCCAATATGCATGGCCGCGTTGGCAAACCATGACCATAGAACTACATGCCAAAATGTGAATTTTATTTGTCCTGGGAATGGCTCTGAACCTTGCCCCCAAATATTCCAAAAATCCTTAAAAGAGCTTACCCCCAATTGATTGAGAGCAACAATTCCACATGCTAAAAATGCAAGTACAATTATCGGAGACATCCAATTGGCAGCTTTTGAAACTGTGTCGTAACCCTTTGCCGCTACCAAGGAGATTACCAATCCTATTGCTATTACAATTATAATCCATGTAATGCCATTGGGCAGTGTATCGGTTAATTTTGGCATTTCCATATTAAATGGCACACCGACAGCGGTTGCGGATACGGTAATCATTGCGCCTGCCAAAAAACAAAAAAGTATCCCATTGGCAAGGTTGTAGCCAGTGACAAGATTTTTACCACATATTTTTTCTAAATGGTAATATAGGGTCAATCTATTTTTTACTGCTATTTCTGCTGTTAGGAATCGCCAGCTCAAAACAGCCATAAGATTTCCGATAAGTAATCCAATAATCAAATCAAAAGCACTGACTCCGGCTGTCAGAAAAAGTGGTCCGATCATAAATTCGGTACCGGCAGCATGTTCGCCAGCGTACATTCCCAAAAAACTTTTCCAGCTTTTCCAATTTGATTTTGGCACTGGTTGCCTTACAAACTCGGTACTAGTAGCTTCGTTGTCTTGTTGTTCAATGTTTGGTGCGCTCATGTTTTGGTTGTTTAGTATTGGCAATATTTTAGTTGTATTACTCTAGCGGTACTTTCAATTTTCGCATTTTATAATGTGATTTTAGAAAATTTTTCTCGAGTTCCTTTTCTGAAATGACCATGGCAGCCCCAAGCGCTGAACCAAGGGGAGATTTAGTCGTTCTAACTTTAAGTTCGGGAAAGTTCAAAGCCACCAATTTTATAAAAATGTCATTGTCAACAAAGCCACCATCAATGTAGATTTTTTTAATTTTTGAATTGCCAATTGCCAATCTGATGGTCTTCACTTGAATGGTGACCAATTCCAGCATTAATTGATGATAGGCTTCTTCAAAAGAATTAAAAATTGTTAAATCTTGATTTGAAAATTCTGTATGGCTATCAATTCTAATTTCATCAAATTTGAAGAAACGATGTGTTTTTTGTCTTAATTTTTGATATAGCTCAAAATCAAATTTAATACGTTTGTGATAGGTCTTGCTTTTATCGAAAATAGCAGCAAGCTTTTTTACCTGAAGGCCATATTCCTTTCCTAAGAAAAAGCGTGTAGCACGGACTGGTTTTCCTTGTACGGTCAGGTAATTTAGACAGTTATTTTCAATATCATCGGAAGACAGTGCATTTACACTGAATGGATTAAGGGTAATGCTCCATGTGCCGGTTGAAATCAATATAAATGGTTTTTTCTCAGATAACATATAAGGAATCAGAGCTGCGGAACTGTCGTGTATACCCGTTCCAATTTTTATCTTTTTATCACCATAATCAAAGCTGTGGCTTTTGGTCGCTGACGAAATATCAGGAAACTTAGTTGAAAGTCCCTCTTCTATTGTCCAATTATGATATCCTCTTTTGCTATAATCCCATAAAGCGGTATGACAGCCTATACTGGTGAATTCGGCAACTGGTTTGCCCGTAAATAAAAATGATAGGTATTGCGGAAAATGCAGTGAATACTTTATGGTTTTATACAATTCGGGTTTGGTCTGTTTTAACCAATATAATTGCATTCCCGAATTCAACATACCTGCCTCCGGAGAACCGGTTTCCTGGGATACGGTGGTCTGGTCATAATCGGTATCAAACGTATCAGCTATTTTTTTAGGAAGTGGCTTTAGGTAATTGTAGAGCGGAGTGAGCACGTTGCCATCTACATCCAAATGCACAAAACTTGCCCCATAGGTGGAAAAGTTGATTGCTTGTACATCAAAACGATTGGTTTCCAGTATTTTATCAACGGATGTCTTTAGCCATTTTTGCAGTTTGTTCAAATCTTCGGTAGGAAAACCATCTTCATCTTGAATTTCATCAATTACAAGATACTCTTGATAAACCTTCTTATAATTTTCATCAAAAAGAAAGAATTTTTTATTGGTCTTACCTATATCAAAAACCGCAATTACCTTTTTCATGATATTAAAGCCCTGATGCTATTGAATCATTACCCCTTTTATTGATAAGGTTTTCACGTACTTTTAAATCTCTGTATACAGCTAAAGGGTCTATAGCTGCATCGGCCTGCAACCTTGATTCTTTTAGTAGAGGACGAACATCTGCTCGGTAGGCATCTTGAAGTATTTCCTGACATTTTACAACATCATGGTCCTGTTGCGCTGCTCTTAAAGTATCTTGATCTACCAAAAGGGCTTGGGCATAGGCAATGAGTATAGCTTCCAGAGATTGAATAAGATCTTCGAGGGGGTCTTTGATATTATGACTGGCATCTATCATCCAGGCTAAATCTGGATTATTTGCATTATTGGCCATTCCATAGACCAACTCATTGAATATTAAAAAGAGTGCATAGGGTTTTATTGCACCTACAGTTAGGTCATCATCACCGTATTTACTGTCATTAAAGTGAAAACCACCCAGTTTGTCCTTTAACATCAACGTAGCTACAATTTGCTCAATATTGGTGTTTGGTAAGTGATGCCCCAGATCAACTAAACAAAAAGCCCTGTCTCCGCAGCTATTTGAAAGCATTAATGAGGTGCCCCAATCTTGTATAACCGTGCTGTAAAAATTAGGCTCGTATGGTTTGTATTCTATAAACATCCTCCAATCCAATGGTAGTTCTTTGTAAATTTCCTTAAGACTATTTTCAGTGTTTTGTAGTGCTTTTTGAAAATTGCTCTGTCCTGGAAAAGTTGCCCCATCTGCCAACCATACCGTAAGACTTTTTGAACCTAATTTTTCACCAATTTTAGCAACCTCTATATTGTGTTGGATTGATTGGTTCCTAATGGCATCTTCACTATTGGAGAGTGAACCGAACTTATAGCTTAGCTCTGCACCTTTTTGATCTTGAAAAGTGTTTGAATTAACTGCATCAAAGGTAATATTATGAGAGGCTGCTATTTGTTTTGTAGCATCGTAATCTTCGGGAGTGTCCCATGGAATATGTAAGGAAACTGACCCAGCAGTGTTTGTCAGTGCATGTAAAACACCAATATCATCAAGTTTTTCATGTAAGTTTGAAGGTTCCCCTCCATAAGAGAATCTACCAAACCTTGTTCCTCCGGCACCTAGTGCCCAACTAGGTATGGCTACTTGAAAATCTTTTATTTTTTGAATAATGGCATGGCCATCTATTCCCTTTGCGTTAAGTTGGCTTAATGCAAAATCAAGTTGAATAGTATGTTCAGCTTTTTTACTTTTATTAAGCGATGCAATTTGTTGCTTTTCTATTTTCATATGACCGTTAGATTATCGCACAAAAGCATTTGCCATTCCACCATCAACATTAATGGTGTTTCCTGTGCTTTTATCCAAAATAGCTACTAATGAATATACGCCATTTGCAATATCTTTTGGTAAAATGATTTCATTTAAAAGATTTCTGCTTGCATAATGTTTGGGCAATTCTTCAACGGAAATGCCATATGCCTTGGCCCTTCCTTCTGCCCATTCACCTTCCCAAATTTTACTTCCTACAATAACTCCATCCGGGTTTACCGTATTTACCCTTATTTGGTGTTTTCCCAATTCTGCAGCCAATAAACGGGTCATATGTTGCTGGGCGGCCTTAGCAGTTCCATAGGCAACATTATTGGGACCTGAGACAATGCCATTCTTACTGGCAATATGAATAATGTCCCCTCCCAAGCCTTGTGCCTTTAATATTGAAGCTCCTTTTTTTGCCATTAAAAATTGGCCCTTTACCAAAATATCTTGTAGTAACGTCCAATCATCAGTTGTGGTTTCTTCCAAAGGTTTGGAAATTGCCAATCCAGCAGAATGTACAATAATATCAACCCCACCAAATTCAATACAAGCTTTAGTATAGGCATCTTCAATCGATTCACTTTTGGTTACATCGCAGACCGCTGTTGCAGTTTCATCTTTTTTATAGGATTTTTGGGCTTCGGAAAGCACATTGCTGTCCAAATCTGTAAGTACTACATTTGCTCCCTCCGCGACCAGCTTATCTACAATTGCCTTACCAATACCACCTGTTGCACCTGTTACAATGGCAACTTTTCTTGAAAGTGGCTTTTCCTTTGGCATTCGTTGCAATTTGGCTTCTTCCAATAGCCAATATTCAATGTTAAAAGCTTCTTGTCTTGGAAGTGCGGTATACTTTGAAATTGCTTCAGCACCCCGCATTACATTTATGGCATTTAAATAGAATTCATTGGCCACACGTGCTGTTTGCTTATTTTTTGCAAAAGTGAACATTCCAATGCCCGGATAAATTATAACTACGGGATTGGCATCGCGCATTGCAGGACTATTCTCATGCTTGCAGTTGTCATAATACGCGGCATAGTCAGCCCTGTAATTTTCAAATTGCGGTTTTAGTTTTGCTATGATTTCCTCAGTATTGGACAAATCTTCATCAGAAGTCAAATTAATTACCAAGGGCATTATTTTTGTTCGAAGAAAGTGATCCGGGCAAGATGTGCCCATTGGAGCCAAGCGTTCCAAATCATTACTGTTGATGAATTCCAAAACTACTTCCGAGTCGGTAAAGTGCCCTATCATCCTATTTTCCTGGGAACACAGTCCTCTTAAAATAGGCGCAATTTGAGCGGCTTGTGAAATCCTTTTTTCTGGAGGAGCAGCCGTAATTTTTTCCCCTCCAAAGACAACACCATTTGACTTTATTTTGTCCGCAATGTAAGCGGATGCTTTTTCAATAACTTCAAGACTGTTTACATAACATTCATAGGAAGTATCTCCCCAGGTAAATAAACCATGGCTCCCCAAGACTATACCTCTAATTCCTGGGTTGTTGTTCAGGCAGTTCTCTAACTGTAAACCGAGATCAAACCCAGGCCTTTGCCATGGAATCCACCCCATGGAATCACCCCATATCTCCTTAGTGATTTGTTCCCCATCTTCGGCGGCAGCAATAGCAATTAAAGCATCTGGATGCAGATGATCTATATGTTTAAAAGGTAACAATCCATGCAAAGGGGTATCTATAGAAGGTGCCTTACTATCCAGATCATAGATACAATGGTTAAACAAGGCAACCATTTCGTCTTCATGCTCTATTCCCCTGTATACTTTCTTGAGATTTTGTAGTCTTTCTACATAGAGACCTGCAATTCCAGACCTGGTAAGGGTACCAATATCACCCCCGGAGCCCTTGACCCACATTACCTCAACCTCATTTTTTGTGAGAGGGTCTATCTCAAAAGTCTTACAACTGGTATTCCCTCCTCCGTAATTGGTTATCCTTAAATCAGCTCCTAAGATATTGGAACGGTATAGGAACAATTCAACTTCATTTCCTGAAAGTTGATCTGCTTTTTCTTTATCCCATAGGTAATCAACATATTGATATTTTTTCTTTACTACTTCCATACTTTGGTTGGGCTACTTAAAAATTATCGTCCTCTTTTTTGCCTTGTATAAGATGCTAATATATGACTGCCATTATAAAACTGTATCCTGTGCTATGCTGTTATTGTTAATTTTAATATTATGGTTTTTGGATTTTCAGGCCATCCTTGATAAAAAACTATCAATGTTGACCCAGAATGTTATAATTATAAATTTTTTCTAAGCTCTTTAAGTCGGTCTTAATTCAAAATAGGAATAGACTATCAAAAGGTTACACCAGATATTTTGGTATTTGGGATACCAACTAGATTTGAAAAGGAATTTTTAAAATTGAAAAAATGTTGTTAACCTTACAATCAATCTAAACCTCTGTTTAAATGAATATGTTTAAATATATTCAGATTGATAAAAATTCACGTATCCCCAAGTATCAACAAATAGTGGATTCCATTATTTACAATATTTCTATTGGCAACCTTCAGATTGATGAAAAGATTCCATCAATCAATATGTTTAGCGAGGAATATCTTATTTCTAGGGATACTATTGAAAAAGCCTACAGTATTTTAAAGGAACGGAAAATTATTTCATCGATTAGGGGCAAAGGATATTATATTGCTCGCACCCAATTGATATCCAAGATAAATATCTTGTTTCTAATAAATAAGCTGAGTACTTACAAAATGAAGATATACAATACCTTCATAAATAATATGGGTGGAAATTCACACACCGACCTTCATATTTATCATTGTGATGAGTCTTTGTTTTTAAACTTAATGGCAAAAAATAATAAATCATATGATTACTATGTAATTATGCCACATTTTAAAACGAAAGACTTAAAACACATAAGTTACACTGATGAAGTATTGAAAACGATTAACAAAATCCCCAAGGGTAAGCTTATTATCATGGACAATAACAAGCTTGAAATTGATGGGGACATTGTAGAAATCTATCAAGATTTTGAAAATGATATCTATCAAGCATTGAAAGAGGGCCTTTCTAAAATTTCATCATACAAGAAATTGATTATGGTCTATCCCAAAAAATCCATTTACCCGTACCCCAAAAGGGTTTTGATGGGGTTTAAAAAATTCTGTACTGAATTTGATATGGATTTTGAAATTTTGGATGAAATATATGATGATATAATTCTCAAGAGGGGAGACTTGTTCATTACTATTGAAGAATCTGATTTAGTTAATTTAATAAATGAAATAAGGGACGGGGAGCTTCTTATTGGAAAGGATATAGGGGTTATCTCATATAATGACACTCAGTTAAAAGAACTGTTAAGGGTTACCGTAATTTCTACAGATTTTGAAGCAATGGGTGAAACTGCGGCCAGAATGATATTGAACAAGGAGAAAGGTAAAATTAAAAATCCGTTTCACTTTATCGATAGAAAATCTATCTAGTTTTAGCGTTCTCCCTTCTTTTGGTCCAGTTTATTGATTGATTAAAAGATTTCATTTTCCTCTTTGGATAATATTTACTGGAACATCTTTTGCATGATATTTAATTTTCTTTGTGGCAAATTCGTTCCCTATTCCAAATATGATCTAAAAAGGGTGGTTCTTGCAGCGTTCAAGATCAAAAAAAGCATAGTTTTATAAGGAGAACAAAAGGAAATACTTTTAAACAAAACAGTATGTCAGAAAATAAAAGAAGAAAGTTTTTACGAAGAGCCGTTCTTGGTGGTGGTGCTATTGTGGCCTCACCAACACTTGGGTTTTCGAGTGATTATAAATCTACAAACCAACTTAAGCGCGTTTCCACATCCAAAGTAAATAATAAAGAGCTTTCAATTGCTGTAATTGGGGCAGGGGGAATGGGTTCTGAGAATGTGAATACCATTCTTAAACATGATGGTGTAAAACTTGTTGCAGTTTGTGATTTGTATCAAGGGAGACTAAAAGCCGCAAGTGAAAAATGGGGAGAAAATCTATTTTTAACGGATAATTATAAAGACATACTTAAACGTAAGGATATTGATGCTGTTATAATAGGTACTCCTGATCATTGGCACAAACAGATTTCGATAGATGCCCTAAACGCTGGGAAGCATGTCTATTGTGAGAAACCAATGGTACATTCGGTTGATGAAGGGCATGAGTTGATCAATACGTGGCAACGTTCTGGGAAGGTTTTCATGGTAGGCAGTCAGGGACTTTCTTCTTTAGGTAATGAAAAGGCAAAACAATTATTGGCAGATGGAGCAATTGGTGAACTGAATTATGCTGAAGGTTTTTGGGCACGGCACTCCCCAATTGGAGCGTGGCAGTATACCATTCCAACGGATGCCTCCCAAAAAACTGTAAATTGGAACCGGTTTGTATCAAATACAAAAAAAATACCTTTTGATCCCATTCGATTTTTTAGATGGAGAAATTATTTGGATTACGGTACTGGAATGTCTGGCGATTTGTTCGTACATCTTTTTTCAAGCCTTCACTTCATTACCAATTCGTTGGGCCCCAATAAAATTAGTGCTATGGGAGGTCTCCGGTATTGGAAAGATGGCAGGGAAGTGCCTGATGTTCTTTTGGGAATGTTCCAATATCCAGAGGTGAAGGAACATCCGGGTTTCAACCTTTCCTTAAGATGTAATTTTGTTGATGGCACTAGCGGAACCACGTATTTAAAACTTGTTGGAAGCAAGGGTTCCATGGATGTGAAATGGGAAGAAGTGGTGTTACGACGGAACGCTACTTCTACAGATGACCCTTTTGAGTTGGCCAAAATGAAAGAGGCCGGTATAAAACCAAATGACAGAAAGAAAATGGTCCCTCCAAGTGAAGTGATCTATAAGGCAGAAAACGGATACAAAGGGGCACATTATGATCATCACGGAAATTTTGTGAATGCAATCAGAAATGGCACATCGGTAGTGGAGGATCCCATATTTGGATTTAGGGCTGCTGCTCCCGCTTTGTTATGCAATGAGAGTTATTTTAAAGATAAATTCATTAAATGGAATCCAATTACAATGGAAGTTGAAGAAGGATGATAATGAAGACAAGATGATTTTGACTTTAAAAATCAATCATTTAAAATAAGATCAATGAAAAATTCAATTAAAATATGCTTGGCCAGTGTCTTTTTGTTATCTGGTTGTTTAGGGAAGGTTAAGGAAAAAGAGGTTGTAGTACCAAAGGAGGAATCACAAACCCAAAACTTGGAAAAGAACAAAGACTGGCTTTATCTATTTGATGGTACAACAACAGAAGGATGGAGAGGCTATAACTCCACAACACTTCCGGCTAGCTGGATTATTGAAGATGGAGCATTAAAATCACTTGGAAAAGGTGGCGATATTGGCGGTGATATTGTATACAGTGCTCAAGAATTTGAAAACTTTGAACTTTATTTAGAATGGAAAATATCTAAAGGGGGGAATAGTGGTGTTTTTTATCATGTTCAGGAGGGAGAACAATATGAGTCACCCTATCAGAATGCTCCAGAGTATCAATTGATAGACCAGCTGGGATTTCCCCAAAAACTTGAAGATTGGCAGAGCGTTGGAGCGGATTATGGAATGTATATAACCGACAAGGTCAATTTGTTAGTAAAACAGGCTGGAGAATGGAATACCACTAGAATTGTATTTCAATCCAATAAAGTGGAACATTGGTTGAATGGAAAGAAGGTTATTGAATTCATTCCTTGGTCAGACGATTGGAATATGAAAAAAGAGACAGGTAAGTGGAAGGACTATCCTGATTATGGTGTCGCAAAAAAAGGATTGATTGGGCTTCAGGACCACGGTAGCTTTATTTGGTTTAAAAATATCAGGATAAAGGAATTATAAGCCGGAAAAAGGACATGCTTCCTTGAGTTGTGATAGAGATATTGAGAATTATCCATATTTGAACAACCATGTCTTTATTGAAGCTTTGGAAATTGCTCTAAAAAACTGAATTTGTTAAAGACTAATATACCTGAAAACTACAGTAGCGTTTCTCTACCCATAACTCCCATAATTACAAAAATTGTGATGGAGATGGTCAAACAGCAAAAGGCTGCAAATAGGTTATCGGGTGTGAACTCCTTTTTAATAGTGATAATCAATGCTTTCATGGGAACTTCTTTTGAACAAAGTTGGGAAGATTGGGGGTTTTACCATTTTGGATTCGTTCAAAGAAAAGAAGATAGGATAAATGGTAAAGAGGACAGGTTTTATCGAAAAATGTAGCTCTTCAACCAATTTTTGTGGTCAATAAGGTAAAGTTATGAAAGTCGAATATTCTACAATACTCAAAACATTGTTTTGCGCAACTCCTTGGCATACAACTTAAAACCATAATCAATTATTTATAAGATTCTGGCTTAATTTGACATCTAAAAAGTGGATTCGGTGAGAGTTCAGCTTATCGTTGAGACAGGATATAAACCATAGTTTTGAGATAGGTTATTTTCCTTGAACTAATGAGCTCTCTATTAAAATAGTCTGTAAGTTATGTACAACTACAAGAATCCTCTATAGTATACTATAGAGGATTTCATGCTAACTCACAAAAAAACTAACTCAAACTAATTATTTTATTAAATGCTTGGAGCTGGATACGGTTGGTTCCTAACAGGATCGTTCAAACTATGCCCTATGCCGTTGTTAAAAACATAATTGTAATTCCTAAGTCTTTCGTTATTACCGCCATCAGTTGCCGTACTTGGTAATGGTGCAGGATTTGTATTCACGTCAATACGTAGCCTATTATCTCTCCTCAAAACTATCTTTCCAGCTTCACCCGGTATCAACGTTTGGAATTCGTAATTAACGTCGAACTCAATAAGAGGATCGTTTTGGGTTATATAGGTTGTAATAATGTGATATTGTAAAATCAATCTTAAAACATCAATATCTGCTCTTGCCATCACTTGGGCAGGGGTTTCCCCTTCGGCAACCTCTTCAGAGCCTGTTATTAAATCAATCACATCATTATTATCTTCGAAAGCTTCATTGTTCAACAATAAATATGTTCTACCTGAATTGGGTGTATTATATTCATCTATCATTCCAGCAGCCTCTATGGCAGCAACCAAATAATTAAAATTATCATTTATCAACTCACCATCTTCACTAAGCCCTGTAGCTTGGGGCGAGTTTAAAAATTCCCATGCGGTAATATTGGCAAAAGGATCAGTAAGGTCAACATCAGGCTCAAAAACAAATCTTTCTTGCATGTCTAAATCACAGCCAAACAAAAACATTGTAAAGCTTGCTAATGCCAAAATCTTTATATTCTTTATGTTTTTCATCGTTATCAATTTTGTTTATGTTGTGATTTAATAGCCTGGTGTTTGATCTAATAAATCATTTTCAATCAAGTGGTCATCAAAAATGGGGAACAACAATCGCTCTTGTGTTAAAGTCACCCCACCACTAAGTGTATCCAATATTGGGTTCATGACTTCCAAGGCTCTGTTGGTCCTTCTAAGATCCCACCACCTTTGTGCTTCACCCAAAAGTTCCAACTGACGTTCATCAAGGATAAATAGTTCCCGTTCATCTTCAGTAGCTCCGAACTCTGCGGTATCTATCAAAGGTAATTGCCGCGCTGTCCTAAATTCATTTATCAATTCTAGTGCCCTAATGTCATTGCCCAATCGGTTTTCCACTTCTGCCAGGTATAAAATAATATTGGCATAACGGTACAGTACCATATCGCTATCGTCTAAGCTCGCATTATAATTGGCCTTGTTGTATTTGGCTACCCTCGCATTACCTAAACCCTTTGATTCAAGGTTTATATCATTCTCTCTAGATAGGTAATAGCGGAAATCACCATAAACAAATTCTTCTTCACCTTCTTCGTTTAAAGTTGTTAATACTGGATCAGTATCAGGATACTTGGTCACCCAACCTAAAGAGTCGATAGGAAATTTTTCCCTCCACTTATTTTCTAGAGCCGGTGATATGGTGTAAGAAGGTATACCAGCGAAAAACAAGGAATAAATACCTGCTCTATTACGATTACCTGAACCTGCTTCTTCATTTAAGCTAAAACCAATTGACATTATAAGCTCTGGACCTTCTTGAACCTTTAGAGGCCCATTGCTTTGAGAATTTGGGTCAAAAATATCTATGTCATCATTGAGGAAAAGGTTTTGCCATTCCTCTGCTGTGGTCACCAAACTAAACTCATTACTGTTTACAATCTTCAACAACGCTTCGCGAGCGCTTGTATCGTCTCCTAAAAAACCATATACTTCTGCTTGTAATGCCCAAATACTGGTTAAGGAGAAGCGATAGGGATTTGTCAGTAAATTCATGTTTTGCTCAGCAGCCATCATATCGGGCATGATGACCTCATTAATGATTGTATTGGCATCCGTGCGCGTTTTTTGTAACTCTGGTCCGGCACCAACAACAGGTTCTGTAAAAAGTGGTACAGCACCCCACACCCTTACAGCTTGAAAATAAGCATAGGCTCTCATGGCGTAGGCCTCAGCAAGTAAATTGGAGTCAAAACCATCGATTGTTGGAATATTGGTTATGGCATAATTAGCCCTGTTGACCATATCATAAAAATCATTCCATCGTAAGACATTTGAATTACCTGAAGTAACGTCATTTGTAGTTAACTCAATATTATTGGCACTTGCTCCATCATTTCCATTGATATAGCTATCTCCTCGAAACTCACCCCAATAGTAATGTTTCAGCCTAAATGTAGGTTGCATGGCATCGTACATTCCAATGATAGCTCCCAAGGCATCATTATTGTTTCTAAAGAAGTTGTTTGGATCAATTTCACTTATTGGTGATTCATCAACCAACTCATTACATGATATAGTACCTATAAATACCATAAAAATGGTAAGTACTAGTGTGATATAGTTTTTTATATTTTGAATTTTCATCGTTGTTGTTTTAAAATTTAAGATTAAGACCTAAAATTACCTCACGATCATTGGGGAACCTTAAGTTATCAACCCCCGGTTGTAATGGGTTGCCTCTGGTACCTAATTCAGGATTAAAACCTTTGTAATTTGTCCATGTCAATAAATTATTGCCCGATACAAAAAATGAACATTTCTTTAGAAAGCTTAACCTCTCGAGCACCTTTTGCGGTAGATCATATCCTAATCGTACAAATCTTAATTTGATAAAGCCGCCGTCACTTACAAAAAAGCTGTTGGGTCTATCCCTATTTTGTGGCACCCGGGTTAATCTAGGGTAAACCGTAACGTCTCCTGGGTTTAGCCAAGCTCCTTCAATACGGTCCGGACCTGGGGTCTCGTTCGAAGAGTTCAAATCGTTACGTGTTTCATCCCATCGTCTCCATAGATCATTGCCTAGGGTAAAATCAAAAAGAAAGCTCAAACTGATATCTTTATATTTAAAGTCATTGGAAAAGCCACCAAAAGCTGTTGGCAGACCATTACCTATAACCTGTCTATCTTCATTGGTGATGACAAAATCACCATCAACATCGTCCCAGATAATATCGCCACCTTCGGCAACACGCCCATCATTTCTAATCTGATTAACATTACCTGTAAAGTCTTGACCGTTCAAGGTATAATTTGCAAAGTTGCCAGAACCGTCAAAATTTGGGGTAAGCTGCACGCCATCATCTGTAAATGCATTGGATTCATCATATTGATATACACCAAGATTTTTGAAGCCAAAAATATTACCTATTGGTTGGCCTTCTTCAATTAAATAATCCCCTGATTGAAATGGAGTGCCTTCAAATAATCTAGTAACCTCATTTTCCTGAAAGCTTATGTTGAAATTACTATTCCAACTGAAATTTTCAGATTGAATGATGCTGCCGCCTACATTTATGTCGATTCCTTGGTTACGAACGGCACCTACATTCTGACGAATTCCACTAAAACCGGATTCTTCTGGCAATGGAACACTTGCTAAAAGATCTTCGGTATCTTTTCTCCAAACATCAAAGTTAACGGTTAACCGATTTCTGAACATGCCTAGGTCAAAACCAATATTGGTAGCATTAGTGCTTTCCCAGCTTAGTTCAGGATTTCCCAATCTAGAAGGCGAAACACCACTTATTCCATCATAAACCGCCCCCGGTTCAAAAGCTGATGTAAATTCATAATCACCAATTCGATCATTCCCTGTTTCACCATAACTAGCTCGTAATAGCAGGTTGTTTAAAATGTTGTTTCCCTGTAAAAAAGGTTCGTTACTAACACGCCAGCCAATAGACCCAGACGGGAAATAACCAAATTCTTTGTTTTCACCGAATCGAGAAGACCCGTCACGTCTTATTGTAGCACTAATCAAGTATCTGTTGTCAAAGTCATAGTTGAAACCTGCAAAAAGCGAGAACAAATTACTTCTTGTATCAAAGGTTTGATCAGCATTAATACCCAGTCCATCTGGGTCTACATTGTTAAATGTTTGAATGTCTTCAGAAACAAAAAGAGCATTTGAAATACCAAATTCCTCTTGATACCGCTTCAGTATCTGCATACCAGCAAATGCCGATACACTATGTTTTCCAAATTCGTTAGTATAATTGACGAAGTTTTCTTGTTGAATATCATAATCGATACGATCCCTATAGCTAGCCAAAGGATTGGTATTTCTTGGGTTTAATACCAATAAGGGTTCAAAGTTATTGTTCCTTCTTAATCTAAAGTTGATACCTAGGGTAGACTTAATGGAAAAGGAAGGGGTAATATTATATTGGGCGGAGTTAAAGCTCTGCCCCCTCCATGTTCGTAAGCGCTGTTGACGCAACCGCGCTTCCGCAACAGGGTTTTGACGACCCGCAATTTCGGGGGTCAAATCGCCGTTGGGTTCAAAGATGGGAAAATAGGCGATTCGCTCCACTAACTGTTGGAATACCTGTCCTTCATTAAGTCCGCTAAATTCTTCGAAAGATGCATTAAAAGAAGAACTTAGGGCTAATTTTTTGTTAGGTGTAAAATCAAGCTTGAAACGGGTGTTTATTCTTCTGAAACTACTGTTCACCACAATACCTTCTTCATTTAAATAACCTGTGTTCCAATAAGCACGTACTTTATCACTACCTGCACTCACGGCTACATTTATTTGATTTCTAGTACCAGCCCTTGTAATCAAATCTTGCAGATCGAACGAATTTCTAAGCAATAGACTTAGGGAATCACGTTGGTTACCTGTAGGGTTTAGTCTTTGTGCGTCCGTTCTTCGCACATCTTCGTAAAACAAACGCTGCCTTGTATTGGCAACTGGAATGGCTCCATTCAAGGTATTGATACCTGTTACGATATTTACATCGATGCTTACATCTCCTGCTTTACCGGATTTTGTGGTAATTAGAACAACACCGTTTGCTCCTCGAGTTCCATATATTGCAGTTGTAGCACCGTCTTTTAAAACCTCTAAGGAGGCGATGTCATTGGGGTCTATGTTATCAATGTTGTCCAATTGTTGACCATCTACTACATATAATGGTCCTGTACCACCCGCACTGAAGGTAGAGGTACCCCGTACCCGAATATCAAAACCAGCTCCAGGTCCACCATTTGTTGAAATTTGCACCCCAGCCAAACGGCCTTGTATTCCTTCGAAGGCATTTGTAGGTGTCACTTCCGCAATCTTTTCAGCTTTTACAGTAGATAAAGCTCCCAATACTTTTTCACGGGACACGGTAGCATATCCAATCACCACGACCTCATCTAGGTTTTGGGTGTCCTCCTCAAGTGCTACATTAATGGTAGCGGCATTTACCGTAACTTCTTTGGCATTAAATCCGATGTAAGAAAAAACCAGAATCCTAGAGCCTTGCCCCATTCTTATGGAATAGTTACCATCAAAATCAGAAGATACTCCATTTGCTGTTCCTTTTTGCACCACATTTACCCCTGGAAGAGGTTCTCCGTTTACATCGGTCACCGTTCCCGTCACTGCTTGTATTTGTGCAAATGAAGACGAAACGGAAAATATACATAATACCATCGTCGCCATAAACGCCAAACTAGCAAAACGGAACCGTTTGTTAGACTTTTTTTTCATTTCAAGTTTAGTTTAGTTAAATTAATTTGTTCAAGCTTTACTAATTTCTTAGAAAGAATATTGCTGATAGGTCAACAAAAGCCTCTTAGATTTAGTAATTCGTTAACAATTATATAAACTTGAAATTTTCAAGGCATCCTGTAGTGTACTGTAATTATCTAAAAATAGTTTGTTTGATAAAAAAATATAGGAAAAATACTTCATAAAAATAATTTATTTTCTTACGAATATTTTAGAAAAAAATAAACATTCAGGGTTTTGTACTTAGAAAAAAAAGTTGAAATTTCGAAGAATTACAAAGAAAAACGGTCTATGAAGTGAAACTTGTTTTTTATGTCAATAGGGTTATTGTTTAAGATCATATTTGCAGCTTCTTCCCCCATTTTTTTAAAGTTTGTACTCATTACAGTAATCCCCAAAAGTTCCTTTAGTGGGGTGTCATTGTAAGAAATAATACCGATATCATCTCCCAATTTATAATGACGATCTCTTACCTGTTTGACTAAGTTTACAAGATCTCCTTCTTCTATTATTATGTAAAGGTCATTTAGTTGTAGCTCCATGCTATCATAAATCTCATCAAGTATTTCATAGTCTATGGCATGTTGAATACAGAACCTTTTAAACCCCGTAACTATACCCTTGGGGTAAGGATATACTGCTTTGCTTGGATATACTAGCATGATTTTCTTGTACTTATTCAACTTTTCCAAAGCAGTGGTCAAAGCATCATAAATATCTTCGGTAAAATCCTGGTAAATTCTTCCAGATTCCTTTGATAGACTTTTAAGGTTACGATCCATTATTATCAATTTACCATTTGGTATGGAATGAATCGTTTTCAAGATATCATCAGTACAGCCCATGTGTTGTAAATTCTCATTTTTAAAATGTGGCATAATGACATAATAATCATACAGATTTTTCTTTTTATCTAAAATATCCCTGAAAACTATGGGTTCGCAATGGTATATATCAAGGTCAACCTTTGCGTTCGCGCCCAGCGTATTTACAAAAGAATTGAAAATACGCATTTTGTATGTGCTCAGTTTATTGATCAAGAAAAGAACATTTGCTTGGATGGATAGGTCTGTTTTTGCAATATAATACCCCTTGCCCTTTACTGATGCTATGATGTTTTGTTTTTTTAAGAGCCCATAAGCCTTTTCAACTGTATCTCTAGACAATAAATACTCTTCACTTAGTTCATTGATAGAAGGTATTTTTTGCCCCATACCTAAACTGCCCATGTGAATACTCTTCATTATCGAATCCATTACTTGTTTGTATTTGGGGATTCTAGAGTTGGTATCTATGTTTATATATTCTAATCTTTTCAAAATACTTTATTTAATGGTGACTTCCAGTGGGTTATTTAGGCGCTTGGCAAATTCATTGACATAAGCTTCCCATTCTGCCTTATTAGTGTACTGGCCACTTTTTTTCCATCCAAAACCTGCATAATAAATGGCTTCACCATCATTGATTTTGATATGTGCGAAAAGATTGCTTTCATCTTTTCTATCAGTTTCGTAATGTTCATGACTTACCATTTTATTTTCAGGAACAACAATAGCGGTTCCCAGTTCAGAATCTTCATGGGGTTCCCAATAACTAACCCATCCATTTTCTTGGTTTACTCCAACTTCCCCATCTTTTTCATGAAGCGTGAGACCTGCTGATATTGTATCGGCACCTTTTAAGCTAATCTCAAATTTTGATAGGTTACTACCGTAATCCAGCGATATCTTTTTTTCTTCTGATATTTTGTTTTCAGCGGCATCCCAATCGGCATAGGAGAGTATAAAACTTGTCCGTATTGGTCCTGTGTTCAACGTTTTCCATGAAGTGAAATTTCTAGAAATATAATAGGTGGTATCTATCTTTTTTGCGATGCCGCCAACTCCTCTGCTTATGCCAACATGGAAATTATCCAGTCCTTCACCGTCATCTTTATGATAACTACCATCCGTTTCCAGTTCCTTTTTATACCATTTATTGATGATAGGGTAATCAACACGTTTTAACCAAGCATCAATACCGCTGGATAATGTCCCTCCTTTAACTCCATCTTCAATCATTTTTTGTGCGGTTGGGCCATAGGTCCTGAAGGCAACGCAATTGTTTTCCCAAGCGTAATCGTCCGTTCGTTCGGGAACAAATCTTGAATAACAAGCTGGAACACTATCTTTTTGCTTCGTTGCTTCAGAAAATGTTAGCTCGTATACTTTTTCACTATTGGCTGCAATTTCAGGTTGGAATAAAATCGCATCCATTTCTCCATCTCCATCTGAGTCTACTTGCTGTGAAGTAATCTCAGTGTTGTTTTCTGTATCCAAGAGCACAATACTACCTTTTACATCATCAAGTTGAAGCGAAGCCATGTCTACAGAAACTGTTTCGAATGAACGGTTTGTATCCATATTATTCTTTACAATGATCTGTTGGTTCTTTTTTGATTTTTCTTCGCATGAGAAAGCTATGATTGAAAAGATAGCTATCAGCAAAAGATTGATTTTTCTCATAATTGATACTATTTAATTTTCATTGGTAGGCTTTCCTATCGTGGCCAGGATACCACCATCAACGTATAGGATGTGTCCATTTACAAAATCGCTTGCCCTTGAGGACAAGAATATGGCTGCTCCTGCTAAATCATCTGGGTCTCCCCATTTTGCAGCAGGTGTGCGGTTTATAATAAACTCGTTGAAAGGATGGCCATCAACCCTGATCGGGGCCGTTTGGGAAGTAGCAAAATAGCCCGGTCCAATACCATTTACCTGGATATTGTGTTTGGCCCATTCCGTTGCCATATTCTGGGTTAGCATTTTGAGTCCTCCTTTTGCGGCTGCATAAGCTCCAACCGTATTTCGGCCTAATTCGCTCATCATGGAACAAATATTTATGATTTTTCCTTTCTTACGGGCCATCATGGTCTTGACCACATGTTTAGAAACGATAAAGGGACTCACCAAATCAATATCGATTACTTCTTTGAAATCGGAGACTTCCATTTCTTCTAAAGGAGTTCTTTTGATAATGCCTGCATTATTTACCAAAACATCGATAAGCCCAACCTCACTTTGAATTTTGCTTATGGCATTAATCACCTCATCTTCATCAACCACATTAAACTTGTAGCCCACAGCCTTGATACCCTCCCTTTCATAAAGCTTTATGGCATCATCAATTTTTTGTTGTGATGAATTTCCATTAACAACAATAGTGGCTCCTGCTTTACCGAGTCCTTTGGCCATAGCCATGCCCAATCCATGTGTGCTGCCAGTAATCAATATGGTTTTCCCGGTTAGGTTGAATAGTTCTGTGCTCATTGCATTATCTTAAATCGGTTATCTTGGCAGCATCCATATCACCATAATCCATATTTTCTCCTGCCATACCCCATATAAAAGTGTAGTTCGAAGTTCCTGAACCACAATGGATGGACCATGGTGGTGAAATAACGGCTTCGTGGTTCTGCATCCAGATATGACGTGTTTCTTGGGGCTGTCCCATAAAATGACATACAGATTGTCCTTCGGGTACATCCAAATAAAAATAAACCTCCATCCTTCGGTCATGTACATGTGCCGGCATAGTGTTCCAAACACTTCCCGTGTTCAACTCGGTCATTCCCATCTGTAGTTGACAGGTCGTGACTATCCCACCAATGATCATTTGGCTCACAGTACGGTCATTTGCCGTTTCTAGAGAACCAAGCTCCAATTTATTGGCTTCCGCAAGACTAACCTTTTTAGTAGGGTAGGTTGTATGTGCTGGTGCTGAATTCAAGTAGAACATGGCTGGCTTGTCCGTATCATCGCTCTTGAAAACAACTTCTTTATTGCCCATACCAATATATAGGGCATCTTTATGGTCCAATTCAAAGGAAGTGCCATCCACTTCGACCGAACCAGAGGCGCCTACATTTATGATTCCCAGCTCACGTCTTTCTAGAAAATAATCTGCCTTTAATGGATCGATTGTGTCTAATTTGAGTGGATTTTCTGGAACTGCCGAACCAGCGATATAGCGGTCATAATGGGTATAGGTCAGATTGATTTTACCTTTTTGCATAAGATTGTCTATCAAAAACTCATCCCGCAGTTCGGTAGTATCGTATTTTTTTACAGCTTTTGGGCTTGAGGCATATCTGGTTTCGTAGGATATTGACATAATATTTATTTTCTATTTGCTAGCTATTTGTTTTCTTTCTCCTCTTTTCTAACCACTCCTTTTTCAAATAATATGAGCGATAATACCTCAGACTTTACTACCTATTCTATTGAATTCTTTTGGCTACTTTCAGAAGTGTTTTGCTACAAACCAAAAAAAGAAACTTTGTGCCCTTCATTAACTATAACTGCGGCTGATTTACAGAATAAAACGCCACCAGTATCACTTGAAACAATTATTTTTTCTTAGAATCAAGTACTTAAAAACATGATAGCACCGCTTACTCAAATTTCAAGCTTTTAATTGAAAGGAACTAGTGGGACACCTGCACAAATAGTCCAAAAAAGGGGGTAAATAAGTCCAACATATTGTTTCTAAAAGTACTAAAGGTGAAAAATGCAGCTATCCTGTGGTATCTTGTTTTTCGATTCATTTTTCTAGGAATTCTTTCCAAAAAAATAGTATTATGATATACTCAATGCGTGCAAGCCGCCAGTCTTTTTGTTTTTCTCTCTTGATGTTTCTGTCCCATGAACTTCCATAGGTTTCACAATTCTCCAATGGCTTAGATGTTGAGTATTTAGCTGATTTTAGTTATGCGGGCTATATTTTGGTGAGATAGTAAAACAGTTTTGAAAATAGTGAGCTTATGTTATTGAACTCTATGCAAAGTGGATTTTTTACTAGTCTAATTGGAATTAAAGGCAATCATCCAGTTAAGGTAACTTATTGTTTAAGTGCTTGCATGGAATTTATAAATCAAAACCTAGAAGATTTCTCTTATTATATGATTATCAACTAAATGTACGACTTCGGTATTAACACAAGTTATTTTTTATATTAGGGCTAAACTTAATTCGTGAGCCTCACATAGCTCTCGGGATTTCTATGAAAAACCTATATACATTCTGTTTTGTTTTTTTTAGTGTTTTTTGCTTTGGTCAAAGTCCAGACAAGACCTATCAATTTAAACACCTAAATACTAGTGATGGACTTTCCCAAAGTTCCGTTATTGCAATGGAGCAAGACAGATTAGGTCGCATGTGGTTGGGCACACGGGATGGACTCAATGTGTATGATGGTACCATGTTTAAGGTGTACCGCACTGTTTTGAACGATAGTACGTCCATTAGTAATAGCGATATTCTTTCAATAAAGGAAGATAGTGAAGGTTTTTTATGGATAGGCACTTATAACGGGTTGAACAGATATGACCCTATTAAAGATACCTTTGAACGGTTTTATCATTTCAAGGATAAAAATTCGCTAAGTAACAATACGGTTTGGTCAATTGAGGAAGTTACAAATGGAGATATTTGGATTGGAACCTCAAATGGATTGTCTATTTACAACAGAGAGACAAATGAATTCACCAATGTGTACAATAATGGTGATTCAGTTTCTGATAACGAAATACCATCTAATTATGTTCTAAGCATAAAGGAGGCCAATAATGGTACAATTTGGGTAGGTACGTCAAAAGGTTTCTGTAAAGTTATAAAAGAAAGGGAGCATACTATCGGCTTTCAACAATTCAGCCCAAGCGATTATCTTGAACAACCCTTTGTACAGACCATTTCAGATTGTGGAGAAAACAGTATCTGCGTAGGGACTAAAAACATGGGATTGTTGAGTTTTGACTTGATTTCTGAACGATTTCTTACCAATTCCCGTACCATTGAATATAAAGATGTAAGAGCAGTTGCTGCTGCAGAGGAAGGTGTTTTATGGGTGGGTACCTCTAAAGGGATCATTTTATTGAATAACAATGGTATTTTAAAAAATATCGCTTACGAACCTGAAAAGCAAAACGGTATAAGTCACAACTATATTAAATCCATTTTTAAGGATAGGAAAGGATCTATTTGGATAGGCTCCTATTACGGGGGAATAGATATTTGGGATGTTTCCAATGCCAACTTTATCAACTATAAAGAATCTTCAGGCAAAAATAGGTTAGGACATAAGGTAGTGAGTTCTATAGTCAGCGATAATAAAGAGAATCTATATTTTGGAACCGAAGGTGGTGGGGTAACGGTTTTTGATAAAAAAGGGAAAGAACCACGTTACATTAATACATCAAATACCAATATTCTCCAAAGTGATAATGTCAAATCATTGCTTATTGATGATAACTTGCTTTGGGTGGGAACCTTTAACGGTGGAGTGGAAATTTTCAATATTGAACGAAATCGGTTTGAAACAAATATCCTATCCAAAGAGTTGGATGACATATTAAACGAGACAGGAGTTTATACCATTAAAAAAGGTATAGAAGGGGATTATTGGTTTGGTACATTTGGCCAAGGACTCGTTCGCTATGATTTGAAGAAAAAAACATATGAGGTATTTGGTCATAAACCGGAAGTCGATAAATCTATTTCAAGTAATAGAATTCGCAGTTTAATGATAGATAAGGGTGCAAACGTGTGGGTAGGTACGCAAAGTGGTCTTAATCTATTGCCTTTTTCCAACGGAGGATATACATCGGACAAGATAACTAGATTTTTTTATGATAATGAAACAGGGTCTGGTGATGATATTCTTACGATTTTTCAAGATACAAGTGGTGTAATCTGGATTGGAATAAGGGCAAAAGGCCTATTTCGTTTTGATGGCAAACAATTTCAAAAAATACCTTTAAAGGCCAATGTACGGGTAACTTCTATTTATGCCATTTTAGAGGATGTTGACAATACATTATGGATGAGCAGTAACCAAGGTTTATTAAAATATAATACTTACGAAGGTTCGTTTGTTTTATATAGTGGAAAAGATGGACTAGTGGGAAACGAGTTCAGTACCGGCGCGGCTCTTAGGCCAGAACCCTCAAAATTCTATTTTGGAGGTCCCGAAGGTGTTTCTTATTTTGATTCCAAGGCAATCGCTAAAAACTCTTATGTTCCACAGGTTTTATTAACTGATTTGAAGATTAAGAATGAGACAGTATCTGTCACCAATGAAAATGGTATTTTGAATCAAAGTATGCCTTTTACCAAGCAGATAACACTTGATTATAATAAGGCAAATTTTTCCATTGATTTTACAATCCCCAGCTTTATTAACCCAAATAGTAACCAGTACCAATATCGTATGGTAGGATTGGATGAAAATTGGACGCTCACCAACCAATCCAAGGCGAACTATACCATACAGAGGCCAGGGGATTATGTGTTTCAAGTAAAAGGAGCAAATAATGATGGATATTGGAACCCTGATCCTACTATCTTGAAAATTAAGGTTCTTCCTGCTCCTTGGCTAAGTAATTGGGCAAAAATCTTATATAGTCTTTTATTTTTAGGAGTACTTTTTGGGTTGATTGGTATTATTCGTTCAAGAACAAAACTCAAACATAAATTGGAATTGGAACATTTGGAGCATGAGCGCAATAAAGAGCTCAACAATGCCAAACTACGATTTTTTACCAATATCTCCCACGAGTTTAGAACGCCCTTAACCCTTATTACTGGACCTTTGCAACAACTGTTGACGGATTATAAGGGGAGTAGGGTCGTTTATCAAAAGTTGTTGGTGATAGAAAGTAATGCCAAACATCTATTGCAGTTGATAAACAGGCTGATGGACTTTAGGAAATTAGAGCATAAAAAATATAAACTTGAAACTGCGGAAGGTAACATTGTAAAATTTCTAAAGGAAATCTACCTCTCTTTTTCTGAATTTGCCAAAGGAAACGGTTACGAGTACCTATTTGAAACGGAGCAGTCTAAAATTCTTGTGTATTATGATCGTTCCAAACTCGAGCAAGTATTTTACAATTTGATTTCCAATGCATTTAAATATACTCCTTATGGTGGAAAGATTATTATTAGCGTAAAAGAAGACAGGGGATCGGTATTTGTAGATGTTAAAGATTCAGGACGTGGAATACCTGAGAAATATAGAGATAAAGTATTTGATCGGTTTTTTGAAATACCCGATTTCACTAAAGATGAAAACACCCGCGGTACGGGAACTGGAATCGGTTTATCCATTGCCAAAAGTATAGTGGAGCTTCATAAAGGAACTATTTCGGTTGTTAGTAATAATTCATCTGGAAGTACCTTTAGAGTAGCTTTGAAATTAGGAAGACTCCACGTCAACGATGATGAAATAATCAAGGATTTTAAGTTTAGTGATGATCTGGGCCTTTATACTTCGCAATTACAACAAAAGTTACCCGATATTTCGATAACTTCAAGCGAACTGTTGATGACTGAGGAACGTGATGTAGTTCTTATAGTTGAGGATAATGTACCCTTGAGAAACTTTATTAAAGATATATTACAGGATACTTACAATGTACTAGAAGCAGGTAATGGAAAAGAGGCGCTGGAAAAAGCTTTAAAGTATATTCCGTCCTTAATTGTTTCTGATGTGATTATGCCCGTAATGGTAGGGACAGAACTTTGTGCAAAGATTAAAGAGAATATTCAAACAAGCCATATTCCTGTAATATTACTTACTTCGAGAACATCTCTGTTATATAAATTTGAAGGTTTGGAGAGTGGTGCGGATGATTACATAAGCAAGCCTTTTGATGTTACGGAATTCAAACTCCGAATTAAAAACCTGATAGATTCTACAAACAGGCTCAAAAGTAAATTTTCTGATGAAAAAGGCTTAACACCCAATGAAATAGTGATTTCATCTATAGATGAAAAGTTACTGAAGAAAGCACTCAAGATTGTTGAAGATAATATTTCAAATGATCAATTTGATATTATAACCTTTAGTGCCGAGCTAGGCGTTAGTAGGACTTTACTGTTTACTAAGATTAAGGCTTGGACCAATTTCACACCATATGAATTCATTCAAGAAATCAGAATGAAACGAGCTATTCAATTGCTGGAGCAGGGAAATCTTACAATTGCCGAAATTGGTTATCAAGTAGGGTTTAAAAACCCAAAATACTTCAGCAAATGCTTTGTGAAAAAATTCGGTTTAAGTCCATCGGCTTACCTGAAAAAATTCTCCGGAGAGTTCTTTGGTTTAAATTAAATATCTGACATTCAGATATTTAAATTTTAATTATGGGATTTTTGCACCCCTATTTCTGGACTTTTACCATTCTCTTTTAGCATAACTTTGAGATAGTGCGATTTTGTAAATACTTGTTCAACGAAAAAGTGTGCAACAACTTTTTTTCACCGTCAACTGTTCGATGAATTTTGTATTACTGAATTCCATAATCTGAAAACTAACTCACAAACAATTGAAGCTTATGTTAAAAACAAGAATTTGTAGATGGATAAGGGCACTGTGCTTTGGTGTTTTTATTCTTGCCAGTACGCTGACTTATGGTCAGCAAAAAAGTATTACAGGTACTGTGGTGGCCAGTGCGGATGGTATAGGTATTCCAGGCGTTAATGTGGTTGAGAAAGGAACAACCAATGGTGTTACTACTGATTTTGATGGGAATTATTCAATTACGGTGTCAAGTCAGAATGCTAATTTGGTTTTCAGCTATATTGGTTTTGTATCACAAGAACAAAATGTTTCTGGCAGCGCAACAATTAATATAAGTCTGGAAGAGGACATCAGCGCATTGGATGAAGTAGTGGTGGTCGGTTACGGAACCGCTAAAAAATCTGATATCACCGGCTCTGTTTCCTCTGTTAAATCAGAAGAATTGGTAGCCTTCCCAGTACTGAGTGCAGAACAGGCACTACAAGGGCGTGCAGCAGGTGTTGCTGTACAATCCAACAATGGGGGCGAACCTGGTGCGCCAATAGCGATTAGTATTCGTGGTAACACTTCAATAGGGTCCAGTAGTGCTGCATTGGTGGTAGTTGATGGTTTTGTTGGTGGTGCTTTACCACAACCTGCTGATATCGAATCCATAGAAATACTCAAAGATGCTTCCGCCACTGCCATTTATGGTTCGAGAGGAGCTAATGGGGTAATCATGGTAACTACTAAAAAAGGAACAAAGGGTAGAATGGTTGTCGAAATTAACTCCACATATTCTTCCCAAGCAGTTACAGAAAGAATCGACCTGTTAAATGCAAACCAGTTTGCATCCTACAGACAAGCCATTAACCCCAGCTATGAACAAGGACCAGCTTCAACAGATTGGCAAGACCTAATTTATAGGACAGGGAACATTTCCAATCATCAACTTTCTTTTTCAGGGGGATCTGATAAGATTAACTACTACGTATCCGGTAATTATTTTAAACAAAACGGAGTAGTAATCAACTCAGCTTTTGAACGTTTTTCATTTTTGAGCAACATTGAAGTTCAGGCTACGGATAAATTAAAACTTGGCTTTAATGCATTTGCCAATCGTGGTAATAAAGATGGTATACAAAGTCAAGCAGGAAGTGGTGGAAGTGGGGAAGGAGATGTAATTTCCACTGCATATCGTTTTGCACCTGATACTCCGATACAAGATGAAAATGGCGTGAATACTACAAACCCGGTCGGAGATCAATTTGATAATCCATTTGCTATTGCTACTGAATCGGTTGATGAAACCACAACAGATGATTACAGAGCCAATTTTTATGCTGATTATGAAATAATAAAAGGATTATCGTTTAAAACTACATTTGGATTTAGTACGGAAAATAGAACCCGTGGTAGGTTTCAACCTTCAACGTTAATAGGCCAAGCCAGTATTCAAGGCGGTATTGCCAGCGTGGAATCTGTTAAAGGGACCAATATTCTTTCTGAAAATTATTTGACCTATACTACCGAAATTGGTAAAGGTAATTTAACCGCTTTGGCAGGTTACTCATACCAAAAAGATAGAACGGAAAGATTTAGTGCAGCATCGCAGGGGTTTCTTAGCAATAGTTTATCCTATTTTGCCCTCGATGCCGGTTCTGATATTCAGACACCTTCTTCATCGCTCACCGAAAGGGAAATTGTTTCTTTATTTGGGAGACTTAATTATGAGTACGATGATCGTTACCTATTGACTTTTACGGCAAGAAGGGATGGAGCTTCCAATTTTGCCAAAAATAATAAGTACGCTTTTTTCCCTTCCGGAGCAATTGGATGGAGAATTTCCAATGAAGAATTTCTAAAGGACAATAAAACACTCTCCAATTTAAAACTGCGGGCTAGTTATGGTGTAACCGGAAATCCTTCTCTGACTCCATACCAGTCTTTGGCAAATTTTCAACCTATTTATTCCAATGTAGGAGATCAACAAGTTGGAGCTGTTGTCCCAGATCTATTGGAAAATCCCGACTTAAAATGGGAATCTTCGTATCAAACCAATATAGGTCTTGATTTTGGTCTTTTTGACAACCGAATCAGCGCTACGTTGGATTATTATACAATCGATACAAAAGATTTGATTTTACGAAATTCTGGTTTGATAGAGTATGCCGGTCTTCTAAGTAATCCATTCCAGAACGTTGGGGAAATTAACAACACTGGATTTGAAGTGACACTTTCCACAAAAAATGTAACCACTGAGAACTTTTCATGGACTACAGATTTGAATTGGTCGACCAATAAGGTTGAAGTGGTAAAGCTTATAGACGGTGAGGATATATTTTTGGATTCTTCGCCTGGTTCGTTCTTACAAGATGAAACCCATATTCTTAGGGAAGGTGAACCTGTCGGGGTTTTCTGGGGCTATGAATATAGGGGTGTAAATCAGGGAACACCTGAGCCTGGGACAGCTGGGTATTCTGGAACTGGGGCAGGGGATGAGCTGTTTACAGATTTGGATGATGATGGTGTAATTACAGGAGAAGATCGTAAAATTATTGGTGACCCTAACCCAGATTGGATAGCAGGTCTTAGCAATAATTTCAGGTATAAGAATTTTGACATGAATATTTTCTTCCAAGCTTCTGTAGGCGGTGATATCTACAGCTATACTTTTCTCGAATTGGCTTCAGGTGAATCCAATGCAACTCCACAAGTATTGAACGCATGGACGCCCACTAATACGGACACCAATGTCCCTTCAGCCGCTGTTCGTGAAAAGCGTATCACTGATCGTTTTGTTTATGATGGCAGTTATGTTCGGTTAAAAAATCTCTCTTTGGGATACAATCTTCCAACCGATATTGTTAGTAAAATGGGAATGCAGGGCGTACGTCTTAGTTTGAGTGGTCAAAATTTATTGACATTCACCGATTTTCCTGGTACAGACCCCGAGGCACAATACCAAACTGTTGCCAATAATCAAGATAGTAACGTAAACAGAGGATTCGACTACGGAAGTTACCCTAATATAAGGTCGTACACATTATCAATAAATCTAAAATTCTAAAAAATAGCACTATGAAAAATTTTAAAACTTTAGGAATTCTTCTGGCATTCGCTACGGTAGTGGGGTGCTCGGATTTAGAAGAAGTACCAGTTGGCAGACTTTCGCCAGATGGTCTGGTGCAATCACCGGCGGATGTTCAAACCTTGATTAACGGTGCCATCGGTAATATGGCCACAGAGGCTTATTGGGGGAGAAAATTGTCGTTGCCAATTATGTTGAGAAGCGATATGGTTTCCATAGGAGATGTAGGTACACCAGGCCGTCGGCAAGATGTCGATAGATTTTCAATGTCCGATGATAATGGTATGGTCACGGCATTATGGCCAAGGGCATATCAAGTTATAGCGGCAACGAATGAAGCCATTGCAGCGGCAGCTACCCTGACGGGGTTTCCACCGGAACAAATTGATCCGGTAACAGCTCAAGCACACTTTTTCAGGGCATATACGTATTATCATTTGGTTCGATTGTTTGGCGAAATCCCATACATTGATGCGCCAGTAGTCAATGTCGAAGAAGCTAGTCAAATAGCCAAGAGCTCCGTGGATGCGGTATACAACAATATCATTGCTGATTTAGAGCTTGCCAAATCACAGCTTCCAGATAACCAGTCTGTTAGCGCTTTGCCATCAAAAGCAACGGCAGCGGCATTTTTAGCTTCAGTTTATTTAACCTTAGGGGAATTTCAAAATGCTTACGATGAAGCAAAATTTGTAATAGATAACGAAGGTGCCTTTAATTTGGGTCTTGCCGCTGATTTTCAAGATTTGTTTGACCATGCCGCCCAAACAAGTACGAACGAATTTCTTTTAAGTCTTGATTTTAATGGTTTCAGCGATGGGGATACAGGAAGGGATTATGCACCTGCCCTAACTGGAATACGAGCAAATGAACGCGGCAACATTGGAGGTGGTTGGTCTGTTGCTGTACCTACTATTAATGTATATAATTCATGGGATGGTCGTGACTACAGAAAAGCGGTAAGCTTGGACACCACAGGAATATTCGATGGCGTAGAAGAACCCTTTACTGCTTTCCCTGATTTTGATTCAAGAAACATCCAAAGTGCCTATATCGCAAAGTATACAAGAGCCATTGGGCCTACAGGAACAGGAAATGGTCGGGCATCAAGTTTAAATTATGGATTAATGCGTTATGCTGAGGTCTTGTTGATAGCTGCAGAAGCTTTAAACGAATTGAGCCCGGGTTCTGGAGAAGCGGCCAGTTATGTCAATCGCGTAAGAGCAAGAGCAAGGGGAGGCAATGGTTCAGATTTCCCAGCGGATGTAGCAGGAGGAATGTCGCAAGATGATTTCAGGGATATGGTGCTGGAAGAGCGTAAATGGGAACTTGCCTTCGAATTCAAAAGGTGGTACGACATCAAAAGAAGACAACTGGGCCCCGAGGTTTTTGGACCCGGAAGTTTAGAACCACAACCTAATTTTGATCCAAGTCGAGACTACCTATTTCCTCTGCCATTCGATGAGTTGGATAGGAACCCCAATTTAGCTCCCAATAATCCCGGTTATTAAAATCAAACTCTTCTAGGGTTGTCTTTTGTCTTTAGAAAAGCAGCCTTGGAAGAGTTTTAAAAATCCATTTAATGAATAGAGTTAGTTACTTTGTCTTGACTGTTGGTTTTACTTTATTTTTTCTGTCTTGTAAAACCGATGGTAAAGACGAAAATGTTACAAGTTCTGTATCGATAGACTCATTAGTACAAACACGGTATCAAAAATTATTGGAGTATCCTTTGGATTCCGTAGGATTTCCCAGAAGCTATAACCCATCAACAGATGAAATAAGAAAAGTTCCTTCTAGGGATTGGACCAGTGGATTTTTCCCAGGTAATCTTTGGCATTTGTATCAACTTACGGGTAACAAAGCATTTAAAAATCGTGCGCAGGAATGGACAAGTTTTATTGAAAAAGAAAAATTCAATGCAGGCACTCATGACATGGGCTTTAAAGTATTCTGCAGTTTTGGTGAAGGGTTAAGAATTAGTGGAAATGAGGATTATAAGAGCATTATCGTAGAAAGTGCCAAGACCTTATCCACTCGCTATAATGAACAAGTGGGATGCCTTCGGTCTTGGGATTTTAATCAAGATGTTTGGGAATTTCCCGTAATCATAGACAATATGATGAATTTGGAATTGTTGTTCGAGGCAACAAAAATTTCAGGTGACAGTACCTATCACAATATTGCAGTTTCGCACGCCAATACTACATTCAAGAATCACTTTAGGGAAGATGCAAGTAGTTACCATGTAGTTGTTTATGACACCATAAATGGCAAGGTGAAAGATAAGGTTACCCATCAAGGTTTCAATGCTTCCTCAGCATGGGCCAGAGGCCAAGCTTGGGGTATTTATGGCTATACGATGGCGTATAGATATACCAAAGATGCTGAATATCTGGCACAGGCAAAATCTAGCGCTTCATTTTATATGCAACATCCAAATATGCGAGATGATGGTATTCCGTATTGGGATTTTAACGATTCTAATATTCCTGATGCTGTGAGGGATGTCTCTGCTGCAACAATTGTTGCAGCAGCATTTTACGAGCTTTCAAAATATGATAATGATTCTCGGTATTTGGAATATGCCAATAAGGTCATGGAGACTTTAAAAACTGAGGAATACATTCTAGGACCAGAAGTTCAAGTGCCATTTATTTTAAAACATAGTACTGGTAATTGGCCAAGGAAAGACGAAATGGATGAACCGATTGTTTATGGAGATTATTACTACTTGGAAGCACTTCTGAGAAAAGAAAGTCAATGATCGAATTAGGAAAGTTCATATCCCAAATCAAAACAAATACGATATCGGCAAAGAACAGTAGCGTTTAATACCCGAGTACAAGGATAGTACAGGATGAAACCAAAACTTGACCACCCTACTTTTAATCGCAATGGGAGACTCTCATCATTTTTAATAGGTTTATAATGAAATTAAAATGTATCATTTTCTGTGTTGCTTTATTTCTTTTGAATTGTGCACAGAAACCTGAAGAAGGCGCACTTAGAACAAAAGAGAATATAAATAAAAAGTGGTCGTACTTAGAGAATCCCACCCATGAAATTACAGATGTTGAAAACAATGTAGATTGGGTTACCATTGATTTACCCCATACCTGGAACAGCGAAGACCCAACGGATAATATGGCCGGTTACCGAAGAAGTGGAAGCTGGTATAAAAAAGAGCTTGTCCTTAAAAGTATCAATTCCGATACACGATATCTCCTCTATTTTGAAGGGGCAAACATAACCACAAAGGTTTATGTGAACGGTAGTGAAGTTGGTGGACACGTTGGCGGTTATATTGGTTTTGAAATTGACTTTTCAAAACACTTAAAAAAAGGCAAGAATAGCGTTTATGTGCGTGTGGACAATAGTTACAATAGAGATATAATTCCGTCCCAAAAGAGTGACTTTTTCATCTACGGAGGTATTACAAGGGATGTTTGGCTGATTACCAAACCTAAAATTTCAATTGGGAACGTAAAATTGACCACCCCAGAAGTATCCCAGGAAAGAGCTTCATTACAAATTGAAGTTCCCTTGGAAGGAATGGAGCAAGCATCGGATTTGAAACTTACTGCAGTATTGAAAAATCAAGAAGGAGAAGTTGTCATGTCTAAGTCGGAAAATGTGACCAGCGGAACTACAACTATATCAATCAACGATATTCAAGACCCCCAATTGTGGGATATATCGGAACCAAACCTTTATGAAGTAAGCGTTTCATTGTCCAATAAGGAAGAAATTATCGATGAGGTTTTGGAAAAAGTAGGTTTTCGTTGGTTTGAGTTTAAGAAAAACGGGCCATTCTATCTTAACGGTAAACGTGTATTGCTCCGCGGCACCCATCGTCATGAAGAACATGCAGGCGTTGGGGCAGCAATGTCAAATCAACAGCATCGAAAGGATATGGAACAAATTAAGGAGATGGGTGCAAACTTTGTTCGTTTGGCGCATTATCCCCAGGACCCAGAAGTGTATAAAGCCTGCGATGAACTTGGTATTTTGGTTTGGGATGAACTTCCTTGGTGCAGAGGGGGTCTGGGTGAGGAAAAATGGCAGAAGAATACCAAGAACATGCTTACGGAAATCATTAATCAGAATAACAACCACCCAAGTATCATTATTTGGTCATTGGGCAATGAAATGTACTGGTTGCCCGATTTTGAGGGAGGCGACGATACTACAAAGATGAATACCTTTTTATCTGAGTTGAATACGCTTGCCCATAAATTGGACCCTACCCGTAAAACGGCGATAAGAAAATACTATGAAGGTGCAGATATCGTAGATGTTTTCTCTCCATCCATTTGGTCGGGCTGGTATTCCGGGAGCTACAAGAGTTATCAAAAGGCCATAGAGACCTATAAGACACAGTACGATCATTTTTTACATGCAGAATATGGGGGTTCTAGCCATGTGGGAAGACATTCCGAGAACCCCATTACCGGAGAGGGAGTCATAAAGTCGGAAGGATGGGAAGAAGCCATAGTTCAGACCAAGGTTGCCAACATTGCCAAAATAGGTGACTGGAGCGAAAACTATATTGTTGACTTATTTGACTGGCATCTGCGCATAACCGAAACCGACTCGACTTTTGTAGGCAATGCACAATGGGCATTCAAGGACTTTGGAACACCTTTGCGGCCAGAAAACGATATTCCCTACATTAACCAAAAAGGTTTGGTTGACCGAAACGGAAAGCCAAAGGATGCATACTATGTTTTTAAAAGTTATTGGTCCAAAGACCCTTTTATTTACATAGAATCTGAAACTTGGACTGAACGCCAAGGACCAAAAGGCAAACCAAGAAGCATCAATGTTTTTAGTAACTGTGATGAAGTCAATCTCATCCACAATGGTAAAGAACTGGGGAAAAAAATGAAAGACATCACCAAGTTTCCGGCTTCAGGTCTTGTTTGGGACGTTGATTTTGAAGAGGGTGACAACCAATTGATTGCTGTTTCTGAAATGGCTGGTAACACTATAAGTGATACGCTAAATATTTCTTACCGCTATACTAAAAACGGTTCGGCCAAAGAACTGTTGCTTTCTTCATCTAAACTAAAAAATGGGAGTTTTTTGTTAACCGCCACGGCCGTCGATGAAAATGGGTTACGATGTATGGACTATGAGGACAAGGTATATTTTCAATGCCTTGAAGGCGGTAAGGCCCTTAAAAACCAAGGAACACCTACTGGTAGTGAGGTCATTGGCATGGCAAACGGGCAGGCATCCATAGAAATTATTCCAGATGATACCGAGATTGATTTAACCGTAATGGTCCTAAATCAAAATTTTAAGGGTACTTATCTAACCATTGAAAAATAGGGTGTGAGGTTTTAATAACAAGACGATATGAAAAATTTAATCGTATTACTATGCCTTTTCTTTCTCGGATGTAAGCAAGAGCCAAAAATATTTGATGACCCTATTTTCGATAAAGAAAAAGCAAGGATATTAAAATTGGCTGAAAAATATATCGATGCAACACCAGTAACGGTAACAGCTGAATCTTGCGAGCGTAGTGCTGGCGGAATACACGATTTTTATTCTGAAGGTGATTATTGGTGGCCCGACCCTGAAAATCCTGAAGGACCTTACATTCGAAAAGATGGAATGACCAACCCTAATAATTTTACGGCACACCGCTATGCTATGATACGGCTTAGCCAAATATGTGGTGCTTTGGCGTCCGCTTATCTCATTACCGATGATACCCATTATGTAGAGCAGTTGGTTCCACATTTAAAGGCATGGTTTATTGATGAGGCAACATTGATGAACCCTAATCTAGAATATGCACAGGCAATAAAAGGTAAGGTAACGGGTAGGGGCATAGGCATCATTGATACGATTCAATTATTGGATGTGGTAAAGGCAATCATCGCCATACAAGATGCTAATTTGCTTTCTGGTGAAGAAATCACCAAGTTGAAGATTTGGTTTGCAGATTATTTACGATGGATGGATACCCACCCTTATGGAATTTCGGAACAAGCTAAGGATAACAACCACGGAGCCTGTTGGTTTCTACAGGCGGCCGTTTTTTCTGAATTTACAGAGAATG
Source organism: uncultured Allomuricauda sp. (assembly GCF_947495325.1). Classification (GTDB taxonomy): domain Bacteria; phylum Bacteroidota; class Bacteroidia; order Flavobacteriales; family Flavobacteriaceae; genus Flagellimonas. The sequence goes on along the minus strand of NZ_CANLYK010000001.1, from coordinate 1,727,382 downwards.
AAACTATGCAGGCCTATGTAAAAGAAAAGTTTAAAGAAATTTTGTTGCCATGCCAAATGGCTGAAGACGGTTCATTTCCAAAAGAGTTGAATAGGACCAAGCCTTATGGATACTCTTTGTTCAATTTGGATATCATGACAGGCATTGCCCAGGTAATCTCCAATGCAAATGACAACATGTTTTTGTATGATTACGAAGGTAGAAGTATAAGAAAGGGAGTTGAATTTTTATATCCTTATGTAAAGAACAAAGAAGATTGGCCCTATGAACAGGATGTGCTTCATTGGGATGATTGGCCGGTACGCCATCCATTTTTATTGTTTGCAGGTAGTTCATTAGAGAATATGGAATACCTTGATGTATGGAACCAGTTAGATGCCGATTTTGATAATCCGGAGGTAATACGCAATATGCCTATACGCTATCCTTTGATTTGGTTAAATTAGGCTACGTCAAATGAATTGCAAAGTTCAATATACTACCTTATGAATTATAGAATTGCTATTCTTTTGCCCCTAATGGGCTTATTGATTAATTGCTCAAATAAGACGGCAAAGACTTTTTTGTTCGTAGGGAGTTTTACAGAGGGAAAACCAGCAAAAGGAATTCATGTTTATGAGTTTGACACCAATTCTGGGGCGTTACAACTCGTACATGAGGAAGAAAATACCATCAACCCCTCATTTCTGAAGATTTCGCCTGACGGTCGCCATTTGTATTCCGTTTTAGAAAGTCAATTGCAATCCAATGGAAAAGTAGCTGCATTCGCTATAGATTCCTTAACGGGTAAGCTAGAGCTATTGAATTTGCAAGATTCTGGGGGTAGAAACCCTGCCCACTTGGCTGTACATCCTACTGGAAATTATTTGATAAATTCAAATTATACCGATGCTGGTATATCGGTCTTTAAAATAAATGCCAACGGTAGTTTACAAAAAAATCACCAACTCATTACTTTTCAGGATAGTAGTATTGTAAGGGGCAGACAAGATGAAGCACATTTACATTCCACTAATTTTTCACCAGATGGGGATTTTTTGTTCGGGCAAGATTTGGGAGCTGATAAAATAAGGGTTTTCAAAGTAGTTTATCCCGCAGAGGATACATTACGACTCAAAGAATCTGGCTATGTAGCAGTAAAACCAGGTAGCGGACCAAGGCATTTTAAGTTTCATCCCAATGGTAAGTTCGGTTATGGTGTGGCTGAATTGAGTGGTATGATAACAGCATATTCCTATGCGGATGGAAAGTTGGAGTATATAGAAGAGTATCTGTCCTATAGTAAAAAACAAGACCTTTATCGCGCAGCTGATATTCATATTTCGCCAGATGGAAAATTTCTTTACGCCTCTAATCGTGGTCCGGAAGAGGATAGTATTTCCATTTTTTCAATAGACCAGAATAAAGGTAGGCTAACTCTAGTAGGACACGAATCGACTTATGGCGAACATCCTCGAAATTTTTGTATTGACCCGTCTGGCAATTTTTTGTTAGTGGCTAATCAATTCACCAAAAATGTGGTGGTTTTCAAAAGAGATGTGGAAACTGGCAGACTATCAAAACTGCAAAAAGAGCTAGCTATTATAAATCCTTCAAGTTTGCAAATGCGAACTTATGGAGAGTAAATAATAAGTTAAATCTGCATTTTGTGAAATGGTATTTTAGATATGTTTGAGAAACATTGGATTGGCTACACTAAAAAAGGAAAATCACAGTATCAATTTTTTTCCGATTCAGCTGTACCTGTTAAAAAATCCTTACCCCATTTTTCCCGTAATTCTTTTGCCAGTTGGGCAACTGATTCTTGATATGCTTTTTTTTCTGCTAAATTATCAAGCTCCAATGGGTCTTTGCTATGGTCAAATAGCATGCGCTCGTAAGCAATGCCCTTGTCATCCGTCCATTCCGTATAGAATAAATCTCCTTTTATCAAGGTGACGGCATCTTTAAATTTACTGACAGCCCAATTCTTATCACTTTCCTCACCATTAATTATGGAAACAACACTACGCCCTTCAACAGTATTTGGAACAGCTAGGCCGATAAGCTCACATAGTGTAGGGTATAGATCAACGTATTCGGTTATTGCTTTTGTTTTCTGACCGTTTGTTTTTCCAGGTACTTTAATAAATAATGGGGTTCGCAAAGCCTTTTCAAATGTTGAATGCTTACACCATAGCTGATGGTCACCAAGAAACCATCCATGGTCTCCCCAAAGTACAACAATGGTGTTTTCTGCCAAACCAAGCTTGTCCAGTTCGTCCAGTACCAACCCTATCTGGGCGTCTATATAACTTACCGCAGCATAATACCCATGAATTAATTCTTTGGCTAAAGCTTCAGGGAGATGCCCTTCTTTTGGGATTCCTTCGTAATTGCGTAATTCACCAAACTTATGAAAGGCGTTTTTGGGTGTGGATGTTGGTTGGATATAACTTTCGGGCAATTTAATTTCTTCACGGTCGTATAAATTCCAATATTTTGTTGGAGCTGTGAAAGGAAGGTGGGGTTTTGCCACGCCCATGGTCAGAAAAAAAGGTTCTTCCGAACGTTTAAACTTTTTTAAATCTTCGATGACTTTCAAAGCCAATTTACCATCGCGATAAACTGAATCATGCACATCAGCTGATTCAAATGGGAGCCCCCTGTGCGTATTTCTTCGAATTTCTTGACTTTCTTCAAGGGCATAATCCCATAATCGGTCGGCTTGCCAGATTTCGTCCCAAGCGTTGGCATCATCGGTTTTATGATGGTATATTTTACCGTTTGAAACTGTTCGATATCCATTTTGTTTTAACAACATCGGTAACGAAATAGCTTCGGGATAATCTTCATCTTTCTTTGTTTGTGCTACAATGAAACGATTTCTAGTGGGGCGAGCCCCAGTCAATATACTAGCTCTAGAAGCTCCACATACGGGAATATTACAATAGGCACGCTCGAATACCACACTTTCAGAACCAAGCTTGTCCAAATTTGGGGACTTAATATGGTTGGCCCCATAAATATTGAGTTCGGGCCTTAAATCATCAACCGCTATCATTAAGATATTCATGGGTTTGGATTCAATTTTTTGAATCTCTTTTTGTTGGCCCTTACAAGAAACGGACAACAAAATAACTAGTAAAAAATGATAGAAAAAGCGCTTCATATTTATGGAATAAGTGTAATTATACGATATTACCAATAATACAACTATCAGAACAGTAAACTGTCCTGCACTCTCTGGCAAATTTGTACTTTGATAGTACTCACCCAACAGTTATCTCACACCTAATTTCATTTGTATGCTCTTCAAAGATCGCTTTTACAAGGATGGCTTCCATGCCAGGTACCATATTGAAAACCCGTTTCTTTTTTGTTTTAACAATGGAAAGAGGAACATTGGCCATAACCGAAACCTTACCTTCTTTTTTTTGAATCTCAATAAGGTTTTCTGATACCTGGACAACTTGTTCGTGTTGCGGGGAAATTATTGGAAGTACCAATGACGCTTCTTTATCCAACGGAGTATCATTTACTTTCTTGGCCACAATAATCGTCTTTTCTATGCTGAAGCTGTAATTTAACTGATAATTGGAATCAGGTAAAATTGCTCTTTCCCTATCAGTCAATTGGGTTACTACTTCAAAGTTAAGCGTGTTGTTTTTTTCGTTTGTTTTAACCTTTGCTTTTAAATCGAACAGATTGCTATACCATTTCCCATCTCTATTGGACTCAATTCTTGGGGTCAAGGGAAAATCCTCTCCATTTGGTTGGGGTTGTTGGTTGTAACGCTCTACCAATATATATTCGGCCATACTTGCTGTGAAAATAGGTCCTACTTTATTGTGCCAAAGAACTGCAAGCGAGCCTCCGGTCGCCGCTTGCGAATGCGGTTTTTTAAAAATAACATCGTTGGAGGATACCGTAGCCCTCCATGGTCCCTTTGCGGCCAACCAAACATCTAGTTCGGGAAAATGTTTTATTCCTTCGGCTTTACTTCTGGGCAGGGCTATTTTTTTTGAAATGTTCGATAGCTTCTCAGTATTGTCCAAAACAAATGCCAAAGATTTCGCGTGTACAAAGGTGTGGTGCAGGCAAGGTTTTATGCCGTGGGATTCGTAATGAAGACCTCCGGCCAACAAGCCATTTACAGTACAATGTTTCAAAAGCTCCGTGCTTAAGAATGCAGCGGTGCCGAATGCGGGGTTTCTATCTGCCATCAAGGCAAATGCAGGTTGGCAACCATCTGTAGTTCGACTGCCCCAATAGTTCCATTTATTTTGACGTGTACCCCAGCTATTATCCCATGCACCATCGGGTAACATAAACTCCAGATGTCCATTCATTGACTCTGTTAGCAGCTCTAACAATTGCTCATCTTTTTCTAGAACGGCGTATTGTACCAATCCGTTCAAGGTTTCTTCAACATTATAACCGAGGTCTACCGGAAACAACCCTTTTACACTTGGTTCATCGGAAGGTTTGTTTTCCCCGAAAATGAGTTTGTTGGGTGTTGTCAGCCAATTAGGAACTTCATCTGCCAACTGTCGACTATGATCTATATATGCTTCATTTTTAAACATACGACCCAAAAAATTAAGACCATATACAGCTGTGAAGGCATAATTTATGTGACTGTAATCTATAGTGAAATTTTCATGGATAAACTTTGCTGCTTTCTGTAAACGTTGTGTCCAGTCATCACGAATTTCGTTTGGTAAGACGTGTCCATGATGATGTAAGGCTTCGCCTAAGGCGATTGCTCCAAAAACGGTAATGCCTCTCCAAGATTTAGGGTCGGGAACTACTGTCCAACTGCCATCTGGCATGGAGACGTTTTCGGACCATTTCATCACATTGATTGCCGCATCCAAGTATTTTTGCTCTCCAGTTTTATCTGTCATATATAAAAAAGGATACACGGCATCCATACAGCGACCATGAATTCGGTTACAAGCTTTGCAATACAAAGCTCCGTGTACTTCCGGTTTTTCAGGGTCATCAATTTGAGTGTCAACCATGGCATCGCTCCACGTGGTCAAAAGTTGAAAAGTTAATGCTTCAAATGGTATTGATCCACCACTTTCTTGATGCTCTAAATTAACTTTGTTCCTGCAGGCTTGTAGGGGTAATAACAATCCTACACTAGCTAGAGCGGAGAGTTGTGTGAAGTCCCGTCGTTCCATTGAATTTTATTTAAAAATTATCTTTTAATCAACTTGAATTAGGACTCTTCAATAATCAGAGAGCTTTGCAATGTCATTTTTGGTATTGATATTATTTTTAGTGAACATCCAATAAAAAACACTAAACCTTAAAAAAAGCACATACTGTGATAAAACGTGTTCTTCAGATAAGATTTAGATTTTGTTTCTATAATTCTCAAAATAGGACACTTAACAATAATAGGTTTAATGTTACCATCTTTTTAGAAATTTGTCATCCTGTACTATACTGGATTTTTTTAAAGCAAAGGACCCATACTGTTTTTCAGATAAAAAATGCACCTATAAATTAATATAGGTGCATCAACAGTAACGTGCTTGTTCTACAAACTATTCTTTCACAAATTTTTTCTTCACTGTTTCGTTCTTGCCTATGATTTCCAAAATATATATTCCTTTTGATAATACGCTTACATCAAGTTGGGAATATGTGCCATTGCCTTCAACATGCTCTGACATAACCTTACTACCGGATAAATCATACACATTGATTGTATTCATGTCCTCTAGGGCATCATCAATCCGTAACGAGTAACTCACAGGATTTGGATATAACTTAAAATTAGATGGTACTTCCTCTAAGCTATCCGGTATTAAAAGTTGTGTTGTAAGATTAGTACTTACCGGCTCCAAAGTCCATTGTGCTCTAGGACCATTCCATGTAGTAGTATACTCAACAATACCTGTTGAAGTATCTACTGCCAAATAACCTCTTCCGGTAAAATTGTTTTTAAGCCTGTATATGTTTCCACTAACTGATTCAACACTCCATTCTTTATCATCCGTAGTAACCACCGGTTCTATGTTACTACCAACAACTACACCATTTCCATTTGTATCCAAAACTCCTCTACCCCCTGAAAATTCTGAATCTATGTTGTACAAGCCTGGCGCCGATTCTACCACTCTCCAAAGCCTATCACTCCCGCTGGGAGAGCTGCTTGAAGCCACAGTTGCCCCATTCGAGTCCATATATTGTCCAGTGGCCACATTTTTAAACCGATAGGTGCCCTCTATTGAAGAACCACCAGTATTACCGGCGGGCTCTGGTCTGGCCTCACTGTATGTTTCTGCCACCCGCATGTCATCAAAATCGGTCAGAATGCGATAGTCACAAGCATTTTCATTGTAAGAGCCCCACTTCATATAGACTTCAGACCCATCATTGGTTCTGTGATATGCCCTTTTGTTATCATTTGCCAATACTACTTGATATTCATCAAAGTCTGAGTTCATCAAGGTTTGCTTTGAACCGTTGAACCAGAATTCTATAAAGCCGTTGTATCTATTGTTGGAGCTATCAAAATCCCGATCTACTTTGACCCTGAATACCAGACTTACCCAACTATTTTCGGATACGTTTTTTTTCCAAATTGTAGTTTTTCTTTGGTTTATAGACCCTGGCTGATTCCAATTGGGTTCTGCAGGCCCATAAGCGTTAATGGTGAGTTCATTGCCATCATAACCCATATTGAACGCATAGTTTTGTTTATTGGAGTTTGTATTTCCTCCTGGGTCGGTTTTCCATTGAAATACGGCTATCCCATCATCCAAATTTGGGGTTGAATTAATTCTCCATCGCCATCCGATATAGTATGTCTGGCCTTCTTGGGGTATAAAACCGTTGGTACGTGCAAATTCAGCCCTCTTTCTAGATGTTGGCTTTGTAATCCGCCAGTATTTACCAAAATCGGAATCGGTGGGAGTGGATACGGTAGGTGGATTGTTGGGGTCATCAACGCATTGGCTTCCGGATGGATTGCTATTTCCATTGGGATCTAATCTTCTAAACACGGTTCGTACATCTTCATTTGGGTCACCGTACCAAAGTACTTGAGCCATAGACATCTCTATACATAAAAAAGCGAGTACGGACCAAGCCGCATAACGGAAAGTAATTCTTTTCATGACATGGGGTTTTATAGGTTAAATACTACAATTAATGGAATATTAACTGAATAGGTATCCTGCCCCATCCTGTAAAACAATACTTTATCCTTAGTGCTTTTGATAATGATTTGATGGCAATATGTGTTTCACTTCATATAGAAAACTTCTTCTAACGGATAGGAAATTGGGGAGTTATCCGGATTGGTTTCCATAATGTCCGCCATAAAGGCCCACCATTTTTTCACGATGGGATTGTTTGAAAGTTCTTGTGATCCCTCTTGACTTGAAACCTTTTGAAAGGCAAAGAGTGTATGAGTTTCTTCATCCAAAAAAATAGAATACTCACTTACTCCTGAATCCTTAAGAATTTTTTTTAACTCTGGCCACAATTCATTGTGTCTTTTTATATAAACATCCTTTTGACCAGGATTTAATTTCATTTTAAAGGCTAGTCGTTGCATTCCATAGATTTTGTCAGCTTACTCAGAGCAGTTTTTAGTTCTTCTTGTATTGGAATTCTTTTTCCAAACTCACATTTTCAAAGTCAGTATTATCCGGAAGCACAAAATGGTAATCGGTCTTTTTATCAATACCAACGTTTAGGATATTGGAGGATTTAAAATCCATAACATGGCCACCAAGCTTTTTATCTTCAGAAATAAAATGAAAATGAAATCCTTTTACGTTGATATTTCCGATGAAATCAGGGCAATAAAAACCAACAATGGTTCCAGAAACGTCATTGCCTTCAAAAATAGGCCTATTGGGGATAAGCACGTCAAGTCCTTCGTCAAAGGGAGGTTCTTGCTTTTTGAGTCCACCACATTTCATGTAGTCAAAAACTCCATTAATTTTGAATACGTAGAAGAAATTCTTAGAGGGAAGGGCTTCTAAAAGTTTTGATTTTAAAAGCTCGATGTCAGTAATCGGTTGATTTTTTAATTCAACCGTGATTTCTTCATTGAAAAAAGCTGCGTTTGCATATACGATGGTATCCGAATCCGCTCCTTCACTAATGGTGCCATCTTCTCGAATACGATAAGCGATTCCATCAATCATCACCATTTCACCATCAAGTAGGTTGAAAGAGCCAAGTCCTGTGTCACCCTTCGTTTTTAAGGTTTCCACAGAAAGGTCCGCATCAAAAACTTTATTGACAAAGGCCCACCAAATACTGTAATGGTAATAGGTGTCGTTTACCATTACGGCCCTTTCACTACTTTCTTGTTTTTCATCAATTTTTTTTGCAGTGGGTTTCTGCTCATTGCAGCCAAAAAGGCACAATAAAAGAAATACAACACTACATCCACTTAAAAACTTCATATTGAATCAATATTTTCTTTTTTTACGTTTTCTCATTTTATTCGCTTCAGAGTCTCCAATAAACTTCTCTTTATGTGGATTCCATTGTAACGGTCTATTGAGTTCATAAGCGATATTGGCAATATGACAAATGGATGCAGAACGATGTCCTGTTTCCACGTCACATATAGGTTGCTTTCTGCTTTTTATGGCATCCAACCAGTTTTGATAATGATTGCCTTGTTCATTGAACAAGCCTTTAGGGTCATCTCCATTGGGCATTAGTATGTTCTTAGGCGTAGTTTCGATAAAGCTTCTGCTCACATCCAAAGTTCCTTCGCTACCTATAAAACGAACGGCCCAGCTTCTGCCAAAATCTTCATGCACCAGTTCTACACCATTTTCATAGAGCATTTGCAAACCCCTTACAGCATTAGGGTCTTTAGGAGGAATAAAAGATACGGGACCCGTGTTGTCCATGCCTAAACACCATTGGGCAATATCGAACATGTGCGTGCCCCAATCTGCTAGTCTTCCACCGCCAATCTCTTTAAACTCCCGCCAATCCGGGTAGGACTTCACGACTTCAGGCGCAATGGTATGATGATAGGTCAGCAGTGGTGCCGGCCCACACCATAAATTCCAATCTATCCCTTCTGGCGTGGGTTCTGCTGGCAAGTCATAATTACGATAGGGATCCCCAACATTGACCAATACTTTTTTAATTTCCCCCAGTTTTCCCGAGGATACTATTTCATGGGCTTTTTTAAATTTGGCCCATGATCGTTGCATACTGCCAACCTGTAGTACACTATCATATTTTTGTAGTGCATCCACCATGTCCCTGCCATCTTTAATAGTGTTGGTCATGGGTTTTTCACAATACACATCTTTACCTAATTTCATGGAATCAATGGCTTGTTTGGCATGCCAATGGTCCGGAGTGGAAATAACTACTGCATCTAAACCCTTTTGCTGCAAAAGTTCTTCATAGTTCAAATAAGTGGTCACTCCTTTATAGCCTGAAACATTTCTTTTTTCTGCATAATAACCCTCGACCAAGCCTTTAAACCATTTTTGTTTTGGTATCCACACGTCTGTACCAGCGACAATTTGTGCTTGGGTATTGCTCAGAAATTTATTCGCGAGAATTCCGCCTTGTTTCCCGAGGCCAATGTATCCCAAATTGATTTTATCGTTTGGGGCCGTAAAACCTCTACCTAAAACATGTCTTGGCACAATAGAGATTAAACCTGCGGTCAACGCAGTATTTCTGATGAATTTTCTCCTGGAGATTGATGCCTTGGTATTGCTATTGGTTTTCTCCTGTTTTTTCATGTTTGATTTTTTTGATTTTGTCCAATATTTATCTTAATCCATTACGGTATGCAAGGATGTGTAAGTTGTTGTAAGTTGTCACTTCCTTTAAGTTCAGAAGCTATTTGGCAGTATTTTTCAATGCTTAACATACTGCCTGAAGTTACAAACATTCTTCGTAATCGTTCTATGGCTTTGTCCATATCACCTAGCTGCTCATAAGGCCAACTGTTTTCTTTATTTAGGTATGGATAAAGATAGTCATAGGCTTTTTGCATATCCCCATCAGGTGATTTTTGGTTCCATAAATCTACATTGACTCCCTCTTTTCTTCCATAAAATGCAAGCTTTGTAAGTCCTGATAAATTTAGAATACTATAAGTAAGTGCCTTTGTTCGTTTAAGCTCATGAGGTTGACTTCCATCAGCTTCGATATGCTGTGCAATTCTTTTTTCAAAAACACTTTCCAAAACAGTCTTTGCTTCAGCTGTTTTATCGAAGAATAGCAACAGCGCTACTTCTTGTACGTCGTATAATGTACCGTGATTATTGGTTCTAGATTTTTCAAAAAGTCCAAATTCGCTGGTCTGTAGCCATTTGAGATACTCGTGCATCCATTTTTTAAGGGCGTTATTCAAGTCAGATTCTAGCAATTGATTTAGTTCTAAAATCTCTATGGCAGTCAGGATATTAACGACACCTGAGAATTCTATAATACCAAAACCCCTTCCCGTATTCTCGCCGGGTATGCCTTGGGCATGATTTAAGTTTGGATTCATTCTAGTGGCCTCATCCACAAACCAGACCTTTAGCAGTTCTTTAATTTTATCGGCATATTTTTCATCATCAGAAAAGAAGTATGCTAATGAAAAGCTACTTACGTTATTGAACATTTTGTTCTTGGCAGTTTTATCTACATTCTCCCCTGTAGTGACCGGGTTGACTTCACCGTCTTTTCTGATCCATGGAAGTCCGTCCGTTTTTTCCGGATCTGGCCACCAATATGGTGCCAAGCTCAAATAATCATGCTTATCGCCACTGGCTGCCACTTTCTTCTTTTGCATTACAGAAAACGGGCCTTCTTCTAATGCCTTATCTGCAGCTTCGATTAATTTTTTGTAGGCTGGCAGATACGTTTCCGATTCATTTTTAATTGCCTGCTTTACCAATAATAACTTGTTATAGTTGAGGTTGGTCAGCGTACTGCTTATAACAGGAATGGTATTTGTTTCCGGGATGCTGGTTTCTTTGGCATCATTTTTATTTTCTGCTGTATAATCCTGCCCAAAAGTATAGACGGTTACAAAAAAGACCACTAAAACTGCTGATTTAAATGAGTTGATATACATATGGCCTATTCTAATTTTAATAACTCACTTCCTGCCAATAAAAAAGCTCCAGTACCGTAGTTTTGCCAGCTATCCTTGGTTGCAGGTTCTGGACTAGCACCAATATCCTGCACCCAACCAACCATGCCATTTTCATGTTGACATGCTACCAAAGCCTTCCAGGCTTGTTTTACCTTCGGGGTATATTTGGTTTCATCAAGAATGCCATTGTTCACCCCCCATGCCAAAGCATAGGTGTAAAACCCACTTGCGCTTACTTCACCATGGTCAAACGATTCCGGTGACAACAGACTGGTTCGCCATAATCCATCATCTTGTTGTAATGATAAAATTCGGGCTGCCATTTCCTTGTAAAGATTCAGGTAGAAATAATAATGCTCATACTCTTTTGGTAAATCGGTTAGTATTAAAGCTAGGCCACCAAGTACCCATCCATTTCCTCGGGCCCAGAATATTTTCTTGCCATTTGGTTCTTTTAAATCCTCATCATTTACACCCCATTGAAAACGGGTATCCCTGGCAAAAAGTTTTTCCTCTTTATCGTATAATAGGTCATAGGTTTCCATGTAATACTTGTGCATGGCATCTAAGTATTTTTGTTCTCCAGTTTGTTTGGCATAAACCGTAATTACAGGCGGAGCCATAAAGAGCGCATCACACCACCACCAAAGAATCTTTTTGAATTCTTGCTTGTCTGTTCCATCTTTCCATGGGTTTGGTTCGTAGAGGTGCGTGTCCAAAAATACTTTTGTTGGTTCAAGGTCGACTAAGTTCTTCCTTGTAGAATTGGCATAGAGATACATATACGAAATGGCGACATCATCAGCATGATATGTGCGGTATAGTGGTTTCCATTCATTGTAATACCCCATCGTTTTTAAAGCAGCTAAAAAAATGGGATTCTTTGTTGCCTGATGGGCTTTACTTACCCCAACATAATATGCCCCGTTGGTCCAGTCTGTTGGCGCCAATGCAAAAATTGGATGTGCTTCTTGCCATTCTAAGGCTTTTACCATGGCTTTTTCAATTTGCACCTTATCCAAGGTGTTTTGTGCCAAGAGCGTCGAACAGGCTAAAAATAAAATTAGTGCTGTGCCCTTGCTTTGTAATAGTTTGCTTTTCATTGTGCTGTGTTAAAATAGTATTAGTTATGGTGTGTTGGAGTATATGGCTTCATATGATTTGCTCCTGACTTAAGTATGATTTTTTTGGTTGTACTGACCTTGGGTTCACCATCTTCAAAAGAGATAAACACTGCGGCTGTTTCTTCTTTTTCAACTTTGACGCTTAAATTCCCATAATTCAAAGCACTGCCATCACCTATATAAGTTGAAAATAAGTTGTTACGTTCATCTAGGGTGATAACAGCATAGCGCCCGGTAAACGATAGTTTTTGCTCTGAATCCGTATACATATCCAATGGAGATTCTTGAATGATAATGTATTGTTTTAAGGGTCCCCTGGAAGATTCACTTGTAACTTGAAAACCTTTGAATATACCATCACGCTCTATTTTAATTACCGATGTAAGATGGCTCTGATTGTTGCTGATGGGCTCATAGATTACTGCAAATGGATTATGCCATGCCTCACCATTTTGCCGAACGACCAGAGTAGGGGTCTTTGCATCACGATACACTTTAGGACCTTCTAAAGTGGGTGGTGCCATGGTTTTGGTGTAGGTTCTATTTTCATTACCCATGATGAAAGCCTTCATACCAATAGATGTTTTGGCAAGTTTTTCCGCTTTGAATACCGCAGTAACATTTTCTTTAAATGTATCACTAGACTTAATTTCTTTGAAATAATGCCAACCAGGGTGGCGAGCTTCTTTGTTATTTGTCCAAGGTTTGTTTTTGGAATTTGAATATCGATTGGGGTCAGAAGTTAAGGTTAGTTCTCCTTTGCTATGTTTTAATTGAAGAGATTCCCCAATGTTGTGGTAAATGTAATCATGGAATTCATTAGGTAACTCAGATTTGGAACGGAACACATCGATATAATATCCGGTAGTGGGTGAAGTTCTCACAATACCCATAGTCCGTTCCTGTATTGCTTCTGCATTATCGCCTTTATCATCTTTAAAACTTGTCATTGAAAATGAATGAAATGGTGATACAGGTTTTTTTTCTGGCCTAGGTTCAACGGCAATTTTTGCTACTGTATTAATTTCCAATCCGGCCCAGCCACCTTTACCTTCAGAAGCACCATTGACCACCACGGTATTGTTAGAAGCAAAAATCCGATAGTAATTTTCATGGATTTCGGTTCGGTATGTGCTACGGCCCGCTTTATTACCTAGTACGAAACCTTTGCCATATAATTCCATGAACATTCCGGTAGCGTGCCCATGAACGTAATGACCCCCGCCAACAAAACTCATTAGGCCGTCTTTGGGATTATTGGTTTCACTCAGATTTCGTTGCAAAACAATACCGGCAAAAGGTAACTCGTCTATTGTAGGCAAGGGATAGTCTTTAACGCTACCCTCAATGCTAGGTTCAAACCAAAGTAACTTAGTGGGTTCACCATAATATGTGGCACTATAACTTCGCTCCTTTAATTGAAATCTCTTATACTTTTCATTGGCAACAGCACTATTGATAAGTGAGCCAAATTTATCTTGTAATATTTCTAGTTTTTCAAGTTTAGCTAGATGATAAGCAGTTTCATAGGCATGATGATTGGGACGATATTGGCGATGGCCGTCACCAAAGCTGAGCGTTTCTGTTTTATTGGGATAAGTCAGAAAATAATCTTTGGGCAGTGCCTCTAAAATATGGGAATTGTTCTTGCCCAATTGTAATGAAGGTCGATATTTGACCATGATTGTCATCAAATACGTCAAAAACCGATTTACTCCGTTTGAATAATTGATGCTCTCGGGCCAATCCCCACCATAATCAAGATAGTGGGTGCTTATCTTTTCGAAAGCATCTTGGCGTCTGGTATTTTTTGTTAAAAAATAGGGTAGTAGTTCTTCACGTTCTTGTTCATTATCCAAGGCCAAGATGTTGCCTACCAAACTTGGAGATTCCAATATGGGCCAATTACAGTTTATAATCCCTCGTTCAAGTGCGAGGTCAACATAAGTTCGAAATACCTTTTGGCCACTTGAAAAATCAAAAAGTACCATTTCAGACGCTGCTAAATCATACACTTTCCCACCTGGTTTTAAGTAAGAATGCACAAAATCATAAATAATGGGCAATTGTGCTCCTATTTCCCTTGCCTCGCGAAGATGATCTCTGGTGTAAACCCAGCCTGCATTGTGATATTCTTTTTTTATGGGGAGTTGAAGCAGGCCATTGACAAACGTATGAAGTATGGTAGCTGCGTATTCTGCATACGATTCTTCTTCCGTCAAAAAATAAAGTACACCACAATCTACAGCAGTTTGCAAATAATGCATCATTATGTCTTGTTCCTGTCTGTCCTTTCCATTAAAAGAGATGTATGTTTTAAAGGGAGGGTAGTTTTTGGCTTTATTTAAATCCAAATTCCATGGTAGTTGGAATACGTAACGTTCTTTATCTTTTTGATACTGTGCGATATCTTTTTCAACCCTTTTCTGGAATTTTTTATAGTACTGCTTTACTTGAGGGTAATCTTTAATTTTTTGTAAAATTTCAGTTTTATCAGCTGGTTTTACCCAAATCAAAGGACGCTCTGGTGATTGGGCAAGTAGCTTATTGCTTACTATAAGCATACAGGTAATTATCAAAGTCAAAACTTTTAACTTACAATTCCCTATTTTTAGTTGTCGACCCATACTCATTTTTCCAATCTAAATTTTGCAGTTAGATTTTCTTTTGAAGAAGTTCCCACCATGACGCTGTAGTCACCTGGTTCTAAAATTTTCTTCATTTTTAGCCCTGTGAATTCCAGCATTTTGGGTACAATGGAGAAGGTCACTGTTTTTGATTCACCTGGATTGAGCTCAATTTTCTCAAATCCTTTTAACTCTTTGTCAGGTCGTGTCACAGAACCTATCTCATCTTTAAGATAGAGTTGCACCACCTCTTTGGCTTTCATTTTACCTATATTGGTGACTTGAACGTTAACCGTAATTTCTGAAGTTGATGTCATTGTTTCCGAAGAAAGACTAAGGTTACTGTAAGCAAATTTTCCATAGCTCAAACCAAAACCAAAAGGATATAAGGGACCATCTTCTAAAAACAAATAGCCTTTTTTATTGTTGATTTCCTTCATGCTGTAATGAAAGGGTAGTTGACCGATAGAACGCGGTACGGTTACAGGTGATTTACCAGATGGGGAAACTTCCCCAAAAATGATTTTGGCCATAGAAGCATCCCCAAATTCACTCAAATCCCAACCGTCTAAAATAGCATCGGCTTTTTCTGAAATTGTATTGATTGAAAGTGTTCTGCGATGTTTTAAAACAACAATAACTGGTTTGCCCAATGCTTTTACCCGTTTTACCAATTCGTCTTGAGCACCAACAGGCTCAATTGTGGCACGATCACCCAATGCATTATTAAAGTAAGCTTCTTTAGAGGTGAATTCATCCCCACCCAAAAACAGGATTACCACGTCCGATTGTTTTGCTATATCCAAAAGCTTGTCCAGTTCTTCAGGTGTGGTAGAACGTATTTTTGGTACACTTGTATTCCCATCGGTCAATTCAAAACCCTGTTCCGCAACAAAAGTAACAGTGCTTTCTGCCACCTCTTTAAAAGCAGCCTTGGTACCTTCGTCCAATAACGGACCCAACAAAGCTATTTTTTGGTTTTCCTTTTTAAGTGGCAGTATACTGCCTTCATTTTTTAAAAGGATGATAGATTCCAAATCGGCCTCTTGTGCCAAAGCTAAAGAAGCTTCGGAACGCACTTCTTCTTCAACTTTTTTAATATCAACATACGGGTTATCAAAAAGTCCTAAAATCATTTTTGTGCGTAGTACCCGTTTCACGGAACGGTCTATCATTTTTTCAATACTGGGATCTTTTTTGACCATTTCGGGTAAGTAAGCATAGGAATCTTCCGCATACAGGTCAATATCTATTCCAGCGACTAATCCCATTAAGGCTGCGGCTTCTGGACTTTCAGCAACTTTCATAAAATAGTAGAGCCTTGCAATATCATTGGAATCGGATACGACGTAGCCATCAAAGCCCCATTGGTCTCTCAAAACGCCTGTCAATAGTTCTGGGTTACCGTGACTGGCAACACCGTTCAGATCACCATGAGAGGCCATGATTCCCAAAGTGCGTGCTTCTTTTACAGCTGCTTCAAAAGGTGGGTAAATTTCATCGATAAGGGTCCTTGGCGAAATTTCTACTGCTGCGAAATTGGATCCGCCAAGTACTTGTCCGTAACCAGCAAAGTGCTTTGCAACCGCTCCAATATGGGTTCCATTACCAAGGCCTTCATAGTCGCCTTGAACACCTTTTATGGCATTGACAACCATTTGAGTGGTCAAATAGGTGTCCTCCCCAAACGCTTCCGACATACGGCCAAACCTTGGGTCTCTTACGATATCGGCTTCGGGGGAGTGGCACATATGCATGCCGCGCAAACGGGCTTCTTTACCGACTACATCCCAAATTCGATTAACGAGTTCTGGATTAAAGGAAGCCGCTGAGGTTATCGGACGACCAAATTTGGTGCAACCCGCTGCATCTACACCATTGTAGGATTCGGTTACGAACAACGCTGGGATGCCCCATCGATTGCTTTTAATGATGTATTTCTGAAGCTCATTGTTCAATTTAGCTGCCGCCAATGGCGAAATATGTTCCCCAGGATTTTTAATTCCGGCTATACCGAGTTTTAATTTTTCAATAACCTTTTCAGATAATTCCAGTTTCCCTTTTTCATCTGATTTCACACCAATATTAGCATGAAAAATGCGCATCTGTGCTACTTTTTCTTCCAATGACATTCTAGGCAACAAATCTTCAACACGTACTTCAATAGAAAGAGACGTGTTTTGATAAGGCATTTTGTTCTTTTGGGCACTTGTGCCAATAGCCAAAAGCAATAGATAAAATAGAAAACGGTATTTCATGTGTATTATCGTTATTTATAAAATTTAAAATTGTCAATTTCAAGTGCTTCACCACTTTTCTGATGAATCAAAAAGTATAGGTTCTCCGTTTCTTCAAATCCATTGGCAATAGGTATTGAAATCGGTGTAAATTTTTTCTCTGAAGTTGTAATCTGAATATCTTTGGAAACCAGTACCTCGCCATCCAATTTATCCCTTCGAATTTCAATGGAAAATTCTCCTCCTTCGGTTGAATGGATAAAGAACATCATACCTGAATAGCCGTCAACTTTTTTGATGTTCGGAAAATTCAAATAGCTCTTTTTAGCATTTGTAGCAACGATAAATCCATTTTCTCCATATTTTTTTTTTGCCATGCCTTTCATTTTAAAGTAATCCTCAGCTTCAATTACAGGTTGATCGGCGTTATAATTTGCGACACCAATGCCATCTACACGGATTGTAGCGATTTCGCCATTGTCTTTATAATGTACATAGCTAATGAAAGTGTCCCTAAACCATCGGTTACCAGTTTGGCTTATATCGCAATACGTATAATACCATTGGTTGTGCCACTCAAAGAACGAACCATGCCTGCCTTGGAGAAATCCATTGGGCCAGGTAGGAGCATCATAGCCTTCTGCGAAGCTCTCCTGTTTGATAACGGTATCCTTGTAATCGTAAGGCCCATATAGATTATCGGATATGGCATAAAAACAACCCCACGACAGATAATACTTGTCTTTATACTTGTGAACAAAAGGTTTGTCGTCGGTTAGTTTTTCAGTGTTCTTGCCGTCTTGGTTATAAGGTCCCCTCGGATTATTGATTTCAATTTTCTTGGGTATTTCAGCCAAGCTTATCATATCGTAGTTGAGCTTGGCGATGTAATAGTCCCAAACACCAAAGATGATGTAATGTTCCCCATCTTCTTCAAAAATGGCCATATCATATTCATCTGTAGGGGTAAGGTCTTCTTTCAAAAATGGTTCTCCAAGGGGGTCTGACCACGGGCCCGTTGGTGAATCGGCAACCATAACCCCAGTTTGTTGATTACGTTCTGAAAAATACCAATAGTATTTTCCGTTTCTGTAGCCAACATCGGTAGCCCAACATCCTTCAAAGGGCTTTCCGATATATGTTTCTTCAGGTTTTAAGGTATTTCTGCGGGTCCAGTTGATCAGGTCGGGAGATGACCATACCCACCAATCTTCCATAATAAACTTTTTGTTCTCCATAGATTTATCATGTGATGCATACACATATGCGGTGTCGTTAAATATATGCACGTGTGGGTCATTAAGCCCTTTATTTGGGACGATAGGATTTTGCCCTGTAGCGATTAAGCCCATCAGGAATAATGAAAAAAGGAGTGTATTTTTTTTGTTTTGCATATCGATTCTACCATTTTAGGGTCGAACAATTTCACTTCTTTCCGCATTTTTAGCTTCCGATAATGTCTTTCCTTCTATAACCAACACAAACCTGTCCAATCCATGGAATCTTGACCTTCCGGAAACCTCCATCGTATATATGCCCGCAGTTTCAAACGTCACAAAAATATCATGCGGGTCGTTATCACTGGTATTGGAACGCCAAAACCATTCATCTACTCTGTTCATATAAATTTTAAACCAACCATCTGCACTATTTCCTTCGGGATTAGGAGTTTTACCAGTACCCTTGGGATATACCGTGCTACCTTCCCTTTGCCCAAAAAAACCTGCTGCATCCCCAAATCGAAGCCAAGAATCATTGGCTTCTGAAATACTATTGCCCTCAGAAATTCTTGAACGCCAGACAAACTGATACGTTCCAGGGGTAGTGATATTTATTTTATAGGTCAATGTTCCAATACCTGGTGTCGTGAAGTTATCTTCCTTGTTCCAAATCAGATAGCCTTCACCATCAAAGCCTTCCAGGGTTGCTCCTCGTTCCCACTCAATCGTTCCTTCAACGGTTTCGAATTCGACACTGACAATACCGTCTTTTTCCACATAGGTCAGTTGATCAACGGTAGGGCTAGGATTTGCTGCATTTTCCGGTTCTTCTTGCTCTTTTTCATTACAAGAAGCTATGAAGATTAACATAACCCATAATTTAAAGTGCAAGTAATTCATTTGCTTAGTTTGAAGATTTCGTTATTGTCTTTGAGAAATGGATTTGTACGGGCCCTATCAATCCTGAAGGAACTAATGGATCATCTTTCTTATAAAAGGGCGCTGTGGTGAAAGTTGTTCTTTTTCCCGGGGGCCTAGGTTCATTGTTGGTGTACCATTCTGGCATCGTCAAGGATGTCGCTCTATGCTGCCCTAGTTGATACCCACCATCATTTGGGGGATAGCGTTCATCACCAATCAAACAGTTGCTCCATAGATTGGTAAGCTGAATTTCTAGCGTGTTGTCTCCAACCTGAACAAAATCGGTAATATCCAACTGGAAAGGTGGCATCCACGAAACAGCAACTTTTTTTCCATTGATGATAACTTCTGCAGCGATATGGACCGTTCCCAAATCTAAGGTTACGTTAGTATTCGCTTCAATCTGGTCTTTGGTCAAATTGAAATCTTTGACATACGTAGCGGTACCGCTATAATAGTTGATGGAGTCTATTTCATGTTTGCTCCAGTCCACTAAAGATTCAAATTGTACAGTCCCCCCATAACCATGGTCTTTCTGGAACGCTACTTCCCAATTTTTTGAAATATCAATGGGTTCAGGAATATTTTTTATTGAAACCTCCCATGTTTTTCCTGATGATAATTGCACGTCGTAATTACCGATTGTAGCTGTATTGGCTTGTAGTTTATTTTCCTTGGATAACGTAAATAATACATCATCTACAGGTGTATGTATCGATTCAATATCGGAAGCTTCTTCACGGAAAACTACGAATACCGATTCGCCTGTATTCAACTCAATATCTGTAACTGTACTATTTCCTTCATTTTTGAACTGTGCCATTTTGGTAATGCTACCATCCATGGGATTCCATAGTTCAGGAATTTTATTTGCTACCCTAAAAGAGGTCCTGAACGTTTTGGTGCCAATGGTATCGGCATTAAAAAAGAAGTAAATATCCTCTTCATTTGTTTTTCTATGGACGTAATCTACCGCATCACCATTGAGAATGTCCAAATCTGGCTCTACTTTGGCAGTTTCCATTACTTTTTTCCAATCATCTATATCACCTATCAAAGGTGCCAATTCCTTGGCCAATTGCTCAAACTGCTTTTTTGATTCTGCTGATGCTTGATATCCGGATAACTTTTTCGGTCTATCACCGAAAATGGGAACCCCGCTTTTTGCAATTTCAAGGATTCGCTTTAGTGTTGGCAGAGAAAGTGTCTCACTATTTTTCAACACCAATATTTTGTAGGTGGTTCCCTCCGGAAGTTTTAATTCGCCATTTTCAATTTTTAATCGGTTGCGAAGTACATCGGTGTTGACATTGTCAAAATTGATTTGTTTTGGAATCACGGGATTAAAATCTGTTCTGTAATAGGAAGAATTTGGGGTTCCTTCACCCACATAGACCAACATATCGGAAACTGGTACGCCTTGCCGAAGCATATGAGAACCACGAGCGATATAATCAAACCAAGCAGCTCCTGCGTTTTTCCACCAGGTTTGGGTACGGTCAAAATGAAAGCCCCAACGGTTCATGGTCATGCCAGGTTCGGCATGAGTGTTGGCTTGATGCGCAAAACGATGAAACATAAACTCATTAATACCATAGGTCCAAGCCAAGTCACCTGACGTTTTGGCCATTGCCGGGTGACCTTTCCAGTTGATTTCTGGCCTTGAGGTAAACGATTCTGCAGAAATCACAGGTTTCCCATAAATATGGGCAGAGGAAACCGCGGATGCGGTCTGGGTAATAGGTCTATTCATCCAAAATTCGCCCATGGGGATATCGGTTACGCCACCGACGTCCAAATCATTTAAAGGGCCAAATCCATAAGGTTCAATATAGCTTTCCAGACCATCAGCATTACAGAGTTCGGTAAAGTATTGAAAATAGTTTTTGGTCATTAAGTTGGTTATGACTTGACGATAGTCATAAAGAACGGCTTCAGAGGCTTCTGGACTTTCTATGAAACGCCCTGCAACTAGAGGTAGTTTGAAGATGAAGTCATATCCTTTTTTATTTGAAAATATTTCAGCAAAACCCTCTGTCCAGTTTTGCCCTCCCATTTCATAGCTGTCGATTTCAGCATACTTTAAAGCATTAGGCGCTAACCCATCAGCATTTTCAACCACTTTCTTGATAAAGGCGTCGTAGTGTTTTTTAAAAGGCGCCCGACATAATTTATCTACCTCCAATCCACGACCCTCGTCAGATGCAGGATTGTTGAAGGCACCTGTAGAGGTATACCCGAAACGTAAGATAGTCCAGCTTCCTCTGGGTAGAGTTGCTTTCAATATTCCGGCTTCGGTCATGTTTTTGCTTAAATCCTTGATGTCCTCTTTGGTGATGATCATTTTATCTTCTGCATTGCCAATCGCATCCAATTGATGGTCTTCTGTTCGGGCAATCGAAGTTCTGCCTAAAGGGTTGTTTATGAAATAGGTGCTAGTGAGCTGCGCCTCTTTTAGTTTGATTGATTGGTTGAACTGTAATCTAAAATACTTTGATGTAATACCTTCAAAATGATCGTTGATGGCCCATTCCCCTTTTCCGGTTCGGACTTTGAACAAATCTCTTACATCCTTAAAATTTATACCATCGTCACTGGTCTGTAAAATAGCTGTTGCATGTCTGTCATTGAAGACAATCTTAACTGAACGTATAGTCTTTGGATACTGGTAGTTAAATTGTAACCAAGGATTCTTATTGTTTTTGGCACCTAATTCGGATACATCATCAACCTTGCCGTCTGAAACAATTGAAATATCAAGGCGTTTATCTGAAGAAGTTAGGGTGGGCGTGTTGGTGGCATCATCGAGTTCGGATTCCAAAGCTGGATAGGCGATTACAGCAATATCTTTATAAAAATCTTCTCGTTCCGTTGGTTTTTCAAGTACCAATTCAATGTCTCCACCAGATACTTGCGTTTCACTCCAAACTACCATTTTCATGGATTCTTCGGGGGTAATCCATGGGCCACCACTGGCAGACCACCCATCACAATTGTGCACTCCAAAGGTAAGTCCCAATCGTTCAGCTTCCTTTGCTGCATGTGAAATCATCTCATGATGTTCGGGAGAATTGTATTTGATAGGGCCATTGGGTATACCCTGTGTGATATTGAACAACAACAAGCCTCCGAGGCGAACTTCTGCCATTGCTTCTAAATCTTTCGTAATCCCGGCTTTGGTCATATTTCCGCTCATAGCGTGCATCCATGTTCTAGGTCTAGATGCCTCTGGAGGATTTTTGAATTCATCTTCTAGGTTGGATGTTTCCTTTTTCTCCGTTTGGCAAGAAAGGAGTAAGATGAACGGTAAAATAAAACTAGCTATGAAGTTTCGCATACTACAAAATCCTGGTCAACTAAAATACTTTATTACCCTTGTTGAAGTATCCTGTACTGTATGGTGTTAAAAGTTCAAGTTATACTATTTAGAAATCCAAAATCCAGAATATATCTGTAGTGTATTATCGGTATTTAGTCAATGTACAATTCATCAATAAAAGGTCCACTTTTGCCAGTAGTCTTTAATTGAATGTTATTTGCTCCAGCGTTAAGGGTAATAATGGTTGGCACAAATTTCCATTCTTTTTCCCAACCCCCTGTTGGATGAAACTCCAGTGTTCTGATGTATTGGTCATTTACGAATAATTTCATTGGATGCAGTTGATCTGTATTGTTGTGCATATATCTGAACCGAATGCTATAATCACCAACCTCACCATCGTTTTCTTGATACCACGTTATTGCGCCTTCTTTTCCATCGAATTTTACAAATCCACTACCTTTATACCTTCTAGCACCATTATCAGCTCTTGCATCTCCTTCAAGAAGCGCTTCTTCGGCAGCGATATTGATGCCTCTCCCGATCCACATATCTTCTGAATGTTTATCACCCCAAAATAGCCCTTCATTCTTACCAAAAGTCTCTTGCATGGTTAATACGACTTCTCCATTTTGTTTTACTAGAGCTTTAACCGTAGTATCATCAGTAACTTCAAATGGTTTTTGATATGGAATCCCACTAGTCTCTGGGTCAGTGCCATTGGTAGTATAAAGTATTTCGAGTTTGGCATTATTGATTTTACCAAGGATTGGAATTTCTTCGGCGATAATGGAAACTTGGTTGGATAAATACAGTGCTTTATCGCCTAAAATGCCTCCAGTAATAAGGGAACCCTCTTGGGCATTTTGTTTTTCTTCTAGAAACAATCTTACTTTTCCAAAAAACATACTCCTATAATCTGCTTTGGTACGACTTGTTGGATCTATAGGGTTTCCGTTTTCAATCGATACTTTTTCTAAATTGCCCAATACATTATAATATACGTTGTTTTCTGCATATGGAAATAAATTGCCGTTGGCATCCAAACCTTCTGAGGTTACTATATAACTCGAATTAAAACCACCTTCAGCATCTAATTTATGTATTGTAGTTTTTAATTTTGAAGGTTGGCCGCTTGTGTTTAAAGATATGCGCTTCACCTCTTTTCCTTTATTGTACGCTATGGCTTCCAGTGTTCCTTCTTGGTAGGGTACCATCCATTCGCATTGCATTTCGTTCCAAACGGTTCCCGGTTTATCCTTACCTAAAGATTTGCCATTGAGAAATAATTCAACTTCATCTGCATTTGAATACACCCAAACTGGCACTACATTACTTTTTTTCATTCTAGGGTGTGTCCAACTTGGTAGCATATGCAACATGGTTTCTTTGGTCCATTGACTTTGGTAGAAATAGAACAAATCCTTTTTGAATCCTGCTACATCCAAAGCACCACCCATGAATAAATTAAACGGTAAACCTCCGTGTGCCAAACCTGCTTCTCCATAATAATCAAAACCTGTCCAGCGGAAATGGCCGCTATGCCAAGGTAAATCGCGTACTACTTCCCAATATTTTCTTGCAGATACTCTAACGGTAGCATTATCGTATGATGAATTGAAACTTTGCTTTCTATTTTTCCAATTTTTAGGGTTGATACCTTCATAAAAGAAAATTTCCTTTTCCGTTAAATCTGGCAAGGGATAGGTGCCTGGTAATTCGTTGTCGCGCCACCATGTTTGTGTTCTGTAATATCCACGTGTTTGCCATGTATGGGGTGCTTCGGTAGAAATGAACGGCTTGTCAAAGGTTTTGCTTTCAATGAATCTTTTTGTTTCAGAACCCCCATTAACGCCAATAATTTCCATGTCCTCACTATTCCCCGCTCCAGAGGTGAACAAGCGTGTAGCATCCAAACTCTTTCCGAATTTCACTAGTTCTGGAGCAATAGTACTATGGGTTTCATTACCCAAACTCCAAACAAAAATGCTGGGATGATTACGGTCTCTGGTAATCCATTCTTTGACATCACGCTGCCACCAGGCATCAAATGCTTGTTTTCCATAATCATGTACTGCTTTTTTATGCCAACCATCAAAAATTTCGTCCATCACCAACAAGCCAATTTCATCACAAAGATCATAGAACATCGGTGGAGTAGGGTTGTGTGATGGACGAATGGCATTAATGCCCATGTCTTTTAGTAATTGAAGTTTCCAACGCAGCATAGGTTTGGTCCAAGCACCGCCGACAGGGCCACCTTCCCAATGCTCGCAGACACCTTTTAATTTGATATTCTCACCATTGAGCCAAAACCCGGTTTCTGTCTTCCATTCAATCGTTCTAAAACCAAAATTGGTCTTGACTTCGTCAAGTACTGTTCCTTTGCTCTCTATTTGGGTGATGAGCTGGTATACTTCCGGTGTTTCTGGACTCCAAAACGAGGGGTTTGCCACCTCAAGTTCAACTTGGAAGTCATCTTCGATGTTTTTGATATTTTTTGAAGTAGTTACAAGAATTTTTCCTTTAGGAGAAAGTACGCTTGCCTTTAAAACCAAGCCTTTTTTTACTTCAATCATGTTGATTTTAGCAACTACAGTGGCTTTTGAATCAGTAATATTAGGGGTGGTTATAAAAATGCCATTTGGCGCAATGTGTGTGGGTTGTACTTCTATCAAATGAACAGGGGCGTAAATGCCACATGGATGATACCAGCGTGCGGATGGTTCCAAATTATTGTCCACACGGACAGCAATGGTATTTTGACCTTCTTTTAAATATTTGGAAATATCATACCTGAAACTGATATAGCCGTAAGGTCGTTTGCCCAAATACGCCCCATTGACCCATACTTCGCTGTTCATGTAGACTCCTTCAAATTCAATATATGTAGTGTTTGAAAGCCTTTCTTTATTTAGTTCGAAAGATTTACGATACCAACCGATTCCGCCATCGTGATAACCGCCACCTTGACCTTGGTCACCACCTTCTCTGACACCTTTTTCAAAAGACCAATCGTGAGGAATGTCTAGAGTCGTCCAAGCGGAATCATCTAGATTTCCTTTTGAAAAGGAAGAATCGTCCTCTAAAATAAATCGCCAATTTTGATTGAAGTTGGTTTCAGTACGTTGTGAAAAACCTTGTGATACTGAAAGAAAAAGTAGAAATAATGAAAGTAAACTTTCTCTTAAACGTATTCGCAATTTCATAAAGAATGGTTCTAGAGTTGAAGCTCCCTTTTGCCCAAATTTGCAAGAAAAGAGTAAGATGAAAGGTAAAAATAAGCCAACAATACGATTACGCATGGTATAAAAATTCTGATGAACCAAAATACTTTTTTGACCATTTTAAAGTGTCCTGTACTGTAAGGTGTCGAAGGCATATGAACTTCTTTGTCGAGACATGGTAATCAAACCCATTTTGAAGTCGACTTTTAACACAAATAGCTACTATATATCAGTATGCTACAGGAGAGTGCAGGATGGTAACCAAAGCTACCCAGTCCTTATCATGGTCAGTGGGAGGGAGGCCTAGAGCAACTATGCCACTTGCTTTGGTAAGAGTTACCGAACCATCTTTAAGGTTGCCGCCATCTCTGGGATTGTACCATTTTATGGTGAAATCCTTACCCGAATTACCTAAATCTATGGATGTAGTTTCAAGTTCCATAGGAAGATAGATAAGATACACTTCATTTTCTTTAGCGAAACAAAAACTTGTATCATCTGTTGTGAGTTGGTTGGCAGGTTCCATTTCCCAAAATGGAATATGGGTTTCAAAAAAGTTAAGCGCATGTCTGTTTTGATCCCAAAACAAATCGCGGCTCCTAAAATCTTCACAGGTAAGATCAGAGTTTGGACTAGCGTAGCCAAAATACCATTCCACACCAAATCCTCCTGCCATAAGCGTTCCCCATAGTGCATTCGCACGTGCCAAGTTATGCTCCATATCCTCATCATCTGGCAGTAGTGCAATATTCGCCTTGCCAGGTTCATCAACGGAAAGCGCCCATTTTCTTCCTGTAGCATTCGATTTAGTTCTCCACTTTAATACCCTGGGGGGTACATCCCTGAATTCAGCATCACTTAATTGTAACGATGCTCCTGTTAAGGGCGATTGGTCACCAATGAACTCTTCATATCGGTCGTCTTTATTAGGAAAAGTATGCATGACCAAATGATGTTGATACGGGTCAAGTTTATGAATGTAATTGGCTACTTTTAAAACCTCCTCTGTAGGTTGGTCATTTTCTTCCCCTACATTCCAGTTCATGACCAAATGGTGTCCAAAACGAGCTATAAGTTCTCGATAGTAAAGTTTGGTCTCTATTCCAAAAACGCCACCATCCATTAAATGGTCAGTTTCTGTCTCATGTGTTTTAAAGTGAAGGAACATCCCTTTTGTCTCAGCATATTCAAAGATGCGTTCCCACTGATCGAGTTTGGAAACGTCCAATCGTGTTTTATGAAAAAAGTTTTCCCACGCCTCTTTGTTCTTTTTGTCACTGGCATAAGCTTCGTATTCGGCGACCGGCTTTTTCAAAAGGTACGGAAAAATATTACGGTCATCTCCATCTACGTTAAAGGTGAGAAATGAAAAGACATTCAATTCTTCAGAGGCCAAGTAATTAATTGCCCCTAATAAGTTTTTACCTTTATTGTCTTTCCACGTAAAAGGTTCGGCCGCTGTTTCGAAGTCTTTGGCGTGGGGTTGCCATTTCTTTAAGAAATCCAACGCGTTGGTAGCGGCATCAAAATCTTCATAGCCCAACAAATTTTCTGGAGCGTCTACACCCAGTTTAATAAAATAGTCTCCAGTTTCCTCAAACTGTAAATACGACTTTCCAATATAGTTCAAACGCCCTTTGGCCCTGTTGTCCTTGCCTGTTTTGTCGGTTTCCGTAATTTGAAAACCACCGGATTGTCCATCCATAAAACCTGCAGACACCCCTTCTTCAGTGGTATCCACCACTGCGATTTCATTTCCTTTTTTGAAAGAGACTGTATATTTCCAATCACCAATAGCATCAGGTGTAAATCTCACTTGCCAAATATTACCGGAGGAAGCGCTGGTTTCAGCTGCATTACCGTCCGCTGCGTAAAACCCAGGTACCACATAGCTTTTGTTTCCGTTGGTAAAAGTAACATCCAATCGATACTCCAGATATGGGTTTATATCTGCAAGTTCATCGGTATCAGGGCCTTCAAATGAAAGGGTGACCCTGTGCCATTTCTTCAATTCTCCATCAAATTTAGGTTGCGGTTGTTTTGAACAAGAAATGCATGCCAGTATTAAGAGGAGTAAAAATTTCTGTACCATGTTTACGTTCTTACAGATTAAAAATAGAACTCAATCAAAGACCTAAAAACTATCTTAGAATGAGTTGATGACCAATTTCACTTCGTGTTTTCCGGGTTCCAAACGTACCGTGCCAAAAGCAGGAACAACTTTTTTGCCATTGTGCATTAATTCTTTGTCCTGTGAAGGGGTTATCTGGAATTCAGCTACCATATTAGCAGGTATTTCAATGGAGTATACTTGAAGCCTTTGGTTCTTGTAGCTATACGCAGCTTTTATGGTTCCACGAATGGTCGGGACTTCAATATAACTATCTTTTAAATTACCCATTTGTGGTTTTATAGTGGCAATACCGAAACCGGGGGTTTTGGGTTGAATGCCCCAAAGCCCTCTAGGGATGGCATTTGCTGGTACGGCACCCCAAGCATGGTTCCAATCTAGATTGTTTTTGTATTTATTGTCCCATGCTTCCAGCGTGATTGTGGACCCTAGGCGAATCATGTTATACCAACTTCTATCACTGGTGTCTGTCAATAGCGCCAATGCATAATCTTCTTCACCTGCATTGTACAGTGCGTCCATTAAATACTGGGATCCATAGACGCTACAGGCCATTTTTCTTGATTTTATAAATTCCACTACCGTAGGAATATGTTCTTTTGGAACCATATTAAATGCTAGCGGTAACATGTTGGCATGAAGGGAAGCGTGGTCGGTTCCAATACCATCTTTGTAAATCCCTCTTTCAAAATCGAACATTTGTTTGTTGAGCGCTTTCTTTGCTTTTATGGCCCTTAATTCAAATGCAATGGCTTCCTCTGTTTTGCCTAAAATAGTTGCAAACTCAGCCATTATTTTCATGTTTTTATAGTAGAAAGCGTTGATTACGGTATTGTAGTCCGTAAAGACGTAGCCATCTCGTTCTCCCTTATTATTGGGATCACCGCCCCAACCTGCTGAGGGCCAATCCACAATATCGGTCAATGGTTTGCTGTACCCTTCCTTAAAACCAAGCTTATACATAAACTCGGGAGTAACTTTTGTAGATGTTATGAGTCCATCTTCATTGGATAGTTCATATAAGGTCTTATGCTTCAAGGGCTCATAATACTTCTCAATCAGCTCTGTATTGCCGGTATACATATAATCGGCATGGAACATCAATGCCACATGTTGTTGCCATTCTGTAGGCCATGTAGGGTGTTCCATGAAATATTCAATGGTCTGTCTGGCAATGGCATATTCACGATCGGTGGTGTAATGACTTAATTGGTTCAAATATGCATCGGCTTCATATGGAATCCGCTCTCGGTCACCATCTACATACAGTCCATTAAACGTGGTGGCTTTGATGGAATATTTACACAAATCCCAAACTTGATTCAAGATGTCGTTATCGCTCTTAAAATCACTGGTGTCATTTTCCCAGTAACTATTGTGCGCCAATTGTTCGAAGTTTTCTGGTTGTAGGGTTTCTTTTGCTCCTTCTACCTCCACATATCTGAACGGAACCAATATAGGAAAGCCTTCGGGAAGGGGCAGGGCCTTGCCGGGCAATGTATTTCTTTTATCGATATGTATAGGGAGCTGGTATTTTAATTGGCTCGGTTTGACAGGGACTTCAATTCTTTGATATCTGATATGGCTCCTTTTTGGAGGGTTTCTGTTTACCCTGTTTCCGTCAAGTTGTTCGCCAACATGAAAAACAAGGGTATGTTCTGTTTTTGCATCATACGTAAAATCCATCGTAGCAAACGCAGCTTTACCAAAATCAATAAAATGGACATCACCTCTTTTTTCAAATACTTTGGGTGTGATGCGATCCACCTGAAAACTATTGGGCGTAGTCAATGTTGCTTTGGGTTTGCCCATAACAAAACTTTGAGACTCTGAATATCTAGACAGTCTATTGTCGATATCCCAAATTCTCACCTTCCAATAATAAGTTTCGCCAACCTCCAGTTTCTTTTCATCATGTTCAATTTGAGATGAGTTGCTACTTCTTATTTGACCACTGTCCCATATATCGCCTATATTATTTACGTTATTTTCCTTGGATGATGAAACCAAAATCTGATACGCGGATTGTAAAACCGATCCTTCTGGTACGACCCAACCATATTCTGGTTTTGTATCAATGATTTCAACATTGGAAGTATTTCTGATAAATTCAACAATCAAGTCTTTCGGTCCCTCGGAATATGCGTCCGAATGTTCAAGAATCAATTCATTGGTTTTATTCCTAAACGCCTTCAGTTTTTCTGCATATCGCTTATTCTTAGCTAGGTTTTTTGTCTCTTTTGGGTCTTTTTTTAAATCGTACAATTCTTCGAATGACTGATCATTTACATACCGAAAATACTTCCAATCTTCGGTTCGTACTCCTTCGCTAGGGGGGATACTTTCAAATTCCCAAATATGTTCGATCAGTACAGTATCACGTTGAAGATTTTCGGTCTTATTTTTAGCAATTGGCATTAGACTTTTACCGTGCCAGCTTTGTGGTTGGTCAATGCCCGCTAAATCCAACATGGTCGATGGTACATCAACGTTCAGTGCAAGGGCATCACTATCTTGTTGATTTTCTACCCTAGGGTCAAAAATGATAAGGGGCACTCTAACGGAGTTGTCATATAATAACCATTTACCAGCCAATTGCCGCTCTCCAAGAAAATAGCCGTTATCGCCCATTAAAATGATGACCGTATTTTTATCAATACCTTTTTCTTTTAATTTTTTCCTGATTTTGGTGATTTCACGGTCAACTCCAGAAATCATGCGGTAGTAGCCCTTGACGCTGTGTTGGTATTTTTCCGGGGTATCGTAACGCCAAGTCCAACGTAATCTGTTGAAACCATCTTGAACAAATTTGGGCTGTGCCTCAAAATAGGCATCTGAACTTATTGTCGCTTTGGGTATGGTCGTATTTTGCAATAAGTTATCTGATTCTTCTTGCCAAAAGTATTGTTTTTCAGCCTTGTCATGTGCATGTGGTGCACTGAAACTCAACGAAAGACAAAAGGGTTGTCCAGCATCGGAACTTGATATAAAATCCAATGCTTTTTGACCTGTATATCGGGTTAAATGTACTGTATCCTTACCTAGTTTTTTATAATAATAGCCTCGTCTGTCGTCAAAACTATTGTTACGGTCATAGGATTCGTATTGGTCAAATTGCTTTTTCAATCCATTATAGCGCACTCCATATTTACCATAAAAAGCGGTTGTATACCCATTTTCCTTTAATATTTTTGGGTATGAATTCTCCATATAGGATTCCCTTATATTACCGGTTTTAAAGTTGAAACTATGGGTTCTTTCATAGAGCCCGGTCAAAATACTGGCCCTACTGGCAGCACATATAGGTGTGGTAACCATAGCTTTTTCAAAGAAAGTGCCTTCCTCTGCCAACCGGTCCATTTCTGGTGTAGTGACAAGTTTGTTACCTGCGTAACCAATGGCATCAAACCGTTGGTCATCAGTCAATATGAAAATGATATTGGGTTTTTGGGTTCCTTGTTTTGTTTTTTGTGCCTTAATCGTACCTAGCATCAAACAAAAAAGTAGTAGGGCAGCAGTTTTTATTTTCTTCAAAATTTATGTGTTTTGGATATTCTGAATTTCATTAGGTTTAAAAGTGTTTCTGGATAATACTATACTAATCAAACTTATGATTCAAAAGTAAATTATCCATCCTGTTCTATCCTGAACATGAAATAGCATTTAGTTGCCAAGTATCGGTTTGAAATGATTAAACAGGAAGTCTTACCGAATCGAAGAGTGTACCTTCAAAACAATCTTCGAAACCGTAACGTACTGCAAGAGGTTCCTTGTTCGGTGGAGAATATCGGAACTTTTTATAAATTCGGCTACACCGCTCACCGGAGACTTGCCCAAGCCCTTCATCGGCATTTCCGTTCCCCAAATTGGAACGGAATTGTTTTGTTGCAATACCATATTGTCCGCAAAAGATGAAGAAAGCTCTACCTGGCCAAAAATAGGAATAACCTGAAACAAGTAAATGTAAAGTATCCATGAGACTGCTATTTTAAGCCCCATGGGATTCCTTGCAAAATGTTCATTTTCATTTATTTTCAGCATAGTGCAGGGTACGTTTGGTTATAAATCCTAGTATTATTGTAACAAACCTTAAAATACAACAAAAATGATAATTACGGACGCTTTGACCTACTCATTAAGACAATTCCTGATTATACTATTATGGGCATTCGTGGCTGTAAGTTGTCAGGATATGACTAAACAGGATAAATATACACTGTCAACCGAAATGAATAATGAGTTGCCGAAGCGACCTAACATTTTATGGTTGGTTACCGAAGATATGGGTGCCTACTTACCTTCATTTGGTGATTCTACCATCGTCACTCCAAATTTAAGCCGATTGGCAAAAGAGGGCGTTGTCTATCCGAATCTATTCTCAACTTCGGGAGTATGTGCTCCTAGCAGGGCCGCCATCGCCACTGGGATGTATCCTTCGAGTATTGGTGCCAACCATATGCGAACCACATCATACACTGAAGTTACAGGATTGCCAGCTTATGATGCCGTGCCTCCACCTGAAGTTCGTATGATAAGTGAGTTGCTGCGTACAAAAGGATATTATTGCACCAACAATTCAAAGCAAGATTATCAATTTAAAGCACCAGCAACCGCATGGGATGAAAGCAGTCCGTATGCACATTGGCGAAACCGTGGTGTTGACCAGCTTTTCTTTTCAGTTTTCAATTTTACGGATACTCATGAGTCTGGGCTATTTGAACCCTATGGGAATAGATATAGTGAGACCAGACATTACAAATCTGGGGATACGAACTATAAATGGAAACCAGACCGAATGACAGAGGCCGAAACGACAGTGCATTTGCCTAGAGATATCGAATTTTCTATTCCTCCCTATCTACCCGATACAGATGTTGTAAAAAGGGATATGTGGAAATTGTACAACAACATTGCCGAGATGGACAATCAGGTTGGGGCTATCTTAAAGCAATTGGAAGATGATGGACTTCTGGAGAACACGATTATCTTTTTTTATGGGGATCATGGAGGACCATTACCCAGACAGAAACGTTTGATTTATGATTCAGGATTGAATACGCCAATGATTGTACGTTTTCCAAATAAGATGCGTGCGGGAACTAGGGACGACCAACTAGTGAGTTTTGTTGATTTCGCACCAACCCTTCTTTCACTTACGGGGACCAACCCTCCTGAACATCTTCAAGGCCATGCCTTTTTAGGAGAATATAAACCTGAAAAGGAAAGAGAGTATATTCATGCGGCCGCAGACCGTTTTGATGCCTTTACCGATGCAATTCGTGCTGTACGTGACAAAAGATTCAAGTACATTAGAAATTACAGACCTGAACAAGGTTATTATCTTCCTGTTGAATATCGGGAACGAATACCTACAATGCAAGAACTACTGCGCCTAAGCGCTAAAGGGAAATTGGATTCCATTCAATCGTTATGGTTTAAAGAAAGCAAACCTGTGGAAGAATTGTATGACTGTCAAACAGACCCGCATGAGTTACATAATCTGGCAGAAGACCCAGAATATGCCAATAAGCTAAGTGAGCTTCGTCAAGAAATGGATAGATGGTTGGTACAAATCGGTGACCAGCCCAACTTGCCAGAGAGAGAACTCATTAGTCAGTTATGGGATACTAAAGAAAACCAGCCTGTTACCGAAATTCCCAGGGTTGCATCTTCCAATAATAGGATTACCATAAGTTGTGCTACTGAAGGTGCTTCCATCGGTTATAAAATCATCGGAGAAGATGATAAGGAACCAAAATCGTGGAAGGTATACCAAGGGCCTTTTACTATTGAAGAAGGCAATGGTTTACTTGTAAAAGCACACCGAATTGGATTCAAACCAAGCAAAACCATTGAGATAAAAAGCATTTAGATCTCTGTTTTGTAATGCCAAGGAACTAAATGAAATCATGATATAAATTACGATGAACATTAGAAAAAAAGAAACCAAAATATCTTTGCAGTCTTAGCTTGATCTTTATTTATCGGAAACTTTATCAAAGGTCAAACCTTCCAACTGAACTTTAGAAGGTGCAGGATGGAACATACTTACCGATTTGCACCCATTACTTTATCTGTTATTTTTCTGAACCGTTAACACGTGCTTTCTGTTCCACAAAATAAGGCTGAAAACTATAAGATGAATTAGAATCCCAAATGGTATTCACTTGAGGTAAAAATGACTTTAACTTGTTCATTTTATCTCTGTAGTCTTTATTATTGGCAAGATTGGTATATTCATTTGGATCATTTTCATGGTCATAAAATTCTTCACCACCGTCCTCATATCGAATATAGCGATAGCGAGAGGATTTTACAGTATGGTTGTTCATTCCAAAGGTGGTTATTGCTACTGATGCTTCATCATCCTTATCATGCATTAATGAAACCAAGCTCTTTCCTTCATTTCTCTTGTAAGCTGGAAGACCGCAAAGTTCAAGCAGTGTAGGATAGATGGACAGTAACTCAGCAGATTGGGCCACTATTTTATTCTTTGGTACTGTAGGACCAGCAAACATCAGTGGTACTTTTGTAGCCGCATCCCACAGCGCGTGTTTGGCAAATGTACCTTTTTCTCCTAGTCGATAACCATGGTCAGACCATAGTACGATAACCGTATTATCTGCATATTCGCTATTCTCAAGCGCTTCTAACAAGCGACCAACTTCATAGTCTACATAGCTTATACATGCTAGATAGGCTTGAATGATTTTTGGCCACTCCCCACTCTCAATGGCCCAATCTGTAGATGGCATCATTGGCAGGTCGTTTATTTTTTGGGCTACTTCGGGTACATCATTTAAATCATCTGCTTTATATGGCATCGTTTCAATACTATCCAAAGGATACATATCAAACCATTTTTGTGGAACATATAGGGGTACATGAACTCTAAGAAAACCAACCCCCATAAAAAAAGGTTTGTCATGTTTACGTTCCAAGCGTTCAATAGCCCAGTTTACGGATTGATGGTCGGGCATTAATGAATCGGCTTCTGGAAATGCTCCCCAGTCAGTACTTGTTCTACCATAGTTTTTTCTATCTGAAGCGCCGAAACCATCCCATACAAATCGTTCCTTTGGGTAAGGACCAAAGCCCTTGACCCTTCCACCGGAATCATCAAAAAGACTATCAGGAGCGTGAATGTGAAATAATTTGCCGATGCCTATGGTATGGTAACCATTCTGTTTAAAATATTCTGGGAGCAGAACGATGTCTTTTGTTACAGGGTTTTCAGAGATAATTTTATTATCAGGAACCATTCCATATATACCGGTCGTGGAAGGTCGGAGTCCTGTCATTATTGAAGCTCTCGAAGGACCGCATAGAGGTGCCTGGCAATGTGCATCAGAAAATAAAACACCCATGGATGCAAGTTTGTCCATATTGGGCGTTTTTGCAGATCCGTTCAAGCTACCTAACATTGTATTTAGGTCATCCACTGCTATGAAAAGAACGTTTGGAGGATTACGTTTGTCAGCATCTTTTTCTTTAATTACTTCTTGGCACGCGCTGAACAACAAAGCAAATAGTACGAAAAACATTGGAATTTTACCTTTCATACTTGATTTTAGTTATTCATTCCAAGAAGTTTCAATTTTTTGTTTCAACCCTTCCACGATTTCAGGAAGTTCGGCTGCCAGATTATGCTGCTCGGTTGGATCTTTATAAATATTGAACAGCTTGATTTCTTCGTCGGGTTTATTGGTTTCATCTGGCACGATGATTTTATAGGGATTGGTCATGGCCATTCGATAGTAAAGGCTCTCCTCAATAGTATTAAAATCATGACTATAAATTTCTCCATAAATGGCATCTCGCTTTTCTACCTCACTCTTATCTAAGATGTTAATTCCGTCTAAGTTTTTGGGTTGCTCGATTCCGGCTATACTCAAAACAGTAGGCACAATGTCTAGACTGCTGGTTAGCGTCAAACTATCTTGTTTAGGTTCGATTTTACCTTTCCATTTGTACATGATGGGTGTACGTAAACCATAATCGTAGGGTGATCGCTTGGATATTTTATCATAACTAGAGTCATTCTCATTCTGTATCCATCCATTGTCGCACACATAAACGAACAGGGTGTTTTCAGTTTCCCCTTTTTCATCAATATAATCAATAAGGTCACCACAAGTTTGATCAAACCATTCGCACATAGCCCAATATTTGGCTACGTATTCTGTTGGTGCTTTTGGCAGGTATTTCTGCAAAAGGCTATCTGGGGGGTTGTGGGGTGAGTGCGGTAAATATGGGGCATACCACATAAAAAATGGCTTCTTTTTTTCCAATGCCAAATCAATATAATTATATAGCGTATCCATTCCCTTACGGCCAATTTCCAATCCATAATCGCCATGTCTGCCATCACGATTAGGGTCGCCATGGGTCATACCATAATCAAAGT
The DNA here is from genome assembly GCF_947495325.1 of uncultured Allomuricauda sp. GTDB lineage: Bacteria > Bacteroidota > Bacteroidia > Flavobacteriales > Flavobacteriaceae > Flagellimonas. The sequence continues at coordinate 1,691,080 of NZ_CANLYK010000001.1, read as the reverse complement.
CTCCATTTTTGTAATTGCCCAACCACCATTTACCAGTTTGAAAGGAGAGATATCCTTTTTCCTTTAATAGTTTGGGCAACGTATTCCATTTTCTAAAGTTTTCAATGACCGATTCATAGTTCTTTGGTCTCTGGGTAGATTTCCATTGTGCTTTTGATTCCCTTACTTCACCTGACAACACTCTATCATTCCCCAAAACCATATGCTTTCTGGGATACACCCCAGTTATGATGGAGGCTAATGAAGGAGAGCAAAGAGAAGTGGGCACATATCCTTTTTCAAAAGTCAGGCCATCTTGGGCAAATTTGTCAAGGTTTGGAGTTTCTATATGTTTATGGCCCATAAAGCCATAATCTGTCCAAGCTTGGTCATCTGAAAGGATGAAAACAATATTAGGTAATGTTTCTTCCGTAACTTCTGCTGTTGTTTTCTGCTTTGATTCTTTACAAGAGTTGACACCTATTAAAAGGACAATTGTCAGTATAATCTTGAAGCTGGTTTTCATAAAAGTATTTATTTGTAAGGAGCATTAAAAATATAGGTGCCTGGTAGGGCAGTTAATTCAATTGAGTTAGTATTCTCACTAATTAAGGAAAGATTTGAATTTGCTGATACTTGTTTTCCATCTACCATAATCTGTCCATAGTTTTGTGTTGGAATATGAATTTTAGCTGTGGTATTCGGTGGTACCGTAGCTTTTAATTCAAAGATACCATTATCAATTTTCCACGATGAAATAATTTTACCGTATAGTGATTCGTAACTGGCCTCCCCTGAGGTGAGTCCGCCCCCTGGAATTGGTGCAATGCGTATTTCCTTATATCCAGGTTTTAATGGTTTAATGCCAGCAATGCGTTCATACATCCATTCCCCGACAGCACCATAAGCATAATGGTTTAAACTGTTCATCGATTCTGGATTGTACCCTTCATCCTTACTATAGCTGTTCCAACGTTCCCACATTGTTGTTGCACCTTGATTTATAGAATAGAACCAAGAAGGATAGGTTTCTTTAAACAGTATTTCGTACATAAGGTCTATTTCACCCATGTCATCCAATACCTTGGGTAATAATGGGGTGCCTAAAAAACCGGTACGCAAGTGATTGTCCGCTTCTTTTATTTCATCTATTAAATGTTTCTTTGCTTTTTGCTCTTTTGCATTTGAAAGCAACTCAAAGTTTAACGCTAGTAAATATGCCGTTTGGGTTCCTTGGTCATTTTTCACGCTGCCGTTTTCATCGAAAAATTCGTTCTCGAAAGCATCAGCTACTGTTCTATAGAGGGTTTGATATTTTTCTTTGTCTTCAGGTTTATTTAAAATTTCAGCAGCTTTTGAAGTGAGATGCGAAGCATGAGCAAAAAAGGCAGTTCCTATAAGATTTTTGGAAGTATCACCTCTTTTTTTGCTCTCCTTGGCCTGATAGGGTTGTAACCAATCACCAAAAGAATTCATGTTGGATATATAATCTTCCGTTTCATTATGATGGTGGGCGACCCAATCTTTCATCATCTGGTAATTCTCTTGAAGTACAGATTTGTCTCCAGTACGCATATAAATGTCCCAAGGAATAATTACAGCAGCATCTCCCCAGCCTGAACTTACCGCATCATTTTTTAGAACATCGGGGGCAACAAACGGAATCCCTCCATTTTCGAATTGTGACTCCCTTAAGGTCTGTAACCAGCTCTTCCAAAAAGAATGCACATCGGCGTTAAACATCGAAGTTGATGCAAAGACTTGTGCATCACCTGTCCAGCCAAGACGTTCGTCCCGTTGTGGACAGTCTGTGGGAATATCGAAAAAATTACCCCGTAACCCCCAAACAATATTGCTTTGTAGTTGATTTAGTTTTTCATGTGATGAAGTAAATGTTCCATTCGATTCAAAATCTGAATATTGTACAATCCCTGTGACCCAATCTTCTTGAGGTACTTGTGATTTGTCAAATCCGCTCAGTTCTACATATCGAAACCCATGAAAGGTAAACTTAGGCATCCATTCGATGGTTCCATCCTTGGCCGCAATGTAATAATCGGTTGAATGTGCAGAACGATAGTTATCGGTGTAAAAGCTACCGTCAGGAGCCAACATTTCAGAAAAGCGAATTTTTAAAGTATCACCTTTTTTCATCGGGACTTTTACTTTGGGAACACCTACCATGTTCTGTTTTAGGTCAAATATGACGCTACCATCAGTTGATTTGATAATTTCCTTAACAGAAAGTGCGGTCTTTTCTGTCACCGAATAGTGCCTTTTTGGTTGAATTTTTATGCTATCCTCTATGTTGGAAATCTCGACGGCTTTCCAATTCTTGGCATCAAAGGTATTAGTGCTCCAATCTGGAATCTCAAAATTTGCATCATAGATTTCTCCATCATAAATTTCAGCAAAACGAATTGGGCCATTTGTGGTACCGACCCAGCTGTCATCGGAAACAATAATTTCTTTTGAACCGTCTTTCAAGGTTATTTCCAATTGACATAAAATTTTTGGAGATCCAGATTGTCCCCATATGAGTTTATTCCAGAGCATACGACCAAAGTGCCATCCAGAAGCTACTTGGACCCCAAGCGTATTTTCTCCAGATGTAATTAAATCAGTGACATCATACGTCAATGATTCAATACGCTTATCATACGGAGTCCATCCCGGCGACATGACAGCATCACTTATCTTTTGGCCATTGATTTGTGCACTGAAGACTCCTTTAGCAGTGACATAGAGCCTTGCAGATGTAGCGTCTGAGGGTATTTCAAAACTTTTTCTGAGGTGTTGGGGCGTATGGATTATTGTTTTTTTGGCGCCTATAACACTATCACTTCTTGTGGGTAACCCTACCCATTTCCCCTTCCAATCATTAGTATCTAATAGTCCTAATTCTAAATGGGCTATTTCACTCCATTTCGATGGTTCATCGTTGGAATCCCAATACCTCACTTGCCAATATACCTTTTGCCTTGAGGTTAATTTTGAACCATTATATGTTATAAATATTGACTGGTCTGATTCGACCTTGCCACTTTGCCATAAATCAGGATTATTGGGTAAGAGTTCTGGACTGGATGCAACCACTATATGGTAAGCGCTTTGTGATTGAGTAGTTTCTGGAAGTTTCCAAGAAAGCAAAGGCTCGTTACTATAGAACCCAATAGGGTCTTTGAAACCTTCATTCACCGTTAATGCAAGAGCAGGTAAAATTTCGTTTTTTTCACCACAATTCGTAAAACAAAAAGATAAACTTAATGCAATAGCACAGTATACTAATGTTACTCTTTTTATCATACTTTGAGTGTCCTTAACTTACCTTCTATTTATAGAAACAAGTATAATGGAGTTTTTAATAATTAGCATCCTGTACTATGCTGTTACTTTATATAGTGAATCGACATCAGATGGGACACTTTCTGTTATTAGATTTGATTAATTGCGCTGTTCCCTCAACTATTGGATTTAATCTATAAAAAAGAAATTCCATTGTAGTATTTAGATTAAGTTCGGAAAGAACTAGCAGCTTGGCTGATGGGATAGGATTATAAGCCTTTATTAACTACGTAGTCCATAAAACAAAAAAGCGAGCTTTAATTTGCCCGCTTTTTGTTTTGTTTGAAAATTTTGATTTCAGTGGAGCCGGAGGGACTAGAACCTATCTTTCAAAACCCTAGTAAATAATGACTTTTAAGTACTTTAAAAAGTTGTGCTCACCGAATGGGTAACTTTTTCTCAAATTCAGTTCAAAATTGCAGAAAACCCCCAGTTTTTTTAAGGTTTTTCTTTATTTGATTTTAACAATTTATTCATATTTTTCTACATAATCAATACCCCCTTTCTTTCTTGCATTTTTTCTTCAGTGCTATTGGAAATCAACAGCGGCTATAGAGGTTTGGTATATGCAGAATATTCTGGCAACACTTTTAGATTATTATCATACTGTCATATTCTATGGTTTGGTTGAAATGGACCCAAATAAATAGGAGGGGGTAAATCGATTGAAGCTTGATACAATATTCAATAATATATAAATCAAAACGTAACTCCAGTTCAACATTTTTAAAAACTTACCATGAAAAAAAACCTCTTACTAATATTTACCATCTTAATTTCTTTTGGAAGTTTTGGACAGGTTTATCAGAGGATGGCGATTCCGAAAGGTGTTTATAAATTAAAAGCAAAAGGTTCTTTTAACTCTTCAAAAGACTTTGCCGCTTATTGTGTTGACTTTACCAGGAAAGCTCCAAATACAGGAGTGAACTATATCAATCATTTGGAAGGAGCCGCAGAAGTTGTGTTTGAAGGGACACAACAAATACTGTCTCTAACAGACGCTATGAAGAGCGGCAAAGTTTCTATTGTCGGCACCAAATGGGATTCGATACATGATCTTATTAAATCTTTACCCAAATCTGATTATTATGATTTAAAGAAAGCTTTAGTTGTAGAATATGATTTAGCTCTTAATCAATTTCGTTCAATGCCAGACTATCAATCTTTAAATGCCCTTGAGAGAGCGCAAATGGAAAGACGTCTCAAGAGATATTATTCAGTAAGTTCTTATTTTCAAAGGAATTGGGCGAATTATGAAAATTCAGGTAACTGGGCTCAACTTCGGTTTATTAATAATTCAGATGAGGCAATATCCATTAGAGCATCTTCGAACGTTCAGTTTGGTACAGAAAGTGAAACTGTTGCGAGAAAAGGACTAGAGGATTTCGATTTCAAAGGAGGAAATTATGGAGAACAAGATATTCAAAATAGGGTTTGGATAGAACAAACCAAATTAGACATAGATGAATTGAAGACTATCGGTGAGTTTGATGATATCATTCCGTCCGATGATGCCATGCTCGATGATGCTAAAGATATTATCAAGAATTTTCAGTCAAGACATGGTTTAAATCCAACTGGAGAATTAGGCCCCTCAGAACGACAAAAAATTCAAGAGTTAGAGACTCTCTACAAAGAAGATATTAGGCTTTTTATAGATAATCCTAACGAAAAAAGTTCCTTGAAAGAACTAATAGACATTTTTCAGATGGAAAACAAATTGGAAGTTGATTCTTATCTCAATGAGGTTACTCGAAATCAAATTTATTTGAAGAAAGACGAACTACAGCAACTTCTAGAGAGGACGCTACATAATTCTCAGAGCATGCCGCTTAAACAAGTTATTAATGAATATAATTTAATTAAGGGTAGAAATGGAATGTCTTCGGTTTCAGATGAAGATTTTTTTAAAGTATTACGGAATGATAAGAATTTCTATGTCAAGATTGATGGGGATTATCAACCTTTTTATCTAGAAAAAATTTCAATCCGAGCAGCAGATGGAGCTGTGAAATCAAATGATTACATAAACATTATTCCGAACTCAAGAATTTTTATTGAAAACGGTGATGATGCACCGAAATTAATATCCCAACTAAATGCTGAGTTATCAAGTACTATACAGCAAAACGATATTAAGATACTTTACATGTCCAAATACAAGAATCGCTCGGAACTCAAAAGAAGCAATGATCTCGTATTAGATTCTTTAAGAAGAATATTACCTAAGGGCGTTCTAAAGGTGATTTTCAATAAGAATAAAAAGCAGATTGAAAGCTCATTAAAGAAGGTACATAAAAAGAATAAAGGAAGGACTATGATTCCGATTGGACATATAGAAAAAGGTAAAATCAGTAGTAAAGCTGATATGAATAACGCAATTAATATTGATTACTTTGGAGAATTGGCGAAACGATACAATAATAATTATTTTGTTGGCGGTTGTTCATCCTCATATTACAATGTTCCTGGAACCTCTGATCTCATCAATGATTTAAATTTAGGGGTAGCAATCGCCAAGGGTTTAGACAACCCAAGCAGTGTTGGTGAATTTTTTAAATACGTTTCCAATAGTCCAATCAATGCTGGTGGAAATGAAGTGAAATTAATATTTAACAAGGATTCATTTAATAATACTAATAGGGTGTCTTCCGAATTATATGTAAAGCCAGCTAACTTCTGGCAAAAGCTAGTAGATCTTATACTTATTAAACAATAAAACTATGGGAAATTTAAAGAATTCAGATGTTGCTACTAAAAATATAACAGAACTTCTATATAAACTAAACAAAACTGAATATAATACCCTTAAGGCTGATAATCTCAGTTATGATTATCTCTTCAAATTGGGTGATATTTTAGGGGAAAAAGAGATTGGTGCGGAAGAACTAAAGATCAAGGCCAATTTGGCACTAGAAACTTTAAAGTCTATTGTAAATAATTCAGAGTATTATTTTAAGAAAATTAAAGACAAACTCAATAGCTATAAGCGCATTGAGTTAATATTTCAGATAATTACGGCCTTAGGAGGTAGTGCCTTATTTGTGACCTTGGTCAAAAACTTTGATGAAGAAGGCTCTTTAATGAAAGAAATACTCCAATACGTTGGTGCAATAATCGCTACTACAGGAAGTATCTTACAGGTTATTATGAACAAGGGTTTGGGGGCGTGGAACTTTAATCGTCGAAATAGAAATGACGATTATGATGTCTTGGTAAAATCAAATCTAAGAGCTGGCAGATTACTGAGGAATTTAGAACCCAAAATAATTACATTTGATACGTTGAACAGCCATGATGAAACAATCAGAATTATCAATGAAACTAACGACCTGAGTGAAAATGTCGGGATTGTAATAGCCGATTACAAATAGTTGAAATATTGTCTAAGGGGCGCAGACTCATCAAAAACATTTTAAATTGAAACAAGCTAATCCTAATGGTCCTGAAAGCATTAATGATTGTACTTAGCCTGTTCAGTGGCATATTAAGAAATACCATCTGAGTTATTTATTATATTGGCAATAGAGGAACTTACAGCATAAAATGACGCAGGATTTGGTGCAGCAACAAATGTAGCTATGGATGCAGCTGTTGATATCACCAAGGTTAATGTATTAAAAAGATTTTTTACTGTATTAATTTTCTTTACGGTTGTATGTATAGATTCTGTTCCTGATTTAATTTCTTTGAGATATATATCTAAATTCTCGACTAAATTAATCGAATCATCCATTACCACCTTTGAAGAGTAAATAATAATGGGTTGATAATAATTGTTATAAATTTCATTATACTCTCCATAACTGATCTTTCCTTCTGCATAGAACTTTTTAGAGGTATTAAAAAGAGAAGTGGCTATTTGGTCCAAATTAGCCGAAATTTTTGTTGATTCCCGAATAGTCTGATTTTTGTCCATAGTTATATAGAATTTAAAGCTGTCGTGTTCCTTCGTAAATTCTTTTAATTAATCCGAGTATTTCATTAGTTATCTTTGCGTCATCACCTGTGCCGATTCTACGATATTCGGTATACAACTTATTATGGCTTTTTTTGAAAGCTTTAAGTGCATTGGAGTAATCGTCTATTTTCTCTAAATCTTCCATCAGAAATTGCTCTAACACCTTTATCGTTAGATTATCCAAATCATTATAAAGTACAAAAAGTGTATCTGATATTTTTTGGGATTTCCCATCAATTAATTGTCGCATGTCTGGCTTCGAAATTTCATCTTGACTATCAATATTTTTTAAATGCCCCAATACATTCGCGTATGCTATCTTCCTATTTGCCAGTTCCGTTAGCATTAAACTATCAATCAAATTTTGAATAGGAATATTTACTTCATATACCACCTCACGAAGATTCTTTCTTTTGGAAGTATTTGTGAATAGTTTTGTGGTGTTGGAAATGACTTTTTTTATACCCCTAGTGGATTCATCACCAATTGTAAACCAATTGGCACTTTCTCCTTTCGAAATAATCAGGTCTAATTCATCATCAGTTGAAAATTTGTTTTCTTCAGAAATTTTTTCCAGAGCTTTACCATAATCATTTAGAACGGTTAAAGCTGTAGATAATTCTTTAATCTTTGTTTCGTAATCTTCACAATATTGCGCATTGATATATCTGTTATCCAGTGCGAGCGAAAAGTCACAGATTGAAGTCGGTCTGATATAAAGCATTTTATAATCATAAAGTTTCTGGGCAATTTTACCAGTGGTGGATGTGGATTTAAAAGAGGCACAACTTGTTGCTGAAATACAGAATCCTAGGAATATTATATATCGAAAATTCATTTGTTCAAATTTTTAATTATAAAATAATTGTGCTAGTTCCAAGCATAAAAAAAACGGTAATGGTTCTTAAGTTAGAAAATAAGCTTTCATGAAATTTATGTTTATTTAAGATAGGCATAAAATAAAAATACTATATGCTACCAATTAGGTTTCACATGTTGCTACTAAAGTTCTATTATTTGTAAATGTTCATTTGTGGGCATGAATTTAAATTCAAAATCCGCATGATTAGATTTAAAAGATTTCATCTTTCCGTCCACTTTTTCCATATGGACTTTTTGATGATCAGTTAAATCATCTTGCGGATGTGCACTAAACCAAAATGTAAAGGGCTGATTTACTTGAGTGTTGTTGCTTTTCTGATTTGAAGTCCCCCTTCTTGAGTTACAAATCGCTTCAAGTACCATTTCTTCAGGATTGCTATGAGTGCCATTTCCGCAGAATACATAGTGATCTGCTGTAATTTTTTTACAAAAATCTTCATCAATGTTTGCCGCAGCACCATGATGCTGAATTTTCAAGATATTCACATGCAAAGTACCGTTAGAAGAAAGTTTTTTGTTTTTCTTGAGCCCTTTCAATATATCGTTGGAATGACCATCACCGGTCATAAGAATGGTTTTACCATCTGCTTCAACCAAAAACATGATGGATGCTAGGTTAGGAATACTTACACTATCGCGATTTCCTAGGGTAGACACAGTACCGCTATTTATCATGAATTGTGATAATTGAGCCATGCTTAATGGTTGATTCAGTGAGGTTAGACTTAAGTCTGCGTAAAATTCCTCTAATTCTTTACGATGTGACTTTTCCCACTTGATCCAATCATCTTTTAAGTCTGTTAAATCAGAGGAAAAAGGACCTATAACCGATAGGCTGATATTACCTAATTTATGTTCGTTTTTATGGATAGAACTTTGATTGCATTTAACAAGGTTGCCATTGTACTGAGGATTAAGATCAATATTTAATCGTTCAGGTCGGATACGTTGAGAGAGTGTTATACCTTTTTTTATGCTGGTCGCTTTGTGATTTACTTTTTCGAAAAGACCAACATCTGTAAAATCGGAAGTCATTTGCTCCACATTTTGTAACGCTTGTGCCACCATTGGTAGTGTATCTCCTAAATCATATGTTTTAGCAAAAGAATTGTGCCAAATGCATTTTATAATAGGTGCTTCAACTGTTTTGGGTTTAGGGACATTGGCTGTGCTATTGGAATTGTTATGGTAATTGAATACCCTCCATTGGGTTAGAAGCTCCATTAACGTTAGGATGCCAACGATATGATCATCGTCTATGTGGGAAACACAAAGCAGATTTATGACCTCATTTTTTTCTTTGATTTCTTTGTTGAGATAAGGAGTCACGGAGTTTATAAAACTAGTTTTCATTCCTCCATCGACAAGAATATGAGTATTCTTGCCATTTCCATCTGGATGTGATATGAGAAGAGAATCACCTTTTGAAGATCGGAATATTATAAGTTTCATTTGTCGGTTGTTTTAGTAGTCGATATTAATTTTAATCTACAGTGATGTCCTTATAAGCAACCAATTTCATAGCTTCTTCAACACAGGCATTCATATTGATAATGCCGAATCCGGTGTCGTTTTTCCAGTCATAATTCAAACCGGTGATAGGTGTGGAGGTTCTTTTCATTATACCGGCGATTTGTACTGATGTGAGTCTGGGATTTGCAGAGAGTAAAATGCCCGCTACACCACAAGCATAAGGACTTGCCATACTGGTTCCTGTTTTTGAGGTCCATAATTCATCCGGACCGCTAAAACCATTTGCAGCCACTATGTTGGTTCCTGGGGCGACAATCTCCGGTTTTTGGCGATTATCCCTCGAAGGCCCTTGACTACTTGAGATATTTATTTTATCATTTTCTACATCAAAGTTGCCAATAGCAATTACGTTATGGCCGCAGGCTAAAGAGTTTATGGATTTATCATCTACATTTGTGGCTTCACTAAAAAAGGAAGGAAAATTCCAAAAGTTCTGTGCACGCCTTATAGGATCGTCCCTTTCTATCCATGCATCAAAACGACCATCGCGAATTTCATCACCAATTAATCTTACTTTCCATAGCCCTGATTTAACACCAACAATTTGTTGAGGGTTAAGGTTGGGACTTAAATAGATGCCAATATAATTGTTGCCATTGGCTTCATGGTATATTTTGTTATAGACACTTAAAAATGAAAAGTCGTTCAATTGCTGATTTTCTATAAACTGTTGCGGTTTGATTGGACCAATCCAATCCGCCTGTGGCGGTTTTATCATAACCGAAAATCGGTCTTGAGGCTCGTACCATATTTCAAGTTCATTTTCTGATACATCGCTAATTCCATTGCCAATTACGTGCCATTCGAGGTTTTTAGTCAACCCTTTATTTGAAATTCTTCCGGAAGTATGAATTCGTCCCATGATATATCCGAAGTCATCAGGAGTGAGCCCTTTTTCTTGACCGGCATTTCCAGCAGCTACGCAAACACAGCGGCCATCTTGTGTAAGCTGATTGTCAATCCATCGGTTTACAGCTGCACTACCGTCGTGGGCATGCCCATTAGTACCTAAACTGATATTTATGGATATTGGTAATTGCTTTTGTTCGGCTAGGGTAAGGAGAAAGTCCACCGCATCGGAAATTCTGGAGGAATCCGTAAAGGATTTAGAACGATTCTCATCTTCTGATGGTAATGAAATCAATACTCCAGCAATACTTGCATTAGTGCAGACCCCTGAATTTCCAGCTGCTATACTTGCAACATGGGTAGCATGGGATGAAGGGAATTGTTGGGATTGTGGTTCTATTGCATGCACTGGTGCGTGAATAGTGGTCGAAGCTTCAATTGCTTGATTCATATGTTCTTGAGTATGAAGGCTACCATAGTCCAAATCGTTAAAATCTGAGGATAGCTCGCTAGGAGGAGATCTATGATTTCCGCCTTGATCCCATATGGCAATAAATCTTGATTGCCCCTTTCCGTCTAGAAAATCCTGATGTGCATAATCAAACCCCCCCACATCAATAATGCCTATCAAAACCTTACTACTATCGATGTTTACACTGCCGTTATCTGATTTTAAACGTTTGGGTTTTTCTTTTATCCCCTTTGAAAAATTTGTCATAGGAGGAGTTAGCACCGATTGGCTACCTTCAATGCCCACTATATGCTTACTCGAAGCCAATTTTTTCAAGTCATCAAGAATTACGGTAGCTTTAATGATGTTACCACAGCTTCTTACATTCTTAATGTGATTGCTAGGAACATTTTTTTTTGTATTCGGAAATAGCTCTTCCAAAACGTTTTTCCAAGAACTGCCCGTTCTTAGTTCAATAAATACATTTGCTTCCACCAACGTAGGCGGGTCTTCGTTGATTGACCCTTTTTTTAGGCTTGCCTTTGTGGTTTTCTTTTTATGAAGTTTGATTGATGATTCGATGGTGTCGGTTTCTGGAAGTAAAGAGAATTTTTGAACTACCCGTTGGGTTATATCTGAAAATTCTTGTTGTTTTAAAACCGGACCAGTAGTAGCTATGCATTGATTGGAAATAGATCTAATGGCATTTACCTCATTGCTGCCGTTGGCAATCATACGAAGTTTACCATACAACTTGGAGGAGTTGCTTAGTTCCTGTTGGGATTTTACTTCTTTTGACATGTTGATGATTTTATTTCAATGCTTATCCTTGTTACGAATGTTAATAGATCAATATGATAACTTACCAGGGGAATCTTTTTTATACAATTTCAGTGTTTTCTCTTGCATGATTACTTAAGAAAATGGTTAGGATTTGTCCTTGTTATCAAGTCAAATTCTTCATCTGTGAGCAGTGCATCACTAGATACAAAAAGATCTTTTTCTGAATTATGATTTCTAACTACGTAAAAATCTGTCCCGAATAAGACACGATTCCTTAATTGCCCATATCTTGATTTTAAAGTTTCCTTCAATAATGGAAAAATTTCTTTATCATGAAGAATATAGCTAATGTCAGCATAAACATTAGGATATTGCATCATCATGCTGCTGATTATGCTATACCAATCCACATATTTCCACATTTGGGCAAGACGGTCAAAATCAATATCTGTAGTTCCGGTCAAAAATTTTATAAAATCAATCCCCTTTGTTGGATTCTTGATTATTTGTTGACTATACCCATAGCTATCCTTTTCCAAATACTTTTTCCATTGATCTTCTCCACCATAATGTGCCAAACATATTTTTAGGTTCTTAAGATTTCGTTTCAAGGGGGTCATGGGGTCTGTATATCCAAAGACACTGTTTAAGTTGTTGTCGTTGTATTTTTGAATCAATTCCCTAAGAAAAGGCTCTTCCAACAAGCACAAAAAATTCATGGGATGAGTAAAATTTCGTTGAAAGTCAACATTTTTCACTTCTGGCAATAACAGTTGGTCTTTTGTTTCTTCATCCTTAAAAACCCAATGTTCGTCCCACTCTTTTGATTTACTGCCCCTGTAAAAAATAGTTCCCATGATACAATGGCTCATGATGGGTATTTCATTATCACAAGCATATTTCCATAGCGGAAGTAATTCCTTTTCAAATGGGTAATATCCTATGGCAGGGTAAATCTTAAAACCATCAAATCCGTGTTTTTCGATGTAGGTCTTTACAATACTTGGTTCCAGTGTAATTTTACCTTTTTTATGGGAATAATTAAATAGATTCGAGCTTGAATACGTATTCTGCCCACCCTTATTCTTGTGGTCCTTTTGTATTCTTCTTGGGTCAATAAAAATAAAAGGATGTATTTTAATACCTTGTTTTTTATAGGTTGAGGAGTTTTTAATTTTAGCCAATTCTTCTAATTGACTTTCATACGTCTCCTTACATTTACCAGCCTTCATGTGCGTCATATCCATGGGAAGTAAAACAAATCCAGAGCCTTTGGGGTATTGTTCCTTCATTTTGGAGAATATGTTGGTTTGATTTTTGTAAACGGCATATTTGGCAATAAGCAAATAGCGGTCTATTAATTTTTGCGTTTCCTTGCCAGGGATTAATTTGAAAAATGTGAAAATCTTTTTAAAGATGAAGAATATGAGATTTCTACCGGTCTTGATGAACAATAGTACAAATAGCACTACGATAACTTTTATAAGAACTGTAGGATTCATAGGAAATACATGGTATTCAATCATTGTATTTCTAAGACTTTCAATTGCTTTTCCCAGTAGTGTTTCTTTGCTAGTGGAATCAGTATAAAGCCCAAAAATCCAATCATGGAAGTAATAGAATGCCAATAAAACGAGCCAAATACTTAGAATCCAATGTAGTATTCTCAATATGGGGTTTCTGCTAATAGCTGCGAAAACATAATACAGAAATCTACGTAGATTGCGATGCCAATTTTGATAGTATAATTTTTTTAAACTTTTAAAAAACGTAAAAATCCCAATTACGATATCTAGATGCGCCAAATAATACAAAGGAAACGGTATGAATTTTTTGGCCAATAATGGAGGTACATGCCTCGAAGTGAATACATGGGTATGTGCATTGATTATTGGCAGTTCATTACGGGTTTTCTTTCCCATTTTATTTGAATTAAGCTTGTTGGTAATCAGTAGCTTTTTTATTCTTAAATTTTATATTCTTTGCAGATTTTCAGATAATTGCCCCATGTATCTTATCCAAACCACATTGCTCAATAAATTTATTATTAAAAACATGTAATACAGGAATTGAAAGTAATTGATTTCGAGCATCAATCCATGATTTCACTTCATTGGTGCCATACATTTTTTTAACCCTATTTTCATTGAGGTTAAAATTGATTTTGCCCCAATGCAGGGTATAAGCAATTCCTTCCTGTTCAAACTTGTTCCACACAGCTTCATAAAACTCTCTTGCTTTATTCCCATCTACTCCATCCATTTCCAGTACACAAGTGTTCGCAAATTTTGTAAAACCCAATGTAGCTTTGGTTCCTTTGACATAACGTAAGGAAAGTCCCCCAGGGAATGGTTTTTGTTTGTTTACTTCTACAATAAGTTCTACCGCCTTGGGAGAATCTTCAATGGTAATTCCAACTGCGGCACTGGCCACTTTCCCTCTAAATTTGGTGTAGTTAAAAATCTCCCTAATTGTGCCTTGGATGGGGTTCTGTGGTTTGAATGCCAATTTGAACATAGCATTGACCATAGCCGGTATCAACAATCCAGAACCGGGCAATTTGTCCAAAACGGTAGAAATGATTCCCAATAGATCATCCCCATAGGTAAAATCATTGCTTCTTAGGAGTGGTGGGTGTGGGGCCACAGGTTTTTTGAACATGTATTTTAGAAAAGCCCCCTTTGCAGGGTTATTGGATTCAAAATCATGAATATTGAACAATATTTCAAAATGGTACATGGCTCCATTTTGCCCAACTCCTGGTAATTGAAGACCAGAAAAATCCAAAGTTTTCATGGCATTTTTTAAGGTGTCATCATAAGCTATGTTTCCCACGCGATGTTCAGTGAGCAAGAACTGCGGTTCAGTTTCGATCATAATACCGTGAATAAAACCAAAGCTTCCAAAAGATACCAATGCCGCATTGAACAACTCGTCGTCCTGAACTAAATCTGCTCCAAGCCAATCCACAAATTCTTGGGAAGCTACTGGATAAGAGTTGCGTTCCAACCAAATATGACTATCAGGACCTGTAATTACATGTAAGCCGACCACAAAATCTGGAATGGCACCAATATTAATTGCCGCTCCGTGTGTACCTGTGGATAAAGCCCCTGCGATGGTTTGGCCATTACTGGCGCCTGAAGCTTTGATGGAACGAGGCGGGTTTTTGGCATCCAATCTATTGTTGATTTCAGAAATGATAGCTCCGCACTGTAAAAAATAAAGGTCTTCAGGACCCTTGGAATAATTTGCACTTACCAATTTTTGGGTTAAAGGAAAAGAAAAATTTAATGAAGCAGTATCGATCAGTCCTCCTTCGGTTACCCCAACTTTGGTGAATGACCAGCCACTGCCCATTCCCCGTAGTTTTAGATTGTTGTCCAGGGCATGTTGAATCAGCCATTGAAAGTTTTTTGTGGTCTTTGGATATCGGTCGCTGTTTTTTTGACCTAGGGGGTTTCGTAGCTTAAATGAAGCATTGGCAACCAAATTATGTGTAAAATTTTGATGCTTGTTCGTCCATTGTTGTATCGGTAATTTGCTAATGCCCTCTGGTAACATAACTATAAATTTTAGATTTCTTCTTCTCCACCTTGTGGCCTTGCACAGCCGTAAATTGCCGTCCTATGATTTACAATACCTAGAGTGACCAGACTTAATAAAAAATCAGTAAAGGAAGTTTTTACGGTGACCCATGACATGGCTCTTTCGTGACAGGCGCAAACAGTGCCTTCAACGTCAGGGTTGGCACTGACCATTTTTGTGCTTCCAGGGGCTACACCCCACCAATAGCTCCAACTTGATTTACGTTGACATTCTAAATTTTCAACACTATCTTGATAAGGACTAGCCTCAATCCGTGTGCTGACACAAGAGTTTATTCCCTGCATTAGCAACAGGCCCATTACAGTTATATAGAACTTTTTTTTCATGGAAGGTTTTTTTGGCTTTAGAACAAATGGTCAAAAGCTGGGTTATTCTTTTTTAATAATCTTAAAATCTTTTACTAGCAAGGGCTGTCTCTTAATAGTGCGATTTAAGGTATTCAGGTTTTTGATTTTCATATCTATTTGATTGGTAATTGATTCCGCCTCAGCACAACCTTGTATTTCACCTTTGAGATTGGCTGCAAGGTCATTTAATGAATCAATGGCCATATCTTGTTGGGTAATTTTTTCATTGAAGGCAAAGGACTGTTTTTCAAAGTCTTTTTGCACTTTAAGAAGTTCTTCGGATTCTGAAGTACTTACCTTAATTTTTACCCCGAGTACTTCAATTTCTTCGCTATTCTCTAAAAGCTTTTCTACTTGGGGTTTAAATAGGAATAATATGGATATGATAAGGAATGCCCATATAAGAGTTTTGAATGGAAAGTTGGTTTTGTTCATGATTCAGTCTTAGGTCAGAATGGAGTACTTGATAAAATTGAATATATTCTAATGTAATACAGAAAAAGATATGTAGGAATAAATGTGTATGAATTGTAGGGTATTTTGTATATATGGATTTGACAGCCGAAGATTTCGTAAACAAGCGCAGTTACAAATCAGCTTCAATGGGATTTTCAAACAGAAAATATGAGCTAAGAGTTATGGGACTTGAACCCATCTTTTAAAACCCTAATAAATAAGGGCTTTTTGGCCTATCAAAGATTTTTGTTCACCGAATAGGTGACTTTTTCTTAAATTCAATCGAAAATTGCGCAAAAATCTCAGTTCTTTTAAGGTTTTGGCACAGTATAACTTAGGACTTAATTACTTAGTTTTAGTTATTCCCCAAAACATTTATCATTATTTTATTACTTGGATGATATAAGTAATCTGGAATTGCTATTATTTAATTTAAAAGGGGAAAATGAGCCCTTAAGACGTTTAAATGTGAAAACAGCACCTATCTTAAAAATCTGATTTTTATTATCAGCGGATATGCTAAGAGACTTCAATTTGTGGTGTAATTGATATTGTTAAACTTACCATCTGTAATTTGGTGCGTTTCACCAGAAACGGTATCAATAGCTTCAAAACTGAAGTTTCCGGATACTGTTTTATTTTGAGTATCCAATTCTGTAATGGTAAAAAGGAAGGATTGATTCTCGTCAGATTCTGCTTCAATGAGGTCTTCGGATATAAAATCTTCATTATAGGCCGCATTAAATGATTCGTATTCGTATATATTGGAGGATGACCATGATTTTCCCTCAATAGAATCCAAACTTTCTGTGGTGGTTACAATAATTGCCAATCCCCATACATTTCCCAATAAATCAGAAAATCCTGCTGCAATTCCCAATGCAAAAATGGTAGTGTCCCCAAAAGTGGTTTCGGTCAATGAACCTGTGGCAGTATCATCTAAAGAATTACGTTCAGCACTATTGAATCGAAAAGAGACTTTATCCCCAATATCAATTACATCCTCATCGGTACTATTTGACGAGCAGGCCCATAACAACATTAAAAAAAGAAAATAGACAATATTTTTCATTTCTGATTGGTTTAAATTATATTTAATTCTGTAACAGAGCCTTAACTATTCTTAGCATCTGTCTAGCTCTTTCAACACCGACTGCCTCAATACCCACTTTATATTCGTAGGGCTTTATATCTCCATCAACGTAAGTTTTTATTATTTTTTCTAAATGTTTTGTCCGTAGCTCTACCATAACCCGTTTACCTTTTACCTCAATTGAACAATTTTTTGGATTGATGTCGTTAAGACTAAACTCTTGCACAGTTTCTACACTTTTTTTAAGATTTGAAAAAACGGTACTTACCTTAACTGTTTTGGTCTCATTATCTATTAATTCAATAAAAGTGTCATAATTCTCCTCATCAATTTTAACATGAACCATTTGTGTTTTTAAATCATTAATTGCCTTGTCCAAGGAAGTAGGGATATATGTATCCTGTTCCATTTCCTTTTCGAAGTTTTGCACCAAAGATTTTAAAGCGGACGTTCCAATCATTGCCTCTTCAATGGAGTTGAAGAAAATGGAAAGTCCATTACTGTAATTTTCCAGTTCATCATTTTTTTTGATTTGAATGAACCTAGCTGATTTTTTAGTAGGAAGTGTAATGAACAAACGATTCTTTTGCCCCAGGTAATCGATATTGTTTGCATTGATATCGGCAAGGTTGAACCGGTATTCAAATTCAGTATTTTCGTTAGGCTTTATTTCGTTGATTTTAAGCGTTGCAATGTTGGAAGTTATGGTTATGTTTTGAGATAAGGTTTCTTCACTTGTGGAAATTTCAGATATTGTTTCGGTAAGATATTTTAAGGCATTTTCTGTATTTGAAACGTTTGGTTTTTTTTGCTCAAAATTTTCAATAGCCAAGGGTATTATGGCCTTTAAAACCTTCAATATATCTTTGCCGTTTGAAATGGATTTGGCATAAATGGCCAATTCGTCCACGTAGTTTTTTTGCTCTCCATCTTCAAAATATCGAATTCCATTAATATTCCTTCTGGTGCCTGCACTAACAATAAACTCTTCCCCGTTTATTTTATAACTTAACGAGTTGGGGTTGAGCGTAGAAAGATTGAATATTTTCAATTTATTTTTGCTCTTACCTTTTGTGTTTAAGGTTTGCTCTAAATTAAGTTTGCCAATAGCATTTTTAGAAGCACTTGTTTTCTGGATAATTTCTGTTTTGGGTAGTTCTACATCAGTAATATTTTCCAATAGCCAGTTCAGATGCTCTTCATAACCCGAAAGGGACAATCTGTTGTTTTCTTGTTCAATAGCCTTTGGAATAAGATGTTTAATGTTTTTTTCTAATTGATTTCCGTTTTCTGAATCTGTCGCATAGATTTCTAAACCACTCGCATAAGAGACTTTATTACCACCATCAGTAATGGATTGAATTAACTTTTGTTTTCCGCTAACCAAAAGCTGGACAATAATCACATCTTTTCTGGTTATTGCCTTTACCGTGTTTTTATCAATATCGGCAAAACTAAAATTATAAACAGTTTCACCTTCCTTACCCTTGCTATCCACTTTTGTTACGGAAAATTGTACAAGACCTTCGCCAATGGATTTTATATTTTGTCGATAAGTAAACTTGCCCGATTCAACTGTTTTAATCAGATTATTGAGAGTATCTAAATTTTGTGCAAAAACTTTTGGAAAAAAGCCAAGGAAAATTATCAGGTGAATTAAGGTGATATTGTATTTATACATTACAGGGGTTTTTAACCAAAGAGCCAGTAGCATCTTTTGCAAGATGTGCTGGCTCAAGCCTACCAAACTAACCAAACACTACGAAGTTGTTATGAGTGAAATCTATTTCTAAAAATTAAAATAGTAATGAACGCCGCCCCCAAAAAAGATTCCAGAGTAGCTGAAACCATCACCAAAAGAACCACCGCCATATCCGGCTTCAACATTGAACCCGAGTTGCTCCAATCCACTGAAGGCATATTCTATCCCTGCACCTGCACCATACGAAATTGATGATTCGCTTTCATTTGCATTGGTGCCAAAAAAGTTATCTTTGTATTTTACGGTCCAGACACCTATTTGACCAACGGCATATGGCCTTAGATTACTAGTGTTTGAACTGAAACTATACAGATATCTACCTGTAAAGGTAAAAGCACTCACACTGCCTCCGAAACCATAGTTGGCACCTCCGATTACGGCCTGTATACCATGGGTTTCTGTAAGATTATAACGTGCGCTCAGTCCGTAATTTAGGCTAGTGGCTTGTATACCGGCACCCAACACGCCAGATTCTGAAATTTCCTGTGCATTTATACTTGTTATTATAAGTAGTGTTAAACTGAAAGTGACAAATAATTTTCTCATAATTTAAATGGATTTTGGTTTCAATAATTGATTCTTCATTAGGGCCAAACCTAATACTGTTATTTTGTTATGCCTTACGGATTTCCCTAAGTACTAATCTGTTTTAAGTTAAAATTTGCAATGATGTTTTTTAATTGGTCCAACAATATTTTGTCGATGCTGTATGCACTAAAAATCTTCAATCAGAATAGGGTAAAGATTTACGTCAATGTGTAGTCTGTTGGCCTCATCTACAACATTTTTAAGTGTATAGACAGTTCTGGAACCTTCAAGTGGAGGCGCATCGCCAATAACGATTATAATTCTCTCGGAAGTAGAGTTCCAAGACATTTGGTTTAGGGTAAGATAAATGCCATCATAAACGGATTCTGGTGCATCACCACCACCAAAAACGCCAATGCCATCTAAAAACGTAATGGCTTGATTATAATCTGAATTTAAGTCTAAACTAAAATACCAATCTATTGTAGTGTTTGCATCATTATAAGTAGCCATTCCCAATCTAACTCCAGAGGGTAATTGATCAATGATATTGTTGATTGAATTTTTTACTTCAAATATATCATCGCTCATACTAGAAGTGTTGTCAATTAAGAAGACCAAATCGGTATTTGCGGGAGCATTATCGTTAATGATGTCTATAATGGCATTAGGTACTTCATCAGCGGAGTTTGCATTATATACGGTACCTCCAGTAAATTCTGCTAAAATATCAAATGCCTCTTCAGCTGTTACCGCTCTTGTTTGACCTATGGCTTCTGTAGATAGTTCACTTACTACATTTGAGGTAAAAGCTTCTATTTTATAATAGTATTGTGAGCTTGAATTTACTGTAATGTCAGTGTAGTTTTCTTGCCCCTCGACTTCATCTATCAAGATGAATTCAGTTTCTTCCAAAGTAAAGCTGTAATCTGCCCTATAAATATTATATCCTTCCGCATTAGGCACGGGACTCCATGACAGGTCTATCTTTAAGGCAAAATCTGTAGATGCAATCAATGCTTCTGGCTGAGATAAAACTATAGGTTCATCTTTTGTGCAGTTTAATAATAGAAAACAATATGCCAGGATAGTAAGTATTAAAAAGGGTTTTCTCATTTTCATATAGGTTTATTTGTTGTCACAAACCTAATTTCGGAAGAGCTCATTACCTTACGGTATTCCATATCTGGAGTGCCCAAAACCCTATTTTGGATGAAATGCAGATAAAAACGATTATTGACGTTTATGTGGTCCGAATAAATTCGGCAAAAGTAGTCCGTGAAGTATTTCTTTATGGGAATATTACTGTGATGATAAGCCTGGTGTTTTCTTTTTAAGCTTTTTCTTTTCTAGAGCAATGAGGAATTTTATGGTAGGAGTGGGGTAATCGCCTTTTGATTATTGGCTTAATGTGTGTAGTTGATTTGAAATCAAGGAGATGTATTATTTTGAAAGTGTAACACATTCAAGTTTTACATTGGAATCTTTGAATTTTTCCATTAAAAGATCAAACTGTTTTCCTTTTATTTTACCTACAGAGAAATCTCCCTCAACCCTATCTATTGTAAATTCAAGAATTTCAGCTTTTCTTGTTCGGCTCCCACTTTTAATAATCTCATATACCTTGAACTTATCTTTTTTGGTAATACCTTCTTTCTCTCCCGCTATGATAATGATTTCACCACCACTTTTTATCTCAAATACATCTTCAATTTTAACTGTAAAGGGGAAAGTTTCAAGAATGAAAGCTCTTATTTTCTTTTGCAAGATCCTTAATACGGAGAACAAGGTTTCCGTCTTGGTGCCTCCGGCACAGGTTAAGCAAAAGGAAGGAGTATTAAAGGTTTTGGAACCTATAACATGCCCACTTTCAATATCATTTATGGTTATGCTAAAAGTCATTGAACACTCATATAGTCCACTTTTGTCCTTTCCATAGGTCAAAGATGTTAGGTTGCCACCAACAATGGCCTGTGCCCCGTTTTGTTTTCCTTGTTCAATTACAAAACCTTCAATGTACTCAATGTTTTTTTGGACTTCAATTTCCTTATAAATGGAAGTTTGGGAATATTTTGTTCTATCCAAAATGGTAAACCTATCTCTTTCGACAAATAGTTCCTTTACCTTTTCAGTTATGGCCTCTGCCTCTGCGTAATGATTTATATCAGTAGTTTTAAATGGTACTAATCCAATATATTTAAGTTGGCTCAAAACTAATGAAGGTGTCATCAGCAAAATGAGAAGTATACTAATGTTGGCTGTTTTTATCATTTCCTTTTGCGATTTTTACTTTTAATTATAACCTGAACACATCATAGATTAACCCTCCTGTATTGCTCTGTCCACTTCACCTTGATGTCTTGTGCGGGTGAATTCAGATTTGGCAATTTCCCTCATTTTCCTTCTCTTTTTTACTTGACGTGATTCCTTCTCTTTAACTAAAGGTGTACTTGAAGTTTTGTCATTGTCATCAACTTTTTCATTTTCAACCGATTCCGTATTAGTGTTATCGGTACTGGAAGTTTCCTCATTTTGTTTGGTTTTCACCTGTATTTTGGCCTTGAGCTGCTGGGCAGAAGAATGGCAATTGGATTCAGTCTCAATTGAACCTAAAATTTCAAGAGCGGTTTCATTGTTGTTTTTAGATATTTCTGCCTTGGCCCTTACCAAGTTCTTTTCACAGGTTTTATTTAAATACCCGTTATAGGCTTCATCCAGTTTTCTTTGAATTTTTTTGTAACATTCACCGCCAACTTCTTTGGGCACTGGGTATAATAAAGCAATGGCCTCATTATATCTTTTTTGATTTACCATGGTGTCGGCTTCGTCATACAACCTATCGCAATTTGAACGGTAATATTCCAAAATTTTGGTCTTTGCACTCTGTAAAAAGCTTTTGATGTTCTCTCCTCTTGTTTTTATTTGTGAGATACTTTGGTCTACAGCTTCTTTTTTAGAGTACCCATCACCAGTAATTTCTTGACTGAATACACTATAAACTTTTCCCGTCTTTACTTCTTTAATTATAAGATTCAGTTCCACATCAATGACATGTACATTTTGCATCCCTTCCACAACTTTGTGGTCGTATATTTCGTATTTTGGGTACATAATGAATTTATCAGTGTAACCTTCCCCGGCTATACCATAATTGCTCACCATTCTGAGCATTCTGGATTCAAGTTTTGAAATCTGCCCGGCTGTCAACCCTTCCATTTGAAGAGGAACAACTGCAGATATGCTCAAATCGTCTTCGGATTCACCATCAATTTGGGCTTGAACCCCACAAATACAACTTAAAAGAAAAAGTGCAGTCAAAAATATTTTATTTTTCATAATTGTTAGTTTATAAGATGGTGATGTAAATGGTTCCCCTGCTATTATCAAATTTCACGGGCAAATCTATTTTGTCAAAAAAACGATCTAGTTTTCGTTCAATTTTTCTAGCTGTCATATTGGAACAGTTTTTAGGATCGCGAACAGGGTATCTGTAATCCTCGACCATAAGTTTGGTCTCGGTCACAAAAGTCACTACATAGTAATTTTTATAAGCAGTTTCTTCCAACCAATCTTCAATCACATATTTTAATTTTTCACGTTTGGAAGGTACATCCTCATCCATGGTAATGACCACATCTTCTGAAAGGCTGAATTCCATTTTGACCGACTTACCATTTTCCCGCATTTCTGCCCATTTTTCATTCATTTTCCTTAAAAATTCATCTAATAACAACTCATTGTTGTCATTTTCTTTTTTCAATGCGGATCCAATCAGTAGTATTTTATCCTCTGTATAATACATGTTTCCTTCAAGTGGTACACTGGCCATTGAGTTACCATTGTCAGTTACGTTGGCTTCCAAAACTAGAGTGGCCCTATTGCCCTTATCGGAATAACTTATAATAACATCTATCTCTACAATGATATCCGAAGGAATGTTTCTGAAAATTCTGTTTTTAAATTCTGTTTGGGATTCTTTTGTTACTACTTCATCCCTGATTCTGGATTTTAGGGTCGTTTCAAAATCCATCGTAGTGTATCCCCTGTCATCAAAGGCTTGCTTTACCTTTGAAATGGCTACCCGTACTTCCGGTTGCTTATCCATTATGGTCCTTAAGTCTTCTCCCTTTATGGTGCGGGGTAAGACCATTATACTGGGTTGAAGGGTATTTACTTCTTCGCAGTCTTTTTGAGCTTGTACGTATACAGTGTTTGCAATGTATAATACGCTAACCAACAAAAATTGTTGCACTAATTTTTTAATCTTCATAATCCAAATTTTTTAATCACTTGATGTTCTTCTAAATCTTTTTGCAAAGCCAACGTATTAATGGTGATATCGATTCTGGCCAGTCTTCCGCCTCCCTTAACTTTCGAAACAGATTCATGGGAGCTTGTGATGAAGGTTCCCATTCGGTTGGTATAAAAAGAATTTAGATAGTCTTTATGTTTTTTGTATTCTGTTTGTTCATTGATGCCAATTAGTGGCTTATTGAATGGAGAATTTGAGATTCCCCTAAAAAACAAATTTTGAAAAGCCAATTTCTTTGCGTTAAAAATGGCTTCTTCCTCATTTTCTCCAATATCTGAACTACTTACCGTAATAGACTCTAATCTATCGTTGGTAACATAGTTTACTTGGGCAGAATCAAAATTGGCGTGTTTGTTACCTCCGCATGCAGCTAAAAGAATAACTAATAATATCATCGTTTTTTTCATGTTATTTGGATTTACAGATTAGTTTTGCCTTGGAATTAAACTTGTCCAAAAGCTCTTCCCCACCTTTTACAACCACAGCTGTGGACAATTCTTCTCCCTCAGTAGCATCGATTTTAATATCTGCAACCCATTTTTCCCGTTGGGTCTGCTTATCCCCAATGTTGACCATAGATAATTCATAGATACTTATTTTATCGTTCTTTTTAGCCCCATTGGTTTCACCTGTATTGATCAAGACTTTTTTGGCTGCACCACCTTTTTCTTCTTCTATGGAAAGAATTGCAATGGGTTTGGCAACAAACTTGTTCAGAAATTTTTCCAAATCTTTTGTCAAAGGATTCAATGCATTTAAAAAAGCCTCTTGCTCGGTAAGCCCACCCAAAGATTTTGTGTTTAACGTACCTACCTTAAAGGTTTTGGTTTCCAAGGTTTGGGAAGTTTCAGCATCAATAATGTCAATTGAAAAACTAAATATGGCTCTTTGTAACGATTGCCCTTCAAGCTTTGATTTTTTAAGTAGGCTTAGGGCTTTTTTGTACTCAACATTGGTTAGTTTCCCACCAATTACGTTTTTTGCCCCAGCTATTCTGCCTTGTTCAACAACTTTTGCATTTATGGAGGTAATCTGTTTCTGTATTTCTTGTTCGGTAAGCACAATGCCCAGACTTTCCCTGTCCAAGACCTTGTAGTTCCTTGAATTTACCAAGACCTCTTTCACTTTTTGTGAAATCAGCTCGGCTTCAATGTAGTTTTCAGATGGGTCAACGGATTTGATGGACTGTAGACCTATGGTCTCTTCCTGGCCATAAATTGCTGAGGAAATAAGTAGAACGATAAATAAGCCCTTTTTCATTTTCATAATCTTCATTTGTGTTAATTGGTTGTGGCATTTTAATTTTTAGTCGATATCATAAAATGCATCGACATAATCGTATTTGAATTTTATGATGATTTCTTGCTCTTTATTGATAAACCCTTGTTGCCCATTTACTTTTACGGGAGCCAGACCGTTCAAAAAAACAAATGCATCTTCGTATATTGGCTCGATTACCTCTTCACCTTTTCTATTGATAAAACCCCATTTCCCATCAATTTTAACGGGAGCCAGATCTTCAGAAAAACCCCATGTTTGTTCGTACTTGGGTTCAACAATGGTTTTGCCGTTTTTTGCAATAAAACCCCATTTTCCATCTTTGTTCACTGGTGCCAGTCCTTCTGCAAATGACAATACAAAATCAAAATGTGGAGGAATGACCATCACATTATCTTTATTGATAAAACCTTCAAGCCCTTTGATACCTACGGGAGCTAATTTTTCGGAGAAGAGATAGGCGCTGGAATATTTAAAGGGGATAATTTCTTCTCCTATTTTGTTTATGAAACCCCATTTGTTTCCTTTTTTCACAGGAGCCAAATCTTCTGAAAATGATATGGCTTCCTCATATGCTGCGTCGATGACCATATTTGCGTTGTGGTCAATAAAGCCCCATTTTCCATTTAATTTTGCTGCTGCTAAACTGTCAGAGAATGGTTGGGCGTCCTCGTAAATCATTGGTATCTTGACATTGTCATTTTTATCTATGAACCCCCACTTTCCATATTTTTTTACCAAAGCCAAACCTTCCGACATTTTCCAGGCCATTTCATATTTAAAGGGGATGATTTCCTCACCATCTTTATCAATAAAGCCCCAATTTTCACCTTCTCGTGCTAGAGCAAGCGCTTCCACGCTATTGGTAATAGAAAAATAAAAGTAACCCCCGATCAACACCAGCATAGCACTTGATAAAATGAGAATAGGTAATCTTTTTTTTCTTTTTCTTTTGGATTTCATTTTAGAATTTGTTGGTTGGTTTAATGATATAGTTATGTACCTGTCTGTATGGGTTCAATGACTTATTCATTAAATGACAAAGTCCATATTTGCCGCTATCACTGATTGGGCTTACCTCTTTGTTTCCAAAAGAGTTCATTACGGGATTAAATTCTTTGATAAATGGAATTTGGAAATCAAAACCTTCTATGTCTATGACCACGAATCCGGAACCGATATATTTAGTGTTGTCTTTGCCTAAGAAAAAGCTGCCGAGGTTCTGTAGTAGACTCAAATTGTTCGATTCAATGTTAAGAGGAACTTTGATTGTTCCATGGCTTGGGGCATCGATAATGGTATCCAGCACACCGTTTAAAACAACCTTATCTGTTTGTTTGGACTTTAGCGAGAGTTGAACCTGCTTAATTTTAAAATCGAAGGGTTGTTCGTTATGGATCTGAATTGTAAGCCGAAAACTTGATTTAATAGGGTTGCTCCAAGTGAAAGGATTGATTTTTTCAATTTCCATTTGGTTCAATACCAAATCTTGCCTCAGTATATTATCTGTGATGAAACTTTTGGCATCGTATGGAATTTTTATTTCTAACCCCTTTCTTATTTTTTTTAATGGGTGTACTGCAAATGCCTCTCCGGTAAAAAGGAAATTGGAGGTTTCTTGAGATAAAATTTGTTTATGTTTTTTCTGTAGCTGCGAAAGATTAAGGTTACAATGAAAAGGAAGTGCTGTAGTATCCTTAGCATTTATATGTTGGGGAACAGTTAATTTTCCACTCCCAACTTTTTCCGCATCATATTTAATATCAAAGTAAAGTTCTTTCAACTGATATTTGAACCCGGTTGGATTGTAAATATTGGCATCAATGGTGAAAAGGAAATCAGAATCATTTACTTCCTTAAATTGTAGGTTGCTATTGGAAATGAAAATTGGCTCAGCAACACCACAGGAATGGAAAAAAAGAACATAAGTGAAAATGTAGTAGACAGAATTTTTCATATACTATCTTTTTTACTTAGTGAAATAAAAATCAGTAGATACATGATAAAACTTAGCATCAATATTGCCAATGTGTTGGCGGTTATATTGTTAAAGGCTTTCCCGATTAGTATGCCTTTGTCAATAAGGCTGTCATCATAAAGCCCAAGTTGGTCCAAGGCACTTGCAGCTTCACATTTGCAATCGTTTTTGTGATAACCATCTGGATTGAATTCAGGAGTGAGAACACTTTCAGTTTCAATAGAATTGTTCTCAAAATAGGTATCCTGTAATCGTGCGAATCCTTCAGTGCCCCATCTGCCCAAAGTGAAAAAACTTAAAATTTCAATAAAGCGGGTATCTAATTTTGTCATTACACCTGCCAACATTATCTGTGGCATCAGCGTAATAGGTACTACGGTCATGACTTTTTCGGTAGTGCTGAAATAAGATGACAGAAACAAACCAATTAAGGTAGCTGAACAAGAAATCATAAAAAGGAAACCAACGCTTTCCCAAAATGGTCTTAAATAGGTTTCAGGAAACTCCGCAATTGCATTGATCTTAAAATTCAAATAAATAATCGCAACGAATACAACTACTTGTATCAAAGCAATCAGGGAAAGTATAAGCAACTTTGAAATAATATATGTGTTGATGTTCAAATTGAACATTCGTTCCCTCTTATAAATTGGTAGTTCACTAACAATTTCCTTGGCTGAATTGCTGACACCAAACCAAATGGCCGAAATGGCGGTCAAAAAAATGACTCCAATTCGAAATTCGCTGAAAACAAGACTTACCAGCCCACCAATGATTATTGGCTGCAGTAACAGCAATACAAGATTACTATAATCGTTAAGCTTTATATTCAAATATCTTTTTGCTAGCCAATACAGCTGTTGAAAACTGGAGTCAGGCCTGCTTTTGTTCCATTTTTGACTCATGTCCGTAGAACGTGAACCTTCTTTGGGCGGGAGGTAACTTTTTACAACCTCATCTAAATCACTCATTTTGCTATACACTTCAATAATGCTGTCCGCATTGAAATGTTCTGTGATTTTATGAGGAAGCCCTTTATAGACCAAGTGCCCCTTTACACCTAAAAAAACCACTTCATCAACATAATTAAGATCTTCAGGTTTGTGGGTTACCATAACAATGGAAGTACCTTCTTTTGCTAAATCCCTTAAACTTTTAAGAAAACTATCAATGGTCTCGGGATCCAAGGGAGAAGTAGGTTCGTCTAAAAACAGGATGGAGGGTTCTGTCAATAACTCAACAGCAATTGAAATTCTCTTTCTTTGGCCACCCGATAATTCTTTTACCTTTTTGTGTTTAATGTCCTTTTGCCCTTCTTGATTACCTTGATCGTGTTGATTTAGTTTTAAGCTTTTCAAGACTTTATTGATACGCTTTTCAATTTCCTCTTTTGAAGTGCCATCTGGTAATCGAAGTTTAGCGGCATAAAAAAGCGTTTTGTAAACACTTAGCTCCCTATGGATAATATCATCTTGAGGAACATAGCCTATACTTTTTTTGATCTGGTCGTAATTATCTATTAGTGACAGACCGTTAATATATACCTCTCCAGAAGTTGCAGGATTATCGCCATTCAAACATTTGAGCAGAGTGGATTTTCCACAACCAGAAGGTCCCATCAAGGCAACAAAACTTTTGGGTTTTATTTCCAACGACATTGGTTGTAGCCCAATCTTATTTTTTGGATATTTTTTAGTTATCCCAATCGCTTGAATGGATAAATCCTTTTCTTTCATATTGGTTCTAATTGGCAATATAATTTTCTACGCATTTCCTTCTATCGCTTGAAAAAGGATGGGTAGAGTTAAGCTTTGCGAGTATTGACCTTTTCTCGTTCTTTTCCAGTTTTTTGAAAAAATCAGCAAATCTGTTTACATCATATCCAGTTTCTTTAGCAAGTTCAAAGCCGTATTCATCTGCTTCATACTCATTTATTTGATCAAAAGGAGCGGAAAATTTGTTGTTTAGATCAATGGCTATTCTTGTAAATTCCTCAACACCGGTTGCACCAAAAAAAGTTGATGTTGCCATTATTTTTTTAACTTTTCTTTCTAAGTGAAGTTTTTCATGATGCCCTATTTCATGGCCTAAGATAAAGGCAAGTTCATCCATCGAATCTACATAGGAAAGTAAGCCTGTTGTAAGGTATATATGCCCACCAATCATGGTAAATGCATTGATATCTTTAGAGTCTATTATATGTAGCTTGAATGCTGTAGTGCTATTGGCCACCTTTTTGACATTCGCAAAAGTTTGGAGAACACTTGACTTATTTGGAAATTCATTGAGTAGCTTATGTTTTTTTAGAATCTCTTTGTAATTGGATTTACCGATTTGTTGTTTCTGTTCTTGGGTTAGGGAGAACATATTGTCCAAAGATTTGTTCTCTAATTGTTTTATATAATAAGAAGGCCCGTCCAATAAGTGTCCGCAATCAACAATATTGTTATTTGAACCTAGTTGGGCTTGAGTGCCATAAGGTTGCTCTGACTGTGAGCGTGATTGGATTGACCAAAGCACAATAAAGAAGAGAATCTGGAATGTGTTTTTATGAATTTTCACAGGTTATGTCGGTTTGGTTTTGAAAGCCATTTTTTGCCAAATGATTTCATTTGATGAAACCTGTACACAAACAGAATGACTTGCTAAAACAAACCTAGCATCCATACTTAAGTTACCCTTACGGGAATCCGTAAACTAAAACAGATAAAATTTAAATTCGGCTAAGTGCTAAAAAGATCGTTTAACGGAGATTTAAGTTGTCAGATTAATCCTAAATCCTTGGCATTGGCCACTAACTGAATGGTGTTCTTGGCCCTAAGCTCATCTTTTAATCGATTTAATCTTTTTTCGATGGAGCTTAGACTACTTGGTGATATGCCTTTTTGGTGAAAATATCTTGCTATTTCATCTTGGGTGAGTCCATTTGACAAATGGGACAATAGTCTTACATCATAATCTTCCACCTCGAAGACCTCTTTTTGTTTTATGGCATTGGACAGCTGGGGAGACAGATAAGTGTTCCCAGTGTGGACCGATTGAACTGCATGCATTAAATTTTTTAACCCGTTTCTTCCTTTTACTACATAACCAGAGATTGTCTGGTCTTGAAACAGTTTTTTTACAGCGGCTGACTTTTCTTCCACGGAGCAGACAATAATAGGGATATCGTAACCCAAAGCCCTTATTTTTTTTATCAGTTGTTTTCCGTTTCCAATTTTGTCCTCTCTATAATCTTCATTGAACGACAAATCAGTAATAAGCAGATCAAAAGTATTTTGCTCTTTAACTGATTTCATAAATTTGAGATAGGCATCGCCGCAATACTGGGAAAGTACAACTTCGCCTACATCCAGTTCTTGTTTTAGCATGACGGCTATACCATAGCCTATGCTGTCCAAATCTTCAACAACTAAAACCTTTTTGAACATTTATATGCCAGATTTGTTAGGAAGGGAAATCTCAATTGAAACACCTGTTCCTGATTTCTGGGTAAAATTAAAAGTACCGCCACAACTTCGAATACGGGAAACCACATTTCGTAATCCAAGTCCGTATTTTATATCTGTTGGGAAACCGACACCATTATCTTTATAGTCAATTTTTATTATTTTATTATTTGATGAAAAGTGTAACCCTACCAAACTGGCTTTGCTGTGTTTTTTCATATTGACCAAAAGCTCCTTTAGCGTTCTATGTAGGACCACACATTTTTGCTCATTTAAACTTGCCCATTCAATATCTTCCAAACCTTTTGTAACTATATTGATAGTATTGCTATGAAAGGTTTTTATAAGACTCTTTAATTCCCCTGAAAAAAGCTCTCCAGTATTAACATTACTATTTTCATGTGAAATTTCACGTGTTCTGGCATAAATAGTTTCAAGACCATCTAAAAACGTGTCGTTTTCAATTTGTTCTATATTTTCAACTTTAGTCATTAGACTAAAAATATCGTTGGCTAGACCATCGTGCAAGCGTTGACTTATGCGCTTTTCAGTATTATAGACCTCTTGTAATTTTTCTTTTTTGTGTCTTTGCTTCAATAGAAAAAACAAGGAAATGCCCCCCATTACCAATAGGGCACTTGTTGAAAGGAAAAGTATTTTTTGGGTCTCTTCCTGGGCCAATTGGGCTTCTTGCTTTGCGTTTGCCGCCTCAAGTGTCAATAAACGGGATTTTTCCTCTTGATCTTGGTATTTTAAAAATGCAAATTGATTCTTGACTTTCAACTCTTGAAGATACATACTGTCTTTTAGGGAAATATATCTAACCAAATGGCTGATTTCATTAGGTTCTATTCTCATTAAAAGCTGTAGAGCCTCGGTTTCCGCCCGGGGTATTTTTAATTTTCTCGATAAAATTATCAAGGTATCGATATATTTTTTCGTTAAGTCCAAGTTTGAAGATTCATAGAATTCCGCCAAACTGGCATAACTAGAAAGTAATCCACGTTTATCATGATGTTGCTTTCTAATTTTTAATACATTCAAATAAGTATCAAGAACGTCTGAAGAGTTTAATCTCCATTCGTTTTCAGCCTTATTGTGAAGTAACCTTGCATATTCACTTTTACTAAAATTATTTGGTATTGAATCAATTGCCTTTCTCAAAAGTTCGATTGCTTTGGAATATTCCTTATTCTTTGAATATAGAACAGCTAAATTATTGATATATAGTAATTTGTCAGATTTGTTGTTTTCTTCTTTTATTGCCCTTTTATAATTTTCTTCTGCATTTTTGAAATCTTTGAGACTGGAATAATTGTTTCCAAGTTCGTTCCAACACCAGATGACGTACTCTCTATCCTTTTTTTCACTGAGGAACTGCAATGCTTCGGTTAAGGATTCTTTAGAACCATAAAAATCATTTTGTCGGTACTGTATCTTACCCATTTCTAAAAGTTTTTTTCCTGCCTGGGTGCTATCCGAAAGTTTTAAATAACTATTCTTAGCTTTCTGATAATAATAGAAAGCACTATCGAATTGCTGCAGTTCCCTAAAGTCATAAGCTAGATAAGATTCTCCCATTGCCGTGTAAAAAAGATTATTTAGGTTCATTGCCTTTTTAAGCAATAATCTATCATATTTCAGGACCGAATCTGAACTGTTTTGATCACTGAATAAATCGGATTTTTTCCAAATAGCTTTTAACAAAATCGAATCTATTTTACTCCCTTCTAAAGAGATGATGACTTTTGATAGCTCATCTTGGTCCTTTATACTGTCAATAGAATGATATTGAGTTTTATATACTGAATATTCTGGAGTCTTCTCAAATTTTGAAGATTTGTTTTGACAAGCACAAAAACTTGCCAATATCAATACCGTAAGAGTAAATAGGAGGTTTTTAGACGGCATTATTGTTTTTTTTGGCAAAGTATAAAAAGAGCGCCATTATACAATGGCGCTCTCTTAGATTAGTCTTTACCTCCTTTTGGGCTGGTAGTACTTCCCTCAGTGGATAAAAGCGTAATCTGTTCTTCTTGCTCAGCTACATCATCTTTGGTGCAAGAAATTGAACAAAGGGATAGGGCGAAAATAAGTGTTAAAATAAAAGTTCTCATAATAAACTGTTTTAGAATTATAAGATCTAAATACCCTGTTTTTCAGTGACTTATGTTGACATGACATGACATGTCATGACATAAAAACCATTTCCGAAAGAAAAATGGCCGAGCTTTTTTTTACATTTAAGGCATGGGATTCACCAGACTTACTGAAGTGCACTTGCCTAGTTTTATTTACTTGATTGATACAATCAAGGAAGAAGAATATGATTTGGACTTTAAGGAAATTGCGGATAGAGAGAGCAAAACCCATGAAATGGTAGTTCCAAGATCCATTGATAGAGCTTTTGAACTCCGAGAAAAATTGATTAGTGGATGGGAAGGAAAAAAACCTGGTCGCCCGCAAAAGAAAACTTTGGATGTATTGACTGCTTTTTTGGAAGGAAATTCTAAACTTTCTTTTTTGGATTATACAATAGCATACAAAAAAGAAATAGAAATACATTACGAACAAAACAAGCCCGAACAGCAATGGATTGATATTCTTTTTGGAAAAAAACAGAATAAGGCATCAAAAGTGATATCCGAAATGGAGGACAGAAGGGACGATGTTATTGACGTTTTGGAAGATTTTAGCTTGGAAGATTTTAAAAAAGTTTTAGGACCAAGGGCCAAAGAGCAGTTAAAATTACTTTTTGAAGAATGGAAAAATGAAGAGTTGGAACCTTTATTTGAAATAATAGTTCAAAAACGATTAAAGCGTTTGGAAGATAAAATAATAGCATCGCGGAAATTGTACCGCCGTTTTGGATTGTTCAGTCTTTTGCTCTTACCTAAGGATGATGAATTGCTTTTTGAGGAAGATTTGTTCACTGCCATACACGACTATCAAATGGGTATTTCGGACGGAGGAGAGATAGATGAATCAATGTTGGAGGCTATTTCCGAGTTTGGAAATTAAACGATTTATTGGTTTAATAATGTTTGAAGCTTTTTTGGGTCATCGGTAATAATACCGTCGATTTTTTCATCCATCAGACGCTGCATGGAACTTCTGGAATTAACATTCCAAGCATAGACCGAATTATATTTTTCTTTCAATTTTTTTAACCAGGACCCAAATAATAAAAGACTGTGGTATTCTACGCCAATCGCATCCACATTTGGAAGTTTCATAATTGAAGAAGGTTTTAGGAGAAACACCCCAACAGTCAATTCTGGAAAACGTTTTTTTAGCTCTTCGCAAAAAGCTTTATTGAACGAGAAAACCAGTACCTGTTTTTCCATATTTTTTTCTTTAATGGTATGGGCCAGCTTTTCGAGTGTATCACTATAGTTTTTACCTGTTTTTACCTCAATTAACAATTGTGTGTTATGCCCTGAAATTAAAGAGAAAACCTCATTTAAGGTTGGAATGCCTTCTTTTTGGGAGCTATTGTTCAAACTCAATTTTTGTATCTCTTCCAAATTTAAATTGTTGACCGATCCTTTCCCATCTGTGGTCCTATTAACACTTTTATCGTGCATAAGTACCAAATGTCCATCTTTTGACATCCTCACATCTATTTCTACAATATCAACGCCCAATCGCAGCGATTTTTTTATTGCATCCATCGAATTTTCCGTGGAGAGTGCTGCCCCGCCACGATGTGCCACAATTTTAGGTAGGTTCCTCATTTTGCTAGTGTTTTCAAAAGTAATATTAAACTGGCCTGAATTATTTTGCCATTCTTTATCGTTTACGTGGGTTTCCAATACATCTCCATTTTTTACGGTAAAGGTTAAATAAGATTCATTTCGCCCATAACGAATTAAATCATTTTCTGGAAAGCTAATCCAGTTTCCTTTGTTTTTTCGAAATGCAAGTGCCCCATGGTTGAGTTTTTCCATGCCGGGTTTGTTCCAAGTATCACCCAAATTCATTCCTAAAAAACCGGATTTTGTACCAGTAGGGGATACAAACCCTACAAAAGACCCTAATTTCACTTTCCCATTTGCATTTATCCGAATTACCTTTTCGGTTTCATTTTCTATACCGTTAATTATGAATGTGTTTTTTGACCCTTTATGATGCTGTACAAAATTGCTATTGAAGGTCACATTAAAGCCATATTCATTTTGCCAATGGGATTCGTTTTGAAATCTCTTAAATAATTTTAGCGACACTGGGGCCGATAATAATAAAACTATGCTGATTGGAATTAGGTACGTAGGTTTTTTTGTTTTTTTTTGGATAGGTGCGCTTTTGTAATAATCCCGTAGTGAGGGATGAATAAATTCATAACCTGAACCTACAGGTCTAATAAAACCAATTTCAGAAAGATGAAGCAAAAATGAGCGAATGTGCAATGGAAAACTATCCTCAAGTGATAAGACAAACCTTAGTAACCAATGGCACATTGCGTCTAGGCCCCCAAACCAGGCAAATGCTAGAATACCGAAACCCAAGGCGGTTTTCAAAGCCTTGAAAACCGCTGTTATCTCCATTTCTGTCAAACCAATATAACTACCTAACAGAGCACCAGTGACCAAGCTGGATACAAGTGCTGATTTAAGGGCATTCATAAAAGATTTTGTGATGGGGGTACGTTTTATGAACTCCAGTTTTTCGGTCCGCTCCAAGGTTACCTTGTTCCCCTGCAAAAAGCCAAAGAGGCCAAAAAATAGGTAACCCAAAAAAAAGCCCGTAAAACCTGCAAACAAATATTTGTCCTGTAAATACAGCTCTTGATTAAGCCATGCGTTGACAGAAGAGACATCATTGGTGAAAAAATTAAAAATGTAAAAAATGGGAACTACTATAATCCCTAACAGAAGGCCACCTGCAAATCCAGAAATAAAATAATTTTTAAGGCTTCCAATTATTCGTTCTATAGGTCTTATGTCAAAATGATTTTGCTGCCAAGTACTTCGAGTGCCAAAAAAAATGGAAAGTAAGAGTCCAACTATGATTCCCACCAGTGCTTCTGTAGAGGAAAACATGCCATTTAATAGCATTTCGCCGCCATATTTATATGATCTGGGTGTTGTAAAGCCATAATAAATTCCCAATATTGATATTAATGGTATAGTTCTTTTCAAAATATTGATACCGGGGGGGATTAATTTATGGTCGTTGATTTTAAAAAGCGATTCTTCAATATTATAAGATGCTTTAAAATATAATTTTATAAGGTCAATAGATGTAATGATTATACCTCCAATAACAGCGGCATCCCAAAAGTCAAAGGGTCCTGCAAGAAATAAACCTGCCGCTATCGACACCAATGATGTACCCAATAATCTGGAACCAAGATAATACGTGACTACGGACCATTTAAATTCAAGATAGGAGGGTTGCAGTTCTTCTGGGAAGAACAAACCAGAATTTAGCGCCATTTTTCGTAGCCAAATTTTTAAATTCTCTTTTTTTGAATCTGATAGAAAGCTTGAACTATTGAGCATTTTTAGTTCATACCATCTCCATATTTGGTTAAAAAATTGTTCATGCGAAAGTTGCTCCTCTCCCAAATTATCTTTGATGAATTTAGATTCCATTCCAATAAGTAAGTTCAAGAAAAGAGGATATCGGCAAAGAAATTTGAACTTTGGATTTGAGCGAAAGATTTCTAATTTGTGGGAATCCCCATTGTTTTTTAATACGGTTTCAACTTGTTTTGGTTTTAAAGCCTTTAGTTCAATCAAATTATAGGGTAGCTTCCAAAACTTATCCATTTGAGTGTATTCAATGCTTAATCTTTCGTAGGTTTCCGTTTTCATTACTACTGCCATCGAAGTTTTAGCTGCAAATGCCATCAATTTTTCAAACAACGAAAGGATATTTTCATCTTTAACCCGGTCCAATCCGTCATATATTGGAAATATAAGACCTCTTTTCAATCCTATTTCCAACCTCCCTTTATCCAGATGATATATTTTGGATGCCTTGTTTCTTGTCCATTGGTCAAGTGATTTTTGTCCATTCCAGTCCGATAATGAGATAAGTATAGGTGTGAAATTTGAATCTGCTTCAATACGCTTTTTTATATAGTCAAAAACAGCAAACGTTTTGCCAACACCAGATTCACCAAAAATTATGAAATTGTTTTTTTGCTCGGATTTTACTTTTGATAATAATTCATAAAGAGGGCCATTGTATGTTTCAAATAATCCACTATCTGCATGTAGGCGCCAATTGAGGGTTTCAATGTATTCTAGATTATTGTTGCCAGAAACCCTAAGGGTATCTTTACTTCGAGCAATCGCTTGGCTCCGCAGGGAATCACGTAGAAATTCTTTTTTTACATCGGATAGGATTAAGTCATCTAAATCACTTTTTCTACGTTGATTGAAATATTTTTTTTTCAGGAATCCAATTAATAGGATAGTAAGTATCCATAGCAGAATGGAAAAAAGACCTTCTTGTAGCAATTGGTATTTGATGAAAAATAATACCAAGGCTACCGTGATAAAAATCAATATTTTTTTCAATTTCATTCTTGCCCTCCCCAATTTTATGAGCACTTAAATAATAGTTTCTTTCCCATTAAAGTATTATAGGCTATAGTGGAAAGATTATTTGAAAGGTTTATTTTCTTATTGCGGCTTGCTAAATAACCTTTTCATATCATGGGGATGGTGCAATTTCAATCATTTTAAAATGATAAACAAGTAATTACGGAAAGCCGTAGTGAAAATAGAAGTAATGCGATTAGGTTTGTTGCTAAACCGGACTAATATGAAGAATACCAGTAAGGTAAAGATATTTATCGTATTTCTAACATTGATGTCCTGTTCCAGTATGGATAGCGATGCTGAAAAAATGGCTGAACTGCAGTGCGAATCCATTAAGATTACAATGGGGGGAGCCCTGGATGCCATAGAAGATGGGGAAATGGACATGGAATCAATAAAAGACCATGGAGAAAAGGTTCAAAAATTTGTGGAAAGGATGAACAAGAAGTATGGGAGTTTTGAAGAAAAACAAAAATTTCAAACCTTGGTCATGGAAAAATCATTAAATAATTGTGTGGATTAATGGGAACTATTGCTAAAGATTTCAAAAAACTAGATTGGGGCAAAGCTCTTCTCCGCGTACTTGAATTACTAATAATTAAACCGTTTACCTTACCAATCAAAATTTACATTAACGCATTAAAAAACCTCTCGAATGCAAGATCCGAAAATGGAGAAGTACATCAATTATCAAATGAATTTCCCTTGTACGTTTGGCTGATAAGCATTTTTGATGCATTAATTTTTCTGGTATACCCTATTGGAATTGTGATGGCCATTAGAGGCGCAAATAGCTATTTTGGGGGTTTTGGCCTTTTTCTGGGAATTTTAGGGATAACTTATTTCTTGCCCTTGTACCTCAGTCTTATAAGGGAACTTGCACAGATCTCTCTCAAAGTTTTATTGTATTTAAAAATAATAGCTTCAAAAAAATGAAAAGAACTGTAATAGCGGTATAAAGACCAGAACCTAATTTCAAATGGCATTGTTTGATAGGGTTTCAATATCTTTATGTTTTGTGCCCACTGAATAGGTTCATTTTAAAGAAATCCGGTTTGCTTTACCGTTTGGACAACAATTCAAAAAGAGGACGATTGATGTAATAGTTTGCGGTGCCTATCCGTTCCTTTTGGAGCAGTCCATCATCCGCCAGCTTGTTAAGGTAATTTGCGGCGGTCAATCTGGAAACCCCTAGATCATTTACCACAAATTCAATTTTTGTATACGGATGTTTGAACAAGTTGTTCAATAAATCCTGACTATAGAATTTATAGTTGGATCTAAGTTTGTTTTTATACTCTTGCATCAAAGTCCTTATTTGTAGGATCAGGGCAATCGTGTTTCTTGAAGTCTGTTCCACTCCTTTGATCATGAACAAAAGCCATTCTTCCCAATTGTTTTCGTCCCTTACTTCCTGTAACAATCTATAGTAATCCGTTTTATGCTCGATAATATAACTGCTGAGATATAGAATGGGAAGCGATTGTAGTTTTTCCAGTATTAGGTATAGGATGTTGATAATTCTTCCAGTGCGCCCGTTGCCATCATAAAAGGGATGTATGCTCTCAAATTGAAAATGGATAATGGCCATTTTAACTATGGGATCATAATCAATCTTTTCAGAATCATTGATGAATTGCTCAAGATTCTTCATCAATCTTTGGATGTCGACTATATTTTGGGGCGGTGTATATACCGTCTCACCTGTTGTTGCATTTTTTAAGGTGGTTCCTGGCAGCTTTCGGAATCCGGCATTGTTCTTCTCCAATACTTCTTGGATGGCCAGTATGGTGCGATTGGTCAGCACCTTTTCATTTGAAATTAATGAAAAACCCTGTTTCAAAGCGTGTATGTAATTTTGTACTTCCTTGGCATCAATGGGTTTGAATACATTAAGGTTTAATTCTGACTTATATAAATCATCATGAGTGGTAATTATGTTCTCTATTGCAGAACTGTCCTTTGCTTCTTGAAGTGCGAGGGTATTGATAAGGATGCTCTGGTTGGGAATGGTGGACGCTATACCTTTTAGCTCGGCCAAAGCTGCGTGTGCGGAAGGAAGGCTTTTGAGCACAGCTTTTGTTTCTATATCAAAGGCAACTGGCAGTTCGGGTAATATATAATTAACATTTTGGGACACTATGTATAGATTTTTTATTTTATTATACAAAGATAGAGCCTTTTGTATAGAAAATTAACTTTTCTATATATAAAGAAGAAAGAATGTATAGATTTTATTTGTTCTTATACCATGCAAAATACCATTAAATGGACATAAAACTAATGAATTAAACAACCACCTTTTTAGACGCAAATCAAGGTACAAAAAATAAAAATATTAATTTTGTATTTAACACAAAATCAATTAATTAAAAGTAAATCGGTGAGTGTTTTTATAAAATAAAATGCTCACCGAATAGGTGTCTCGAAATATGATGCTTTTTGATATTAAATGAAAGTAGATAAAATAAAAAAACCCTGTAAATCATATAATTTACAGGGTTTTGGTTTGTTTTGATACCTAAAAAGTGGAGCCGGAGGGATTCGAACCCTCGTCCAAACAAGCAACATCAATGCTTTCTACATGCTTAGACTTTGTTTGGTTTTCGATGCACGACCGACCAAAGACCGCCTATCGTACACTTAGCTTCTTAAAGTTTTAGTGGTGTCGTCAAAGCGAACAACACCCTTATGTTGACTTTTCTGGTGCTCCTAAATGGGTCGCCATCAACAAGGGCTACCCAGGAACATCTCGCTTCCCTACCTAGTAAGGACGAGGCTAAATCCTACTATAATTCAGATTAAGCGGCAAGAGCGTAATTATTATCGCCAATTAAAAGTGTGGAAAATGAGATTAACGAGCTGTATCCCAGCGCTCGGCATGCTTACATCGCCATTGGTCTCGCTGTCAAAACCGGTCGGCCCCATAATTCAAAGAACAAATATGGCGTTCCTTTTTATTAAAAAAGGGCGGGCTATTGGCTGTACACGGTACTTGCCTCTATCCCTAACGCGGGCGGCAAAGTTAACTTTTATCCATCAAACCAGAAAAAAGTTTGTGCCACCTCTTCAATACCCTTATTTTAGGTCAACAATTATACCAGAATAGATATGAAGTTTGGAATAATAAGAGAACGCAAAAATCCCCCAGATAGAAGAGTGGTACTATCCCCAACGGAGTGCCAAAATGTCCTTTCCGCCTTTCCGGATTCACAAATATTTGTCGAACCTTCACCAATTAGGGTGTTTACTGATGACGAATACCAGCAAAAAGGTATTTCCGTATCAAAAGAAATGGAAAACTGCGATGTTTTGCTAGGAGTAAAAGAAGTACCTATAGATGCCCTTATTACCAACAAGAAATACTTTTTCTTTTCCCATACCATAAAAAAGCAGCCCTACAACCGTCCATTGTTAAAAGCAATATTGGAAAAGAACATAGAACTCTATGACCATGAGGTAATCACCAATACCAAAGGGCAACGTTTGGTGGCTTTTGGGCGTTATGCCGGAATTGTGGGAGCTTATAACGGAGTGCGGGCGTATGGGTTAAAATTTAATCTATTCAACCTACCAAAAGCCGAAACCTTGAAAGACCAAAAGGCATTGATTTCCGAGCTTCAAAAAGTGAATCTGCCCAATATTAAGATTCTATTGACGGGTAGGGGCAGAGTGGGCAATGGCTCTCGCGAGATGTTGGATGCCATGGGACTAAAAAAAGTGAACGTATCGGAATATCTAACAGATACATTCAACGAACCCGTATACTGCCAGATAGATGCATCAGAATACAACAAGCGTAAGGATAGAGTACGAGGGAATAAAGCTGATTTTTTTAAAAATCCCCAGGAGTATAGATCCAATTTCTTCCGTTTTACAGAAGTAACCGATTTTTATATTGCCGGTCATTTTCACGGCGATGGTGCACCGTTTTTATATACACGCGAAGATGCCAAACATCCAAACTTTAAGATAAAACTGGTCGCGGATATCAGTTGCGATATTGATGGCCCTGTAGCCTCAACAATAAAAGCTTCCACTATTGCTGAACCCATTTATGGTTATGACCCAAGTACTGAGAAAGAAACTGATTTTAAAAACCCCAATGCCATTGGGGTCATGGCAGTAGATAATTTGCCTTGCGAACTGCCTAGGGATGCCAGTACTGGTTTTGGGGAAGCTTTTTCAAAATATGTGATCCCCGCATTTTTCAACAATGATGAAGATGGCATTTTGGAAAGGGCAAGAATGACCAAAAATGGAAGTCTTACAAAAAGGTACGCTTACTTGCAAAAGTACGTTGATGGTCTTGAATAAAAAGTCATTGGTCTAACGGCAAAGTAGAACTTTATACCGGTAGTCTTTTTTTCTTATCTTGAGCTTCAATTTTAAACAAACCTGTGAAGTTCAATTGGGTAATTAATGGAGACACTACTCCATCTATTAAAAAAATCTGTATAGATTTAGAATATCGATTACGACCTAGAATCACCAAATTTCTCCTATCCCGATTGGATAGTGAACACCTTGATGATTTTTCCTGTTTTCATTTTGATGTTGATATTAAAAACCAATGGGTTTGGATTTCAGAAAAAACCCCTCACAACTATATTGACCGTATTCGAGATGATTTTGATAGGGAAATCAATGGCTCCGCATTGTTCTCTATGGTTTAAGCTATTCCTTTACCCAGCGAAACACAGAGAAAACCATCCAAAAAAATAGTCCAAATGCGAATGTCATCAACCATACTTTTGAATGGCCCAGACTTAAAAGTATTTCATGTGAAAGTACGTGTGGTTGTATTGCAATGTCCCAAGAGTTAAAACGGAGGAACCTCCCCACGTAGATACCATATCCACTAATCATACAAATCCCAAAAACGGCTATTAATGCCCATCTTTCCTTTAGGTGAAAGGAGAGGAATTTAAACACATCAATTAGGGATAGTATACCTAAAATTAATCCATTAAAAGCAAAAACAAATACAATGAATAAA
This sequence comes from uncultured Allomuricauda sp., assembly GCF_947495325.1. GTDB lineage: Bacteria > Bacteroidota > Bacteroidia > Flavobacteriales > Flavobacteriaceae > Flagellimonas. The sequence goes on along the minus strand of NZ_CANLYK010000001.1, from coordinate 1,648,932 downwards.
TCAAACCACTTCCAGAAGGAATATTCATTGTGCAGATGGATTAAATCTGTAATGATATAAGGAGCATTCGGAATAAGAACTAACCAAATTAAAAACAATACCAGACGCGTACGGTTTTTAATTCTTTCAAACGGATACCAAAATACGGTTTGTGTAAGTATGTAGGGCAATGCTGCCAAGAATAGATTCCAAATCAAGAAACCATAAAAGGAAGAACCCGTAATCAATGCCCTAATCAATACCAATGTGGTTGCAAAAAGTAATGAGAGCAACAAGGTTCTATAATGAATCAGTGTGAAAAGTATGAATCTGTTCATGCTGTGGGATTTATACGGTTGTGATAAGTACTGTTCCAGAAGTGCGGAACAGTACTTATGTACCTTAAATAAATTATTGATTGCCTGTCCAATCAATTTTTCGGGAAGTAAACATGATAATCCCCAAAATGATGAATAGTCCGATGCTGCCTACGAGTAAGGCATAGTCTTCCAGTTGTATTATTACAAATATGAAGGTGTATAGGCTGAACATTGAACCTAGCACCAATAAGGTGAACTTTGTGTTTTTTAGGATGGATCGCGAATAAACGGTTATCAATGTGACAACGGAAATCCCTGAAACCAAATATGCTATTAAATAGTTTTGGTGCTCGGAAATTGAAATCAAAAGCGTATAGAACATAGTCAATGCCAGACCTATCATTAAATATTGAAAGGGATGAATGGATATTTTGCTGCTCAGTTGTATCAATAGAAATACAAGTAGTGTAAGCCCAATGATCATTAGGCCATATTTGCTTGTCCGCTCCGTTTTTTGATAATCATCTACGGGTACAAGAAAGGCTGTTCCAAAGGAAAAATCGGACAGATCAGGTAAATTATCTATAAAGTATTGTCCAAACCTGCGATTGGTCTCCAATACCTTCCACTTGGCTTCAAAACCTGTGTTGGAAATCTTTTTCCCTTCAGTGTCCGGTAAAAAGTTTCCGTTAAAGCTGGGGGAGTGCCAATTCGATTTCATAAAGACATTGGTTTCCTTGCCAATTGGGATAAACTGTAGGGTATTGCTACCATTTATGGTGATTTCTGATTCAAAGTCCAATGGTTTTTTCAACACCCCTTCCAAGTCTGTGAGAAATCCAGATTCAAGAATATTCATGTACGTGTTATCAAACTTGGGTTTTAGGGTGTATTTATTTTCTCCCAATTTGATTTTTACCGTATTTCGAATTCCTTTTAAATTACTGGTTTTGATTAATACGGTAGCCTTGTCCCAGAGAATATTTTCTTCCTGTATTTCACTTTCAGAAAAGTTGAGTTTCGCGAATTTTCCTTTCATCGCCGTATTTGCGGTAAAGACTGCTGATTCATAGATTCCCCTTTCCAACGGTTTTGTGTCTACTATGGAGTTAATGTTCAGTTCCCAAGGAAAAAAGTAAGCGGTATGTCTAACGGCTTTTTGGGATTTTAAATAGGTCTTGGTCTTTTCGTCAAATACTTTTTCTTCAACATATACATTATAAGGGATTTTTAGGATGGGTCCGTTGAGCACCACCTGTGTTCCCCATTTGCTATTGATTTCTTGGATGACCTCGGTTTGACGAAATCCTCTTTCTCGAATGAGGTCTTTAATAAACCCTAAAGGAATCAATAGGATAAGTATTAAGAACCCTACGGTTAGCATTTTGGCAGAAATAGAATTTCTGAACCAGTTTCCGATTTTTTGTTTTTGTATTGACATAGAACTAAATTTAAAGTACTTTGAATTTCAAAGTGAATTAATAAAAAAATTATTTTGTTTTGATCAGTTGCTCAAGAGCTTCAATATGTTTTTTGAATGATAGTTTTCCCAATTTAGTTGCAGTGTATCGTGTATTTGGTTTTTTTCCGATAAACGACTTTTCAATTTTTATATACTCGGCCTTTTCCAAGGTTTTGGTATGGCTTGCGAGGTTGCCATCAGTAACATTGAGCAATTCTTTCAACCTATTAAAATCCACTTCTTCATTGACCATAAGAATGGACATGATTCCAAGGCGAATGCGATGGTCAAATAATTTGTTGATGTTGTCAATAAGCCCCATGTTATGCTTTTTCTTCCTTAAAATAGATTAGGCTACCATAAACAATATGTAAAACACCAAAGCCAACAACCCAAAACCAAAATCCATAGCCGGGAAGGGCAGCACAGATGAGTCCCAAGACTATTTCGGCATAACCAAGATATTTTACATTGCCAATGGTGTATTTTGAGGCATTTACCAATGCCAACCCATAAAAAATAAGCATTAATGACCCTGTAAGGCCATAGTGTTGGCTATTTAATTTGATTAAAATATAGATGCCCCCAGTAACTAATGGGACCAAAAAGCTAATAAGCAGTCGTTTGGTGGTTTCATCCCATATGTTTTCGTTGTTCTTTTTTGCTTTTTTTGAGGACAATAAGTACGCTGTTACAAGGCTTAATACGGCCACGGCAATTAAAATACCTACTATAAGTCTAAAGTTCCAGCTATGCAAGACCACATAATCACCTTGAGGTAGAAGGAACACATAAGTTATGATTGCGCCAGCAATTGAGTAGAGACCCGCAAGTATTCCGGAAAGACCACTCAGGGAAATGAATCGCGAAGAACGATTCATTAAATCTTTGATTTGGGAAATATCGTCTAAATATTTTTTTGACTCCATAATAAAGTACTTTGAAATTCAAAGTTAATAAAATATTTATTATATAAATTTGTTTTTAGAATAAAATTTATCTGATGAACAAGTATTACTTCTCCTGTTTTTTTTTCCTTTTCTTAAATTTTGGGATTGCTCAAGATGCCATAAAAAAGACACTTTCTCCAGATATACTTTTTAAAAAAAGCAAACAAAGTAGTTTTTCCATATCCCCAAATGGGAAGTATTTTATGGAGCTTTTAAAAAATAATGTAGCCAATGATGTTGTTGTGGTTGACATAGATAATTATGAGTTGTTATATACCATTCCATTGGGTTCTAAGCACGTAAACGACCTAATATGGTTAAATGACAAAAGAATAAGTTATAGCTCAAGGGGAGAGATCTATGCCATGGATATTGATGGGACAAATAAAATCAAACTTGTAAATTATCGCACCAATAGAACTTATGTAAGCTACTACAACTTTAAAAAGAACTTCAGGTTCAGTAAGATTTTTAAGGAATTTAAACTTGACAACGACGAAATTTTAATCGAATCCTTTGATATGAAGGGGTATTCGAAAATAAAACGAGTGAATATCTTCACTGGAGTAGAAAAAACCATCATAGAAGGAGCCAATCATAAAATGAATAGGTGGGTCGTGGACAAAGCAGGCGTACCGATTATTGGTGTTAAAATTTATGACTGGGGTTCAGAGTTTTATGTTGAAAACGTTACCAAAAAGCAATGGGTCCCATTGGAAGTGAATATTTCAGGAGAGCGTCATTGGCTAAAAAAAAGTGCTGAAACCTTTTTTAATCAAAATTTAACTTTTGTTGGCAATGACTTTGACAAGGATTTAATTTATGTAACCAGCAATATCAATAGCGATAGGCGTAAATTACTTAAGTACAATTATGTTAAAGGACAGGTGGTTGATACTGTAATAGTCGACCAAAATTGTGATGTTGGAAATCCTGAGGGTACGGAAATCAGGATTTTATATGATGATAAAAATAAAGAATTAGGAGGAGTACGATATGAAGGGGTAACACCAAATTTTGTGCCTTTTTCTAAAGATTTTAAAAATGTCTATGAAGGTTTGAGGAAAAAATTTAAACACTACTTCAATGAGATATTGGATGCGGATGCAGAGAATAACAGATTTGTGATTTATCAATGGAGCGATTCTTATGCAGGGAATATAGGTGTTTACGATTTTGAAAATGATAGTTATTCCATAATGGTCTATTTCAATGAGGAATTGGATGAATATAAACTATCAAAAAGTAAAACAATTGGTATAAGGAATCGAGAAGGAAAAATGATACCCTCCTACTTTAATTTACCGCCAGGATATACAAATGACAATGAAAGTAAACCTCTGCCTTTAGTAGTTATACCTCATGGAGGGCCATTTTCAAGGGACTATTGGGAGCTTCATCCGTATGCTCAGTATTTTTCGTACATGGGGTATGCAGTTTTGAGGGTTAATTTTCAAGGTTCCGTAGGATTTGGGAAGGAACATGTCTATGCCGGGGTTGAGGCTATAAATACTACAATGATAGATGATATAATTGATGCTGAAAATTATATATCTGAACACTATAATATTGATGCAAAAAAGAAATATATATTTGGACACAGTTATGGAGGCTATGCTACATATTTAAGTTTGATTAGATACCCAGACGCTTTTGCAGCTGGAGTTGCCATTGCTGCGCCTACGGATTTAAAGAGTTTGCTTAAAACACAAAAGAAGGAAAATTATATGTATGCCCATGAGTTCTGGAAAACAGCCCTTGGCAACAGAGGTAAAAGCTATTACGAAGAAATATCTCCAATTAATTATGCGGATAAAATAAATAAGCCCATAATGGTCTTTCATGGTAGAGAAGACATTGTAGTTCCAGTAGAACATACAGAGCGAATGAAAACAGAATTTGAAAAGTTGGGGAGAAAGGACAAATTTACAATAATTGAATCCCAAGGACATAGCATTGAAAACAGTAATAGTATTGGATATATCCTTGAGCAGAGTGATAAGTTCTTCAAGAAGTTATAAATTATTTAGAATTCCTTGGAAAGGGAAAATGATATCCAAAACCATTGAAGTTAATTACGAATGCAAATTTTGAGATTATTCCTGCACCTAAAATTCATGACTTTTCTGAATCTTAAAAGCTAGTATTGGCTGATTATCCCAGATTAAAACAAGGTCTTTCTTGTCTTGTAATTTTTTATTCAATTTAGACTTGAAAATGTACTCGTTGTTTTCTGTTTTTTTAAGCCGTAGTTTTTTGAGTTCTGAAGTTTCAGATACCCAAAACTGCATATTCTTTTTTTTAGGTAGTTTTTTAAAACGGATAAGAAAATCATTGTCCTTAGAAAGCCTGAGCCAACCATTCATGTTCGATGCCAAAGCAACTCCATTGGCGAAGTAACCTGGAAAATAAATTGGGCCATTAAAAAAAGAACCAATATCAACCATAGGGGATAACAATTGCCAATCTGGATTAGCAGGAAAATGGGTCTTTATAAATGAAGAAGGGTGTGTTAAAAAATAATGTTCAGCACTTTCATGTACAATTTTCTTGGAATTAGACTTAAAATAGGCCGATGCCCAAGTTGCATCAATGAATGCCCATTCACCATTTAATTTGACCACATTCCAAGAGTGGTTTTTGAACAGTTGTTCACCTTTAAAGTTTTTTATTTCGGTTTTGGCAATACCCTTAATAATTTGGGAATCAATTCCGAAAGTAAGGCACAGCTCATGCAAAAGCAGTGAATATTCTATACAAGTGCCTTTTTTTGAACGGAAGGCTTTAGCGATTCGTTTACCGGTACTTTTTTGTATTTGATGATTTCTTCCCCGTTCCGAGAGGTAAACCAAATTTGGTTTGGGTGCAAAAAAAGTATCCAAAGATTCATCATACCTTATGTTTGATACAATCCATGTAAAAGCCGCTCTCACTCTTTCCGAATTATTGTCAAAATTATTTTTTATTCGTATCGATAAATTAGTAAGACTGGAGAACTCAGGATAGTTCTTAACTTTGGAGTCAACTTGAAAATAATTCTGTGAAAAACAAACTGAGGTTAAAAAGAAGATAAAAGCCAATATCTGGTATTTCATTAGTTATAACTTTCTTTAAAGATATGAATCCCGCCGAAAATTACATTTTAAACCAACCAGAACCTTTCCGAAGTATTTTATTACACGTACAAGTAGTTATTACAGCCTCCATTCCTAGTGCAGAAATGAAATATAAGTGGCGTATTCCCTGCTTTTATGTTGGAAAAAGTCCGATTTGCTATTTGAATGTATCCCTGAAAAAAGGGTATGTAGATATAGCCTTTTGGAATTCTGCCCATCTCACTAAACATTTGGATAAAATGGTTTCAGAAAAACGCAAGGTGGTCAGGTCGCTTCGTTATACAACACTTGAGGAGATTGATGATAGTGTCTTGATTGAGGTTCTACAAGAGGCCCACGCCCTAAGAAAAAAAGGGTTTTATAAGAAAAGTGATTTAAGTTAAAGTGAGTTCACAACCTTTCGGATAGCTACTAAATCCCCCAATAATTTTTCAAGTAAACTGAGGTCCAACATATTGGCCCCATCACTTTTGGCATTGGCAGGGTCAAAATGGGTTTCCATAAAGAGTCCGTCCACCCCAGCTGCAATACCAGCTCTGGCCATGGTTCCAATTAAGGCCGGCCGGCCCCCGGTAACCCCAGAGGACTGATTGGGTTGTTGCAGCGAATGCGTAACATCTAAAACTACTGGTGCGTATTGTTTCATGGTGGGAATCCCTCTAAAATCCACTACCATATCCTGGTAGCCGAACATGGTACCACGATCGGTAATCCAAGCTTGGTCATTTCCAGAATCCGTTACTTTCTTTACGGCATGTTGCATACTCTCTGGGCTCATGAATTGCCCTTTTTTAAGGTTGACAACCTTGCCAGTTTTAGCTGCGGCCACCACCAAATCGGTTTGTCTAACCAAAAAAGCAGGTATTTGTAGTACATCCACATACTCAGCAGCCATGGCAGCATCCTGTTCCGTATGAATATCTGTAACTGTGGGAACTTTAAAAGTTTCGGAGACTTTTCTAAGTATTTTTAAAGCTTTTTCATCTCCAATTCCGGTAAAAGAATCTATTCTACTTCTATTGGCTTTTTTAAAACTTCCCTTAAAAACATATGGAATTTTAAGTGTTTCGGTAATCTTGACCACTCTTTCAGCTATTCGCAATGCCATTTCTTCTCCTTCAATGGCACAGGGGCCTGCCAGTAGGAAAAAGTTATCTCCGTTGGTGTGTTTTATCTGTGAAATTAACTCCAAATTCATGCCTGTTTAATTTGATTGCAAAGATACTGGTTTTAGTTTCTGAACCATTCTTGCGAATTGTCTCAAAATCAACAAGATAAAAATAACATTCCTTTAGGTTGTCATGCAAAGAAATCGCAGTATCTTTGCGGGCTTAAAAATAGGGTTATGTCTAAAATCAAGAATATTGCCATCATTGCACACGTTGACCACGGTAAAACTACACTGGTGGATAAAATCATGTTTCATTGTCAATTATTCCGTGATAATGAGAATAAAGGTGATTTGATTTTGGACAATAATGACCTGGAACGAGAGCGGGGAATTACCATTGTTTCCAAGAATGTTTCCGTTGTTTACAAAGACACAAAAATAAATATCATTGATACCCCTGGTCACGCCGATTTTGGAGGCGAAGTTGAGCGGGTTTTGAATATGGCCGATGGGGTTTTGCTGTTGGTTGATGCCTTTGAAGGGCCAATGCCACAAACTCGATTTGTACTGCAAAAAGCAATCGATTTGGGTTTGAAACCATGCGTGGTCATCAATAAGGTGGACAAAGAAAACTGTACTCCAGAAGAAGTACATGAAAAAGTCTTTGACCTCATGTTTGAATTGGGAGCAGAAGAGTGGCAATTGGATTTTCCAACGGTATATGGTTCGGCCAAACAGAATTGGATGAGCGAGGATTGGGAAAAACCAACTGAAAATATAGAACCTCTTTTGGATATGGTTATTGATCATGTTCCAGAATTCAAACCGGAACAAGGTTCTACCCAAATGCTTATTACCTCACTGGATTTTTCATCTTTTACAGGTAGGATTGCCATTGGAAGGTTACAACGCGGTACTTTAAAGGAAAACCAGCAAATTTCTTTGGTAAAAAGGGATGGAGCAATAGTAAAAACAAAAGTAAAAGAGCTTTTTACATTTGAAGGGTTGGGTCGTAAAAAAGTACAGGAAGTGGTTGCGGGTGATATTTGTGCCATTGTTGGAATGGAAGGTTTTGAAATTGGTGATACCGTTGCTGATATTGAAAACCCGGAAAAACTGAAGACCATTGCTATTGATGAGCCTACCATGAGTATGCTGTTTACCATTAATGATAGCCCGTTTTTTGGTAAGGATGGAAAATTTGTGACTTCAAGGCATATTAAAGAACGTCTGGAAAAAGAATTGGAGAAAAACTTGGCACTGCGTGTGGAGGAAACTGATAGCGCGGATAAGTTTATGGTTTTTGGTCGTGGTGTTCTTCACCTTTCGGTATTAATTGAAACTATGCGTAGGGAAGGGTACGAGCTTCAAATTGGTCAGCCCCAAGTGATCATTAAGGAAGTTGATGGTGTAAAATGCGAACCGGTTGAACATTTGACCATTGATTTACCAGAAGAAGTATCTGGAAAGGCAGTTGAAATGGTATCCATCAGAAAAGGGGAGATGACAAGTATGGAAGCCAAGGGTTCTAGAATGCTCTGTGAGTTCTTGATTCCATCTAGAGGAATAATAGGCCTTAGAAATCAATTATTGACCGCAACTGCAGGTGAGGCAATTATGGCACACCGTTTTCTTGAATATCAACCTTTAAAAGGAGAAATCGCACAACGTCAGAACGGTTCCTTGGTCTCAATGGAAAATGGCACTGCAATTCCATATTCAATTGATAAATTACAGGAAAGAGGTAAATTCTTTATCGATCCGGGAGAGGATATTTACGAAGGACAGGTAATTGGTGAGAATTCGCGTGGAGATGATATGACGGTAAATGTGACCAAGACCAAAAAATTGTCCAATGTACGATCTTCAGGTGCTGACGATAAGGCAAAGATTGTTCCCGCAATTAAGTTTTCATTGGAGGAAGCTTTGGAATACATTCAGAAAGATGAATATGTTGAAGTTACCCCAAGCCACATTAGGCTCCGTAAGATTTTCCTAAAGGAAGTAGATAGAAAGCGTAATAAAATCGATTAAACTTTTTGGCTTAAATGACCATGGTGCCGTTCTCGTAAACAAGCAATGGCAGCTCCAATAATGCCAGCATGGTTCATGAGTTCCGCTTTGACGACTTCAGTTTCAATAGTTATCAAATGACTGAATTCCTTCCACTTTTTTGAGGTTCCTCCGCCAACAATAATAAGGTCTGGGGAAACAATCAATTCTACTAAGCTTAGGAATTTATTAAATCGTTTGCTCCATCTTTCAAAAGAAAGATTTTCTCTTTCCTTTGCAGATGCGGCTGCCCATTGTTCAATCTTTTTATATTTTTTATAGGGAATTTGACCTAGTTCAAAATTGGGAAGCAATATGCCATTATAAAATGCGCCACTTCCTAATCCAGTGCCAATGGTAATCATAAGAACAAGACCACTTCTTCCTTTTCCAACACCATAGTTCATTGAGGCATATCCAGCAGCATCGGCATCATTCAACACTGTAAATTCATGGCCAGTGACCTTTGTGAACAGCTCATCAATATTTACCCCGACCCAACTTGGATGTAAGTTTCCTGCAGATAAACAAACTCCATTTTTAACAATGCTAGGGAAACCACAACCCACGGGACCGCTATACTTAAAATGTGCAACGATTTGGGAAATAACTTCAGCCATGTCTTCGGGTTTTCGCGAAGCAGGGGTGGGAATACGATATCTTTCTGTAAGCATTTCTCCGGTTTCGGCGTTCACCAATGCACCCTTAATGCCCGATCCGCCTATATCAATACCAAGAATTTCCATAAAAGGAAGAAAATTAAATTTTGACAAATAAACAAAAACTTTTGGCGGTCAAAGAGTTAACCCGTCAACAATAATTAAAAATTTGTTAACTGTTCTTTTTTGATGGTTGAATGTAATAGTCAATGGAATTAAGGGAATGGTCTGGATCAATGAAATCCAAAATGCTATCAATTAATTTTCCAAATCCAGATAAGGTGCCCAATTGCTTGTTTTTTCCTAGTGCACTGGAAATGGTCTCATCCCTGTTTCCGAATTCGTATCCACCTTCTTTTATCCATAATAGATTAAAAAGATGTTGCATCATTACATTTCCCAATTGATCAATTGAAATTGCCATTTTCAATGCAAATTCTCCAATTCCATGTAACCCTTTGGTTAATAGTTGTTGAAGAAAACCGTATAGAAGTCCTATCGGTCCTGTTAGAATCATCAGAATAATGGAGATAAAGAAAAGAAGAACTCCTATAACAGGGTTTGAGTTCTTATCTCTTGCGCAGTCTTTTTTTTTAATAATCATGTTGAAGTTGCTTTTTGGATGACCTCAAAAACCTTGCTTCCATCACATTTTAATGTTTTATGGGGGTATTTTAAAATCAGTGCGTAATCATGTGTGGCCATAATAATTGTTCGCCCATTTTGATTAATGTCTTGAAGAACTTTCATGACTTCAACACTGGTTTGAGGGTCAAGATTTCCAGTAGGCTCGTCAGCAAGAATCAACTCGGGGTCATTCAAGAGGGCCCTAGCAATTGCAATACGTTGCTGCTCTCCACCCGAAAGTTCATGGGGAAATTTAAAACCTTTGGTTTTCATACCCACTTTATCCAAAACCTCTTCAATTTTGGAATCCATTTTAGAAGCATCCGTCCATCCGGTTGCTTTTAGTACAAAACGCAGATTGTTGTTCACATTACGATCAGGCAATAGTTTAAAATCCTGAAAAACGATACCAAGCTTTCTTCTTAAAAAGGGAATGTCTTTTTCTTGTAAGTTTTTCAAACCAAAATCCACTACACTTCCAGACCCTTTTTTTAAAGGGATATCGGCGTACAGCGTTTTCATAAAACTACTTTTGCCGCTACCCGTTTTTCCTATAATGTAAACGAATTCCCCTTTTTTAACCTCTAAGGTGATGTCTTTTAAAATGAGGTTTTCATTTTGAAAAACGGCTACGTCCTTTAATTTTAAAATAGTATCTGGCATAATTCTGCTTTGAGAAATAAAGGTACTAAGTTCTAAAATTATTGTGGGATATGTTCCTATTAAAGTACATTACTTGAGCATATCAATTGCTGGTTTGAAGAGGCCAGAATTATACCAAATATGGAATTACCCCCAGATTTTTGTGTTCAAATTCAGGTCTTCTACAATATCGATTGCCATGGTAACCTCATTGTAAAAGTCCTCAAGGGCATCAGCGGATACATTGTTTTTGTTTTGTGGTAGTGTAAAAAAGCCATGGGGATGTTCTACCGCTATGTACAATGTATTGCCTTTAAAGGAAAGCATAATAGGCCTGTTTATTTTTTTCTTAAGGGTAGAAATTCGGTGCATTAGAGACGGCGTTAGGGCATAGCGCGCTTCAACTTGATGGGTTGCATATACCTTAAACTCCTTTTCAAATATAGGGTCTTCAAGATTGACCAATTGTATTTTTTCAAGATGCTTAGATTGTAGTCTCTTGGCGAAATACCCCATTTTTTTCTCCAACTTATCGGGTAAGACCAAGATAGTCCCCTTTATTTTTTTATTAAAATCGGCAACAGCCAACATCCCTAAAAAATTATAAAAGAGTTGATCAAGTGATTTTTTTGTAAACAGCGGTATAGTATATAGGATTGACAAAACAAAAAGATTGATTACAGGTATCATAATAAAATTGTCTAGAATTGATCCAGTTCGGGAAGCCACATTGCCTATGGAAAGTTTTGTGTTTCCTACTTTTCCTAACAATAGACCTGTTTTACAAAACGAATGTGGATTATCAAAAAGTCCACTTTTAGCAAGTTCCCTTCGTTTTAACCTTTTTTTAGGATAAAATTTAAAATCTGTAAGGACGTTGCGGAGAAAAGCGTATAAGACATTGGCTTGACAAGATTCATGCTTTATTTTATACCTATAGTTAATATAATTACAGGCAAAAAACGGCCCCCATATGATAATTTTTTTTATATACCACTCTTCATTATGATAGAAGCTGAAACTATGGAAGATGATTTCATAAGAGAAGAAGATGAACACTATATAAAAAACAGAAATGTAGTTAAGTGTTTTGAAGAATCGGAACAGCTTTCTTGTGCTTTCAGCCTTTTTGAGCAAAGGAAGTAATTCTTCCTTATGTGTTTGAAAATTGATCATATATTGAAATCTAGGTGTTCAATGCCAAATCTTGGTATTCAAATTCAAATCTTCTACAATACCGATAGCCGTGCTAATACCATGGTAAAAGCCCTCAAGGGCATTCGAAGTGACAAGATTTTTGTTTTTGGATAGGGTGAGAAAACCATTAAGATGTTCCACGGCCATATATACGTTATCTTCTTTAAACGACAATCTTATGGGGCGAGCTATTTTTTTTTGTAATGCGGATATTCGTTTCATCAGGGAAGGAGTGAGGATATATCTGGCTTCTGTTTGGTCCGTACTGTAGACTACAAACTGTTTCTCGAATTCGGTGTCCTCCATATTGACCAATTGATTTCTCTTAAAATGTAAGGATTGCAAGGTTTTGGCCAGATAACCTACTCTTTTTTCAATGGTATCAGGAAGAACAACTGTTCGACCTTTTATTTTTTTATTAAACTTTGCGACTACGAACATTCCCATGAAAACAACCCCTATTTGATTGATGTTTTTAGTAAATAACGGTTTTACCATTACTACTAAAATCCAGAGAAAAGGTATGTATGACAGTATGTTATGGAATTTGCTTAAACCGGTAATTTTTAAGCCAAAAATAGTAAGCCCAATACCATCAATTTTACCATAGAGATTTCCATTGCTTATAACAGTTTTAGGATTGGTCTTTTTATTTTTCAATAAGAAATGACCACTGTTTAGAATTGTTTGGAGGTCGACACTCTTTGAAGGATTGAATATGAAGTCCGGAATCATTTTTTCTAAAAAAGCACGAAGTAAAATACCTTCTTTTCTGTGGTATTGAGATTTAAAGATGATCACTATGAAGGCATGTATCAATAAGACAGATAAAAGATATGGAGAGGAAGAATCCAACAGCGATAGTATTGACAGCAGTTTTGGCATCAGAGTGTCGTATGTATCTGTAAAAACTAAAAAAAGTACTATTAACAATAAGCCTAAAAGAAAAATAAACCGACCTAAGAAGATATTTAGGGCTTCTATAAATCGATACGGTTTCCTTGCTTTTTCAGCCTGTCGTATAAGTGGCATTAATGCTTCTTTGGTCTGGGTATAGGAACTCATGATTTTTAAAATTTGATTGTGGGAACTTTTCTTTCCTCGGGATTAATTTTAAAAAGTGGTTTTAAGGTATATCCCATAATTTTGGCCATAAGGTTGGAAGGGAACATCTCCACGGAATTGTTAAAGGCATTTATAGCTGCATTGTAAGCTCTTCGGGCCGCAGATAATTGCTCTTCTACTTCGTTTAAACTGGCCTGGAGCTTAAGAAAGTTTTCACTCGCTTTAAGATCGGGATAAGCCTCTACTGCAATGTTTATCTTACTCAGCATGCCGTCCAATTTGCTTTCCAGATTTATTCGCTGGTCATCCTCTAGATTTTTGTTAATTAGTTGTTTTCGGATTTTGGTAATCTCGGTTAGGGTTTCCCGTTCATGTTCCATATATCCTTTTACCACTTTGACCAGATGGGGAATCAAATCTGTTCGTTTTTTAAAAATGACATCGATACTGCTAAAGGCTTCATACGCCTTATTTTTTTTGCTTATTAAACTGTTGTATAAGAAAATGGACATCAAAAGAATAATCATTCCAATACCTATTAAAAACATAAATATTTGTTTATGGTGTTATGGTTTCGATTTCTAAATTGATTATGAGAATGCATTTATTATATATTCTCAGGGATATTATGGAGTAAACAATAGGATAGACCCCATTCCTTAAATATTCTGTAATTAGTTTTAATACTTCATGTTGAATTGATAGGAGTCCAGTTCAAATTGATATTTGTATACTTTGGCTCGGATTTTGACGTTATGTTAAAAGTCAATCGAGAACAGCGTAGAACACTATGAATCGAAAAAACCTCCTTTTTTTCCTAATTTTATTGGGAACCTTTTTTGTGCTTCCCGCCCAAGAGACCAAAATCTATTCACACGAGGATAAGGCATTTCAAGATGCATTGGCCTTATACAATAATCAACAATACCAGGCCTCTCAAGCTATTTTTGAAAAGGTAAAAACCATCACAACAGATGGTGAGACAGAGGCCAATAGTGCATACTATTCGGCCAATGCCGCTATTCGGTTGAATCAACGTGGAGCTGATGAGATGATGGAAGATTTTGTGGAACGCTATCCAACATCAACCAAACGCAATTCCGCTTTTTTAGATGTTGCCGACTATTATTTTGAGACGGGAAAGTACCCGTATGCCCTAAAATGGTATAAAAAGGTAGATCAATCTGCCATGTCCAATACGGACAAAGAGCGCTTTAACTTCAATAACGGATATGCGTTATATGCTTCAAAAAGGCCCAAAGATGCGGAACGCTATTTGAGTAAAGTGAGCAATTCTCCCCAGTACGGTTCCCAGGCCAAATATTATTTAGGATATATCGCGTATGAACAAGATGATTATGATGAGGCCAGTGCCCGATTTGACCAAATTACTGACCCTGAGCTACTCAATGAGAAGTTGTCTTATTATCAGGCCGATTTAAATTTTAAGCTTGGCAATTTTGAAGAAGCCATAGCTATGGCTAAAAAGCAATTACCAAAATCAGACCGGAAAGAAATATCTGAACTTAATAAGATAATAGGTGAAAGTTACTTTAATCTTGAGCAGTACGGTGAAGCCGTTCCCTATTTGAAAAAATATCGGGGGAGAAGGGGAAAGTTGAGCAACACTGATTATTACTTAATGGGGTACAGCCATTATAAACAAGCTGATTTTGAAGGAGCTATTCAATATTTCAATAAAATTATAGGAGGCACAAACAGTGTTTCTCAAAATGCATATTATCATCTGGCCGAATGTTATCTGAAACTAGATAAAAAGTCAGAAGCACTCAACGCTTTTAGAAATGCATCCCAAATGGATTTTAGTGCGGAAATCCAAAAAGATGCGTTGCTTAATTATGCTCGTTTAAGCTACGAAATAGGGAACGCATATGAACCCGTTCCGCAGGTGATGACCACCTATTTGGAGAGGTACCCTAAGGATGAACATCAGCAGGAAATTCAGGAATTACTGGTTGATTCTTATATCACTTCCAAGAATTTTGAGGGAGCAATGACACTTTTGGAAAAAAACAAGGGCTACGCCAGTAAGGAAACCTATCAAAAAGTTGCATTTTATAGAGGAGTGGAATTGTTTATTGATGGTGACTATGAACCAGCATTGGAGCGATTTTCCAAATCCTTGAAAAGTGCGGAAAACAACACTTTTGAAGCACGTGCTCTATACTGGAAAGCTGAATCCGCCTATAGATTGATGCGTTTTGATGATGCTTTGGTGGATTTCTCACAATTTCAACGTAACCCAGTTGCAAAAAATTTGGAGGAATATCAAAGTATCGATTATAATTTGGGCTACTGCTATTTCAAATTGAAAGACTATGGCAACGCCATTGCTTACTTCAAAAAAGTCACAACTTCCAATGGGGAGAACAATGAGCGTTTGAATGACAGTTACCTTCGCTTGGGTGACAGCTATTTTGTAAATAGTAAATATAAGTTGGCCCAATCCGCTTATGATGAATCATCTAAATTGAATGGTCCTGAAAGGGATTATGCAGCATTTCAGAAAGCGCTTTGCAGCGGGTTTTTGGGTAATAACTCAGCCAAAATTGATTATTTGAATCAGTTTTTGACTAGATATCCCAAGTCATCACTGCGAGATGATGCACTTTTTGAATTGGGAAACTCCTATATAAAAGCGAACAAGGAAACAACTGGCTTACAAACCTATGACCGATTGGTAGAAGAGTTCGGTAGAAGTAAATTTGCACCTAGAGCGTTGTTACGACAAGGACTGGTGCATTACAATGCAAATAGGAACGACCAAGCTTTGTCCAAGTTAAAAGGCGTTGTTAAAAAATACCCCAACACCCAAGAAGCCAAACAGGCAGTGGCCACGGCAAAATTAGTATATGTAGATGAAGGGAGAGTTGGGGAATATGCAGCTTGGGTAAGAAACTTGGATTTTGTTGAGGTTACTGATGCAGAATTGGATAATGCCACTTTTGAAGCAGCCGACAGAAAATATGTGGAAGGAAAAACGGACGTTGCCATACGTGGTTATGAAGATTACTTAAGAGAGTTTCCTAATGGTCTTCACGCATTAAAAGTCAATTTTAATCTGGCCCAACTATATTTTTCCAAAGGAGAAAAAGACAATGCTCTGAGTAAATATATAGTAGTGGCCAATAGTGGTAGCGGAGAAAATACGGAGCAAGCACTTACGCGAGTTTGTGAAATATATGTGGGGCAACAGGATTACCAAAATGCCATTCCATACTTGGAACAATTGGAAAGTACGGCTGAAATTGTTCAAAACAGAACTTTTGCCCAGTCCAATCTAATGAAAGGCTATTACGGGAAAAAAGATTACGGACAGACCATTGCCTATGCTGAAAAAGTATTGGATGCCCCAAAAATTGACAACCGTATTAAAAGTGATGCGCAGACCATGATCGCTCGCTCTGCGATAGCTACTGATAATGAACAATTGGCGGAGACCGCCTATAAAGAAGTTAAGAAAATCGCAACTGGCGAATTGGCTGCGGAAGCTTGGTTTTATGATGCCTATTTTAAAAATAAAAATCAGGATTTTGAAGCTTCTAATGTATCCGTTCAGAAATTGGCAAAAGATTATGCCAGTTATAAACAGTGGGGAGGAAAAGGATTGATCATCATGGCCAAAAACTTCTATGCTTTGGAAGATGCTTTTCAGGCTACCTATATCCTTGAAAGCGTTATTTCCAATTTTGCCGAGTATGATGATATTGTAGCAGAGGCAAAAGGAGAACTATCCTTAATAAAGACCCGGGAAGCACAGAGCAATTCTTCAGTAGATCCCAACGGTAATTAAAGCGAGACATGATTATGCATAAGAACAACTATATATTTTCCATATTATTTTTGAGTCTTTGGAGTGCGGTTTTTGCTCAGGAAACCGATGATATAGGCACTGAAACGGTTACAGTTGTCAAACCGTATTCTCCCACCGTTTCAGATGCCTTTAAAATAAAATCCACTCCAAATTTGAATGATTCCATAGTCCTTCAAAAAAAAGAGATCAATTATAGTATTTTTTCTGTGCCAGTGGCTTCAACATTTACACCGGCAAAAGGAAAAGCATCAAGAGTAAAAAAGACACCGGCGCCTACCTTGTATAATTCATACGCTTCCGTTGGTTTGGGAAATTTCAACAATGCTTTGGTCGATTTATATACCAGTCGAGAATTTAATCGAGGAGAAGACTTGTTGGATTTTGGGTTGAGTCACCATTCATCTCGCGGCGCTATAGAAACCACTCCATTGGATGCAGATTTTTACAACACAAATCTAGACGTTTCCTATGCTAAGAAGGATAGAGACATGGATTGGGGGGCTAGTATTGGACTTCAGCACCAATTATATAATTGGTACGGAATTGAAAACGGCGCTTTTGATGATGCTACAATTACCTCCATAGATGAACGCCAGAATTATTTTAATGCCGAGGCAAAAGCCCATTTAAATTTGGAAGATTCATTTTTTAAGAAAGGAAATATTCTGTTGAGACGATTTTGGGATGCAACGGAATCGGGTGAGAATCGTGTGGTCTTGGAACCATCCATAGAATTGCCCATAACAGAGGAGTTAATAACTATAAACACCAAATTTGACTACGTTAATGGGAACTTTAAAAACGCCTCATTGAACAACACTGTAAATGATTCTGAAATTAAGTATGGCCAATTTCAAGTTGGGGTAAACCCAAGTTTATTAATACTGCGTGATGACCTCACCCTTAATTTGGGTGCCAATTTTGTATATGGGCTGGATACAGAAAGCAGTGACGGTAATTTTTATATATACCCAGTAGTTACCGCATCGTATCGTTTGGTGGACGAAACAGTAATCGCTTATGGTGGTGTTGAAGGCGAACTAAAACAAAATTCCTATCATGATTTTGTAGATGAAAACCCCTATGTCTCTCCCACTTTGGATATTCAACCCACAGATCAACAGTATGAAGGGTATTTGGGACTCAAAGGACAATTAGTGTCAAATGTGGGGTATAATATTAAAGGGTCATACACAGCGGAGAATAGAAGGCCTTTGTTTTTTCTCAATCCCCAAAACCTTTTCAGGAATGATGAGAAAGGCTATTTCTATGGCAATTCCTTTCAAGTGTTTTATGATGATGTAAAGACATTGGGCATTTTCGGAGAATTAAATATTGATATAAACCGAAACTTCACTTTGGGTATCAATGCGGAATTTTATGATTATGATACCGAAACTGATAACCCGGCTTGGAACTTACCAAGCGTTAAAGGATCCTTGTTTATGGATTATCAAATAAACAAGCAATGGTATTTAGGCGCTAATTTGTTTTATGTTGGAGAGCGTGATGATTTGGTTTCGCAAGCTGTTCAAAATGTATTGCCTTCAGAATTTCCTGCAGCAATTGTAACATTAGATGGTTTTTTTGATGCCAATGCCCATGTAGGGTATCGTTTTAACGAACAGTTATCGGTTTTTGTAAAAGCATCCAATATCGCCAATAATGATTACCAGAGATGGACCAATTTTAGGGTGCAAGGCTTTCAAGCTTTAGCAGGTGTTTCTTACAAATTTGATTTTTGAGCTGTAAATTAACACAATAAATTGTTAATGGAATCGTTTTAATCACTACCTCAATCTATTGTTTTTTTGTGGATTGATTGCTCCAATTGAATTGGAAATCATGCAATTACGATTCATTAACATACCAACCTACACTCTTTTCACCCTGATTTTTTCATCGGCGGTATCACAAAACCTTGTGCATAATGGTGGGTTCGAAGATTTTGTGGAATGCCCCGTTAAAATGAGCAATCTCAATAAAGATGCTGAATATTGGAGCGCGCCAACCTTGGGTACTACAGATTATTTTAATGAATGTAGTAGAACAAAGTTGGGAATCCCCATGAATTTTAAGGGCAAACAGGAAGCATATGAAGGCAATGCCTATGCAGGCCTGTATTTGTTTGCACCAAAGGACTACAGGGAATATATTCAGGTAGAATTGACCGAAACCCTAAAGAAAGGGCACCGATATAGATTAAGCCTTTCCTTGAGTCTCTCCGAAAAATCCGATGGTGCTGTGATGGACATTGGGGCAATCTTTGCTGAACACCCCCTATCCATTCATACCAAAAGACAGCTTTCAAACGGTGTTCTCGCTTCAGAATCAACAAAGACAACCCATGCAAAGCAGTTTTCAGCTACAGGTTTTTATGATGATAAAACGGATTGGATGCAGGTAGATTTGGATATCGTTGCGAAGGGATTTGAAAAAATACTAATTCTCGGAAATTTTAAAAGTAATGGCGGGACCCAGTATTTAGATTTTGGAAAAACGGCGACAAGTACAGAGGGTTACTCTTATTATTATCTGGATGATATTTCACTTGTCTATTTAGGCCCGGACTACAAAACCAATCAGAGTTATGTGCTAAACCATGTCAATTTTGATTTTGACCGATTTGAATTGGAACCAAAGGCTAAACAAAGTTTAAACGATGTATATCAATATCTTCAAAAGAACCCAAACCTAAAAGTGTCCATTAGCGGACACACTGATGACCAAGGTTCAGAAGAATATAATGATGTTTTATCCAGACAAAGGGCTAAGACCGTTGCAAAATATTTAATGCGATTAGGGCTTCCAAAAAGCCGGATTACTTCTTCCGGATATGGGAATAAGATCCCCTTGGATAGTACACAAACCGATAAGGCACGAAGAAAAAATCGCAGGGTAGAGTTTGTTATGACCGAATTCGTAGACGAATAATCTTTCTAATTTGATAGATTGAAAAGGCCTACCAATAAATGTTCCGATTTGGGAAACAAAATTTCCTTGTTCCACGTATCCCAATAAAATTTTTGGTGTAAACTAGAACTGCCGTCCAATAATTTATTTATATCCGTATTGTACTCCAGTACAATATTTCCGGTATTACCGCCATTTAGAACAAAAAAAGATTCCGGTTTGTAACCTTTGGATTTAATATTGATTTTCCAATGAAAATCTTTTGTGCTACTAAGTGAAAAAGAACCATCGTAATCGGTATACGTAATATTATCCGTTGAATTTAATTCAACGGAAGCTCGATAGACAGGAAATCCCAACTGGTCAACAATTTTCCCAGTTATCTTATTTTGGCCAATGCCAAAATAGGGAATAATCGATAATATGAACATATAGGTCACTATGCGCATCATAGTAAGATTTGGACTATAGTAACGAATTTTATTGGAAGTTAGTATCCTAAAAAGAGATAAAATTAGTGACATCAAAAAATAGTATGCTAAACAATATGGGTTGAAAAAACACGTTTGTATATGCGGTACGAGAACCTAAAATAATCATAACTATGCTTTATAAGGTTACTCGTATTTTTTTGTCCCTTAGTCTTTATTTTTCACTGGCAACATCTCTTTTTGGGCAAAATTTAATTTTGAACCCTAGTTTTGAAAACTATAAAACTTGTCCGTTGAACATTACCAATTTTGGTACCTTGCTCGAAGATGTTTCTTTACCATCATCAAGTTCAGGAGATTATTTCAATACATGCGGTTCAACTGATTTTGGAGTTCCGTCAAATTTCAAGGGAGCACAAAAAGCCACTGAAGGTTCTGGCTATGTGGGGCTTTATTTCTATGCCTTAAATGATTACCGTGAATATATTCAGTTAAACACCAGTAGAACACTTAGGGAAAAACATCCGTACAAAATAACTTTACAAGTGAGCCTTGCGGAGACTTCCAGCTTGGCATTGAAAAATATGTCCATTGTATTGGTAAATAAGAAAGTAAAACTACCCAATAGTTCAGCTTTGACCAGTTCTCGAATGGATTTACAGGAGGATATAAAATTTCAGAAGGTAAGACTAAAGGCAGACAATTCATTGGCAAACACAGATGACTGGGTTACGCTATCGGCAGAATTTGATGCCAAAGGCTTTGAAAACCATATTATAGTTGGCAATTTTAGTGACAATTTAAATACGGAGTTGTTAAATCAAAAAGAATCTATATTATCCAGTGATTTCTCTTATTACTATGTGGACAATTTAGCCTTGGAAGAATTGCCAAGAATTAATTATGAAAAAGATAAGATATATGTGTTGGAGCGTAATCCGTTTGAACCAAAAGGATACGAATTGGACGCAGAGGCAATAGCAAGTGTTAAAAAGATATTCAAGTTCCTAAAAGAGAATGCTGAGGTTCAGATGAAGATTACGGGCCATTCAGACAATGTAGGACAACCAGGATATAATAAGTACATATCTTCTTTAAGGGCAAGAGCCGTTGCACTATACCTCAAAAACCTTGGTATTGAGGACAATCGTATTGTCTGGGAAGGTGTTGGAGACACAAGACCGCTTGGAAACGGAAAAATCAAGGAAGACCATCTTTCCAATAGGAGAGTAGAATTTGTGATGACCGAATTTAAGGATTAGTATTTTCCGGTGTGTCTTCAATTTCATAGACATCGTTACAATTACATTTTCTATTTTTGAAGGAAACCTTCAAAAATGAAAAAATTTCTTTTCAGTTTTTTTATCCTTTCTTTTTTTGTTGCCTGCAACCCAAAAGAAGAAGTAGATTTAATTGTTTCCAACGCCAATATCTATACTGTTGATACGGATTTTTCAAAAGCAACCAGCGCAGCAGTAAAAGATGGTGTATTTGTGGCCATTGGGGATACCGAAGACATTCAACAAAAATATAAAGCCAAGAAGGAGATAGATGTAGAAGGAAAGACTATCATTCCCGGGCTAATTGATGCGCATTGCCACTTTTATGGATTGGGGCTTAACCAGCAAGTTGTGGATTTGGTAGGCACTTCTAGTTTTGAGGAGATTGTTGATAGGGTAATGGCATTTCAAAAAGAACACCCCGCAAATTTTATTAGAGGTAGGGGTTGGGACCAAAATGATTGGGAGGTAAAGGAATTTCCAACAAAAGATAGATTGGACGAGTTGTTTCCAGATACTCCCATTGCCTTGGAAAGAGTGGATGGGCATGCTTATTTGGTCAATCAAAAGGCATTGGATTTGGCTGGAATTATTGTCAGCACTCAAGTGGAAGGTGGTGAAATTGTAAAAAAGGACGGAAAGCTAACAGGTGTTTTGGTTGACAATCCCATGGCAATGGTAGATGCCGTAATCCCAAAACCTACTAGAAAAACCCAGATTCAAGCTTTAAAGGATGCAGAGCAGCTATGCCTTGATTATGGTTTAACCACAGTTGATGATGCTGGACTCCACAGAAGTACGATTGAATTGATAGACAGTCTACAAGGCACAGGGGATTTGTCGATAAGAGTGTATGCCATGGTGAGCAATACGCGAGAAAATTTGGATTATTACCTAGAAAATGGAATCATAAAAACAGATAGGTTGAACGTTCGTTCTATCAAAGTTTATGGTGATGGCGCATTGGGATCACGAGGTGCCGCATTGAAAAAACCATATTCAGATAAAGAAAATCATTTTGGAGCTATGGTTACCCCTGTGGACCAAATTGAACATTTGGCGGAGCGAATTGCTGCCTCCGAATATCAAATGAATACCCATGCCATTGGTGATTCAGCAAATGTTGTGGTACTTAAAGCCTATAAAAAGGCGTTGAGCAACAAGAAAGATAGACGTTGGAGGGTAGAACATGCGCAAGTGGTCTCCGAAGCGGATTTTGACTATTTTAAAAATGGAATAATCCCTTCCGTTCAACCTACGCATGCCACCAGTGACATGTACTGGGCCGAAGACCGTTTGGGGTTAGAACGAGTTCAGGGCGCATATGCGTTTAAAAAATTATTGAATAGGGCAGGTATCGTTGCCTTGGGAACAGATTTTCCAGTGGAACAGGTCAGTCCGTTCTTAACATTCTATGCCGCGGTGGCTCGTCAAGATTTGGAAAAGTACCCTGAAGGTGGTTTTCAAACTAAGGATGCACTTACGAGGGAGGAAACCTTGAAAGGGATGACCATTTGGGCGGCATATTCAAATTTTGAAGAGAACGAAAAAGGAAGCATCGAAGTTGGTAAATTTGCTGACTTTGTCATTTTGGAAGATGATATTATGACCATATCACTTGACCAAATCCCCAGTTTGAAGGCAGAACAGGTTTTTATTGGAGGAAATCAGGTAAAATAAAAAAGGCGAGCCATTTGGCTCGCCTTTTTAGTATTGAAATCTTGTATTTACAGGCTCATTGGTAAGGAAACTCGTGTAGTGCCCCATCCCATAACCATAGTGCCATTTTCTTCAAAAGCAATAGAAAACGCCTCTAAAGAATCACTGTCAGTACTTGCTTTTGCTGTAACCCGTACCACATCTGCATCGCTATTATAAGAATAGGCTCCCCATTGGTTTAAATTTCCATTTAAAATAACAGTCCACTCACTCTCCCCAGGTATGGTAAATAGAGCATAAGTTCCAGCTTTCACAGATTTCCCACCTACAGTGGCATCCTTATAAAAAGTAATTTCTGGTGCTTCATTGGCACCAGTTCTCCAAACTTTACCATCAGGCGCCAGTTCAGAAAGACTACGCCCTTTTAATTGCGGACGACTGTATATTACACGGGCAGCTTTTTCAGAAATCCTATAGCTAGATGGAAAAGATGCAATATCTGCGGGACTCTTATCCAATCCATTGAATTTTTGAGCGGTTGCTTCTGTTGAAAAAACAAGCGTTAAGGTTAAAAAAGTAAGTAATAAAATTTTTTTCATCATGATGATTTTAGTTGATTTCAAAACTAGGGTGTAATTGGTTCGTTTTTATTTAAAAAGAAGTTAAAATTTAACATCACTTTCAAATTGTTTTGCAAAGTATATTTTTGGCAAAAAATGATTTCAATCCAATATAAATATGAAATTTATGATATTAAATTGTAATCAATATATCGACATATGTTTATTTAATGTAATATTAAGTCCATTTTTGTTTTAAAATTGAAATAAATAGAAGGATATGTGCGGAATTGTATGTGCGTTTGATGTTAAGGAGAGTACAGAAGTATTAAGACCCCAACTTTTGGAAATGTCCAAGAAAGTGAGGCATAGAGGACCGGATTGGAGTGGAATTTATTCAGATGATAAAGCAATATTAGCTCATGAAAGGTTGGCAATAGTTGACCCGGCATCTGGAAAGCAACCTTTGTTCAGTGCGGATGGGAAATTGGTGTTGGCTGCCAATGGGGAGATTTACAACCATAGAGAATTAAGAAAGCAGTTTGAAGGTAAATATGAATTTAAGACCGAATCAGATTGTGAAATTATTTTGGCGCTGTACCAAGAAAAAGGAGTCGATTTTGTTGACGAACTAAATGGAATTTTTGGTTTTGCCATATATGATAGCGAAAAGGACGAATACTTTATTGCTAGAGATCATATGGGGATCATTCCATTATATATTGGATGGGATAAAAATGGTACTTTTTATGTTGCATCTGAACTTAAGGCATTAGAAGGAACCTGTGCTAAGATTGAACTTTTCCCTCCTGGGCATTATTTGCATAGTGCAGATGGTGAGTTTAAAAGATGGTACAAAAGAGATTGGATGGAGTATGATGCCGTAAAAGAAAATGAAACAAGTATCCAGGAAATAAAGGACGCTCTAGAAGCTGCCGTCCACCGTCAGTTGATGTCAGATGTGCCATACGGTGTTTTATTGTCCGGTGGTTTGGATTCATCAGTAACCTCTGCGGTTGCTAAAAAGTATTCGCAAATGCGGATTGAATCAGGAGATACCAAAGAGGCTTGGTGGCCTCAACTACATTCCTTTTCAGTAGGTTTGGAGGGCTCCCCAGATTTGGCCGCGGCTAAATTGGTTGCGGATCATATTGGTACAATACACCATGAAATCAAATTTACTATCCAAGAAGGCCTTGATGCCATAAAAGATGTTATTTATAATCTGGAAACCTATGATATTACTACCATTAGAGCTTCTACTCCAATGTATTTGATGGCCAGAGTAATAAAATCGATGGGAATTAAGATGGTGTTATCTGGAGAAGGAGCGGACGAGTTGTTTGGAGGGTACCTGTACTTCCATAAGGCTCCAAGCCCAAAAGATTTTCATGAAGAAACCGTAAGAAAGCTTGATAAATTACATATGTACGATTGCCTTAGGGCCAATAAATCGCTTGCCGCGTGGGGAATAGAAGGTCGTGTCCCCTTTTTGGACAAGGAGTTTATGGACGTTGCCATGCGTATAAATCCAAAAGATAAAATGATCAATGGAGAGCGTATGGAAAAATGGGTGGTTCGCAAAGCTTTTGAAGCCTATCTTCCAGAAAGTGTGGCTTGGAGACAAAAAGAACAATTTTCTGATGGTGTTGGATACAGCTGGATAGACACGCTGAAAGAATTAGTGGATCAGGAGGTGAGTGATGAGCAATTGGCCAACGCTCATTTCAAATTCCCAATACAAACACCAACAACAAAAGAGGAATACTATTACCGTTCCATTTTTGAGTCACATTTTCCGTCAGATGCCGCTGCATTGTGCGTGCCTCAGGAACCTTCTGTGGCCTGTAGCACCAAAATAGCTTTAGAGTGGGACGAAGCTTTCAAGAACATGAATGATCCATCAGGAAGGGCAGTGGCCAATGTCCATGAAGATGCATACGATAAATAGGCAACCAAATTTTAAGATATGTAGGGTGAAGATGCTGTTTTGTTTCATTTAATTAGTCAGAAAAGCCCCTTGGAGAAGGGGCTTTTTGTTATTCTGCACCTTAGTTCGGCGTCTTAAAATCAAGCTTATTTTTCCACATTTATTTGTTGATAACTTAAGGTGTCTGAATGGCCTCAAGTACCTAATTCCATTGGGTATTCCTTATATTTGTAAGATTTGAAAATTTCAAGGCAATTAAAGAGAATTTATGAGCGAAGAAGCTAAAAAACCTCAGTATTCAGAGGATAGTATTCAGGCCCTTGAAGGGATGGAACATGTACGAATGAGACCTTCAATGTATATTGGAGATGTAGGGACCAGGGGATTGCACCATTTGGTATATGAAGTTGTGGATAATTCCATTGATGAGGCCATGGGAGGGCACTGTGACACTATCAATGTAACTATTAATGAAGATAACTCCATAACGACAAAAGATAATGGACGGGGAATTCCAGTAGGTATTCACAAAAAAGAAGGAGTTTCGGCCTTAGAAGTGGTTATGACCAAAATTGGTGCCGGAGGTAAATTTGATAAGGATTCCTACAAAGTTTCTGGTGGACTTCACGGTGTAGGGGTTTCGTGTGTAAATGCACTCTCAAGTCATTTAAAAGCTACTGTTTTTAGAGAAGGTAAAATTTGGGAACAAGAATACGAAAGAGGTAAAACCTTATATCCCGTTAAAAGTATTGGCGAGAGTGAGGAAACAGGTACCGTGGTAACCTTTACTCCGGATAACACCATTTTTTCACAGACGACGGAATATAGTTATGACACCTTGGCAAATAGGATGCGAGAGCTTTCTTATTTGAATAAGGGAATAACAATAACACTGACAGATAAAAGAAGTAAGGACGAAAAAGGAGAATATGTTTCTGAAACGTTCCATTCTCAAGAAGGATTAAAAGAGTTTATACGATTTTTGGATGAAACTCGAGAACCTCTTATTCAAAAGGTTATCTCCATGGAAGGAGAGAAGAATGGTATTCCTGTTGAAGTGGCAATGGTGTACAATACAGGGTTTACCGAAAACCTGCATTCTTACGTAAACAATATCAATACTCACGAAGGTGGGACTCATCTGTCAGGTTTTAGAAGAGGGTTAACTTCTACCTTAAAAAAGTATGCAGATAGTTCTGGAATGCTTGATAAGCTAAAATTTGAGATTGCTGGTGATGATTTTAGAGAAGGGTTAACGGCCATTGTTTCGGTAAAAGTTGCAGAACCTCAGTTTGAAGGCCAGACCAAGACCAAATTAGGTAATAGAGAAGTTACTAGTGCGGTAAGTCAGTCAGTTTCAGAAATGCTGACCAATTATTTGGAAGAACATCCGGACGATGCAAAAGTAATAGTCCAAAAAGTTGTTTTAGCAGCCACGGCAAGACATGCAGCTGCGAAGGCTAGAGAAATGGTCCAACGTAAAACGGTAATGAGTATTGGAGGTCTTCCAGGAAAATTATCAGACTGTTCAGATCAGGACCCTGCTAATTGCGAAGTGTTCTTGGTAGAGGGTGACTCTGCAGGAGGAACAGCCAAACAAGGAAGAGATAGAAAATTTCAGGCAATATTACCTTTACGTGGTAAAATCTTGAATGTTGAAAAAGCCATGCAACATAAGGTTTTTGAAAACGAAGAAATTAAAAATATCTACACGGCTCTTGGTGTCACTATTGGAACCGAAGAAGATAGTAAAGCATTGAACCTTGAAAAACTACGTTACCACAAGGTGGTGATTATGTGTGATGCGGATGTGGATGGTAGCCATATTGAGACTTTGATTCTAACTTTCTTCTTCAGGTATATGCGTGAGTTGATAGAAGGCGGACACGTTTACATTGCTACCCCACCATTATATTTGGTGAAAAAAGGAACAAAGCGAAGATATGCATGGAACGATGAAGAACGTGATGAGATTGTGGATTCTATGAATGGAGGCGCCGGCATACAGCGTTATAAAGGTCTTGGTGAGATGAATGCAGAACAATTGTGGGATACTACAATGAATCCTGATTTTAGAACTTTAAGGCAGGTTACCATAGATAATGCAACAGAATCTGACCGTATCTTCTCAATGTTAATGGGGGATGAGGTACCGCCAAGGCGGGAATTTATAGAGAAAAATGCTGTCTATGCGAACATAGATGTATAATAACTACTGTTTCACAACAAAAACTCGCTCTTACAAAGCGAGTTTTTTAGTTTTAGGAAAAATTTTACAAGATGAAAAGAATAATTCTTTTGTTCGCATTATGTAGTTTTTCCATAGGAACGGCACAATCAAATTTAAATGATCTCTTAGCCGCAGGTCTAAATGACGCTGAGCGGTTTACCAATGATTGGATGGCTCCAATGACAGAAGCAGGGATTTATAGCATCTCCAACGGATGGTACAATTCTGCAGATGCCAAACCATTGGGCGGATTTGAAATTTCAATTATCGGAAATATCACCGGTTTTAAAAACAAGGATGATAAAAAGACCTTTACCCTAAATACCGCGGATTATGAAAATCTTCAGTTTGTTGATGCAAGTACCTCAAAAGAAGTGGCAACCGCTTTGGGGGATATTGAGGGAATTGATGTCGCCATTAACGCAATTATTGAAGGACAGCAGGTAAGCACACAGTTTGAACTGCCGTCTGGTTTGTCTTCAGAAGATTTAAATTTTATTCCTTCAGGATACATTCAAGCAAGTGTAGGCTTAATAAAAGGAACTGAGATAAAAGCTCGGTTTTTGCCTAAAATAAACACAGATGATGTTTCAGTGGGACTGTATGGTTTTGGAATTCAACATGATTTCACCAAACATCTTCCTGCAGATAAATTGCTTCCTGTAGCAATCTCTGCGGTTATAGGCTATACCAATCTGAGTGGGGAATATGATTTTACCAGCACAGGGGTTGTTAACGGAGAAAACCAGCGTATTGATGCGCAGTTTAGCTCATGGAATTTTAGTGCCGTAGTCTCTACACGTTTGCCAGTAATCAATTTTTATGGAGGATTGAATTATATCACCGGAAAATCGGATATCGATATTTTGGGTACATATGAAGTTGAAACAATAGGTGCTCCAATTGTGTATAATGACCCGTTTGCTATTAGTAACAAGGTAAGTGGGGTATCTGCAAACATTGGGACAAAACTGAAACTAGGCTTCTTTAGAATTAATGCCGATTATAATATTGCTGAATTTAGCACTCTTACCTTTGGTGTCAATTTTGGATTTAGATAAAACAAATAACCAACCATAACTAAAAATGCCCCGTCAAAAAAGATGGGGCATTTTATTTTCATATGGTGATGTCTTCTAATTTATTCCCTAGTGGCGAAGACGGAACCGTTTTCTAGGGCTAAAACTTCTGAATCATTGGATTCCTCTAAACTTACAGAAACATCATTTACTTCGTCGTCTGAATAAATAATGGAATAAACGCCATTTTCTTCGGACCACTTAAAATCTGTGTAAAAAATAAGATGGGAATTGGAATAGCTTTGATATCTACCTAAGTATACATCATTGAAAATCCACTCTTCCCGTGTGGAATTTTCGCTTTTGTTGTCAAGTGTTGAACTGCCTCGAGCCCAGATACCTAAAATAGGGTCATTATTTTCAGGGATACTGGTACAGTTGCTTATCGCAATTATACATACAATTGACAATAATGAAAAGAGCTTTTTCATAGGCAAGTAGGTTAAACGTAATTTGGGACTATTAGAACGCTGATTTATGAAAAACTATTGTTACAAATTCGATGTATGGTATGACTTGCTTTTATTTCATCGTTGAATTACATATTTTGTTAACATTACGTTTCATTTACTTACAAGAAAACAAGAAAATAGACATGCTCTAAAATGCCAAAAGTCAGGTTTTTTCTGATTTAAATGCCTTATTTTTGTGCGATTCAAATTTAAACCTAGAAAAATGAAAATTACAGTAGTTGGAGCAGGAGCTGTTGGCGCTAGTTGTGCCGAATATATTGCAATGAAAAATTTTGCATCAGAAGTTGTATTGTTGGATATTAAGGAAGGATATGCCGAAGGAAAGGCGATGGATTTGATGCAGACAGCCTCACTAAACGGGTTTGATACCAAAATTACTGGGAGTACCAGTGATTATTCAAAAACTGCAGGCAGCGATATTGCCGTTATTACTTCAGGAATTCCTAGGAAACCAGGGATGACGCGTGAAGAACTTATAGGGATCAATGCAGGAATCGTAAAGACGGTATCTTCCAGTCTTATTGAGCATTCCCCCAATGTTATTTTGATTGTGGTAAGTAATCCTATGGATACAATGACCTATTTGGTACATAAAACTACAGGTTTGCCAAAACATAAGATTATTGGTATGGGAGGGGCTTTGGACAGTGCCCGTTTCAAGTATAGATTAGCAGAAGCATTGGAAGCACCTATTTCTGATGTTGATGGGATGGTAATTGGAGGCCATAGTGATAAAGGGATGGTGCCGTTAATTGGCCATGCAACTAGAAATAGCGTCAAAGTTTCCGAATTTTTGGCAGAAGACCGCATGCAACAAGTGGTAGAGGACACTAAAGTTGGTGGTGCCACTTTAACAAAACTATTGGGAACCAGTGCTTGGTATGCGCCGGGAGCCGCCGTTTCAGGATTGGTTCAGGCAATTGCTTGTGATCAGAAAAAAATGTTCCCATGTTCAACACTTTTGGAAGGGGAATATGGATTGGAAGATTTATGTATTGGAGTTCCCGTGCTGTTGGGAAGAAACGGTATTGAAAAGGTTGTGGAGATAGAATTGAGTGATGCTGAAAAGGCAAAAATGCAGGAAAGTGCCGAAGGGGTTAAAAAAACCAACGGGCTGCTTCAGTTCTAAACTTTGATACATTTTAAGATTTAAAATAAATGGGCAGGAAACTGCCCATTTGCAATTCCCCTAAATTCTATTGGCAAATCCTGTTGGAAATGATATATTTGCACGCTGTTTAAGAAAACTTCTAAAAATTTAACAATCAATGCAAAATAAAGGACTTATAAAGCTTTTCGCGCTCCTTTTTGGTTTGGTAAGTATTTATCAGCTTTCCTATACTTTCATCGCAAGTAAGTTGGAAAAGGATGCTGAAACCTATGCGGTCAATCAAATTTCGGAAGCTGAAGAAGATTATGTGGCAAAGCGTGAGGCTTTAGAAGCATCATATCTAGATTCGATTGGTAGTAATCCGGTTTTGGGATATACCAGCTATGATGATGCGAAGAAAAAGGAATTGAACAAGGGATTGGACCTTAAGGGAGGTATCAATGTAACCCTTCAGATTTCGGTAAAAGATATCTTGAAAGGTCTTGCAAACAATACCAAAAATCCAATTTTCAACAAAGCTTTGGCTGATGCTGATGATGCTTCCAAAAATAGTCCGGATACGTATTTGGAGTTATTTTTCGATGCATTCGACAATATAAAAGGAGATGCTAAACTTGCTTCCCCTGATATTTTTGCAAACAAGGGATTAAGTGATGTCATCAATTTTCAAATGACGGATGATGAGGTAAAACCTATCATTAGAACAAAGATTGATGAGTCAATCGTTTCGGCTTTTGAAGTACTCCGCGAGCGTATTGATGGTTTTGGGGTAACACAACCCAATATTCAAAGGGAAGGGAATTCTGGACGTATTTTGGTGGAATTACCCGGTGCTAGAGACATTGCAAGGGCCCAAGAATTGTTGTCAAGTACAGCTCAATTGGAATTCTGGGAAACCTACTCACAGAGTAACCAGAGCATAGGCACCTTTTTTATCAATGCAAATGAAAAACTAAAAGAGATTTTAGAACCAGTTGAAACTGAGGAAGAAATTTCTAAACCGGAATCTGAAATTGATTCCTTATTATCAGATGTTGCACAAGATTCTTTGGATTTAAGCACACAGGTAAACCCATTGTTGAGCAAATTGATTCCTGCAAGTCCTGGGAGTCATGCAATTGCCAGGGTATTGGTTACAGATACCGCAGAAATCGGTGGATACTTGAGAATGCGCGAAATCAAAAGACTTTTACCTAATGATGTACAGTTTACGAAATTCCTTTGGGAACGATCAGCCAAAGATTCTGAACTGGCCGAATTGTACGCCTTAAAGTCCAATAGAGATAATACTCCTAGAATAAGTGGAGATGTAGTTTCTGATGCTCAAGATACATTTGACCAATTCAACAAGCCTGCTGTAAGTATGACCATGAATACAAGAGGGGCAAAGGAATGGGAAAAATTGACCGGAGATGCTTTCAATAACCAAACAGGTATTGCCATTGTATTGGATAACAAAGTATACACCGCTCCAGGGGTTTCTACAGGACCAATATCTGGTGGTCGTTCGGAGATTACGGGAACATTTACAGTAAATGAAACCAAAGATATCGCTAACGTATTGCGTGCAGGTAAATTACCAGCTTCCGCAGAAATCATTCAATCAGAAGTTGTTGGTCCATCTTTAGGGCAAGAAGCTATTGATAGTGGTTTTATGTCTTTCTTGATTGCAATGGCATTTGTATTGGTATGGATGGTTTTCTACTATGGAAAAGCCGGAATCTTTGCAGATATCGCCTTAATACTGAACATCCTATTAATCTTTGGAGTACTGACAAGCTTAGGCGCAGTATTGACTTTACCTGGTATTGCCGGTATCGTTTTGACCATTGGTATGTCGGTAGATGCCAACGTACTTATATTTGAACGAATTAAAGAGGAATTGGCACGTGGCAAAGGGAAAGCTCAAGCCGTTGCCGATGGTTTTAGTAATGCATTGTCCTCTATTTTAGATGCAAACATTACAACAGGGCTTACAGCGATTATACTTTTTATCTTCGGTTCAGGCCCAATTAAAGGATTTGCTACTACCTTATTGATAGGTATTGTTACCTCTTTGTTTACTGCAATCTTTATTACTCGTTTGCTGGTAGATTGGTATGTTTCTAAAAAAGGAAGAAGTTTGGATTTTTCAACAGGATTGACCAAAAACTTGTTCACGAATATGAAGATTAACTTCTTGGGCAAACGTAAGATAGCTTATGTAGTTTCTCTTATTTTGGTTGGTGTTGGAGTATTCTCGTTATTCACAACAGGATTACAACAGGGGGTCGATTTTGTTGGTGGACGTTCTTATCAAATCCGTTTTG
This sequence comes from uncultured Allomuricauda sp., assembly GCF_947495325.1. Classification (GTDB taxonomy): domain Bacteria; phylum Bacteroidota; class Bacteroidia; order Flavobacteriales; family Flavobacteriaceae; genus Flagellimonas. The sequence goes on along the minus strand of NZ_CANLYK010000001.1, from coordinate 1,615,942 downwards.
AAAAGGCCGTTAATCCATCAGAAATTGCTTCAGAATTAAATACTGTATTTGGTAGCGGAACCAATGTGAAAACTTTCGGAGAGGCAAATCAGATTAAAGTAACCACTCCCTATAAGGTAGATGTTGAAGGTATTGAGGTGGATAATGAAATTCAAGATAAATTATATACAGCACTTCAAAACTACTTGCCAGATGGCACTTCTTTTGAAGACTTTACCGTTGGGGCATCTGAAAAATCAATAGGTATCTTACAATCTGTAAAAGTTGGTCCAACCATAGCTGATGATATTAAGAACAACGCCTTTTTGGCAATTATCGGCTCATTGGCGGTTGTATTCCTATACATCTTATTGCGATTTAGAAAATGGCAATTTTCATTAGGCGCCGTTGTTGCGGTATTCCATGATGTAATGATCGTGTTGGGAATTTTCTCATTAACCGGAAGCATCATGCCATTTAACATGGAAATTGATCAGGCATTTATAGCTGCAATCCTTACGGTAATAGGGTACTCCCTGAATGATACCGTGGTTGTTTTTGACCGTATTCGGGAGATTGTGAACCTTAAGGGGTGGAATAATGGAGAAAACATTAATCAAGCATTAAATAGTACATTGAGCCGTACATTGAACACTTCTTTAACCACATTGATAGTGCTGTTGGCCATCTTTACATTTGGAGGAGAAAGTCTTCAAGGATTTATGTTTGCTATGATTGTTGGTGTGTTGGTGGGTACATATTCGTCTGTATTTATTGCAACACCGATTATGTTTGATGCTTTAAAAAAGAAAATAGCGGGAGCTGACGAATAAAACGTTCTGTACGATTTATATAAAAAACCACCCATTTAAATGGGTGGTTTTTTATTTTGTAAAAGGATGAAATATTATTCCAATCCATTGATGGCCAGTTTGTACAATAAATCAAGATCTTTTTCTTTAATAGAAACGTTGTGTCCCCAAGTTCTGCCAGAAACAAAGCCAGAACCTAATCTCGGATGGAATTTTTTTACCCAAAAACTAATTTCATTAAACTCGTTATAGGCTAGGGGAGTAATGTTATTTGACTCGATATCGGTACTTATTGTTTTTGTCCATTTGGGAAGTCCCCAATTTTCACCTTCTTGTGTAGCTTTACTGAAATACACACCTGATTCTGGTGCTTTGTACTTAACACCGAGCAATTTTGAAGCAGCTGTTTTGGAACGAATAGCTTTCCCTTCACTGTTCCGTTCATAAAAATTGGGAATATTACCGAGCCAAAGCACTTTTCCGCCTTCATCTAAATAGTGCCTCATAAGTCCTTTTTCAGGATTTGCTCCTAGTAAATCCCTTGGGATAACCATATGGGAGAAAACAATTACGCTTGGGGCTTTGTCCTTCATCCGGTTTTCAACAAATTGATACAGTTTTTCTTCATTATCAATATGGGTAAATCCTTTTTTCTTCAAATAAGCTGGTATTTCTTTGCTTCCCTTGGGATTTTTAAGCCTTCCGTTTTTATCATAAGGATGGTAAACAACTTTATGCACCTTTGCACCTTCATCTATTGCATATAGAAATCCATCATCGCATCCAAAGAAAATGGTATTTGTATCATATACCGGCGACGAGTAGATTTCATCACCAATAGGGTATTCCCATGTTTTTTCACCAGTAGATTTGTTTAACCTATACAATTTGCCATCAGAAGAAGTGATATAGACGCTCGTATTGGACAATAATCCTTTTGGAAAGTTATGGGCACCCGTCTTATACTTCCATTTCTCTTCACCTGTTTTTATATCAAAAGCGGAAAAAATGTCATTTGTGGACCAACCTACATATACTGTAGTATCATCAATAGTTGTAGACATTGCCCATGTATTGCCATAGGTGAATTTCCATTCAATCTTTTTTGTACTCAGATTGATGGCATAAGTATTTCCATCTCTTGAGGCTATGAAGAGTAAATTATCCTTAATCTGTGGTTGTGCAATTATAGAACTTCGGTCAAAGGAAAAATCAGCTGGATTGTAACCAACCCCCAGCGTTTCAAATTTCCAATCCAAGTTTCCTTCCGAGTTCAAAACGTAAACATAGCCATCATTGCTGGGTTGATAAATTTTGTTTTCATGTATCAAAGGTGTCGCCCGGATTCTTCCATTGGTCTTAAATTTCCAATCCAATTTTCCACTTGCTGCGTTGACAGCATATAAATTACCATCACCCGATCCAATCAGAACATTTTCTCCCATATGTGCCGGAGAAGCCATGTAGTATTTCCATCCACTATGGTCATCTTTCAGAATTTCGGACATCTTAAATTTCCAGATTAAGTTCCCATCGGTACTATTTAGGGCATATAAATTATTGTCCCTGCTGGCAATGTACAGCCTTGAGCCATCTATCAACGGCGATGAAACTATGGCGCCTTCTGTTTTATGTTTCCATATTAAGCTCCCATCTAGTTTGTTCAAAGCATAGATATGACCATCTGAACTCCCAAAATAAATTGTCTGGCTAACAATTACCGAAGTACCTCGAATTGCACCTTGGGTTTTAAACTTCCATTTAACCTTTGGGTTTTCTATATCCTGGACTGCAAAGGTGAGTTGGAAAAAGGTGAGAAATAAAAAAAGAGAGAGAAATAAGGTTTTTGGTTTTTGATAGAATAATTCAATTGATGTCTTCATGAAATGATTTGTGATTAATGAGTTTATTGTTGCTAAAAAATTACGATAGGTAAATTAATAGGGATAAATCCATTAAAATGTCCTGTTTCATGATACAGGACTATTATTTAGTTATTTAAGACTTCTTTTATAGCTGGTGGGTGTAGTCTGGGTATGTTTTTTAAAGGCGAAGTTAAAAGCACTTTTTGAATTGAAACCTGAGGCATAGGCGATTTCCAGAATTGTTTTTCCCGAGCTTCTATTTTGTTCAATCAATTTTTTGGCTTCTTCAATTCGTAATGAATTAATGTAGTCCTGAAAAGTTAAATTGTAATGGTTATTAATGAATTGGGACAATTGTCTTTCCCTAGTATTTAACTGAGAGGCCAAATCAGACAATGTAAGTCCAAGTTGTAAGAATGGTTTTTGATTTTTCATGTACCGTTCTAGGCTAGAATTCAAGTTGATATACTCCTCTTTGGATAGGGAAATAGACTTGTTGCTTTTTAATTTTTCACCAAAATGTGAGCTAAGCAGTGCTTTGCACAATATGATTGAGAAGTAAGCCAAGAATAAAAATGTGGATACATACAAATAGACTTTGGTGTTTTTGGCACTTGAATACATAAATATGTACCATGCCAAATTATTAAACAAACATGTTATAAAATACCCATATGCAATAAACCTGTTCCATTTTATTTTGGATTGCACATTCCTGTCTTTGATGGAATAACTTTTGGCAAATTTTTCAATAGTAACTATTGCAAAGATGTTATAGATGAAAACTTGTAGTCCAATAAAGTACACAAACCCCCTTCTATATAAATTTGGAAATATATCTTTTGAAATAAGTAATTGACTTTTCTCTTCAATGGTCTGAAAATGGAAGCTAAAAAGAAAGTATGTTGTTAATAGAATAAATGGTAAATAATGAAGCACGTATTTGGTTTTAAAACTGAACTTATAAGTGCTTTCAGATTTGATATAAAAGTATATTGAAGGGCCCCAAACGGCATAAAAGGGTAGTACTATGTAAGCTAAATATGGGAAATTGGTATAAAAAGAGACAGACTTGAAGATTTCATCGACTGAGTATAGGATTTGTGCCAAAAAGAAGAAAATCATTATCTGATTGGAGATCAACAGTCTTCCTTTAAGAAGCAAAACCGAAATTAAGGGAAGCTGAATAAAAATACTAAGTATATGAATTGTTTCGTAGGGACTAAAATTCATGTGTAATTCTTATCAATATAAGTTATAGCCTCTTTTTGTGTAAGTACCGAAAAGTTTTTATAACGGTCGTGCACATCCACAATTTCATCCAGTGCCTTTTCAACCAATAGCGAACGTTCATCTTTAGGTAAATCGTAAAACTCCATAGAAGGTCTATTTAGGAGGTAAAGACATAACGTACTCATATCCCTTCTGGAGGTATTCTCCCAGTGTTTCTCTATCTTCTAAAAGAGATTTTGGGATTAGGACATACTCCCGCATGGTAGCTCCATAAGATATAAATGGCTTGGCCCCAAAAGCAGTATCAAATGCTTCGGTATCCTTCTTGGAAAGTCGAATACCCAACTCTCCGGCCTTGTTAAAGAGTGAGAACATATACCCATTGGCAGATGTATAGGGCATTGTTTTGCCCTTTCTGGGGAAGTTGGGGTTGGCTGCCACCAACTCATCATATATTTTTAATACTTCTTTGCGCATCCTTTCAAATTTATATTAAATTCTTTGCCATTGCTTGAAACTCAAAATGTTCCTTTCCTATTTGGAAATCATGGTCACCTATGGTCTCAAAACCATTTTTATGGTAAAACTTTATGGCACGGGTGTTTTCTTTTAATACGGATAACCAAATTTTTTCCCGTTTGCTCTCAGATGCCTTTTTAAATAGTTCATCTTGCAGCGAGCGACCAACTTTCTTGGAAAGAAAGTCTTTCAGAACGTATATTTTTTGAAGTTGACAGACGTTTTTGGAAGCTATGAATTTTGAAGGGGAACTCAGCTTCAATTTAGCGTACCCAACCGGAAGTTCATCAATATAAGCAAGCCAAAAAATATTGTTGGGCTTTTCAATGCTATTGCGAATTTTTTGGACACCAAAAGTTTGGTCCAAATACTCCTCCAAGTCCTTTTTATCCCTAAAAAAGTGGCCAAAAGTTTCTACAAAAGTTATTCTGGCCAAAAGTGCAATGTATGTTGCCTCGGTTATGGTAGCTTCAACTATCCGCATGATTTTTTGCTTTACCGGTTGAACCTGTAGTGTTCATCTTCAAAATATAGTCAAATTGTGGTTGTAACCCAACTTCCTTTCTATGGGAAACAAACACAATTGCAGTTTCACTTTCCTTAGAAATCTTATTGACAAGATCAATAAATAAACGCGCATTTGCATCATCCAGTCCTGCGGTGGGCTCATCCAAAATAAGAAGAGGAGGGTGTTTGACCATGGCCCTTGCTGTCATAACCAATCTTTTTTCACCTGCGGTAAGCTCCAAAAATTGAATATTCCTCTTTTCGTAAAACCCCAAAAGTTTTAACCAGAGACCAGATAAACGTTTTTTCTGATCGGTAGGGTTATTGTAAAGTCCAATGGAATCATAGAAACCAGATATCATCATATTTTCCAAGGAATGATACCCACTAAATTTATCCATCATGGCAGGAGTGAAGTAGCCAATTTTTTTCTTTAGGTCCCAAACACTTTCCCCACTTCCCTTTTTTTGTCCAAATAACGTAAGGTCTTGCCCATACCCTTTATGACTATCTCCAATAATCATGGAGAGCAAGGTGGTTTTTCCGCTTCCATTGGGACCGATGAGTTGCCAAAACTCCCCTTTTTTTATGGTCCAACTGATATTGTCCAAAACTTGGCGCCCATCAAAACTGACAGATACTTTATTGAACTTGATCAATTCACTACCAGTTTTTATTGAATCAATAGGTGGTGGAATTGCATCTGTAAAATGCGAAGATGTTTTTGTATTTGCTCCCCAAAAAGCTTTTGAAGATTCATACTTGAATAGTTTGTTATCCTCTACTGTAAAGAAGTCTGTGGTTGACGGTAAAATATCATCCAATCTATTTATCAATTGAACCAAGATTGTTGTCTTGGAGATTGACCTTAATTTTTCCTTTAAATAATCTTGGGTGCCAACATCAAGATTGTCAAATGGATTTACCAAAACCAAATAATCGGGTTTTTGATGAAGCAAATGGTGGAGCAGGGCTTTTTTCTGTTCCCCACTACTCATTGATTTTAAAGATTGAGATGTGTTTTTGGTAAGAATTTTAAAATCGTGACGTTCTTCTTCATCCATGAAACGATTGATCTCAGATCTTGCAAAAAGAAACCCTTTTTTGTTGTGTAATTCTTCAAAACCCTCAATAATTGAATCACTCAATAAGTCATGCGCCAAACTTTTAGTTTGCGATGTATTGCTGATCAGTATAGCGTAGTTTTTAGGCTGATTCATTCAAATAATAAATCCAGAATGGGATTAAGGAAATTTGAAAATAAAGATTATCCTTGATTTACCCTAAAAATATGAACGGGATTGTCTTTGTAGGTAGTGGTTTTGTCCAAATGCATTCCATTTTTGAGCGCTACTTTTTGTGAAGGCACATTATCAATATGTATTATGGATACCAAGGATTTTGTAAAATTATTTTCAAAGGCGAAGTCCTTGCACTTTTGGGCTGCCTCGATTGCAAAACCTTGTAGCCAGAACTCCGGTAAAATGGAATAACCAATCTCCAGTTCCTCAATTTCATCAACAGTTTGAACCAAAAGACCACAAATACCAATTAATTGTTGTGTCTCTTTTAAAACTAGAGCGTTCATTCCGCCAAGCCCTTTTTCGTATCTCTCAAAAACCTTATCAAACTGTTCTTTGCAGGCTTTTATTGGGTCCGATGGTAAACCATCCCAATATTGGGTAGATAATGGATTGTGATAAAAAGGTAGCCAACTATCGAAATCCGATTGTGTTATTTTTCGAAACTGCAATCGATTTGAGGTTTCACCTTCTAGTAGATACTTGGGCATTTATTCTTTTGTAAAAGAGACAACATCACCAATTTCCAATCCTAGTTTTTCCGAAAGCCCCGCATTGATTTCGAAAACATACTTTACTGGAACTTTTGAGGAAAGTCCCGATTCATTATATGGTTTTGCATCTTTTTGAAAACTGGCAATCTTCAGATTTTCATCAATATAAATGATGTCCAACGGAAATTGCGTGTTTTTCATGTAAAAGGAATGCATGGCAACATCCGGAAATATAAATAGCATTCCTTGGTTTTCTTCCATGGATTCACGGTACATTAATCCAGTTTGGGTTTCGTACTCCGATTCAGCAATTTCAATATTGAAAAGTGCCGTTAAGGAATCTGTTTCCTGTTTTAGAATAGTAAGCTCACCTTCCTTGGTAAAACTTATGGTTTCGGTTTTAATTTCTTTCTTGGAATCTGTTTTACAAGAACCCAATAAAAGTACGGAACCAATAAAAAGGGCAACTAGTATCCGCATTATTGAGCAATTTTTGATGGAACAGGTCTAAACATGAAGTATAGACCAACAAGGATCATAGGAATACTTAGCCACTGCCCAGTTGTAAAAGTCCCCAATGCATCTTCAAATCCTCCCTGGCTTTTTTTGAAGTATTCAACAAAAAAGCGAACCGTCCATAAACCAACCATGAAGACTCCAAACAAATACCCAACTTTATCCTTCTTGTCCGTTTTCCAATATAAAAAATACAAAGCCAAAAAAACAAAAATGTAACAAACACCTTCGTACAATTGAGCAGGATGCCTATAAGGTATAGTTTCCAAAACGCTTGCAAACTCAGGGTTATTTTCAATTGCTTTGTAAGCTGCACTAGCTGTTTTTTCTTTAGTAATGCCCATGGCCTTATAGGTGGGCATATCATCTGAATCTCTAATAAAACGGGTAGCTAGGGCAAAAGATTTATCCACTATTTTTCCGTTGATTTCTGAGTTGAAAAAGTTTCCAATTCGAACAAAAGCGGTTCCAATTGCAGAAGCAACCACCATTCTATCCAATAACCACAAAAATTTTATGTCCTTCCATTTTCGACAGTATAACCAGACGCCAATTATTGCGGCAATAGTGGCCCCATGGCTGGCAAGACCCGTAAAACCGGTGAATTCATACCCATTTATAAAACCAAACAAAGACCCGTCAGAACTTTCCCGAATAGGTAATAATATTTCTACCAAATGGTTTTTATAGTAATCCCAGTCATAAAAAAAGACATGTCCCAAACGAGCCCCGAGCATAATGGATACCACTGCATGAATAAAGAGTGAATCCAATTTCTCCATGGACTTTTTCTCATTCAAAAAGATACGTTTCATAATAAACCAGCCGGCAACAAAGGCCGCTATCCAGAGTAAGTTGTAATATTTAATCTGTATGAATCCGAGTTTTAGTAACGTACCATCTGGATTCCAGTTAAAGCCTAGGAAATACATGTATAAAATTTTGGACTAAGATAAATAAATAGAAGTTAGACCTTGGGTATTGGACGTTAGATTTTGGATAAGTTGGTGTTCAAAAGAGTTCAATATTCAAAAGTATGAACCTGTATTTTCCTAAGGAACGGGATCATACCCTTTTCCACCCCAAGGATTACAGCTAAAGATTCGTTTTAAGGATAACCAACCGCCTTTGAAGAGCCCATGTTTTTTAAGTGCTTCCAAGGTATAGGCTGAACATGTTGGAGAATACCGACACGTTGCCGGAGTATAAGGCGAAATTAAAAGTTGATAGAGTCTTACCAAAAGAACAAAAGGAGCGATAAGAATTTTTTTTACTGTCATTCCCTTTTAATTCACTTCAAAGTTTAAAACAACTAGTTTACGCTGAATGTAGTCCCATCTTTCCCATCTTTCAGCTGAATGCCCAAAGCCGTAAGCTCATCCCTGATTTTGTCGGAAGTGGCAAAATCTTTATTGGCCCGTGCTTCGTTTCGAAGTTCGATCAACAAATCCATAACCCCGTTTAATGCATTGGAATCATCTTTTGTGTTTGATTGATTCTCCAACCCAAGAATATCATGAACAAAGTTGCTCATGGTTTTTTGCAATAGAGCTTTATCCTCTTGTGTAATACTCTCTTTTCCTTCCTTTATTAGATTGATGTGTTTTATGGCCTCAAAAAGATTGGCAATAAGAATTGGCGTGTTAAAATCATCGTTCATGGCTTCGTAACATTTTTGTTGCCATGCCCTTATGTCAAAATCCGATGTAGCTCCTATGCTGATTTTTTCAATGCCATTTATTCCATCCATCAACCTATTGTATCCTTTTTCGGAAGCCAGCAATGCATCATCACTTAAATCCAAAATACTGGTGTAATGTGCTTGCATCATAAAAAACCGAACAACCGATGGTGCATAGGCTTTACTGAGTATATCGTTGTCACCACTAAAAATCTCAGAAGGATAGATATTGTTTCCTGTTGATTTCGACATTTTTTTGCCGTTTAGGGTCAACATATTGGCATGCAGCCAATATTTAACGGGTGATTTTCCCCTGCTGGCCTCTGCTTGGGCAATTTCACATTCATGATGTGGGAATTTTAAATCCATTCCGCCACCATGTATATCAAAAGTCTCTCCTAAATATTTGGTGCTCATTGCGGTACATTCCAAATGCCAGCCAGGAAAACCGTCGCCCCAGGGCGAAGGCCATCTCATAATATGTTGTGGTTCGGCTTTTTTCCAAAGGGCAAAATCTTGCGGATTTCGTTTTTCATCCTGTGCGGTAAGCTCACGGGTATTGGCAACCATATCTTCCAGCTTTCTCCCGCTAAGTTTACCATACTCATTCGTTTCATTGAACTTCAATACATCAAAATAAACAGAACCGTTTACTTCATAGGCGTATCCCTTCTCAAGAATTTCCTTGATAATCTCTATCTGCTCAATAATATGGCCTGTGGCCGTAGGCTCAATACTTGGGGGCAAAAAATTGAACTTTTGGAGTGTTTCATGAAAATCGACCGTGTAACGCTGAACAACTTCCATGGGTTCAATCTGCTCCAATTTTGCTTTTTTCGAAATTTTATCCTCGCCATCATCAGAGTCGTTTTCCAAATGCCCGGCATCTGTAATATTACGCACATACCGCACCTTGAAACCCAAGTGCCTGAAGTATCGAAAAATCATATCAAAGGACATGAACGTACGGCAATTTCCAAGATGCACGTTGCTGTAAACCGTAGGTCCACAAACATACATGCCAATATGCCCTTCATTTATAGGCTTTAAAACTTCCTTCTTTCCCGAAAGTGAATTGTATACTCTAAGGTCTTGGTTTTTGTAAAGTTGCATTTAAAAGCGAGGAATTAAAAGTCGGTATCTAGGTTGATATAGTCCAAAAACTCCCTTTTTACGGTTTCGTTCTTAAATTTTCCACCATATTCTGCCGTGACAGTACTGCTTTCAATGTCCCGTATTCCTCTAGAATTCACACATAAGTGTTTTGCATCTATAACACAGGCAACATCTTCCGTATTCAATACTTTTTGAAGTTCTTTTACTATTTGAATATTCAATCTTTCCTGTACTTGGGGACGTCTTGCAAAGTAATCCACCACACGGTTCATTTTGGAAAGGCCTACTACTGTGCCGTTGGAAATATATGCAATATGTGCCCTTCCTATTATTGGGAGTAAATGGTGTTCGCAAGTAGAATAGAGAACAATGTTTTTCTCAACCAACATTTCTCCATACTTGTATTTATTCTTAAATGTTGAGGATTTTGGTTTTCTTTTGGGATGCAACCCGCCAAAAATCTCTTTTACATACATTTTAGCTACTCTATTTGGAGTACCGTTAAGGCTATCATCATCCAGGTCAAGGCCCAGGGTTAACATAATTTCCCGAACACTATTCTGGATTCTTTCAATTTTTTCCTCATCGCTCAATACAAAAGCATCTTCCCTTAACGGGGTTTCGGTTGAAGAGCCAACATGATCGTCACCTCTTTCTTCATATTGTTCTTCCAATGCCTGCTTTAGTTTCATTTTCTAATTCTTACAAGAAAGCAAAGATATACATTAAAAGCCTATTTAACATCTGGTCTATATAGTTTGACAACATAAATTATTGTTAAGGCAAAAGCTATTTTATTTTTATAATATCCAAATCTACAGCCTTTTATGGTGAGACTGATGATGAAAGTTTTAGTGGCGATTTTGTTTTGCCAAATCGTAAGTTCGCAGGTCACTCAAGAATGTGCCAGCGCAATACCTCTTTGCAACAATACACCGGTTAATGGCGGAGCCAACGGTTTTGGAACTGATGATTTTAATGGTGCGACTTCAAGTGGATGTTTAGAGCGGTCACTTTCCGGGTCAATAGAGTCAAACTCTGCATGGTACAGGTTTAGAACAATGGCTTCAGGGCAATTGGGCTTTAATATAGGGCACGATAGCACTGAAGATTGGGATTTTGCACTTTATAGGGCCAATGATTGTAATAGTTTGGGAGATCCAATCCGTTGCAATTTTTTTGATAATAGTGATATGACCAGTTTTATTGGTGTAGGGGAAGACCCTTCGGGAAATGCAACTTCAGTGCATTTTGAAGACTGGGTAGATGTTAATGCGGGAGAGGATTATTACCTTCTTATCAATAATTTCAGCAATGTAAATTCTGGTTTTTCCATTCAGTTTACGGGTGCAATTTTTACTACCAACCCAACGGATGCTCTGGATTGCTCCATTGTAAGCAACTTACTGGGGTCTCCAATAGCTGCATGTCAAGGAGATACCGTTACTTTAGATGCAACAACTGTCGGTGCAACCAACTATGAATGGTATAGTGATACAGGTTCTGGTTTCTCAATAATTATGGGAGCTACCAATCCAATATTCAATACCATGACTTCTGGTATTTATCGTACTGTTGTAACTACTCCCACAGAAACAATTGTAAGTGATGTGCAAGTTGCTTTTAATGAAATACCTTTTACTGATACGGTTACGGATGAGATTATGTGTCATACCCAGGATATGATCTTCGATTTGGCGCTAAAAGATTCCGAAGCACTTGGAACGCAAGACCCCAATAGTTATAGGATAAGTTACCACAGCTCGCAACTCGATGCAGATGCAGGAATAAATCCATTACCAAAAGAATACACCAAAAACCCTGGTCAGGAAATTATTTATGTGAGAACAACATCTCTGGCGAACCCAGATTGCTATGATGCTTCTGAGAGTTTCATTTTTAACGCCATTGAAACACCCTTACTAACCTTTGATGAAGAAATTGTTATTTGTGAGGATACAACAGGTGTTGAGATAGGGGAGACCATGCCTAACCCAAGCTTTACATATACTTGGAGCACTGGGGAAGTTACCCCAAGTATAATGGTCACGCAAGAAGGAGATTATACCGTAACGGTAATTAACTCTTCCAATGGTATAGACTGTATAGAGAATAGAACAGTGAGTGTACAGAGCTCGGTCTTACCATCTATTTCAGATATTGAAATAGACGGTTTTCAAACCAGCAATAGCGTGAGTATTCTAACTGATGCGATTGGGGAATTTGAATATCAATTGGATGATGGCGCTTATCAATCCAGTAGTGTTTTTGAAGATGTTCCCGCCGGTACGCATACGGTTAGGATGAGAGATGTATTTGGCTGCGGAGAGGTTGAGGAGGACATCGTTGTAGTTGGATTCTCAGCTATTTTTTCACCAAATGGCGATGTACTCAATGAAACCTGGCATATAGATGGTCTTTCCGTATTAAATTCACCAGTAGTCACCATTTATGACCGCTATGGTAAGTTCATAAAAGAATTAACCGAGTTTAGTGCAGGTTGGGATGGAAGCTTTAATGGAAAACCACTTCCCTCAACAGATTATTGGTTCAAACTATCCTATATTGATACTGATGGCAATAGAACATACGCTAAATATTTACAGAACCATTTTTCGTTGAGAAGATAGCACAAAGTGCATTTTATCGATTAACTGTATTATTTTTCGGTTGAAAAATACTAAAAGCATGTTTTGGGCAGTTATACAAGGTAGATTACAAAATAACCTTTAGCCCCAAATTCTATGAGAGCTCTATTTAGCGCTATCTGTTGTTTATTTTTAGTTTCTATTGGAGCAAATGCTCAAAACTCCCCAGATTGTAGAACAGCAATTCCTGTATGTGCAGACGCGCCTATTTTGTCCACTACGGACGGAAGTGGTGATATCGATGATTTTGACCCAGATGTGATAACGCAATCTGGCTGTTTGGAAAAAGGTAGTGTTAGTTCAGCAAATATCGAAAATAATACTTCATGGTACGTTTTTAGGGCTGGAACAGATGGACAGATAGGTTTCGATATTGAGGCCCTTCCTGTTTCTGGAACAATACTCACATCAGAGTTGGATTTTGCACTTTATGGCCCTTTTGACCAAACCACGGGGCAAAATTTTTGTACCATAATTGGTGATGGTTCGGCACAACCCATACGTTGTAATTACGAAGTAAACGATACAGGATTTACCGGAATTGGGGTTAACCCTATTGATGGCAGGTTAGGTGCGCCATTTGTAAAAGGAAGTCAGAATACTTACGATGAATGGCTAGATGTAACTGCAGGAGAGATTTACTACCTATTTATAAATAACTATAATACCAATTTTGATGGAGATGCAGAGCCTTTTGCATTGACTTTTACAGGAACTTCCGTGGATGCCGATCAAAATACTGCATTGGATTGTACTTTACGTGATGAGTTTTTAGGTTTGGACATTATTGCTTGTGAAGGCGACCCAGATATTGTGCTGAGCGCTCTAAATTCACCTGCAGGTCCGGATATCGCAAATGTTACTTGGACTTTGGATCGTGATGATGACGGGACTATTGATGAGGTTCTTGCCGCTGGTCCGGCTGAAACAGAATTTACCGTTACCAGTCCAAATTCAGGACGTTATTTTGTGTCCATAGAAACAACTTTAGCCACAATTATAACAGATGATATTCTTATTACATTTTACGGCGTTCCAGAACTGGACGAAGTACGCGTAATTGATGATTTAGTGAATAGTGATCAAACTGATCCTTACAATATAGAGATTGTTCCTTTGGGTGATGGTGATTATGAATACGCCATTAACGGAGGAGAATTCCAGGATGACCCGCAATTTTTTGATGTGCCACCTGGTGAAAACACGGTAATCATCAATGATAAAAATGGTTGTGGTATAACAGAAGCACTTCCTTTCTTGGTAGTTGGATATCCAAAGTTCTTCACTCCAAATGGTGATGGTGTACATGACAGTTGGAATGTATTGGGCATTGAAACGCTGACCGCACCAAGCGTTTATATTTTTGACCGCTATGGAAAACTTTTAAAACAATTGGATACTGGTAGTGTTTGGGATGGGACATTTAATGGTAGGGAATTACCATCTTCAGATTATTGGTTCCGTTTGGACTATGATCGAGATGATGCCGGCGTTGTGGTAGCCAGATCGGTTAGAAGGCATTTTTCCCTAGTACGATAAAATAAAAAAGGCCAGATATCTCTGACCTTTCACTCATATTTTTTTGCTGTAAAGACTAGAATTTTAGCGTGTAGCCTAAAGTAACATTGGTATTTATCCTATTGATCATTGCTGAACTGTTTATCCCGGAATCAAAAAGGAAGGCGTTTATATCTTGTTCTGTTCTATTTACGGCTAAATCCAACCTACTTCCACCAAAGTTATAACCAATTCCTCCAGAATATCCAGTTAAATCACCAATAATATCACCACTTTCATAAGGGCTTTCTTCAAACCGATATCCGGCTCTCAGGCTAACTTCATCAATCCTAAACTCACCGCCTAATCTAAAGGTGTTTACGGCTCCCAATTCGCTTGAGATAAAATCATTTTCAGCCGAAAAACTAGGATCAGCTGTTGGACGAAGTTCGGCTTGTGACATATCTTGATATCCATAATCAAAGCTCAACAGTCCATCTTTTCCAAAAACGACGGCTACACTTCCCGTTAGTTTTCCAGGAGTTTTTATTCGATATTCCTCAAAAAGATTTACAATATTAAAGTTGATAAAATCAATGTCTGGTTCTGCCAATGTAGAATTTATACGTTGCGAGGTATCATCAGTTAACTCATACCAAGTAGGAGACTGGTAACTTCCTCCAATTCTAACATTATCGTTCAATTTTGCAATGGCTCCCAAACTAAAGGAAAAACCATAGCCCTCTGTGCGAAGTAAATTATCAAACGTAGTAAATTGAACATCAGAATCGGTGTCATAACCGCTTTCATCCAAAAGAGTCAATCTATCATAAAATACGGAATGGAAATTCAAAGATGCTCCAAGGTATAGATTGTCCTGATATTGTCCTGCAAAGTTAGCGGTAAATCTACTGTTGTATCCTGTTGTACTCTGCAAATACTGTTGATTTACACTACTGTATTGCGCATTGGAAAAATATGAGGTATTGGTGTCATCATCCACCGTAGGCTCTATAATTCCGGCTTGAAACCCAAGAAATGCCTGTTGGGCACCAAAGCCAAGATTTGCCCCAATATCGAGGTAAGCCTCCTCTATAAATTCCCCTTGCTGTACTCGTAGAGGTCCCAAAGCCTGTCCTTGTGCAAAGTTTAAGAAGTAATTATCTATTCCTTGAGCAGTATTGCCCGAAACAGAAAATTCATTATCAAAATTTTGAACCATATCATAATTGAAAGCCAGAGCTATTTTTTTCCAAGGACTGTCTGTAGAGGATTTAAATACAAAAACTCCACCAACTTGGTTTAATTCTAATGAGTTGATATCCGTGTTTCGAGTGCTATTCCCAAAAAACGCATCATTACTTCTGTTATAATTTGAACCAGAAATGGTAAACTGACTATAGTTGAATACTGCGGAACCAGCGGGATTAACGTTTAGGGACGACAAATCACCTCCCAATGCGCCAAAAGCGCCTCCCATTGCCTGAAATCTGGCTGTACCTTGAATATTTTCAGCGCTATACCGTAATACATCATTTATATTTTGTGCGTTTACAAAAACACATGCCAATACCATTATGAAAGTTGAAACTATTTTCATTGTTCGTGATTTAGTTTTTTAAATGATTTTTTGGAATTTATCTTCTGCTACTTCTGCTAGACGACGAAGATCTTGAGCTTGAACCTGAAGACCTGCTAGAGCCCGAGGACCTACTAGAACTTCCAGAGCTTCTATAACTACCTGAACTTCTTGAAGAACTACCTCCTGAACTTCTGTAACTTCCAGAGCTTCTTGACGAACTTCCGGAACTTCTATAGCTTCCACTGCTTCTTGAAGAACTACCGCTACTGCGGTAACTTCCAGAACTTCTGGAATTTCCAGATGAAGATCTTCTATAGGTGCTGGTTCGTGGAGTAGTGGTTCGTGAAGATTGATAACTCCTCGAACTCCTATTTGTAGAAGAGCCCCTATTAATGGTACTGCCACTTCGGGTAGATGGTGATGTGCCATAAGAGCGATACGTACCTGAGTTTCTACCATAACTTGGTGTAGTACGGGTGCTTCTACTAGTCCTGTAATTTCTGTTTCGCGCTACTGCGTCGGTACCTACACTCCTTCTTGCGGTTGTTCCACTTTGATAAGACCTTGAACTCCTTCCTGTTGCTGCACTTCTACTTGCATTAGAACGTCCGCTATTAGTTCTGTATCTAGAAGAGGTTCCACTTGTTCTAGATGCCAAATTGGACCTTCCACGTAGTGATGTACCTGGAATAGCAGTATTGGAATATCCCCTTCTACTTCTGTTGAATGCGTAACTTCTGTTATAATTGTTAAAAAAGGGTTGGTTCCATCCGAAGCCACCGCCCCATCCGAAGCCACCGCCCCATCCGAAGCCGCCTCCCCAACCGAAGCCACCGCCCCATCCGCCGGCCCACCCCCAACGGTTCCATCTCCATGGGTTGTTCCAGCCCCATCCGAAGCCACCACCCCATCCGTTCCAAAGCCAAGGATCGTTCCATCCCCAACCAAAGCCGGCATTCCAGTTGTCGTAAACATTTATACTAACACTGGTAGGGTTATCTCCCCAGCCTGGGTTTCCGTTATATGTGTTGTTGTCGGTAAAATAATCTGTTTGGGCGTTAAATGGAATGCTATCGTTTTCAACATCACTATAATAGCCATCTACATCTGTAAAGATTTCATCATCTAAAATTTCACTGTATTCATCAGCTATTTGACCAAAGTAATCTCCATAGATATCACTTTCCTGTTGCTCTATTCTTACCGCTTCAGCGGATTTTTTTTCAACACGGACAACACGATTGTCATTTGCATAAATCCCATCATCATCATAATATGAAGCTTGTTGATAGGAACCACATGAAGCCAAAAAAAGAACGGCCAAAATAGATAATATTGGAATTTGGAATTTGGAGTGAGGTAAAGACTTTATCATTGCGCAATTTTTATTGTTGAACATACTAAAAATAGTTAGTTTTACCGAACTATTTTTCAAAAGAATTATCACAAGTTTTGTGCCAAACTATCTAGATGGGTAAAAAATTAACGAGTAGAAGCGAGGATTATTCCAAATGGTATAATGAACTTGTAGTAAAATCGGATTTAGCGGAAAATTCAGGTGTACGCGGATGCATGGTAATAAAACCCTACGGGTATGCCATCTGGGAGAAGATGCAGGCGCAATTGGATAAAATGTTTAAGGAGACCGGACATGAGAATGCCTATTTCCCCTTATTCATACCAAAATCCTACCTAAGTAAAGAGGCTAGCCATGTGGAAGGTTTTGCCAAGGAGTGTGCTGTAGTTACCCATTATCGCTTAAAAAATGCAGAAGATGGAAGTGGCATTATTGTAGATGAAGATGCCAAATTGGAAGAAGAACTTATTGTAAGGCCAACCTCTGAGACAATTATATGGGATACGTATAGAAGGTGGGTACAATCATACAGGGATTTGCCAATATTGGTGAATCAGTGGGCGAATGTTGTACGTTGGGAAATGCGTACCCGCTTATTTTTACGTACTGCCGAATTCTTATGGCAAGAAGGGCATACAGCACATGCCACAAGACAGGAAGCCGTGGAAGAAGCAGAGCAGATGATGCGTATTTATGCTGAATTTGCGGAAAACTATATGGGAGTTCCGGTAATTAAAGGGACAAAAACGGAAAGTGAACGTTTTGCAGGGGCTGAGGAAACGTATTGTATTGAAGCATTGATGCAAGATGGGAAAGCCTTGCAGGCGGGAACTTCACATTTTCTGGGACAGAATTTTGCAAAAGCCTTTGATGTGAAATTTGCAAATAAAGAGGGAAAGCAGGAATATGTTTGGGCCACCTCATGGGGAGTTTCAACACGACTTATGGGCGCTTTGGTCATGACACATAGTGACGATAATGGATTGGTGCTTCCTCCAAACTTAGCTCCTATTCAGGTGGTTATTGTTCCTATATATAAAGGAATGGACCAATTGGATGCAATTGCGGAAAAAGTGGAACCTTTGGTTAAGGAATTACGCTCTAAAGGAATATCGGTGAAGTTTGATAAAAGGGATACCCATAAACCAGGTTTTAAGTTTAATGAATACGAACTAAAAGGTGTTCCTGTGCGATTGGCCATTGGGCAGCGGGATCTGGATAACGGCACATATGAAGTTGCCAGAAGGGATACCTTACAAAAGGAGACCATTCAAGCTAGCGATGTCGCCAATAAAATAGAAACCCTATTGGTGGAGATTCAAGAAAATATTTTTAAAAAGGCGCTGGATTATAGAGAATCACACATTACTGCTGTGGATTCTTATGATGAGTTCAAGAAAATAATTGAGGAAAAAGGAGGTTTTGTATCTGCTCATTGGGATGGAAGTAAGGAGACAGAAGATAAAATAAAAGAGGAGACAAAAGCCACAATTCGATGTATTCCTTTGGATACGGAGAAAGAGGAAGGCAAATGTATAGTAACAGGTAAGCTATCTACCCAAAGGGTTTTGTTTGCCAAGGCCTATTAAAAGGGGGTAAAAAATAAATTTTACTGTTGCAAGAGTTAAAAATAGTTGTATTTTTGCATCCGCAATTATGCAGCCTTAAGGCCCGTTCGTCTAGGGGTTAGGACGCCAGGTTTTCATCCTGGTAACAGGGGTTCGATTCCCCTACGGGCTACTAGAGTTCAATGAAATATTGAAAATGCAATGGTCATAGACCTTCATTTTTAATTAATTGGCCCGTTCGTCTAGGGGTTAGGACGCCAGGTTTTCATCCTGGTAACAGGGGTTCGATTCCCCTACGGGCTACTAAAAAGAATTAGAAAGTATAAATTAAGATAATGGCAAACCATAAGTCAGCATTAAAAAGGATTAGAAGAAACGAAGCAGTGCGCCTACGCAACAGGTATCAGCATAAAACAGTGCGTAATGCCATAAAAAAATTGCGCAGCGAGGAAGATAAGAAAGCAGCGGAAGCATTATTGCCAACAGTTGTTGGAATGATAGACAAGCTTGCCAAAAGAAATATCATCCATAACAATAAGGCTGCTAATTTAAAGAGCAAATTGATGAGTAAGGTAGCTGCCTTGTAATTTGACCTCTTATAACAAAACAAAAGCGCCCCATTTTTTGGGGCGTTTTTTTGTTATGATATCTTGTTGTATACTCTAAACTAGTTCCCTTGAAGTTTGGATCCATCTCTATAACCTAGAATGTCTTTATACCAATCTTTTCTGCTCTCGCCACCTGTCAATCCCCATTCTTCAAAATAAAGATACCCTTCATTTATAGGTTCTTTTTCCAATAATAGAGGAAAGGATTCAATAACATTGATTGCCCATGGGAGGCCATTATCGGTGCTATAATTACCATCAACATCTGCATTATTACCTTCAACATTTGGTTGTGAATCACCCAAGGTGGTTGGATTATAATTGGCTAAATGAATTTCTTTGTCCCGTTCTCCATTTGCAACTAAAAAAGGATTGAATGGAGCAAAATCCAAGGAAGTATCTGAAATTGGACTGACAAAGGAGACACTTACCGTGTTTTCTTGGTTAACAATGGTGGAATGGTCATCAAACAATGCAATTACAGCATTTTGTTGCCCTTGTTCGGTTCCATTTCCATCCAAGACAAAGACATTTCTATCAAGAATTTGACCAGTTGTGGCGGCAACGTTATTTGGATTTAAACCTCCTACCTCAAAGGCCATGCTATTCACAAAACCAGCACCATCAGAGGTTACTACATAGTCAAAATCTATTCCCACCACTTCGTTTGTTGCATTGAAAATTTTGGTAATGGAATAGTCTATGGCAGTATCATTGAAGTCCCAATCTCCTTGAAAAGGCCAAAGGTCTTCAAAAATCAAAGAAGCTTTTGTAGAACTTGAAGGATAGGTTGTAGTGTATGCTTTTGTTGCATCATCAGGGAACTCATCTACGGAATCAACCGCACCGTCCCCATCTTGATCATTGCATATTTCAACTTCAGAAAATATAAACCAATTGGTGTCGTTTTGCGAGCTACTGGTTGGGTCATCTATTCTGTGCCAAACAATTTTATCAAAAGTACCCGATGTAGCAGAAATCAAAATAGAACCATAACCATCTCGGTAATATTTTCCTTTTGTTCTTGAATCGGTATCCTTAAGTATTCTTTCGGATTCATCATAAAAGAATTCAGTACCGCCGGATAATAGGGTTTCTGAATGCTGATCTCCAACAAATTGATATAGGGAAGCGTCCACACTTTTAAAATGCATCAATAAATTTTGAACAGGCGCATCAAATATCATTTCGAATTCGACATAACCATCAGGGTCGCTATTAGTGTCAATTTTTGAACTAATCCAAAAATTGAATCCGGAAAACGTGAAAACCGGGGTGGAAAAACTTGCACCAGCGAGAGAGAATTTACTTTTGAGTTCAGCTCCGTCTACGTCAGTGGCCGTTATAATTGCCGTAACGCCTTGCTTTGGGAAGTTAATATTTGAAATTGTGTTTACATCACCATTACTAGATATGTTCACATTGTTTACATCGGTATAATACTCTTGACCAAATACGTTGGCACAATCTGTGTTTTTACTGGAAACGGTTTGTGATCTATTTTGTTTGCCCGAAGGACCATTATAGATGTAGGAGGCCGAATTCTGTGTTATAGGGATTATGACATTGTCTATACGTTCATTTGATTTCCTAACCACGAATAAATTATCTATCAAAGATGATATTGTAACACTCTCTTGAATGGTACCATTTAGGGGTAATTTTTCAAAAAGTTTATTGGGAAGAGGTCCAGTAATACTATCTAAGCTTTCAATGAGTTCGTCGCTATAGGAATAGACCTCATAAACTACATATGGGGAGTTATCAGTAATGCTTACAGATACTGTGGATTCTGTCTTAAAATCAAAATCAGTTGGGAATTTTAGGTCCGCTAGCACCTCTTCTTCAACCTCTGTGGAGTCCTGACTTAAAGATTCGAGGTAATCGTTATATTTTTCTTTTAAACAGCCTTGGTTAAGAAAGGCCATTGTAGAAATAAGAACTAAAGAAAAAATTCTAGTTTTATTCATCACAAATATTTCATTAAATGAACGAAAAAACTTACATAACAATTTTTTTTATCGATGAAAAACACTCCAAAGTTGTGAAATCAGTTAAAAGCGTGGTAAAGAAAAGTTCTTGATATTTGCTCGTTTGTTTACTGGCTTTAAAAACTAGGAAACAAAAGGGATTAGAACTACGGATGTATTTTTTGGCTAAGTTT
This sequence comes from uncultured Allomuricauda sp., assembly GCF_947495325.1. GTDB lineage: Bacteria > Bacteroidota > Bacteroidia > Flavobacteriales > Flavobacteriaceae > Flagellimonas. The sequence goes on along the minus strand of NZ_CANLYK010000001.1, from coordinate 1,594,495 downwards.
TGAATGTAGTCTATTTTGCGAAGTACGGTTACTAAAAAACGCACCATTTGGTGCGTTTTTGTAGCTTGAGGAAATCTAATTTTGCAAATCAGATTCGTTTCTATATCCCTCAGAATCCTTGTACCAATCTTGATATAATTCACCTCCGGATACGGCCCATTCGTTAAAGAAATTATAAGCTTGGTTAACAGGAATATTTTCCTTGGGCGGGTTAAAAGTGTGTATAATGTTAATGGCCCAAGGTAATCCGGTGTCGGTTTGATAATTTCCATCTATGTCCCTATTTACACCTTCTACAGATGTATCATTCACCCCTAAAGATGTTCTAAGTCTGTTTGGCAAATGAATTTCTTTGCTTCTATCTCCGGCAACAATCAAGAATGCATTAAAAGGAGCTAAGCCCAACTGATTGGTGGTAATGGGCGTTGTAAACTTTACAGAAACCACTGTGGGCACGTTCAACATGGTTTCATTATTGTCAAATAGGATTATAACTGCTCTACTTTGTCCTTGTTCAACACCATTTGCCGCTACATTAATAAAGCCTTCGGTCAACACTGTTCCGGTAACTGACTCGATTAAATTTGGTCCAATACTTTCCATTTCAATACCAAAGGCATTTGTGAGACCGGCGCCATCGGATGTTACTTCAAAATGAATATCCAACTGCACGGCCATGTTATCTGAATTCAACACTGCAACGAATCTGTAATTGATTGCTGTATCATTAAAATCGTAATCTCCCAGAAAAGGCCATAAATCTTCAAATGCAACCGTTCCCCAACCATATTTACTTGGTGTAAATTGCTCAAAAGCTTTATCTGGATCATCTGGATACTCGTCATTACTGTCCGTAATTCCGTCTCCATCCGTATCTGGATCTACAACAGTATCATCTATAATGCTAAAAGTTGTTAGGTCATTGATAACACGGTCAAAAGATATTCCGCTGGTTGAACTAGGGCCATATCTGTATTCCCAACCACCTGTTTGGGTATCCATTACAATCAGATTGCCATTTGATAAATTATCTGCTAGCCATAATTCCTGATTGGAATCAATTGTCATTGAAGTCGGTTTAAAAGGTAAATCTTCGCCACTGATACGGGTTGCGTCATAATCGCCATCCGAATTTAAATCAAGCTTATACAGTCCAGAAAATGTACAAACGTATATGGTTCCGTCTTCAGCGAAATCCATGTCACCACCTTGAATACTATCCAACCCGATTATATCCCAATTTGAAATGATGCCTGCGTTAAGTGGGTCAATGGTGTACAGTTTGGCTTTAGTGGAAAAGTATAATAATCCATCATTCTTATTGTAGCTTAATCTTGGTCCTCCCAGTCCAACATTACCAACTGTGGTCCAAGTATCATTCACAATATCATATTTCATAAGGGGATAAGGACTGCTCTTTCCAATAGAGTATAGTAATTTGTTTTGTTGGTCAATAGCGGCTGTCCAACTGCCCATAGGCATATCCGAAATAAATGTATAAGCCCCGGTTAATGGATCTACCTGAAATAAATCCCCACTTCCATTTACGCAATATAAATAGTCTTCAACTCCTGGTTTCCCTGTGGAAGCCCTTTTTCCAGCCTCTGGAGCATATGTATATGATATAACATTAGATACGATATCAACTATTGCAGATGAATATTTAAAACCATCTTTTCTTCTTATATACAATTGTTCAAAGTAGTCTGGAACAACAAATGTGTGTTCGATTTTTCCTCCGGAAGGAACTCCACTGAAAAGAACATGATTAAGGTTGTCCACCGAAATATCAAAATCTGTGACTTCTTCATCTTCTTCATTCAAATAGCTTACCGAATCTCCAATAGTTACCTCATCACTATAGGCATAGACATCATATCTTACGTTTGACTCATTGTCATTAATGGTCAGGGTTATTTCCTTTTCGGTATTAAATTCAAAATCAGTCGGAATTTGTAGTTCTGTGATTTCCAGTTCATCAATAGGTACCTCAACTTCAACTTCGCCCTCGGGCTCCACTCCATCATCAAAACTATCCTTAACACAAGAACTTATTAAAAACATCAATGTGTAGCAAGAGGCAAACAAAATAATTTGGGACTTTTTCATTTTTTGCAATTATTTAGAATATGTTGTTAAAATTAGGTACGCCTAATTTGTAAAATTTATGTATTTGGTTGGTATACATTTAAGTGTCGATACATAGTATATATTTTACGACAAATGAATTTATACGCTTATAAAACACAAATTGAACGAAAAAGACTACAAAAGAATATATTTTACCGATGAACGGTAATGTAAAGTTGTGAAATGGAAGAAAGTTGTGGTAATTGATGGATTGTGTTTAAAAGCCCCTAGCTTATCTCAAAGCTTTTCTTTTACTTATTAAAAACCCTATTGAAAACAGACAATACATGACCACAATTAGGATTATTAGTAGCTTGTGAAGATGATATTTGTAATAGAAATCAAGCGCTTCATAAAGCATCAAAAAAATAAAAGGGAAAAAAATATGGAAAATAACGAGACCTAAACTTATCCAAAATAATAAATTATGCGTCATTGGGTAGGGATAGGTTTCTTCTTTTTTCTCCTTAAAATATAATGCTATTGCAAACAGGAGAATAAGGGAAGCTACTAAGTCGGCATAATAGAGGTTAATATGAAAAGGGTCTTGAAAAAACATACTTATAATGTATCCTGTTGCGCCAACTATTGCACCAATTTTGACCCATTTTTTATATTTTTCTGTTTTTAAGATTGTCCAGTATATGTAGTAGAAAAACAAGAATGATACAACAGAATACACATTATAGATAATTACATTGTCCCAAGAGTATCTTTCATCAGAAAAGAACTGAAATCCTTCATGAAATTTTATAAAATAACCTAAAATTTCTGTAAAGAAAGTATATGCGATAAATACAGGGAAGTATTTTAATATGGTATCAAAATATTTCTTGTAGGTTAAAACGGATATCACCCATGTTACAAAGTAAATGGGGATAAAGTATTGTTCTTTAAGAAATACTAGAAACTCTTGGGCCATTATTATTATCAGTAATCGTGTGGTGGTGGCGGTGCACTGTTCCCTCGGTTGAGTGTTAAACTCTGCGCGGCAAATATTGGAGGTGCGGCAGATAAGTTAGGTGCAAAACCGGCATAAGATTTTTCCCTATCATCTGAGATATTACCAATACCCTTCTGACCAACTGCATCTTTAACAAGTTTTGCCTTGCCATCTTCACCAATGTAAAATCCGTAATCTTGTCCGTCAACTTCCATTGCTGGAAGTATAAAAATAGAATTTTGCCTTGCATGTTCAATCCTATCCTTATCGGGGAAATCTTTTTTATCTGGGTAATTGGCAAAATAGAAACGAAGCGAGGAAATATCTACTTCGGCTATTTTTGCTTCCTGTTCAATAAATGCTATATACTGTTTTATGGTATCAAAATCCCATGACACAAAGCGGGCAACATGAAACTCTTCTTTAGGATAGTGCTCTTTTTCATAAGTCTCAATCAATCCAGCTCTATTTCTTGAATAGTTGTCAAACAAAGATTTGGATTCCTCTAGAGAGATAATCTGTTTTGGTGGTTCAACTTTTTCACGTGGTTTTTCATGAGGTTTTTCTTTTTTTGGTGTTTGTTGACAAGCTCCTAAAAAAAGGAGCATTGATCCCAAAAAAAGAGAGGCTGCTCTTTTGGTGTTTTTCATGCTGTAAGAATTTTAAGGTTCATAGTATGGGGAAACCGTACTAAAGATATGTTTTTTCTTTAAAATGAGTGCATAAAAAACCCTTTGAGATTACTCAAAGGGAATTAGATATGTTGTTGAAAAATATTATTGATTCATCGTCAACAAAAACTCTTCATTATTTTTGGTCTGTTTTATACGCTGTTCCATAAACTCCATAGCTTCAACAGGATTCATGTCTGCCAGGTACTTACGCATAATCCACATGCGTTGAATTGTAGCCTCATCCAACAAAAGATCATCTCTACGTGTAGAAGAAGAGATAAGGTCAATAGCCGGGAATATTCTACGGTTAGAAATTCGTCTATCCAATTGGAGTTCCATATTACCGGTTCCTTTAAATTCTTCGAAGATGACTTCATCCATTTTAGAACCAGTTTCTGTAAGCGCTGTTGCAATAATTGAAAGCGATCCGCCATTTTCAATGTTTCTTGCAGCTCCAAAGAAACGCTTTGGTTTATGAAGGGCATTGGCATCAACACCACCACTCAATACTTTTCCAGATGCCGGTTGCACGGTATTATAAGCTCTTGCAAGTCGGGTAATTGAATCTAAAAGAATAACAACATCATGACCGCATTCTACCAAACGTTTTGCCTTTTCCAATACTATATTGGCGACTCTAACGTGTTCTGTAGCTTCTTTATCAAACGTAGAAGCAACCACTTCGCCACGCACATTACGTTGCATATCGGTAACTTCCTCTGGGCGTTCATCGATTAGCAAAATAATTTGATAAACTTCTGGATGGTTGGCGGCAATTGCATTGGCAATGTCTTTTAATAACATTGTCTTTCCAGTTTTGGGCTGGGAAACTATCATGCCCCGCTGTCCTTTTCCAATAGGGGAGAACAAATCCATTATTCGTGTAGATAATGTGCTTTGTCGCTCGGCCAATTTAAATTTTTCTTTTGGAAATAAGGGCGTTAAGTGCTCAAATGACACCCTATCCCTAACCACTTGTGGATCTAATCCATTTATCTTGCTGACCTTTATAAGGGGAAAGTACTTTTCTCCCTCTTTAGGAGGTCTTACGTTACCAAGCACGGTATCACCGGTTTTTAGACCGAATAATCTAATTTGTGACTGTGAAACATAGATATCATCCGGGGAAGATAAATAGTTGTAATCCGAAGACCGCAAAAAGCCGTAGCCATCTTGCATAATGTCCAGCACACCTTCACTTTCAATAATGCTGTCAAATTCAAACTCAGGTTCTTTGTACCTGTTTTTTAAATCTTTATCAAAATTGCTGCTCTTTTTCTCATGCCCACCATTTCTTTGGTGTTGGGTGTTCCTTCTATTATTGTTTTGGGATTTTTGAGGACCATTTTGCTTGTGGGGCTCTCTTTTATGAGGTTGGGTTGAAGGAGCAGTCTCTTTTTTATCAACCGTTTCAGTTTCAGCACTGACCTTTGCAGGTTCAGTGGTTGTTTTGGAAACAGTTTCCTTTGCTTCTTTTTTTGGTCTTGGAGCTCTTTCCTTTCTGGGTTTTGGAGCTGGTTTTTCTTGCTTTTCTTGGGGTGTTTTAGTGCTTTCCTGCACTACTTTTGGATTGGAGGCTTGCACATCCAATATCTGGTAGACCAAATCCAGTTTTTTTTGGGTCTTAAATTTAGGAACGTTTAGTCCTTTTGCAATTTCCTGCAATTCAGGAAGCTTTTTAGCTTTTAGATCTGAAATCTCGAACATTAAGTAATGAATAAGTTAAACTTGTATAATGTATATAATTGAAGTAAAAAGTTATTTGGGTACTACGATGGGAAAGAATTCCCTGGGTAAGTGCTTCGCTAATAACGACACAAGTATACAAATTATTTTTCAACAATAGGGGTCATTTACCGAAAAGACGCTTATTTTTGCCTTCCGAAATCAATTTAGACAATGATTCAGCGTATTCAAACGTTTTTTTTAGTGATAGTTGCCCTAATAGCAGGAGTACTACCATTGGTTCTAAACTTATGGATTGATGCTAAAGGAATTAGAGTTTTTGCCAAAAGTGAGCTTTGGATCAGTATTGTATTTTATGTTTCCTCAGCTTTGGCATTGATTTCGATTTTTATGTTCAAAAACAGACAAAATCAATTTGTGATAAACAGATTGAATATGATATTAAATCTTTTTTTACTAGGATTTTTCGTTTACCGATCGCTAAACTTATCCGGAGAAATTATTGTTTCTGAGAAGGGTATTGGGATGTTGATTCCTGTATTTTCTATCGTTTTTCTGGTTCTGTCCAACAGAGCTATCAAAAAGGATGAAGATCTTGTAAAATCTGTTGATCGTTTGCGTTAAACCTAACATCTTAGTAGTATTAGTGCGAGAAAAACCCGGCCATGGCCGGGTTTTTTATTTTTATTGATTCTCAGGATTTAAAAATCATTGCATCAATGTTTCTATGGTAAACCCATTATTGAATTTTACATTGGTCATGGTTTGAACCAACCCAGGTTCTTCGGGATAACCCTGCTCACTCGGCATAAAATAAGAACGCTTTGTGGAAATTAATTGTCCATCTATATCTTCGTATTCGTAGTTGGCAATAATAACGGGTTCCTCGACACCTAAGAAAGGTAACGAAAAGAAAAATCTGTCTATCATTTTCGTTTCTGGATTCACATATAGGATGTAAATATCGTTTTGTTCTTTTCCAGTCACTTCTGGGTCATAAGTTACATGTACTTTATCGTACATCTTTCCATTATACTCTTCTTGACCTAGGTATTTGGCAACAGTACCTTTATCGTTCAATTTATAGGCCATTGTAAACCAATAGTAATTGGCCCTTCTTAGAAAATCACTTACAGCTATCAATTGTGGGTCTTCGTTTTTTTCTCCATTTACCATAACCATGGTTTCTTTACCATCAAAACATTGGGTTACTTCTCCATCTTTATCAGGCATTATGTTGATTTCATGTTGCGAATATTTGCCAAAAGAAGCTTCAGAATCAAAAATGTAGCGTTCGGTAGAAATATCGGCCTTCCCGTTTGACGGAACGCGATAATCATAGGTATACTCTACATCCTTTTTTTTCCATAAATCATTCCAACCTCCGTGCGCATGTGCAACAGCTGCCAAAATTGTCTTTGGTTCGTTGGTATCATATATAGGTTCGGGTAAAACTGCTCCCGAAATATCTTCGGTAGTGACCTCCATCTTTTTTGCTTTTTGACCACATGAGGCTAAAAGTAAAATACTGGCAATTGTAAAAAGCTTTATGCGTAATGTTTTCATTTTATTTGGAATAATTGTTTGGGCGTTTAGACGTGGAAAATCTAGTTGCTTACATACAGTAAAAGAAAATTACAGTTGAACCCTATCCGTAAAAGAAGCAATATTATACCCTCTTTTCGTTACGATTTTAGATTGCTTGCTATTGGGATTGAGCAGTGGATTCGTATGGTTAAAGTGAATAAAATGGATTTTTTTCTTTTCAATTTCTGGTAAATTTTCAAAAAGCCCCATACTCTCTATAACAAACGGGTGTGGAATTTCTGAAATATCCCTGTTGTTTATTTCTTCCCCATCAAAAAAAGTGGCATCCAGATATGCATAGTCAACGTTTCTGATTTCCTCTATTATGTTTTTTTTCCATTTAGACCATTTATCAATATCAGGAATAAACAATACCGATGCATTTGCCCCTATTATTTTATAGCCAACCGTTTCAGAGTATTCGTCTCTATGGGGAACTGTAAAAGGAACCACACTTAAATTTGGAGTTAGCTTTATTGCTTTTTCATTGTTCAATTCTTGAATAACAATATTTTCTAATGCGACCAATTGATCCCACGGCCCATTACTCTCTAAAAAAGATTTCATTTTAGGCATGGCATAAACAGGAATTTTTTTAGAACCTAAGGCTTCTCTTCCCAAATACATCAAACCTGTGTAATGGCCCATATGCGCATGTGTTAAAAAGATGCCGTTTGGAGTTTCATTGTCTATTCCTGAAAGCTCTTTTAATAGTTTTAATTGCGAAGGCATATCAGGAGTTGCCTCAAATAAATAGGATTTTTTATTCTCGTGATCAACGAAGCCCAAAGAAACTACTTTCCGATTGGCGTCTGGACTTTTGAACAAAAGAGAACAACACTTTTTTTGGCATCCTATATGCGGACTCCCACCGTCTTGAACCGTTCCCAAAACATAAAGGGAAACTTTTACATTTTCAACTTCGGGTTCCACACCAACCGTTTTCACTTGTTTGCTACTATTGTTACAAGCAATCGCAATGAAAAAAATAATTAAACAAAGACCTCTCATTCTACCTCTTTCCTATTTCAATGACTTCAAGATTGGATATTTTTTCTCCATCAATTACAAATCTGAGCATAGTACGCATGTGGTGAAAACCATGTATTCCGCAAGCTCCCGGATTCATGTGAAGCAGATTTAATTTTTTGTCGTTCATCACCTTTAAAATATGGGAATGCCCACAGATAAAAAGTTTTGGAGGATTCAATTTAATCTCCTCACGCACCTTAACATTGTACTTGGTCGGATATCCTCCTATATGCGTTATCCAAACATCAACATCCTCACAAAAGAAGCGGTTATGTTCAGGAAATTCTTTTTGGATAACATGGTTATCAATATTGCCGTAAACACCACGTACTGGTTTAAGCGCTTTTAGCGTATCAGTTACGTCAAGACTTCCAATATCTCCCGCATGCCAGACCTCATCGGCTTGTTCAACATATTTTAAAATAGTCCCGTCCATGTGCCCATGGGTATCCGAAAGCAGTAAAATTTTAGTCATAACGCTAAAAATATGCTAAAAAATGTTGGTTAGATATCTTTTGCGAGGGATTCAAGTATCTTTAAAATCTTAAAATTAAAGAAACCAATTGAGATATTTTATCCGATTTTCGTATTTCGGAAAAGCTTATCATGGATGGCAAAACCAGCCTAATGCCATTACAATCCAAGAAGTATTGGAAAAGGCTCTGTCTACGCTCTTGCGAGAAAAAATTGAACTTGTTGGTGCAGGTAGGACTGATGCTGGTGTGCATGCCAAAGAAATGTATGCGCATTTTGATTTTAATTTAATCGAAAACAAAAAGGAATTGGTTTTTCGCTTAAACGCGTTTCTTCCGGAAGATATAGCGGTTCAAGAGATTGAAAAGGTAAACGATGATGCTCATGCCAGATTTGATGCTACGCAACGTATCTATGAATATTGGGTGATTCAAGAGAAAACCCCATTTTTGTCAGATTTCGCTTATTTTGTAAAGCACCCACTTGATGTCGAAGCGATGAACAAGTCGGCTTCTTTTCTGTTAAATCATTCGGATTTTGAATGTTTTTCCAAGTCCAATACGGATGTTAAAACGTTTAATTGTGATGTTCTGCATGCCTTTTGGGAGAAGCAGGAAGGTAAATTGGTGTTTACCATTAGCGCGGATCGTTTTTTACGAAATATGGTAAGAGCTGTTGTAGGTACATTGTTGAATGTAGGTATTGGAAAAATGAAACCTGAAGAAATAAATACAATAATTGCAAGTAAAGATAGGGGGAAAGCAGGCGTTTCTGTCCCTGCAAAAGGATTATATTTGACCAAGATCGCATATCCAAAAAAAGTATTTAATGAGTAAGAATGATGAGATAGGAAAAGCATTTGACTTTGGTCTGTTCAAAAGAATATTTGAGCATACCAAGCCCTACAAAAATATCTTTTGGGTAGTTGCCATTGTAGCCATATTATCAGCTGCGTTTGCCGTTTTAACACCAGTTCTTGTAAGGGAAATTATAAATGAGGCATTGTCCAAAAAGGATAGTGAAGAGCTTACGTTTGTTGTTTTGGTCATGTTAGGGGCTTTATTCGGACAGGTACTTTGTCAACTATCGTTCAATTATTATGCTAATCTTTTGGGAGAGTCGGTAATCAAGGATATACGCATCAGACTTTTTCAAAAGATGATGGGTTTTAAAATGACCTATTTTGATAACTCGTCCATTGGAGTGTTGGTGACCAGGGCAGTTGCCGATATGCAGCGTATTGGAGAGATATTTAGCCAAGGTTTTTTTGTTATTGTTGCCGATTTGTTAAAAATGCTTTCCGGAGCGGCAATAATGCTTTTAATCAGCTGGAAATTGGCATTGATCGTGTTTGCAATTTTACCGATAATCTTGGTTGCTACGCGATTGTTTCAACAGGCTATGAAAGTTGCTTTTATAGAAGTACGTGCACAAGTGGCTAACTTAAATTCCTTTGTTCAAGAACGGATTGCTGGAATGAAGATCGTACAGCTTTTTAATCGGGAGGAAATAGAGAAAGAGAAATTCAGAAAAATCAATGAAAAACATCAAAATGCGTGGTTAAAGACAGTTTGGTACAATTCTATTTTCTTTCCAATTGCTGAAATCTCATATTCCATTGGAATTGGACTAGTAGTATATTTTGGTGTGGTTCAAAATATTGAGAATGTTGCGTTGAACGATACCGGATCTATTTTTGCATTTTTTTTCTTGATGGATTTGTTGTTCCGTCCCCTAAGACAGATAGCGGATAAATTTAATACCCTTCAAATGGGAATGGTAGCTGCCAACCGTGTGTTTAAGATTCTGGATACTGAAAGTAATATCTCGGACCAGGGTACTTTGGAAAAGCAAGACGTTAAGGGTGCTATTGAATTTTCGAATGTTCATTTTGGTTATGTTGAGGACGAAGAGGTTTTACATGGCATTTCATTTAGCGTTGAAGCAGGACAAACGGTAGCTATTGTGGGTGCCACGGGTGCAGGAAAGTCTACTATTATTAATTTATTGAACCGCTTTTATGAGATCAATTCTGGAGATATCCTGATTGATGGTCATAATATCCGCGATTATGCATTAAAATCACTTCGATCACATATTGCAATTGTACTGCAGGATGTTTTCCTATTTGCGGATACCATTGCCAATAACATTTCGCTTCGCGAAGAATCTGTAGCGTTATCTGAAATTGAAGCAGCCGCAAAACAAATCGGAGTTCACGACTTTATTTCGAGTTTACCAGGCGGGTATCAATATAATGTAAAGGAACGTGGAACTATGCTTTCCAGCGGACAGCGCCAATTGATTGCATTTTTACGGGCTTATGTTAGCAACCCCAGTATTCTGATCCTGGATGAAGCAACCTCATCCGTAGACACCTATTCAGAACAATTGATACAACGGGCAACGGATAAAATAACCGAAGGTAGAACCTCAATTATTATAGCACACCGATTGGCAACGATTAAAAAAGCCGATAAAATCATAGTAATGGACGCTGGAAAGATTGTTGAAATTGGCACGCACCAAGAACTGCTAAAAAATGGTGGTTACTACAATGATTTGTATGAGGCCCAGTTTTTAGCCGAAGAGGTTGCATAATCTATTTTGGGACAATACTTTCTAAACTGATCTGCCCGGTTAGTGTTGCAATTAGAAGAATCACCATACCCAGTGCCAACATTACAAAGGCAAATAGAATCAAATAAATAAGACCTCTTATAAACGTGCTTAAAAAACTGGTTTGGTGAATTTGTCCAAAAACAAAAAATTGGTATATCACAATACCTATCAAAAATGCCCAGTTGAAAATGTCATATCCAATATCAAAAAAACCGAATAAGGGCAAACAAATAAGCACCTGAACAAAAGAAGTTTGTCCGGTAATATAGGCATTGGCCACAAGGTGTTCCGTATAATTCAGTTTCTTTTTGTCAATAAAGAGCAACCAGGTCATCAATGCATAAATAGGCATTATGAAATACGAAAGCAATCCCTGATAGTCCATAATGAAATCCAAGTTTGACGCCTGTTTTTCTGTAAAACTGTTATGCGTTAAATTTATCTTGTATATTTTTTTAAGTACAAAAAACAAGATTCCAGAAAGCGTAATGGCGATTGCGAAATAGCTGATTGGGTTCATGTATTTTTTTCGAGTACCCTTAATATAGGTATTGACAACATCCGCTGGTCTGGAAAATAGATGTCGAAAAGTTTTTAGGAATGTATTGTCCAGGTTTAATACTTGATAGCTTAGATCTTGCCATACGTTTTTTAAGGACAATCGATTTTTGATAATTTTCGCACCACAATTTGGACAATATGCAAAATCCGTTCGTAACGTATTGTCACAATTTTTGCAATCCATTTATTCAAGATCTTTTTTAATGAAGTTTACCAATTCCTCTAAACCTTTATAAGGTACAAATTCACCATTTTTAATATAGGAGATGGAACCGGTTTCTTCACTTACCACCAAACAGACAGCGTCTGTTTTCTCAGTAATTCCAACGGCAGCGCGATGTCGCAATCCAAATCGCAACGGAATATTCCGATCATTGGAAACTGGCAAAATTACGCGTGTTGCGGTTATGTAGTTGTCTTGGATAATTGCAGCTCCGTCATGTAACGGACTGTTCTTAAAGAAAATACTTTCTAAAATGGGCTGGGTTATTTCAATGTTCATGGTATCTCCCGAGGATCTTACAAAATCGAGGGAATTGGTTTTCTCAATAACAATAATTGCCCCTGTCTTTGTACTTCCCATTTTTTCGCATGCACCGATTATGGCATCCACATCGGTATCTGTGGGCATGGCTTCTTGTTTTAGAAATTTAAAATGGCGGATAAAATTCCGTTTGGATGCAAAATTGGTAGAACCGATCATCAATAAGAATTTTCGTATTTCCTGTTGAAAAACAATAATTAAGGCAATCAACCCAATGTTCATGAAACCACCTACCATGCTACTGATCATTTTCATTTGAAGTAACTCAGTAAGTTTCCATAAAGCCCAGACAATGACAATGCCTATAAAGATGTTAATGGCAACGGTTCCTTTGACCAGTTTATAAATATAATAGAGTAGGGCGGCAACAAGAAGAATGTCTATGACATCAGTAACTTTAAATTCAAGAAAATTCAGAAAATCCAACCGCGGTGTTTTTGTAAAATTAGCAAAAATAGCAGAACCAAAAATTATTGGGTGTTCGCTTTTAATTCCTCTACAAGTTTAACGCATTCCGCAGCTTCTTTTACATCATGTACCCTTAAAAGGTTAGCGCCTTTTAGCAAGGCAACGGTATGCAGGGCAGTAGTTCCGTTAAGGGCTTCTTTTGGAGAAGATTCCAAGATTTTGTAAATCATGGATTTTCGACTTAGACCTATCAAAATAGGAGTATTAAAAGTTTGGAACAAATCTAAATGGCTTAACAATGTATAGTTCTGTGCCGTTGTTTTTGCAAAACCAAACCCCGGATCAATAATGACATCATTGATTTTTAAGGAGGTTGCATCACTTACTTTTTTTGAAAAATAAGAAAGCAAATCTTTCAATAAATCATCATAGACCGCTTCTTTTTGCATGGATTGGGGTGTTCCTTTTAAGTGCATCATTATGTATGGAACCTGATGCGTAGCAATAACGTTCAACATTGCAGCATCTAAATTACCCGCAGAGATATCATTAATAAGGGCGGCACCACGCTCAATACTTTCGGAAGCCACTTTACTTCTAAATGTATCTATTGAAATCAAGGTTTGTGGAAAATTACGAAGTATGAGTTCCAGTATAGGAAGCATTCGTTTCAATTCTTCATCCTCAGGCACATGTTCGGCACCTGGCCTAGAACTATAGGCCCCCATATCTATAAAAGAGGCACCATCAGAAACCATTTTTTCAACTTGTTTAAGAATTGCACTTTCATCTTTATACTTTCCGCCATCATAAAAAGAATCAGGAGTAAGGTTGAGAATTCCCATTATTTTTGGGATAGCGAGATCAATAAGTTCTCCTTTGCAGTTTATGGTCATAAAAAATACCTGCTTTGCTGTGTTTGATTATCTTTGGCGATGTGCTTTTTCAGCACTTTTATTTTACGAAATTTACGCAAATTAGCAAGAATACATGCAGCAGACTTCCGAACAATATGATGCGGTTATCCATGCCTGCCGGGAACTATTTCTAAAAAAGGCCAAAGATTACGGCACGGCGTGGCGTATTTTGAGACTCCCATCCCTTACGGATCAAATATTTATCAAAGCGCAACGGATTCGTGGTCTTCAAGAAAATGAAGTCAGAAAAGTTGATGAAGGAGAACAATCTGAGTTTATTGGGATTATCAATTACTCCATTATGGCATTGATCCAATTAAAAAAAGGAGTGGCGGAGCAGCCTGATCTTGATGCCAATGAAGCCATTAAACTTTATGACAGTGAAGTTTCAACCACAAAAAGTTTGATGGAAAATAAAAATCACGATTATGGTGAAGCATGGCGTGATATGCGGGTAAGTTCGTTGACGGATTTAATTTTGCAAAAATTACTTCGGGTAAAGCAAATTGAAGATAATGCGGGAACCACTTTGGTCAGTGAGGGTATAGATGCGAATTATCAAGACATCGTCAATTATGCAGTATTTGCGTTGATTCATTTAAGTGAGGAAGAATGAAGTATTTGGTCTGGATTTCTAGAATTGTAGTTGGAATCTTATTTATAATAAGCGGACTCATTAAATTGAACGATCCTGTTGGTTTTTCATTCAAATTAGAGGAATATTTTAGTCAAGGGGTTTTGGACCTACCTTTTTTGATGCCCATGGCTTTGTCAATTTCAATTTTTGTGGTAATTGTCGAGGTACTTTTGGGAGTACTTCTACTCATAGGGTTTAAGCCAAAACTTACCGTTTGGAGCTTGCTTTTAATGATTGTGTTCTTCACATTTTTAACCTTTTATTCTGCATATTTTAATAAAGTAACGGATTGTGGCTGTTTTGGAGATGCCGTAAAACTGACACCATGGGAATCTTTTACAAAGGATATTGTACTTCTGATTTTTATTCTGATTCTGTTTTTGGGCAGAAAATACATCAAACCCATATTTAGTACTAAAATCAATTGGATTATTGGAGGAGTGTCATTAATTGTTTGTGCTTTGTTTGCCAACCAAGTGCTTAACCATCTTCCCTCGATAGATTTTAGACCCTATAAAATAGGGGCGAATATTCAAGAAGGAATGAGTGTTCCGGAGAATGCTCCCAAGGCAATATATGAATATGCGTGGCGCTTTAAGGTTAATGGTGATGATAAGATTATAGTCACAAATGGAGAATACCCCTCAGTAGATGGTGAGTTTATAGATGTTGAGACTACCGAAATACAAAAAGGATACGAGCCACCAATCCATGATTTCACTATTGAAAAGGATGGTGTGGATGTAGCTTCGGAAATCTTGGAAGAAAACAAATTGGTAATGGTCATTGCGTATGATCTGGCAAAAAGTAATAATGATTTTTTCTCTGAGGTTGCTGGCGTTACGGCCAAGGCAAGGCAGAAAGGATACAAGGTTGTGGGCATGTCAGCTTCCAATGAAGAAAGAGCCAATAAAGTGAAGAAGGATTATAATTTGGATTTCGATTTTTATTTTACAGATGAGACCACATTAAAAACCATAGTTCGTTCCAACCCAGCAATTTTAGTTTTGGAACGCGGCACAATTAAACAAAAAGTACATTATAACGATTTAGATCAACTAACATTTTAACAAAAATACTATGAGAACCCAAATAGTTGCAGGAAACTGGAAAATGAACAAAAACCTTGACGAAACTGAAGTTTTGTTGTCCGAGCTATCGGCAAAATTACCTGATACGCATGCAGAAGTGATTGTTGCTCCAACTTTTGTGAACTTGGTTGCGGCCCAAAGAAATTTACAGTCATCAACCATACAGGTTGCTGCTCAAAACATGCACTTTGCTGAGAATGGAGCCTTTACTGGCGAGATTTCTGCGGATATGCTGTTGAACATAGAAGTGGATACTGTTATCATTGGACATTCCGAGCGCCGTTCACTTTTTGGAGAAACAGACGACCTATTGTCCAAAAAGACCAAAACCGCACTGGAAAAGGGAATGAGGGTCATTTTTTGTTTTGGGGAAGAATTGGAAGATAGAAAATCTGGAAACCATTTTTCTGTTGTTGAAAGTCAATTGAAAAATGCTCTTTTTGACTTAGACAAAAACGCGTGGGGCAAGATTGTTCTGGCTTATGAGCCGGTTTGGGCCATAGGGACAGGAGAAACTGCTAGCCCAGAACAAGCCCAGGAAATGCATGCATTTATTAGAAAAACCATTTCCGAGGCTTATGATACGTCAATAGCCAATACTGTTTCAACCCTATATGGCGGAAGCGTTAAGCCTGGAAATGCCGAAGAGATTTTCTCAAAACCAGATGTAGATGGTGGTCTTATCGGAGGTGCATCCCTAAAAGCAGATGATTTTGTTGCCATCATCAAGGCCATTTAAGTCAGTTTATTTAGTTTGATATACCTCGAATACAATTTTAAAATAAACCCTGCGCAACCAGCTTCTGATATCTTAATCGCCGAGCTGGGCGAGGCGGGTTTTGAAAGTTTTATAGAGAATGATTCAGGTTTGTTGGCTTATGTACTAAAATCTGATTGGAAAGAAGGCATTTTGAATGATTTATTCATTCTACAAAACCCTGATTTTGAAATTTCATGGACAATCAAGGAGATTGAGCAGCAAAACTGGAATGCAGAGTGGGAGAAAAACTTTCACCCCATAAAGGTTGGTAGCGAATGTATGGTAAGGGCCCCCTTTCATGAACCAGGGCAAGTTGAGTACGATATTGTTATTGAACCCAAAATGAGTTTTGGAACAGGGCATCATGAAACAACCCACATGATGTTGCAACATATTTTAAATACAGATTTTGCAGGAAAATCGGTTTTGGATATGGGTTGTGGTACCGGAGTTTTGGCCATTCTGGCCAAAATGAAGGGGGCAGAATCTGTGGATGCCATTGATATAGATGAATGGTGTTTTTTAAACTCCAAAGAGAATGTTGAACGCAACAACTGTAAAGATATCAATGTTCATCAAGGTGATAGTGGTCTCCTAACGGATAAAAAGTATGATATCATACTAGCGAATATCAACAGGAATATTTTGCTCGAGGACATTCCCATATACGCCAAATGTCTTAATTCTGACGGACTCCTTTTCCTAAGTGGGTTTTATTTAGAGGATTTTGATGCAATTTCTTCAAAATGTGGTGCGTATGGTTTAGAATTTGAAAAAAAACTTGAAAAGAATAATTGGATTTCCACAAAATATGTAAATTAGGTTTGTTTAATTCCACCATTATGGGAATCAAGGAAAAAGTATCAGAAGAACTTCTTTTAGAAGAAGAGACCGTAAAGCAGAATGAGATTATACTTTTTAATGACGAGGTAAATACTTTTGACCATGTTATTGAAACGTTGATAAGTGTCTGTGACCACACCCCTGAACAAGCAGAACAATGCTCTTTAATTGTACACCACAATGGGAAGTGTACGGTTAAAACAGGCGAGTATACCGATTTAAAACCCAGATGCTCAAAATTATTACAAGCTGGGTTAAATGCTGAGATTGTTTAACCTGATTGCTTAGGGAGAAGTTTTACCTAAAACTTTAGTGACTCATCTTTGTCCCAAAGTCCCCAGTAGGCTCCTACATCACCCTCGGCTCCTACTTTCCATGATTCATCAAAAGACGAGAAGTAAAATACTTCAATATCATCTTCTTCGGACCATTTTTGCGTATTCATGAAATATTTTAACGCATTTTCATGGGATGGAAATGCACCTTCAAGACTCGTACCTTGACTAGGCCATCCAGTTTCAGAAACGATTATCTTTTTGCCATTGGCAACTTTTAGTACTCTTTGGTACATATCTTTCATATAGAGCAAAGAATAATCCATATCGCAACCTTCCCAAAAAGGATAGCAATTGGCGAGAATTATATCGCAAGCTTCGGTTATTCTTTCTCGCTCCGTGAATTCGTAATATGCATCAACATAGCCTACGGGAACATCTGGTACAGCCTGCTTTACCTGATGCATAAAATCCAATAGCTCATCCTCTGTTAAATCTCCACGTAGCATTACCTCATTACCAACAGCGGCAATATCAACATAGCCTTCTTTGGCTAAAGTAATAAGGTTTTCAACTTCTTTCTTATTAACTTTTGGGTCGTCTCCCAACCATGCTCCAGCCATAGTTTTTATACCATATTCTTTTGCAATACGCGGAATAGCTTCATTTCCCTCCGTACACGAAAAAGAACGAATCCATTTAGTATAGGGCTTTATGATTTCCATTCGCCTGCGTATTTGGTCTTCGGTAATCTGATCACCTGGTTTTTGGCCTTCTTCATAAGGACTGAAACATAGTCCATGCATTCCATCTTCCAACACACGCTTACATAGACTTTCCAGTTCTTTGGTAGTTTTACCAGAGTATTCTAGAGCGGCCAATGCCAAAAACTTTTCTTTTCTTGATGACGACATAATGTTCCTTTAAATTGTATTATTTGGTTTTTTATAAATTTTGCCAACGCTATCCTCTTCTAGGGCCAGTTTGGCATTAATTTCTTCATTCATTGTATGATATGTATTAAAAAACGCCTCTACAGTTTTTCCTTGTATAAATCTTAAGACGCTCCACTTCTTTGGCTCCAGCAGGCATTTCTTCTAGCTTTAAACCAGGATAGTCATCGGCTTCTTTCCATTTTTCTATGGTTGAACTAAAAAATGATGAGGCGGTGGAATCTGCTTCATAAATAATCAAATCATAGGCCTCACCCTTGTCTCCACCAAAACGGGTTACAACCTGCCATTCCCCATCTCTTTTGTAGGAAGTATTGGTATGGTCAGATTGTGGATAATATCTATCATCAGTGGGTCTGATTATTGCCCAAATATCTTTTTTATGGGATTCAGGATACACGCCCATTGTTAAAATACGGCAATCCACGGAATCTTTATCTATTGGAGATACAACTTTCACAGCAGTAACTGGTCCGCTAATTTTTAATTTTTTTCCTGTGGAAACTTGTTCCATCTGACTGTTATAATTGACAAATTCAGAAGAATAACTGCCGTATATCATCATTAAGATACCAAGGATTCCTAAAGGTATCCCCAGTTTGGAACTACTTTTTTTACTTGCGAGTAACGCAATTAAGACAAATAAAACTCCTATTATTAGTATTACTATTTTGGTTGACATTTTGTTATTTTTTTAGTTGTATAAATTCACTTAAAACTCAACATTGTTATAACACTCCTCTTCTTTCTTCCAATTGGGCTTTAATGTCTTTTGCTCTTTCTTCAGACAGGCCGTATTTCCACATAATCCAAATAGCTAAAGCTGCTGTTACCACGGGGATAACTATATCGGCGATTCTTAATTTTGTTAAAGTGTCCGCTGTTTGTGTGGCTGCGTTACCATCAAATCCTATTACCTTTAAAACTAGCCCTCCTAAAACTAGAGCTAATCCTTGTCCAAGTTTTACAACCCACCAATATAATGCTCCAAAAGTACCTTCTTTCCTTGGCATGCCATTGACAAGTTCGTCCAAATCACAAACATCGGCTGTCATACTCATCATCAAGGTGAATAAACTTCCTAAACCAAATGACATTAAAGGTATTGGAACAAAAGAAAGCCAAATATTATCCGGAGTAAAAGCCCACCATTTCATAGCATATCCAACAATGGAAAGGGCCGTTGAAATAATAAAAGCGTTCTTTTTACCCCATTTTTCAGCCATTTTTGACACAATTGGAATCACTAAAAATGCTGAAACCAATGCTCCTATAGAACTGAACCAAGCGGGCCATGTTGAAGTGGCTTCATAGCTTCCGTTAAAAATATAAAAAACGAAAATAAAAAAACTGAAAGAAGCTACAATTTGGTAACCATTAAACACTAAAAAAGTAGCACCACACAATTTCATAAAAGGTTTATTCTTTACAGCCTCTTTTATGCTGATGAACAAGTCTTTTAAATTACTAAATATAGTTCTAAAGGTTAGTTTTTTCCTATTTCCCATATGGGAAGCATCGATACCTCTACAAAAAATAGCAGGCAAAAGCCCGAGCAATAAACAAGCTACTCCAACATAGATTGCCATGGTCCTTACACCTTCGGCTTGATTGCTAAAAATATCCGGATCAGCAATAATTACCCAAAACCAAGGAACAATTACCCAAGCCAAAAGACCTACTGTTTGAGAAAATGCCATTAAACGCGTCCGTTCGTTATAATCAGAAGTCATTTCATAACCCAAACCAACCAGAGGTGTTGCGAACATTGTATTTCCAATAAGGAAAACCATGGACATAATCAGAAAGTACCAAAAATTATAGTCTGAAGAATTGTTTTCATCTAGTTGCCAAAGAAGAACAAATGTTATGGCACTTAAAATGCCTCCAACCATAATGTATGGCCTCCTTCTTCCCCATTTTGAACTTGTGTTGTCCGAAATAAATCCCATAATTGGATCGGTAATCGCATCGAAAAATCGAGGTAATCCACCTAAAAGTCCAGCCAAAAATGGATCCATGCCAAAAGCAGTTAACAAGAAAAACATGAAAAAACCTAAGGCTCCTGGATATAGGTTCAAAACCAAATGGCCTGCGCCAAAGGCGGCTTTTTGCCCAAACGGGACTCTATCTTTTTTCGCGGTTTTTACAATTGACATAGTGATTGTTTTTAGTTAGTATTAGTTGGATTTTTTAGTATAACGGTTTGGATGGCCTGCGGACTAATTGTAATTTTTTGGGAACTTTCGCCCAATATGAGTTCAAAATTCTTTGATACCATACTTTGATTTAGAATCACTACCGCAATTGAACCATCAGGGTTTTTTGCCGCTGTAGTCATAAGCGAGTCGTCTGAATTTTCAAACCCTATGCGCACAGCGCCAGGTCGTATGTATTTGCTGAAATGGGTCAATGTGTGATATATGGGAGTAAAGTATACTTGATCTTTTTCTGGATCTACAATTACGGGTGCTACGCACCAATTTTTAAACCAGTTTGGCCCTCCTTGCGTGTCCAAAACCATGTTCCAGTCTATCCATCCATCTACCCAATTGTTAAGACAACCAATAATATCCCTAGCGTATCGATACACGGGAGCATATTTAGGGTGGAGATGTTTATCCTGTTCTGGTGCCCAATCCCAGCCCCAATCTGTCGCTTCTTTGGACCAATACCATAGATCGTCTTTCCATTTAGGCACTTGTGCATCCACACAAGCTTCGGATTGTATTAAGTGTTTATTTGGGGCCTTTTTATGGGCGTATTGTAACGCATCGGGAAATATCTCATATGTACTTGCATACCAGTGAATCGCGGTGCCATCATAGTATTTAGAAGTGGCTTCATCCTTGAACATTTCATCTACCCAATGTTCTAAGTGCTCTCGGTTTTGGTCATATCCCAAGATTTTAATATTGTTTTTACCATCAACTTCTAGTTTTGGACCTAAATGATTTTGTACAAATTGGGTCATTTCTTCAGGACTATAATGCATACTCTCCCAATTGTTGTCATTCCCTAGAGGTTCATTTTCTACTGTTAAGCCCCAAATATCAATCCCTTCGGATTTGTAGGCATCAATATATTTTGAAAAGAACAAGGCCCAAGTATCATAGTATTCAGGCAATAATTTACCACCACGCCAATCGTTGTTGTCCTTCATCCAAGGTGGTGCCGTCCAAGGGGAAGCTAAAATTTTAAAACCATCTTTTGAAGTGGCCATTGCTTCTTTGATGAATGGGATAATATCATCCTTATCTTCTTCAATAGAGAAATGTTTCAACTCCATATCCCCTTCAACAGGTGCATACGAGTAATTATTCAATGAAAAATCACAAGAATTTATATGTGTTCGAGTTAAGGAGTATCGGGCACCATCATTGCCAAAATATGCATCGATGATTTTTTTTCGATTTTCTGTACTCAATTGATTAAGGAGATATGCCGATGCTTCTGTAAATGAACCACCAAATCCAGTAATGGTCTGGAATTTTTGTTCTGGTTGTAATGTAATCTTTGAAGCAACTCCTTCTTTTGCAAACTCGGTTATGGGACTTAATTTGTTTCCATTTGCGGAAGTTTCAAAAACCTCAACTTCCAATTTGTTATCCACGGTGCAAGCACTTAGTATTACGGTCAATGTTAATGTGATATTTAATTTGTTAAACTTTTTCATCTTAATGGGTAATCGCTTGTTCTTTCTTTGTAGGAGGGACCAGAACATCTTTCATCAATGCGTCTTTATTCCCATTATATGTTTTGGTGATGGGATTTCCATTTCTGGTCAAACCATTAAAAGTTCCTTTGTCCACTAAGTCCCATAATGCATATTTTGCTTGTCCATCTATGGTGATCAAGCCAAAATGATTTTCAGAACCATGTTCGTTTTGGGCATCCTTCCATCGCTCATTAAAAGCCTCAAAATAGAAGCACGAAATTCCGTTTGTATTGGTCCATTCCCGTATTAGCTTGTGATAAGCTGCTTCTTTGTATTCATCAGTAGCTTTTGAACCAGTTGGGCCATAATGACCATTGGAAACGGTGGCCCAACCAGTTTCTCCAATATGAATTGGCTTGTCGGCACCGATACTTTTTACATAATTAGATACTGCTTTATACTGAGACATGGCAAATTCCTTTGCCCTTACCATGGCGGCATCTATTTTTTCAATATCCGAAAGCTGTTCTTCCTCCTCCGGAACACCCCAGAACTCTGGATTATAATGGGAATTGTGATAGGCGTAGGTATGCATGGAAATATAATCTACGGCCTTAATCAACTTTTCTAGGTCTTCGGTATGATAGCTTTCTTCCCCACCTCCCCAAGAGGCAAAATCGTCAGAACTGGTAATCCATAAATCTTTGGGTAGCTTTCCACTTTTTTTCAATTCTTGAAGATGGTTTACCCATTTTAAAATTACTGAAGGTTGCACATAATAACTGGTGGCCCATTTTATCATAGCCTCATTGCCAACAGCTATAATTTTTACAATATCTGGATATTGATTTGCCAATGCAGCGGCTCTGGCTATTTCACCTTCATTTTGCTCACTTTCTACGTCATGATCAGGTTCTTTATCGGTCCATGCATTTTTGCAATCGATCCATGCACCGAGCATCACATACATTTCAAAACTGGAATCCTCATTTTTTAACTCATGTATTGCCTTTAATAGGTTGGGAGCATGCTGCAATTGAACATTATATGTTCGCAGGACTTTGATACCCATTGCAGATAGTATCCTCATGTCTTCTTTAAGCTCATCTATTGTAGGTTGAACATCGCGGGTAGCTTTTCTATAACCTCCGTACGATATGGCCAAGTAGTCAGGGTTTCCTAAAATATCTTTAGCTGTCACTTCTTTTGTTATTTGGGGTTGATTTTCTTCTGTTTTGCTTGTTTTCTCTTTACACGAATAGGCAGTTAACAAAACTATCGTGGCCAAGATTATTTTTACAATTGATTTCATAGCATTGCTATTTGTTTCGCTTTATTGTTTCAGATGTACATATGTTCGTCATCGATACTATTTTAATTTATTATCGTAAACCAAATCCGTAGGAAAACAGAGGGGTGATAGAATCATCCCAAAAATTTGGACCATACTTTCCTTTATAATCTTCTTCTGATTTTGGCCAAGAGTGCGGTAGCTTTCCCTTAAAACTATAGTCGCCAAATAGCACTTCTGCAATGCCATCTCCCTCAGAACCGGGTAACCAAGCAGCTACAAAGGCGTCCGATTGTTCAATCTGTTTGGTGGTTACCAATGGGCGGCCAGAAATAAGCACTACAACAGTCTTGATACCTTTGCTTACATAGTTATTGATGTAATTTTGATGAGCTTCGGTCAATGTTATTTCGTAAGCATCTATCTCACCTCCAATATCTCCAAAGGATTCTGCATAAGGTGTTTCACCAACCACAATGATGGCAATATCTGCATCATCATGATTTCCTGTACCGTCTTCATCATGAATAATATCACCCTTTGCTATATTTTCAATTCCCTGTAGAATGGTTGTAGCACCTTCATAGTTTTCTGTAGAGCCTTGCCAATTAATGGTCCAACCTCCCGATTGTAGGCCCGAATTGTTCGCATGTTCTCCAACTACAACTATTTTAGCTAAATCTTTGTTTAACGGGAGTATGTTTCTATTATTTTTTAATAAGACCAGCGACTCCCTAACGGCTTGTCTTGCAACATCCCGATGTTCTTGAATTCCTATTTTTTCAACTAAAGTGGAATCTGGGAATGGATTTTCGAAAAGTCCCAATCTAAATTTTTGTCGTAATACACGGCGTACGGCATCATCAATTCTATCTTGCGATACATAGCCACTTTCAACGCCACTTTTTAAACCTTCCAAATACATCTCTAAATCACCCTCTACAGCCATTATTACATCTACACCGGCATTGATAACATCATTTTCACCAAACCTTGAATACCCCTTCCAATCAGAAACCATAATGCCATCAAATTTCATGGTGCCTTTGAGTAATTTGGTAATTAGTTCTTTGTGTGCATGCATGGGTCTGCCAGACATGGAATTGAATGAAGCCATTACTGCGCCAACTCCTTCATTGACTGCTATCGTGTATGGAGGCAACAATCTTTCTTGCACTTGTTGTGGACCTAAAGAAGTTTCGCCCCCTTCATGTCCAAAATCAGTTGATCCATCACCTATAAAATGCTTTGCTGTGGCCATGACCGTATGGTTATCCAGTAAATTGCCTTGAAGCCCTTTAACAGAAGCTCTTGTCAATGCCTCGGTAAGCTTTGTGCTTTCTGAAAATGCTTCATAAACTCTACCCCATTTTTCGTTGTACGGAATAGCGATACAGGGAGAAAAAACCCATGTAAACCCAGTTGCTTGAGCTTCTATTGCCGTTATTTTGGCTGCTTGCTCTACAAGCGCTGCATTTCTGGTAGCCCCTAAACCAATGTTGTGTGGGAATATAGTAGCCCCTTCATATGTGTTTTGACCATGTATTGCATCAACACCAAATAATAATGGAATTCCCAATCTGGTAGAAAGTGCTTTTTCTTGCAGGCTGGTAAATCTTGCTTGCCATTCTAAAGCATTATTGCCAGGTAAAGGACCTTGGGTATGTATAACTGAACCAATGAACTTAGTAGCAATGTCATTATCATTGGAAAGGTCATCAAAATGCCTTACTTGAGTCATTTGACCTATTTTTTCCTCCAAGGTCATTAATGCTAGTAAGGAATCTACCTTTTGTTCTATACTGATATCAGCGTTATTTTCTTTACCCATCTTTTGTTTTTTGCAAGATGAAATGAAGCAAGTGCCAATTATGACTAGCCTGATGAAAAGTTTTAAAGATTTTAATTTTATCATAAATCTGCTTCTCTGATTTTGATAATTTTTCTGTAACTAGACCAGTTTTTTGGGCCAGCATATTAAAAAGGTTAGCAAAGATTTGCTTTATGCTAACCTTTTCCTCTATTCATAGTTGGTATTTTTTAATAGTATATCATTCTGATAATTAGCCCACAACATAAATTTATCAGTTGTGGGCTAGTTATTTAATATTTATGGATTAAGGGTAACAGAAACATTATCAATATTCATTGTTACGCTACAACCGCTGACAGCACCACAGACTGTTTCTATCAAGAATGAAATTCCTTCTGAAACATCAGTACCTCCAGGAATTTCGAAAGATCCTGTATATGTTGTCCAAGAAGTACCCAAAGTTGGCCCTGGATTTAATACTTGGGTAAACGAAGCACCACTGGCACCTTCTCCAAATAAGATTACATTAACAGCTGCTCCAGGTTGTACCACGGTTCCGATATGGTCAAACTGAATTTGTACCACATCTCCAGCAGCAACTGTACCAGCTCCAATTCTTTCTTGTTTGAAAGCAGGGTTGCCACCGCTATCTCCAACTGTTAGCTTTCCTGACCAAGTACCTCCATTACTGGTTGTGTTATCCAATGCAGCCGTTCCAGCGTTTTGGAATATGAACCATCCTGTATCGTCTCCTGTTTCAAAATCGCCATTGGTAGCTAGTTCTCCACTAGTTCCACCTCCACCTCCGCCACCGGAAGTTGCGACCTGTTCTATGTCATCGATATAGAATGTTCCAGCTGTTGTGCCTGGCCCATCTATGAACAGTACCAATGTGGTAAATTGGTCTGATGATGTGAAATCAAAGGTAAGTTGCTCCCATCCGGTACCACCGTGGTTTACGGGTGTTTCAATGGGTGCTACAGCTCCTTCAAACTTAAGCAGTACGGGCAGTGCCACGGTTGAATAGACCTTCATGGTTATGGATTTATCGGTAGAGAAGTCCACAGGAGTGTCCAGAGTAAATGCACCGCCTTCAAATGCACCGCCAGCGTTTACGATTTCTCCGACTTTGGAAGCCATGGAATTAACTCCTGATAGTTGAGGATTGTCAATTACGCTATATGATGCACCATTGAAAGTGACAAAATCATAAGTAAGGCTTTCGCAATCAAAGTCGATGGGTAATTCCAGCATGGTATCGGTACATACCGTTCCACTGCCAGTTGGCACCTGTTCTATGTCATCGATATAGAATGTTCCAGCTGTTGTGCCTGGCCCATCAATAAATAGTACCAATGTAGTGAACTGGTCTGATGATGTGAAGTCAAATGTAAGTTGCTCCCATCCGGTACCGCCATGGTTCACGGGTGTTTCTATTGGTGCTCCGGCTCCTTCAAACTTTAATAGTACGGGCAGTGCCACGGTTGAATAGACCTTCATGGTTATGGATTTGTCGGTAGCGAAGTCTACCGGTGTGTCCAAAGTAAATGCACCACCTTCGAAGGCACCACCAACGTTAACGATTTCCCCAACCTTGGAGACCTCGGAATTTACCCCTGATAGCTGAGGATTGTCCACCACGCTATAGGAAGCTCCGTTGAAAGTAACAAAATCGTATGTTATGCCTTCACAGTCGAAGTCCATTGGAAGTTCCAGCATGGTATCGGTACATACAGTACCTCCACCAGTTGGGACCTGTTCTATGTCATCGATATAGAATGTTCCCGCTGTTGTGCCAGGCCCATCAATAAATAGTACCAATGTAGTGAACTGGTCTGATGATGTGAAGTCAAAGGTAAGTTGCTCCCATCCAGTACCACCATGGTTGACAGGTGTTTCAATGGGTGCTCCGGCTCCTTCAAATTTCAGTAAAACAGGCAGGGCCACTGTTGAATAGACCTTCATGGTTATGGATTTGTCGGTAGAGAAGTCCACTGGGGTATCCAGAGTAAATGCACCACCTTCGAAGGCACCACCAACGTTAACGATTTCCCCAACCTTGGAGGCCTCGGAATTTACCCCTGATAGTTGAGGATTGTCCACCACGCTATAGGAAGCTCCATTGAAAGTAACAAAATCGTATGTTATTCCTTCACAATCAAAGTCCATAGGAAGTTCCAGCATGGTATCTGTGCATACCACAGGAGGTGTTTCAATTTGAACAATATCGTCCAAGTAAAAAGTTCCAGAAGTTGTACCGGGGCCATCTACAAATAGGGTAATTCTAGAGAAGCTGTCCGATGAAGTGAAATCGAACGAAATCATTTCCCAACCAGTACCACCATGACTGGCAGCTATTTCAGTATCCGCTCCAGTACCTTCTTCTAATTTTACTAAAACATCAATAGCAGCTTCTGACCAGAAATTCATTTGGATGGTCTTATTTGCAGTAAGATCAATAGCAGTTCCCAGATTAAAGAAAATCCCTTCGAATTGTGCGCCGCTATTTGTGATGGCTCCTACTTGTGAGGCTTGGTCATTTGACCCTCCCGGTGCTGGGTTTGCAACAATTTCAAAGGCCGCACCTGTAAATGTTCCTATATCACTATAGTCGACATTGGCGTCATCAAACGTAATGGGCACCATGATAGGGTCAGGTATAGTAATGGTGAGTTCATCTTCAAATACACTTGAAGCTCCAGCAACATTTGATGCGGATAGTGTAACTGTATACGTACCAGAAGTATACGTTTTTGTTGGGTTTATTTCGGTAGATGTTGTACCATCTCCAAAGTCCCATTCATAAGAATTGGCATTTTCAGATATGTTTATAAAAGACACCGTACCTGAATTTGGAACAACTGTTTGTGTAAATTTTGCGATAACTTCTGGAAGTGAAGTTCCTTCATCATCGTCTTCGCATCCTAGAAAGGATATTGCCAAGAATAGTATTGGGATTATCTTAATGTTTTTGAGTAATAGTTTCATTGTATTGTTGAGTTAGTTTAGTTATTAAATAATCTTTCGTCAAATTCATAGACTCGAACGTAGTCAATCAGCATCGTTTGTGGAAATTGTGTCTCGGCATTAGGGGAACCCACAAAAGTGCCGCCAACCGCTAGGTTCATAAGAATATAGAAGGGTTTGTTAAAAACCCATACCCCTTCGCCATCCGTTTCTTCATCTACATCTTCCGGGGTAATTTGATTATAAAGGACATCATCAACATAATAATTGACAAAATCTGGACCCCACTCGATTCCGAAAATGTGAAAACCTGTATCAAAGCGGTCATTCTCTAATATATATTCCTTGGAAATGGCATCACCACCACTGTAGCCGGGGCCATGAACACTTCCTATGAGAACGGTAGGTTCCTGTCCGCGGTACTCCATAATATCTATCTCTCCTGCTCCAGGCCATGGATTTTCATCAATATCAGCTCCCAGCATCCAAAATGCAGGCCAAATACCTTGACCAAAAGGCAAACGAATACGGGCTTCAAAGCGGCCATATTGTTGTTCGAACAAATCTTTGGTCAGTAGCCTTGCGGATGTATACTGAGAACCCTGAAAAGATTCTTCTTGGGCCGTTATTAGCAATACGCCATTTTGTATGGTTACATTTTCAGTACGGTCTGTGTAGTACTGCAATTCTTGGTTTCCCCATCCATTTTCTCCGGTTCCGATATCGAATCCCCAAACCGCTGGGTTTGGTGCTCCATCGGTATTAAATTCCTCAGAAAGCACAAGGTTTGTCGATCTGGCCACCGTTTGTTCGTCATCGGTTTCGCAACTAGAAAAGGCGGCGATTGCTGTAAAGCATATATATGTTAGAACTTTTGCCTGCAATGTTCCAATGTGATTAAAATTTATTTTCATCATCATTTTTTTCTTTTAACTGTCTGTATTATTCCGTAAAAAAGTAAATATTGTCAAATATGAAATCGGGGCCATCTGTAAGTATAAGCGCACCCAAGTTGTTTTTCTGGGTGGCAAGGTCTCCCCCCAAGGGTATGTCGAACGATGTCCATTGACCGACGGTCAATCCTGTTAGGTCAAACCTAAAATCCACATCATCTCCTTGTGGCAAACCATTAGTGGTATTGGTCTCTAATTCTTGGTTGGCCCCAATATCCCTAATTTGGAGACCTACCTCAACCCCGGCGCTCTGCACATAAACATCTATATGCAAAAATGTTAATCCTGAAGCGTCTACCGTATTATCGAAAGTGATACCAGTAAAATTATTATTGGTGTAAGCCAACACATTGTCACCATTATTGTTTGTTAAAACAGTTTCTGTAGTAGACCCACCAAAATTGGGAGCAAAATTGATGGGTGTATCTGGTGTATACGACTCGCTGAAAATTGATTTCACATTGGCCGCCGGTCTTGTTGGGCTAGGAGCAAAATCCAAGCTTCCATTAGAAGTTACCTCTAATGAGCCCGTTGCCTGAACCCCTGCCAACTGGGCCGTAATATTTGTAGTACCTGTACCAATGACCGAAACTTGAC
Source organism: uncultured Allomuricauda sp. (assembly GCF_947495325.1). Classification (GTDB taxonomy): domain Bacteria; phylum Bacteroidota; class Bacteroidia; order Flavobacteriales; family Flavobacteriaceae; genus Flagellimonas. The sequence continues at coordinate 1,565,079 of NZ_CANLYK010000001.1, read as the reverse complement.
CTAGTTCGTTTACGATGGCCACGGAATTATCTGAAGAATTAAAATCGAAATAAGATGGTGCCGCAATTACTGTTTGGTTAATCCCAGATTCCAAATTATAGGTCTGAGCCAACCCATTAACCAAGAGGTTGGATCCGGTAAAGGCCTGTTGTACAACATCTACCCCGTTTAAAATAGCCGGGCTTGGTTGCGCTATCGTTCCCAGTTTTTCAAAACGTAACTCATCAATCCAAAAAGTAAACCCAAAACCATTGGTAGTTTGTGTCCCCGCTGAGAAAAAAAACATTCCCCTTTCCTGTATCAATTTTGACGGATCTGGTATAGGAATGATAATTTTTCGCCAATCCGTAGATAAGCGTATGTTCTGAGCAGTTACAGCAAATTTGTTTTCCCCAAAATCAGTTCCAAAGCCTACTTCCCCAATGGTAGCAGTTATGGAACCTTTTGCATAAAAGGTCAAGGCATCAAAACCGGTTAGGTTTCTGCCGTCACCCCGATCCAGGAAAATACCACCAATAAAACCACCATCTGGGTCATCTGGTGCGGGCACATCAATTCGTATAGAAGATGACCCTTCAAAGGCCTCATTATCATCCGTACCAAAGCCTTCGGGATTAGCACCTTCATTAGGGTCAAAAGAATCAAAGAATTCATCCGTAAGCCCTACAGGCGAATCCGTAAATATGTCTCCGTTGGACGAGAATGTAGCAAACTGTACATCATCTGAAAAGTCTCTTTCACAACTTGTAAAAATAGCAATGCCCAAGCTAAAAAGAACTATAAAACGTAAGTGTATATTTCTAATATTTTTCATTTTTCAATCTTTTTATTTACCAATGTTGATGTGTACATATGTCATAATCTCCCACTCGTTACCATTACCAAATCCAACCGGACTTACTATAGGTTCTTGTGAAAAAGTGTTGGGCGGTACCGCGTTTGGCAAATAGCGCGGTGAAAACTCATTTAATGACCTCCATGTGCCACGTATACCTATTTGGGTACTGGGCAAAATAAACCAGTCAGGCTTACCTAGTGTAGTGGAGATATCTAACATCAATTGTACTGGGTACGTTAAGTTAAAATCTCGATGGTAATCAAATGGTCCCCAATCGTTGATTTTTTGCGTGTACTGTACTTTCCATTTTTTATAGAGCATTCGGATGTCTCCACCAAAACGTTTTATCAATCGATCATCATCTCCGTTAGCTTGCCCGTTGCCATAGTAAAAATTCCCAATAATTCCTATGTCGGAATTGATTTTGGACACCATTCTGGAATGGACTTCCCATAAGTCTTGAGCTGGTGCCGAATTTGGGAAAGCAAAGAAGGTCCTGTCGGCGTTGAAACCAATATGTGAATCCATAGTGGTTGGCAGGTGGCGGTATACAAATCCTAGGTTCATGGCGAATTTGGCATCCTCCGATCTGTCGTTATCCCACTCGTACATCCAAGTACCCGGGGTAGGGTCGAAAGTAAATAGAATCTCACCGGCAGTGGTCTGTCTGTTACTTCGAACGGAAAAGGGATCATCAAGATTGTTTCTTAACCTGCCAGGGCCCTGCACATCTTGTGGCATAGCATCTACCAATGGTTTTTGCCACATGAAATTAGGAGCAATCTGAAAATTTCCTGTAGCTATGGTAAATCCAGAAAACACACTGGTTACATTACCACTTCCCGTATCCCTTAATTTCCAACCGGTAAAAGTCATTGTTTGGTCAGCACCACCATTGGCGGCAAGTCCCATAATTGCCCCTTGACCGTACCAATTGAATTTTCCACCTTCATAGGTAAGCTTAGCTTTACCACCCCAGTTATCACTTGATTGAATCCTATCTTCAAAAACAACATAATTTCCAGGCGTACCCCTAACATCTTGAAATGAAGTGCCGTTTAATGGGCTTCCAGCCCAAATTCCTCCGAGCATAACTCCAAATTTGCCGAACTCCCTTTCAATAGCCAATGTGGCCCTTTCGGTCGGCCAAAATGGGATTACACCACTTCGTACTTGATTTGCATCCAAGACCCGACGTCCACTTTCATCAAAAACCAGATTGGTTTCAAAGTCTCTATGGTAAATACCGGTTACATCAAATTTTCCAATATGCTTTTTGTACTTGAAAAGCATCGTAGGGTTTGCTCCCCACCATAATTGAGGACCAATAGCGGCTTTCAATCCTTTTAAAGGGCCCTTGCCGTCAATTTCCATTCCTAATATTTCACCATTGTAAATATCTAGGTTAGGGCCATAGTTGGCTTCTGGATACAATCCGAAAAAGTCACCTTCATAACCCCAATGATAATGACCTGTTCTATAGAAACCTTTTAGATCAAATTCTTTGGCGTTCCATTCAAACTCTGCTTGATATATGCGAATTCTATTTACATCCGAAACAATTACGTCTCCTTGGTCAGTACTCACATCAATAGGACGGGAGTTATTCTCATAAAAAATCTCATTGATTGGGTTTCGCGCCACATTACCAACAACATTCATATTTACCTCTGCTCTCATGTTAGGTGCAGGGTTTCCTTCTACTCCAATAAAATACGACTGCATATGATCGAATCCTAACTGATTTGGAAAGGTGTTAGGTTCGTCTGGGTTAGGAGTATCCGGTGTCGTAATTAAACTACCTCCAGTACTGAAGGTTGAGAACTTTGCTTGAAGGTTGCTGATGCGAAGTAAGTTACTTTGTTCACCTGTCAATGCTGCTTTATCACCACGCGCCCTGAGCACTGCATCCATTAATTGTATATTACTAAAATGATTGTTTACAAAGTCAAGATCTACACCTTCGTCATATGGGTTTAGCTGATGGGCATCCTTTAATGCGTAATATGCAGCTCGAGGGTAGAGATCGTATAGTCCTCTTGGGTTTGTAGCGCCTTTAGCACAAATCCCAAACCATTCCTCGTTCATATTGTTCGCTCCTGGAGAGGCTAAGTCTCTAGCGTATCCACCATTGGACCAAGAAGCATTATTATCATGTACATCTGCATTTTCTCTGTCATCGAAACCAAACTTCCACCAACCATCACTAAATTGGAAAGTGAAACCTCCAATTGAATTATCGGATTTTCCCAGACCTGCTGCATTTTGATAGATTTCTTTCCAGTTTTCTACCATATAATAAGCCTGTGAGAATTGGTCTTCTTTATTTTCAATAGCATTGAAAGCATCAGCTCCAAATTCCGTGAACATAACAGGTTTGTTGAGTTTATCCTTCACAACTTGGAACATATCCCCGAAAGAAGCCCCACGATACGTATTGGTACCATAGATGTCTACATCTGTACATTCTTCGGCAACGATATCAATGAATAAAACATCACCATTACAAATAGCTACAGGATGTGAAGAATCCATAGCCTTCATTTTTTTAGCGGCCTCATTCATCAATCGATACATAGGTCTTCCCCGACTTTCACCTATAAAATTTATTCTTCCTTCATCGTCTGGAAAATCTTCGGTTTCAGCACCTGCCCAGAACAATCCGTAATTATTTTCATTGCCCAATAGGTACAGTAGGAGCCCAGGAGTGTCTTTATAACCCTCGACCAATTCTTCCATTTCAGACATTAGAAATTCTACTGTAGTAGGGTCATCATAAATGGTTACAGGAGTCCAGACACCATTCAATGTAAGTCCATAACGACCGAAGGAATGGTTAAGCATTGTGTAGATGCCATAATTCTCATAGATATACCGTATCCATTTGGCTGGGACACCTGTGTATTGACGAATAACGTTAACGCCCATGTTCTTTAAGAGTGACATTTCTGTGTCCAGTCCCGCCTTGATGATGTCGTCCGACTTTTTCCAGAATGCTGCGTTCACTGTGTTGGTGCCAATTGGAATGTAGTCCCAGTTCATTCCATTGATCATGAAATCCTTTCCGTTGACAACCAATTTTGTTCCATCATCATTATTTACAACTGCAACCTTGTCAGCTTGTGCATAAATGCCAGTTGTAAACAATAAGAGTAGTAATCTCAGTAAATTGTTTTTCATAGTAATGTTTAGTTTTAGTTTGATGTTAGTTAAAGAGGAGTTATTGTATGTTGATTTGATAAAACAAAATCTGTGAAGAATTGGGGGAACTCCTGCTTTTTACGAACGGTTAAACTTATCTTAAAAAAATATGAAGTCCATAAAAAAGACCTCAACAAAAAATATACATCATAAAAAATACACTTGTTTTTTACGAAATCAACAAAATCGCTTTATTTTCGGGGCTTCCAGCAAGATATCGGGATTGCCGATTTTAGTTAAAATCTGGCTTTGTATAGGTATTGTTGAGGTGTAATTGGAAAGTTGTAAAGGAATTTATAGTTTAAGGATGTAGTTTACTAAGTTATCGTCATGGGATAAGTCCATTTTTTTACGGAGTCGATACCTTTTTATCTCCACACTTCTTGGAGAAATGTTCAATAATGGTGCTATTTCTTTAGAGGATAAGTTTAAACGGAGGTATGCGCACAAGCGTATATCATTTGGTGATAGATTTGGGTGTGCCTTCTTTAATTTCTTTAAAAATTTTCTGTCAGCATTGTTGAAGGCTTCCTTAAATAATTCCCAATCATCATTCTGATTAAGACTTTTATCAATAATGGTAATTATTGGTTTTACAGAATTTTTATCCTCTACATTTGATATGAGTTGTTCTTTGACCTTTGATAACAGTTCGTTCTTTTTTATGATACTCAACGTTGAGGCCGCGAGCTCATTGCTTTTACTTTTAAATTCTTCCTTAAGCTGTTCATTTTTTATTTTTATAATTTCTTTTTCATTTTGAGCCTTGGCAAGCTCCATATCACGTTTGTTCTTTTTAATTAGTGCTTGTTGACGTTTGTGATAGTATCTTCTATATAAAGTGTGGATAAGGATTGAACCTAATATTGTGGTTATCGCATAGACTACCAACATTAGATTTGAGAAATACCAAGGTCTTGCAATTTTAAAAGAATACGTTGCAATGTTGTCAGAAATCTTATCTCCAATTTTTGCCCTTACCTTAAAAGTATATTCACCAAAGGGAAGGTTTTCAAAGGTAGTTGTTGATTCTTCTGACCAATCACTCCAATTTGGATAGATCCCTAAAAGCTGAAATTGATAGTTAGGCTTTAAATATTTGATGTAATTGGCCGCAAAAAAAGATATTTCTAGACTGTTTTCACTGCTTTCAAAACTACCTTTCACACTTTTATTTAATAGGGTTTTTTCATTCTTGTTTGTGTTTTTTCCTGCTTTTCTAATGCTTCCCATATTTACCATGAAATCCTTTTCACGGAAATCATCTATATCAATGGTCACATACCCAGAACTGGTTCCAAACAAATATTTCCCCTCTTCGTCTAAGGCTGAAACGCTTTCATATCCAACAATTCCACTTCGTATATTTTTGGTAAGCGGAATAGACTTAATAATCGGGGTATTAGATAAGTTTCCATGGGATATAAAACTGATATCGGAATTTGTAAACACCCACAAATAGTCATTCTTATTATCCACCGTCATTTTACCTGATAGATATTCACCCTCCGTATAAACTTGGCTCAGAACACTATCTTTAACAAACTTTTTATCTTTTTTGTGATATTTAAAAATTCCTTTATTATAGGAATAAAGCAAGTCGTCTTTATACTTGACCATTCCAGAATTGGAACCTTTTAGTAAAGTGTCCATGGATACGTTTTTTGCTCTGGAAAAAGCACTATCAGCTTCAATTTTAAAAACACCTTTGTACTCATGGTTTACAAAAATATCCTCTCCTAATGTCTCAAAATAACGGGACGAATGGTTAAACCCCTCAATTTTATTTTTAATATTCCATTCATTATTTAACTTTTCCAGAACATAAAGGCCATCATAATTCCCTTGTAAGAGCAGATTGGGATTACCATTTAAATGGCTTATGTTCCATGTGCCCTGAATATCTGCTATTTTTATTGCTTTATTTTGCTCAACGATAAATGTACCGGTATGGTGGCCACAGAAAAGGGTTTGTCCAATCAAGTTCAAAGACCATACTTGGCCTTGTGTACCGTTGATTAGATTAAAGTCACCTTCACTATTGATTTCCTTATAAAACAGCCCCTGATTTGTTCCTAAATACAAGTTATTGTTGTTAATAACAGAGGCATACACACTACCTGCAACTCCTTTGTTGTCATGATATACTTTAAATGCAGATTTATGGTTTAAATAGCTAATTCCGTTATCGAGCCCTAGCCAAATGTTATTGTCAACATCTTCATATAGGGATAAAACAGTATTGTTGCGTAACCCCTTTATTTGATCTATATGATATATCAAATTCCCATTTTTATCCAAATAAATTAAGCCATGGGAGATAGTCCCCAAAACGAAACTTCCATCGGTTAACTTTAAAGCACTGTATGTACTTACATTGGATAAAAAAGCATCCGCACTTATGTTCCATTTATTAATCGAGCCATCTTGAATTTTATAAAATCCATTGTGACGGGTAAGAACAAGTAAATCTCCTTGGCGCTGAAAAATATTGATGATTTCATCTTCTTTAAAAGGACTAGCGTCATAAATCAAGATATCCTTACCATTTTCAATCTTAAAAATTCCTTTATTAAGTTTTTGGAAGTAAATACTGTGGTTGAGGTTAAATATTTTGGGCAAGGAAGTGTCAGAATCAATAGAACTAACTGAATTGTCCGTTAAATCATAGATATAGATTCTATCCAGAGATTGAAACACTACCCATCTATCCATATCCAAAATGTTCCAGAATTCCTCGTCTTGTTTAAAATCATTTTTTATTTTTTTAGACAAAGAGGTGTATTGAAGCATGCCGAAATCATCTTTTTGCCAATACCCAAATTCCATATAACATCCAGTATATATTTTATCACCCGCTACTTTCACTGATCTAATTATAGTCTCGTTAGGTGAGGGGAAGAGTGTCCATTTAGCACCATTAAACTCTAATAATCCTTCATTATTGGCAAAATAGATTACTTTATCCGAGGCTTGTGAGATAGCCCAATTTTGACTTTCGGCCTTATAGTCAGAAGGGGAGTAGTTTTGTATAGGGGGCAACTCTTGTGCAAATACTGTAGTTCCTATGACTAAAGAAACTAGAATAAATATTTTCTTAGTGTAATTCACTTGAGTTTAGCTTGGATTTGATAAAAGTGCGAACTAATTACTAACAATCAATTGGCACAACATGATTAAGAACATTTGTTGGTCAAGTAATTTTAATTGCGGACAACTATTCCCTTTTCATGCAGTTGAAAATTAAGCAAAATGATTGTAATGAAGCAGAAACATTAATTATTTGTTAGTTTTAAGATTGCAAAACTGCGGATTTTATAAAAGTCATAAATTCTATATACATATATTGATGGTTACACTCTTTATATGAATTAACTTTGTGTGTATAGACCAATAACCAAACCTTTAATTTTTTTCTTGTCTGAAAAATGAGCGAATTTTTTAAAGCCGAATTAAAAGATCGTTTTTTAGAATATGCCTTGGAGCGTAGCGACTACTTTGAAATTCAATCCCTTTATGATGAATATTTACGTCCTAATTATAGCTTGCAGTTTGTTGAAAAATTGATTAAAGAGATTAGGGGCTACGATGACAGTTTATTGGATATTATGAGTGGGAATGGTGCGGAAATCTTTATGATGGCTTCCACACCGAGCACGCAAGATTTTTTAAATGAAGGGGGATTCATGGGAATGTTTGTCAAAGAGGAGGAAAAATGGGACACTTTTGTGGAACAGCTCTCGAGTACCCGGAAACTTGCCAACGGAAAAAAAACGAATCAGGGTAGGACCGGAAGGACATCCCGTGGACGTGAAAAAACCATGTTGTTTACTTTGATTTTTGCAGTGGCAATAAGTTTTTTGTTCACTCTTTTCAGTATTTTAAAAGGTATTTTTTTTGATTCCAATGCAGTATCAAAAAGTGATTTGGAGGAGAAATTATATCAAATGCAGCTACAAAATGCGCATAAGGAAGAATTACTAAGAACTGAGATCAAAGAATTGAAAAGTCAAATTGAAGCAAGAGATTCAGCAAGTTCCAAAGGTAATTAGTTTCTATGTGTCTTCCATTAAAACCCCAAAGCGGTAAATGCAAGTTGATTTGTAGACCTCACCAGGTTGTAAAATAGTGTTAGGAAAATTTAGGTTATTGGGCGAATCTGGAAAATGTTGTGTCTCCAAACAAAATGCTCCTCTGTCTTGGTAATATCTTCCTTTTTTACCCTTTATTCCTAAATAATTACCACTATAAAATTGTATGCCAGGTTCATTGGTGTATACCTCCATGCTTCTTCCAGATTCTGGTTCCACTACTTTTGCAGCAAAAACTAGGTTCATATCTTTTTCGGGAGAAGAATTTAAAACAAAATTATGATCATATCCATTGCCAAATTCCAGTTGCTCATTTCTTGTTTTAATATCCAGTCCAATAGGTTTTGGCACTAAAAAATCAAAAGGAGTACTTTGCACACTTTCTATGGAGCCGGTTGGTATGATGTGTTGGTTTACAGGTGTAAAACTGTTGGCATTTATGTGCAAAATATGCTGGTCCACAGTACCGTTTCCGGCGCCTTTTAAATTAAAATAGGAATGATGCGTAAGATTAACGGGAGTGGCCTTATCAGTTTTTGCTTCATATTCAATGATTAATTCGTTGGAGTCATTTAGCTTATAGGTTACTTCACAAAACAAATTACCTGGGTAGCCCTCTTCACCATCTGGTGAAACACCACTAAAATGAATTTCGCCTTCATTTACCTGTGTTGCATCCCAAACTACACTTCCAAAGCCATTCTTACCTCCATGGAGATGATTGTCTCCTTTATTCTTGGTCAGCCGGTGAGTAGTTCCATTTAAGGTAAATTCACCCTTTGCTATACGATTTCCATACCTCCCAATTACTGCTCCAAAATATTTTCCTGGCCCATCAAAGTATTCTGGCAGGCTAGAGAACCCCAGGACTATATCTTCCAAGTCCCCCTGTTTATCAGGAACATGCAATGAAATTATTCGTTGTCCATAATTTGAAAAAACAGCGTTAAGGCCGTTTTTGTTTTTGAGGGTAAACAATTGGGTGTTTTTTCCGCCAATGGTCAGCTCAAAATCCTTGGAACTTAAATTGCTCAATTTTCGTTGTATTTGTATTAGCTCTGTTTGGTATATATTCCCAGACCTATAGATGATGTTTAATAATTTTTACCGCTTGTTCGGCAGTAATGTCCCTTTGGGGAGATCCAAACATTTCATATCCTACCATAAACTTTTTTACGGTGGCACTTCTAAGCAATGGTGGATAAAAACTCATATGCCAATGCCAATGCTCGTTTTTTCCACCATTTGTTGGAGCCTGATGAATTCCGCTTGAATAAGGAAAAGAACAATTGAAAATTTGGTCATATGCCCTTGTAATGGTAGATATGGCATCTGCAAAACCGACTTCTTGATCATTGTTCAAAGTACCGATGTTCTTTTGATGTTCTTTTGGAATTATCATGGTTTCAAAAGGCCAAACGGACCAAAAGGGAACCAATACCACATAGGCATCATTTTCATAAATGATGCGTTCTTTTTTTTCAATTTCTTGCTTTAGGTATGACCCTAAAAGGGATCTGTTATTTTTCTTAAAAAAAACCTTTTGGCAAGAATCCTTTTTGACAATTTCGTTGGGCAGGTTGGATTGACTCCATATCTGACCATGTGGATGCGGATTGCTACAACCCATAACGGCTCCCTTATTTTCAAATATTTGGACGTAATTAATAAATTCAAAACTTCCCAGATCAACGTACTCTTTCTTCCAAGTCTTGACCACTTTTTCAATTTCCCCTACCTCCATTTGGGCTAGACTTTTGCTATGATCCGGACTAAAACATATTACCTTGCATATACCCTGTTCTCCCTCTGCCAACAACAAGCCGTCTTTGAACTGGTCTTTTTTTGAACTTTTCTGCAATGCTGCAAAATCATTATTAAAGACAAAGACATCATCATAGTTTGGATTAATTTCCCCGTTTGCCCTCTTGTTTCCTGAACATAAGTAGCAGGATGGATCATACTTCGGTCTAATCTCATTGTTTACTTCCTCCTCCTGACCTTGCCAAGGGCGTTTTGCCCTATGGGGAGATACCAAGACCCATTCCCCTGTTAAGATATTATACCTTCGGTGTGTATGTTCGTTTAAATTAAGATTCATTAATATTTTTTTTGATGATTGATGTACCTTGACTAGGCACGCATATAAAAGAAGATAATACTATGCCGAAATTTTCCTTATAGGCTCTGGCTGCTTTTTCTACAAAACTGTCTACTGCATCTTTGTGAATTAAGTTTAATGAACATCCACCAAAACCACCACCCATCATTCTGGCTCCCAAAACATCCTTTTCAGATTTTGAAAAGTCCACTAGAAAATCTAATTCGTCGCAACTAACTTCATATTTTTCGCTTAATCCTTGATGGGATTTATAAAGAAGTTCTCCAAATCGCACAAAGTTATTTTGCTTTAGCGCTTCTTTAGCGTCAAGTACCCTTTTATTTTCCTCGAGAACATAACTACACCTTCTATAACCTATATCTCCTAGTTCTTCTTTGCATTCATCAATCATAGTAAGGCTTATGTTTCTAAAAGATTTTTCGACCTTAAATCGTTCGGAGATTAAGGTAAGTCCCGAAGTAGTTTCTTCACGTCTCGTATTATAGCCACTATTAGCAAGGTTATGCGCCACATTAGTGTTCAGCAATAAAATTACATACGGATCAATTAGTGTAGGTATATATTCAAATTCTAGTGATTGACAGTCCAAAAGCATGGCATGGTCTTTTTTTCCAAAAAGAGAAGCAAACTGATCCATAATGCCACATTTTGTACCTACAAAATTATGTTCAGCTTGCTGGCCTATCTTGGCAAGTTGCCATTTGTTTAAACCTAAATCAAATAGTTCATTCAAACCAAAGGCAAGTCCACACTCTAAAGCTGCAGATGAGCTTACACCAGAACCAACAGGAACATTGGTCTCCATTTCGCAGTCAAAACCCTCAATTTTCCCAGTAATTAATTGTAATTCATTTAAAACCCCTAAAATATAGTTGTGCCATCCTTCGGTTCCGGGTTTTAGGTTATTAAGGTCTGCTACTAAATAACTATCAAACCCTTTGCTCTTAACCTTAAATATGTTTTTGGTACCATTGATTTTAAACGTCATAGTAATACATTTATCTATGGCCGCTGGGAGAACAACCCCGTCGTTGTAATCAACATGTTCTCCTATAAAATTGATTCTTCCAGGAGAGGATATGGTTATTTCACTAATTTTATTTGTCATTTTCTATTCTTAATTTTCTGATCTAGACTTTTGAAGTAATAGAGTATTGTGTTGTTATTTTTCGATACAGGAGCTTATATACATAGAAAAAGTACTAAGGATAAGACAATGAATTGTATTTGCTTTTCAAATATCATTGGGTGTAATTGCAATTAGTTCTCTTTGGTCAATGGTTTGGCATGCTCAATATATCCTACCGGGCGACACCTTTCGCTCAGGCTTTTTCCTTCTCCCAATTCTTTTTCAAATGTATTAAAGTATCCTATCATTTGTGTTGCAATAATTGGATATTCGTCAATCACGTTTTTGGTTTCTCCGATGTCGGTTTTTAGGTTATGCAACATGCTGACCCCATCTCTTTTAGAATATTTCCAGTTACCGTACCTCACAGCCTGCAGTTCATTGGCTTGATAATAATAAAATGGCTTTGGTATCGGAAGATCTTTCTTTTTATTCGTCAAAACGGGCCAGATATTTTCACCATCAATTACCCTGTCCTGAGGAATTTCAGCTCCCGCAAGATGCGCAAATGTGGGCAACAAATCCATACTTGTCACAACTTCATCCGATTTTGAATTTGGTGGAATTTTACCAGGCCACCAGGCCAATGAAGCCATACGCATTCCTCCTTCATAAGTATGCCCTTTTCTGCCTTTTAGAGATCCCGTACTTCCCATGCCTCCTCTTGCCGGACCATTATCAGAGCTGAAAATTACCAAGGTGTTTTTGTCTATTCCATATTTTATTAAGGTATCCATAATTTCCCCTACAGAATCGTCTATGGTGCCTATTGCCTCTGGATAAATTTGATCTCTTACATCGTAGAAAACAGAGTCATTTTCTTGCAAGATGATTGATTTAATAGGGTCGGATACATATTTCATCTGATTGGGAGAGGCGTACACAGGTCTATGGGGCAGTGGATGCGGAATGTAGAGAAAAAATGGTCTGTCCTTATTTTCCGCTATAAAATCTATAGCCTTATCGGTAATTCGCTGAGTAAGATAATTCATATCAGGGTTGATTTCAATAACCTCTTCTCCTTCCAAGAGTGGGAGATCAGGAAAATTGAACTTCTTATTGTTTTTGTGCCAGGGATGGATGTCATGGCTATAGGGCAATCCAAAAAATGCATCAAAGCCCTGTCGAGTGGGTAAAAATTCAGGTTGGTCCCCCAAATGCCATTTACCCATGATACCTGTTGTGTAGCCTTTTGTTTTAAGTATTTCTGCTATGGTGATTTCATCTGGGTGCAACCCTCTACTATCTCCTGCCAAAAATACACCGTCAGCCATATTTATCCTTTTAGGATAGCAACCTGTCATCAATGCGGCCCTGGATGGTGTACATATGGGGGCTGCAACATAAAAGCTATTAAGCTTCATGCCTTCAGCGGCCATCTTATCCAAATGAGGTGTATTTACATGTTTTCCTCCGAAACAGCCAAGGTCTTCGTAGCCCTGATCATCAGTAAATATAATGACGAGATTAGGGTGTTCTTTTGCTGTATCACCTTGTGGCACCAGTTTTTTGGAGCAACTGAATAGTGCTGAGAAAAGTAGTACTGTAATATATAATTTAAGATTCTTTTTCATCATCCTCTAAATTGCTCATCTGCAAATCTGAATACATCGGAGCTTGTTCTGGCGTTCATCAGAATTTCTTTCATTTCTTTAAAAAGTTTGGGCTTCTCTTCTGCCAGATTGGTTGTTTCAGAAGGGTCATTTTCCAAATCGAATAACTCCATGGTGCTTTTATCTGCATCGCCAACCTGGTAGTGCACAAGCTTCCACCTTCCTTTTCGTATTGCTTTTCTTCCTCCTATTGAATGAAACTCCCAATAGAGATATTCATGGTTATTTTGAACCCCTTCACCCAAAAGTGTTGGGGCAAATGAAACCCCATCGATATTACCCACTTCTTCAAGACCGGTCAGTTCTGCCACAGTAGGCATTATGTCCCAAAATGCCGATACATGTTCCGAACGGGTGTTCGCCTTTATTTTACCTGGCCACATGGCAATCATGGGCACTCGAATTCCACCTTCGTATAAATCACGCTTATAACCTCTATAAATGCCATTACTATCAAAGAAATCAGGATCGGCACCACCTTCCATGTGGGGTCCATTATCGGAAGTGAATATCACCAAGGTATTATCCGCTATGCCCAGCTCCTCCAAAGTGGACATGATATCTCCCACACGATCGTCGAGGTGTGTAATCATGGCTACAAAAGCGGCATGTGATTCCGGCTGGGATTCGTAGCGTCCTTCTCGATAACCTGGCCCTTCATCATATCCTTTATATTTTTTTTCCGGTTCGAATTTGCCCCGAAACTTTTCCATATATGGATCTGGCGCAACAAGTTCTGCATGAGGGGCTACAGCTGCATAGTACATGAAAAATGGATTGTCCTTATTTTCGTGAATAAAGGTTTTGGCCTCCTTATGAATCAAATCTGGAGCATAATCCCCTTTTGCTTGACCAAAATTTTCTGTTATGGAATCAACCTCATTATTTCTCCATAGGTAACGTGGGTAATAATGGTGTGCCAACCTTTGACAATTATACCCATAAAAGAAATCGAACCCTTGCTTAAGCGGCTCTCCTTCCGAACCGGGAAATCCAAGTCCCCACTTACCAAATGCGGCTGTTTTATAACCTCTGGCCTTAAGTACTTCTGGCAAGGTAGTCACAGAGTCAGGCAAAGGGTGTTGGCCTTCAGGTCTTACTTCCTTATTACCACGAATTGGCGTATGTCCGGTGTGCATTCCCGTCATCAATGCGGACCTTGATGGTGCGCAAACTGTCGATCCGGAATAGTGCTGTGTAAAGAGCATCCCTTGAGCTGCCAGCTTATCGATATTTGGAGTTTTGAACTTTTGCTGTCCATAACAACTGAGGTCACCGTATCCCAAATCATCTGCCAGGATATAGATAATGTTGGGTTTAACGGGTTCTGATATTTTGGTTGTTGTATTTTGTCTGCAGCTTAAAACAAATAAGGTAAAAACTGCTAGTGCAGAAAGTTTGAGATAATTCATCATTAGTTATTACTTTTTCAATTCTCCTGGGTCGCGTTCTTGGGGATTTTTTAAGTTAGGTACTCTTTGATCTGTTCCAATGACATGGACATCTCCAAGCTCAACCCTAATCATATCAGCTTGCTTTTTTAATAGCGCTAACACCTCTGGATGCTTTGCTGCAACATTGACTTTTTCAGCAAGGTCATCTTCCAGATTAAAAAGCACATAATCCTCAAGGGTGATAAATCCTTTATCCACTTTTGGGTGTCCTGTCTTTGACCAAAAAGGCTGATCCGAAACTGTCCTTGGTAAGTGTAGTTTCCATTTTCCCTTACGAATTGCCTGCAGGTTCGTCCCATTATAATAATAGGTGAATTCATGTGGTGATTCAGAAGTCTTTCCCTTCAATATATCCAGAATATTTTTACCATCTATTTTACGGTCTTTAGGCAAATCCACTGCTCCAATATTACAGAAAAGTGGCATTAGATCCATACTTGACATCAGCGTGTTTGAAGTTTGTCCTGCTGGAATTTCATCAGGCCAATAGAAGATTCCAGGCACCCGATGCCCCCCTTCCATGGTACAATATTTTCCACCACTCAGCCCTCCGGTCTGTCCTTTGTAGGTAGGACCATTATCGGAAGTGAAAACCACAAGCGTATTGTCATCCAGCTTTGCTTCCCGCAATGCCTTCATTATTCGTCCAGTACTGAAATCCAACTCCTGAACAAAGTCACCATATTCATCATATTCAGAACTTCCCTTGAAATTTTCACTTGGTAAGAGAGGATTGTGAACGATATGATGGGAAACATAAATGAAAAATGGCTCGTCCCGCTTTTTACTGATGAAATCCACCACTTTGTCCGTGTAGGCTGAAGTAAGTATTTCGCATGCTACTTCTTCGGAAACCGTATCTCTGTTATGGTATAATGTGTTATCCACTCCATAGTTACTTGGGATTCCTAAATACTCATCAAAACCGGCATCAAGGGGATGCGACCCTTTCACCTCCATGCCTAGATGCCATTTCCCAACCATTAGCGAACGGTAACCAGCTGGCTTCAACAGCTCTGTAATTGTCAACTCCTCAGGAGCAAACCCATAATTCTTATACTTTGGAAATGCTGGTCTTGTTGCTACAGGATACCCTGCTCTCATTGGATATCTGCCCGTAAGTAAAGCGGCGCGAGAGGGGCTACATACATTGGCAGGAATGAAAAAGTCCGTGCTGCGAAAGCCTCCTGTAGCCAAAGCATCCAGGTTGGGTGTTTTGATCCCTTTGGCACCATAGCAACCGATATCTCCATAGCCCAGATCGTCCGCAAAAATGACAATGATGTTGGGTGGCTTTTGTTCAGCGTCTTTTTTTTCTTTTTTCGAAGTACAACTTGTGCATATTACAGCAAAAAGAACTACTGAAGTACAAGCTAATATTCCAGTTTTAGTTTTTATAATTGACGTCATTTCTTTGTTAGGTTTTCCTTCAATTCTCCTAACCTTGCATCCATCTTGGTTACGACATCAGGATATTCAGTGTAAACATTGTTGGTTTGATTTGGGTCAGCTTCTAGGTCATATAACTGTGCAGGAGGAATATCTTCTTTAAGCTTTCCATTTTCCATGTCACAATTCTTACCACCAACAAAAGCCACTCCGGCAGGGCCTCCCCAGGCATGGTGCTCGGGCTTGGAACCTGTAAATCCACCACTGCCCTTTGCTGGGATGTATATCCACTTTCCTTGTCTAAGGGATAGGTTTTCTGGTCTTCTTGGTGCTAAAAGGAGCTCTTCTCGTACACTTCCTTCTTCCCCCATAATTGCAGGCAGGACATTTATACTGTTCTTATCAGTCAATGACAGACTTTGTTCCTGATTTGTTAGTGCAGTAAATGTGGCCAGCATATCAACCGTTGAAATAAGCTGGTCCGAGACAGTATTTTTTGGCACTTTTCCCGGCCATTTCACAATAAAGGGAACCCTATGGCCTCCTTCCCATACACCAAACTTAAATCCGAGTAAATCTCCATTGATCTTGTGTCCTTTTTCTACGGCTATTCGTCCTCCCAAGTTCAGCATGGCACCATTATCACTTGTGAAAATAATCATGGTGTTTTCAGACAAATCATTTTCTTCCAGGGACTTCACAATCTCACCTACCATCCAGTCCAACTCATGAATATAGTCACCATAGAGACCTGCTTGGCTAGTTCCCTTAAACCTTGGTGCTGGTGTAAAGGGATGATGGATATTGGTAGTCGCGAAATAGAGGAAGAACGGGTTTTCTTTGTTTTTTGAAATCCAGTCAGTGGCTTTTTCAGTTAAATAGGTTCCTGTTTTTTCATCATCGTAGAATTCATGGGCTTTACGTGCTCCGGAGAAAAGGTTCGGACTTTTTTTCGATGCTTCTTTGGGGAAAGTAGGTGTAGGTGAGGGTTCTAAATCGCCTTCATAATTTCTACCCAGATAGACAAGGGGATCATTAGGGTCATGCCCAACTACCGTCTTATTTTCAACATAGACAAAAGGACTACCGCTGTTGACAAAAGGAATACCCCAATAGTAATCAAACCCTACTTCGTTTGGACCAGGTTCAAGGGGCACTTGCCAATCGTTCTTATCAGTTCCAAATCCTAAATGCCATTTTCCCAAACAGGCAGTTACATAACCCTTTTTTTGAAATACTTTACCTATGGTCAGCGTGGAGGTATCAATAAGTAATTTTTCAAGCGTGGGCAAGGGTCCCCAACTATCCACTCGTATGGGATACTCACCTGTCAATAGTGCATATCTAGAAGGGGTGCAAACCGCTGAAGCCGTGTGCGCATCGGTAAACCTGCGACCTTGGGTGGCAAGCTTATCGATATTGGGCGTTTGGACTTTTGTGGCACCTTGGCAGCTCAAATCTCCATACCCTAAGTCATCAGCATAGATAAGGATAACATTGGGAGAATTTTCTTTGTCTCCTTTCGAGGTTTGGGCATAGCTACTGTATGAAAGCGCCATCAGTCCAATAATTACGATTTTTGTTCTTACCATGATGATTGTTTTATTTCATATTATCATTAATTGGTTATCTCATAGCGAAGCAAATAGGTCAGCCCTTTTCTACCATTCATGGCAATGCCCCATCCTGGGATTCCAACATCTGGGTTTCCATCTTCCAAATGAGGACGGTACAAACCGGGAGCCTTGGGGATATTTTTTAAACTATCATACTGCATAGCAAATTGAAGCCCATCTTCAGCATAGTTAATCGACTGACTTATGGAAGCTAGACAAGAGACTCCTTTTCCTTCTTTCCATATAAGTACCTCATGACCTTTATCCAGAAGTGAGCCCTTTTTCTCAAATGGACCCTCAGGTGAATCTGCCATGGCTAGTCCCATTTCGGTTTTTTTGGGACCCTCTTTACCATGTTCAATACACCTTCCTTTGTAATACAGCCATATTTTACCGTCACGCACCACCATACTGGCGTCATCTACTCGGTAGCTATCAAAATCCGAAACGACTTCACTGTGGGCAATAACCGGATTGTTTACTATTCGCTTGAATGGGCCATCAGGACTATCTGCCACAGCTACACCTATGGCAGTAAAGTCTGTGGTATGGTTCCCTTCAAATTTTTTATCAGGATTTCCGGGAGTAGGTTTTACGGCAGTGTAATACAGGTAGTATTTCCCTTTATGAGCCAAAATATTGGGGGTAAATACGGAGTGACTGTCAAAAGCCTCTTCCTCGCCCAAACCAAGTGCCATGCCCTGTTCGTTCCAGGTATGTCCTTCATCCTCGCTGGTTGCGTACCAGATAGTGGCCCAATACCCCGATGTAATTGGGCTATCCATTTTGCTATACCAGATGTAGTACTTGTTGCCTACTTTAATCACATCGCTAGGGTCTCTTCTGTTATACACAGAATCTACCCCGATTCCCCTGATATCTGAATAGGAAAAGGTTACAGTTGCTGTGCTTTTTACTTCACGTACAGCTATTTCTTCAGTTTCTGTTTTTTTAGATTTTTTGTTGCCACAAGCATGCCATAAAAATGCAGAAATTAGTATGATGGGCAAATAGAATTGTATGCTTTTAAATTTGTTTTTCACTTTTTGTTTCATCTGATATTGGTTTGATCTTATTTTTTATTATTTCCATTGTCACGGTGGATTTATATCTTATCCAGTGTGCCGTTGAATTTGAGAACTTCTCCTTTTTTCATTGGATATTGTTTGTATACACTTCCATATCGAAGCTTGGCTTCATTGCCCAACAATGATTTCACGGTCAGTTGGGTCAATTTGCCCTCGGCCCATTCAATATCCACCTCAAAACCACCTCTTGCTACAATACCCTTGATACTTCCGAAAGACCAGGCTTTGGGTAGCGCAGGTAGCACCAATATTTCTGCATCTTGGCTTTGCATGAGCATTTCCGTAATACCAGAAACCACCCCAAAATTTCCATCAATCTGAAAAGGCGGGTGCAGATCAAGTAAGTTTGGTAGTGTAGACTTTTGCTGTAAGGCTATGATATTTTCATGGGCCTTTTCCGCATCTTGTAGTCTTGCGAAAAAATTGATAATCCAAGCACGACTCCAGCCCGTATGACCACCACCATTCGCTAACCGATGGTCAATGGTTTTTCTTGCCGCATCGAACAGCTCAGGGGTTTTCACTTTGGAAATTTGGTTTGAAGGATGCAAAGCATATAAATGAGAAATATGGCGATGACCTGGCATGGGCTCCTCAAATTCATCGACCCATTCCATGAGACGTCCATCACTCCCAATTTCCAATGGTGGCATTTGATCCATTTTCATTTGTAGTGTATCTGCAAAGTCTTTGTCAATTCCCAGAATGTTAGCTGACTTAATGCAGTTACTAAATAGCTCGAAAATGATTTCTCTATCCATAGTTGGTCCCATATTGATAGTAGCCATTTCCCCATCCTGGGTATTGAAGTTGTTTTCTGGAGAAATAGAGGGTCCAGAAAACAAAAGCCCTGTTTCTGGATGCGGCACCATAAAATCTACCATGAACAACGCAGCTTCCTTCATGATGGGATATGCGTGATTCCTCAGGTATTCCTCATCTTCCGTATACTCGTAATGGGTAAATAAATGCTGACAGCTCCATGCGGCACCCATCGGCCACATACCGTATCTGGATTTCCCGAAAGGGGCAGTCGCATGCCATGCATCACTGGTATGATGGGCAGTAAATCCCCTCGCACCATATACCTTTTTGGCTGTGATTCGCCCCATTTCCCTTAGGTTTCCAATGTATTTTAAGAAAGGTTTATGCAGTTCTGCCAGATTGGTCATCTCTGCCAGCCAATAGTTCATTTGAATGTTAATATTGATGTGATAATCTGAGTTCCAGGGCGGCTTGAATCCATCGACCCAAATGCCCTGCAAGTTGGCTGGCATAGTACCTGGCCTTGAACTGCTAATCAATAAATACCGTCCATATTGATACTGTACTTGAGTCAGGTAGTTATCTACGCTACCAGCTCTTACGCTATCCAATCGCTGGTTTGTTGGAAGGCCTGTTCCCACTCCACCAGCAATGTTTAGGTTAACCCGATGAAACAAAGATTGATAGTCATCTATATGTTTATTGCACAAATCATCGTAAGACTTCTTTAGTGCACTGGCAAGGATTTTTTCTGTGAGTGTTTCTGGATCATCTCCTCTGTAATCACTTGCTGCAACTACTCGAATGACCACCTCATCGGCACCCTCAATCATCAATTTCCCATCTTTTGCAGTCGACTTACCTCCTTTTAACTCAAAGTGAAGGAAGGCGTTGAATTTAACTCCATAGCCATTTGACACATGCTCTGAAAATTTTATGCTATTTTCCGATAATACCACTTGGGTATTTTCTGTGCGTGCAATCGATGCTGAAAAACTGACTTTTCCGGGTTGGTCAGCACTGTATTTTATCACCATCACTTTATCGGGGAAGCTGGAAAAACTTTCCTGCCAATAGGTTACTCCCTCATTTTCAAATCGGGTTGTTGCTATGGCTTTCTGAATATCAAGTAAGCGTTTGTAGTTGGTAACTTCAGCCATCTCGGGTCGGGTAATGAACAAATTGGCCAACATTTGATAGCTATGTGTTCCGGAGGGCAGTCTTTCATTCAAAATCTTATCTTCCACCAATTCTTCTGCCTCTATATATTTCCCATCAAAAAGCATCTGCCGAATAGTTTCCATATTGGCCAGTGCTTCAGGCATGTCCCTGTCATATTGCCTCTCTCCAGACCAGATGGTCTCTTCATTCAAGCAGATGGTTTCTTTAGCAGGAGTGCCATACAACATGGCTCCTAGACTGCCATTTCCAATGGGTAAGCCTTCGTTCCATTTTTTCGTTGGTGCATCAAACCAAATGGTGAGGGGAGTTTCAGGTTTTGGCTTTTCTACCTGCTCACAAGCTACTAAGCAGATGATGAAGAAAACAATAAAATATAAAACTGTTTTACTACCGTAAATGGATGTTAATATCTTTTTTGGGTTCATTTTTTTCTGCTTAAAACTCTAATATTGAAGCTGGTGGAAGAGGCACCTTATTTTGCTTTCTCCAAGTGGTAAGCTCCTTTAACAAACTTGCAATTACTACCTTATTTTCTGCCGAATTTTCTATCGAAAGATCTTCACACTCTGCCAAATCCTCTTCGAGGTTATATAATTCTACTTTTCCATCATTTAAAAATTGTATGAGTTTCCATTTCCCTTTGCGGATAATGGAGCTAGGCGGATTTTTATAGGTACTGGCAATATGCCAAAAAATTGACCTGTTAGGAAATATCTTTTTTTGATAAATTGGCATTAAGCTCTCCCCATCCAATAGTCCTTGATAATTATCGATACCAGCTACGTCTAAAAAAGTTGGAAAATAATCTAGTCCGCATATTGGAGTATCGCTTGTACCAGCAGCGATTGTTCCTTTCCAGTTAGCCAGTGCAGGAACACGTAATCCTCCCTCATATACGGTACCTTTAGCTCCTCTCAAGCGATTGTTGGTACTTTGCAATCCGTTGAAACCATTGTCAGAAGTGAAAATGATGAGTGTATTTTCACGCAACCTTTGTTTATCTAAATAGCTTAATAATTTTCCTACATTTTCATCCAGTGATTGAATCATAGTAGCATAACCAGCAATTTCTTCAAGGTTTTCAGTGCCTTGTCCAGTTACAGAATCAGGTAGCTTATCCATAAATTTCTCCATCCACTCCGAGTTCCTTACCACTGTAGGTCGATGAGGTGTATAGTAATGCAGGTTGACAAAGAAGGGCTGGGACTTGTTTCTTTCTATGAAATTGATTGTTTCGTCAGTCAATCGATCTGTGAGCCATTCATCGGATGGTTTATCGCTGATGAATGGATTTTTGAACGATGCTTTGTAACCTCCACTTGGAGCTTTGTAACCATCATCATAACCACGAGCCGGATCTCCCCACCAAGTACCGCCTACATTTTCATGAAAGCCTCTACCTGTAGGATAATACTCTTGAATAGTATCTGAACGGTGACTTTTTAACCAAGATAAATCACCATTGGGAGGTTGCGAAAGTGGTTCATTGAAAGGGTAGGGGAGTGCTAGTTCGGACAGAGGGTCAGGCCCTACAATATGCCATTTACCCAAGTGGATAAGTTTATAGCCCACTTCCTTAAGTGGGTTCGCATAAATGTCATGTTCCTTACTAACTGTCCAGCGAGAATAGATGTTTTCATCCGGAGCATCTTTCTTTTCCAATACGGGAACATTGTACACCTGGGTGCGGAATGACTGTTTCCCAGTAAGTAAAGCAGCTCTTGAAGGAGAGCACGTGGGATACATATAGGCTTGATTGAAAACCAAACTTTGTTTGGACAATGCATCAAGATTTGGCGTTTCAAACCATTGGCTACCCATAAAGCCAACATCTTGCCAGCCCAGGTCATCAGCCATGATAAAGATGATGTTGGGTTTGCCATTGGTTTTTTGTGAGCATCCGAAGAAACCAATAGTAAGTACTGCTATTGAAAAAAATAACTTTCTCACCCTGTTTCCTTGCTCTTTATTCAAAATCGAATTGATTATTATTGTTTTATGGATTAAAAATATTTGCAATTTCTTCAATAGATACGCCCAATAGTTGCTGAGCTATTTCATTCAGTGATTTTTCATCCCCTTCAAAATGACAGGTCAATTGGGTATGTGTTGATTTTTCCCCAACTTTTAGTGCTAAAGCTGGTGATGAGGTTTCCAATTCGTAAAATTGACCCAACTGTTTTTCGCCCGGTGCAGGTGGTCCATCATTGTATGAATTGACCACATCACCTTTATAAGGTTCCTCCTGTAATTCCCAAAGGGAATTGACATAATCGGATACTCCTGCGGGTTTGTTGTATCTAACAATGGTCAGTACACTATTTTCAGAATCATAAGACCCTAAAATATCCTTGGCTCTGCTTGGAGACAAGCCTATCTTACTTCTATACGTTGCATCTCCCGAAAAATATAACACACTATCTTTTACTATGAGACGTTCAGAGGGCACTTTACCGAAGTAATCATCAGTTACAGGTTTTCCCAATATTTCTTCACTTCCGGGATAAAAAGGGACAATTATTGTGGTAGATGGTGAGGCATTGTACATACCTAGCAACCAGATAGATAAAAGACCTGTTTCCTTTTGCCAATCTTTATCTCCAATATTTGATAAGGTGTTAGTGGTTCGATAGGCGACAGACTTTATGTCCATTTCTATATCCACACCCAATTCTGCCGTTATGGTATGTGCGGAAAGTATTTCGACCTTACGTTCAATTTCCAACTCAAAACTAAAATCAGAATAATTCGTCAGTGAGGCTTTCTTTGTGAATGATACGCTATTGGGCGTATTTTTTTTGATTTTAAATGGTTCTATATCTATCAATCTAGGTGTATACCAATTGTCTATATTGAATTCAGTTCCCTTTTCAAAGAAGATAGAGTATTGCCCTCCCTCTGGTCCGAGCCAAAAACGTTCTTCTCCTCCAAACACATTAATGTGCTCCAATGTATCTCTTGAGGCAAACAATTCTCGGTTAATCCAACCATAACTTCGACCCTCTGACCCTGCAGCACTACTGGTCATAACACGACCCTGCAACGCAGCAGATACAGCTATTTTGCCCTGACCTGAAGGTTCAGAAAGCTCAATCACATCGGTGTACTCACTCATGAAAGTCAAATCATCTGCAAAACTTGTATAGTCTTCTACCGGTTCTGGTTTGCTTTCTGTCTTTTTTGTGTTACATCCTGCTAAAAAAGTAAATAAAAGTAAAAAGCTGATGCCTCTTAAAAACTGGGAGCTCTGTTTTTTATTCATAGTTTGATATTGTAATTACTTATTAAATGTTTAATTACTGTTTTCATTTCCTCATCAGACAATGGTCTTTCGTATATTAAAAAACGGGCAATTTCTCCATCAAAGGACTCATGCCCTGGGTGATTGGTAGCATCTCGCTCTTGCCCAATAGCCATTTTTGAAGGGTTTGCCTCTGGATTTACAGGAAACATATCTCTAACAACAGGAGTTGCTGAGTTAACAAAAAGTTCTATGGGCACATCTCCTTTGCTTTTTCCCATACGCCCCATAACTAAATAATACTTTGATGTTGTCATTGGTTTGGGTGCTAAAACATGTGGACTATTTTTATTCCACAAACCCTTTTCAAGACCATTTCTAGCACCTGCCCAAATGTGATTTTCATCACTTAATCCGGCCCAAAATCCCTCGTATTGTCCTTTTTTATCAACATTTGTGTTTCGTAGGTTGCCAAAAAATGAATTTACACCAGTCTTCCCTTTTACTTGCTCGTAAGCTGCCATAATAGTAAACCAAGTATATCCACTTCCAGTTGTTAAGTGATCGAATGTATCTTCTTGATGATTAATTAGCTCCTGACGATGAAAGACAATGGAATTATGCCCATTAAGTTTAGGTTCGCTTAATTTCAATCTTGGTCGTCCAGAACCTGCCACCTCTCTACCTTTATCTTGTTTGATGAATAGTCTAACAGCATTTCCAGTAACCTGATTTTTCCATGAAGAAACTTTATTTCCATTTTCAATCTGCACCCCTTCATCAGCATTTAAATCGAGTATGAGGCCTTTTTGTACAGGAACTTCAATAGCTTCCAAAGATTTACCTGCTGCCCAGGTTATAGCGCCATAAAGTAGCTTTTGATAATTCTCATCTTTGAAAATTTCCTCAGTATGCCCCAAGGACGTAAAAAACGAACGTCCACCATCTACATATTGATACCATATAAAAGGGTGATCTCCATTCATCTTTTTTTCTCCTTCATAGGAACTTTCATCCAATGAAATCAATACATTGACTCGATCTCTAGGATTATCTGAAAACCGATGCCACTCATCTGTAAGAACCCATTCTAAAGGTAAGTGCGCTGTACTTTCATGATTTGCATTTTCTACTACAAGTTTTGCTTGTTGTACTTTAGGGTGGTCTACAAGCCTTGTTCCAATCAATGCTTCGTACCATTTCTGAAATTCGCCTCCTTCATGCCAAAGTGCCCCAGCACAATGTATACCTACAAATCCGCCCCCGTTTCTTATAAATTGTTGTAAAACTTGTTGTTGGTCACTAGAAAATATTCTTCCCTTATTTCCGCAGGTATTATTGAAGATGATTACATGAAATGATAGCAGGTTTTTTAATGTAAAAAAGGCAGGTTTATCAGTAGTTACTACTTTCCAATTGTAAGCAACACCTAACGAATCAATAAGAGATACCCCTGTTTCTTTTGATTTATGCACGTATCCATTATCTGCACTAAAATTAAGAACCTTTAATTGCTGTGCGTATATCTGGCAATTTTGAAAGCTCAAAATAGCCATAACCAACAAAAACATGTACCCATTAGTGTTTCTGTTTCCCATGAATACTTTCTGTTATAGTTAATGCTACGGGATTTTCAACCTGTCCAGATGGACGTGCATTTTTTGTTACTTCTGCATCGAATTTTTTCATTGCCTCTTTGAGTTGTACTACAATTTCGGGATGTTCATTTTTGAGGTTTGTTTTCTCAGAAATATCCGTTGCCAAATTATAAAGTGCTTCTTCCTCATCAATAATTCGAAGTTTCCAATCTTTCCATCTCACAGCTTCAAGTGTTCCCCAATGGGAATAGAAAAAATACTCATGTGGACTTTCTGTCCCTTCGGTAAGTACTGGCAAGATGTCTTTTCCATCTATAATGCGATTATCTGGTAATTTTGCTCCAATTAATTTCGCAAATGTTGGTAATAAATCCATTGTAGTAACAAGCTGATTAATATCAATCCCAGCTTTTATGTGTTTGGGCCAACGAATCACCGTTGGCATGCGCATTCCTCCTTCTAACGTACTTCCTTTGCCTCCTGATAATGGTTTGAGGGATTTTTTTCTATTTCTACCGGCTCCATTATCACTTGTAAACAGCACAATTGTATTTTCATCTATACCTTGTTCTTTTAAGGTGGCAAGAATTTGACCAACAGACCAATCGATTTCATAAATGGCGGTCTCGTATATTTCAGGAGAGGCTTTTGTTCCGCTAGCTAATAACTCTTTGTATTCTTTTTTGATTTCTGCCGATGCTGCCAGTGGACCATGTGGAATTGGATGTGGAACATATAAAAAGAAATTTTCGTCCTTATGATCTTTGATAAATTTCACAGCCCGTTCCGTGACTCTTCTCGTCAAATAATTGGCATCTGGATCCAGTTCTATTACTTCCTCTTTTTCTAAAAGTGGCAGTGGAGGAAATTGAAAGTATTCTTGTCTACGATGCTTTGGTGTTATATCATGGCTGTAAGGTAAACCGAAAAATTCTTCAAAACCTTGTCTAGTTGGTAAAAATTCAGGTTGATCACCCAAGTGCCACTTTCCAAATATCCCAGTTCTGTAACCAACAGATTTCGCTATCTCCGCTATGGTTATTTCGTCTGGATTTAAGCCATTCGCATCTGCAGCCAAGCATACGGGGAAACGTTTTCCTGTAGGAAGGTTAGGAGCATCTACTATCAAACTTGATGGCGGCTCCATGCTAACTCTCCTTGGATAGCATCCTGTCATCAATGCAGCCCGTGAGGGTGTACACAGTGGCGCGGCTACATAAAAGCTCGTCAATCGAGCTCCTTCTTTAGCCATTTGATCAATATTAGGTGTATATACATGTTCCCCTCCAAAACAGCCAAGATCTCCGTAGCCCTGGTCATCTGTAAAAATGATAACCAAATTAGGCTTCTTAAACTCAGTTTTTTTAAGAGTGTTACATGAATTTATTATGGCTAAACAGCCTAATAATAAAATAAACCTTATCATTTTATTTATAATTCAATTGTCAATGATTCAGAATTAGCTATCAATTTTCTATCTAACTTCTTTGTTCCCTTGCCTTTTAAAGAAAAAACACTTAGTTCTAATGTTCCAGAAAGAACTGTTAGCACAGCTTCCATATTTTTTACCTCACAGGTTCCCCAGCTGTAGCCATTACTCCAAAAATAAGTACCGGGTTTTGACGTAAAAGACATTGATTTATCTACTGCTGAATAATGGAATCCCGAAGTTGCTAAAACACCTCCCCAAGCCATCATGCTTCGTGCATAGTGGTGTCCATATTCTGCTTCATTAAAAGGGTTTCTTTTTTTTCCATCATAACGATTACGAATGTCTTGAATGGTTTTTAACCCTTCATTTACCTGCCCTTCATAAATCATTGATACAGCTGCAGTATGTTCAAAACCTGTCATCACCTCTGTAAAATATGGGAATGGCTGCTCGGGTCTTTCTCCTGGATAATCAGCCATCAACAAAGCAGACTCGTTACCATAAGCATAGGAACGCATAAAATTGGGGTGTTTCATTAAGTTTTCTCGATAGTTATATTTTAGAATAGATTCATTAGTTTTCTTAATATTTTCTTTATTGGCAAGGTACCCTAGGTCTAGAATGTGTGCCATTACCTGCCCAACCAACTGGTCTACCAGCACGCCTTCTCCCAACTGATATTGAGGATTGTCTGCCACTAATCGTCTTTTTACACGAATAAGTCCCTCGGCAATATTATCCTCAGACATAGGAGGAACTATTTCTTGCACATAATATTCGCCATTAAAAAGGTTTTCATCCATCCACTGAGATCCATTTTTATACAGCGACCTGCAAGTTTTGGCAAATTTCTTTTCTCCTAAATAAGTAGCCATTTCTTCGGTGGCCCTTAAGGCTCCTAAGTACCAAAAACCCATTTGTGGATTAGGTCCAAAGTAATCCACATCCATAGTATTATGTTGTGCTCCTTCCATCACTCCATCTTTGTTAGCATCCCAACCTCCAGGAATCCAGCAGAATTCCAATGATTTTTTTATCATTGGCCAGTTCTTTTTCAAAAACACATCATCCCCGGAAAGTTGCCACTCACGATAATACTTCATGATACAGCCCATCTGTCCATCAGCCGCTGCGATTCCAAAATGTTGTGCTTTTTCGGCCAAAGGCAAATGAATCCTAAAACTCATAAGCCCATTGTCAGCAGTTGCATACCCAAACTCCACCTCACGCATATTTTTCGCTACATCTCCAAATAAGAAAGGAATAGTTTGTTCATAATTCCAAACATGTGTACATGACCCTGAGCCACTGCCATCATTATCTTTTATCCCTTCCCAACCTAAATAATAACCTAATTTGGTTTTAAAGACTAATTGTGTCCTAAAATGGGCTAAGTTGAATAAGGCCGCTTCTTTAATAACATCTGGAACATCACTATTGATAAAGGCATCTACAAAGGTTTTGGTCTTTTTTTCCAATTCAGGAATTCTATCAATATTTTCATGAGCTACATCCCATGAATTTTGAAACAAGGTCGCATAATAATTCCCCACATTGGCTTTGTGCTGAAAACCTAAACGGTTTGGAAAATGCCAAGTGATAAAAAAGCGAATATCTTTTTCTTGATTAGGAGCCAAAGTAGTTTTTACAGCCAAGGACCCCATATTATTTTTTTGCTCAGAGATTCGCTCTTCTAAAAGTCCATCATCTGTATAATCATCCCAAAACTCCAAAGTACTATTTCCCCATTCTCCAGGTTTCCAACAGGTGCGATAAGAGGTTTCCCCTTCACTATTCGTCAATAAACTAAAAGTGCCCCATTGTGTACTTTTTTTATCTACTTCATCACCAGCTGAGAAATGGATTCCTTTTAAACCATTTTCTTCTCTGTATGTATTCTTATTTTGATACGCTTTTCCTTCTTTACCATCAAAACCAATGAAGTTTGGAATGTTACCCGCTAAAGAAATAGTTATGGGCGAATTGCTCGTATTTTTTACTTTATAACTTAAAACTACCAGGGGTAAACTGCTATCATCTGTATTTCCAGGTATTAAGGGATTAAAAGCCCCCACCGTTACCTCAACAGGCAAATTATTATCTCGTAACAAAACTTGACCAAAAGGGTAGGCGGTTTGAAAGCTAGCTTCAGCAAAACGTGGCAGCCCATGGTTGGGTGACTTAGACCCGTAAAAACCTTCATCGTACTTTGTGGGTGCCGGACCTTCCAAAAGGAGGGCTTGCCCTTCCTTATTTTCCTCTTTGATATAAATAGAGAAAAAAGGAGTGCGATTTATTACGGCCACACCTGCATATTTGGGGTTATACCCCTTAGCTGGACGACTCATAATTTCCCAATCCTCCAAAGCTCCCCTCCCGGTAAGTGAAATAGTTCCTGTTCCAATACCTCCTATTGGCATGGCAATACGGTCTGTATAACCTTGGTCATATGTTTTTAGTACTGGCCACTCTCCGTCTTGTGCACTAACAGGGTTTTCCAAAAATAAAGCAAGTAAAAAAATGAACACGAGATAGCCTTCTCTTTTATGGAATACTATTTTTTTTGTTCTCATGAATTTCATTCTTCTCTCCTGGTTTTGTGCTAGTCTTTTTTCACCTTGAAAGTGACCTTGTTGTTTTCATTAAAACTTTTTTCTCCTTTAAAATCATAAACACCAAAACCTCTTAACGTGAATGTCTTAAGTTCTAAAGAACCGTTGAGTGCTGTAATTGCCACTTGTCTTTCATTCTCATCTCCGGAAACTTTAATGGTTCCATACTGATAGCCGTTAGACCAAAAGTAGTTTCCTGGTTTTGATATAAATTTCATGGATTTTTCAATAGCGGAATATTGGAATTCTGTCGTTGCTAAAATACCACCCCAAGCAATCATACTCCTTGCATAGTGATGCCCTGCCTCGGCTTCATTAAATGGGTTTCGTTTTCTTCCATCATAACGATTTCTAATATTTCGAATGCTCTTTAACCCATTCTCCGTTTGACCTTCTTGAAGCATACCGATTGCAGCCGTGTATTCAAATCCGGTCATTACCTCAGTATAATAGGGAAAAGGCTTCTCTGGTCTTTCCTTCGGGTAGGCAGCCATTAACAAGGCGGACTCGTCGCCCAAAGCATAAGACCGGTGAAAGTTGGCGTGGGAAGACATATTCTCCACATAATTGTACTTGATGATAGATTTAAGTGTAGTCTTTATATTTTCTTCTTTTGCCAAATACCCAAGTCCAACAAGATGTGAAAAAAACTGACCTACCAGTTGATCTACCAAAACACCTTCACCCAATTGAAAGTCAGGAGATGTAAAATCTGTGGCATGAATACCAGAAGTAGCACCTATTAATGATGGAGCTACATTTTCAGCGGACATGGGAGGTTGGATATGCTGTTCATAATATTCACCATTGAACAGATTGTTATCCATCCACTCCGATCCTTGTCTAAATAGCTTCTGGCAGGTTTTCATAAATTTTTTATCCCCTAGATAAGATGCCATCTCTGCCGAAGCCTTAAGTGCCCCGAGATACCAAAAACCCATTTGTGGGTTGGGCCCAAAGTATTCCACATCCATGGTGTTATGTTGAGAACCTTCCATAACCCCATCTTTGTTAGCATCCCATCCACCATGAATCCAACAAAACTCCATAGTTTTTTTTACTGTAGGCCAATGTTTTTTTAAGAATTCATCATCACCTGACAGTTGCCAATCGCGATAAAATTTCATGATACATCCCATCTGTCCATCGGCTGCGGCTTTACCCCATTCTTGTGCAGAATCTAATGGCAAATAAGCTCTAAAACTCATCAGACCATTTTTATCTGTGGCATAACCGTACTCTACATCACGCATTGTTTTTGCCAATTCCCCAAATAAGAATGCGGTTGTTTGCTCATAATTCCAGACATGGGTACATGAGCCAAAACAGGAGCCATGATTATCAAACAACCCCTCCCAGCCCAAAAGATGACCACTTTTTGTGCGGAAAGCCAACTGGGTTCTTAAATGTGACAGATTAAAAAGAGCCGATTCTTTTACTTCTATTGGAATGTCACTTTTAATCAGTGCA
This sequence comes from uncultured Allomuricauda sp., assembly GCF_947495325.1. Classification (GTDB taxonomy): domain Bacteria; phylum Bacteroidota; class Bacteroidia; order Flavobacteriales; family Flavobacteriaceae; genus Flagellimonas. The sequence goes on along the minus strand of NZ_CANLYK010000001.1, from coordinate 1,534,238 downwards.
TTTACAAATGTCTTGGTCTTGGTTTCCAATTCATTTAGACGGGGAAGTGTCTTCATGACGACCTCCCAGGAATCAGGATACTTTGTAGTATAGTAATTGCCTACTGTGGCTTTTATCAATTTTTGAAAACCGGGCTTATCCCAGGTTTGTCTATTGGGAAAATGCCAACTAATTAAAAACTTAAAATTCTTTTCTTCACCAGCTTTAAGTGTGTTTTTTACCGCTATTGAGCCTAAAGGTGCATTGGCATCAGCATTTGTTCTTTTTTCCAACAGACCATCCTCAGAGAAATCATCCCAGAAATCAAGTCTTTTTTTATCCCATCTACTCTGCAATGCTTGCCAGGCAGTTCTGTAAGTGGTTTCTCCTTCATTAAGGGAAACAAAGCTCATACTCCCCCATTGTTCACTCTCTGAATCTACACCCTTGGTTGTATAATGGATTCCTTTTACACCATCTTCCTCTCGGTAGGTGTTTACATTCTTTACGGCTTTTCCCCGTGCACCATCAAAACCAATAAAGTTCTGTATGCTCCCGGCGAGTGAAATGGCAATGGTTTTGGTACTAGTGTTTCTTACATTAAAATTGAGCACTGCCATGGGAATGCTACTATCATCAATATTACCGGGGATTAGTGGATTGAATGCGCCAACAACAATCTCTACGGGAAGGCTTTCGTCTCTCAACGTAACTTGTCCAAAAGGATAAGCCGTACTAAACGATGTACTGCCAAACCGGGGCAACCCATGATGGTTAGAGTATGCACCCCATGCTCCCTCGTAAGAGGCAATATCTGAAGGGCCTTCTAACAACCGTGTTTGTTTTTTACCTTCCCCATCTTCGACATAAATAGCAAAAAACGGTCCTTTTTGCTTTACGGGCCCCCTATTTTCCAAAGTAGGATTAAATCCTTTAGCTGGTCGGTTCATAATTTCCCAATCCTCTAAAGAACCTCTACCCGTTAGTGAAATAGTTCCAGTGCCTATACCTCCAATGGGCATTTTTATCTTTTGTATATGCTCCTGATCGTAGGTTTTGAGTACGGGCCACTGGCTTTGCTGGGCGATACCTGTATGATATGCAAAGAATGTAAGTATTGCGATTATGAACTGATATCCTTTTTGTATTAAATTTTGATTTTGTGTGTTCGCCTGAAATGATTTCATATGTTGAAAGGTATGAATTAGGTGCGTTAGGTTAATTTTCATTGCTAAAGCGTTGCTTTTTGAAAAAGCAAACTTTCAATATAAATATTGGAAACAGTTTTTACTACCTAAAAAATCACCATTTTAGATACTTTTTTTGCTCACACCAAAGCCATGGAGCAAATTCATAAAAACTGCCTAGCATTGGTAATCAAAAGGGCAGATTGGATATATCTGCCCCTTTGCATAAAAAAAACTAACTTAACCTAATCTTATTATACCAAATGGGACAGTTACAATTGATTTATGGTAATCGTCCAATCTGTAAAATTGCCATCAGCCGAATGTATACGATAGGTATATGGCCCGTTGGTAAGATCTGCAGGTAGCCCCATTGTTGGTGACCCATTCAATGGTTCCACCCGAGTCCCTGTATGCTCAACGGCAATAACAACAACATCATCAACTAATGAAAATCCAGAGGACAGGTCAACCGATGCGGTACCATTGTCTACATCAATGGATAGACCTTCCGATCGTAGTACCTTTCTAACTCCAGGGGTCACTTCACCTGTCTCTATATATTCCTGTAATTGGTGATCTTCAAATTCATATACGTATAGCAATACATTTACAAGCTCTGAATTATCTCCCCATTGACTGGTATCCAAATCTATACGTGGATCGCATGATACAAAAGCAATAAAAGCTAAAACGCAAATCAACTTATTTTTAATGTTTTTCATGATTAATCTTTTTTATAATTTTATAACCACCCTGGATTTTGTTCTAATGTTACACCTGCTTCCTGCTGATAAAAATCTATTTCCACTTGCGGTATAGCTTGCAAATAGTCCCTATCTGGGTTTATAAAATAGCCCTCACTGGTGGCAGTGCTAAAATCTGGCTCTTGCCAATATGGTGTTAAATACCCATCAATTTGCCCACTGTTAACGCCTTCAACAAATCGTACTTGATTCAATGTTCCATCATCTGTGGGATACCCGGAATCCGCTACGTTTTGTTCATCAGCATAAAAATCAACAAGCTCTTGATAGTAGGCAGAAACAGGAACGAAACCATTGATTACATCCTCATACAACGCCCATCGTTTTAAGTCATCACTTCTAAAGCCTTCTACCATAAGTTCCATTCTTCGTTCCCTGCGAATCTCATTTACAATGTTGGTCTCACTGGGATCATAACCATCTTGCTCGGAATAGGCAATACTCCACCCATTTACAGCTGCCAAATCCATGTTTACTGCACCAACGCGATTTCTCAGCACATTTACAGTTGCATCGATGTCCCCCTGGGTAATGGTTCCCAAAATAGCCTTGGCTTCAGCATAATTCAATAGGGACTCTCCATAACGGAATATGATATCATCCGCATCATTAAAATCCAAACTAGCTGAAGTAAAAACAGCCCCTTTCCACCAATAGTAGCCTGTTGCTATTATATTTTGAAAATTTGCTGGCTGATAAAAGCCAAGGAAGCCTTCCCCTGGAATATCAACAAATAAATCGGTTCGTGACCCTCTATCGGGTGTATAGACTGTTTGTCTTAGGCGAGGATCTCTGTTATTGATCACACTATTTTGGTCAGCAATATCAACAGTAGGGGTAACTGTTGAAATTTCTTGGGGCAGACCATCACTCATTAAATAATTGTCCAAAGCGGTTTTCGTAATACTGGATTGGCCCGTACCCATACCTCTTGGTCTGTTACCGGATTGGCCTAAATCCACACTGTAATCTCGATATAGAAATACACCAGGTATACCTCCCGCATTTTCGTTATTGAACAATGTGGAATACTCATCACCGGCTGGACCTTGATAAATAGCTGTTCCCTGATGTGTAATTAACATATCACCAGCATCAACAGCAGCGTTTAAAAATACAGATCCATTACTACCACCAACGGCAAAAGGTGTGCCTTTCGCACTATGGTATCTTTCCCAAGTCCCCTCATAAAGTCCTACCCTGGTTTTTAAATGCAAGGCGGCTTCTTTGTTAATTCTTCCAGGAACTGCAGCCCCTTCTCCTTGCCATTGTAAAAGCGCAATGGCCTCATCCAGATCCTCTATGATTTTGGTGGCAATAAAATCCCTACTTTCCCTAGGCTTATACAAGTTCTCACTTGTGGTTCCCAATACCTCATCTATATAAGGCACTCCCCCAAAGTTTTGCAATAACCTATAGTAAAAGAATGCCCGCATAAAGTAGCCTTCACCAATGTAGTGGTCACCAGTGGCATCCCTGTTTTCAAGATTATCTTGGTTGCTGAGCATATAATTTACAGATCGTATAACCTCATAATTATCATTCCATGTATTATTGGTTTGGCCTGCGACCCCTGAATTACTTCTTTGCTGTATACCATCATGGGGTTCTTGCGCAATTATATTATCTGTATCCACCTCTAAAGTGGCGAAGACCTCATTTTGAGCAACTCTTCTAAGTACTCCAACATACCTATTAGTGGTGCCGATGCGATAATCGTATAATCCATTTGCAAAGTTCTCAAAATCGGTTGCTTGTCTAAAGAAGGTGGCATCAGAGGCTGCATCTTCCGGAAATCTGTCCAAGATATCGTCACTGCAGGATACTATTAACAGCAAAACCACTAAACTTATCTTATAAAATTTTATATGTTTCATTATTCTTTTTTTTTGTTAGATACCTACTCTAAATCCTAAAGAAATGGTGCGCGAAGGTGGATATGTTCTTGCACTATTTGTTTGAAGTGTAATGGGGTCAAATTCTGGACTCCACGATTTGTTGAAAATAAACCCTAAATTCTCTCCTGATAAGGTTAGGCTTAAATTCGAGAGTGACATTTTCTGAAGTAGGTCACTTGGAAAATTATAGGTCAACCCCACATTTTTGATTCGTAAATGTGCCAAGTTATTCTCAAACTGGTCGTTATTTACATTTTCCCGTAGCTGGTTCACGTTTAATCTGTAAGCCCTTGGGTAAAATGCATCTGGATTGTCTGCTGTCCACCAACCTCTTTCTTGTTGTTCTACAGATAAGAAGTTAAAAGTTCCAAAATTGAACTTGTTGGCAAAATATACTTTTTGGTGTCCAACTCCCTGAAATAACACAGATAATGAAAAGCTTTTCCAACTGGCATTCATGGCAATGTTGTAATTATAGCGGGGATACGTAAACCCGAGACGCTTTCGATCTCCGGGGCTATACCAAAAGCCACCATTTTGAAGTGAACTACCTGATGACCCAAAGCCTGCATTGATTAGACCATCTCCATTGGTATCTTCAAAAAACAAATCCCCAGGATAGAAAAACCCACCCTGTCTGGTGTCTTGGGACAATACATTTTGCAATACCTCATCTTGGTTTTGCGCAATGCCCGTACTTGTCATACCATAAAGTTCTCCAAAAATTTGACCAGGTGTAAAGCCATTCCTGGTGCCATTCTCGTTATCCTCATACTCTACCACATAGCCTATATAATCACTTAAACCTAGTCTAACCCCATATGAAAATGGGTCTCCACCAAGATCAAACTGATCCCTCCAATTTAGGTTAAACTCAAAACCTCGCGTTTCCGTTACCGAATTATTTTGAATCGGCGGAGCCGTACCCAATACTTCTGGTAATTGAATAGCAGGGCCTATTTGGTCATATATGGTTCTTTGGTACCACTCGTAATTTAAGGTCAACCTGTTTTTGAACATGGCCACATCGAGACCAAAACCAATATTACGTGGTTTGGCCCAGGTATTATCATCGGCCAGAATTGGCGGAATGCTTACCGCTGATGGTAGCGATCCATTTATTGGCGTAGTTATTTGCCCTGTGGTACCCAAAGTTGGTAAATAGGTATATAACCCAGCGTTGGTGCTACCTGTTGCCCCTTGGTTACTGGTTTCTCCATATTTTGCCGTCAACTTAAACTGGCTTACAGCATCTTTAAGAGGCCAAAAATTTTCCTTGGCAATATCATAACCGCCTGAAATAGATTTAGAAAAATTCCACCTACTATCTGGTGCATATCGGGATGTGCCATCATACCTTCCGCTAATACTTAACAAATATTTTTCCTTATAATTGTAATTCAATCTTCCCACATAGCCCTGAACAGCCCAAGAATACAATCGATCATCCGCCAAGAAATTGGTCCCAAATGTGGTTGATAAGGAAGGAACCTCTGTGGTATAAAAATCTGAATTGCTACCACTTAGTTGACGATAATTAAAGACCTCTTCATTATACCCAAGTAAAGCATCAAGATTATGGTTTCCAAATGACTTGGCATAATTGATGTTAAAATTGGCCGTATGATAGGTGTCATCTGTAGCAATTTCCTCAATCAGGCTTAAAGGCGGGCTTCTCCTACTGGGTAATGCGGTGCCATCATTGTCCAAACCACCAAACTGAAACTCTGTATTAAAATCGAATTGGCTCTTAATTCTCCAGGTATAATCCCCATTTATCGTAAAATCTTTAAAAGGTTTTACCTGCATGGTTATCTGTGAGGTAAGTATATCTGTGGTATTACTGTAGCTTCCTGAAGAGCCATCAAGGTTGGGTCGTATTGAAAATTCATTGGGTGTGCCATTGTCATAGTACGCCGGTATTGTTGGTGGAAAGCCTAGGGAATCAAAAAATAGCTCATCATCCTGTCCCTCTCTCCAAATCGTTGGGCGTAAGGTTTCTTCCCTACTGTATTTTATATTTAAACCAACATTCAACCAAGGTTTTATATCCGTGTTTAACCTCACATTGGAAACATATCTTTTTAACCAATCGTTATCACTTGCGTAAGTGCCCTCCGCATCCAAGGCATTAAAACTGGCAAAATACGTAGTCGTATCTGAACCTCCTGATATACTTAGATTATGATTCTGGTTGAAAACACTGTTTCTAAAAGCCTCTTGAATATGGTTTTCACTGGCATTGAAAGTAAATACAGAGCCGTACCTTCCATTATCCAAAATAATACCTGTTGTGGATATTTCTCCTGCTTCATAAGCTAAGATCCTATCAATAACATCATCTGTATACAGCGGAACACCAACCCCACCGGTCCTAGAGTTAAAACGTCTGCTGTTTCTTTCATAGGCATACTGAGAGCCGGACAATGAATTCGGCAAGCCCAATGGTGTGGAAATCCTGACATCGGAACTGAATTCTATCTTCATTCCCCTCCCTTTTTCACCACTTTTGGTAGTAATCAAAATGGCGCCGTTAGGAGCACGGGACCCGTAGATGGCAGTTGCTGAAGCATCCTTTAGCACAGAAATTTTTTCTACATCTTGGGGATTCACATACTTAAGGTCGTTGGGGTCATCCAAAGGCACGCCATCTATAATAATAAGTGGGGAACCTGAAGTGCTTTGAAAGTTGCCCGCATTATTTTGGGTAATCCCCGTAAAACCACGGAGGTTTATTCCAGGATTTGCATCTGGTGCGCTAGAACCAATATCAATATTCAATCCGGGCGTAGATGCTGTTAGCATCTCTGTTACCGAGTTTACTGGACGGTTTTTCAGCTCCCGGGTATCTACCGTTGCAATAGCGGCGGTCAAATTGGACTTCTTTTGGGTACCGTAGCCAACGACCACAATCTCATCAAGACCTGCTGCACTTTCTACAAGGGCAATATTTAAAATGGTCTGTCCGTTTACAACAACTTCTTGTGTTGCAAAACCAAGATAGGAAACCACAAGGGTGGCATCATTGGCAACTTCAATTGAAAAATTACCGTCAAAATCGGCTTGCGTCCCGTTCGTGGTTCCTTTCTCAATAATATTTGCTCCACCCAAGGGAACACCATTACTATCCACAACCTGACCAGAGACTTGAAGTTGATCATCCGGTTGCAGGCTGCTGTCCTGAATGATTTCTTTAATAGTATTGTTCTTTCGGCCTTCCCTTAAAATAATCTGTGTGCCACGTACTTTGTATGTGGTTCTGGTGTTCTTGAACATGTTTGCCAGCACCGTTTCAATAAGTTCATTGGTGACTTTAAGCGATAATTTTCGCTGAAGGTCAACATGTTTGGTCTTATAAATGAATCGGAACTCTGTAGCGGATTCAATGTTGTCTATGATTTCTGATACTGAATTGTTTTCAATATCCAAGGTAACCTTGGTTTTCTGCGCATAGCTATCATTGGCATGCAATCCGAACAAGGTCGTGATCAATAGCAGCGTAGTCAGTTTCATCTTTAAGTCAAATTTCAACAAAGGCCTATTTAACCTCCGTTGGTTCAGTGGTTTTTTCATATTTTTGAGTGTTAACTGTGATTGGTAAATAGTTTACTTAATCACTTATTCTACCGGGAAATGCGCCAACATTTTCCGGTTTTTCTTTAAAATAAGTGTATTGAATCTGTTTGGTCTTTAGTTTTACGTCATACTTTTTAGGTTTTGTTGGTTTTACGTTGTTGTTATTTTATCTGATAATTACTTTATTATCAGCTATATCATAAGCTATAGTGTGGGCCTCGTTAAAGTAACCGAGCACCTCTTCAATATCAACTTTTTTAAAGCTTGCATTAAATACTTCTTGCCCCAGTTCTTCATTGGTATTTTCAATTTCAATATTATAATGGCGCTCCAGCTTTAACAGTAGATTGTTAAACGTAATATTCCTGAAAACCAAATGTCCCTGCATCCAAGATGTATAAAGCTGTGTATTGACTTTACTAATATTGATTTGCTTGGAAAGATGTCCAAAAGACCCCTTTTGACCTGGAGACAATATGGTAGTGCCATTATCAGTTAATTCATCTTTTATGTCAAGACCTACTGACCCATTAACCAAAACAACATCGATATGCTCGTCCTCTCCATAGGCAGAAACATTAAATTTTGTCCCCAAGACCTTTACGTCCAATTCGTCCACATTTACGATGAATGGTCTAGACTCATCTTCTACTACATCAAAATAGGCCTCTCCTGTAAGAAAGACCTGCCTGTCTCCCTGCGTTAAAAAATTTATGGGAAATCTTAGCGAACTCCCTGAATTAAGATATACCGAAGTTCCATCCGAAAGGGAGATCCGGAGTTTTTTTCCGTTGGGAATGTTCAGTGTATTGTATTTTAGTTTTTCGGCCACTGCCGTCCGGGAGTACTCAATCTGATCTTGTTTCTGAACACCAATAACGTTTCCTTCTGTATCCATTACTTCTTTTACGCGATCAGTTTTAATGGTTTGAACCGTGCCATCATCAAACTCTAAAGTTATCTGTTCATTTTTGGGAACAATAACGGTTTCATCTTGGGAGGAAAAAAAACCTTGTTCAACCAAAAATCCAATTCCAAATAGAATTGCAACAGTAGCGGCGTATCTCGCCCAATGGGGAAATAGTCTTTTTGTAGGTTTCTCATTGTCTCCAATGCTTTTGACTACCTTTTTATAGGCTACATCCACATTATTTTTTAATGTGGCCATGTTCAGATCATGATAATCCCTAATATAAGATTCGAGAATAGAATGGTTTTTGGGATTGTCCAACCACTTCCTCAACGCTATAATCTCCTTATCCGTAATGGTACCAACAAGAAGCTTGGTAATGATTTTTTTCATTTATTTTACTTAATTTGTAGGTCTTGCAACTCTATGTTAAGTTCGTGCCAGATTATGTACTACATATTCTATGCATCAAAAAATTAAAAAACCCTTAAAAAAAGCATCGTTTTTTTAAACATTTAGAGTATTATCCACATAACCCAAATAACCAAGACCAAGCTAAATGAATGATATTGAGGCCGTAAAAGCACTGAAGAGAGGTGACAAACTTGCGTTCAAGTACTTCTTTAAAAGCTATTATGATCGCCTTGTGGCTTATATAACCACATACACTCATGATAAAATGCAGTCCGAGGATATTGTTCAACAAGCATTTATAAATTTTTGGGATGATAGATTAAAGCTTGATGAAACCAAATCTCCAAAATCTTATCTGTATGCGATTGCCCATAATCGATATATCGATGCTGTTAAAAAAGAAGAAAAAAGGGTAAAACTTCTAGATCAGATATGGAAAAATGCATTACAGCAGCGTATTGAGGAAGATAATGAAACCTTGGAGAAGAGAATTCAGAAAATGAAAAAGGTCATTGAATCATTACCTCCAAAATGCAAGGAAATTATTCATAAAAACAAGGTGCAAGGCATAAAGTACAGGGAAATTGCTGAACAGATGGGGATTTCCATCAAAACGGTAGAATCCCAAATGCGAATCGCATTCAATAAGATCAGGGATGCCTTTGAGAATGATAATTTCCTATTGTTCCTGCTTTTTAAAAAATATCGTGGCAACAATAAAAGATAGGGGACAAGGTCTTTTTATACTTTAGTGACCTTGGAAAGTCTATATTTTTTATAGTCACACTCTTTCTTACATATTTATCACTATTGCCCAACATGCTTGGGTCTCCTTGAGTGGTTTTGTTTAGTTATTCATCTTTTACGGGGTCGAAATACCAGTCGTATTTTTGAGCAAAACCTGAAATCAAGCACGCATTGGTTCAGTTTTGATCAAATCTTTAAATAGCGTCTTGTATACCTAGTGCACATCAACATTAAAGTTGTTTTTGAACATGAGCACTAATTCTTTTCTAATCTTTCCACTGATTGCCGTATCATTTTCTTCTAGAATAGGAGCTTTCTCGAACCGGTCATTTTTCATATCGTAGAGTCGCCCATCGTTGTAAAGCTTCCAATCTGCGTTGCGCACATATTTCAATCCAGAGTTCTCCCCTGAAGGTTCGGTTCCTCCAGGTTTTGGAAGAACGGATTCTTCAGCATAGGTCCAGGTTCGTTTTGACCTTCCTTTTCCTACTAATAAATCGGAAAAGCTTAATCCGTCAATGTCTTTATTGATGGATTCCGGAGCTTCTGCCAAATCGAGAAAGGTTGGCAAGAAATCGGTAAAGTCAATCAAATCATCAACGACCTGTCCTTCTTTAATGGTTCCCGGCCAATTGGCAATCATGGGAACTCGGGTACCACCATCGGTAAGGTTGGCTTTGCCTCCGGGTATTTTCTGACCATTTTGCATGGAGAAAATGGGTTCTTTGATTAGTTTTTTTCCTTCGGCTCTTACAATCAAATTTTGTGGGGTTCCATTGTCAGCTACAAAAATGATCAGTGTTTCCTCTCTCAGCTCCAAAGCATTAAGTGCCGCGACAAGACGGCCAACAGCCCGATCCATTTCTGCCACCATCTCCGCATAACTATCATATCGGCCAAACGGACTTTGGGGAACGGGGGTCTCCAGATCATCTGTCACTTCGTGACACAAGGCCATGGAGTAATAGGCGATAAACGGTTTATTCCGATTTTCATCCATAAACTCAATAACGCTTCTGGTATACAAATCAGGCCCATAGTGTAGTTTGGTATCTGTTCTCACCTGCCCATTACGGTAAATCATGGGTTGGTAATATCGAGGACCTTCATGCCAGCCAAAAACCTCGGAATGCTGGAAGCCCAATCTGGCTGGATGTTGTGGGTCGTCTTTCAATAGGGTCAGTTGCCACTTACCGGCAATACCGGTTGCATACCCATTGGCTTGCATTAGGTTGGAAAAGGTGTTTTTCTCCTCGGATTTTGGAAATTCGCCCCACACAATATTTCCAAAACGCGTTGGGTACTTTCCTGTCATAATGGTCAGCCGGGATGGTACACATGTTGGCATACTATAGGTATGTTGGAATTTCATGCCAGTACGGGCAAGTTCATCAATATGTGGTGTATCATAAGATTCTCCACCATAGCAGCTCAATACTTCTTGACCTACATCATCAGCAAGAATAAAAAGGATATTAGGCTTATTTGAATCCGTATTTTCTATACTGTGTTTTGGACTTGACTGGGAGTATAAATATGAGCTAGAAATTAAAAATACCAGAACTAATAGATTCTGAATTCTTATTACTTCGTTTGTTTTATTTTTTTTGTTTTGCGTATTCATAGTTTTTCCAGCTTAAAATTCCAATACAAATTTCTTCATTACTTATTATCAGTTATGTTTCCATGTCTTATGAAGGGCTGGAAGCAAGTGAATAATGTATGGAGCATCAACTAACGTGTCATCTGGCACCAAGTAGCCAAAAGCCTGTTCCCTTTCCCTTGGATCTTCTGCCAGATATTCACTCACGGGAGCGTCACAGGACATTCTATGGGCATTATCAAGGCCTTGTACTGACAAGGTCAGCAGTATTAGATTAAGGAGGGATACCGATTTTTTCTGTTTCATTTTATGCACTACAAAAAGGGTTTGTGAATGGAGCTATTCCTTTGTTATAGCGCTACCCCACCAATCTTCATTGGGTTTCCAATCTGGTGATAACATTTTCTGACGTTGATTTTCCAATCTTGGCATCAAAATATTCTTATGGCTTTCTAAGCGCTCATGTCTAGCTTCTTCATCCCATTCCGTATCTACCTGCGCATAATGCGTATCCATTTCTTTTAGCCAATCCATCAACTCTTTTTTCATTCCAAGGGCCAAGGTTTCATTTTCCATTAAAGTGTTATTTCGTTCGCTTAAATCATTCTTCAAGTTATATAACTCTTGACGGTTATCTTCCCAATAGTGTATGAGCTTCCAATCACCTTTGCGAATAATGGAAACTGGTTCACCACCCTGATTGCCATAGTGGGGGTAATGCCAATATAACGAACGTTCTTCTATGGTATCACCCTTTAAAAGAGGCTCAAGGCTTTTACCATCTGCATGGGCCTCTGGCAATAGTGGAATATCGGCAAGATCCAATAGTGTAGGGAATAGGTCTGCGCCCGATACGGGCACTGCATTCCTTCTTTTTTGTTCCATCCAGGGCACATGGATGAAGTAAGGGACACGAATACCACCCTCCCATTGATACCCTTTTCCTCCTCTCAACTGTAGCATATTGGAGGAGTAATTATCGCCGGAAGTAACGCCGCCATTATCCGAAGTAAACACCACTATGGTGTTCTTTTCCAATCCCAGTTCCTTCAACGTATTGAGCACACTGCCTACAGCTTCGTCTACCTGTTCTATCAAACCTGCATATACTGGATTGTCTTGATATTTTCTTGCTGGCAGTACCCTTTCCATCTCAAATCCTTTTTCAGCAATACCCATGCTATCGGCTTTATCCCTATATTTTTTCCATTTGGCCTGGCTTGTCTGTATGGGAGAATGTACCGCATAAAACGAGAGATAGGCCAAAAAAGTGGAATCTTTTTGCGCATGGATGAATTTGGAAGTTTCTTTGGCCAACTTCATGGACATTGACATTCCCTGTTCACCTTCATCATCTTGCATATAGGGATTATTGAAGGGAGAGAAATAACCTCCACTGTATGGGCCGCCCCTTTCATAACCCCCTTGATTAATATCAAACCCATGGTTTGTGGGTAATGATTGGTTTTTTTCACTCCCCAAATGCCATTTGCCTGCAAAGAACGTAACATAGCCATTATCCTTTAAAACCTCAGGTAAGACAATATCAGCTTGATCCAGATGATGATTAAATTCTGGGGGCAACAATTTTGTGTGGCGGTTCAGGGCTTTCCACAGTTGACCAGATTTAGCACCATCATACTGTGTAAGTCCATGTCTTGCGGTAAACTGTCCGTTGAGCAGGCTTGCCCTTGAAGGAGTGCAAACGGCACAAGTGGCGTAACCATTGGTGAAAACAGTACTCTTATCCACCAAGTTGTCTATGTTGGGAGTCTCATAGTATTCACTTCCCATTACCCCCAAATCAGCGTAGCCTAAATCGTCAACCACAATAAAAAGAATATTGGGCTTTTTAATATTTTCAACAGTTTTTTGGGCCTTCTTACAGGAACATAATAACAAAAGACCTAAAGCAAGATTGATTAATGTTTTGTTGGTTGTATTCACTTGATTGTTTTTACTTAGTTGTTGAAGGTCTGATCCACATACAATGACCACCTCCAGGAGCCATTTTAGCTATAACAACATCACCTTTTTTAGTGATTCCAGTCCTTACCTGATATGCTTCTGGATTGGTAATACAATGTGTTTCATCCGTATCTTCATAATAGGTGACATCGTATGCCACACCATCTTCAAGAAAGTCAAGAGGTATGTTCAGGATACCACCTTTTTGGTCATGTACAGAGCCTACAAACCACTCACCATTATGACTTCTGGCCGTTGTAATATATTCTCCCATTTTAGCATTTAAAACAAGACTTTTGTCCCATTTTCCAATGGGTAATTTTTGGATGAACTCGAACAAGTCGGCTTTTTCCATATAAGCTTCCGGTGCATCGGTAATACATACAAGGCCCGCATAAATGATCAAGGTTCTAGCGGCTTCTGAGGTCACTGTGGATATATAGGAGCCTTGTTCTCTTGGTCCTTTTTCCCGTTCACCTCTGTTAATTCCGGTTAGGTCAAAGGCTCCATTATTCATATCCAATGGACCCTGTATTGCATTTATCAGTGCCATTTTCACAAAGGCTTCCGGCGTGAATGCCGCACGCCTATCTTGCTGTGCATGGCAATACTCTTTGGAAACCGCATTGGGGTATGTCCTTTCAATTCCTGTCATCGGTACTGGGCCATCATGAAAATCCATAAGTAAATGACTTTCTGCGCCTTTTTGGACAGCCATCCTGGTGAACTTGGCATTGTCACCCATAAATCCATACTTCATTCCCTTCATTCCCAGTGATTCGTAGTATGGAAAAAGCTCGTCATCACCATACGAACCATGCCTATTGTCATAATAAAGCAAAAGATCTGTACCCATGTCATTGGCATAGTCTATGACTTCTTGCAAGTTCAAATGATCAGAAAGCTCAAAATGACCTTTTGATACATGTTTGTACCAGAAGTCATCAATTAAGAAGTACCCTATGCCCATCTCCTTTTGAAAATCAATGAAGCGTTTGTAGCTCTCCGTGGTAATTCCGTACTGAAATCCATCATCCGCGGTGTAACCGTGCACCCGCCAGTCCCATAGCGTTATTCCGGGTTTAACCCAGGAATCGTCTTCCAAAGCCAATGGTGCAGCAAGATTCATGGTAACTGGGTTGACCACCAGGTCCCCGATTTTATCATTGACCAAAATCACTCGCCATGGAGTAATCAGTTTGCCACTTTCCAACTTTGTTTTGTGCGAAGAAACCAACGAACCTCTTTCTTTGTCATAGCCGATTTTCATCGACTCAAATCCTTTCGCAGAAAACAGATCTGATTCCAAAAGTGATAGGTATGGCGTATTGGGCTGTTCCACTATAATAGGAATGTAAATTTTCAGTTTTTCTCCTACTGTATTATGCGCTTCTTTAGCATTGGGCATCACTGCTTTTTTATATTCATCCAATTCCAAGGGGCCTAAAGGTTCATGCTCCCTGTTTGCGGAATAGATAACCTGACCATTATTCAATCGGTACTGGCATAAAAATGTAGCCTGATCTTCTTCCTTATAGTCTTCTATTTCATATCGAAGGCCAACTCCCTGATCGTACAAACGCACATAGAGTTTCGTTTTAACTTGATCGTATTCTACATCCAGCATCAATTCATTATAGTTGTCATTAAATTCACTGAACTGTCCCCAAGTAGGTTTCCAATTGCTGTTTTCAGACCTATTTTGGACTGCCTTGATTTTGGCCGACTTATCTGGAAAAATGGAAAGCTCTGAAGGTTTGACCAAAGTATCTCCCATTGATAGCAAGGAATATGTGATCTTCCCCTCCAAATTATGTATAACCACAACTATTTTATCATTTGGTGAATTGATTTGAAAGGTGTTTTCTTTTTGATTGCAGCCCTGAAGTAGCATGACTACCGTCAAGATTAAAAAGAATTTCTTTTTTAGTTCCATATTTCTAATAATTGGTAAATATCTTGTTTCTGTTGTCTAGGCACCTAAGCACCTACCTCTTCTTGCCAATTTTTCAATGTTTGGGGTGTTGATATTATTTTGATATCCCATATAACCAACATCTGAATACCCTAAATCATCCACTAGGATAAAAACGATGCTTGGACGATTCTCTTTGTGCTCTTCTATCTCAGAAACTTTTGGGTTTTCCCTGCATGCAAATACCAACAAAAAAGCAAAAAGAACCTGAGGCTTTAATTTTTTAAACATATTGGTTGAATGATTTTCAATTTTCGGGATTAAATTTGGTCTGAGCTAAAATTAATGTTGGTGCGAATCTTTTACCACCTAAAAAGACGCTAATGACAATACTTTTTTTGCCTCTTTTGTTGAATGCATAATATTTCTCACCCTATATTGATGATTGATTAATAATTGGTCACCGTTCTTGATATAGTTTCAATAAGATTTGGACCCTTGCTGGTAGAGAGCACCTTTAGGCTCAATGCAAAACATACACCTTATTAATTTAATATTTTTTAAAGTTTATAATAAAAGATGAAACTAAATATTTTTAGAGTCGAATTATTGTAGATGTCGCAAATACTAAACTAATTAACAAACTATATCAGGAAGTGTTTGATTTTTGAATTGGCTTTGCCTTTCTAAATAGAGCTTTGCTTTATGCGGTCTTGACAGAATTGGTATTGCCCTTCCTTACAAAGTTTCGCCTTGTTTCAAAAAAGAAGCGAGCTTCATTTTGAAACTCGCCTGCTTTTCCACTCTTTGTGGTTTATTCGTAACCTTTATTTTTCAAGACAACTCTATAAATCGATTATTTTGAAATAAACTTATTTCGAATCAAGTCCGCAAGGGTTGTTGGCGTATGGGCCTCGAATGTTCGAGGTGTCGCATAGGCACCACCGGGATCTCCCAAAGCCCTATAAAGGTCGACCAATTCTTTCTGTACGATATCATTGGCACCAAACTCGGCGAATTGATTTTTTATATCACCATAGGTCACTTGCTTGTATACAACCTCCTGCTGCAACTCCGCTGAAAAGATATCTGCCGCTTCCTGTAAGGTAATGTTGCGCGGCCCCATAATATTTCTGGCCCATTGCCCGGCCCAATGCTTATCTACAAGGTATTCCGCGGCTATATCCCCAATATCATCAGCACTGATAAAAGGAATATCATGATCCGTAGCATAAGGAAAGGAGAAATAACCTTTTTCAAGGATGTCGTTCTTTTGTAATAAGAAGTTTTCCATAAAATAGCCAGGTCTCAAAAAAACCACATTGGATGCCACCTCTTTGAAAGCTCTTTCCATAGTACCTACATAAGTTACCGTTCCCAGGCTATCGGAAGCTCCGGCACCTAGGGAAGAAATGGCAACCACACGAGGTATATTATTCTCTGTTACGGCTGCTACGCCGGCAGCGATAATGTCATCATACCACGCTTTTAAACTTGTAACCCCAAGTGCTGGAGGTACAAGCCAGAATAGCGCATCTGCCCCTTTTGTGTGTGCAACTACCTGTTCCGTGTTACTCATATCCACTTCGTGCGAAGATGAATTTGGGATGTTCAAATTTTCTAAAGCATCCAGCTTGTTTCCTAATAATATAACAGAATGACCTGCTGATGCTACTTTTTTTGCGATTCGGCTGCCTACATTACCTGCTGCAGCCCCGATTGCTATTTTCATGATGTTACTTTTTTGATTTATCGTTAAACATTTTATTGACCTCTTTATGGTCTCCCATAGCGGATACCGCCAGAGGGTTCCAATACTCTTTATAATGGATGATCTTCCCATTTTTTAGCATGATGCGTGCGACATAGTCTTGTTTGTACAGCTGCTTTGTCGACGGGATAACAACTTCCCCATGGAATTCGGCCCATACGACATGATTTTGCGCCGTATAGCTTTTCACCTGCGAGAAGGCGATATCAGGCATATTTGCAAGAGCACCTTTCAAATAATTGCCATACTGAGTCTTATTCAGGGAGGAAGGTGTACCGAGTGAATGGGCATAAGGGTATTCAATAATGGCATCTTCATGAAAAAGCTCAAGTACGTTTTCAGTACCCAGATTGAAGGCTTCCAATAGATTCTGAACTATTTTTTCTTCATCTATAGTCAAGGTCTTGTTATTCGTTTCGGTTTGTCCTTTTTGGGACTGGACCGAATACGTAGTTGTCAGAAATACGGCGATCAATATTGCCAGTAACGGGTTGAATGTTTTTGTTTCCATCGTATTATTTTTTAAATTTCTACTTATTTCCACAAATTTATGTGCTATACTTGTATCGCACAAGAGGGCACTGAATAGTGCATAGCTTACTTTTGGGTAGTAAATGAATAAACAATAGTAATGGAGGCTGAAAAAAAAATAAAAAAAATTTCATATTTGGAATCTTTGAGTGCCAGAACCGTTTTTGATGAGAACTGTATCATACAAGTATCCTTTGCTTTGATAGCGGATAAATGGACTTTATTGATTTTAACTACACTGATGCAAGGGACAAAACGAAATAGCGATTTACAAAAACAGGTCATTGGTATTTCACCCAAAATGTTGTCACAGACACTAAAAACGTTATTGAAATATGGAATGATCTCACGAAAGGTATATCCCGAAGTGCCGCCACGAGTAGAATATACCTTAACCGAGTTTGGAAAAAGTCTTGTGGAGCCATTGTCCAGTTTTTACGATTGGTCGGTGGATTGGGAGGATAGACTTCGTACCATTTACAAGAAAACCAAGGGAAAAAAATGATATACCTAGTAACTAGGTTGATATACGTTCAAGAGCAGGAATGCTTTTAATAGTTATTTAATTATTGGATTAAACAACATTTTATCCAATTCTAGTTCCGTTTTTGGTGGTCCTTTCAGGCTGGATCAAGGTAACTTCATTATTTTCCCCGACCCCTCCCAAGACCAGGCATTCACTCATCATGTTGGCTATCTGCTTCGGTGGAAAATTTAGTACCGCAACAACTTGTTTTCCGATGACATTTTCCGGTCGATATAGTTTAGTTATCTGGGCCGAAGTTTTACGAATTCCAAATTCTCCAAAATCGATGTTCATTTTATACGCTTGCTTTCTCGCGCTGTCAAAAACTTCACAAGAAATTACGGTACCGATTCTCATTTCAACTTTGGTAAAATCATCCCACTGAATTACATTATTTCCTAACATATCTTTTTTTAAAATCTATCTTGGGTTAATTCCATATTTGCCATCGCGCCTGCAATGGTTCCGGTAGCTACAGCATATGACACGGAACGCAAAGGACTCGCGCTATCTCCACAAGCAAAAATACCAGGGATATTGGTTTTTTGGGACATATCTACCTTGAGAATTCCTTGGTTGGCCAGTTCACATCCTAAAGAAACAGGAATTTCAGAATGCTGTTTGAAAGGAATATGGGCATATACTGCTTTGAAGCCGGTTTTGCTTCCATCTTTAAATAGCACGTTTTTAATATGCCCATTTATATGTTCCAATTCGGCAACTTCTTTTTCAATAATTGGAATATTATGTTGGCTTAACTTACTGGATTGCTCAGAGGTAAAATCACTTTTTCCGGAGGTCAAGATGGAAATATTATCTGTTAGATTGTTAACCAAAGAGGTGACGTGAAATGCCGTATTTCCATTGGCCATGATTCCCGTTTTTTGTCCTTTGAACTCGTAACCATGGCAGTACGGACAATGAATAACGGAAATCCCCCAACAATCGGAAAAACCTTTTATATCGGGCATTATATCCTTTACGCCCGTTGCAAAAATCAATTTATTGGCATGAAACTTTTGTCCGGATTCCGTGGATATTTCAAAACCATTTTCAACTTTTTTTCCGTGCACGGCCAAGTCGTTCACCATCTTTACGGTGTTATACTTCAAAACTTGATTTTTTGCCTGTTCGGAAATGACACGAGGTGCTTTGCCGTCATGCGTAATAAAATTGTGCGAATGGGGTGTTTGCCTGTTACAGGGTAGACCGCTGTCTATGATCAAAACACTTCGCAAAGATCGACCCAAAGCCATCGCAGCAGAAAGTCCGGCGTAACTACCACCAATTATGATTACTTCAAAAGCTTTATTGTCATTCATAACTACGAACTTTTTGGACAAAACTAAATAAAAATCTTATTATTGCAATTAATTCGCATTAATAATGCGACTTAATCGCATTTTATATGGAAAGAAGAAATACTCCAACCAAGGAAGCCGTATTGGAAGTTCTCACAAAAGCCGGGAAAGCCATGAGCACGGATGCTATTGAACAGAAAATCACTACGGATATTAATCGTGCAACGATTTATCGAGTTTTAAACCGATTTTGTGAAGATGGTATTTTACATCGTATCGTAGCAGAGGATGGTAAGCAGTATTTTGCTGTTTGTGTAAATTGTGAGGATAAAGCTTTAGCGGGACATCATTTTCACTTTAGGTGTACGCAATGTAATACTATTGAATGTTTGCCCCTATCGGTAAATTTCAACGCTCCGAATGGATATGAAGTGCAAGGGGTAAATTGTGTTATTTCGGGAATTTGCAAGGATTGTTTTAATTACTCGTAGCAGGTGGACAATAAGAGCGTGTGGCTATTAATCACATAAAACTGTCACTACAAAATACAATTAAGAACCCCATATTTAGCCTATTGATTATTTAGTATTTTTTTCATACGGATTAATTACAAAGGAAGTTTTGTATGGCCTATATTAATTGGTTTTTCAATTGAACGATTGCCTGAATTCCAATGGAGTGAGTTTGGTTTTTGCCTTAAATAACTTGCTGAACGATTGTGGGTGCTCGAAACCTAAAACGAAAGCAATTTCGCTCACGGATTGACGGGTAGTGGACAGTTCTTGCTTGGCTTTTTCAATCAATTTATGGTGGATATGCTGCTGGGCATTTTGCCCGGTCAATGAACGTAACATATCACTCAAATAGCTGGTAGACACATTCACCTGGTCAGCTAAATAGTGAACAGTGGGCAAACCATTGTTTAACGGTTTTGGGCCATTAAAATAATCTTCTAAAAGATCCTCAAGTTGTAACAACAGGTTGTTATAAACAGCCTTGTGTGTGAGGAATTGTCGGTTGTAAAATCGATTACTGTAGTTGAGCAACAACTCTATTTGAGAAATGACCACATCATGGCTAAAATCATCTATTCTGCTCTTTAACTCATAATCGATGATTTTGAAAATAGCCATCATGGTCGCTTTTTCCTCGGCAGAAAGATGTAATGCTTCATTGGCGGCGTAAGAAAAAAAGCCATATTGTTTCATTTTTTTAGCAAGAGGGTACGTCAACAGAAAGTCGGGGTGGATAAAAAAGATATAGCCCGAGGCGGAGCTTTTAGGACTTTCGAATACCTGATTTGGAGCGGTAAAAATCAGTCCACCTTCACCAAAGTCATAGTAATTTTGACCGTATCTGGCCTGTCCGCAAAGCGTGGTTTTGTAAGCGATCTTATAAAAGTTTAAAATAAAGAAATCAAATGATTCGGCTGTTGGAATAGGGATCTCTTCGATATTTATAAAACTTATCAGGGGGTGGGAGGGCTTTGAAAGCCCAAAAGCACGATGAAAGTCCGATAAGGAATCAAATTTTCGTGGTATGTTTTCTTCTTTTCTCATGGATTAGTTGCTAGAAAACGACGACCGATAAGATAACAAATATCGGTCATCGTTAAAGTTAAAAAAATGCTTTAGTCTTATCAACCCTGCGCGGCATTGGATATCGCTTCCCATGCCTCCCATGTTGCCAACCGCTCATCGTAAGCCTTGCGTACGGAGGGCAATGTCTGGTTGCCCAGGAAAAGTCGTAGAGGTGGCTGCTCTGCATCGACCACTTTGAAAATAGCCTTCGGGGTAGCGTTCGGGTTTCCCCTTTCCAAGTTTCGAAGACCTTGCACAAATTGCCCTTTAAAGTCCGAGTAGATGTGAAGTCCATTGGCCATCTTCAATGACTCGGGACTACCGAATTCGGTCGCATAGGAACCTGGCTCAATAAGGGTTACTTTGATGCCAAAGGCCTCCACCTCTGCGGCCAAGCTTTCATGAATGGCTTCAAATGCCCATTTTGTGGAACAATAGTATCCGATTACAGGCATCGATTCAAGACCCAGACTACTTGATACGCCCAAAATGTGACCCCCACCTTGTTTGCGCAACAATGGTAGCGCTGCCTGAATGACCGAGAGCGCTCCAAAAATGTTGGTTTCGTAGAGTGCCCGGACATCGTCCAAACCTGATTCCTCAATCGTACCCACAAGTGAATAGCCGGCATTGTTCAGAATGACGTCCAATCTGCCAAAATGATTATACCCTTGCTTGAGTACAGCCTTTACCTGATCCGTCTTTGTCACATCGAGTGCTAAGGTGAGCACCTTTTCTCCGTACTTTTCTTGTAAATCGGATATGCTCTCCAATCTGCGGGCAGTCGCTACCACTTTATCCCCACGCTCGAGCGCGGCTTCCGTCCAAATACGTCCAAATCCACGGGAAGATCCCGTGATGAACCAAACTTTGTTACCTTTTTGATATTCCATGATCTTAAATTTTAATGTTAGAACAATACAAAGTTCAATGATCGCTTCTGCCTTCTTGTAGCCGAATTGGGGAAGGATGTAGCCAAAGTGAGGAAGTTGGGTTTATCTAGTCAATTATCGGTATACTTTCACTGCGTAGCTCCACCATTTACCAATAAGTGTTGCCCGTTTACAAAGGATGATAGATCACTGGCAAAAAATTCTGCTAAGTTTGCTACATCTTCTACTTCTGCCAATCTGCCCAAGGGACAGCTTTCAATCAGCGATTTTCTTAATTCAGGATAGGCATTGGGATCAACGAATATTCCAGAATGGTCCACTGCAAAAGGAATAATAGAATTTACGGTGACGCCCCGATGCCCAATTTCTTTTGAAAGAACATCCACTAGATAGCGTGGTGTAGTTTTGCTTCCACCATAAACCGCCATTCCTGGAACGGGAAAAGCCGTGGTGCTGGAAGCAATGTAAATGATACGTCCGTTATCTTCGATGTTTTTAGCCGCTTGCTGCATTGTAAAATAAGCACCCTTGGTGTTGATATTGAACAATCTATCAAATTGCTCTTCGGTGAATTGGGTTACTGGTGTTTCTACCATTTCTATACCGGCATTGGCAACGACAATATCTATTTTTCCAAAGACTTTTTTTGTTTCATTAAATAGTCTTTCAATGTCATTTACTTTACTGACATCAGCCTGTATAGCTATTACTTTAACTCCCATGGCTTTAATATTTGATAGCGTCTCTTCTGCTGATATGTTATCTTTTGAAAAGTTTATCACAATATTGGCACCAAGGGCAGCATATCTTTCTGCTATGGCTTTTCCTAAACCTCTTGCGGAACCTGTTATTAAGGCTGTTTTATTTTGTAGTGTATTCATTGTTTATGTATTAAATTTCTTGTTTATGTATTTAAGTCCTGTGTCATTAATCAGTGCAAAAACTACTCCTGCAACTATAGGAACAAGTAAACCCAATACTGGGATTATTTTTAGCTCTGGGTGTACTCCAAAAAAGATGATCAAACCCAGAAACCAAGCAGGAATGTTATTTAGCCCTTTAATTTTTGTTGCATATGCGAGCGAACCAATAAGGACAAAAACGGTTAATGGAAACCCCAATGCTCCCATTACAGGTACAAGTAAACTTGCTAAAGACTGTATAAGTACTCCCATTACTATTCCCAAAATAATCTGTAAGAAACTTGGAGAATATACTTTAATCGATTTTCCGAATAAGTAATAACTTACCCAGGAAAGGAACATAACCCATGTAGCCCATCCCATAGAAAATGAGATAAATACTGCCAATGCTCCACATAGCCCCATAACAAGGGCTGTTAAAAATGTTTTCATAATATGTAATAATTAAATGATTAGAGCAGTTAAGCCATTGCTCCGTTGGCACCTATATTCTGGGCAGAAATCCACTTGGCTTCATCACTCGCCAGGAACGTTACAATTTTTGCAATATCTCCAGGCTCTCCAATACGATTGAACGCTGATAAAGAGGCTAATCTATTGATTACTGCTTCTGGTTTTCCTTTTGTGAACAGCTCGGTATTTGTAGGTCCTGGTGAAATTGAATTTACATTGATACCTCGGCTTCCTACTTCTTTTGCAAATACACGAGTCAATTGTTCAACTGCTGCTTTGGTAGCGACATAAGGTCCATATGTGGGCAACATGATTCTATTGACTGAAGTTGAAAAGTTGATAATACTCCCATTTTCTGCTAATTTTGCGGCAGCTTCGCGAAGTGTATTAAATACTCCTTTTACATTTACATCCATTTGTTTAGCAAAATCCTCGTCGGTGGTATCTTTAATAAGCGTATTGATCATAATACCTGCGTTATTGACCAATACATCAATTTTTCCGTAGTGGGCAATAGCATTATCAAAAAGGTCTTTTACATCATGCGAGTTACTTACATCCGCTTGTATAGCGATGGCATCCCCACCATTTATTTTGATGTGTTTTACAACCGCTTCAGCTGCTTCTTTACTGCCCGAATAATTAATAATTACTTTGGCTCCTGCTCCTGCTAATTGACTAGCTATCTCGGCACCTATTCCTCTTGAGGCACCCGTTACCAGTGCTACTTTATTGCTTAAATTTTTCATTTGTCTATTTTTTAAAAATTAATAGAACAAAGGTATTTAGGTACCATCCCTTGTTTGTTGCGCGAAATACAGCACTAGTTGTAAAATTTAAATAGAAGAGGGAAATAGAGAACTAACTCATTAATTCGTATGCTCTTTTCGATATTGAACAGGCGATATTTTGGTATGTTTTTTAAAAAAGTTGCTAAAATGGGCAGTTTCAGAGAATCCTAGTCTATACGTTATTTCTTTGATAGGCATGGATGAATTTTGCAATAGTGATTTGGCTTCGGAAATGGTTTTATCGGCAATCCAGGCAGTAACAGGTTTTCCCGTTTTGGTTTTGATAATGTTACTCAAGTAATTTGGATGTAGATTTTGTGCTGAGGCATAATCTTGAACCCTAAAAGCAGTTTCGGTTTTTCCTGTAATTAAATCGCGGTAGTGTTTCTCAAGTAGTCGCTTAAACGATTTAACAATATGCGAGCTTCTGTTTCCTTCATAAATTGGGTTGTAATCCTGCCAAAAATAGGCTTTGATTTTATAAAGCATCACTGCCAGCAAATGTCCAATAATTCTATATGTATCAGCAGATTGATTGATGTATTCATTGTGAATATTTAGATAAAGCTGTTCTACTCCGTCATAAAATTCATCACTTACAATTTTAGGGCTAATCGTTTCGGTCAATAAAAATGGAAATTCAGAGAAAATGTCTTTGCTGATATATTGTTTTAGAAATGTTTCATCAAAAGTTATTAGATAAATTTTTTCAATTTTTTCCCAACTGAATGTTCGGTAGTTGCTCGGATTGGTAAAGTAGATAGAATGCGGTTGTACCAAAAAAGAGTGTTCATCTATGGTATATTTCCCTTCGCCGTCTTTCACAAAAAGAAACGAAAAATAGTCAGGACGGAATGATGGAGATTGATAGGGGAGTGTAAAATTAATAGCCTTCAAATCAAGAATAGCGAATCCTTCGGAAGGTTGAATTAAGTCCACAGGCAGTCCCAAATGAAGATACAATTCATAGAGTGACTTTGCCTCGGGATTTTCATTTTTCATTTCCCAGATTTTACCTTGAATATAATACTATACTGGCATCTTGATTATTAACAAATTTAGAGAATCACGGTTAATGATTAAGTCATGTTGGAGTACAACTGAAATAAAGAGTCCCATAAATTAGCCGTTCAATAGGACGGAGTGAAGGAATAGCTAAGCCCCAAATTTCCTTTTATTACCTCCACAACCTATTGGATATCAGGTTTTCTGATATCGTTTTGTTTGACTAAAGTTTTAATCGAAATATATTAAGACAATTAAACCGCTATATTCGATTAATATCCGTTTCTTTACTAAACTTTGCAGACTATCCACGAAAATTGAGCCAGTCTTGAAATATAAAAGAGAGCCCGTCCTATTACCAATTTCCAATTCCTGCTAGGGCCCATTCTAAGCTATTTTTCGAAAGTTTCAACATTCATGTATCAAATGCCGTTAAGGCTTGCGTTGTAACTGCTTTTGCATTATCTCCAGTAAGGAAGTGATTTTATGTGCTTATAGTTCCTGTATATGAACAACTGTTTTTTAATTGAACGAAATAAAAATTGATAGATATGCTTATAACAAAAATTGCTCCTGGCGAGAATATTGAAAGAGCCCTGAAAAGGTATAAACGAAAGTTCAAGAAAACACAACGTCTGAAACGAATTAAAGATATTGGAGAGTTCAAAAAAAAATCCAAACTGCATAGGGATAAAGTGGCTAGAGCAGTCTATCGAGAGAAGTTTTTGAGATTAGCGGAGGATTGATTCTATGGACAAGGACCTAAACCTTGCTGTCTTGATAGATGGTGATAACATTCCTTCAAGATATGTCAAAGAGATGTTGGAGGAGATTGCTAAATATGGCAAGCCTGGCATTAAAAGAATCTATGGAGATTGGACAAAACCCAGCTTGGGAAAGTGGAAAGATGTTCTGCTAAAGTATGCAATCACCCCTATACAACAGTATGGATATACCACTGGAAAAAATGCCACGGATAGCGCAATGATAATAGATGCCATGGATATTCTCTATTCTGGAAAGGTAAATGGATTTACATTGGTTTCCAGTGATAGTGACTTTACAAGACTGGCAATACGCTTAAGAGAAGCAGGGATGACAGTTTTCGGTATTGGGGAGAGAAAAACCCCAAATCCATTTATTGTTGCCTGTGACAAATTCATATATCTTGAAATCTTGCAAAAAACTGAAGTTGGGGCTTCTCCAGTATCATCAAAAGATGAAAAGAACAAGGTTGATAGAATTACACCAAAGGTCGTTGACCTAATATTGGCCACCATTGCAGATGTTGAGGATGAAGAGGGATGGGCATATCTGGGAGAAGTAGGCGCACTTTTATTAAAGAAACAACCCAATTTTGATCCAAGGAACTATGGCTTTCGAAAACTTACGCCATTGGTGAAATCCATTACAAAGATTGAAATTGGACAAAGGAACAACCCCAAAGGCAATGGAAATTTAATTTATGTGCGAAGCTTAGCATGATTAAACACCAAATACCATGAGGCCACTTTCAATAGCAAAACAAGTTACCAATAGGGAAGGCGAATCACTTAAAAGATACCTGGTTGATGTAGGCCGTATCCCAATGATTACGGAAGATGAAGAAGTTAAATTGGCAATTCTAATTAAAAAAGGAGATAATGTGGCCCTTGAAAAGTTGGTTAATTCCAATTTGAGATTTGTTATATCAGTTGCCAAACAATATCAAGGCCGGGGTTTGAAATTACTCGATTTAATAAATGAGGGAAATCTCGGATTGATTAGGGCTGCGAAACGATTCGATGAAACCCGCGGGTTTAAATTCATTTCCTATGCCGTTTGGTGGATACGCCAAGGGATAATTCAAGCATTGACGGAAACCACGAGAATGGTGAGATTACCATTGAATAAAATAAACGTAATCAATAAGATAACCAAAGCTTCCTCCAATTTTGAACAGACCCATCAACGACTCCCATATGCTGAAGAAATCTCAGAAATAATTGATGTTTCCCTTGCCGAGGTTCAACTGTGTATGAAACATTCTATGTGGCCCATGTCAATGGATGAAACATTGAATACAGAGGGTAACGACTTTACCCTCTATGATGTGTTAGGTTCTGGCAATGCCAATAGCCCAGAAACAGGTCTTATTGAAAATTCATTAAGGACCGAATTGGAGGGGTTGCTCCATATTCTTTCAGATCGTGAAATCTATGTAATCAAGAAGTATTATGGCATCGGAACCAAAAATGCAATGGGAATGGGTCAAATTGCCTACCAACTTGGCATTACAAAAGAACGGATAAGACAGATAAAAACTAGGGCTTTGTATCGTTTGAGGAGATCATCCAAGTGCAATTTCCTTAAAGAATACTTGGATTAGGTTCCGTTTTTTAATAGTTGTTCTATTAAAATTTAATTTAGGTACTGACAAAGAAAAAAACAGATAAGACGTAAAATGCCATCCTTAGGATGGCATTTCAATAGTTCTAGGAATAAGAATTTATTTGACCAATTCCACGTTTACCGCGTTCATTCCCTTTTGGCCTCTTTCAATAGTGAATTTTACGTTGTCGTTCTCACGAATCTCATCAATAAGACCGCTTTGGTGCACAAAGACATCCTCATCTGAATCTGCAGGTTTAATAAAACCAAAACCTTTGGCACTATTGAAAAACTTTACTGTTCCTTCTTTCATTACTTTATATTTATTGTTTACTATTCTATTAAATGTTTGTTTTATAATATTCATTTTGTTTAATCTTTAAATTGGGCTTCTATGGTGTTCTAACCTGCTGCATTTTCCCCAATTTGCGCAAAATTCCAATGTGGTCCACAATGGCAGCGGCAAATGTTCTTTTTGTGTGGTAGGGCATTCCATATTCCCTAGCGGTATCAGCTACGATAATTGATAATTTTTTATAGTGTATGTGACAGATATTGGGCAGCAGGTGATGTTCTATCTGATAGTTCAGCCCTCCAATCAACCAAGAAAAAGACCTGCTTTTGGGCGCAAAATTGGTAGTGGTGGCCAATTGGTGTGTAAACCAATCACTTTCTATCACTCCATTTTCATTTGGTAGGGGAAATTCCGTATTGGGCATAATATGCGCTACCTGAAATACAATACTGATAAGTGACCCTGTAACAAAGTGCATACTAAGAAAGGCAAGAATGATTATCCATGGGGCAATAGGTACCATTAATAGTGGTATAATCAAAGCATATGAATAATATAATAGCTTCCAACCTATAATTTTTACAAGTTCATTTCTGAACTCATTTTTCTTATTTAAGAACCCCATTTTTCTATACCGGACTAGTCTTATGAAGTCTTTGGCAGTCACCCACGAGACTGTGGAGAGGCCATAAAAAAACCATATATATAGGTATTGAAACCTATGGAGACCATTTTTTTTTGCGTGTGGGGAAAAACGAAGGAAAAAAGGTGCATTTATATCATCATCCGCTCCTTCTATGTTTGTATAGGTATGATGCAGTACATTATGTTGGATTTTCCATACCGTTGCATTCGCACCTATTAGGTTCATGGTGTAACCTAGGTATGTATTCACCTTTTTATTTTTGGAGTATGAACCATGAATGGCATCGTGCATAATGCCCATACCAATTCCGGCCATACCAATTCCACTGGTTATATATAAAGCAAAAAGCAACCATGGGGCAGTAACAACACCAATATTGATTAGGATTAGGGGTACAATGAATACAGTTAACATTACTATCGTCTTGACAACCATGCTCTTGTTCGCATGCTTACTCGTGTTGTTCGTCTTGAAATACTGGTTGACCCTGCTTCTCAATGTTTTTGAAAAAGCAGAGTTTGTTCTTTCTGAAAATTCTGGATTTTTGATATTATTGATTTCGTTTTTAAATCCTAATTCACAAACGTAGTTTAAAGAATAAGGACGAACCTGAACAGGTTTAGCGACGATTGGAATACATTCATTCTAAATACAAATGAATGTTCAAAACCAGTGCCGCCAACTAATGTTGGGCTTTAAAGTGTTTTTGCACTATTGCTGAAAAAAAGAGAGAGCTGGAAAAGAATATTGAATCTGAGAAGACAAAATTAATCGGGGCTTTCCGAATTTTAACTTTACAAAGATACCTGTAATTTGGGAAATATTGCCCAAATATATGTTAAATACTGATATTCAATACTTTATGATGTAGATGACGGGCAAAAGCTGTTTATGATGAATTTGTAGTTTATTGCTATTTCCTTATAACGCTATTAAAAGGGTCTTTTAATGGGATAGTTTTAACCGATTCTTTATAACAATCAAAATTCTATTTGACGAACTTGTAAGAAGTATGCCAAACTGCATTTGAATAATACTTTTGTTGTTGACTGCTAAAGGATTAAAAAGCTTGGAATAATTTCGGTAGGATTTTCTTCACTTCGCTCGAACATTCTGGCAAAACTCAACTATGAAAATCAAAAACCTTCAAAATCAAAAAAAGCAAGCTTAATAATTTTGCTTGCTTTTTAATTGATTCGTGACCTCGACAGGATTCAAACCTGTAACCTTCTGAGCCGTAATCAGATGCGCTATTCAGTTGCGCCACGAGGCCTTTTTAATGGGGTGCAAATATATTTCTTTTTAAATTTACGACAAAACCTCATAACCAAAAATAATGGATTTTGAACGCTACATTCGTGATATACAAGACTTTCCTCAACCTGGTGTCGTTTTTAAGGATATCACCCCTCTTTTAAAAGATCCTCAAGCACTTGCCCAAGCTTGTGAAACACTTTGCGATATGGTTAAAGATTATGCTATTGACAAGGTGGTTGGTGTGGATAGCAGAGGTTTTATTTTCGCACCCTTAATTGCATCAAAACTCAATGCTGGTTTTGTTCCCGTGCGTAAAAAAGGAAAATTGCCATATAAAACAATTTCGGAATCCTATTCCTTGGAATATGGTGAGGACACCCTGGAAATTCATACGGATGCAATACAAAAGGGCGAAAAAGTATTGGTACATGACGATGTGTTGGCAACTGGTGGAACCGCAAATGCAGTTTGCAAACTAGTGGAAAAATTGGGGGGAGAAGTGGTGCAATGTAATTTTTTAATCCAGCTTACTTTTTTAAATGGTGCAGATAAGTTGAATGGTTATGATATAAAGGCTTTGCTCAATTATTAATCCAGCGCCTTTGTAGTCACAAAATAGCGCCAACCAATAATTGCCAATTGTAACTTGGATGCTTTGGACAAATCCAATCCTTTTTTGGAATATGAAGGAAGGATAGCCTTGTTGATCCTAGCTAAAAGCTTATAGAGCATTGTTTGGAATATTGGTCATACAAATATAACCAAGTTTGTAGTTTCCCAACCTTTACAACTAAAAGAAAGAGGGCGCTTTAACACCCTCTTATATTTTTAGCTATTCTCTTTGATCCAATTAGTTATTTTATCCTCTAACAATGCAAGCGGAACACATCCGGTTTCCAAAATTTGATTATGGAATTGACGAATATCGAAATTATCTCCTAAGGCATTTTTTGCTTTTTCACGGAGTTCAATAATTTTCAATTGACCAATTTTATAGGATAATGCCTGTCCAGGGTTGGCCATATAACGTTCAATTTCAGAAGTGATGCTAGCTTCGGATTCAGCCTCATTGTCCAAAGAATATTGAATGGCTTCCTCACGTGTCCATCCTTTGGAATGCAAGCCGGTATCCACAACCAAACGAACCGCTCTGTGCATTTCTGCCCCAAGCATACCAAAAAGTTGATAAGGATCTATATAAAGACCCAATTCTGTCCCCAAAGATTCACTATAAAGTGCCCATCCCTCGCCATAACCACTATACCAAAGTGTTTTCCTGAATTTTGGAAGCACATCGCTTTCTTGCGTTAAGGATATTTGATAATGATGCCCGGGAATAGCCTCATGCAAGAACAAGGACTCATCTGAGTACACATTGTATTTGGTAACCTCGGGAATAGGCGTGTAAAAAATACCTGGACGGGTACCATCCAATGACCCTGGATTGTATTCCGCACTAGCCGAATTTTCCCTGAATGCTTCTGTACGGCGAACTTCAAAAGGAGTTTTTGGTTTTACATCGAACAGTTTTTCTATCTGTGGTTTCATGCGGTCATGAATAGCATTGAAATTATCGATTACTTGTTGAGGGTTTGTGTACGGCATTAATTCTTTGTTGCTTCGAACAAAATCAAAGAAAGCTTTTAAATCTCCCTCAAAACCAACCTGATTTTTAATTTCTTCCATTTTGGACCGTATTCTTGCAACCTCACTTAGACCCAGTTCATGAATCTCTGAAGCTGTCATATTGGTGGTGGTATATTTTTTTATTTGATGCGTATAATAAGCATCACCATTTGGTTCTCCTTGTATACCGCTAGATTCCCTACCTGCATTTGAATACTCATCCTTCATAAAATCATACAGTTTTTGATACGCAGGAATTACTTTATTGCTCACCATGTTTTCATATGCTTCTGTTAAAGCAGTTTTTTCATCCTCTGTAAAACCTTCAGGCATTTTTTTTATTGGTTGATAAAAGAGGTGCTTGTCCAAATCTTTTGTAGTAAGGGATTGTAGTTGGGGCAATACTTTTTTGATCAATGATTTTGGAAGTACATGACCTTTGGTCATTCCCTTTCTCATTTTTTCTTCAGCGCTGGACATCCATTTTAGATACCCATCCACTCTTTTCATCCATTTTTCATAATCTTCAACAGTTGCAAAAGGTTGTGCGCTGGAACCACTGGCTAGTTGCCCCATAAATAGGTTGGTGGACCACATTTGGTCAATTGGAGTGAGATTTGCGTTAAAGTTGAATTCATTTAAGTTGATATCGCATTCCCAGGCCAAAATAGCTTTGCTCATTTGCTCACTTTCTGTAAGGTTTTCATCTGAAAATGCGGCAAGTTTATTTTTATAGTTTTCAAAGTGAGTTTTTACTTTTTCTTCAAACTCATCTGAAAGGGCGTTTGTAAATACATCATCATAACGATGATCACCAGCCAATGTGGCGGTTATGGGATTTAGTTTTAACCCATCTTCATAATAGCTGTCCAATAAAGTGCTAAAATTGGCGCTGATGGTAGCAGATTCTTCTTTTTTGGGTTTCTCCTTGCAGGATTGAAAAACAACAAGGGCAAGAATTAAAATTGTTATTTTTTTCATTAATTTAAGTATGATTTGTTAGAAAAATGTAAAATAGGTATATCAAACAAAATATGAATATATCAAATTGCTAAAATTTTCTAAAAAAGAGTCCAGCCAGAACGGGAACTCTCCCATCAATCATTGCTGTGTTCTTTTAAACGTTCAAATACTTTTTGAAAATAGAACCAAAAAAGACCTGTATAAAATTTTCACTCAATAAAACGTCGGGTACACTCAGTCAAAGATTGATTAGACTCAATACGCATTTTTTGGGCGGATTACCTTGTCTAGCTTCAACAAAAAATTAAAATTTTTAAAGATGAAGACAAAACTGAAATTTATATTGGTACCTGCCCTGACATTGGTTGGGATAGTGTTTTATGTTGCGCTAATGGCTTCTGCGCCAAAAAGAACGTTACAACCTGAGAAGGGTTGTGTATTTATGACCGTAATGGGTGAACAATCATCCGAAGGTTTTAATCGATACAAGTCTGATCAGAACCTGCAACTAGCAGTGCGCGATGGACTTCAATGGTTATCCGAGGCCCAATTGCCCAACGGAGGCTATGGAGCTGGTGGCCATTCGGCCCAACACGTAAGAGACCCACATGCTGTAAAGGCTGACCCTGCTACCACTGCTATGGTGGGTATGGCATTGTTAAGGAGCGGTACGACACTAAAAAAAGGTGTTCATGCTCAAAATCTTAAAAATGCGTTGGATTATCTACTAAACACCATAGAGCATACAAATGATGACAGTCCTTACATAACTCAAGTTAGAAATACCCAGATTCAGACAAAACTAGGCGAAAATATTGATGCTGTTCTTGCGGCACAGTTCCTTTCTAATGTTCTTGACAGAAATCTATCCGGTATGGATAGAAAAAGGGTTGTTCGTTGTTTGGATATTTGTATTTCGCATATTCAAAATGGGACGGATGCGCATGGAAAACAAAGAGGTGCAGGTTGGGCCGGTGTTTTGCAGAGCGGAATGGCCAATAGTGCCTTGGAGGCGGCCCAAGCGGCAGGAGCTTCAGTGGATGAGGTGGTTTTAGAAAGGTCAAGAAAATATCAAAAAGACAATTATAATGAGGAAGACGGTTCGGTTAAAACTGATGACGGAGCAGGAATCATGTTGTATGCTGTCAGTGGTAGCGTAAGAGCCAGTGCAAAAGAGGCAAGGAAGGCTAAAGCTGATATTAACAAAGCTAAGGCAGAGGGTAGGATAGCAGTTGATGCCGTAGTAAATGCGGAGACCTTGGAAGAAATAGGATATGTAGAAGGGGAAGCTCAAAAATATGGTACTGCCTATAAAGTATACGAATCTGCTAAGAAAACGGCCCAAAGAGATGAGGTTTTGGATGGTTTTGGGAATAATGGAGGAGAAGAGTTTTTAAGTTACCTGCAAACTGGTGAATCTTTGTTGGTGAGTAAGGATGATGATTGGAAAAAATGGTATGATGGTATGAGTGGACGTATCCTAAAGATTCAAAATGCGGATGGGAGCTGGAATGGACACCATTGCATTACAAGCCCTGTTTTTTGCACAGCTACCAGTTTACTTCTATTGACAGTGGAGGAAGACATTGCTTTTCTTCAAAAAATAGGCGCGGAAAAATAAGAAGTGGTTTTGTAACCAGTGTAACAATTCCTAAAAGTATAATCAGTATCCCAAATAAAGTAATCATAGCGATTGGTTTTAAAGGTTAGACAAAAATGAACTCGATGAGTTGTATGAGCAACATCACCATAAACTTGACAATTGTAATCATTGTGTTGATTGATTTTAAGGGTTAATAAAACTGTTGTGAACCGGTTACGTTTTTTAATATAAAATGAGAATTATCATGTCTCCAAATTTTTGGAGCAAAATCAATACAATTGCATACAAGATTGTAGGTTAAAAAATGAAATAGAATTTAGAATTTATGTGACTTCCTTAAATAATGTTTAAAAATGAAATATAAAATGTAATTTTAAATAATAAAATGTAATAATTGAAGAGGTATTTTTAACCTAATTTTGAAAACCAAGGGGCTTTTCGTTTAAAAAAGTATGTTTTTTGGCAATTTCATTGTTTTTCAAATAAAAAAGACTCCTTTTTTAAGGAGTCTTTTTTATGACTAAGCTTAATGCTTTTAAAGCGACTTTTTAATTGTTTTCATCCTGACATTCAGAGGTAATTATTATGCTATCTGGAATTGAATTATTATTGGATTAGGCACTATAGATTATTTATAGAGAAAAAGTTTTTCTAAACTTTTCCCCAAATGTTTGCCCTTAACGTTCTCCGCTATTATATGCCCTTTGGTATTTATTAAATAATTTTGTGGTATGCCAGATACTAGATAGGTGTACTTGGAAATATTCATTTCTTTGTCCCAGACAGATGGCCATATCATATTATCTTTTATCATGGCCTTTGTCCAGTTTTTTCTATTTCTATCTTGACTTATGGAAAGTATTGTAAATCCCTTTGCTTTGAATTTATCATGAAGCTCAGTATAATTTCTGTGTTCTTTTCTACATGGACCGCAGGAGGATGACCAAAAGTCTAGCAAAATTACTTTTCCTTTCAAGGAATTAAGTGAAATAATTGTTCCGGTTGAATCGGGTAATGCAAAAGGATAGGGTTTGTCCCCAATTTTCAATTTTGGATTGACAGCAATATTATCAATGTAATTCTTAATCTGTTTTCCATAGATGTTATGTTTAAATTCATCCCTTAAGGAGGCATAAAATGTTGCGGCTTTGGATTTTGGGACCATTTGGGGAATCCATTTTACGAACCATGAATAGTTATAAGTTGAAATAAAGGATTGTGGGTTCAAATAGCAATAATCCAATTGATATTTGTTCTCTAAATAGATTTTATTAATAGATTTAAGTCTGTCATATTGTTTTTTTGCATCCTTTGTGGATATTTTGGCAAGAGAATCAATTTTTGCTTTGTGTTGAGTTAATTTTTTTTGGACGAAGGCTTTACTTCTTTTATGTTCTTCTTCGAGAAAATAACCAGACACATCACAGTTTTCAAAATTTCCCTTTTCTCCTGTTAGGGTCATTTCCCTATTGTCGACCCAAATAAATGTGGATTCAAATAAGCCTGGATGAAAATTTCCTGAAATTTCAGGGCGAATTCTAATGGAAAGCAAGGTTGGTGCGGTTAATTTCTTTTCAATACTGAATTTTCCATCAATCATATAAAGAACCTCTTCATTGATCATGTCCGTTTCATGGGTTGGTTTGATAATATTTAGGATAAGTTTGACTTTGCCCTTGTAACCTTTAACGAATCCATTCAGTTTTAACTTTTCTTGACCTACTAGGATTGTACAATAAGATGTTAAAAGAAATAAGACTATTTTTTTCATATGATTTATGCATTTGGCTGGTATTGTTGTCCCTATACTCCAATCTCCCTAAATCTGTTTTTTAGTGTTATTACTTTTTTGTGACTATTTCAATCACTCCATTTTTTGCTTTTTTTCCATATTTGTCAATCAATTTTTGGCTGCCTCCGAAAACGTGCATGGATTCCACTGCAAGGGGTTCCATTTTTTTAAGGGCTTTTTCGGAAGAAGGTTTTCCATCAATAATATATAGATAGCCCTTGTACTTTTCCGTATTCAGTGTTAATTCATCTACGTTATGCATTGACAAGTTATTGCTATTCTGCAGGTATTTTTTGGTGGTGATTTCAACTATACCATTTTTGCCTTTATCACCATAAGTCATAATAGCATGTTTCCCTTTTAGTACGTTCATTGATTCTATCTCATCGGAATCTAGTTGTTGCATGTCCAAAACTGTGGAATCTTCCCCATCTATAATATAAAGGGGGGAGGGACTGTTTTCGTATCCCACCACACTTATTTGTGGGTCAGTATTTTGCTTTAGTGTTATAAGGACTACACCATTTTTTCCTTTTTCACCATAATTTTGAATGGCTTGTTCTCCTTTGAATACATTTATTGATTTTATTTTGTCTGGATTCAGACCTTCAGCTATGGATTTCGATGATTCCTTCCCATCAATTATATATAAAGGCTCTTCACCTCCATTAACTTCCTGAATCTTGATTTTTTTGGAATGCCTATCAGAATAAACATCTAATGATGAAGACTTGTTCTGAAATGAAGTTTTATTGCCTTGTCCAATTGCTATTTCATTGGTGTTAAGGTCGACAATGACATACATGGGTTTAATTGCTGAATTGGAATTGGAACTATTTAAAGTGGCCGAGTTTTTTGGACCTTCAACACTAAGGGAGAAAGAAGTAATTTCGTCTTTGTCATTTCTCTGAAGCGTGTATGAAAAGTCGATTTTATCTTCCGCCAGATCTGACTTCATTTTGACAAGCTCATCATTAGAAGTATCCTTGTCGATAATAAGTTCGATTTTGGTATTTTCAGATGTAGGGCCGTCCGCATTTTCAAACTGATACACATTTTTTGTATTGAACCCAACAAGAAAAAGAGCCAATAAGGGTAAAATAACCAAACTTTTTAGGGTTTTATGTTTTTTTGAGGGAGTCTGATTGATCATAACTATTCTTTTTTTGATTAATGGATTAAAAAATGGATTTACTATAGATAAATTCTGTTTGGATATACTTTGTGACAACAGAATATACTGGTATTGCTTCCTATTCTTTTTTAAGGAACTATTTTTGGCATCCGCCAAAAACTCTAGATTTTGCTTCAGTGCATTTTTGTAAAGCCAAGCAAAAGGGTTGAACCATTGAAATACTGAAATGAGCTCTACGCAAAGTATATCGACCGTATGTTTTTGAGTCGCATGCACCAACTCATGCGCAAGTATGGATTCCAATTCTTTTTCAGAATGTTTTTTTGGGTTATAGATTATATACTTAAAAAAGGAGAAAGGTTGAACATCCATCGAGCTTTCAACATAAATCAGATTTTCCGAGACTTTCTTTTTACCCAATTGTATAAAGTTAAGCACTGACCGAATTTGTACTGCAAAGCGTGCTAAGAATATGGCAACCCCTAAAAAATAGGTTAAAATTAAAAAGTTTCGCAGAGAAGAAAAGGATTGGCCACCTATAATGGCATCATTTTCTATGGTTGAATTTGTCCCTGCCATCATTTCGGTGGAGAGGGTAATTGTAGTGGTGAGATTCATGGATGGGAGGATTACTGAGGTAACCAATCCAATAACCAAAAACCATCTGTTGGCAGTAAACAAGGTTTCTTTTCTTAAAAATAAGTAGTAACAGCCAAAGAAAAGCGTTAGTACTCCGGCAGATTTTAACAGATAAATTAAAAAAGCTTCCATCTAACCCTTGTTTTCAATAAGATTTATAATCTCTTTTAGTTCTTCAACCGATATTTTTTCCTCCTTCGCAAAAAAAGACACCAAACTTTTATATGAATTATCATAATAGTCGGCGATGGTTGAATTGATGAATAACTTTCTATAGGCCTCTTTTGAAACTATCGGAAAATATCTATGGGTGTTGCCAAAAGCTTCGTGCCCAACATATCCCTTTTCTTCCAAGTTTCTCACTATGGTGGAAAGCGTGTTGTAATGTGGTTTGCCACCTTCTATTTCCTTTAAAATCTCTTTTACAAAAGCTTTTTCAAGCTTCCAGAGAATTTTCATCACATCTTCTTCCTTATTGGTTAATTTTTGCATTGTATTTTTTTAGAATCCAAACATATTACTATATTTTTAGTTAAACAACTATTTTTATAGTTATTTAACTATTTATTTAGTTTTTATTTTTTTGAATAACCCCCTCACAACAGCGAATCTTCATTTATATTTACGGCAAATTCTAGTTCTTGGGAAACCTTCTTTTTATCATCATAGGTCTTGTACTTCTTATTTTAGGAGGAAATTGGTTGTTGAAAGCGGCAGTTGCTCTATCACTTCGTCTAGCAATTCCAAAAATTGTTATAGGGATGACCGTGGTTTCTTTTGCAACATCAGCACCTGAACTTATTGTCAGTATTAAAGCTGCACTTGATGGGTTTCCTGATTTGGCACTGGGAAATGTTGTGGGCTCCAATATTGCTAATCTAGGATTGGTGTTGGCCATTACCGTTTTGCTGGGAAGTATTGATGTTCGCAAAAGCTTTTATACCACGGATTGGCCCGTGATGATGGTGGCATCCTTACTTTTTGTTGGGTTTATATATTTTGATGGTGTTCTTCAACAGTATGAAGGTATTGTCATGGTCGTCTTTTTGTTTTTGTTCCTGATTTACCTTCTCAGATTTCAGAAAACTGCTGTGGTGGATGAAATGCCTGAGGATGATATTCCACTTCCACTATATAAAATTGCACTGTTTTTGGGCATTGGTGGTACTGCCCTTTGGGGAGGTTCTGAACTATTGATTAATGGTGCAGTGGGAATGGCTTCAACATTTGGAGTAAGTGACAGAATAATTGGTATTACCATTGTTTCTGTCGGCACTAGCATTCCTGAGTTGGCTGCATCAATAATCGCAATCATAAAAAAGGAAAAGGCCATCTCACTTGGGAATTTGATTGGTTCCAATATTTTTAACCTTTTGGCTGTTTTGGGAATTACATCAATAATTACTCCGATTGTGGTTATGGACCAAGGCTTGCTTTCCAATGATATTTTCTGGATGTTGGGAATTTCCTTTTTAATACTACCCTTGGTTTTCTTTCCAAAAGGACTGAGATTGGGATGGCGGGATGGTATAATATTGCTGCTATTCTATGTTACATTTGTCTATTTGACCATAAAATAAAAGCCACCCTAAAAGGGTGGCCCAATATATATAAACAATTAATTTACTATACAGCTGCAGATTTTACAGTCTTAATGATTCTAGCAGCAATTTTGTATGGATCTCCATTAGAAGCTGGTCTTCTATCTTCCAACCATCCTTTCCATCCTTTTTCAACTGTCATCAATGGAATACGGATAGAAGCACCTCTATCTGATACACCATAACTAAAATCATTGATGGAAGCAGTTTCATGCAATCCGGTCAAACGCTGGTCGTTAAACTCTCCGTATACGGCAATATGCTCCTTTGTAACAGGTCTGAAAGCTTCACAAATCTTTTCGTAAGTTTCTTGAGAACCACAGGTTCTTAAGGTTGTATTTGAGAAGTTGGCGTGCATACCAGAACCATTCCAGTCACCTTTAATAGGTTTTGGGTGAAGTTCAATATAGTATCCATAGTTCTCAGTAAGTCTGTTCAATAAATATCTGGCAATCCAAATTTCATCTCCTGCTTTCTGTGCACCTTTTGCAAACAACTGAAACTCCCATTGTCCGGCAGCAACCTCTTGGTTAATTCCTTCAAAGTTAAGTCCAGCATCAATACATTGGTTGGCGTGCTCTTCAACTAAATCTCTTCCCCATGTGTTTTTACCTCCAACAGAACAGTAGTAAAGACCTTGAGGTCCAGGATAACCACCAATTGGGAAACCTAATGGCAGTTGCGTATCAACATCCATGATAAAATACTCTTGCTCAAAACCAAACCAGAAATCATTGTCTTCATCATCAATGGTGGCTCTTGAATTGGATTCGTGCGGTGTTCCATCAGCATTCAGTACCTCCGTCATAACCAAATATCCATTTACCCTAGCTGGATCTGGATATATAGCTACAGGTTTTAGAAGGCAATCTGAAGAACCACCCTCTGCTTGTTTTGTGGAGCTTCCATCAAAAGACCACATAGAACAGTCTTCCAATTTACCACTAAAATCTTCTTCAATTTTAGTTTTACTTCTCAAGTTTGCGGTTGGTTCGTATCCGTCCAACCAGATGTACTCTAATTTAGATTTACTCATAATTCCGGTAGTTATTTGTTCTCAAATTTACGATTAACAAAAATATGTTTTTCATTCAATAATCTCTATTTTAACGGGTTAAAATCACAAACTACTATTCATTATTTATATTACCCCCGTTTTGGATAGGGTTAAATGAAAAAAAAGTAAAATATGTGAGATATATTATTAAATTGTTAATTGTAGCTTTGTATTTTAAACAATATGTAGTATGCCACGAACAAGATTTGATGCATTGGTAGAAAGTCGCAAAAGAAATTATCAGAATGTTGAAGAAACAGGCAAACGTTCTGAGCTTTTTGGTAAAAATGTGTTTAATGAAGAAAAGATGCTTCAGTTTTTGACTAGGGAAGCATTTGATAAGGTGAAATCCGCCATTTTTCAAGGAAGTAAAATTGATAGAAAAATTGCTGATCAAGTTGCTGAGGGTATGAAGGCATGGGCTCTATCAATGGGTGCGACACATTACACACATTGGTTTCAGCCA
This sequence comes from uncultured Allomuricauda sp., assembly GCF_947495325.1. GTDB lineage: Bacteria > Bacteroidota > Bacteroidia > Flavobacteriales > Flavobacteriaceae > Flagellimonas. The sequence goes on along the minus strand of NZ_CANLYK010000001.1, from coordinate 1,494,050 downwards.
TTAACAGGCTCAACAGCGGAAAAACATGATGCCTTTTTCGACATACTTCCAGATGGAAGGGCAATGGAAAAGTTTGAAGGCGGGCAATTGGTTCAACAAGAACCTGATGCATCCAGTTTTCCAAGTGGTGGAATTCGAAATACATTTGAGGCTCGTGGTTACACTGCATGGGACCCAACTTCTCCTGCATTTATTTATAAGACAACACTTTGTATTCCAACCATTTTTGTGGCCTATACCGGTGAGGCATTGGACAACAAGGCTCCCTTGCTTAGAGCATTGCACGCTGTAGATCAAGCTGCAACCGCGGTAACCCAATTTTTTGATAAGAACGTTCGCAAAGTATATGCTACTTTGGGATGGGAACAAGAATATTTTTTGGTTGACAAGGCGTTGGCGCATTCTAGATTGGATATTGTGATGACGGGAAGAACCTTGGTTGGGAATGCAGCTGCAAAAGGACAGCAATTGGACGACCATTATTTTGGCGTGATTCCAAACAGGGCGTTAAGTTTTATGAGTGATTTGGAAAAGGAATGTACTAAGCTGGGCATACCGGTTAAAACCAGACACAATGAGGTGGCACCAAATCAGTTTGAACTTGCCCCCGTTTTTGAAGAGGCCAACCTTTCAGTAGATCATAATCTACTGCTTATGGATGTCATGGAGGTAATTGCCGATAAGCATAATTTTTCGATTCTTTTTCACGAAAAACCCTTTGCAGGAGTTAATGGTTCAGGCAAGCATAACAATTGGTCTTTGGCAACAGATACGGGCGTTAACCTGTTAAGTCCTGGCACTACGCCAATGAAGAACCTTCAATTTCTAACCTTTTTTATCAATACCATTAAGGCAGTGGATACTTATGAGGAGCTGTTACGGTCTTCCATAGCCTCTGCAAGTAACGACCATCGTTTAGGTGCAAATGAAGCACCACCATCTATTATTTCCATTTTTATTGGAGAACAATTAAGTAATGTTTTGGATGAGTTGGAGGGTGTTTCCAAAGGAAAGTTGTCTCCGCAGGAAAAAACGGAACTGAAACTCAATGTGGTTGGTAAAATTCCAGAAATTTTACTGGATAATACGGATAGAAACAGAACCTCACCCTTTGCGTTTACGGGAAATAAGTTTGAAATAAGGGGAGTGGGAGCAAAGACCAACTGCGCTAAACCAATGACCATTTTAAATACTATTGTTGCCAAACAACTTATCGAATTTAAAAAAGAGGTGGATGCATTGGTGGATAAAAAAAATCTAAAAAAGGACGAAGCAGTTTTCAATGTACTCCGGGAATATATCAAAACCTCAAAACGGATTCGTTTTGACGGAGACGGTTATGGTATGGAATGGCAGGAAGAAGCAAGAAGACGAAAACTGAGCAATAACAAGAATACGCCAGAAGCGGTCCAAGTTCTTACATCAAAAGAAAGTATTGCGCTTTTCAAAGAGATGTCGGTTATGAATGAGGTGGAACTCAGTGCGCACCAAGAAGTAGAGCTTGAAACCTATATTTTTCATGTTCAGATTGAAGGTAGGGTATTGGGCGAAATGGTCTATAATTATATAATTCCTGCTGCAATACGCTATCAAAACATTCTTTTGGAAAATATTAAAGGATTAAAAGATGTTTATGGGGCAGCCCATAAGAAGGTTGCGGAGAGTCAACTGAACATTTTGGAGCAAATAGGGGAACATATTGTTGAAATCAAAAAATTGACGGATGATATGATAGCGGCTAGAAGACGTGCAAACGGGCTATCAACAATCAATAAAAAAGCCCAAGCCTATTGCAATACCATAAAGCCTTATTTTGAATCCATCCGCGAACACTCGGATAAGCTTGAAAAGTTAATTTCAGATGATTTATGGCCTTTTACCAAGTACAGGGAACTATTGTTTGTCAAGTAACTTTCGGTAATAAGTACGTTCCTTTCTTTCACTTAAAAGAATAGAAATCATTCTATCGTTAATTGATGGCTTTCTGCTATTTTTGCCCAAACCAAATTTATGTCGTCAGATACTAGTAAAAGATATGCCCAACGAGGGGTATCAGCTTCAAAAGAAGATGTACACAATGCCATTAAGAACATTGATAAAGGACTTTTTCCCAAAGCATTTTGCAAGATAGTACCTGATTACCTAACCGGAAGTGATGCCCACTGTTTGGTCATGCATGCGGATGGGGCAGGAACAAAATCTTCTTTGGCCTATATGTATTGGAAAGAAACCGGAGATGTTTCGGTTTGGAAAGGGATAGCTCAAGATGCACTTATTATGAATATTGATGATTTAATATGTGTTGGAGCTACAGATAATATTATGTTGTCCTCAACCATTGGACGAAACAAAAACTTGATTCCTGGTGAAGTTATTTCTGCTATTATCAATGGAACGGAAGAATTGATTTCCGATTTAGAAAAACATGGCATAACAATTCATTCAACGGGAGGGGAAACTGCAGATGTTGGTGATTTGGTCCGTACCATTATTGTGGATTCTACGGTAACCGCTAGAATTGAAAGAACTAAAGTGGTCGATAATGCCAGTATTAAAGAAGGAGATGTAATAGTTGGGTTGGCTTCTTTTGGTCAGGCCACCTACGAGACCGAATATAATGGAGGTATGGGAAGTAACGGGCTCACTTCGGCAAGACATGACGTTTTTGCCAAGTATTTAGCCAAAAAATATCCGGAAAGTTATGATGCAGCCGTACCAGATGACCTTGTGTATTCAGGGAATACGAAATTAACTGACACCACCAACTCTCCACTCGATGCCGGAAAATTGGTACTGTCGCCCACCAGAACCTATGCCCCGATCATTAAAAAAGTATTGAAACAATATTCAGCAAAACAAATCCATGGAATGGTACATTGCAGCGGAGGTGCCCAGACAAAGATTCTTCATTTTGTAGAAGGTCTTCATGTTATAAAAGATAACCTGTTTCCTGTTCCACCATTGTTCAAGTTGATTCAGGAACAGTCAGGTACAGATTGGAAGGAAATGTACCAGGTTTTTAATTGTGGTCACAGGATGGAATTATATGTTGATAGGCAAGTAGCGGATGATATCATATCCATTTCAAAAAGTTTCAACGTAGATGCCCAAATTATTGGTAGGGTAGAAAACGCGGAAGGTAAGAAATTGACTATCGAAAGTGAATACGGCAAGTTTGAATATTAGCATACGATTCAACCCAAATTAACGTTCTCTCTATAAACCCCGCGCTATGGAAAGAAAAGAATTTTTAAAGAGTTTAGGAGCAGGTGCAGCCTTTGCACTCACATTCCCATGTGTTCATGGTTGTTCCAAGGATGAAGTTGCAGGTACTATTGTTGAGGAACCTATTGGAGTTGACTTCACTATAGACCTTACATCGGCAGAAGCAGATAACTTATCCACCAATGGTGGGTTTATTTTGCAAAATTTGGTTGTTATAGCCAAAAACCTTCAAGGTGAATTTGTTGCTGCTAGTCAGGTATGTAGCCACGAATCTTATGACCAAGTTCGTTTTGTAAATCAAGATGGGGGAATATTTTATTGCGATGTCCACGGCTCACGTTTTGATCAGGACGGAACCCCATTAAATCAAGTTGATAGCAATCCAGCAAAAGCAATAAAAGTTTATAATACGGAGTTGGACGGAACAACCCTTCGCATTTTCGAATAATTTTTAAACCTTACGTTTATGAAATCACTATTTCCCATAGTGTTTTGTTTTTTTTTAGGTAGCCTAAATGCACAATGGCAAGATAATTTTGCGGATGCGGTTAAGGTGGCCAATGAAGAGAACAAACCTATTGTTTTGGTGTTTTCAGGTTCAGATTGGTGTGCCCCTTGTATTAGATTCAAAAAGAAAATTTTGGAATCGGAGGAGTTTAAAAACTATGCCAAGGCCAACTATGTAATCTACAATGCTGACTTTCCCAGAAAGAAGAAAAACCAGCTTCCACAGGATAAATTAAATGCAAATAAAACTCTTGCGGAGAAATACAATTCCACAGGGTATTTCCCTTTGGTGGTTCTACTGGATAAGAAAGAATCCGTTCTGGGAAAGACTGGATTTAACACCAAAACTTCACCTGGGGAATATATCTCATTAGTTAATGATTTTATCCAATGAGAGCCTTCCTTGTACTCTTTTGCAGCTTTTTTTTACTGTTTTCCTGGGGACAGGAGAACAAAGGTGTTGCTGTAAAAAGAATAATGAAATTGATGGGGACTCGGTTCGAGATAACTGTAATTGCTCCCAATGAGGACATTGGCTATATAAATATTGATGAGGCCGTATCGGAAATAGAGCGGATAGAGAAGATAATTTCTTCGTGGGATACATCATCAGAAACGGCATTGGTCAACAAAAATGCTGGGATAAAACCCGTGAGGGTAAGTCAGGAACTGTTTGGATTAATAGAACGTTCAAAAAGGATTTCAGAAATTACATCCGGAGCTTTTGATATTTCCTATGCCTCAATGGACAACATCTGGAAGTTTGATGGAACCATGAAGGGCAAACCCTCCAAAGCGGAAATAGAGCGTTCTGTCGCCAAAATCGGCTACAAGAAAATTGTTTTGAATTCAGAAGAGCAAACCGTTTACCTATCACAACCTGGAATGCGTATTGGTTTTGGTGCCATTGGAAAAGGATATGCCGCCGATAAGGCCAAGGAGCTTCTGATATCCAAACAGGTTAAGGGAGGTATTATCAATGCTTCGGGAGATTTAACCACTTGGGGAACAAAAGTGACCGGGGAAAGTTGGTTGATTGGCATCGCAAACCCATTGAGTAAAGACAAGGTGTTTAGCTGGTTACCTGTTGTGGAATCTTCGGTTGCTACATCTGGAAACTACGAAAAATATATCATTCTGAATGATGAAAAGTACTCCCATATTATAGACCCAAGAACGGGTTATCCTACCACCGGGGTCAACAGTGTTTCGGTGTTCGCAAAAAATGCGGAACTATGTGATGCCCTGGCTACGGCGGTATTTATTATGGGAAAGGATAGTGGAATCCATATGGTCAATCAAATTGATGGGGTAGAGGTGGTGGTGGTAGATTCAGATAACAAAATCCATAAAAGCACCGGAATCCAATTCGATAAAAATCAGTAAATTTAAATATGTTGAAACCTCTTTTTTTCTTGGCTTTATTGATTTTTTCAAGCTCCTGTGTTGCTGTACGTGAATACGATAAAGCCTATATCAATGATATTGAAATGCAATTGGGCGCCAGGGCATCTGAACGTTTTGAAACGAACTTTCAAATTTATAGAGAAGCTTCAGCAGGAGCCAATGGAGGAAAAACAGGTGGTGGTTGCGGCTGCAATTAAAAATTAAGACTTCAAAACCCTAAGACTTAAATTACGGTAATCCAATGCTCCAACAATTTAAAAGCCCCATAAAAATAAGTTTCGTAATAGCATTCTTATGCATCGTTGGTTTTGGAAATGCACAACAAAACGATACTTCCTATAAAAAGCGGGTCCTAGAGACAAGTGAAATAGATTTTTTGTTCAGTTATTACAGTCAAGACGGCCAGAATGCTGCGGTAACGGGAGGCGAGGGCACAGAAGAGCTTACAGATGCGACCTCTACCATTGTTTTACGAATGCCCATGAATGCCGATGATGTTCTTACTGTTGATGTAGGTTTGTCTGCCTACACATCGGCATCTTCCAGCAATGTAAACCCTTTGGATGGAAATAATCTTAATACCACTCCTTTTGATGCCTCATCAGGCGAATCAAGAAAGGATCTGTTGGCTTATATAAATCCAAGCTATCAGCATAGTTCCGAGGACCGAAATTCTATATGGACAGCTAATGCCTATTTTTCAACGGAATACGATTATTTTTCCGTTGGTTTTGGTGGTAGTTACTCCAGACTTTTCAATGAAAAGAATACAGAAGTAACCATTAGCGGAAATATCTTTTTAGATAAATGGAACGCTATTTACCCCATTGAACTACGGGATGGTTTTTTTGATAATCGGATTGTTGGAAATGGTACCTACAATCCCGTTTTTGCCGTGTTTGAAAAGGAGAATAGAAACTCATATTCGGTATCATTAAATTTTTCCCAAATCCTAACCAAAAAATTGCAAGGATCACTTTTCATGGATGTGGTCTCTCAAAATGGATTGTTGAGTACACCTTTTCAACGGGTTTATTTTGGGGATGCGGAAGATTTTTTCATTGATGATTTTCAGCTGGCTGATGATGTGGAGCAATTGCCGGACACTAGGTTTAAAATTCCATTTGGAGGAAGATTGAACTATTATGTCACCGATATGATTGTTCTACGGACCTATTATCGTTTTTACTGGGATGATTGGGGAATTACATCACATACCGCAAGTATTGAAGCACCGGTTAAGATAACGGACAAATTTACCCTGTATCCCACATACCGCTATTACACCCAATCCGCTGCCGATTATTTTTATGCGAAAGAAGACGCGCAATCCACATTCGATTTTTATACTTCGGATTATGATTTGTCCGAATACAATGCACACCAATATGGTTTTGGCATTCAGTACAAGGATATTTTCACCAATACCAAGATTTTGACCTTTGGACTAAAGACCATTGATTTGCGTTTTAGCAAGTACGACAGAAGTAATGGACTAAATGCTTCTATTGTTACGCTGGGGACCACGTTTATCGGGAATTAGGCAATACATAACCCTCTCTTACCAAATCTCCTTGGGTATTTATCTGTTTGGAGTACCCATCTTTCAACAGGTAAATCGTATCGCTCACTTCTAAAATATCCCGATAGAAATGATCTGTGAGAAGAATAATTTTTTCCTTCTTCTCATAGTTGATAATTTCCTTGAATCTTTCAATATATACAGGTGCAATGAAAGAAAAGGGCTCATCCAGTAAAATAATTTTCTTTTTTTTGGTGATAATAAGATAGGTTTCCAGTACTCTAAGTTCTCCACTTGAAAGTTGGGAAATTCGGTATTTTTTGTAAATCTCAAAACTTTTGAAGTTTTCAATAAATTTGTTCCAGTCGGCATTGAATAAATTAAAAGCGGTATCTACTTTTAGATTTTTTGGTAGCAGTCGGTGTTGCGGCAGGTATGCGATGGAGTTTGATTGAAACAATGATTTTTTAGTATTCTTCCCATCGACTCGTATGGTTTTATACTTAGGTTTTAAGTTTCCAAATAGGATTTTAAGAAGGGAAGTCTTACCGCTTCCATTTCTTCCCAAAATCCCTGTGACTTCACCTTGCCTAGCACTCAAGTAAATACCATAAAGTACTTTTCTCGACCCAAAGCTCAGTTCTATGTTATCAATTTCAAGAATCAAATAAAAAAAAGATTAGAAAGATAATTAAAGTTGTAATCACATCAAAAATGAAAGAAATCAGGAAGAGCATGGTTTTAGAGATGCCAAAATTCTGATAGAAGGTCAGTTCCTGTCTGTACTTAGTTTCTTGGAGTATGATGAAAATTAATCCAAGCATCAATAACTTAAAACCCATGACCGAGGAAAAAGGAGCTCTTACATAAAACAGAATAATAGCAATTATACTGGAAACAAGAAGTATGATCCGATAAAAGAAAAAAATAAGATAGTAAGTTTTCAGGCGTAGTAAAGGATGCATAGCGTTTACTAAATGTACAAATTAATCGTAAATTCGCATTCCTAACGCGGATTGATTTATGCTAGACAAACTCAATATAGTAAAACAACGTTTTGATGAGGTTTCGGACCTTATAATTCAACCAGATATAATAGCGGACCAAAAGAGGTATGTAAAGCTCAACAAGGAGTATAAAGACCTTAAGATGCTTGTTGATAAGCGCGATCAATATATTGAGTTAACAAACAACATTAATGAAGCGGAAGAGATAATTTCTGATGGAAGTGATGCTGAAATGTTGGAAATGGCGAAAATGCAATTGGATGAAGCCAAAGCAGGACTGCCAAAACTTGAAGATGAAATTAAGTTTTTACTGATACCTAAAGACCCGGAGGACGAGAAGAATGTGGTGATGGAAATTAGAGCGGGAACTGGGGGTGATGAAGCCAGTATTTTTGCCGGAGACCTCTATAGAATGTACGCCAAGTACTGCGAATCCAAAGGCTGGAAAACCAATATTATTGATTTAAACGAGGGGACCAGTGGTGGTTATAAGGAAATTCACTTTGAAGTATCTGGTGAAGATGTTTATGGCACGCTTAAGTTTGAGGCCGGAGTACATAGGGTTCAAAGGGTTCCACAGACTGAAACCCAAGGAAGGGTACATACTAGTGCGGCAACAGTGATGGTAATTCCAGAGGCAGAAGATTTTGATGTGCAAATTGAGCCCAAGGATGTACGGATTGATTTTTTCTGTTCATCGGGGCCTGGGGGGCAATCGGTGAATACGACGTACTCCGCAGTACGATTGACCCATATTCCGACAGGTTTGGTGGCACAATGTCAAGATCAGAAGTCACAGCATAAGAACAAGGAAAAGGCCTTTAAAGTGCTACGTTCTAGATTGTACGATTTGGAATTGGCAAAAAAGCAGGAAGAAGATGCAGCCAAGCGTAATTCTCAGGTAAGTAGTGGAGATCGTTCAGCAAAAATTAGAACTTACAACTACCCGCAAGGACGAGTAACGGACCATAGAATTGGTCTGACACTCTATGATTTACAAAATATTATCAATGGTGATGTGCAGAAGATTATTGACGAATTAATGTTGGTAGAGAACACAGAAAAACTAAAAGAAGCATCGGAGATTTTTTAGCATTAGTAGCTAGTATTGAATTAATTGTCAATTCGGGCGCAGTCGACAACCTTTGTAAATGAAAATAGACCACTTAATTTCCCAAATCAAACAAAAAAATTCCTTCCTCTGTATTGGTTTGGATACAGATTTGGATAAGATACCCAAACATCTCCTTGAAGAGGAAGACCCTATTTTTTCATTCAATAAAGCTATTATCGATGCCACGCATCAATTCTGTGTGGCCTATAAGCCCAATATAGCTTTTTATGAGGCTTATGGCCTAAACGGATGGAAATCCTTGGAACGGACGATGGAGTATCTGAATGCTGAATATCCAGAAGTTTTTACTATTGCAGATGCAAAGAGAGGGGACATTGGAAATACATCAACCAGATATGCCAAAGCTTTTTTTGAAACCCTAAATTTTGATTCTATAACCATAGCTCCGTATATGGGCAGGGACTCGGTAGAACCGTTTTTGGAATTTGAAAATAGGCACACCATTTTACTGGCCTTGACCTCAAACCAAGGAGCTTTCGATTTTCAAACAAAAAATGTTGGTGAACATGAACTCTATAAGGAAGTTTTGGAAGTATCCAAAACATATAAGAATTCAGAAAATCTAATGTACGTGGTTGGTGCAACCAAAGCATCTTACTTAAAACAAATAAGATATATTATTCCGGAAAATTTCTTGTTAGTGCCAGGTGTAGGCGCACAAGGAGGAAGTTTGCAGGACGTATGTGCCTACGGAATGACTAAAGACGTTGGCTTATTGGTAAATTCTTCAAGAGGAATAATCTACGCTTCCCAAGGAGAGGATTTTGCTATGGCAGCAAATAACAAAGCAAGAGGGCTGCAACAAGAAATGGAGATTGAATTGCGCAAACTGAATTAACAGTTTAAGCTAAATTTTCCAATATTTTTTTAATTGCCTGAGCCTTTTGCTTAAAAAATTCTCCCAAATTGGTATCCATATAAGTCGCGTCAGCGGCTTTTTCAATGAAGCTTTGATATCTATATTCTAAAACCGATATGGCCTGATTTCCGCTGGTGATTGGAGTAACTGCTCCAACTCTACAATATTGATTTTTCATTTCTAAAGATTTGTTCTACCAAAGATACGTTGAAAACAAGGTTTTGGACTACAGGAGAATTGTCTATACAACTAGAAATCAGGCACTTTATCTAAAAATTAACAAAAAACAAAACGTGATGCCCATAATCTTGCCATTTTCAAGGAAAAAATTAACGTACTTTTATAAAAAACAACTTTGCTTAATTATACCGCGTATCGCCATAAATCATCAGAACAGTGGGTGACATTTGTTCATGGTGCGGGAGGTAGTTCTACAATTTGGTACAAACAACTTAGGGATTTTAAAAAGCACTTTAATATTCTATTATTGGATTTAAGGGGGCACGGCAACTCAAAACCCAACATCAAGGATGCCTTTAATGACAAGTATACTTTTGATTCCATTACCACTGATATCGTGGAGGTTTTGGATTATGAGAAAATCGACGAATCACATTTTATTGGAATTTCATTGGGTACAATTTTAATTCGGAATCTGGCTGAGAACTATTCCGGTCGAGTAAAGAGTATGGTGATGGGTGGTGCAATTATGAAACTTAATTTTCGCTCACAGTTACTTATGAGGTTGGGAGTGATTTTTAAATCTATAGTTCCTTATATATGGTTGTATAAATTTTTTGCATTCGTGATCATGCCAAATAAAAACCACAAAGAATCTCGTTTGCTTTTTGTAAGAGAAGCCAAAAAACTATACCAAAAAGAATTTATAAGATGGTTTAAGTTAACCTCCGAAATTAACCCACTACTACGTTTTTTTAGAACGGTGGATATCAAGATTCCAACCTTTTATATTATGGGAGGAGAGGATTATTTGTTTTTGCCCACCATTAAAAAAGTGGTTAATTCTCATGCTCAGTCCACATTATTTGTAGTTGAAGATTGCGGGCATGTAGTTAATGTGGAACAACCTATCATCTTTAATAAAGAAGTAATAAACTACTTGCAAAATGTATAGTAATTATTGGAAACCTTTCTTGACAATATCAGTTTTTCTGATTTCTTTTTCCATCGGTGCGCAAGATGAACAATCTTGCAATTGTTGTTCAGAAGAACATAAGGCATTTGACTTTTGGGTAGGTAACTGGGAGGTGACCAACGCAAATGGAGACATCGCAGGAAAGAACAGTATTAGCAAAGAAGAGAACGGTTGTGTTATTCGTGAAAACTGGACCAGTGCCAAACCTGGTTACACGGGAACAAGCCTTAATTTTTTTAATACTGTTTCAAGGCAATGGGAACAGCTTTGGGTCGATAACGGCGGCTCGTATTTAAAACTAAAAGGTAATAGAATTGGAAATAAAATGATATTATCTTCTGATGAATTTACAAAAGATGGTAAAAGCTATATAAATAGAATTACCTGGACAAAAAATGATGATGGTACAGTTAGACAATTTTGGGAGGTTCTACAAGGAGATAAGGTGGTCAATATTGCTTTTGACGGATTATATAAAAGACAGTGAAAAACAGCCCGACGCCAGTTGTGTTGATGACTAATTCAAATTGAATAGGAGAGAAATATAAAAGAATGATTGTAACTGTCCGATGGGCTGTTTTAATGTATTAAGTTAGCCTATTTAAACCTATTCTTAGAAAGACCTGATAAACCTTTCCATAGCCGATTTAAGTTTACGCAGTCCAAAACTAGACTCCTATCATATTTTTTTGATATTCTGTTGGAGTAAGTTGGGTGTCCTTTTTAAATGCTTTATTGAAAGTAACCTTGTTATTGTAGCCAACTTCGTATGCAATATTGATAATGTTCAACCTTTGTGATGTGTCTTCCTGAAGTAGTTGTTTGGCTTCAGTTATTCGATACATATTTACAAATTCATGAAAACTAACATCAAAATGCTCATTAATAATCTGAGAGGCGTTGTGGCGGGTGGTATTTAATTTTTGAGCCACCATATCGAGGTTTATATTGTTTTTTCTGTAAATTTTTTCAACCGCAAAAAGATATATAAGGTTTTCTTTCAATTCATTTGATAAACTTGGGGTAAGTCCCGACTTTTTGTATTTATCAAAAAACTTATGGGTATATGCAAATACACCATTTACCAAATTGGGTCTAACACTTGCTGAAAAACCTACAAAAAGAACCATAATCGCCATGCATACATTTGGGACATGAATGGCCGCAGCGGTAAAACTATAAACAATTATTACAAGCCCAAATGTTATATAAGCAATAATATAGGAGAAATGGATGTAATAAATATTCCGTTGCCAGTTTTTACTTTTGCTATTAAGGGTTTGGTCCTTTTTACTCTTAAGGTACAGTTTTCGAACAAAGAAACCATATATCATTAAAGAAATTGCTTTTGTCAAAATCAAAATTAAAAGCTCAGAGTCTATTGGCGCATCAACTCCAAGACTTGCTCTTTCTAGTAGTATTTTCAGTTTTTGATCGGAGGTTTGAAGAATATGAACGGGAATCACATAAAGTGCAAGTAAAACCGTTGGAATTAAATGTAGTAAATCCCTGGCCTTGAAAACATAGGAAAGTGTTATCCTTTTAAAATAAAAGTAGAGTAATGGGCCATAGAGATACGAAAACAAAATGGACATTAAATAAGTATGCGGATATTCGAAATGGTAATTGGCAAGACTTATTGAAATATGTAAAATAAAAATGGAATTAATGAAAACAAATGCAGAAACAAGAATTTTTGCCTGTAAGTCTATGTTTTTGTTGATCAGTATAACAATCGAAATATAGAACCCAATTATAGAGACGTAAAGATAGACCAATGGCCAAAACCCCAACTGGGGTAGATAGCGCTGAGAAATTAAATTAAATTGCGGGGAATCTCTAATGTTATCAAACCCTTCATGCTGAATAAATGCAGCATTAAAATCAATCATGAGGTAGTCCTCCAGATAGTTTACAGATTCTTCAGGTATGTTAAGCGCAGCCTTACTTAGTGCAAGTTTTTTAAGAACCCTCGTTTTTTGCTGATCAGGTTGACCGTTGAGGTTTTTTTCATAAATATCGATTGCTTTTTGATATCTATTTATATTATAGTAGTAATCGGCCCATTTCAAAGAATCTTGAAATGAAATAGGCAAAACCGATATAGAGCGCTCATTGATTTTAAAAGCAGTTCCGTAACCGAACATGACGAACAACAAGCATACAAGAACAAGTAGTTTTGAATGTCCCATTTTTTGATTGTGAATTAGCTCCTTAAGTAAATTACAGAATTAGAAAATTCAAAACGTTAAATAAGTCATAAAAAACGTAAGCCCCGATAAGAATTTACTCTTTTGAATTCAATATTCGCCGTCAGATTAGGCCCAAATGTATTGATGGGAAATTGGTCATATAAAATGCAAAAACCGGCGCGAACACCGGTTTTAAACTAACTAACTCAAAAAAATGCTAACTCAGATAATCTTTTGCAAAATTCAATTATAAGCTATACACCAATGTTAATTTAACTTTAGGATTTTGTTATAATTGACATGTTTTACTAAGAAAAGAACGGTGATATATTTAACTTATTGCGTATACGGGAAAATTTTATGACTAATCTTGAAGAGCGAATACTTTTCTTAACAAATCTGTTGTTCTAGATGAAATTTTGGTCCGTATATCCTTTTCTTCAATTGCTATCATAGTATAAACACCATTCAAAGCTTCTTGGGTTGTATAATCCGTTAAATCAGGATTTACGTTGGAGGTAAGGGGCAGGTTATTGTACTTGGTTATTATATTACTCCAAATTTTATCTGCACCAACTTTACTGAATGAGGTCTTTATAATTGGGTTGAATTTTTCATAGAGTTTAGTCTTGGTAGATTGTTCTAAATATGTTGTAGCTGCATTGTCATTGCCCAATAAAATTTGCTTGGCATCACTAAAAGTAATTCCCTTTACTGCATCTACAAAAATTGGAGTGGCTTCCTTAACGGCATCTTCAGCAGCATTGTTCAAAATTCGGAGACCTTCATCTGCTAGGCTGCTAAGACCAACATCCCTAAGCGTTTTGTCCACTTTCTTTAGCTCTTCAGGCAACAAAATCTTAACTAGGTCATTTTTAAAAAAACCATCTTTAACGGCCAATTTGTTTACTTGTTTTTCAATTCCAAGATTTAGGGCATCTCTAAGTCCTTGTGCAATTTCAGCATTGCCAATGCCAGTTGTTCCTTGTGGTAATTGGTTTACAACTTGTTGCAGTTCGGTACAGCTTATAAGCTGAAAGGCCAGAAGGCCAAGCAGTAATTTTTTCATGTTTAATAATTTATAGTTGAAGTGAAATTACTGTTATTAGTAAAACAATATGCCTTATGGAATAATATTTAAGAAAAAATTACCGTCTTATTATTATAGACCATTGTTTTTCGCGCCACATGATGCTGCACGGCCTGGGAAAGCACAATTTTTTCCAAATCCCTCCCTTTGGTAATAAAATCTTTTATGGAATGTGAATGCGATACTGTTGTAACACCTTGTTCAATTATGGGGCCAGCATCTAATTCAGCAGTTACATAATGGCTTGTCGCCCCAATAATCTTAACACCACGTTCAAAAGCTGCATGATAGGGTTTTGCTCCTGCAAAAGCAGGTAAAAACGAGTGATGGATGTTGATTATTTTCTGAGGATAAACATCAATGACTTTTGAGGATAAAATTTGCATGTATCGTGCCAAAACAATAAAATCCACGTTGTGCTCATTCAATAAATCCAGTTGTCGTTCTTCAGCAGTTTCCTTAGAGTCCTTGGTTACCGGAACGTGATAATATGGAATCTGAAATTGCTCGGCTATATAATTTAGATCCGGATGATTGCTCATGATAAAAGGAATGTCTACCAATAACTCTCCAGATTTGTATCGGCTTAACAGGTCATAAAGACAATGGTTGTACTTAGATACAAAAACAGCCATTTTGGGCCTTACACTATCGGTATATACCCCTAATTTCATTTGATACTTTTCCTCCAGTCCCTTCTTAAACTCTTTTTTAAACTCCGGTAAACGGATGTTGTCTTCAAACTCACTTTCCAATCGCATAAAAAATACACCAGCTTCCTTATCAACGTGCTGATCTAGGTAAATAATATTTCCATTTTGTTCGTGGATGAATGTTGTTACCGCTTTAATAATACCAGATTGATCTGGACAATGTATAAGTATAGTGAGTTTCATACCTCTAATTTAACGCCATAAAATTATGATATTCAAAAAAAGTAACTGAAACTAACTTTAATTTTTATAAAATTCTAACTAAAAACAATTATATGTTGCATTTTCTGTAAATTGCAAAGCAAAAACAGCTTAGTTATTGCTAATGGAACAAATAAAGGTGTATCAACCTAAAAATAAGATTAGAATTGTTACAGCGGCTTCGCTATTTGATGGTCATGATGCCGCTATCAATATCATGCGGCGCATAATTCAATCCACAGGTGTTGAGGTGATTCATTTGGGTCATGATCGGAGTGTAGCCGAGGTTGTAAATTGCGCCATCCAAGAAGATGCAAATGCTATAGCTATTACCTCATACCAAGGAGGACACAATGAGTATTTTAGGTATATGTTCGATTTGCTCAAAGAAAGAAATGCCGATCATATTAAAATTTTTGGTGGGGGAGGTGGAGTTATCCTTCCTGAAGAGATTAAGGATTTGATGAATTATGGAATAGAACGAATCTATTCTCCAGATGATGGTCGTCAAATGGGGCTTCAAGGAATGATTAATGATTTGGTGAGACGTTGTGATACGGAAGTTCCTGATTTAAAGCTGACCAAAGGCAAAAAACTGAATGAGCTACTTAAAGAAAAAGATTCAAACGTAATAGCTCGATTAATTTCCTTGGCAGAAAATAGACACGACCGCTTTGAGGTTTTTGAGTCTGAGATAAACAATACAAATGGTCATGTTCCAGTTTTGGGGATAACTGGTACAGGAGGAGCGGGAAAATCCAGTTTGGTAGACGAATTGGTACGAAGGTTTTTGAGTGATTTTCCTGAAAAACATATTGGAATAATTTCCGTGGACCCTTCCAAAAGAAAAACTGGAGGGGCATTGTTGGGCGATAGGATTAGAATGAATTCCATAAACAATGATCGTGTGTATATGCGTTCATTGGCTACCAGGCAATCAAACTTGGCACTTTCCAAACATGTATCTGAGGCGGCTGAGGTGCTTAAGGCGGCTAATTTTGATTTAATAATTCTTGAAACATCGGGAATAGGACAATCCGATACCGAAATCCTGGAACACAGTGATGTATCCTTGTATGTAATGACTCCTGAATTTGGAGCGGCTACACAGCTTGAAAAAATTGATATGCTTGATTTTGCCGATGTTGTTGCCATTAATAAGTTTGATAAAAGAGGTGCTTTGGATGCCTTGCGTGATGTGAAAAAGCAGTACATGCGAAATCAGGGTCTATGGGATGTTGATCAAGATGATTTGCCCATTTTTGGGACAATTGCATCCCAATTCAATGACCCGGGAATGAATAGACTTTATAAGATAGTGATGGATACTTTGGTTAAAAAAGCTGACTCAAAGTTGATTTCAAATTTTGAAGTTGGAAATGAGGCAGCTGAAAAAGTATTCGTTATTCCTCCTTCTAGAACCAGATATTTGTCAGAAATAGCCGAGAATAACAGAGCTTATGATAAAAACGTTGAGGGACAAGCTAAAGTAGCCCAAAAATTGTTTGGTATTCATCAAACTATACTATCTATCATTTCCGATGGGAATGCGAATGGGCATCTAATAAAATCTGGCCTTGACCATGCGATGATTCTGAAACAGGTTCAGAATGAAGAACTTCCCTTTATTAAATTGCTATTGACTCAATTTGATAAAGTAAAAATGAACCTTGACCCCCACAACTGGGAGTCCATTCTAAAATGGGAGGATACCATAAATAGGTATAAATCTGAACTATATTCATTTAAAGTAAGAGGCAAGGAAGTCAATATTGAAACACATACAAAATCACTCTCCCATAGCAAGATACCTAAGGTAGCGCTGCCCAAATATAAGGCTTGGGGAGACATTCTTAAGTGGATTTTGCAAGAGAACGTTCCGGGTGAATTCCCATATACTTCCGGTTTATATCCTTTTAAAAGGGTTGGGGAAGACCCAACGCGAATGTTTGCGGGTGAAGGCGGTCCAGAGCGTACTAATAGGCGTTTTCATTATGTTAGTTTGGATATGCCCGCCAAGCGGCTTTCAACGGCTTTTGATTCTGTAACGCTGTACGGAAATGACCCAGACCATAGACCAGATATTTATGGAAAAATTGGAAATGCCGGAGTATCAATTTGTTGTTTGGACGATGCTAAAAAATTATATTCTGGTTTTGATTTAAGTGACCCAATGACTTCCGTAAGCATGACTATCAATGGCCCCGCACCGATGTTATTGGCATTTTTCATGAATACCGCTATTGACCAAAATTGTGAAAAATATATCAAGGAAAAAGGGATA
Source organism: uncultured Allomuricauda sp. (assembly GCF_947495325.1). Classification (GTDB taxonomy): domain Bacteria; phylum Bacteroidota; class Bacteroidia; order Flavobacteriales; family Flavobacteriaceae; genus Flagellimonas. The sequence goes on along the minus strand of NZ_CANLYK010000001.1, from coordinate 1,476,752 downwards.
GAGCAGGAGGTGGAGCAGAAGATTTTATCAATATATAAAAAGAAAAAAAGTAAAAGACCTCGCTATTATGGAGAACTTCCGAATGGAAACGATGGCTTAGGGTTAATGCTTTTAGGGGTTACCGGCGACCAAGTTTTACCTAAAAAAGTATACGACGAAATCAAGGTAAAAACTTTAAATCAGGTACGGGGAACAGTGCAGGCTGATATTTTAAAAGAGGATCAAGCACAAAATACGTGTATTTTTTCTACGGAGTTCGCACTCCGCCTCATGGGTGATGTACAAGCATATTTTATTGAAAATGAGGTGCGTAATTTTTACTCGGTTTCCATATCCGGATATCATATTGCAGAGGCCGGAGCTAACCCAATTACGCAATTGGCGTTTACATTGTCCAATGGTTTTACGTATGTAGAGTATTATTTGAGCAGAGGAATGGACATTGATAAGTTTGGTCCAAACCTTTCGTTCTTTTTTTCAAATGGGGTTGACCCAGAATATGCTGTAATAGGTAGAGTGGCTAGAAGGATTTGGGCTAAGGCAATGAAAGAAAAGTATGGAGCAAATTCGCGCGCCCAAATGTTAAAGTACCATATACAGACTTCGGGGAGAAGTTTACATGCTCAGGAAATTGACTTTAATGACATTCGTACCACATTGCAGGCGCTGTATGCCATTTATGATAATTGTAATTCCTTGCACACGAATGCATATGATGAAGCCATTACCACACCAACGGAGGAATCTGTGCGAAGGGCAATGGCCATACAGTTGATTATTAATAAGGAATTGGGGTTGACCAAAAATGAAAACCCATTGCAAGGTTCATTTATAATTGAGGAATTAACCGATTTGGTTGAGGAAGCAGTTTTGTTGGAGTTTGATAGAATTACGGAAAGAGGAGGGGTTCTTGGGGCAATGGAAACCATGTACCAGCGTTCCAAAATTCAGGAAGAAAGCTTACATTATGAGACTTTGAAGCATTCTGGTAAATACCCCATTGTTGGTGTTAATACCTTTTTGAGTTCCAAGGGTTCGCCAACTATTTTGCCAACGGAGGTTATTAGAGCTGCAGACAAAGAGAAGAAAAATCAAATTGAAACCTTGCAAAATTTACATAGTAGAAACGAGTCCGATACGGAAATACAATTGTTAGAGCTTCAACGAACAGCTATCAATAATGAAAACCTCTTTGAAAAATTAATGGAAGTCACAAAATATTGCTCATTGGGTCAAATCACAAACGCATTGTTTCAAGTTGGGGGTCAATACAGGAGAAATATGTAGGATTTCTAATAGGAAAATAAGCTAGTCATTTCCGTTTTGAAGGGACTTCCTCCATTTCTTAAAGGAACCCCTAAACGTTTTGATTTCTTTTCGTAGAAGATTCAAGTATTCTTTCTCCTTAATTCCATCTCTCTCTAGACCATTACAATAGGCCAAAATGTTTCGGGTCATGATATTTATAAAGGTCATACTTTTCATTCGAACAGAATACGAATTGCTGAGTGCAGCAAGTTCTACCTCTTTGGTAATAAGCACGGCATCTGTCATCAAGGATTGGGTAATATCATCCCGAAAGCTGTCAATTTTACGCAAGGATATTATTTCCTTATTATAAGCAAAATAAGTAGCTACAGCTTCGCTCAAATCTCGCAAAGCCAATGATTTACGGTATACACCCAGAGAATTTAAGGAATTTCTCTTCATTTTGTTTCAAAGCAATTTGTACCTATAAAATTACATATGAAAAAGATAATGTAACTTTGGTTTAAAAAGTAGATTTATATATTTGCTTTTGAATATAAGGTATTATTTGTTTTTTCTTTAAATATGAAGATAGATGAGTTAAACTGGGAAATTCTTGGTTGTTTACAGCAAAATGCTAGGGAATCTTTTGCCAATATAGGACGCAAAGTGGGGTTGACGCCTCCCGCTGTTGCAGAACGGGTAAAAAAGATGGAAGACCTTGGAATAATAGAAGGATACCGAACTAATGTTTCATATACTTTGGCTGGGCATCAATTAAAGGCCATAATCATGTTGCGGGCGTTTATGGGTAAACTGAAGCCATTTCTTAGTAAAGTAGAATCCTTTCAAGAAGTAATTAATTGTTATCGTATTACAGGTAATGAAAATATTATTATGGAGGTGGTACTCAAAGATCAATCACATTTAGAAAAGTTTATTGATGAACTAATTAGCTATGGCGAATGCAGAACCCATATTGTGCTTTCCAATATTGTGAACCATGCCCCTATTAAAGCAAGTAAGGTTAGCGTGTAAATTTCGATTAATTTTGTAGCATCATTGAGTTTTTCTTTTTGGCTAGGTTTTTGTTGAGGAACTATTATGAAAAAAATATACATTTCACTTTTTCTAATTACATTTTTGTTGCAACCTACAATTGCACAACAAATGGTTCTTAAAAAAGGAACGATTATAGAATCTTTGCCAATCAACGATTCCATTGCAGAAACTTTTTCCCTTTACCTCCCAAAAGATTTTACTACGGATAAATTTTGGCCATTGTTATTGATTATGGATTTGGAGGGTAAGCCAAAACAGACCATTTCCATGTTTGTACACGCTGCAGAGAAAGAAGGTTATGTGCTTGCGGCTCCCTCGGTAAAGGATAGTATTTCGTTAACGGACAACATGGTAAACACAAGCAACGCATTTCGGAAAATTATCGAAATTCTCCCTATTCATAAAGATAGGGTATATGCTGGTGGAATAGATTCTGGAGCTCGTTTGGCAAGTCTGGTTCCAATTTTTATTAGAAATGTAAATGGGGTTGTATCCGTTAATGAGTCAATGGCGAACACGGATTTATTGAACAGCAAGCGTACTTTTCATTTTATTGGAATTGTTGGGAAGAGAAATTTCAACTACATAGAAATGCTTAACCTGGAGAAGGTTTTGGATAGATTTCGGTATCCCAATCAAGTTTTGTTGGATGAAAATGATGGCAAATGGCCAAATCAGAGTTATTTTAAAAAAGCTTTGCAGTTGTTCACTTTAGCTGCAATGGGAAGGAAGTTTGTTGCCAAAGATTCCAGTTATATTGAAAACGCGTTTAAAGAGGATATTGCCAAGGTGAACAGGTTCAAAAACTCTGGAAAATTATTGTTGGCAGAGCAATATATGACTGAAATGATGTCGATTTACAGTGTACATAAAAACATGGATTCCTTAAGACAGGTGCAAAAAAATCTAAGGAAAAATAAAGTTTTTAGAGGAATGAAAAGAGCGGAAAGCGCAGCTTTTTTCAAAGAATCCCTGTTGAAGGAAGATTATCAATACTACATAGAGGAGGATGTCATCACCCATAATTTCAATAATTTAGGTTGGTGGAATTATCAAATGACCGAGATACAAAAGTTTATCTCCGGAGTCAACCCTAATGAAAAGGAGATGGGTTACAGATTGCTTGGTTATGTAAACGCTTTGGCAGAAGACAATATTGAAATTGAGCTATCGGAGCCAGTAATAGATGAGGATGCCTTGGCATTTTTGTATATGTTAAAAACGATATTGGAACCGGATAATTTTGAATTTTATTTAAAAATAATATCCCTAAGTTCTAAAAATGAGGACTACGGAACTGCTTTGTTTTACTTGGAAGAAGCGCTAAAAAAAGGTTTTAAGGATACGGAAAAACTATACGGTTTGGAAGATACCGCATTGTTGCGCATAACACCAAAATTCAACAAGTTGATTTCCCAATATTTAGAGGATGCGCGCTACGAGATTATTGAAGAATAAGCTTTGGAACAGTACTTAAATCCCAATCAATAACAAGCCCACCAGCAAGCGACTCTGCAATCTCTTTTCCATAAAGGTGCTCGCATAAATAAAGGGCAGCTTCAAAGCTTTTAGCTCCACCGGCAGAAGTAATAAATTTACCATCATGTACAAAAAGTACGCTATCCTTGACCTTCAGATGTGGAAACATGGTTTTGTAGGTGTCAATATCACTTGGAAAAGTGGTGGAAACCACATCATCTAGCAGACCTGCTTTGGCCAAAACAAAAGCGCCATCACAATGAGAAGTGACAAACAAAGCATCTTTACTCATCTTTTTGACAAAATTCAACATTATGGTATCCTGTAAATCCGTGTTTAAATGATGTTCTGCACTGGGTACTACTAGGATATCGATAGTGGGAATGGAATCTTGGGTATAATCAAAATCCGGTAGAATACGTACTCCTTCAAAGGAAGTTATAGGTTCCAAAGTATTGGCAACCGTAAACGTGTTCATGGCCTTTATTTCCTTTCGGTATTGGGTATGTTGAAAAATATCATAAGGAGCAGTAAACTCTGTGTTGTAGACACCATCCATAAGTAAAAAGGCGACATTATATCTATTGGGATTCATCTTTGGAAAAACTCTTTGAGCAGTGTCTGCTATGGTCTCTTTTTTTTGACGGCCGCAGGAAATAATTAAAAGTAGAATAGTAAAAATGCAAATGTTTTTGACCATTTGTCAAGGTTTTTAGATACTGATACTACTGCTAAGGTACCATTAAGAACGATTTCTACTATTTTTATAGAAAAGATTTTCAATATGAAATATGTATTTGGTGTAATGTTATTTTTGGTAGTTGGCTGTAAATCTGATAAAAAATACCACACTTCTACTGTTGATAAGGTTCAAATTGAATCGAAGGCAATACAAGAAATATTATTGTTTCAGCGAGAATTGAATGAAACGTTTAAAAACCCTGATACATCACCGTTACCAGATAAATATCGAAAAACTTTTGAAGAGCTTGACTTTTTTGAACCGGATAGCACTTATATAGTAAGAGCAAGATTTGAACGAACGCCTGACGCGGTTCCTTTTTTGATGGGCACAACGACCAAAGAAAAGAGGCGGGAAGTAGTGTATGGCATTGCCCATTTTGAATTGAACGGGACGAAACATAAACTTGAAATCTACCAAAGCCTCGATTTGATGGACCAAGAGGAATATAAAGAGTATTTATTTCTTCCTTTTTTAGATGAAACAAATGGAATCAAAACCTATGGGGGAGGGCGTTATATAGATTTAACCATCCCAGAGGGGGATACCATTATCATTGACTTTAACAAGGCCTATAATCCCTATTGCGTGTATAATAAAAAGTACTCTTGTCCTCTAGTGCCAAGGCAAAACTATGTCAGCACCTTGGTTAGGGCTGGAGTAAAAGATTTTATGAAAAAATAATTCCCTTTAACTCTAAAAGCCAAAGGGAATTATTAGTAAATGAATATTTTTCCTTTATATCCTGCAATTGAATTCAACGATTCTTGCTGAGTTATCTGCACTTGGATATAATATATCATGTGCTGTAATGTCTGCATTTGAAAAACCATTTCCGGCAAGGTTTGCATTCAATTGTGAATTCATGATTGATTGTGCATCAGTGTTTGCGGAACCAGAAATAAAACAACCATCTGTTTCATCAGTGTGTCTAAATCCAATAGTATGCCCAAATTCATGTGTCATTATTCTTGCGAAAACGGGAATGTTATTGGTTGGATATCTCCAATAGTTTTGGTTTATTTCAATTCTATAACCAGGTGTTTGAGAGGGAAGGTAAGCTCTAGCTGCTACTCCTGTGTCGCTTTCACTATATAGATGAACTTCGATGCCGTCCCAAGCTCTTATATCACAATTTCTGTCTTCTAGGATAAAATTCATACGATTGTTTTGGAGATTATTCCAATTATTCATTGCATCTATGGTTGCCTGTCTCCAGGCCTGAGGAATAGAGCCGCTGATATCAACGGAAATGTAATAAATCTCATCATCATGACTGCAATTTCTTCCCGGACAAAAGTTCGCACGTACAGGGGATGGAGAAAAAGCGCTGCAACCACTACTTGCATAATGAGCGGCAGGATCAATACCATTTCCTTTGTTAAACTCAATTATTTTAATCAAACCTTCTATATTTATCACCATATCATTTTCTATGATAAATTCACTATCCCCATAAGCAATATCTTCCTCATTGAACATTAGTTCATCTATCAAATAGTCCTTTAAATATTTAAGTGAATCGGGAATAACCGTGTTTTCCAGAGATGAATCAAATTGAGAGCCATCGGCATCTACATTTTGAGGAGCGGTTGTTAGGTCATTTTGATTGCTACAGGAACACAAAAATAGTACGAAGGCAATGGGTAAAAGTAGTTTTTTCATTTTTAAGATTTTAGGATTAATACTTCTTAAAAGGTAAGAAAAAACTGTGTTATGAAATTTTAAAAGTGACGCTGAATTGTTATAGAGATAAAAAATTTTAATTAAAGTACTCCTGCCCTCTAGCGCCAAGGCAAAATTATTTGAGAACTAATATGAGAGCAGGAGTGAAAGACTTCAAAATGACCAAAAAAGCCTTAATCCCTAAGGAGTAAGGCTTTCTATTAGCATTAAAATGTATTTTTTGGGTCTAGAAAGAATAGATGGCTGCTATAAGAAATGAGGATAAACTTTTTTGAGGAGCTAAGTCGCTATCAAGAAAATTTACAGAATCATCTGAAGCACTATCTAAACGTAATTCTGGTTTAATCATTAAATCTCCAATAGTAGCGCTACCAGTAAGTGTTACTGCAAAAACACTGGCATCGCCGTCTGCATCAAATGCACCAATTGCACCAAAAAAGTCAGTCTCCATAAAATATTCACCTCTTAGTCCAATTGTAAAATTTTCGGAAGTAGTATATTGAGGATATAAGGCTGCACCTGTAAAACTTCCGCCATCCTCTTCGATGCTAAAATGAGCGGCATTAATTCCTAAAAAGAAATCTTCAGACAGGTTGAAGCCGCCTGTGTAATCTACTTCAAACGCTCCATTATCAATTAATAAATTTAAGTATTGATCACTGTATCCGAGTTGGACTCCATATGCATATTTTCCATCTAGATTAAGTTCCGTAACGTCTGTTCTATTCATTACAGCCAACATCAAGCTAAAGTCATCCGATATAGCAAAATCTGCTTTTAAACCAGTATGGCTGAATGGCCCATAAGAGAAAAGGTATGAAGTGCTGTAATTAAAGTTTGCTACCGGAGAAATTACTTCGTATCCTAAAAAGGTATTAAAGTTTCCTACAGTAAGTGTCACGGCATCACTTACATTCCAATAGGCATACAGTTGATTTACAATATCACCTGTAGCTGAATAGATAGGTGAAGCAAAAATTGCATCCGTACCTCTTGGTCCAAAAACTAAATCTGCAACAAATCCTGACTTTTCGCCTTCATAACTTGCAACTACATTAGCCATACCTAGGGCAAAACCTGGCAAGTTTGCAAAAGAAGATCCCGGAGCAGCATTTGGGCTAAAACTACCATCTCCATTTTCAGAGGTGGAATTATCACCATTTAAGTTTGCCCTATAGTATGCATCAACAGATCCACTTATACTAAATTTTGGCGCTTCTTCTTCGTCCTGCGCAAAGGCAGCAGTAGACAATAGTGCCAATGCGGCAAAAGCTAAATTTTTTATGTATTTTGTATTTATAATCGTTTTCATATCGTAATATTTTAGGTGCCCCTCTCTTCTGGAGAAGCATTTAATTTTATTAATTGAGTTTTGTAATTTGAAAAGGTTATATAACGGAGCGTTCTGCCAAACGCTCCGTTTCCTTTTTTTATTAGTGTTGATTCATTCTAAAGTCTGCATAGGCATCCATTCCATGTTCGTGGATGTCCAGACCTTCCAACTCTTCTTTTTCCGAAACTCGAAGTCCAGATACTTTCTTGATGGTAAAGAGTATGATAAATGCTGATATTGAGCACATAGCAGCTGCTGCTCCAACACCTGCCAACTGTACCAAGAATTGATCAAAACTTGCCAAGCTTCCAAAAATACCTACGGCCAATGTTCCCCAGATACCACAGATCAAGTGAACGGCTACTGCTCCAACAGGGTCGTCCAACTTTAATTTGTCTATAAGAGCTACACCGGCTACGATAATAATACCAGCCAATAATCCGATGATGACAGCCTCGTTTGGAGACATTTGATCAGCACCAGCTGTAATACCTACCAAACCACCTAAGATTCCGTTTAAAAACATTGTTAAATCGTAGTTTTTGTACGCAAGTAAAGAAGTTAAGAAAGCGGAAACACCACCGGCTGCGGCAGCCAAGGAAGTTGTTACCAACACTAGAGAAGTTAGTTCTGGGTCTGCAGAAAGAACGGATCCTCCATTAAATCCAAACCATCCCAACCAAAGTATTAAAACACCTGCTGCGGCAAATGGTAGACTATGCCCTGGAATAGCTTTTGGTTTTCCATCTTCACCGAATTTACCAATTCTAGCTCCAAGAAGGAAGATTGCAATCAATGCACCCCATCCACCAACGGAATGAACCAAAGTGGAACCTGCAAAGTCATAAAATCCTTCAGCTGAACCATAAGAAAGTGATGAAAGGAATCCACCACCCCATTGCCATGAACCTACAATTGGATATACCAATCCTACGTAAACTATGGTGAAAATCATAAATCCACCAAGTTTTATACGTTCAGCTACTGCTCCAGATACAATTGTAGCTGCAGTTGCGGCAAACATTCCTTGGAATAAGAAATCTGTCCACCAAGTATATCCTCCATCCGCATAATCAGGAGTCATACCACCTTCAGGTGCTGCAATTCCAAAACCTGCAAATTTTAGGAAGCCCATATCCCCATCTTCAAAACCTGGGTACATTAGGTTAAATCCGCCTACATAATAAAGTAGTAAGCCAACACATATAATAAATACATTCTTAAATAAAATGTTTACGGTATTCTTTTGTCTGGTAAGACCGATCTCCAAAAAAGAGAAACCTAAGTGCATGAAAAACACTAGTCCGGTACAAATCATCATCCAAACATTATTCGCTGTAAATAATCCTGCGTCCATATCTTTAAATATTGTTAGTTATTTTGGTTTTTAGTTAATTCCAGCGCTTCCGCTTTCTTTGGTTCTAATTCTATAAGCTTCAATCACATCAGATACGAAGATTTTTCCATCTCCGACATTGCCTGTTGCTGCTGTATCAACCAAGGTGTCAACAGTTTTTTCTAAGAAGTCATCAGATACCACTATGACCAAATACCTTCTTTGTATATCTGAGGTACTGTAAGAGATACCACGATACACATGTCCTTGTTTTTCATTTCCAACTCCAGTTACATCCCAGTAACTAAAGAAGTTGACCTCAATTTCATGAAGTGCTTTTTTCACCTCATCAAATTTGGATTTCCTAATAATTGCCTCGACTTTTTTCATAATTAAGTAGTTAATTGATATGCCAAATATATGTTAAATCATCAAAGACCATCTATAATTAGAGGTAGTGTGTCAAATTTTTATGTTTATACAAAAAATACCCCCTAAAATTTAGGGGTATGTTATTTTGGATATAGTTTTATTAATTATTTGATGATTTTTCCTTAACATATCAATCAAAAAATCGATGTTTTTAACAGAAAACAGGAGTTTTTATAAAATATGTTCAGATATTAACAAAAAGAAGTAGTAAAAATGAATTTTATAACTAATCCACTAGTTTTGAAAGCCATAAACCAAAAGCGATAGCTAAAACCCCAACAGCAATACTGGCAATTGTGTACATAGAAAAGTGAAACAAGTCACTATTTTTAAGCAAACTGTGTTTTTCAAAAGCAAATGAGGAGTATGTTGTAAATCCTCCACAAAACCCAGTGGCAAGAAATAAAGTGGTGTTTGTTGAAAGAAGGTTGCTTCTTGAAGAGAGTCCCAAAATAATTCCAATTAAAAGACATCCTATAATGTTCACCAAAAAAGTGCCTAGAAAGAAATTTTGAAGTGTAGTATTTAGGGGTTTGGAAATTACGTAACGAAGTACGCTACCGAACCCACCACCTAAAAAAACAAGAAACACCTGTTTCATACCCAAAGGTACAAACTATACTGCTTTCTTGTATTCGGCTTCGGTAGACTGTTGTGGGGGGAATAGTTTTGTGATTGAAGTCTCCGAAGTTTTTTGAATTGGTTGTTTAAACTTTTCACTAGCACCATTAACACTAAAAATCAACAAAACTGCGTTGATGGCTAGCAAAACGAATAAAAGGCTGAAAAATGTTACCATTGCATTTACTAAACTAATGTTAAACAAAAGTACGTCTTTTCCTATAGTATACGAGTTGCTCTCTGATTAAAGTTGTAAAACTGTTAATTTTTGTGGCGTAGCCAATATTCTTGTTAATTTTTAAGAAAGTGTTTAATAAAAAATAATATTATTATGAATGTGGCAAAGGAAATTAAAACCCATTTAACCCCTTTATAATTTTTTTTATGTGTCTTTTTATCCCTTTTATATGTAGAAACTATAACTCCTATAAACACAACTACAAAAAGAGCGGTAAAAATTAACTGTCCGGTGCTGAACATATTTTATATTTTTACGCAAAGCTAAATCAAATCATATTCAATGAAAAGTAAAATAAAGGCAGTAGAGCTGTTTCATAATTCTTTTGGCTTGGGAGTGTTGCATGAACCCAAGGCTAATTTAGGTGATTCTAAGAATGCATTAAGGTTTAATTTAATGGATGAAGAAAATAAGGAATACCTTGAAGCTGCAACAAACAATGATTTGGTGGAAGTTGCAGATGCTTTGGGAGATATGCTCTATATTCTTTGCGGTACTATATTGGAGCATGGCATGCAATATAAAATTGAAGAAGTATTTGCTGAAATACAACGAAGCAACATGAGCAAGTTGGACGAAAATGGAAAACCTATTTATAGGGAAGATGGAAAAGTGCTAAAAGGCCCTAACTATTTTAAACCCGATATACAAGGGGTTTTGGATAAATAAAAAAGTGCCTTTTAGGCACTTTTTTATTTATTATACTTTGTATCTCCAACCAAACGTATCCGCTGCACGGTTGTACTGAATATCGGTTATTCGCTTTTTAAGAAGGGAAGCGTAGCTATTTTGCAATTCAGGTAGATCATAATCTGTATCCTTATAACCAAAAGCGGAAATAGGGGAGACTACTGCGGCCGTTCCGGCACCGAACATTTCTTTTAACTCACCTGTTTTTGCTGCTTCTACCACTTCATGCACGGAAATTTTTCGAACGTCAGTAGTTATACCTTCTTCGTTGGCAATATCCAAAATACTTTTTCGTGTTATCCCATCAAGGATTCTATCGCTGGTTGGGCCTGTGATCAAAGTATCATTTATTCGTACAAAAACGTTCATTGCACCGGCTTCTTCTATATACTCATGCGAATTATCATCAGTCCAAATAACCTGATTATATCCTTTTTCGATAGCTAATTGCGTTGGATAAAATTGTCCGGCATAATTTCCACCAGCTTTAGCGTAACCAACCCCACCATTTGCTGCTCTTGAATAATTTTCTTCAATCAATACTTTTACTTTTCCAGAAAAATACGCACCGGAAGGAGCAGTACATATAATAAATTTATACTCATCTGCTGGTGAAGCATGAAAACCTGTTCCTGAAGCAAACATAAATGGACGAATGTAAAGCGAACTACCCGGGTTTTGTGGAATCCAATCCTTATCCAATTGCAAAAGCGTGGTAAGTCCTTCCATAAAATACTCTTCAGGAAGTTCGGGTATGGCCAACCTTTTTGCAGATTTATTCAAACGCTTAAAGTTTTCCAAAGGCCTGAACAACCATGCATCACCTGCCTCATCCTTGTAGGCTTTCATTCCTTCAAAAATAGATTGTCCGTAATGAAATATTTTCGCTGAAGGATCTAGACTTAGGGGTTGATATGGGACAACCTTAGGTGCTTCCCATTTCCCATTTCTATAATCACATACAAGCATATGGTCGCTATAGACACTTCCAAAAGAAAGATTATCAAAATCAACATCCTGTATTTTGGAAGTTTTCGCTTTTTCTACTACCAAAGTGTTTGTCATTGTTCCCATGCTAAAAAGAATTTGAACAGATAAAATTAGCTAATTATCCTAAGTTTTTAATGTTTTATTAATTTTAAATCATGTAATTCGTAAGTACAATCTTTATTTTTTTTAATTATGAAAACATTTAACATTTTAGCTGTCATATTCTTACTCTTTCAAATGCAGACATACGGACAGAATGGTAGTTATGCAACTTATGGAGAGCCGTTTGAGAAAGCAACACATATTGCTCAATATGAAGAAGTCTTGAATACAATCAATATAAAAGATACCATTGCTACCCAATTCTCAGGAACTATTGCGGAAGTATGTCAGGCCAAAGGCTGTTGGATGAAGGTAAATTTAGACCAAGGCGAGCAGGTTTTTGTAAAATTTAAGGACTATGGTTTCTTTGTTCCTACTAATGTGGCCAATAGTAAAGTAGTTCTTAATGGTATTGCGTTTTCAGAGAAAGTTTCCATTGAAGAACAAAAACATTATGCGGAAGATTCAGGGAAATCAAAGGAAGAAATCTCAAAAATTAAGGCCCCAAAACGTACCCTCCGATTTGAAGCTTCGGGTGTTTTAATTGTCAAGTGATTTGAAGCGAAGAATTATAACAACGGGGGACGGTTCCAGAACAATTCAGATTGAGGATTGGGATGAACAATACCATTCCAAGCACGGAGCTATACAAGAGGCATATCACGTTTTTATAGAACACGGACTCCGATTATTTACAAATACCAAAATCAATATTTTAGAAATAGGGTTTGGAACGGGTCTAAATGCCCTAATTACCTTTTTGGAAAGCGAGAAACTTTATCTTAAGATAAATTATACTGGGGTAGAAGCGTATCCGGTTGCCGCTGAGGAAGTGGATCAATTAAATTATATTTCGCAGCTTGAAGCAGAGGATTACCAAAAATATTTTGATGAAATGCATGCATCACCTTGGGAGAAAGAGGTTCAAATCGCAAAAACTTTTCAGCTTCTAAAGCAGAACAAGGATTTTAGGTCGATAAATGACATAAATCTGTTCAACCTTATTTATTTTGATGCTTTTGGTGCACGGGTACAACCAGAATTATGGACGGAAGCGGTGTTTTTAAAAATGTACGAAGCATTACAAACAAAAGGAGTTTTGGTGACCTATTCTGCCAAAGGCAGCGTCCGCAGGGCTTTACAAGCTGTAGGTTTTACTGTAGAACGCCTGCCAGGACCGCCTGGAAAACGTGAAATGCTTAGAGCCATTAAAGCTTAGGTCTTTTGCAAATTTCATGTTAATTGGTACTGGGATTTTATGATAAATTTGTTTAAAGTTTAAACATTTGTGTTAAACCTAAATTAATGCCTCAAAAACAGAGAGTTAAACCACTAAGTTTGTTTCAAAATAACAATATGAAGGTGTTGATTACTGGAGCCACTGGTTTAGTTGGTAGCGCTATTGTTGAGGTGTTACACGATAAAGGTATTGCTGTTAATTACCTTACCACTCGAAAGGCAAAAATAGTTTCTTCCGAAGATTTCCAAGGGTTTTATTGGAATCCTGCCAAGGGTGAAATAGACTTAGCTTGTTTTGAGAATGTTTCGGCTATTATTAATCTGGCCGGAGCAAGCATTGCCAAACGTTGGACAGAAGAATACAAGAAAAAGGTACTTTCAAGTAGAATAGACAGTCTGGAAACTTTGCACGATGCTTTAAAAGAAATCGACTCCTCAAAAATCAAGACTTTTGTTTCAGCATCGGCCATTGGAATTTATCCAGATTCCCTTCTTACCTTTTATGATGAAAATGAAACCGCCGTCGATGATAGTTTTTTAGGTAAAGTGGTCATTGATTGGGAGGCTAAAATAGATACGCTAAATACATTTAATTTTAATGTTTCTAAAATTAGGGTGGGAATTGTTATGTCTGCCCAAGGAGGAGCTTTGCCCAAAATGGCCAAACCAATACAAAATTATGTGGGCGCAGCTTTTGGAAGCGGAAACCAATGGCAATCTTGGATTCACATTGAAGATTTGGCACATATGTTCGTATTTATTCTTGAAAGAGGTCTTAATGGCACCTTTAACGGCGTAGCTCCAAACCCTGTGACCAATTCCAAAATGACAAAAGAGTTGGCAAAAGTTCTAAATAGACCACTAGTACTGCCCAATATTCCAAAATTTGTAATGCAGTTTGTTCTGGGCGAAATGTCCTATTTGCTCTTTGCAAGTCAGCGTGTAAGTTGTAAACGCATTGAGGAAAAAGGATTTAACTTTCAGCATCCTAACATCGGCGCTGCCCTTGAACAGTTATATCTTTCTAATGACGAGCATAGCCATTCCAAGGCCACTTCCCTAAACAAGGAGTTTGTGTAAGGTTTTAGGTTGCTTACGAAATTAGAATCCGCCATGGGCGGATTTTTTTATGATTTGTGGTGACATTTTGACATTTTTAGACAATTGGCAGTACTTTTGCCATTTCACAAAAGGAAATAAAATCAAGTTATATGAGCAAGAAAAGTAAGGTTGAGGAAATGGAAGCGGAACTTAATGATTCGCCAACAATGGAAAGTCCTGAACTGAGCGATGAAAATACAGATGTTGAGGAAAATGAAATGTCTGTAGAAGACCAATTGCGTGAGGATGTGGCAAAGGAGAAGGATAAGTTTCTAAGGCTTTTTGCTGAATTTGAGAACTTTAAGAAAAGAACTTCAAAGGAACGTATGGAGCTTTTTAAAACCGCTGGACAAGAGGTGATAGTTTCTCTTTTACCTGTTTTGGACGATTTTGAAAGAGCGTTGAAGGAAATTTCAAAATCCAAGGATAAAGAAATGGTTAAAGGGGTGGAGCTGATTAACAATAAACTAAAAGAAACCCTTAAAGGGAAAGGACTAGAGGAGGTTAAGGTAGGAGCAGGAGATGTTTTTGATGCAGAAGTGCATGATGCCATTACCCAAATTCCAGCGCCCAGTAAAAAATTAAAAGGAAAAATAATAGATGTGGTCGAAAAAGGATTCAAACTTGGAGATCGCATTATTCGACACCCAAAAGTGGTAGTTGGTAACTAACAATATATGAAGGAGGACTTTTACGAAATTTTAGGTATTTCCAAAGGCGCATCAGCTGCAGAAATTAAAAAGGCGTACAGGAAAAAGGCGATAGAATTTCATCCGGATAAAAACCCTGGAGATGCTAAGGCTGAAGAAATGTTTAAAAAAGCAGCGGAAGCCTATGAAATCCTGAGTGATCCGGATAAACGTGCCAAATATGATCAATTTGGGCATGCTGCTTTTGAAGGCGGCAATGGCTTTGGTGGTGGCGGTATGAATATGGACGATATCTTCAGTCAATTTGGAGATATTTTTGGGAGTGCTTTTGGCGGCGGCGGTTTTAGCGGCTTTGGTGGTTTTGGTGGCGGACAACGCCGAGTAAAGGGAAGTAACCTTCGGATTCGAGTAAAATTGACTTTGGAAGAAGTTGCAAATGGTGTTGAGAAAAAAGTAAAGGTTAGAAGAAAAGTACAGGCAGATGGCGTAACCTATAAAACATGTCCTACTTGTAACGGTAGCGGTCAGGTCACAAAAATTGCCAATACAATTTTAGGCAGAATGCAAACCTCCGCAACATGTAGTACTTGTGGAGGAGCTGGACAAACTATCGACAAAAGACCAAGTGGCGCAGACGCACAGGGGCTTAAAGTAGAAGAAGAAACCGTTTCCATAAAAATTCCACCAGGCGTGGAAGAGGGGATGCAGTTGAAGGTTACCGGAAAAGGTAACGGAGCACCAGGAGATGGAATTCCAGGTGACCTATTGGTGGCCATTGAAACCATAGAGCATGATTCCCTCAAAAGAGAAGGGGATAATCTACATTACGACCTTTATATTAGTTTTTCAGAGGCTGTTTTAGGAAGTTCAAAAGAGATAGATGCCGTAAGTGGAAAAGTGAGGATAAAGCTGGAACCGGGAATCCAGTCAGGAAAAATATTAAGGCTACGTGGAAAGGGAATTTCAAGTATCAATGGGTATGGCAGCGGAGATTTGTTGGTTCATGTGAATGTTTGGACACCAAAAGAATTAAATAGAGAACAAAAAGAATTCTTTGAGCGCATGCAAAATGATGAAAATTTTGTACCAAAACCGGAAAAATCTGATAAATCGTTTTTTGAGAAGGTAAAAGATATGTTCTCCTAACGATTAAAGCTTTCTGTTTAAATAAAAAACGTATATTTGAAGCTGATGTTGGGCAACCGACATCTAATTTTCTTTTTCATAGCAATTTTTTTCCCATCCTTAGATTTTTTTAAGGGTGGGTTTTGTTTTTTTGGATACCCTTGTCTTTTTGCTCAAATACATATCTTTGAAAAAATTGTTTAAATGGATAACATCCTTGTTGCCAAAAATGTTTCCAAATCCTATGGAGACTATAAAGCATTGAGCAACATTTCACTTGAAATACCCAAAAACTGCATTTACGGACTTTTAGGACCCAATGGAGCTGGAAAAACCACCTTTATTAGAATAATAAATCAAATCACCTATCAAGATTCAGGAGAGATTTTGTTTAATGGTAGCCCTCTTATGCCAGAACATATTTCCATGATCGGTTATTTGCCAGAGGAAAGAGGACTTTACAAAAGCATGAAAGTTGGAGAGCAAGCATTGTACCTTGCACAACTTAAAGGGCTTTCTAAAAATGATGCAAAAAAACGATTAAAGTATTGGTTTGACAGATTGGACATAGGGGATTGGTGGAACAAAAAAATCCAGGAACTTTCCAAAGGAATGGCGCAAAAAATCCAGTTTATAGTAACTGTTCTCCATGAACCCAAACTATTGATTTTTGATGAGCCCTTTAGTGGTTTCGACCCTATAAATGCCAACATTATTAAAGATGAGATTCTTCAATTGAAAGAAAAAGGAACTTCAATCATATTTTCAACGCACCGAATGGAGTCTGTGGAAGAATTATGTGAATATATCGCCTTGATTCATAAATCGGAAAAAATACTGGATGGTAAACTATCCGATATAAAAAAGGCATATAAGAACAATATTTTTAATGTTGGGTTGGAGACGGAATTGGATGGAAATGCCTTTATGAAAACCTTAGAGGATAAATATCATATACTTTCATCAAAATTTGATGCTAAAGAAAAACAATTGGATTTCACTGTTCAATTGCCATCCAATACTACTACAAATATATTAGCGGAACTTTCGCGCCAAGCAAATATCAACCGCTTTGAAGAAACGATACCCTCGGCCAATGATATTTTTATTCAAACCGTAAATAATAAAGAGAATGATAGGTAAGCTGGGGTTGATTATAAAACGGGAGTACCTGGCAAAGGTGAGAAACAAGTCATTTATAATAATGACAATTCTAAGCCCTTTGTTAATTGTGGGAATGATTGTTTTGATTGCCTACCTCATTAGAATTAATGACAGTGAAAAGCGAGTGATTTCGGTCCTGAATGAAAGTGAGTTTTTTGATCACCAATTTAAGACCTCACAAAGCATGTCGTTTGTGCGTTTTCAAAATCTTTCTTTACAGGAAGCCAAGGACTCAACCAGTTCGTTGGGGTATTATGGTCTACTTTACATTCCAAAGGGGACTAATTTGGAACAAGTATCAAAATCAGCATTTTTATATACCAAAGACAATCCGAATACCAATGTTACACAAAGACTGGAAAGTGTTTTTCAAACTCAATTACGGCAAAAAAAACTGTCTAAACTAGGGGTGTCCTCTACACAGTTTCAAGATATTGAGGAACCTTTTGAAATAAATCTGGCCACATTTGAAGGTGAGAAAAGTGTAAAGGGAATAAATGAGATAAAAGCGTTTATTGGAGGAGGTTTTGGTTACGCCATAATGATGTTCATTATTATTTATGGAGGTTTTGTAATGCGCAGTGTTATCGAAGAAAAGACCAGTAGAATTATTGAAGTGATCATTTCTTCCGTGAAACCATTTCAATTAATGTTAGGTAAAATAATTGGCACATCTTTGGCTGGAATCACCCAATTTACAATTTGGATCATCTCAGCATCACTTCTATTGTTTTTGGTGATGTTGTTTTTAGATATTGATTTAAGTGCAATAGCGGCCGAAACTTCAATTACTCCACAAACAATGGGCGGTATGGAGCAGTTTCCCGTTTCTTCAAATAGTGAAATGATGCTGTATGCAAAGGAAATTTTAAATATTCCATGGATACTTTTAATCAGTTCCTTTTTGATATATTTTATTTTGGGGTATTTGATTTATAGTTCAATTTATGCGGCCATTGGAGCGGCAGTGGATAATGAAACGGATACACAACAATTTATTTTCCCAATAATATTGCCATTAATGTTGGCTATTTATGTGGGGTTCTTTTCCGTTTTCAGTAACCCGCATGGGCCAATTGCGGTCGGATTTTCCCTGTTTCCACTTACCTCTCCCATTGTTATGCTAATGAGATTGCCTGGAGGAATTGGCGAAGGTGGTGTACCTTTGTGGCAATTAATACTGTCCATTGTTCTCCTGATCGGAACATTTTTGGGAATTGTATGGTTAGCGGCCAAAATTTATAGAGTAGGCATATTAATGTACGGTAAAAGACCTACGTATAGGGAATTGTTCAGGTGGTTGAAATATTAAGGTTAGGTATAATGCAAGAAGAAGGCAACGAAATAAAGGAAATCATTCAAGAAGATATATGGGGCTCTGTCAAGGAATTTCTAAATCTGGGATTTCATTTAGGGGAAGGAGAAAAATCCATTCACCTAACTGTTGGATTGTTGTTGCTTTTGACAGTTGCTTTCATTGTTACCAAGTTTGTGTTGAAATGGCTTAGATACCTGTTGACCAGAAAAATGGAACAGGAGGATAAACTAAAATTCTCCAGTGTTTTCAAATTTATCAACTACGTAATATATCTGGTTGTTGTATTGGTGACCCTTAGTGCGGCGGGAATTGATATTACACTAATCATTACTGCCTCTGCAGCGTTGTTTGTAGGGTTAGGGCTTGCACTTCAGGAGTTGTTCCAAGACATTCTTGGAGGTATTTTCATTATCGTGGACAAATCTTTACAAGTTGGGGATATTGTTGAGGTTGATGGGAAAGTGGGCAAAGTTTTTGAAATAAAACTACGAACTACACGAGCGCTTACCCGCGATGATAAGGTAATCATCATTCCCAATCATAAGTTTATAAGCGATATTGTCCATAACTACACCCAAAACCATAAAACTACACGTGAGAAGGTTATTGTTGGGGTGTCCTATGGCAGCGATGTTACTTTGGTCACACAAATTTTGGAACAAGTTGCTGATGATGAGAAACTGGTGCTTAAAAAACCTAAACCGTTTGTTCTTTTTGATGATTTTGGAGATTCTGCACTGCTTTTTTCACTTCATTTTTTTACCAATGACAGTTTTAGCGATCCTAAAATAAAAAGTAATATACGTTATGCCATAAATACCAAGTTCATAGAAAATAACGTTAGCATTCCATTCCCACAAAGGGACGTTCATATAATCCAGCATCAAAAACCTCAAGAAAATAAAAACCTCGACTCGTAGTACTGCAACCTTGATTTTCGGATTTTTCCTTAGCATACTTTTCTGTTGCTCAGGATTCGGTCAGAGTTCAGACATATTTAGATTGGAATATCTCAATATTCCTGAAAACGATACTGGTATTAAAACACAGCGTTACAAGTTTTTGTTTAATCTTCCTATTAAACTAAATGAGAAAAAGGATTATCTGATAACCGGTTTGGAATACAACAAACTAGATATTGGTTATTCACAGGATTTTCCTTTTGATAGAAGTGAATTGATTCGGTTTCATGTTGTTGATTTAAACGTGGGTTTTATAACCAAGTGGAACGAGAATTGGAATTTGGTGACCATAATAACACCAAGATTGGCCTCCAATTTTACAAGTGGAACCATCACGGATGATTTCTTTTTTAATGCAACCGCTACGCTATGGAAAGAAAAGCCCAATGCAGAGAAGCCTTTTAGAATTGTCCTGGGTCTATCTTACAACAGCACCACAGGACTACCTGTTCCTTTACCACTGATAAGTTACTACAGAAGATTTCACCCCAAATGGTCCTATACCCTTGGAATACCAAGATCCAATTTTAAGTATCATATTTCCAAAAAGCATACGTTTGAAATGACGATGCTATTTGATGGATATTTTATTAATATCCAAGAGAATATTGTTTTGCCAGATAACCAGTTAGGGTCAAAAATCTCACTTTCCGCACTGGTGGGAGCCATTGGCTACCAATACAATATATCAAAAAGAATGTCTCTCTATGTTTTGGGTGGGCGTTCATTGGAACAGGAAGGAAAATTAAGGAATGATAAAAGAGGTGATGTTTTTCTGTTAAATGATGAGTCAAACCTTTATCTTAGAACTGGGTTCAAGATTGGAATCTTTTAAAAAATAAAGTATGTCAAAAATTTTGGTAATAGAGGATGAATCCGCCATTAGAAGGGTTTTGGTAAAAATATTGAGTGAGGAAAGCGATACCTATAATGTACAGGAAGCTGAGGATGGCCTAAAGGGCATTGAAGCAGTTAAAAAAGAAGACTTTGATTTGGTACTGTGCGATATTAAAATGCCAAAAATGGATGGAGTTGAGGTACTTGAGGCGGCTCGGAAGATAAAACCAGAAATTCCTTTTATCATGATTTCCGGTCATGGAGATTTAGACACAGCTGTGAACACCATGCGTCTTGGTGCCTTTGACTATATATCCAAACCACCAGATTTAAACCGATTGTTGACAACGGTACGTAATGCCCTTGATCGCAAGGAATTGGTGGTGGAGAATAAAATCCTAAAAAAGAAGGTTTCCAAAAACTATGAAATGGTAGGGGAAAGTGACTCCATAGAAGTCATTAAAGATATGATTGAGAAGGTGGCCCCTACAGATGCTCGAGTTTTGATTACCGGTTCCAACGGAACAGGAAAAGAATTGGTTGCGCACTGGTTACACGAGAAAAGTCCTCGTTATTCCGCTCCATTTATAGAGGTTAATTGTGCTGCAATTCCATCAGAATTAATTGAAAGTGAACTTTTTGGACATGTTAAAGGTGCATTTACATCGGCAGTGAAGGATAGGGCAGGTAAATTTGAAGCAGCAAATAAGGGCACAATTTTTTTAGATGAAATTGGTGACATGAGTCTATCGGCCCAAGCCAAGGTTTTGAGAGCATTGCAGGAAAATAAAATTTCCAGGGTTGGTTCCGATAAAGATATTAAGGTAGATGTTAGGGTTCTGGCCGCGACCAACAAGGATTTAAAAAAGGAAATTGAAGACGGTAAGTTTCGAGAGGATCTGTATCATCGGTTGGCAGTGATTTTGATAAAGGTACCTGCATTAAATGACAGACGGGATGATATTCCCATTTTGATTGACCATTTTTCAAAAAAGATAGCTTCTGAGCAAGGTACTTCACCAAAAGATTTTTCAAAAAAGGCAATCCAACTTTTAAAAGGATATGATTGGACAGGAAATGTTCGTGAACTCCGCAATGTTGTGGAGCGGTTAATCATATTGGGAGGCAAGGAAGTATCTGAGGAAGATGTAAAATTATTTGCCAGTAAATAGATTAATCCAAAGAACAATCTCCTAGCTGCAAAAGTGCATCATTTGCTATTGTCTTAACGCGCTGGTGATATTGTTTTTTTGGTTCGGATAGCCCTGTATTCAGTAACTTTAATCGAGCTTCCTCATGTATTTTGGAGATAAATACTTTAGCTTCTGCGCAGGGTACTTCATTTACCACTTTATCAAGAGAGGTTTCAAATCCAAGTAAGCAATTGTGTACATGTTTTCGTAGATGTTCACCTTGAGGCATAGGGTCATCAGTTTGGTGCTCTAAGGCATCTTTGGTATTTAGAACCAATACGTTATTATCATAGGGGCTAGAGAAATCCTGTTCAAATTCTTTGAGGACATTTATACCAATAGTCGTACTCTCCATGGCTATATGCAAATATTTTTTTGCGCCTTTTAAAGTGGTTTCTTTCGTACCTTTTTTTAGATAGTAAAGTGCTTTTTCAAGGCTTTCAATAGTTCCTTGACAGCCACAATCTATAAAGTTGAGTCTCGTCTTTTCAATTCCATTTATAGCCTTATAGGCATAATATTTGGACATTTCAAAATCATTGGCAACAACTGCTTCCTGCATTTGATTTTTAATGTATTCAATATTGGAATTCGCGTACTCACATGCACTGCGAGATATAAAAGAAGACAGTAATAATAGGCTAATTACACCTATTATAAAGACTATAAAGAGAATAATCTTATTTTTTTTCATAACGCTAGATTTGGGACTTTGCGTCTTGTTATTCTCTCTAAATTACGTTGGGGATTAGGTTAAGTTGAAAAAAAATCGATGAAGAACGATCTAAAACTATAAAACGTAAAAAGTATCGTTGAATGGTAGTTTTGTGTCGATGATTGAAAAAATGGGTAAAAAAAGGTATATTCAGTCCTATGGAAAACATAAAAATCGACCTATACAAGGCGAAAAACGCTACAAAACTTTCGGAAAAAAGCACATTTGAAAATTTTAATAGTACAGATAAGGAGCTCAAAAAGAATTTGGAGGAAATTCGAGAAGATTTGGGCAAATTTCAGGACAAGTTGTATGCCCATGGAAAATACGGTGTTTTGGTTTGCTTGCAGGGAATGGACACTTCGGGCAAGGATAGTCTTATTCGAGAGGTTTTCAAGGATTTTAATGTTAGAGGAGTGGAAGTACACAGTTTTAAGGTACCCACTGAATTGGAATTGAAGCATGATTATCTATGGCGTCACTATATTGCATTACCTGCGAGAGGTAAGTTCAGTGTTTTCAATAGAACACATTACGAAAATGTATTGGTGACCAAAGTACATCCTTCCTATATTTTGGGTGAGAATATCCCAGGAATTGATTCAGTTTCAGATATAAATGAAGCGTTTTGGGAGAATCGATACCGACAAATAAATGATTTTGAAAGACATATTTTCGAAAATGGAACTTTGATTTTCAAATTTTTCCTACATCTATCCAAAGAGGAACAACGGCAACGATTGTTGCGTAGGTTACGGCTTAAGGAGAAAAATTGGAAATTTTCACCAGGAGATTTAAAAGAACGAAAGTTATGGGACAAGTATCAAGAGTATTATGAAGAGGCTATTAATAAAACCTCTCAACCCCATGCACCTTGGTTTGTAATTCCGGCTGACAACAAAAAGGCAGCCAGGGTCATAGTTGCATCAATTCTATTGGAATCGTTAAAAAAACACAAAGATATTGATGAACCAGAGCTCGAAGAAAAAATAAAAGCTAATTTAGAAAGCTTTAAACAAGAATTGGAAAAAGAAACCGAATGAGAATAACCTTATTTCTAGCCATTTTATTGGTCAGTACCCCATTTTTTTCACAATCAGATGATGAAAAACAAATCAAGTCAATTTATGACCATGCTTTAACCAACGGCAAAGCATACGATTGGTTAAATTACCTTTCCAATCAAATTGGAGGTCGTCTTTCGGGATCCGTTCAGGCACAACAGGCGGTTGATTATACCAAAGGCCAGCTTGATTCTTTAGGGTTGGACAGGGTTTGGTTACAACCTGTTATGGTTCCAAAATGGGTAAGGGGCACTCCTGAATTTGCTTATATAGAAACCAAACCTGGACTTACAACAAATGTTCCCATTTGTGCACTTGGAGGGTCAGTGGCAACACCAGACGGAGGTCTCAAGGCCAGTATTATTGAAGTAAAAGGGATAGAAGATCTTGAAAAACTGGGGAAAGAAAAGATAGCCGGCAAAATAGTATTTTACAATAGACCAATGGATGCCACGCAAATAAGCACGTTTGCTGCGTATTCAGGTTGTGTGGACCAACGGTATTCAGGTGCTGCCGAAGCAGGAAAATATGGTGCTTTGGGGGTTATTGTACGTTCCATGAATTTACGCTTGGACGATTATCCACACACGGGCTCAATGAGTTATGGAGATACCCCGGTTTCAAATCGCATTCCTGCTGCTGCAATAAGTACTAAAGGAGCGGAATTGCTGAGTACTACGCTTACCTTAAACCCAGATATCAAATTTCATTTTAGACAAAGTTGTAAACAATACGAAGATGTAGAATCTTATAATGTTATAGGTGAGATCAGGGGAAGTACATACCCCAATGAAGTAATGATTGTTGGCGGACATTTGGATTCTTGGGATTTAGGAGATGGTTCCCATGATGATGGTGCCGGATGTGTACAGAGTATGGATGTACTTCGTTTGCTAAAGGAAACAGGATACAAACCTAAGCGTACCCTGCGTGTTGTTTTGTTTATGAATGAAGAAAATGGACTCAGGGGTGGAAACAAATATGCCGAAGTAGCTCGAAGAAAAAATGAAAAACATGTATTTGCGCTGGAAAGTGATTCGGGTGGATTTACTCCAAGAGGTTTTTCTTTTAACTGTTCCGAAGAAAATCTAAAACAAGTACAAGGTTGGAAAAGCCTTTTTGAACCCTATTTGATCCATATGTTTGTAAAAGGGTTTAGCGGTGCTGATATTCGCCCACTTATGAACCAAGATTTGGTCTTGGCGGGGCTGCGACCAGATTCTCAACGCTATTTTGACCATCACCATGCTGAAAACGATACGTTTGAACATGTAAACAAGCGAGAACTGGAGTTAGGTGCGGCCACTATGGCCAGTTTGGTGTATTTGATGGACAAATATGGTACAATACCTTCAAAGAAGATTAAGGGGTAAGCGTATAACCTCCTTGTAAACTTTGATGTAAATCAAACAAAACCTTTCTGATATTTTTATCTTTTGTTGTTTTGATGCCAATTTACTTTTAGGGCATGTAATCCCTTAATGTTTTGTTCCAAGATTTGTTGGACATCTTTATGTTCCACATGACCCAAAACACCCCATGGACCTACAAATCCGGAATTGATAAGCATATTGATCATTCCCTTTTCTTCATTGCCTTCTCCGATGGGTAAGATTTTAGGGCCTTTCTTCCTCATGCCATTCAAATTAACAGCCGTTAAATAAGGTTTTATCTCTTTCACAATTTGTGGAAAATCATCTAAATACTCGTGGGCATGGTGAAAGTTATATACCATACTCAAATTACATTGTGGAAGCATTTTTATGAGCTCAACTTGATTGGAAGGATTGCCAAACCAACCTCTATGATTGTACAATGCTACTTTGCAACCGATTTCTTTTGCCTTTGCATGTACAAATTTGATCATCTCCAATGTGAGAGCCATTGATTCCTCTTGAGTCTTGCCTTCAAAGAAGTTTGGGCTAAAGCTCAACCATAGGGTTGTTTTAAGTTTTGAATGTTTTATGATCTCTAAAACACGATTATTTGCAGGACTTAGTTTGCCAAGGGAGTCTCTTTTGGCATTCAGCCAAAACCAAACAGAAATAACCTCAATCTGGTTTTCCTTTGCTAAGTCAAGCTCTGTTTCCATTTCATCCAGGTCCTTATTACGCCAATCGTAGGCATATTTGGAAAACCCGAGGTCTTTTAGCATCTGTATTCGTTCAGCAGGAGATCTTTCTATGGAATCAAAAGCGACAATGCACCAAGGATATATATTTTTGAGTTCTATTTTTTCCTCACTTTGGCCCGTACAAGAGGCTATAAAAACAAGAAGAAAGAAGAGTAGGGGCGTACTGTATTTTTTCATGTTGATAATTTATGCGACCAATGGTGTTATGTTAAGAATAGTTGCTAATATTGATGAGAGCAGTAAAGTTAGTGCTCGAGCTTTAGCTGTAAAATGTTATTTTCAGTGGTGTACGGTTCTAATTGCTTTCAAATAGTTCCATAGTATAGTCCAACAAATCAGTTCCACCCCATTTCCCATGTCCAGGGATTACAATTTCAATTTTGGGATATTTGGATTTTACGTTCTCCACTGTTTTTGCCCACTGTTCCAGGTTGGCATCTCCAAGATACCCCTTGGAAGCCCCGACACTTTTAAGTAAACATCCACCAAAAAGGGCATTGTCTTCAGGAAAATACCCAATAATATTGTCTTTGGTATGTCCTTCCCCGTAGTATTCCGCATAAACTTTTTTATCTCCAAGACTTAGCACAAAGTCTTCATCAAATTCGTGTATTGATTGTGGAAAGTCCTGTTGCCTGCTTTTAAGCATTTCTATGGTAAGTTTATGGGCATAGGACTGTATGTTTTGTTTTTCAAACTCTTCTATACCTCCAAAACAATCAGAATGAAAATGAGTAGGGATTACTGCTATGATTTTGCTAGCCATATTTTTTGAAACAAAATTCAGTAACTCTAGCGAACCTTCATTGGTGGTCGGTGTATCAAAAACAACAGCCTTGGATTCGTTAATTACCAACATTCCATTACAGGCAACTTTACCAAAATCGTCTGTATCCAAATAGGAAATATGGGTATAAATATGGTTGGATAACCTTATTATGACCAAATTTTCGGTTTCATGGATTATTTGATCTTTTATTGACACTTTGGTCTTCTCATTTATTTCGGCGGATTTGGTCGAAATTTGTTTGCAGGAGGTAATTAATACTACTACTATTAGAACATATATGTACTGAAATTTTCTCATAAGAACAAAGATAATGCGGCTAACTTAACTTTCCTTAGTATGTAAATCAACAAATTTTTCAATACTCGAACTGAGTAATTATCAAATTGTATTTAATTTATAATACTCCAATATTGAGCATCGATTTATTATTTTCTTCTGGCTGATATAAAAAAGATTAGTTCCCGTATAAAAACACATTCAGAATTTTTCTTTTCTAATTCAAGTTTTTCCAACAAATTATCTTCCAAAAGATGCTGTTTGGAAACGATGTTTTTTGCAATTAAAAGACCTGATAGTGCCTGGAGAATAGGAGTTAGTGAAATGTTATTTTCAGGAGTTTGAATTACCGCTTCTGACTTTATATTTTCGATTGTAATAAATTCATTGGAAAAGAAATCCCAAACATTTTGCCCTATTTTGGTATTCCCCCCATTGCTTTGAACCAATTTCCAGATCCAATTATTTACCATAAAGTGTAAAGGCATCTTTTCTTTGTCGATAACAGAGGTTGAATCATGTTCTTGAAACCCCAAAATTCCATTTGGCTTTAATAGCTTAGATAACTCTTTTAGTATTGTTTTTGGGTTAGGGAGATACATAAGCACCCTTCTGCCTAAAATAGCATCAAACTCGTTTTCTTTTTCAGTTAAATCAGATATGTCCGAACATACATATGTTATATTGCTGATATTTTTTGATTGTGCATTAAAAGTGGCGGCGGCAATTGCATTTTGATTTGAATCTATACCAATGACCTTGCCAGTATCTCCAACGATTTCAGAAATTAATTCAGTTGTAACACCTTTTCCACATCCTACATCTAACACGGTCATTCCTTCAGATATTCCTAGACTCAAAAAGAAATCCTTAGTTATTTCGTTCATAAATTTTCATATATTCAATTATAACATTACGGTAAAGTTTGAGCTTCTGAGCGAGTATCCCATTCTTGTTTTAGATTTAATTTCACGGGTGCCAATTGGTTGTTGGTTAAGCAAAGAGAGGATAGGAACAATAGTTATTTTTATTTATACAATGATTTTATGATTTCTATTGTTGCTTTTGAAAGTGGGATGTATTTTTCGTCCAGATTTTTGCCTTCAGTAAAAAGCTGATCATATGCTAAAACTAATTTATCTGGAGATTCTTTTAATAAATTAATGAGCTCTTGCCTTCCATTATATTTCTCAATCAAATCTATCATATGATATCCTACAAAGTACAATGGACTTTGATACATTCCGCTCAAACCAATATTGTAAAGTAAATCAAGATTGGATTGAGGATCGTGATGTGCTTTATAGATAAGCGTTTCAAATAGCGCAAAATTACTTTCCATTCTTCTGAAATTCCTCGCATAATCTTTTTTGCTAAAATCAACATAATATCCAGAAGCAGTAAGTTTTGTAAAATCGGCAACATATGTTGCCGAACCTTCTCTAACCATTTGGTCCAATAAAAAAGAAACCTTTTCAGTTTTATCCGGAGTGGTTTTCATAAATCTATATTGAATAAGATGATAGAGTTCATGTGCAGCCAAATAGGTTAGTCCATTAATATCTTCCTTTAATAAAGAAAAATCCAGGTAAAACGAATTCTTGGAATCATCAAAAGTCCATCCTCCACCAATTATACCAAGAATCATATATACGGTCACATCAATTTTTATGTCACTTGGGGAATAATTTTTTAAAAGCGCTGTAGAATTTTGGGTCAGCTCTTCTTCCTTCTTTGCTACTGCTGCTAATAGTTTTTTGGCCTCAGGAACCGAATTAATGACTCTTTCAAACATAAAAAGATCATTTTCAAGAGGGTTTCCTTTTGCAGCGGCGTCCAAACTTCTCTTAAAGCTTAACTCATCTACTCCAGAAAAGAATGTGGCCATTTTTTTTAGATATGCCTTACTTCCATTTAAACTCATTAATTCATCAAAATCGTTTTCTAAAAGTTCTCCTTTATCTAAAATCTCAATGAGTTTTTTAACCGAGGAGTAATTATAGGTCACATTTATTTCTTGCCCATAAACATTCAAAAACGACAAATAACTAAGAAAAGCAATACGAGCTATGGTTTTAAGAAGCATATTCTAATTTTATTTATTCAATTGTGGCTAAGGTTGGTTTATGAAAGATTCCATGTAAAAAAACTAGATTTTACATTTTATTTTTAATCTCGTTTATAATGTTTGTGCTTACCCAAAAGATATCCTGGTTACTCGTGTAGAACAAATAGTTGCCGTCTTTGCTTACAAAAGGGCAATATTCATAATTTTTAGTGTTTAAAGGCTCTCCCATATTTACTGCTGTGGTCCAACTGTCATCAGTATTTTTAAAACTTATGTATAAATCGCCCTGTCCAAATCCATCATCGCGGGTTGAACAGAAGATAATATAGGATTCATCTGGCGCAACAAAAACATCTCCTTCATAATTGGTTGTATTGATTGCATCGCCAAGGGGAATTGATTTTTGAAAGGTACCACCCACATTTTTTGAGTAATAGATATCATGGTCATCTTTTTTTGAATTGTGACCATTGGATGAAAAATACATTGTGCCCTCATTGGTAAACGAAATGTAATATTCGTTCCCGTCTGTGTTTATGTTTGGACCTGCATTTATAGGCTCAGACCATGTATTGTCATTCTTTTGGATATACCAAATATCAACATCTTTCAAATCGCCAACGCCATCTAAAGCTCTTTCGGATATAAAGTATAATCTATTTTCATCATTGGAGAGAAAGGGGTCATTGTAACCATAGCGCTCATGCGAAAGAAAAGTTTTTGGTTTGTTCCATTCCGCACCTATCATTTTAGAATATAGAATTTCACTTTTACCGTTCACATCTACCCCAAGGTAAAACTCTGTTCCATCTGCACTAAAAAAAGAACCAAATTCTGATTCTTCTGTAGAAATAAAGTTTGGCGCAAACATACTTGGAACAAGTTCTGGTGGTTTCTGTCCCATATACGCACCATTCATTGTAAAGGTGCGAACTGAATTTTCATCTGCTCCCAAAGATAAAAGCAAAGTATGGATTTCAGTTGCGTCTATCCGTTTTGCTATCTCCAATGGTGTACTGCCTCTTTCGTTTTTGGAGTCGATGTCAATTCCAATTTTCACCAGTTTTTCAACAAATAATTCACTTTTATTTAAAACGGCGCTTTCCAGTAAAACTGGTCCGTAGTTATCAATCCAAGAGTTATCGGTCTGTAAATTTTGAAGCGCATCAAAACAGTGTTCACTTTCAAAATTGACTGCTAAATGCAAAGGTGTTCTCTTTTGATTGTCCTCAATATTGAAATCAATCCCTTTAGCAATCAGAGCGTCAAAAACATCTTGTTTTTTGCACCCTATTGCCCAATGCAATAATGACCTGTCCTGGTTATCTTGAATATTTATGGAATTGTGTTGGATAAGACTATCCAATCTTTTCAAATCTCCTTTACATACTGTCCTGAAAATATTTTGGGCCGAAGAACTGAAGCTTATTAGTAAAAGAAGTGTAATTATTAGATTTTTAATTTTCATACTGTTTTAAATGGTGGGTAGTTTTAATTGCTATTATAATGTTGACGCATTCAATTCTTCGAGCTTATTTTGTTTCTACTTTGCGTTATTTTGTAAAATCATCAATTTCCCTAAAGATTTCCACGGAGAGTCGTTCTCCCAAATCATGCATGGACCGCATTTGGCTAGGGTTGCTATCATGCCAAAATTTTTTCCAGTGATCAAGGGAATCCCATCTTGCCACTGTTTTTATTTTTCTAAGATCTTTATCATTTTGTAACATAAAACTACCTCTTGCTCCTTCAACTTCTTTATGAATTTTAGTGGTAGTTGTTTTCCATGTCTTAATGAAAAGTTCTAACTTTTCTGGCTCTACTTTCCAGCTATATAGTATTCGTATCATGTTAATTGTTTGGCTTTCCCATGGTATATTTTTCACTTTTTTAGTGGACACATGGTTTTCCACCTAAATTTAATAAACATAGACGGAATGACATATGAAAACTATTTAGAAATAACCCTAAGTCAATGATTAAGAGAAATCAAATATTGATTCAATCATTCTTGGTGAAATAGCCTTCATTGGACACGGCAGCATCACTTACATAGATATTCGCTGTTTTAAACCATACTTCAGCGTAGTTTCCGTCTTTGTATTGTTTTTGAATATCACCGCCATGCGTTTCGGCACCAGAACACCAGTTCTTGTTTACTTCAGGAGATTTTCCATTGGTTTGATTGTAGGAACCTAGCTTAAAAAAAAGCCCTTCATCGGCATACGCATTTTCACGCTCAACCCCATCCTGACCAATTGGTACGAATAAATCTTGCGTTTGTTCAGGAATATCAGCAGTTGTTGTATACTCTGATACGATTAAATTTTTTGTAAACGATTTGGTCTCATGTCCTTCACTTGTAAATTTCAAATTCATCATGCCGTCCTTGACATCAATTTCATAACTGAATTCCTCACCCAATGCAATACCATCCTTAGGTTCTTCTGGATAGGTGTTTTCTTCAGTGCCAACAACAGAAAAGTCATTGCCCCAAACGGCTGTTGAATAGTCCCATCTTCCAGAATTGTCATCACCAGCGGTATTTATTTCATAATGCCAAAAAACAGAACCTTTGGTGTGGCCTGGGAATTTCTTGTAAAATATCTTAAGGGGTTCGTTCTCATGTCCATCGGCGCTATGAATTTGACCTACAACCACTGCGTATGATGCCGCTACCCGGGCATCTCCCGTTGTTGATACGTTCATGACTTTGAGCGTAGCTGTCAATTTAGCATCGGTTTCAGGAGACCATTTTTTTACCTGGGCCAATTCGGTCCTTGTATTGTTTGAAGTTCCATGGGTATCTCCTGCATTAGGGGCTTTATAAACTACCCAATTCCTTTTGCCATCATTCGCAGTGTAAAAGAAATCATCGTGCTTAAAGTCAATTGCCTTACCAGCATTTGACCCATCACCTAAAATCAAATTCCAATGATTGAAAAATGGAATGATATCACTTGCATACACGGATTTTGTCGCTTCTTTTTTATCAGGTTCCTTAGTGGTGTTTAAACAACTATTTAGTAGTGGAGAAATACAAAGGATTAAAAGCGTTGCTAATGGTACGATATTTTTTTTGTTCATTTTTTTAATTTAATGTAACGGTCATAGTTTATGAGTAGTTTAGCAATTACGTATAATCACTGTTACATATGATTTTTACTTATGGTTCTTAAATATTCTTTGGGAAAGTTCAGTTTTTCAGCTAATTTATAGAGAGATTTTGTATACAATTCATTTGTCCCCGTAAGTAGCTCAAGAGGAAGGTTATAGCATGTTGCTGTTATATGTTCATTAGTTTCTGAGATAACGTTTACTTTCTCGGGAATGTAATCAGAAACACTCTTTTCAGAATATAGTTTGGTAATTTCTTCCTCGTTTACCGTCATTACAATACCATAGGCTTTTTCTCCTTTAGTTTGTATTAGGGAAGCTCGATTCCCTATTTTTAAAGTGTAGTTATTTAAATGTCCTTTTCTAGGATTTAATGGATTTATTCCATTTCCAATCAATAGATCTTCATCCATAAATAGGCCGTAAAAAAATACTTCCATCAATATTAATTTAGCAATTACATACAGCTATTGTTATGCTTAGTTACTTTTTCTTTCGTCGGTTTCAAGTATTGAATACTTAAAGTTGTCGGACCAACCTGATTTTAAAGGTAATATTAGCCTTCCTCGTCCCTCTCTTATCATTCCCGCTTTTTCTAGAACTTTAATTGAGCCGATATTGTTCACAGCGCATCCTGCTTCTATCCGGTGTAATTTAAGAGCTTCAAATCCAAATTTTATTACTGCATTTAAAGATTCTGTGGCATACCCTTTTTTCCAATGATCAGAATGTATTTTATACCAAATTTCAGCCCCTTTATATTTCTTATTTCCGAGTTTTAATCCAAATAGGCCAATAAATTTTCCATTCGATTTGATATCAATTGCAAAAGTGTAATTTTTTATTTTGGGCAGTTGATTCTCTACAATCCAAGGTTCAATTATGGATTTGGTTTCTTCAATATTTTTTGGAATCCCCAACGCATTAAACTCATCCGTTTCTGGTAAGGAATGTAAATTGTGGATTGAATCTAAATCCGATAATTCAATCAATCTTAAGTTTAGTCTATCAGTTGATATTTCAGTTTTGTTCATTTTTTAATTTTAGTCAAATCCAAAATGAATTATAGTTATTGTCGCTCAGAGTTTTTATTCTTTAGTCACACCTTTGATTATATCTGAAATAAACTCATCAGGCAGATAATGTCCAGATTCGTAGAATTTCAATGATTTGTCTTTGATGGTTATCTTATCAAAAAAGTCTTGGGCTTCTTCTCTAGTATACCAACCGTCTTTGGTACCCATAAGCAAGTAAATGGGTGCTTTTTGTGCTGTTGCATAGTTATTTGGTGATATTGCATCCAAGCCTTTTGCATTCTCTTCGTGCATTCCTATTCTTTTGGAATTTTTTTGGACATCCAAAGGTGCTACACAAACAACAACTCGATTCAATCTGTCATCAACCGAGTTTAAAAGTATCGCCATCATTCCACCCATGCTATAACCAATCACGTCAAAAGTAGTCGATGTATTTCCTAAACTAGATTGCATATAATCCATTATAATTCTGATATCCTTAACCGTTGTGGAAAATAAATTATATACTTTTTGAGAATCTTGTGACGGGAAAAAAGTCACGGGTGAAGCAAAGTTCGCTTCATAACTTCGTTCTCCATGATATTTTGCATCAGGGATTATTACCGAATATCCATGTGTCAATAATGAATCTTTAAGCTTTACATATTTTTCGGATAGACTGGTTGTTGGATCAACCCAATTGTCTTTATTACCCGTCAGACCATGAAGAAGTATTACAAATTCTCCCTCTTTTCTATTTTTTGGTTTAATGATGTAAAATGGAATTTTGGAATCAAATCCATCCAGTACTATTTTTTCAAAAGTAGTACCCTTATCATCAATAGTACTTCCAACAATTTTATCATTGAATTCTACTTTTGGAAAATAATTTAAATCAGTGGTTATTTCTTGAGAATATGACACTGACACTAATAATAGTAATATCGGTTTTATCAAGTTTTTCATTTTGTTTTTCATTCTTAATAGCCAAATCAACTATTTGTCGGTCTTTGTAAATATGTACGAACTTTCGGTTAGCACGTATTAGTTATGTTTTATAAAAGTTTAGTCTTCTAAATAAGTACTGATACACATTACGGTATCATCACTATTTATTGGCGGCGTGGCAAGCATATACAAAATAATGCCATCGTTAGATGATCTGTATTCCTCTAGAACAATACCAAATTCATCAGTAGTATAACCAACAACGTCATTTGTATTTACTTTATCCCCAGCTTTATAGTCGCTATGAAAAATGCCATTCACACTGGATTTTATATAAGTCTGGCTATTGCGATAAATAATATTCTTATGGGGTCCAGATCCATTTGAATACATATCCATCGTTTCAAGCATATTATATACCCCCTTTTTAATCAAATCGACATTCTCTTTCTGTACGTTCCCTAATTTGCCACATTCAATACTTAGGGCTGTTTTTCCGTCTTGCACCGCTTGTTTAAAAGTATACTTGGCCGGTTCAGTATCCGAAATTGTATAGGGATAGGAAACAACGTATTCAAATCCGCAATTTTCAGAAAGTTTCTTCGCTAATACAGTTTGCTCTGGTTTTTTTGTGTTGTTGTAATAGCATACAAAAGGAATAAGGTCTTCGCAAGCATCCCCACCGTGAACATCTAGAAAAACATCACTTGAAGCAATAATATTAGTAGTCATAAAATAGGCTATTTGTTCGGTAATGCTACCATTCTTTTTTCCAGGAAAGGCATTGTTTAAATTTTTCTGATCTTGGGGATTAATAAAAGGGGTTCGTGTGTAAAAGGAAGCGATATTGGCAATTGGAATGATGATTAATGTTCCTTTAAGCTCGTCTGTTTTGATTTCCTGTAGTAATTTTTGCGTTGCAATAATTGGTGGATATTCATAACCGTGAACACCGGCAACAATGGTGAAAACCGGTCCTTCCAGTTTACCTTTTATAATGGAAATAGGCAAGTGTCCCAAATTTCCTAAATCATCATAAAATTCTATGCGAATGTTTTCTTTTGTAGATTTGGTTTTGGAAGTAAAAGCTTTTTGAAACGCATTCTGTGCCACGACAAATTGTACGATACAAAAAAACAAAAACGATAAAGGTATTCTTCTCATTTAATTCAAGATTTTTGCTAGCGGTCACGTATATGAAAAGTAGCACTGAAAATAAGCGATAATTTTGGGATGATACACAAGCCGAATCCTTTATTTTTTCTTTTTTAATACCTAATCAAAAGATTTGGCGGTCTTCGTAAATAAGTAAAAGCCCTTAAATTTAGTACTTACAAGCTGTGTTTTATTCAGGTTTATATCTTTTCTATGAATTCCATCAATTTTAGTTTGGCATCTTGTTTTGCTTTAAAGTCGCCAATATTATTTCCGCCAAATTCATATTTATAATCTTTTCCATCGATATTAATTATTCCAGTTCTATAACTCGAATTATTATCGGGATTATTTGAAATTAAGTGTCCAGCGTTGTCATATTTTATATTCTGAAAGGAATGTTCAAAGCTATTATGTCCTAATCTCCGTTCTATCATATCTGCCATTATTGATGATGGCCAAACCTTATCATCGTTTCCAGAAAAAAGTATAATAGGGCCATTAATCTTTTCTACTTTGATAGCTGCTTGTAGTATGAAATTTGTTTTTGCTAAACCATTTTTCCAATAGTCCACCATTTTAATTTTATCCGATTCGTTTCCTATGATTTTATTCATTGGCACGTATGGAATATCAACTCCCTTATATTTCCAGCTCGATTTCAATTCGTTGGAATTATATGGCAAAACTGTATTTGACCAAGAAACAGAGCTTGGTGCATAGGCAACAACTCCGCTAACAGATTCAGGGAATGTGGAAGCGATAATTAATGCTAATTCCGCATTTCTTGAAGCCCCCATAACGATTATTTTATTTGGGTCGACCTCAGACTGTTTTCTAAGCCAATTAATGGCGTTTTCAAAGTATTCCAATTCAATTTCTTCTGGTAATCTTGGTAAACCTTCTTCTCCTATATAAGGTAATGATAAACCGACCATTCCTTTATTAGCAAATTGTTGTGCCCAGTAATCTCCCCATTGTCCTCCACCAATTAGAATTACTGCTGCTTTACTCTTTGTATTTTCTTTCACAAAGTAGTTTGCTTGAAAGCCACTTTCATGTACAGAGTATGGTTTTATTCCGTTGAAAAGCATATTGTCGGCAATTAAGTATCCAACGAAGAGTAATGCCGCTATTCCAATAAAAAAAATGTATTTTCTGTTTTTCCTCATTTACTTTGCTCTTATTTTATTCAATAAATTTTCAGCCTCTATATTTTCGCTGTCCATTTTTAATGCTTTTTCCAGATATGCAATAGCTTTTTCTTGTTCTTTTTCGTAAAAATAACTTCTGCCAAGTAAGAAGTTCAAATAGGAAGATTCAATTTTCTTTTTAAAAAGTCCTTTTATTTCTTTAATCACTTCTAATTCTTGCCCTAGATTACTTAGCATTCCCATAGCACTTTCCCAATCAGTTACACTAAAAGAATTGGATTGGATTATTGATTTCATTTCGGGATTATTACGAAGAAAATAAAACGCAGGAATATTTACTGACCAATTAGGATTTTCGGCAAGACCTTTTTTTATCCAATTGATTGCTTGTGTTTCATTTCCCATAGCGATATTGGCACCAGCGATTTTTGAGTACATTCCAGTCCAGCCGTTCAACATGGATTCCGCCTCAGTCAATTTTTGTTTCGCTCTTTCTGAATTCCCTTCTCGGTGTGCAAAAAGTGCTTGGTTCAAACGGATTCTACCATAATGATAATCCATTAATGTCTGTAATTCTTTTATGGGTTCTTTTGAGTTGTCAACTCTAAGGTCAATTTGATTGTACCATTCGTTATTAGACCCTTTTACAACAACAGCTGCAGATTGCTTACCAGATATTTGTCCGCCTGCGTTTTGCCCAGCAACCAAACTTTTCAAAAGTCGCTCAGCCAATGTTCCCTCTGAATTCTCGAAAGATTTCGACATTTCAGAAAGTACTTCATCCGCAAGTTGGTTACCCATTACCACGTAGTTTTCGCCTAAAATTTGTCCAGCTTTCCCATTCCAGTATTTCAAGGATTTGCCTGTAAACGCAAAAACATTGCCTTTTGCGTCAATTCCTGAAACTTGACGATAATTTGCTTCATCATCATTTTTTCTTACTTCTATGATTGCCTGTTCAATGGATTTACCCGTTTTAAGTTTTTCAAGTCCATTAATCCCATATTTAGGTTCTGTTTCCGCTATTACGGAAAATGCACCAATTTCGGGTTCAATGTAAATTGTTGAGTTTCCAACATAGATATTGTTTGTTGCAACTCCAATTCCCCATTCTTGGGAATTTTTGTCATAGGCAAGAATTGAAAAAGTCGAATTGATGTTTTTCTCGGTTAATAAACTTGGTAAATTTTGGCCATAAGTTGCTAAAACTGAAAATAGAAAAGTGATTGATAAAAGTATTTTGTGATTTTTCATTTTGTTTTATCTTTTCGTTTTAAAACCAAATCAATGATTTGGCGGACTTCGTAAACAAACCAAGCCCTTAAATTTAGTACTTTGCGCCCTATTTGCTATTCGTGTTGTTAGACACAGGCTTTATTTGTTCAGGCTTATTTCAAAATATTTTGTCCCTTGGATTGGGTTAAATCGGTATGGCTCAATTTCATAAAACCCTACTTTTTTATAAAGTCCAATGGCTTCATTCATTGTTGGCAATGTATCCAAGCGCATTTTTTGATACCCTAGTTCCTTTGCGGCCTCAATCGCCTTTTTCAGCATTTGTTTTCCAAGGCCAAGTCCTCGGGCTTCTTTTTTTAAGAACATTCTTTTCAGTTCGCAAATTGAGCCTTCCAGCGCTCTAATACCAAAACAACCCAATGGCAAATTTTTATCATTTCTAGCAATGAAAATTATGCCTTTTGGTCTTGAATATTGAATTTCAATGTTCTGTATTTCATTAGTGAAGTTCTGAAACTCCAAATCACCCCCAATTTGAGCAGCATATTCTTTAAACAATTGAATAGCAGTTTTAAAGTCCTCATCGGATTTTCCCTCTGTCAATTCTACCATAAAAGAGTACTATTTTTTAGCTTGTGGCTAAACGGTTTCGGCTATGAGTAGTATCGAATTTCTGCTCACAAACCTTTCGGTTTCGCACTTACCTTTATTTTATGTTTATACTTCCGTTTTATCACCTCAAACCGCTATTACGTATACACCTTGTTGGCAAATCGTTATTTTCACCCAAGTCTAAAAGGGTTCTAATTAATCAATTGAAAATACTTCAAAATCTGTGTATTCTTTCCACTTATTGGTCCATTCGTCAAAGAGTTCTGGTTTATTGGTTTCCATAAGCTGGAAGCAAATACTTTTTTCTTTATTTACCCAAGAATTTAAGTAGTAAAGTCCTTCTGGAAGCATTCTACCTTTTCTATCCCATAATTCGTTATTCTTTTCAAAACAATCAGGTTTGAATTTTTCAACGACCATATATTTCTTCATTCAATATTTTTAATGTTTGCCAACGGTCTCAGCTATAAGTAATTGTTAGCTTTAGTTTTTCATTTTCCATTTATACGAAGGGAGTCACGAATATATCAATCAAAAAATTCATAAAGATTTCTCCAGAAGTTGATAACCAGAAATAATCCGCTAAGAAAAAAATCGATAGTACCGCAACTACAGAAATAAGGTCAATAAATACTGACTTTTTGTACTTGACCAAATCAAATAAAAAAAGCATAACGGCAGGTAAAACTTGGAGACCTTTATTGAAGAATTGACTAGACTGCATGTTAAAGTCAAATGATATTCGAAATATTGCAGCACTCATCAACATTACCATACAGCCCAACATAAAACGTTTATGATAAAAGGCTTTCTTTCTGTAGACAAACGCGAAAGCAAATAGTATATATGCAAAAGATAGCCTAGAAACATTGTGGCCAGCAGCATCTATAGTAGTAGTACCGGCATATACCTTATAAATGGATGGAAAAATTCCGGTAGGCACCATTAAAATCATGATAAACAAACCGAAAATTCCTAGCACCTGATGTGCTTTATAATTTTTGGATTTAATCAAGAAAATCTGCACGGCATATAGGAGTGTCCAAATCGTAAAAACAATTCCATGAATAATCAAGTGGGTTGGAAGAGGTTCAGGGTTATCAAAGATGTTTGAAAGGTAAAAGGAAGGCGCAAAACCCCAGAAAACAGTAAGCAAATACCATATAGCAGTTGCTATAAAAAAATGATTCTCCGAGTTTGTTTTCAATGTCATTTCAAATTAAAGCCAACGGTTACGTATAAGAATAGTGCGGTTTTTAGTCCGAGGATTTTCCGTAGGAAAATCGGAGTGACCAAATACGCACTAACCTTTGATTGAGCATTAAATTAAGCATTATTTTTATACATTGTTGGCGGTAGTATTTACTTAATCATAGCTTAATTCTGAGTTTCCAGTAATTGGAATCATATCTCCTAAATATTTGGGCTTTATATTGAAAAACAATTCAAAACATGCCTTAATATTTGCAAATAACTCTCTACTTCGGTAGGAATTAATTGAATCGTAATCTCGTTTGTCAGCAACAGACCCATAGGCTGTTAGTCCCATTTGTCGTGCAATATATACAGCTCTTGGTAAATGAAATTTTTGAGTTATTATTATGGCATCAGTTACTTGAAAAATTTCTTTAGCTCTATACATAGAACTATACGTATCAAATCCTGCATGATCTAAAAAAATATCCATAGTGTCGATTCCTTGAGATATAAAATAAGATTTCATGTTATTAACTTCATCATAATCTATTTGTCCATGATCACCGCTTAGCAGAAACCTATCAATTTTTTTGGCATGATAAAGTTCGATAGCATTATCCATTCTATCTTGAAGTAAGTAAGAACCACCGGCTCCTAAAACAATACCAGTATAACATTTTGGAATATTCTCAATTTTAGGATAAATGAATTTTTCGTACTTAATACGTATAGTTAGATTAACAAATAAAACTATAATTGCTATTACGATAATTGGCGCAAATAAATATCGCTTTCGTTTTAAGTTTTGTTCTATTTTAATCATACATTTCTGATTCTATGTTTTTATATCTTGTCGTTATTCTAGTTTGTTCACACGGAGATAGCAGGAGTACTTTTATTACCGCCAACGTTTAGGCTATGATTTCCACCGTTAGAAATCCAGCCGATTAAAAATACTGAACTTTGGTTTAACCCAAAAGCAGCTATGAATTATAGCCAGTGTTGTATGCAGTTTTTACAGATTTGGATACCTAGCAAAAAGAATTCCGACTATAATTATCACAAACCAAAATAAAAATCCTAAAACCTGAGCTTCAGAAGCTTGCTTTGCCTTTTTATTAAATCCATATTTTTCAAATCGTTGAAATTCCGACTCAGAAAAGTGGTCCTTTCTCCAACTTGGGTTTGGCGTCAAAAATGGTAAGAAGAAAAACGAAATCCATTCATTTCGAGTCAGCGGTTCATCTTTTCTTTTTTCCTTGTATTCCAGAAATTTTAAATATTCCGTTTCGGCATTTTTAATTTCCTTCTCTGTTAAATTCCGTTTTTCTAATTCCGCTTTAGCAGATTCCACTTTCGATTTGCTTTGTCTATTTTTTATTAAGTCAAGCAGTTCGACAACGGTATATCTATAGATTTTTTAGCGGTCATTTAGAATTGAGGTTGAATTGCATACAACGGTTTGTGTATGGTTAGTTGCGATTGTTTCGCAACTAATTTAGCAAAAGGAAACCGAACCTTAGGAAAATCCGTGGGATTTTCCGAGTAACAATAACCAAAGCAATTAATTATACACGGTGTTGCCACACGTTTTTTATTCTTCTTTTAGAGCTTCTTCTATTAATTCCCCATTTTCGTAAACGACTAATTTTTTAATTTTCCCTCTTTCTTTTAAAAACTTGATTTGAATATTATTCTGGTTCAAATAGAATGTATTCGCATTTTCTGCAAGCATTTCAGCACTCCATACATCTTTTTCGTCCACTATGTCCGTCATTTTGAGAGTTCCCCCTTCTTTTTTTATGTTGACCATTCTATCAGAGGCTTTATAATTTCCTTCGTATAATCTTAGAGTGTTATCATCCAGCTGAATTTTTCCATATGGAATGTGGTTATAACTTATTGTTCTCGCAAGTTTCCATTGATCATTATCAAACCTCCATATACTCGTGAATTTAGCCTTTGATATAGGCTTGCTAGTGTTATTATCTACTACGAGATGAAAAATATGTTCTCCATTTTCAATAGCTCCATAATTTGTAATAGGGTATACTTCGAGACTCTCATTTATGAGTATTCTTTTAATTTGTTGTCTTTCTCGTTGTTCTCCGCAAAACAAGTTCATTGATTTCATTTCATTTTCTTTGGAGACTGTTAAGCCCTGCTTGTCGTGATAAAACTCATAATCAAAGGCTAAAAAAGATTTATATTTTTTGAGGTCACAGTCATTAAGTGCTTTAAAAAATGTACTGTCGAGTTTTGAAATTGTGTTATATAATTCTCCACTCCTTTGAGCAAAACTTTGTACACAAATTATCAGGACGAATATTGTTATTAGTTTTAGTCGTATCATTTTTTAAATGTGTGGTAACGGTTGAGCTATGAACAGTACGGGGGCAAACTAGCGTTTGCTTTCCGCCACGCACATAGCGAAATCTTTTTGTTTTGATTTATTTTTTTTCTGTCCAGAGCAAAATCCAAAAGATTTTGCGGACATTATAAAAATACACCAACCTTTCGATTAAGCCCGAAGCCCGTATTGTTTATAGGTTTTGTTGGCAACAGTATTTTTGCGTGCAGTTTAGAATATATTTTTCAAATCCTGTTTTCCGATAATCGCCATTATGTCCACCGTATCATTATTGATTTTGTAGTAAATACTGTCCGAACCGCAAACACATCTCCGATACCCTTTCTTAATGTATTCAACAGATTCAAATGAATAAGGTCTTTTGGCTATAATATCAAAATATTCGAAAAACGTTTCTAAATATATGTCCGCTTGTTGCACTCCAAATTTTTTGATTCCGTAACGATGAATGCGTATCAGGTCATCTTTTGCATCATTACTTAATCTATACTTAGTCATTAAGCTTAGACTTGGATTGTGCTAAGATTTGTTCCTTGCTATCATTGGTAAATCCGCTATTTTCAGACTTTTCCAATTTAGCTCTAATCCAGTCAATTTCGATTTGTTGATTTCTAGCCTGACGAATTAAGTCATTAACAAGTTCGCTTTTACTTGAGTATTCTTGATTATCAACTTGTGTTTTTAACCATTCATCATTTGGTCGCGTGAAAGATATGCTCTGTCTAGCCATAAGAAATGTATTTTGATGCTAATTTACACCAAAATCGAACCAAACCCAAATTTTTCTGATATTGTTGCCAACGGCTGAGCTAAGCGTATTGCGAAAGCAAGGAACTTTTTCGTTTCCGTCTGAGCACGAAGCTAAAGCTTATTGTTTAGTTTTA
This sequence comes from uncultured Allomuricauda sp., assembly GCF_947495325.1. Taxonomy (GTDB): domain Bacteria; phylum Bacteroidota; class Bacteroidia; order Flavobacteriales; family Flavobacteriaceae; genus Flagellimonas. Next base: position 1,434,467 of record NZ_CANLYK010000001.1, on the reverse strand, counting down.
TTTTTCTCGTCCAAAGCTAAATCCATAAGATTTAGCGACTTCATAAATATACACAGATCTTTCATTTTTGCTCTAAACTCCGCATTACGTTTAGGTTGTGTTACCCAACGTTTTTGTCCTTCCTAGTAAGTTCAGTCCAATTGGTAAGTCCATCAACACAACAGTTGCATTTCAATCAGTTGTCCATTTGCGTACAGATTTTGTTCTAATCATGCACCGTACTAATTATTCTTCAAAAGGCTCATTGTACCTATCCCCACGAGTGGTCGGTCGAGAGATTACGATAAACTCCAAATTTTGGGATTGGTCATTACGTATTTTATGTTTAGTTCCAGGTGGAATATGAACTCCCTGCCCTTTTTCAACTTTAATGAATTCGTTTTCGATTTCAAAGGTTGCTGTTCCGTTTAAAATTCTGAAGAATTGTTCCGAAAACTCATGAAAATGTTTTTTCTCCTGAGTATTCGGAGGCATAAGTTCTTCAATGATACTTAGTTTTTGCGATTTTACAAGATGCCAACCGCTACAATTATCTCCCCAAGTATAATGTTCGCTATTTTCTTTTGTTCTTTTCATTGAATCAAGTGGGATGGTTTTTTTTTCATTCTGAGCATTCGCTGAAATAGTCAGCATAGAAATGATTAATAAGTTTAAAATCTTTGCCATTTATTTCGAAATGTTGGGTAACGTTATTGTGTATGGTTAGTTGCGTGGTTAAGCGAGAAAATTAGCAAATAAATCACAGATAGAAAATCCGCAAGGATTTTCGTAAGTAAGCGAGTACTAGCAATGAATTATACATGTTGTTGTATGGCGTTATTTATCATTCTTTTCTATTTCCAACCATTCTTCATAGGTTACTACTAAACTTCCTTTTTCAGGTCGATATTTCCCTGGCAATTTTCCGATAAATTCCAAATAATGACCGTCAGGATCCGAAAAGTAAATTGCGATAGCTGGAATATTTACAAATACCATAGGTCTTTCGGAATCATCAGTTAAGAAATTCCAAAATCCTATTTTATGGGATTTCAGAAATTCAATAGATTCGTTTAAAACCCAATCCCAGTCACATTCAAACGCAAAATGTCTTAAATCAATTTCTTCTTTTGGTTTTTCCCAAAGTCCTAACATTGCTTGTCTCGGTTTTTCTCCAATCCAAAATAAAGCAGCTCTTCTTTCCTTTTCAAAAAGATATTGTTCAAGTCTTAAAACATTCGTGTAAAAATCTATTGAGCGTTCAAGATTTTCAACAAATAAATGGGTTTCAAATAGTCCTTTAATCATTTCTTGTCCGTTTTTTTAATGACATACAATGGCCTCGTATAACCGTCAGTTACGGGTTAATATGCGTTAATTTTCGGTTTGGCACTGACGTTAGCAATTCCGAGTGGATTCGTTTAAGCCAGCCCTGAGCGCAGCCGAAGGGTAGTCGAATGCACTGTAATTGTGGTTATACATTGTTGGCAGTAGTCATAATAATTAGTTTAAAATGTTAAAACCATATTTAGTATTTACCTCTCTTACTCGTTTATCATTTAGTACTTTATTGTAAATCCATCGATAATGCTTCCATTCAGAGAGTATATGTCTTGCCATTTGTTCTCCAACAACCTCTGTCATTGCTTGAAACTCAAGGTCGCAAACAATAAGATGCAAATACGTGCTGTATTCATTTCTTGCACCTTCTTTTCCTTTTACAGGAACATCAGGGTAAATTTCCTTGAATTCACTGATAGCTTTTTCGCGAAGTTCTTTTTTAGCCTCTTCCAACCAGTGAAATTGCTCGTGAAGAAAATTGGATAGTTGTTTAAGATCATCATTCAAGTAGTTACAATTAAGTGTTAGAACCGGATGACTGAATGGAATGGTATTTTCGTTAATCTCAACCTTAGTTGTAAAAATCCATGTATTGATGTCACTTTTGTAAGTTTCAATTATTCGTTGCAACTGTGCCTCTGCCTTCAGTTCCTTTTCATTTCTATTTTTTAAACTGATTTCGATATTTTGAGCATTAAGTGTTAGCGAAATTGTTACTAACAAGGTTGTCAAAAAATATTTCATGGTATATTCATTTTATTACTGCCAACGGTTTGTGTATGATTAGTTGCGGACTTTTCCAACGGAAAATGTCCGCCTGACTTTAAAGATAATTGATTGCAGGAATTTCCAAGTAGAAATTCCACTCGCAATTAATTATACACTGTGTTGTACAACGTTTTTAGTTTTTTTCTTGCCGACTAGCTAGGCTAAATTTATTTGATTCAATGTTAAACACACCATGAAGGCTATCGTTCATTCTTTTATTATAAAAAAAGTAGAATCGAATTTCCTCCCGCTTTTGGTCCCATTGAAAACTTATTATTTCGCGGTCAGTGATTTTTATCAAGTTTTTTCCATCCAAGTCTGAGATATAAAAAAAGTGTTTTTCAAGATTATATATTTTGCCAAACGCATTGGGCTCATCTTGAGTTAACCTATAAATGATTTTTCTTGGTTTAGACTCTTCATTTCTTGGGACAACATTCATATACCTTATAGACCCATTTTCGGGCAGTAGTTTATTGATGACGTTGCAGTTCTTGTCCAAAAACAGAATATTACTGGTATACTCGACAATCATGTTAGAGCGATGTATTTGGTAGGTTCTTTCTAAATCAACATAATCTAAGTTCCCTACCATTGGAATATAGAAATAGTCCGAATACGGAACTCTTAGCGGTTCGCTTAATTTTCCATTCCATATTGTAGGCGGAATCCATTTGTAACTATTACTAGATTTACTCACTTTGGCTGTCTGTGGCGTGTCCTCTTTGGACATTGCGGAGTAAATCAATAAGGCGACTATTACCCCTAAAAAAGCGGACAAAATCCCTAATTCCAAACGCTTTTTAGACTTGGATTCCTCCCTAAACCTTTTAATCGTCTTTTTCACTTGAAACTCAGAAAACTCCTTGAATTTTGGTTTGTCCTCTGGGTTTGATTTGGTGTATAGACTCTCTCGATTATTTCCTTTGAATTTTGCACGTTTTGAAGGTCTCAAATCCCGATTTTGCTTCATACGATTATTCATGTCTTGAATACCACTCATCGGAAAACGTTTATTGGTTTTAAGGAAGCTTTTAAATGAAATTCAAATGTTGCACAACGGTTCGGCTATGATTAGTGCGGCGCGGAAATCCGACGGATTTCCAGCTACGTGCTAAGCAAAAGCTTTTGGTTTTGTTTTTTCTTTTTTTGACCAAAGCAAAATCCCAAAGATTTAGCGACTTCATAAAAATACACAGACCTTTCGTTTTTGCCCTAAAGTCCGCATTACGTTTAGGCTTTGTTGTAGCACGTTTTTATTTATTCGCTTTTAATTTTCTCTCTGACTAGAATAAAACTCAGCATTGAAAAAATACATATTCCAACTACTAATAATCCATATTGAAGTAATCCAGTAAAAACAAGTGTAGTAAACTTGCCATCGGGATTCAGGTCCCATTTTTCAAAGAGTACAAAGATGACGTTATAGTGCTCCATTAAGAAATAGAAGAATATGCAGACTAAGCTAATTATATAAAGTCCAATAATTTTTAAACCTCTTTTATTTCGATTTAATGTCATCTTCCGTTTTAAATTTTCCATCAGAACCAGCAGAAGTGATTAAAAATTCTTGTCCATTTTCCGCAATCTTAAATTTATATTCTCGATTCGAATTGTCTTTTTTTCCAATTTTATCCTAACCGACTATTTCCGACTAATCCAATCATTTAGTTGGTCTTGGTAAATGTGCTACAACGGTCTCGTATAACCGTCAGTTACGGGTTTATATGCTTTAATTTTCGGTTTGGCACGGACGTTAGCAATTCCGAGTGGATTCGTTTAAGCCAGCCCTGAGCGCAGCCGAAGGGTAGTCGAATCCGCCGTAATTGCGGTTATACATTGTTGGGCATAGTTTTTTCTTTATCAACTAGTACTATTTTTGTTTTTTCGTAATTTTTTAGATTACACAATGGATTTTCAATTAAGTGGTCTAAATTCCTTTTGCCAATTATTTCTAATGTTTTTAAAAAGTTTTCAAAACTCTCTTTTGTGATTATTGGTACAAGAAAATTTTCTGGATAGAATCTGCTTAAATGCGTTATTGTTGATACAATTCCACTATTTATTCTTTCTATTTTTAGTTCATTTTCATTGTCTAATTTTAACTCAAAGAAGGGTGAGTCAATTAGTAATAACGGAATTGTTATTAAGTGTTGATTACTTTCAATATAATATTCGAGAAATTCTTTGTCGTTATTTAAGTGTTCATTTAATGATTTAACTAATGTGTTAATAGCCTTATGACAAGTTTCGTCACCCTTTACGAATCCTTGCGTTAGTTTAAATCCATAACTACTTTTTTTTGGTAATTCAATTGATTTAGAATTGTTATTAAATAACATTCTTGAAATAGGGTCATCAACTCCATAATATTCTCCTAGTTGAATTTCACATTCCTTTTGCTCTTTATTGCATAATAAAACAAATGGTTTCTCCGACTTTTTACATTCAATAATTAATTTGATGGTAAAAACAGTTAGTCCATCTTCACTTTCCCAACTACGAGTTGACACTAAATCGATTTCACGAAAAATTTCATTTTCTTGGTCTTTGTATAACGAAGAATTGACTGAATTAAAGTCATATTTTGAAAGTATGGATTCAGTCCATAATTCAAAAGGATAACCTGTTTTTTTAAACCATTCAATCAATTTTTTTTCCATTTCGCTTAAATTATGCCCAACGTTCAGTATAAGAAATCGTAGGGCAGGTGATAAGCACTTTCGTTTCGGTTTATTACTTAGCTAAATATAAATATTTTGCTTTTATCTTTTCTTTTATAAACGCCAAATTTTATATTTAGCGGACTTTATAAATATACACAGACCTTTGAGTTAAGCACAAACGCCCTATGTTTTTTATACATTGTTACCTGCTGTTATTTCTTTATTCGTCTCTCTTTTTTAAATATTTTATCGGTACATTATTAGTCAACCAAACTCCATTGTCTGAAATATAGAATTCAAAATTGTCTTTATGCATTTGCTCTGCGAGAACTAAAAATATAAAAGGCTTTCCATGACGTTGTCCTACCTTGATTGCAGTATCAATGTCGCTACTTAAATGAACGTGTTGCCTGTTCTTTCTTTCAAGTCCATTTTCTAAAATTGATTGAACCGATTTTTCGCTTGTTCCGTGAAAAAGTGTTTCAGGTGGTTTTCGATTCGTATAACCTAATTCGATTTCTATTGAATGTCCTTGACTAGCTCTTATCTTATCCAATTTGTCATTAAAAGCAAATCGCTTTTTGGAATTAGTTGCAACTATATGATTTAATGTTTCTCTGTCAAATTGAATTCCGTATTTATTTGATTTTTCAATCAATTCACTAACGTCAATCCAGCCATTTAGGTCAAGTTGAATTCCAATTGTTTCAGGTTTATGTCTTAGTACCAAACTTAAAAACTTGCTTATATGTGTTTGTTTTTTTTCGTTAATCATTTCCTATTAAGTCGCAGTTAAACCAATTTACAAATTGTAGATTGAATTCTTTATTAATCTTTAAAATTTCGTTTTTGGAATTGTTGTTCCATTCTGAAATACAAAACTCAACTACTTTTTGGTTATCAAGAGTTCCGAAGTATGTTGTATCGTCTGTCTTTAAACTGAATCCATTTACAAGCACCTCACCATTAATTATTACTTGCCCAACTGAATTACAGTTCAAAAGAGTTTGCATTTCATTTAAATCAATCGATAAATTAGGTAAGCCAATAGTTTTTCTAACGTGACAATTTTTGAACAAGGTGTATTCTTCACTTTTTTTACTGTGATTAGTCCAAATTTCTTTGACAGCCTTAAATTCTTCTTTTATTTGAGGAAGAGAACTAATGGTTAAAAATTCCTTCTGTCTATAATCATCTTCGTGAATATTAATGTCCAGTTCAGATTCCTTTGTTTTCGGTTTGGTTTGAGGGAACTCATTAGAAATAGTCGGCGTTGTATACCAAATATCATTTGGATTCATTTTCTCAACTTTATTCATTTTTAAAGTTAAGTTCCTTGATTGAAGGAATTCTTTTGAGTGTGCAGGAATTGCTTCTTCAATTGACCAATCCTCATCATTTAAATGCATTGTTGTTTGAATTTCAAATGTCTCAGGAAGTTGTTCTGGTGGCATTTCTGAAACTCCAATAACGTTTCCATTTGACGAATCAATGAATTGAACTCTTATCGTATTACTTTTTCCAAATATTTTATCAAATAATCCCATTTATTTTGTTTTCAGGATGTTGGTTTTAATTGCAGGTAACGGTTAGTATATGAAAAGTAGGGCAGTTGATAAGCACTTACTTTCGGTTTTGCACTTAGCCATATTTTTCATTTTATTTTTATCTTTTTGTTTTCTTAAAATACAAATTAAAAATATGGCGGACTTTGTAAATAATCACAAGCCTTTGGTTTGACACTTTTTGCCCTATTTTTTATATACATTGTTGTGCTTTCGTTATTTTATATCGGGAATCCTTCTTGTCGTAATTCCAATTTTTCACTTTCATTGAAGTGTTCGATAATTAAGTCCAAAGTGTTTTTATTTAGCCTTCTTTTTCTTACCCAATGATATAATTTATCTCCCATAATTTTTTGACCTTTTGCCCATTTTCCTGTTGGATTTATGTTTTTATTATATCTAAACTCTTTCCATTCTTTTGTTCTATCTATTAGCCTTTTAGTAACTTCCCAAGACCTTTTTTCATTAAATTGTAATTCCCAAGCCTCATTTAACTCTATTACTAATTTTTCTCCTAGGATGTCCTTTTTCTTTTTCATATGAGAATTAAATCTAGTTTGATATGCAGATTTAGTTGGATTCTCGTCATTTAATAATTCATCAATATATCTTCTAGCAACGTCTTTTGGTTTTCTACTTGTTTCTTTAAAATTGAAACCAGTATTTTCTACTTCTTTACGTAGAGATAATTTCTTTCCAATTTTATTAGAAGCTTTTAAACCGACTAAAAATGTACCTAATTTTTCTCCATTAAATAAATATCTATGATTGACTTTTATCTCTTCATTTGCTTTTATTGCTTGATTAAGAATTTTTAACCATTGTAGTTCAATAATTCGCTCTCTTTCTTTGTGACCATCTTCAAAATGAAATTGGATTGAATTTAATTTTTCAAAATGCTCATCTGGCATTTTTAATGTTGGATGATTATAAATATCTTTTTGTTTTCTGTACCAACCATATAACGTCCTATCTTCAAAAGTTACAGGAACTGTTGTTTTGTTATATTTTTCTTTAAATTTTACCATCCTTTCGAACATCACATCCCATTTTTCAAGATATTCATCAGTGATTTTGAGCTCGTAAGTGTAATTGGTAGAATTTGAGTTTTCAGAAATATCTACATCTTCTAATTCTGGAATTTCTGGAAGCTTGTTGTTTTTAGATTTATCGTGAGTTGAATTGAATTCATTTCCCTTAGCTGTGAAATCTTCACTTGAAATACGACCGTTTTCAAATAAGAAATCAATATATTCTTTGGTTACTTTATCTATACTATCACTTGAGAAATCAAAGAGAGGTGAAAAATAATTTTTTAATTGATTTAGTATTTTTTGTCCGCTTTTATCTTCGCTACTGAAGTCCATTAAGACTGAACTTTCTACATTATAAAACAATCCTGCTTTTGTTAAATTTGACGAGCCGATTATTATTCTCGATTTTATTTTCCCCTCGAAAAGGTAAAATTTCGGATGGAAGATGAAACTTTTAGAGTTGTATATATAAGCTTCGACACCTAAGTTTAGTAATTCTTCTAACGATTCTTTCGAAGTAATCTGTTCATCTATACCTACAAAAAAAGTAATGTTTCTACCATTTTTAACTAATTCTTTTTTGATTTCATCTAAGCCACTTTTTCTTAAAAATGCCGTAAAAAAAGTAATTTTTGAAAATTGTATATCCTTAAGAGTTGTCCGAATATAATTACCGGTACTTTGATTTGGGTTTTCGTTTAATCCCTATCCGATAAATTCTGTTATCATATTCGGTTTTTTTTTTAATGAAGCACAACGGTTGGGCTATAGTTTCGTTACGGAATGGCACGCAGTGTCATTCCGACGTTGAACGAAAGATAGCAAAAATGCAGGGAATTTCCGATAGGAAATTCCGACGTAATGAATTATAGCCGTTGTTAGCGACAGTGTTTTGTTTTTTAAAGCTCCAGATTGACCGTTCTGCTTGTCAGTCCGACGTTGTAGAGTAGGCGAGCGACGCAGATCCCAACGGTACCGAATTTGGCGGACGAGAAACGAGTCCAACGTCAAACATGGTTTTCAAGAGTTGAGTTTTCCGGTTTTATTTGGCTTAAAATTCTAAAAAAAAATCGCGAAGAAAGAAGGTGGCGAAAATTTGCGAAGTGCATTGTCGCTAACGGCTTCGGCTATGGTTAGTACGGGAATTAAAAGCGATTAATTTCCGATTAAGCACTTAGCCAAAACTTTTTATTTTGTTTTAATTTTTCATTTTAAAAGCCAAATCAAAAGATTTGGCGGACATTGTAAAAACACACTAAACTTTGGATTAAACACTAAAACCCGTATTAATTATAGCCAATGTTACCATGCGTTTTTATTTTTTTTAATCAGTTTCAATGTTTTATCAAGTCTTTTTACTTGGGACTCTTTTTCACATTCTGCCTTTCGTTCATTTATTATTTTCTGATAAATTTCTTTGTTCTTTTTATTTATCGAGATAGTTGATTTTTCCATGTATTTTGGCAATTGTTTAATTGGACATTTCCACAGTTGGTCAGTCAACAAGTTCTCAACTTTGTCTTGAAACTTCGAATATTTATTGAGTTTTGTATATATCTCAATTCCTGCATCAATCGTTATTACAGAACCTTTATTTACAGTGCTGGAAATCAAGTCTATTGATTCAAATAATTCCTTGCTTTTTAAATCCGTAATTGTAGATAGAGCAATCATTCCTCCCCAAACTAATCTATTGTTTTTATTCGATAATAATTCCAAAAAATCTTCATAATAATTAGCAATTAAGTCAGGTTTTATATAAGCAGTTTCATAAAGAGTTTTTATACAATCAGCTTGAATTTTTTTATCCTTGTTTTTCAAATTCTCAACAAGTTCCTTAATAGCATTATTATTTTCAGCCGCTGCAATTCCTTTAGCTAAAGCAATATTCGCATCATTTCCTTTTTGTCCTAATGATGATGAAAGTTGGGTTATTACAGTCATAATTTTTTTATTATCTCAATTTCATGAATTTTTCTTCAATGCATGGTAACACGTAAATAAGTCTGTATTTACATTGGTTGCCTCTAAGATAGCATTTATACCTAAATGCCAGGCCAACAAAGCGTGCGGAAACAAATTTATTTCAGGTATTTTGTATAACATTTTGTAGATTTGGTTGCCTCGTTATATAAAATACCTACATGGATTTATCTAAATACATTTTCCAAACAAGCGAGCATCGAGACAAAAAAGTAATCCTAATAAGTTTTAAGTATAACAAACAGCTGCAGACGGCATTGCGCAAAAGATTTCCCTCTGTAAAATGGAGTGCCACAAAAAAAGCATGGTATTTGCCAGACCTCCCCTCTGTTAGACGAGAACTGCACATGGCTTCAAAATCAAATACCACAAAAAAGATAGGGCAAATACATCCGATAAATCAACAGGCATACCTAAAAATGCAAGAGCAGCTAAAGCTAAGAAAGTATAGCCAAAGTACAGTACGTATCTATCTCGCAGAATTTGAACACCTCTTAAAACTATTGGGAAACTATCCCGTCCAGAACCTTAACCCGAAAAGGCTCAAGGACTATTTTTTGTTCTGTATCAACAGAGAGAAAATGGGAGAGCGAAAAATTAATGGAAAGATTAATGCGATTAAATTCTTTTTTGAACACGTATTGCATAGGCCCAAGATGTTTTTTGATATTCCAAGGCCCAAAAAGCCTTTAACCTTACCGAAAATGCTGAGCAAATCGGAAGTAAAAAGACTGTTCAAGGTTACCAAAAACCTAAAACATCTCGTAGGATTGCAACTTTCATATGGAATGGGGCTTAGAGTTTCAGAAGTTGTAAACCTTAAGGTTGTTGATGTTGACAGTGAACGTATGATGGTACATGTGAGGGGTGCCAAGGGCAAGAAAGACCGCTACGTCCCGCTGCCCAGAACATTACTTCCTTTATTGAGAAAATACTACATGGCTTACAAACCATCGGAATATCTGCTTGAAGGTCAATATGGTGGCCCTTACGCAAAATCTAGCCTCCAACAAGTTTTTAAGCTAACCATGGTAAAAGCAGGAATCCACAAGCAAATTGGTATTCATGGCCTTCGTCACAGTTATGCCACGCACTTGCTAGAAGCTGGTGCCGACATGCGGTTTATTCAAGAACTACTGGGTCATAACTCCGTCAAAACAACCCAAATATATACCAAGGTCACCCCTCACAGTATTAAAAATATCCAAAGTCCGTTAGATTTGCTCTAGGGCTTTTTTGAAACCCCAAAATACTTTTCCCTACAATCCAAAAGGGTTACCTTTGCTGCCTTAAAAAATCAATGATCGAGTAATCGATTCATCTTATAATCAAAACAATGCAAGAAGGAATCTACGCAAAATTCAATACAACAAAAGGGGAGATTTTGGTAAAACTGACCCATGATAAAACCCCAGGTACGGTGGGCAACTTTGTGGCTTTGGCCGAAGGGAATATGGAAAACACCGTAAAACCTCAGGGAAAACCCTATTATGATGGGTTAAAATTTCATCGTGTCATCCCAGATTTTATGATTCAGGGGGGATGTCCACAAGGAACCGGAACCGGTGATGCTGGATATAAATTTGATGATGAGTTCCATCCAGAACTGACACACGAAGGCCCAGGGGTATTATCTATGGCCAATGCAGGACCGGGAACCAATGGAAGTCAATTTTTTATAACCCACGTTCCCACACCTTGGTTGGACAACAAACATACGGTATTTGGTCATGTGGAAAGTGGACAAGAGGTTGTGGACGCCATTGCACAAAACGATGCCATTGAGACCCTTGAGATTGTAAGGATAGGAGCTGAAGCCGAAGGATGGAATGCCATTGAGGCGTTTAGAACATTTGAAGGAGCACGGGAAAAGCGAATAGCGGAACTGAAAGCCCAAGCCGAGGCAGAGATGGAGAAATTGGCTGCAGGGTTTGACACTACAGAAAGTGGATTGCGCTACAAAATGATTCAGCAAGGTAGTGGAACCAAAGCTGAAAAAGGAAAAACGGTTTCAGTACATTATGAAGGAAGCTTGCCCAACGGACAGGTATTTGATTCTTCCTACAGCAGAAATCAACCCATTGATTTTACTTTGGGTGTGGGGCAGGTAATCTCAGGATGGGATGAAGGTATTGCCCTTTTAAAAGTGGGAGACAAGGCTCGTTTTGTAATCCCTTCACATTTGGCTTACGGAAGTGCTGGTGCCGGTGGGGTTATTCCACCAGATGCAACTTTAATATTTGACGTGGAGTTAATGCAGGTAAAATAGCATGACCACTTAATAAATAAAAAAGCCTCCATTTATGGAGGCTTTTTTATTTATTTTGGTCTGTTAACACTTACCAACAATAGGCAAAGATTAAGGGCAAGTAGTACTACTAAAACAGTAAAGAAGGTATTCATTGGTTCAAGATTTCGTTTTGGGGAACTTTATCTTATAACAATCCAACGCAGAAATACCCTACTATATTGTTGAATTATATTTTACTTTAAATCCGTTCTACAAAGAAATTTACAAATTTCACTTTTTGGAACTGTTCACGCTCAACAATAGCAAAAGTAGATTAACGGCGAGCAAAACGGATAGAATTGCAAAGAAGGTATTCATAGTGTTCTATTTAATGGTTAAAGGGGAAAGCTAAGTTTGTTTAATGTTTAGATAAGAAAAAACGCCAAGGTTGCGTTTGGAGTTAAACAAAATTGAAAATAAAAAACCCGGGCATTGCCCGGGTCTGTTCTATAAAAAAGTGTGCTGTTACCTTAATCTATAACTTGTACATTTACGGCGTTCAATCCTTTTTTACCTTGCTGTAGTTCGAATTCTACAGCGTCACCTTCTCTAATTTCATCGATTAAACCTGAAACGTGTACGAAGTGATCTGTGTTTGAACCTTCTTCAGTAATAAAGCCGTAGCCCTTTGAATCATTGAAGAATTTTACTGTTCCTTTACTCATAATAAATACTAAAAATTAATTTAAGCCGCAAAGGTACACTTTAATTTGCTGGAAATTAAGATTTTTCACTTTTTTTGTTAAAATAAGCCAATTAAGCAGTTGGGTCTGGTGTTAACCGCAAATATGGTTTTATCTCTTCAACACCACCAGAAAACAGCTTTTCGGCTTCTTCGGTAGGAATTGCTGGACTTACCACAACCCTTTCACCATGTTCCCAATTGGCTGGAGTTGCAACCTTATGGTTGGCAGTTAATTGTAACGAATCGATTACACGCAGTAATTCATAAAAATTACGACCTGTTGAAGCGGGATAGGTCAAAATTAATTTTATCTTTTTATCTGGTCCTATGATAAAGACCGAGCGTACCGTAAGTGTATCGTTGGCATTGGGATGAATCATATCATATAAATCGGACACCTTTCTATCCTCATCCGCAATAATGGGAAAATCAACCACGGTATTCTGGGTCTCATTGATGTCCTTTATCCATTCGGCATGAGATGCGGCACCATCCACACTCAAGGCCATCATTTTTACATTTCGCTTTGCAAATTCATCTTTGAACTTTGCTGCTGTTCCCAATTCAGTAGTGCAAACAGGTGTAAAATCTGCAGGGTGTGAGAAAAGAATTCCCCATCCGTCGCCTATATAATCGTATAACCCTAAAACTCCCTGAGAAGTCTCTGCAGTAAAATCTGGAGCGGTGTCTCCCAATCGTAATGTTGCCATTTTTATTGATTTTTATTAATAACTAAAACTATACTATCCTACAAAATTAGTAGATTATTGTTCTTAAAAATTTGATGCCCGTTAAAAGTCTATTAAAGTTTTGTTGCCGTAAATGATTTTGGTCACGTTCAGGCATTTTCCAGCTTTAAAGTTTAGTATTTTTATGGTATGGAAAAAGATACTTTAGAACAACTTCGCTACCCTATTGGGGTTTTTGAAATTCCTGAAAATATCACCCAAAAACAACTTGAAGATTGGATAGGGATTTTAGAACATTTACCGCAAAGATTGGCAGATATGGTAACACCGCTATCTGCGGAACAATTGGAAACGCCCTACAGGCCAGATGGGTGGACGGTTAGGCAATTGGTGCATCATATTTCCGATAGTCACCACCATAGCTATATACGGTTTAAGTGGGCACTTACGGAAGACAATCCAATGATAAAAGCGTATTTCGAAAAAGAATGGTCTAAGTTGTTTGATGCAAAGTCAGCACCTATTCAACTGTCTTTGGACCATTTAAAGGCAGTACATGCTAAATTGGTCTATCTCCTAAAAGGACTTTCCAAAGAAGATTTGCAACGAAAATTTACCCATCCCGAAGGAAACGTAGAAACGACCTTGGAAGAAAATGTTGGACGCTACGCTTGGCATGGCAGTCATCATTTTGCGCATATTGAAAATTTGATAAAAAGAAAGGGTTGGTAGTTTAGAGTTGTTTGGTCATGACCCACATTGCTTTTTCTGAAGGTTTTACTCCAGATAGTTTTACTTCACCCTCTTTTTTAATTTTGAAACCGTTTTTAAGGTAAAAATTTATGGGGTTCCCTTTCTGCATGGTATCCAACCACAGTATACTTTTGTTTAAATTTTTAGCGTGATCTTCTATGTGTTGCAATACAATTTTTCCTATTCCTTTCCCAGCGTACGCTTTTAGAAGATAGATTTTTTCAGCTAGCAAGGATTCTTCATTGGAAAACTCATCAATAGAACAATTTTTGACCAGCTTGACAATCCCAATGGCCCTATCTTTTAGGTAGACCAAAAAATGGGCATTATTACCATCGTTCAATTCTCTTTCAACTCCCTTTTTTGTAAAATTTTTGTTGATATAGATACTCGTATCCTCATTATCCCATAAATGCGGATAGTGTTCATTATAGGATTTTATTCCTACGGAAATATATGTATCCATAGTTTCTGGCGATATGGGTTCAAGAGAAATGTCCATGGTCTTATTCTATTTAGATTCACCTCCTTCTGGTCCATAAAATAGCACCCAGGTTGAAAAATCTTCCGTAAAGTTTTCGAAGCGATGTTCCACTCCAGCGGGAACAAATAAAAAATCTCCAGGTGCAAAAGTAGTCCGCTTATCTCCATTGAGAAATTCCCCGGTTCCTGAAATTACAACATACACCTCATCTCGAATATGTGGAGTTTGCAAGTCTACCTTTTCGGGTTTGTAAATTTCCACTTCAAGGGTTCCATGACTAAAAAGGGTCAAAAATGGACTGTCTTGGGCAGCTAATTTTTCTAAAGCTTCTGTAGGATTGATTTTCATATGTTTTGTTTTGCTTCCAGTGAAAGCAGGAATCTATTTTTGGGTCACTTCCACTTAATATTACAACCAATGCTTGGTTTTTGTTCAGTGATGATTTCTTTCCCTTCCAACAACGCATCCATTGCATTACCTAAATCAGTTCCAGTTAAAGGAATGCCATTGCCGGGACGGGAATCGTCCAATTGGCCCCGGTACACCAGTTTCAAATCTTCATCAAAGAGATAAAAATCTGGAGTACATGCGGCATCGTATGCTTTGGCTACCTCTTGTGTTTCATCATATAAATAGGGAAAAGAATATCCTTCCATCTTGGCCTTTTCTTTCATTAAATGGGGCGCATCTTGCGGGTAATTTTCTACATCATTACTTGAGATGGCAATGAAACCGATACCTTTCTCTTTATATTCTTTTCCTAGTCTTGAAATTTCAGGGTTTACATGGATCACAAACGGACAGTGATTACAAATGAACATAATCACCGTGCCCTTTTCACCTTTTAGTTCATGTAGGGGACGTTGCACATCGGTTCCTGTGTCCATCAAGATAAAATCTGGAGCTTCTGTACCCAAGGGCAGCATGTTGCTTGGAGTTCTTGCCATGATTTTTATTTCGTTTTAAAACCATGAATTTAGTGGACTTTCTTCACAAATGAAAGAATCCTGTATATTGTAGCACAAACACTCTGGTTTTTGGAACAGCTAATTGATAATGTTCACATTAATTTTGATGAAAGTGCACTTTGGACTCTTAATTTAGCCCTTGCTTTGGTCATGTTTGGCATTGCGTTGGAAATTTCCCTAGATGATTTTAAGCGACTTTTAAAAACCCCAAAACCCGTTTTGACGGGTGTGGCGAGTCAATTTTTACTGCTTCCCATTATAACTTTTTTCCTCGTGTGGATTACAGAACCTTTGCCCAGTATTGCATTGGGCATGTTTATGGTGGCGGCCTGCCCTGGAGGAAACGTATCTAACTTCTTTACCCATTTATCAAAGGGTAATGCCGCGCTATCTGTTACCTTGACGGCTATTGCCACCCTATTGGCTATATTCATGACCCCGTTTAACCTTAGTTTCTGGGGAGGCCTCTACACCCCAACAGCATCCATCTTGCAACAAGTTTCCATTTCTCCATTGGAAATGATAAGACTTGTGGCTCTTTTGCTTGGAATACCTTTGGTTTTGGGAATGTTGGTGAACAGTTACTGGCCAGGAAAAGCCAAAAAATTAGCTAAGGGCTTTAAGATAGGGTCGATGCTTTTTTTTGTGATTTTGGTATTTCTGGCACTTTATAAAAACAAGGAGATTTTTATGGAGTACGTGCTCTATGTTTTTTGGTTGGTAATCATTCACAATTTGGTCGCTTTGTTGACCGGATTTTCAATTGCAAAATTGATGCGACTCTCCCAAGATAACATTAGATGCCTGACCATAGAAACTGGTATTCAGAATTCTGGATTAGGATTACTGTTGATATTCACATTTTTTGATGGTTTGGGAGGTATGGCTTTATTGACCGCTTTTTGGGGGATTTGGCATCTGGTGTCCGGTCTCGTAATAAGTTTTATTTGGGGCGGTAAGCCTGTTGAAAAAGAAGAGTTGGTTTGAAGCAATTAGGCTATAATTTCATTAGGCTTTGGGTTAAGGTTGGATTGTTTTGCTATTACAAAAACATTGAAGTGGTGGGAATGGAAAACATCCCGAAGAACAAACCGATAGTGTTCCTTTCCAATCATCAAAATGCGCTTATGGATGTGCTGCTGATTGCCACCCACCTTAAAAAAAGATCGTGGTTCATTACAAGATCAGATGTTTTTAAAGGTCGATTTTTAAAACCCCTATTTACTTTTTTACAGATGTTGCCCGTATATAGGATTAGGGATGGTAAGTCCAACCTACACAAGAACAACGCTATTTTTAGACAATGTGGAGAATTATTGGAGGCGCATGAAGCAATTTTATTATTTCCGGAGGCCAATCATAGTTTAAAACGCAGAGTAAGGCCTTTGAGCAAAGGTTTTACCAGAATCATAAATAGTGCGTTGGAAAAGAATCCTAATTTGGATTTACAGGTAGTGCCTATTGGGCAAAACTATGCGTATCCAAGACAGGTTGGGGATTCGGCGGCACTCTATTTTGGAAAACCTATAGCCGTACAAGAGTATAAAGATGCAGCGGATTTTGCCAACGAAATAAAACAAAAGGTTTTTGAAGGCCTTACAGAACTTACCATCCATATTCCTGAAATACGGTATGATGATATCATTAGTAAAATAGGAGTAGAGGGCGAGTACTACTTATATCCAAAAGGAAATAATTTAAGAATTGCTAAAGATGCTATTCCACAAAAGACTTCCCCAAAAAAGAGTTTTGTTTCTGGAATTTTGAAATCACTGTTCTATCTATCCAATTTCCCTTTGGTGTTTTTATGGAAAATTCTGGTCAAACCCCGCGTGCCGGAACCGGAATTTGAGGCCACATTTAGGTTTGCTTTTGCTCTTTTACTGTATCCAATATTTTATGGCAGTTTTGGATTGATTTTATGGAATGCATACAGCCCCAAAACAGTTTTTCTTGCGGTTATGGGACATGCATTAATGAATGTTTTTCTTATAAAATTGGGTATTACATCATCGAATCAAAAAAAATATTGGTGAAGGTTTTTTTGAATTTCAACTCCCAATACACTTTTGGTCACCTGCCATAGTTGCCTTGCGCATATGAAGCTACAATGCTACTATTAGGGGTTTTGCAATTATTGGGAAAATCGAAGAAATAAATGCATTTGGGCAGACCATTGTCAAAGGTTACCCGTACCCATCCGGCACTACTTGCTGTAAATCCACTATACTTATAGTTTGCTTTTAATTCTCTTGGTCTTCCTTGGTTGTCACTGGCCAAAATGGTTAAACCCGAAATGCTTCCTACTTCATATCTGTTAAAGGCCCAAGTTTTGGAATGATTGGCCACAAGGTCATCCACTAATTTGGTGAAATTTTGGTTTCCCGTTGGGCCGCCAGTCTCTTTCATAGTGGCATATTTGCTTACTTCCTGCATTCGAACACCGGACTTGTTAAGAGCGAAGGCCTTTAGGTTTTCCTCAAACCTGCGAACCCCAGGACTATCGCATCTATTTAGGTTGAAAAGTTGGGCCATGTCATTTTTTAATCCTTTGGCTTTATGGATCATGTCAACAGAATTCCCTATGGCGTTAGGGTCTGCCATCATAGCAAGCGTATTTCGGAACACCTCTGTACTTTGAATTCTTTCTACTTGGAGTTTGGCCTCATATAAATCTCTACGGGCATATAGACCGGAACCCACTGTTGTCCAGTCAATACAGACCCTACTGGTTTCAATACCATATCCATTTGTGGTAACTTCCTCGGTGGCGCAGACCCAATTCATAATCTCCACTTTAGTGGAAGGCAGATTGTTGGGACATTGCCGGCCAAAAGTTCTAAGGTATTGTTCAAAGATCATGAGAAATTGATTGTCCTCCCGCTTTAGTTGAACATTTTCAAACTGTCCTCTAAAAATATAATCAAAGAATTCCGCATTGTACAGCCCGTCTGTATTGAAAGTTAAGGATTGCTGCTCAATTCCCTCGTTTTTTATATCCGCAGGATTAGGTCCAAAAGAAGTGGTTATGCTCAAAATAAAAAAAAGAGTCAGAATCTTGATTGAAAAAATACCTGTCCGCATGTAAAATTTAGTTGTTGGTTATGTATAATTACATCATTTCTCCAAAGAAGATGGCGTTCATCAATAACTTATTTGTTCCGTACCAGAAAGCCCTGAAATTTGTGTTGTCGGTAAAAAGGATCACACGTCCTTTGCCCATCCTACTCACTTTAAACGGAACACTATTTTTGATGAGTTCTTCATTTTCTTCTGAAATATAGCCACTCAATAAAGGATCATTGGTATATTGAATTGGATTGTTATAGCTGTTTTTCTCAGGTTTCAGGTAAATGTTTGTATTTCGGAACAAAGCCAATTTATCATTCTTATATCCAAAATTAATAGGATGCGACCGATCTATCTTTGCTTCAAAAATAGCACCTCCTGTAACTTGAGCACCATTAAAATCAGCTTTTTGGTCAAAGGCAATATTCTTGGCCACCAAAGTATCTTTCTTCATTTCAAGCTTTATGAAGTCATTTTTTTCAAACCAATTGATGGTATTTCTATAGCCTATGACGGTGCCTCCACTTTTAACCCATGCTTTTACTTTTTCTGCACCCTCTTTATCCAATATTTTGGTTCCCCATCCGCTTGGAATAACTAAATCGGTATATCTATCCAAATCAACATCATTAAAGTAACGGGTGTCAATTTTAGTGATTTTCATATCGTATTTAGTATCGAACAGATGCCAAATTTCTCCTGCATCGTAGGAACGAACACCATCGCCCACCAATACAGCTACCTTTTGTTTCTTAATAGGGTCAAAATCATTACTGCCCAAATCTATTCCTGTAGTAATGCCGGTGGATACAGCTGTGATTTTAATTTTACTTTCTTTCGCCACGGTACTTAAAAACTGATAAAGTTCTTCTGGGTCTAATTTCTGGTTCTGCACCGGAATCATGATGGTACCATAATCATATCGTACTCCATTTAAAGTAAATGGGGATTTTGCAGTTTTGGCACGAAGGCCTTTTCTTAGGATTTTGTTCAAGGCTTTAGGTGTATAGTATTCGTGCCATTCAAAAAGATATGCGTATTGACTTTTACCACTCACCATTCCCGAAAGTTCTTTAAAGTTTGTTATTTCAGCACCGGCATTTGACATTGAATTCAAATTGGCATAGTCCACATTGAAAGCCAAGGGAAAAGTCCATGCAGAAACATCGTAAAAAAGACTGTCTTTAAAAGTGGTCCTTTTTTCGAACATTGCATTGATGAGTTTAGGGTTCTTTTGGTTCATCGGGACGATGTAGCTATACCCTTTTTTATAAGTTTTTCCTGCAATGGTTGCATCAGAAGACAATTCATGGAACTTTATCTTATGTCGATTCAGAATTTCGGCCAGGTGCCATGTTTTGGAGGCATCTTTACTATCTCCAAAAATGATGGCCTTGGTTTTGCTCCTTGAAGCTTCTGAACGCATGTCACTATAGAACTTTTTATAGTAATCCAATATCTTGACACGCATGTTCTTGGCAGCTTCAATGGTGGATAGAGCTGTGGTAAACTGATTTCTAACGGTGAAGGGAAAGGTTAAAATCCCGTTTTCACTCTCTTGAATGTGACCCCTGGAACTGCCTTGTTCAAAGAGAATGCCTATGCCTCCATTAACATCGGGAAAAGTAGAGCCTTTGCCGTAATAGTAATCATCATAGTTTTCTTCTGAATAGTAGAGGGAGCCTATTTTGTCCAATGCTTTGGCATGATATGTCCCAATTTCCTTTGTCAATTCCTGATTTCTGTTTGGAGTTAGAGGATTTACCCTTGAAGGTTCTCCAGGCTGGAAGAAAAAGGTCGAGTTTGTTCCCATTTCATGATGATCCGTAAGAATGTTGGGCAGCCATTTATGAAAAGAAGCTATACGAGCTTTACTTTCCGGTAATTGTACAGGCAACCAATCTCGATTCATATCAAACCAATAATGGTTTGTACGCCCACCGGGCCAAACTTCATGATATTCTCTTTCGTTGGTATCAGCATTTAAATTCTGACTTTTATGAACATTGGCCCAATAAGCAAAACGCTGCAACCCATCTGGATTAAAACTTGGATCTAAAAGAATGACCATATTGTCCAACATTGTATCAATTTCTGGTCCTTGAGCCGCTGCTAAATAATAAGCATAGGCCAAAGATGCGTTGGAGCCACTTGGTTCATTTCCGTGGATGGAAAAACCTTGATAGACCACAATGGGCATTTCTGAAGTATTCAAAGAATTATCTCCGTCAGATAATGCAATATGCTGTTGTCTTATATTCTCAATATTTTGATGGTTATCTGGAGAGGTAATGGTAAGTAAAAGTAGAGGTCTCCCTTCGTAGGTCTCTCCACGATTCTCAATTTGTATGCGATTACTTGCAGCTGCAAGCTGCTGCATATAGAATACTAATTTGTCATGGGTTACATGCCATTCACCAACTTCATGCCCAATGACTTCAGATGGTTTTGGAATATTTGGGTTGTAGCTAATGTCTTGAGGTAAATAATAATCGAGGGTCGTATTTTGTGCGGTAAGGGTAAGTCCAGCTAGGACAAAAAGCAGCGTATAGCATTGTTTCATAAAACCTTGTTTGAGTTAGTCGTTTATAAAAATAAAAAACGACCTGCATTACACAGGTCGTTTTATGGTTTTTTTAGCGATTTTATTTTCTAGATATCATCAAAATCAACATCAGTGAAATTTTCAGTGGAGGTTCCATTTTCACTTATATCATTTTCTTCTTCTTTTTTAAAGTCTTTTTGATGTCTTTCTGAAATTACTTCTTCACCTTTTTCATCTATGATATAGTCCATCATCTCTTCCATAATTTCCTTGAAAGAGGCAAAATCTTCTTTATACAAATAAATTTTATGCTTTTTATAATGGAATGAGCCATCATCATGAGTAAACTTCTTGCTCTCGGTAATTGTTAAATAATAATCACCTGCTTTGGTACTTCTAACATCAAAAAAATAAGTTCTTCTCCCTGCCCGTAGTACTTTGGAGTATATCTCTTCTTGATCCATTATATCTTTCGTCCCCATATGGTCTAGTATCTGTTTAGTGCAATGTTGTATAATTCTACCAAAAATGTAAAAAAAAAGCTAATTCAGCAACTTTTTTGTCATTCTTTCTCAGAGAGTTGACTAAGGTAGAGTTCTTTATAATACCCATCAACATTGTTTAATTCCTCATGGGTTCCCTCCTGAATTATTGATCCATTTTCCAATACAATTATCTTATCGGCGTTTTTTGCCGATGAAACCCTATGGCTCACAATCAATGTTGTTTTGTTTTGGGAGAGCTGTTTTAAGTTGGTCAATATTTCTTCCTCAGTTTCTGTATCAACGGCGGAAAGACAATCATCAAATAAAAATATTCGAGGGTCTTTCAAGAGAGCTCTGGCGATAGAAACCCGTTGTTTTTGACCTCCACTAAGGGTGATGCCACGTTCACCCAGGATAGTATTATATTTTTTTGCAAAACCCTCAATGTTTTCATGTACCACAGCTTTTTTGGCAATTTCCTTAATTTCTTGGAGAGAGGCATTTTCATTTCCAAAGCGTATGTTGTTTTCAATGGTGTCGGAAAATAGAAAAGCATCCTGGGGTACCGCACCGATTGAACTTCGCAAGCTATTTAAGTTCTTTTGTTGAATGGGAACATTGTCTATTAAAACTATTCCGGAAGACACATCGTACAATCTGGCCACTAAATCAAGAATAGTGGATTTACCCGAACCTGTTTTTCCCAAAAACGCCACAGTCTCCCCAGCTTTAATTGTAAAAGAGATATTATTCAGTGCAGTTATGTTAGTGTCTTCATAGGTGAAGGTTACATTCTTAAAAGAAATATCTCCAGTGATGGGTGTTGCCTCTTTGGCCTCATTTTTAATGGTGGGCTGTTCCTTTAAAAATTCGTTGATTCGTTTTTGTGAAGCTTCGGCCCTTTGGATTATTGAGGTAAGCCAACCAACAATGGCAACTGGCCATGTAAGCATATTTACATATAAAATAAACTCTGCAATAATACCAATAGATGCTATTTCACCATTAATATATTGCCTTCCGCCAATATAGATGACAAAAATATTACTGATGCCGATAAGGAGAATCATTAATGGAAAAAACCATGCATTTACTTTGGCCAGATCCATACTGGTATTTTTACCCTGAATGGCCAAACCGTTAAGTTCATCATTAATTTTGGGTTCAAGGCCATACGCCTTGATCACCGCAACACCGGAAAAAGATTCTTGCGTAAATGTTGAAAGTGTAGATAAAAACTCCTGGACCTTGGTACTTCTTTTGTGTATTATTTTACTGATTTGATAAATCAATACAGATAGTATGGGCAAAGGAATCAACGTATAAGCTGCCAAAGTCGGCGCTTTGATGAACATTAGAGGAATTATACACACAAACATAGTTAGCGTATTCATTCCATACATGATTGCCGGACCGGCGTACATGCGTACTTGGTTAACGTCTTCACTGATGCGATTCATTAAATCGCCAATTCGGTTTTTCTTGTAAAAGTTTAGGTTCAAGAATTGATAATGATCAAAAACCTCATTTTTTAGATCATACTCAATGTAGCGGGATACATTGATAATAGTCTGACGCATTAAAAAGGTAAATAGGGCAGAAAGCAGGGCTGCACCAATGATAATCAAAATATATTCCAACAAGAGTTCTTTGGCTACCGTACCGGATATTGTTTTTGCAAATGCATCCTCTGCCGTTTGGATTGATTTACTCACGTATGAAGGCATTACCAGTGAAAAAACACGGGCAATTATGGTGATTAAAATCCCCATGAATAATTTAAACCAATATTTTTTAAAGTATTTGTTTAGATGTTTTAGTTCCTTCATAGGAGGAAATACGGTTTTTCAGTAGTTGTTTTTTGATGATAATGGGCAAATATATAGGATTACCCACAAAGTAAATGTTATAAAACTGATAAGAAACCAACTTTGGTAGGTGGTATTGAAATATAAAGTTATTTTTGCGCGGTGAAAGCCAATCAATCACTTTAAAAGTTCTTACAAATGCTTACTAGAAGGCATATCAGGGTTAAGGTAATGCAATGCATTTATGCATTGATTCAGTCTAAAGACGATTCTTTGGAGAAACAAGAAAAGTTTCTGAAAGTGAGTATTGAGAATATGTATGTACTCTACCTGTTGGTTCTTAGTCTATTGGTTGAATTGCATCAATTGGCTGAAAAACATTTTAAGCATACGTCCAAAAAATATCTTGTATCGGAAGATGACAATCATCCTGATAAAGACAAATTTGTCAATAATGAGTTATTGCTTCAAATTTCAAAAAATACACTGCTTCAAAAAGAATTTTCCAAAAGAAAACTCAACAACTGGTATTTGAACGAAGAGTATGTGAAGATCATTTACAAGGAAATTGTTGCCAGCGATATTTATAAGGAATACATGACCAATGGAAAAAGCGGTTATGAAAATGATAAAGAATTTATTATTCAACTTTTTAAGAAGATCATAGCGCCAAACGATAAGATCTATGAATATTTTGAGGATGATAAGCTAACTTGGGTAGATGATATTCCAATTGTGAACACCTATTTGGTAAAACGATTGCGTAAGGCCACAAGCTCAACAAATGAAGGTTTCTTTTTGCCAAACCTGCTCAAGGACCAGCAAGATATGGTCTATGCCAATGACTTGCTCACAAAAACCCTATTGAACGATGCCAAGTGGGAAAAGGAGATTGAAGGTAAAACCCCAAACTGGGACAATGACCGAATTGCGGAGATTGACTCCATTATTTTAAAAATGGCGATATGTGAATTGCTCAACTTTCCATCCATTCCCGAAAAAGTTACCCTAAACGAATATTTGGAAATTGCCAAGGAATATTCAACTCCAAAAAGCAGCATATTTATTAATGGAGTTTTGGATAAGTTGGCAAAGGAGTATAAATCCGACGGAAAATTACAAAAGATAGGAAGAGGTTTACAATAAACAATATTTGATTAATTTTGAAAAAACAATTTTTTAGTATGAAAAAAATAACAACAGTTTTAAGTTTGATTATGGCTGTTACCCTTGTAAGTGTTTCCTGCAAGGATAAAGCTGCAAGTAAGATAGTTGCTGACAATGTGGAAAGTGCCACGGACAGAGATGAGGCACAAAAGCAACTTCCTGTTATGAGTTTTGATAAATCAGAACACGATTTTGGTACAATTGCACAGGGTACTCCGCAGGAGACCGTGTTTACCTTTACCAACACCGGAAATGCACCTTTGATAATTACAGATGCTAAAAGTAGCTGTGGCTGTACAATCCCAGAATATCCAAAAAATACGCCTATAGCACCAGGAGCAACGGGTGAATTATTGGTTAAGTTCAATGGGTCTGGCCAAAATCAAGTTACAAAAACGGTTACCGTTACGGCCAATACGGAAAAAGGCACTGAGCTTTTAAGAATCAAGGCTTTTGTTAACCCTAAAGATGCTGCACAAACTGCAGGGCCTGTTAAATAGTATTAAATTAAATGGAAAATATTGGACAGTTTTTACCACTGATATTGATTTTTGTGGTTGCGTATTTTTTTATGATTCGCCCACAGATGAAACGTCAGAAGGATGAGAAAAAATTTACTGCGGAGCTTAAAAAAGGAGACCGTATCATAACCAAAAGTGGACTTCATGGAAAGATTATGGAGCTGAATGACAAAGATTCGTCTTGCGTTATTGAGACCATGGCAGGTAAGTTAAAGTTTGACCGCTCGGCCATTTCAATGGAAATGAGCAAAAAATTATCGGCTCCGGCAAAAAAATAATAGCACAAAAATTTCAAACAAAAAAGCACCTAACGTTAGGTGCTTTTTTATCTATAGGCATCATTGAGCCCTATACCTTTTTCAATCATTGGAATAATTTTTTCCAGCCTTTTGATTTTTGTTTTTTCTTGTTTGGCCTCATTTATGTATTCACAATATTCTTTTTGCTTGTAGGGAGAGAGTGAATCAAAAGAGGCTTTAAGAACATCGCTTTGCGTTAATTTGGTTTGGAGAAATGTAGGTGGGTTAATGGTTATTGTGTTTTTGGCCGCGACCATTTCCATACCATTTTCTTGGTTTTCAATAGCCTCAACCAAATAGGCTAGAACGGCTACTTTATCAATATCTTTTTCAGAGGAAAAATACCAATGACGCATTGCTTTGGTTTTACCTTCCTGCGCATTGCGCAACACTTTTTGTGGATCTTTAAGAAAAACGCCATTATGGAACCATATACCAAAATGATTTTTAAACCTGCAAATACCAAATACATTTTTACCTTTTACTGTATAAACAGGTATGTTCCATTTATAGTCTTCCACACTTTTTGTTTGCGAGGCTAATTCTCGAAGAATGCAGATACCTTGCCTAAAATGATGTTCTTCCTGAAAATAGATGTCCAGTTTTTCTGATTTTTCCATCTCACTTGATTTGAATTGCCGTAAGCTCACAGATTTTTACAATGACCATAACTGCTTTTTCCATGCTCTCCAGAGGAACATATTCATATTTTCCATGAAAATTATGCCCTCCTGCAAAAATATTGGGGCACGGCAATCCCATAAAACTTAGCTGGGATCCATCCGTTCCACCGCGAATGGGTTTAATAATAGGTTCAATACCCAAGGATTCCATGGCTTCCTGTGCAATTTCTACAATATGGAATACAGGTTCTATCTTTTCCCGCATGTTTTTATATTGATTTTTGATTTTAAGTTGAATAAAGTCCCCGTATTTCTTTTGAAGCTTATCTGAAATATCCTGTAATAATTCCTTTCGTGCTTCAAAATGTTCTTTATCATGATCTCGAATGATAAGTTCAATTTCTGCTTTTTCAATTTCGCCTTTTATATGATGAACATGGAAAAAACCTTCCATTCCGGTGGTTTTTTCAGGTATTTCCGTAACAGGAAGAAAACTTAGAAACTCATTGGCAATGCCAATCGCGTTAATCATCTTGTCCTTGGCATAGCCTGGGTGAACACTTTTACCTTCTATTGTTATTTTCGCACTTGCCGCATTAAAATTTTCAAATTCCAATTCCCCAATCTGGCTTCCATCCATGGTGTAGGCCCATTCTGCTCTAAATTTTTCAACATCAAATTTATGTGCGCCTTTACCTATTTCCTCATCAGGTGTAAAGGCAATTCTAATATCACCATGTTTAATTTCGGGATTGTTCATCAAATATTCCATAGCCGTGATTATCTCGGCAATGCCAGCTTTGTCGTCAGCGCCCAACAATGTTGTGCCGTCCGTGGTAATTATTGTTTGTCCTTTATATTGTAACAAATCCTCAAAATAATCTGGAGACAACACAACGTTTTTTCTTTTATTGAGTACTATATCTTTGCCATCATAATCCTCTATCACCTGTGGTTTCACATTTTTTCCGGTAAAATCCGGCGAAGTATCCATGTGGGAAATAAAACCTATAGTCGGCACTTTTTTATCAATATTACTGGGTAAGGTTGCCATGATATAGGCATGCTCATCTATAGAAACTTCCTGCATGCCAATTTGATGGAGTTCCAAAACTATTTTTTTTGCAAGGTCCCATTGGTTTTTTGTGCTGGGCGTGGTTTTGGAATACGGGTCACTTTGGGTGTCAATAGCAACATATTCTAGAAATCGGGGTAGTAATTTTTCCATAAAGTGCTTTTCATCAAAAATAACGTTTATTCAATCGTGATTTTAATAAAAAGAAGTTGTGAAAAGGTATCTTCCACGTTCTGAAAAATCAACCAAATTGAAACAATTAATCTGTTTTATAGTTTACCTGTTTTTTGTTTTTGGCCATGGTCAAGAGTGTCTTTTGGGCATAGGAGGTCAAAATGATGAAAATATTATAAAGGTCTTCCAGCTGGATGATGCCCAAAAGGAAAAAATGATGAATTGGAGCGCGGAACTTAAAATTAGAAATGGAATCTTGAAAGAACAAGCAAAATTCCTTCTAAAAAAACATGAGCAAAGTCCTCCGGAAGATTTGATGGTCATGTCTTATAAGTACCGAAGCCTTTTGGACAGTATGAAACAAAACCTGAAAATATTGGATACCAAATTGCTATCCATTTTTAATAACCGGCAATACAATCTTTATATGGAACTATGCAGTGGAATTTCACTGCGTCCCATACATGTAAATAGGTCGTTTGGCGAAAAATAGTCCAATAGTTAAATTCTCGTTTAAGAGTTTATATTTTTGTTTAAAATTTTCTGAATGTACAAGTTCCTAATTCGTCCAATACTTTTCTTGCTTGATGCCGAAACTGCACATCACTTTTCTTTTGCTTCCATACGAATACTTTCCAAGTTAGGGTTGAATAGATTATTTGGAAAATTGTTTGTCATTGATGACCCCAAATTGGAAAAGGAGGTCTTTGGTCTAAAATTCAGGAATCCAGTTGGACTAGCAGCAGGCTTTGATAAGGATGCGAAACTATACAATGAATTCTCTGATTTTGGATTTGGATTTGTTGAAATAGGAACGCTTACACCAAAACCCCAAGAGGGAAACCCAAAAAAAAGATTGTTCAGGTTAGTTGGAGATCAGGGAATTATCAATCGAATGGGTTTTAACAACAAGGGAGTTTTTGAAGCTGTGGAACAGCTGAAAAAAGAACACCGTGTGATTATAGGGGGTAATATTGGAAAGAATAAAGTAACACCCAATGAAGATGCCATAAAAGATTATTTGATTTGTTTTGAAGCACTTTTTGAACATGTGGACTATTTTGTAGTCAATGTAAGTTCTCCCAATACTCCAGGACTTCGTGAACTTCAGGACAAAAAACCGTTAACCAATCTACTGAAAAAGCTTAAACGGCAGAACGGAAAATTGGCAACGAAGTACCAATCCAAAGAAAAACCGATTTTACTGAAAATTGCACCCGATTTAAGTGATGACCAATTATTGGATATTGTTGCTATTATGGCAGATACCGCGATTGAAGGAATTATTGCCACCAATACGACTATTTCCAGAAAAAATCTGAAGTCACATTTAATATTGACCGAGGAAAAAGGAGGCTTAAGTGGAAAACCACTTGCCAAGCGAAGTACAGAGGTAATTCGATTTTTATCAGAAAAAAGCAACAAGGCGTTTCCCATAATTGGAGTAGGGGGCATTCATTCCTCGGAAGATGCGTTGGAAAAATTGGATGCAGGCGCTGACCTTATTCAATTGTATACTGGTTTTGTCTATGAAGGCCCAGCACTTATCAAGAAAATTAATCAGGCCATTTTGGATCGTCTTGAATAATTTTACATGCAAGGTTTAATTTTTCTGATCGCCGAAAATTTTAATTACCCAGTTTTAGTTGGATTTGTAATTTCTTCGGCTGCACTGGCCATTGCACCAGGTCCCGACAATATCTTTGTGTTGACGCAGAGCATGACCAATGGTGTAAAAGCAGGCCTGATAACGGTAACAGGCTTGGTAAGTGGTTGTTTGGTACATACGACCTTATTGGCTTTTGGTATTTCGGAAGTTATAAAGAGAAGTGATACTATTTTCTTTGGTATCAAATTGTTTGGAGCTGCTTATCTCTTATATCTGGCTTTTACAGTTTATAAAAGTGAAGCTTCAATTCAATTGGACAAAGGAAAAAGTCCAAAAAAAGTATCATCCAAATTGTTCTGGAAAGGATTCCTTATGAATGTATTGAATCCTAAGGTAACTATTTTCTTTTTGGCTTTTTTTCCAGGGTTTTTGTTTAGCGATGAAATGAATACCGTTTCTCAGTTTTATATACTGGGATTACTTTTTATGCTGACGGCACTAATTATTTTTGGACTTATTGCTGTTTTGGCCGGTTCCATTTCCAATTTTCTCAGAAAAAATCCAAGAACAGGCGTGTACATGAAGTGGCTCCAGATTTTTGTTTTTCTCGGGATTGCATTGTATCTCCTTCTATCAGATAATTAGTGGTAATTTTATGGGCGCAATGTCAAGAATAAAACTCATAGAATGCCCAAGAGATGCCATGCAAGGCATTAAGACTTATATTCCAACGGCCGAGAAAGTGAAATATATCCAATCCCTTTTGGGATGTGGCTTTGATACTATCGACTTTGGGAGTTTTGTTTCTCCAAAAGCCATTCCCCAAATGGTGGACACTGCAGATGTTTTGGCACAATTGGATTTATCCAAAACCAAAAGCAAGCTTTTGGCAATTGTAGCCAATGTTAGGGGAGCAACCGATGCATCCAAGCATGCTGCTATTGGCTATTTAGGGTATCCTTTTTCTATTTCTGAAAACTTTCAGATGAGGAATACCCATAAGACCATAGCCCAATCTGTTGATACTCTTAAAGGTATCTTGGAAATTGCAGGTACTGAGAATAAAGAAGTGGTCACCTACATTTCCATGGGTTTTGGAAATCCTTATGGAGACCCTTGGAATGTGGAGGTTGTAGGTGAATGGACAGAAAGATTGGCAGAAATGGGGGTTCGAATTCTATCCCTTTCCGATACTATTGGAAGTTCTACACCTGAGGTCATTGATTATTTATTTTCAAATTTAATCCCCAAATACCCCAGCATTGAATTTGGCGCACATTTGCATACAACCCCTGCCAAATGGCATGAAAAAGTAAATGCTGCATATAAAGCGGGCTGCCGTCGTTTTGATGGTGCTGTACAAGGCTTTGGAGGTTGCCCAATGGCAAAAGATGAGCTTACCGGGAATATGCCAACTGAAAAAATGCTGTCCTATTTTACTGCAGAAAAAGCGGATACAGGAGTCAACTGGATGGTTTTTGAGGCAGCATTCAACAAGGCTACCGAGCTCTTTTCCAAATACCATTAACTTTATCAGATTTCCACTAAAAATTTTAAGAATGTTAAATTTCAAAACTTATTTAAATTTAATCTAAATAAATTTGTTAAAAAAATTAACAACGGATATATTTGTCCTACTATTTACATTTAATCTAAATAAACTTAAAAAATGTTACTAAAAAGATTTTTCATATTAAGCATGTCCGCAGGCTTGATTGTTTCCTGTTCCAGTGATGACTCTGACGATGTTGATCCCATAGGAATAGACAACCCTGCTACATATGTTTTTGAAAGGGAAGGAGAAACTTCAGTAAGCTTTAGTGGTCAGACTACTCGTATTTTAATGGCAGAAGAAATCATAGCCAAATTTCAGGATGAAACTACAACCTTAGAAGAATTGACGGCTATGTTTGCACATGTTGAAGGAGAAAGTGATTTTTCAGATGCTGACCTCAATGCATCAGACAAGAATATTCTTGGCAAAACTGCCGCCTCCTTTGATTTCTTTTCCAATAATGCCACAGATCAGGTTTTGATTCGTGCTGATTTTGAAAGTTGGATACAGACTCAAGTGGATGAGGTTTATCCAAACTGGAATGTAGCCGCTACGGCGGGAGCTTCCGGTCAGATTGCCGATGGTACCTCTGTAAGATACATTACGGATAAGGGACTTGAAATGAACCAGGTATTCAACAAGTCATTGATTGGGGCCTTGATGGTGGACCAAATGTTGAATAATTATATCAGTTCCACAGTTTTAGACCCTTTTACTGCTGCCAACGATTCCGAAACTTTGGTGACGGACAAGAATTACACGGATATGGAGCATGACTGGGACGAAGCCTATGGTTATGCCTTTGGTACCGCTGCGGATTTGACTGATCCCCGATCCACCATTGGTGAGGATGACAATTTCTTGAACAAATACATTGGACGTGTTGAGGGCGATGCCGATTTTGCCGGTATTACTGATGATATCTTTGAAGCACTAAAATTGGGCCGTGCTGCAATTGTGGCCAAAGAATATGATGTAAGAAACGAACAGGCAGAAGTACTTAGGGAATTAATTTCAGAAATAATCGGTATTAGAGCCGTGTATTATTTGCAGCAAGGTAAAAATGCATTGGATCAAACAACCCCCGACTATGGTGGTGGTTTCCATGACCTATCAGAAGGTTATGGCTTTATTTACAGCTTACAATTCACTCGTCAGCCAAATTCCGATGCGCCGTATTTTACGAAAGCTGAAGTAGATGCTTTTCTAATCGATTTATTGGATGATGGGGACAATGGACTTTGGGACGTGACCCCTACCACCTTGGATGCAATCTCAACATCGATTGCTGACCGATTCAGTTTTACTGTCGAAGAGGCTGGAAGCTAAAATGAAGTATTTTCATTTAACTTTTTAAGGATGAAATAAAAAGAGGCGGGTATTTGGTTCAACCCTGCCTCTTTTGCTATCTTTGGCGATCATTAATTTGGAATAAATAAAAATAATTGCATGAAAAAAACGTGGTATCTTCTTTCCATCGCTGCATTTGTCCTGTTCATTTGGGCCTGTTCCTCAGATGGGTCTTCTACGGATGATGGCGGAGGAGGTGATGATGAGGTTCCAGTAACGTTTGACCGGGGAGCTATGTTGGCCAATTGGGCGGATAATATTATAATACCTTCGTATAAAGCTTTTCAGTCTGAATTGTCTGATTTAGAATCAACTTATGAAGCTTTTGTCGCCGACAAAAGTGTTATGAATTTGGAAGCTTTTAGGACCTCATGGGAAAGCGCATATCGGGCATGGCAACATGTTTCCATGTTTGAAATTGGACCGGCTGAGTCTATTGGGTACCGCCTGAATATGAACACGTATCCAGCTGACACTGATTTGATTGATGCATATTTGGCTACTGGTGTCTTTGACCTTTCTTTGCCCTCAAATAGGGATGCCAAAGGGTTTCCGGCTTTGGATTACATATTGAATGGTCTTGAGGATGACGACGTAACTTTGGTGGAACTTTTGACCAATAGTGTAAATTCTGCAAGTATGCAGGATTATATTGCTGAATTGTTAGCCGATATGGTTTCCCTCACCAATGATGTGGTTGGACAATGGGAAGGTTCTTATAGAAACACTTTTGTAGATAATAACGGCTCTTCAGCAACGGCAACGACGGATCGTTTCGTAAACGATTTCATTTTTTACTATGAGAAATTCCTCAGGGCAGGAAAAATAGGAATACCCATTGGTGTGTTTTCTGGAACAACAGAGGTCAATACCCTTGAAGTATTATATAAATCCGAATTGAGCAAATCCATGTTTTTAGAAGGTTTGGATGCTGTTCAGGATTTTTTTAACGGAAAACACTACGGTTCCGCTACAACTGGAGAAAGCTTGGAATCATATCTTGAGGCCCTAAATACATTAAAGGATGGGGCAGACCTTGCCAAGTTGATCAATGATCAGATGGATGAGGCACGGGATATTGTTTCGTCATTAAATGATTTTAAAACGGAAATAGAAGCGGCTGATCCTCCCGTAAATATGTTCTTGGCTTATGACGAGGTCCAAAAAGTGGTTCCCCTGTTCAAAGTGGATATGGTTTCCGCAATGAGCATCAATATAGATTTTGTGGATGCTGACGGAGACTAATGGTCAATGGTTTTAAAACATATCTTGAGAAGAATATTGAGGCCGCTCCTTTAGCGGTCTTTCGTATTTTTTTTGGTCTAATGATGCTTGGAAGTATTATCAGGTTTTGGGCCAATGGATGGATTGAAACACTCTATATTACACCCAGTTTTCACTTTACATATTATGGTTTCGAATGGGTAAGACCTCTGGAGTCCTTTACCTATGTGTTGTTTTTTGTTTGTGCAATTGCGGCAGTGGGCGTGGCACTTGGCTTCAAATACCGATGGTCTATTGTTGTTTTCTTCCTATCCTTTACTTACATTGAATTAATGGATAAGACCACTTATTTAAACCACTATTATTTTATTAGTATACTGTCGTTTCTCCTAATATTCCTGCCGGCAAATTCATACTTTTCCATAGATTCCAAAAATAATCCTCAAAAAGCATTTGCCCAGATTCCTAAGTGGACCGTGGATAGTATCAAACTCTTGCTTGGATTGGTATACTTTTATGCAGGTATCGCCAAACTGAACTCAGATTGGTTAATTGAGGCGATGCCTCTAAAAATATGGCTTCCCTCCAAATTCAGTATACCGCTTATTGGAAATTTCCTTACTGAGGAATGGGTGCTATACGCATTCAGTTGGTTAGGTGCTATCTATGATCTTGCCATACCCTTTCTTTTACTTTATTCTAGGACTAGGTATTTGGCATTTTTCCTGGTCGTTGTTTTTCATCTGTTGACCCGGGTGTTGTTTCCCATAGGAATGTTTCCCTATATCATGATTGTATCAGCACTTATCTTTTTTGATGCACGGTTGCACCACAAGATTTTGGGTTTTATTTCAAAGTATTTGAAAATCAGCAAGGACTATTTTGACAATGGAAAGGTTTTAATCCCAAAAAAGGGTTTCTCCCTGAACCTCAAATATGTGGTCATTATGCTGTTTTTTGTGATGCAGTTGTTGTTTCCATGGCGATATATACTGTATCCTGGAGAGCTGTTTTGGACCGAGGAAGGGTATCGGTTTTCGTGGCGGGTTATGTTAATGGAGAAAGCGGGATATGCTCAGTTCAAGATTGTGGATAAGAAAACTAACACATGGTTTTATGTGGATAATAAAAACTTTTTAACCCCATTCCAAGAAAAGCAGATGTCTTTTCAACCCGATTTTATTTTGGAATACGCACATTATTTAAAGGAACATTTTGAGAGGGAGGGCCACAAAAATTTGGGAGTGTATGTAGATTGCTACGTGACACTGAATGGTAGGTTGAGCGAAACTTTTATCGACCCTGATGTAGATTTAACCCAGCATAGAGAGTCATTTAAACATAAAACTTGGATACTACCATTTAAAGATGAAATCAAGGGAATATAAAAACCTCATTTTTTTGTTGCTACTATGCGCTCCGGTGTTTGGGCAACATAATTTTACCGGAACGGTCACGGATAGTGAAGGCATAGGTATTGCCCAGGCTGAAGTATATATCAATGAGCTTCTTTTGTTGGGAACCACTTCGGAAAGCGGCAATTTTTATTTTTCCAACATCCCTACGGGAAATTACTCAGTAGTAGTCTTTGCTTTCGGCTATCAGGTAAATGAGCAAAAAATTGAAATCAACGGAAGTACAAATATGGACGTTCAGCTCTTACCACTTGGGGAGCAACTTTCTGAAGTGGTATTAACCAAGGAACGTGAAAAAGTATTTGCGCTTCAGAAATTAAAAAAAGTGGAAGGTACGGCAATCTATGCCGGAAAAAAGAACGAAGTGGTGTTGGTTGAGAATTTGACCGGCAATCTGGCTGCCAACAATGCAAGGCAGATCTATGGTCAGGTGGTAGGTCTGAATATATACGAAAATGGGGATGCCGGTCTGCAGTTGAATATAGGGGGAAGGGGATTAGACCCAAATAGGACCGCAAACTTTAATGTTAGGCAAAACGGATATGATATTAGTGCGGATGCTTTGGGATATCCAGAAAGTTACTATACTCCACCAGCGGAGGCGCTCAGCGAAATCCAAGTAGTGAGGGGTGCGGCTTCCCTACAATATGGCCCACAGTTTGGAGGTCTGGTTAATTTTAAACTCAAAAAACCAACGCCATCCAAGAAAGTAGAACTGGTGTCAAGACAAACGGTAGGGTCGTATGATCTCCTTACCAGTTTTAATAGCCTGAGCGGTACCCTTGGGGACTTTAGCTACTACACTTATTTCAATTATAAACAGGGCAATGGTTTTAGACCCAATACCAACTTCACCAGTAGAAATTTTTTCGGAAATTTTGGGTATCAAATATCCGAGAAGACCAAATTGACCTTTGAGGTCACCTTGTTCAATTATCTAACAAAACAACCTGGTGGTTTAACGGATGCCCAGTTTTTGGAGGACCCCACCTTTAGTAATCGAGATCGAAACTGGTTCAATGTGGACTGGAAATTGTTTTCCTTGCGCCTGGAGCATCAATTTTCTGCTAAGACCGATTTTAGCCTGAATCTATTTACCCTTGATGCTACAAGAAATGCCCTGGGATTTAGAACAAATCGCGTTTCCCAATCGGACGATCCTAACGAACCTCGGGAGCTACTTCAAGATAATTTTCAGAATTGGGGTGCTGAAGGAAGATTGTTAACGCGATATCAAATCAATGAGGAAGATGCAGTGCTATTGTTGGGCACAAAATATTATCAATCAGAAAATGACCAAAGACAAGGCCCTGGTAATATAACGGATACTCCAAATTTTGAGTTTGCAACGGATGAATTTCCAAATTATGAACGACAATCCCAATTTGTTTTTCCCAATTTGAATGTGGCCTTATTTGGTGAAAATATCTTTAATCTGTCAAACAAGTTTTCTCTGACCCCTGGTTTTCGATTTGAATATATTAAAACCCAGAGTGAGGGCACCTTTAGGAATATTGTGCTGGATTTAGCTGGAAATCCATTGCTAAATGAAGAGATTCCGGATAATAGGACCTTTGAACGAAACTTTTTCCTTTTTGGGCTAGGGGCTTCCTACAAATTGTCTTCAAGTATGGAAATATATGCCAATTTTTCGCAAAACTACCGCTCTGTAACCTTCAATGACATTCGTGTTGTCAATCCATCTTTCCAAGTGGATGAAAACATTTCCGACGAAGACGGTTTTACGACTGATATAGGTATTCGTGGTAGGTCGGGGGAAGTATTAAATTATGATGTTAGTGCTTTTGGATTGTATTATGATAATCGGTTAGGGGAAGTACTGCGCAATGAAACGCGTGTGAACGCTTCTGGGGATTTAGTGGAAACTGGAAGAATAGTTCGCTTTAGAGGGAATATTGGAACAGCCTTCATGTATGGTCTTGAAAGCTTTGCCGATATTAGTTTAAAAGAATTGTTTTTTGCTGGGAAGGACAAGTTAAGACTAAATTATTTTGTCAATCTGGCATTGACCAATTCCGAATATTTGTCTTCTGATGAGAACAATGTAGAGGGAAACAAGGTTGAATTTATTCCAAAGGTCAATCTTAAGACTGGACTTAGTTTTGGGTATGGTAATTTTTTGGGTAGTCTACAATATACCTATTTGTCTGAGCAATTTACAGACGCTACCAATGCTCCACAAGATGTTACCGATAACCAAAGGGGAATTGAGGGCAGCATTCCAGCCTATGACATTATGGATCTTTCACTTTCTTATACCTTCAAGAAACTAAAACTGGAAGCCGGAATCAATAATTTATTGGACAATACCTATTTCACAAGAAGGGCAACTGGTTATCCAGGACCAGGAATTATACCAGCAGAACCAAGAACTTTTTACACTACACTACAAATCAAAATTTGACTAGGAAGTGCACTTCTTCCAATTAATATAGACAACTATGGATTACGACGGTATTTTGCAAACATTTCCCAAGGAAATCAGATTCTTTATAGCAGTATTCGTAGTTGTTCTTTCAATAGGATTTTTTACGGGATTGTCGTTTGTAAGACAAACAGAGGCCACTACACCTGATGGGGTTGAAGAAAACTATTTGGGCAATGAAGCAGATGAATATGCAGATGTAATGAAGTTTAAAAAGGGAGATAGGGAAATGCTTACAATAGTGCATACCCACATCCTTTCCATGTCATTGATCTTTTTCCTTTTAGGCATTCTAGTTTGGATAACACAGTTTCCAAAAGAATGGAAACTTTTCTTGACCATTGAACCTTTTATTTCAGCATTGCTGACCTTTGGTGGAATTTATTTAATGTGGAAAGGTATAACATGGTTTAAGTATGTAATTGTCTTTTCGGGTATTCTTATGACTTTGACCTTTACATTTTCTGCGATGTTAGTGGTTAAACAGTGTCTTTATCCTAGAAAAGTTCAAGCTTAAAAAAACTAGTGTTGAATTGACATGTTTTTCAAATGCTTTCATTTCAACAAACATAGCGCAACTAGTTTTCTATAAATTGATAGTTGATGTCTTTGTGTTTTAACAATCTAACTTTAGGTATGCCAGTAGCTAACAACGTTTTAATTTCAGCAATTTCGTGTTTGTTTACAAGGATGACAAAATATTTGTTCCCCACAGAAATGGGTATTTTACGTTGATTTATGGAAGGTAAAATATTCTTCTCCCAATACGTTACATCCAGTGTGGAAAGATATTTTTTAAAATTCTCCAATTCCCATTCATAAAATTCAAAACATAGGTTGTTGAAAACCAATTGAAAAAGTTTACTGTGGTTACAAAAAGTAAATAAGCCATTTTTGGTTTGGTTCAAAACTTCAAGGGAGTGACACATAAGATGCAATTTTATAGTAAAGATATATTTATTTATAATAAGTCTAAATAAAAATAATATTAAATTCAACCCAAACCGAAGAGAAATATATTTTGAATTAAAATATGGTATATTTGCACGCAATTAATCCGTAATTGCAATGGAAGCCCACCTAAAAAAAATTGTCGGCGAAGGTTTAACGTATGATGACGTTTTACTTGTGCCGGGATATTCAGAAGTACTACCACGAGAAGTCAACATTCAAGCAAAATTTACTAGAAACATTGTTATCAATGTTCCCATTGTTTCAGCGGCGATGGACACGGTAACCGAATCTCAGATGGCCATTGCAATGGCCCAAGAAGGAGGTATAGGAGTTTTGCACAAAAACATGACCATAGAACATCAGGCCATTAAGGTCAGAAAGGTGAAGCGGGCTGAAAGTGGAATGATCATGGACCCTGTCACTCTTCCGTTAAATTCTTTTGTTCGCGATGCTAAGGCGAATATGAAAGAACATAGCATAGGTGGAATCCCTATTGTTGATAACAATAAAAAACTTATTGGGATTGTTACCAATCGAGATTTACGATTTGAAAAGAATGATGATCGGCCCATAGCAGAGGTTATGACATCAGAGAATTTGGTGACCGTTGGTGAAGGTACCTCGTTGGAGGAAGCCGAGGTAATTTTACAAAACTATAAGATTGAGAAACTACCGGTTGTAAATGACAACAATGTATTGGTAGGACTTATAACATTTAGGGATATTACCAAATTGACGCAAAAACCAATTGCAAACAAAGATCAATATGGTCGGTTACGGGTTGCCGCTGCAATTGGAGTTACACCAGATGCGGAAGATAGGGCAGAAGCCTTGGTCAATGCTGGAGTGGATGCTATAGTTATTGATACTGCGCATGGTCATACCAAAGGAGTGGTGGATGTACTAAAAAAGATAAAAAAGGCCTTTCCTCAACTAGAGGTAATCGTAGGGAATATAGCAACTGGTGAAGCTGCTAAATATCTAGTGGAAGCCGGAGCGGATGCTGTTAAGGTAGGAATTGGTCCCGGTTCTATTTGTACTACACGTGTTGTAGCAGGTGTAGGATTCCCTCAATTTTCAGCAGTCTTGGAAGTTGCAGCTGCCATAAAGGGTAGTGGTGTACCTGTAATTGCAGATGGTGGAATCCGGTATACAGGTGATATCCCAAAAGCAATTGCGGCAGGGGCAGACACAGTAATGTTGGGTTCACTATTGGCAGGAACCAAAGAATCTCCAGGAGAAACCATTATTTACGAAGGACGAAAGTTTAAATCCTACCGTGGAATGGGTTCTGTTGAAGCCATGAAAGAAGGTAGCAAAGACCGATATTTTCAGGATGTGGAAGACGATATTAAAAAACTGGTTCCGGAAGGTATTGTAGGACGTGTACCATACAAGGGAGATTTGTTTGAAAGTGTTCACCAATTTATTGGTGGATTGCGAGCTGGAATGGGTTATTGTGGCGCCAAGGATATTGAGACTTTAAAGGAAACCGGTCGTTTCGTTAAAATTACTGCCAGTGGAATCAATGAAAGTCACCCGCACGATGTTACCATTACCAAAGAGTCACCTAATTATAGCAGATAAGTTTGTTACCAATCTCTATATTTTACCTTAAAGTCGGTTTAAGGTATAAGACTGATGGATTTTGGTAAGAAATGCAAAGAGATTACGAAAACGTTTTCTTTGCTATTAAATTCAAATATTTTTAAACATATTTTTTTATTAGAACCTGATAATCAAATGCTTATACGTGTTTATGAGTACTTTGAAGCAACTTGGCAGGTTTATGGTAAATTACATCAAAAACAGAATAAGGCGTCAAATCAATTTGGGGCACTATATTTAGAGTATTACATTTTAAGTTTTAAGATATTATGAAAAATATAATTTTCAGCATTGTTTTTTTTGGCCTTATAATTATAAGCTGCAAAAAGACTGTACCTGAAGTTATCGAGGAACAAACAGAAGTCATCACCTCGCTTCCATACTCGGAGTTGGATTTAGAGAGTTTAAATGCTTTTAGAACTGATGGTCCCAATTGGAAGATTGTTGGAAAGTCATTATCAGATTTTACCAAGAAGCATGATTTACAAGTTGAAGAGGGAACCGGAGTGCTTGTCAATACCAATGAAGAAGAAAACTTGAATTTGTTTTCTGTTTTTGAACATGGAGATATGGAATTGGATATTGAGTTTATGATACCAAAGGGATCCAATTCCGGAATCTATTTTCAAAGTCGCTATGAAATACAGTTATTGGATAGCTGGCAAGTTAAAGATTTGAGTTCTCAAGATTGTGGAAGTATCTATCAGCGATGGGATGAATCACGACCTGAAGGTGAAAAAGGATATGAAGGTCATCCCCCTTCAGAAAATGTTACCAAAGCACCAGGTTTATGGCAACATTATTTTATAAAATTTAGGGCGCCACGCTTTGATGTCAATGGAACTAAAATTGAGAATGCCCGATTTGAAAAGGTGGTGCACAACGGTGTGACAATCCATGAAAATGTAGAAGTCACTGGACCAACCAGATCATCTGCAGCTGAGGATAATTCTGAGGTAGAAAAGGCCCCTTTAATGATTCAGGGTGATCATGGCCCCGTGGCTTTCCGAAATATTAAATACAAGCTGTATGGTTCAGAAACCTTGACCACTTCAAATGTCAAATACAACTATTATGAGGTGGAGACACCCGTTAACCAAATGCCCAATTTTGATTCAATACAAGTAATCGAATCAGGAAATATAGATGTAATGGATGTAGATAAACTATCCAAGCGGCGAAATGGCGTGGCCTTCCAGTTTATATCAGATTTGAACGTACCCAAGGCTGGGGATTATCTTTTCCACCAGTATTCTGATGATGGATCTAAGCTTTATATTGATGGAGAATTAATCGTAGATAATGGTGGAAGCCATCGTTTTGAATCAAAACGGGGACTGGTTAATTTATCTGAAGGTGCCCATAAATTACAAATTGACTATTTCAACAATAATTCGGGCAAAGGGATGCAATTGCAATATGAAGGCCCCGAACAGGAACTTCAGACATTACAAGGTAAATCACCATACCCAACAAATAACAAGAAAGAGCCATTGTTGGTAAATGCTGAAGAATCTCCGGAAATGATTCGGAGCTTCATATACTATGGTACAGAAAAACGTACACACGCCATTTCTGTCGGAAACCCAAAAGGAGTGCATTATTCCTATGACCTAAAGTCGGGAGCATTACTAAAGGCTTGGAAAGGTGGTTTTGCCGACGTTACCGAAATGTGGGAGGGGCGTGGTATAGAACAAGTGCTTGAACCACAGAATATGTCAATGATACTGCCTGAAAATATGATTGTTGCGGAACTGTCCACAAAAAAAGAACCCTATCCCACTGTAATCGACAATAAACTTAAACCCAAAGGGTATAACTTAAGTGAGGAAGATTGTCCAATTTTTAAATTCAAATACGACGAGTCCTTGATTCTGGATTGCTATTCCCCATCTGCAGATGGTGCTCATCTGTTGAGAACCTTGGAGGTACAGGGCAAGAATTCGTTTTACAGTCGTGTTGGTATTGGAAACTACATTCAAAAAGTAAATAAAAACTATTATAGTATCGATGGGTATTATTACTTGAAAAATGAAGGAACAAACGAACCCTTCATAAGAGAGATTGATGGAAGACAAGAATTGATGTATATATTGGAAGAAGGGACGAAAACTAAATATTCCATACTATGGTAATAGTAAAACTTAATAAGCAAGGAAGAATGAAAAACATAAAACTTAGCTTGGTTTTTGTCCTTATTTTGAGCTTTACCAGCTTAGGAACATTTGCTCAAGAAAATAGTTCCCAATACTATCCCATCGAAAAAATAAATATTCCTGATGAAATTTCTTTGGAGATTGGGGGCATGGCTTTCGATGATAAGGGAAGGCTTGGGGTAATTACCCGTAGAGGAGAATTGTGGTTGATTGATGACCCAACTCAGGATAAGCCTGAATATATCCGTTTTGCACATGGGCTTCATGAACCTTTAGGTCTGGCTTTTAGGGATGGTTCCTTTTATAGTAACCAAAGAGGCGAACTCACTAAATTAACAGATACGAACGGTGATGACAAGGCAGACTCTTATGAAACCATTGTTGTTTGGGAGCTGTATGGCAATTACCATGAGTATTCCTACGGTCCGGTATTAATGGATAATGGGGACATGATTGTAACCCTCAATCTTGGTTGGGAAGGAAAGGGAGTCAGTAAATCAAAATGGAGCGGATGGATGCTTAAGATCACTCCGGATGGAGAAGTAATACCATATGCAACTGGACTTAGATCTCCTGCAGGATTTGGACTCAATAAAGAAGGTGATATTTTTTACACGGAAAATCAAGGTGATTGGGTAGGTTCTGGACGAATGACCCATTTGGAATTGGGTGATTTTGCAGGTAGTCCAGAAGGTTTAAGATGGTCGCAAGAAGAGGACTCACCGATTAATGTCAAGTTTGAAGACATTGACGATACCAAAGAACTTACATTGTATGAGTATAAGGAAGAGATAGAAGCGGTAAAACCACCTTCAGTTTGGTTTCCACATACATTGATGGGAATTTCTACTTCGGATATAGCAGTGTTCAGTGACAAAATGGGACCATTCAGTGGTCAATTGATGGTTGGTGACCAAGGACATAGTAAAATCATGCGGGTTTTTCAAGAGAAAGTCAATGGTGTGTACCAAGGAGTATGTTTCCCGTTTATTGATGGATTTTCCTCAGGTGTTCTACGTATGCAATATGCCCCAGAAAACGATGCTGTCTATGTAGGGCAGACCAATAGAGGATGGAGGTCAACAGGAAAAGAACCTTTTGCATTGGAACGATTTTCGTGGTCTGGAAAAATGCCATTTGAAATCAAAAAAATATTAGTTGAGCCTGATGGGTTTCGATTGGAATTTACGCAACCAATAAATAAATCTTCGGCCCAAGCTATAACATCCTATCAAATTACGGATTTTACGTATCGGTACCATCATCGCTATGGTAGCCCTGTGGTACAAAAAGAAAATAGAACTATAAAAGCTATAGAAGTATCTGAGGATGGATTGAGCGCGACACTTAAACTGGATAAGTTCCGAAAAGGGTTTATTTATGAGATCAAAGCTACAGGGGTTAGAAATGTTAAGGGAAAACCTTTATTGAATGACTATGGATATTATACGTTGAATGAAGTACCAGAAGGGGATACGAATATTGTTTCAACAAGTAATTCCAATGAGGCAGGGGTCACTGCATCAAACCGTAGAATAACGGAATTACCAGGAAGTTGGGGTGGGCAGATTGATACCGAAATTCAATTAGGGACACTACCAGGGCTTCAATTTGATAAAAAGGAGTTGAAAGTTGTGGCAGGAAGCAAGGTGAAACTAACCTTCAACAATAGTGATGATATGCCCCATAACTTTCTTTTCGTCAATCCAGGAAAAGCAGATGAGGTAGGAGAAGCGGCATTAAAACTAGGATTGGATGGAGCAGAGCTGAGTTTTATCCCTAAATCTGATGAGATTATAGCACACACCAATATGGTAGCTCCATCAGATGCGGAAACGATTTACTTTATTGCACCAAGTGAACCGGGAATTTATCAATATGTATGCACTTTTCCAGGACATCATACTATCATGAGGGGAGTGCTACGTGTGGAAGCAAAGTGAAGACAGTCTAAAAGAATTAAAAAATGGGAAGTTTAAACTAAGTTTCTTTACATCCCAGCATAACTTTGCCAATCTTGGTCTTTGTAAATATTATCACCAAAATAACGGGCAATTTGCAGGAAAGGTTCCACTTTTTGATAACCGGGAACAGGAGATAGCATCTTCAGGTCTTCATCTAAAAAAATGACCGTAGGATAACTCATTTTACCCTGCATTAGGGCAGCGGCAAACTCATGGTAACCTCTTCTTCCTGAAGGTACAAACTTGAAGGTTTTACCTTGAAAATCAATAGGCTCCTTGCTTTCTCCATCCATTTTTACCATATAGAAATTATCCTGCATATAAGCTGCAACTTCAGGGTTTTGAAATGTGTCCTTATCCATTTTCTTGCACCAACCGCACCAATCTGTGTACACATCTATGAACATTTTCTTAGGCTGTGAATCATTTTGGGACAACTGCACTGCTTCATCCCAACTTAGCCATTGTACGCTTTGGGCCTGTGTTTGAGATCCAATTAAAAGAAAAAGAAATAAGCTTAGTTGAGTTATATAGGTGAAAGCTGCGCGCATTGTTCCTTAAATTTTGAGGGTTTAGTCTATAGACTATTACAAAACTAACGAAAATTGTGCCAAATTAGTATTTAGTTCAAAACTCCAAAATTAAAATAAGTGCTCCCAAAAGTAGACACAATGGGGAGTAATAGCGTGTATCTAAAACCGAAAACTTGCTATTCTTGGCAGATTTGAAAAAGCCAACATATTTAAAATCCCCAAAGGCACGAACTATAAATAAAATGCCAATACCTTTAGCCACGTATCCCGTCCAATCAGAATCTATATACATCAGAATCTTGTTTATAAAGATAAAGGCAAAAAAGAGCAGAATAATACCAACGATTATGGCCCCAAACTTTCCTGGAGCCATTACTCTTTTTTCATTGATTCTTGTGGGAATTATTTTTGAAGGGTCTTTAATGCCAAATGCCGCCCAGTAAAAATGAAGTACGGCCAAAAAAATTAAAACTATCGATATCAGAATAGTAATTACCCCCATACTATTTGGCAACTACTTTTTTAGGGGGTTCAAACAATTCTTTTGCATCTACTTGATTTCGAAGTATATCATCAAAAGTCTCTCGTTCTCGAATTAAATGCGCTTTCCCTTTATACCAAAGAACTTCTGCAGGACGGTATCTTGAGTTATAGTTACTGGCCATGGTAAAACAATATGCACCTGCATTCTTAAAGCTTAAAATATCACCCTCTGAGATTTCATTGATTCTTCGGTTACTACCAAAAGTATCGGTTTCACAGATATAACCTACCACGGAATAGTAGCGTTCTTTTCCATTTGGATTGGAAATATTGCTGATTTCATGGGATGATCCATAAAGCATAGGACGTATTAAATGATTAAATCCGGAATCCACACTTGCAAAAACCGTAGAAGTAGTTTGCTTCACTACA
The DNA here is from genome assembly GCF_947495325.1 of uncultured Allomuricauda sp. Lineage (GTDB taxonomy): Bacteria > Bacteroidota > Bacteroidia > Flavobacteriales > Flavobacteriaceae > Flagellimonas. The sequence continues at coordinate 1,389,767 of NZ_CANLYK010000001.1, read as the reverse complement.
TTTACCTTAGCAAGAAAATGACCAGCTTCACTTACCAAGAATTTCCCGGGCTCAAAGGCCAAGGTTAATTCCCTACCGTATTCATCACAGAACTCATTGAATCTTTTCGTTAGTTTTTTGCCCAGTTCTTCCACATTGGTTTCTATATCACCTGCTTTGTAAGGTACTTTAAATCCGCTTCCAAAATCGATAAACTCTAAATTCTTGAAGTTTTTTGCAGTCTCAAATAAAATTTCCGAAGCATAAAGGAAGACATCAATATCCAGGATATCACTTCCCGTATGCATATGAATCCCATTGATGTTCATTTGGGTTAGATCAACAATACGCAACAAATGTGGAATTTGATGGATGCTGATTCCGAACTTTGAATCAATATGGCCAACCGAAATATTGGAGTTGCCTCCAGCCATTACATGTGGATTAATTCTGATACAAACAGGTACATCGGGATGTTTGCTCCCAAACTGTTCCAATATTGATAAATTATCAATATTAATCTGAACCCCTAGAGCTGAAGCTTCTTCAATTTCCTCCAACGATACCCCATTTGGTGTATAAATAATGGATTCAGGTTTAAAACCGGCCATCAGCCCAAGTTTAACCTCTTGAACAGATACCGTATCCAAACCACTCCCCAAATTGTTCATCAAACGTAAAATGGAAATATTGGAAAGTGCTTTTGTGGCATAGTTTAGTCTAAGGCTACCCACTCCTTTAAAGGCTTTTGTCAAACGGTTAAATTGTGACGTAATTTTTTCGGCGTCATACACATATACCGGTGCACCAAACTTTTTGGCAATATTTAGTAAATTCTGGGAGTTCATTTGATATTAGTCTTTTGGCAAATCTAAACCTTGCTATTAAGATGTACAAGATATTATTTGATAAAAATACAAATACAACAAATTGTTATAAAAATAACAAACTTGATTTTCCAACTTGCTGTTTTGAAACTCAGATTGTACATTTAGCACAAATTCCAATGATGATATTACCTCTATTCCCATTGCAATCGGTTTTCTTTCCCGGTGAAACAGTACCTCTACATATTTTTGAAGACCGCTACAAACAATTAATAAATGACTGTAGAAAGGAGGCTATGACCTTTGGAATTCCGGTGTTTATAAATAATACACTTGTATATGGGACAGAAGTTCAGTTGGTTGAGGTTGTTACCACCTATGAGAACGGTGAAATGGATGTTGTTGGAGTTGCAAGACAGGTATTTAAGGTACTGTCTTTTGAAAATCGAATGAAAGGAAAGCTTTATGCGGGTGGAGATGTGGAGTTTTTGGATAGTGAGAATGATGCAGACGATGCCCTACGCAAAGAAGTTTTGGAGCGTGTAGAAAAGTTATATGACCTAATGCACGTACCTTTTACCAAAACTTCTCCAAAACAGTTTAATAGTTATTCCCTTGCACATAAAATGGGATTATCATTTGAACAGGAGTATGAACTTCTACAAATTCCAAATGAGACTGATAGGTTGTTGTATATCAAAAAGCACTTAGAGACAACTGCATTAGTTTTAAGTGAAGTAAATAGAACCAAAAACACTATAGAAATGAATGGACACTTTAAAAATTTTGATCCATTAGATTTCAAGGACTTTGAGGTTTCCTGACAAGAATATTATTAGAAGTTTGTATGAGGGATTAGTAGGGGTAAGTTAATATAATTTTATGTTTTTGATATAAATTTTTATGTAAAACATAAAAATTTATATATTTATCAAAAATTTTAATTTTTAATCATGCAAAGAAATAAAATACTGCAGGCTACCCTATCCCTTAACAGAATACTCTATTGGCTAGGCATCATTCTTTTGACGGTTTTTATTGGATTTATGTTTCACTCCATAATTTCCCCTGATGCTTACAAAAGTTTATTGATTACGGAAAACGAGCGACTACGTTTAATTTTTGATTTTTGCAAAGAATGTCCTAGAAATGAGGACAATGTTTTTCTTTCTGATGTGGGTACCCCAATGAAAGTTTGGATGCTTGTGCGTTATTCAGTTATTATGTTCCTTATAATTTTGATGTTACGTAAAGGTGTATTAATATGGAAATCCGTTAAGGAACGAAGTACTTTTTGTGCAAAAAATTCAAGTTACTTTCGGCAAATAGCCATATATGCTTTTATACTCTTTCTTATGGTAAGTTTTAACTTTGTTGATGAAGGTAAACATGGCATAGGGCTTCAGATAGGTATTGCCATGGAATGGTTGGCTGTTTCCCTGACCAACCTAGGGATGAGCGAAGTTTTTAAGGAAGGGCTAAAGCTCCAAAAGGATGTTGATGCCGTAATATGAGGATAGTTGTTAACCTGGATGTAATGATGGCCAAGCGTAAAATGAAATTAAAGAACTTGGCCGAAGCCGTGGGAATATCGGAAACCAATCTGTCATTGTTGAAGACGGGCAAGGTCAAGGGGATACGGTTTAACACCTTGGCCATGATTTGTGAGGTTTTGGATTGTCAACCGGCCGATATCTTGGAATTTGTTGGGAAAGAGGATGTGTAGTGCAAAGATGTCCCAATAAATAGCATGTGAGTGGCTCAATGTTGGTTATTCTCAAATCTTTAGAGATAATTTTCCATTATTAGAGGCGGTTACTTATTTTTGTGGCCAAACAAAAAGTCAATTCATAGATGAATCTTCACGAATATCAAGGAAAAGAAATTTTAGCCAGTTTTGGAGTTAGAATCCAACGTGGAATTGTTGCACACAATGCAAAGGAAGCAGTAGATGCTGCCAAACACCTTACCCAAGAAACAGGTACGGGATGGCATGTAATCAAAGCGCAGGTTCATGCAGGAGGTAGAGGCAAGGGCGGTGGTGTAAAATTAGCCAAAAATCTAAAGGAAGTTGAGGAATTGGCGGGAAGTATTATCGGAATGAACTTGATTACACCCCAGACTTCGGCAGAAGGTAAAAAAGTACATCAAGTACTTGTTGCAGAAGATGTTTATTATCCAGGCGACAGTGAGACGAATGAGTTTTACATGTCCGTACTTTTAAATAGAGGTTCGGGAAGAAACATGATCATGTATTCTACCGAAGGAGGAATGGATATCGAAGAAGTGGCAGAAAAGACACCACATCTAATTTTTACCGAAGAGATTGACCCTGCAACCGGATTAATGCCTTTTCAAGCCCGCAAGATTGCTTTTAATCTGGGACTATCAGGTACAGCTTTCAAAGAAATGACGAAGTTCGTTTCATCATTATATAAAGCATATGTTGAAAGCGATTCAAGTATGTTTGAAATTAATCCAGTTTTAAAAACATCAGATGATAAGATAATGGCAGTAGATGCCAAGGTGTCTATTGATGATAATGCATTATACAGAAGAAAGGCCTATGCGGAAATGCGTGATTTACGTGAGGAAAACCCAATTGAAGTTGAAGCACGAGAGGTTGGATTGAACTATGTTGATTTGGATGGTAACGTTGGCTGTATGGTAAATGGTGCAGGATTGGCAATGGCGACGATGGATTTGATAAAAATGGCGGGCGGAGAACCTGCAAACTTCTTGGATGTTGGTGGTACCGCAGATGCTAAAAGAGTAGAGGAAGCATTTCGCATCATTTTGAAAGACCCAAATGTGAAAGCTATTCTCATTAATATTTTTGGAGGTATTGTGCGTTGCGATAGAGTGGCACAAGGGGTTGTTGACGCTTACAAAAACATGGGAGATGCTATTAAAGTTCCAATTATTGTAAGACTACAAGGGACCAATGCTGAGTTGGCCAAAGAAATTATAGACAATTCTGGACTAGCAGTACATTCAGCAGTTCAGTTTCAGGAAGCCGCCGATAAGGTGAAAGAAGTATTGGCATAGACTTTCTCGGTTACAAATAAAAAGGGGCAACATTATTTTAATGTTGCCCCTTTTTGTTATCCTAGATTTTTTGTCATGCTCGTGAAAAAAACCGCCTTTTAGTTTGTCTCATTTCTAATAGGACTACACTTTTTTTAACCAATTTTCCAAACCAACACACCATATTTTAATTCTTCATTATCAAATTCAAAAATTTGTTAAACAAGCTTTTTATGGTATTTGTTAGCGTTTTATCAGGTTTTTAAGATGGATATTCATTAAAAATATGTTAAAAACTTATTTTATTGTAACATTCCTAATAATTTAAAGTCTTTTAAATATCATCACATCAATTATAAATCAAAAAACGAAATCATCATGAAAAAAGTTAGTATCGCATTAGTGGCAATTTTGCTACTTGTATCCGGAAGTGTTTTTGCAAACGACATCAACACAGTCAACCCAACAAAAAATCTTGTTACCCAGATTAAAAAAATGCTTAAGGATAACTCCTTTGAGGTAGCGGAGAAAGATTTAATTGCCGAAGTACGTTTCACAATAAACAAAGAAAGAGAGCTAGTTGTGCTTTCAGTTGATACTGAAGACGATTCTCTGGACCATTTTGTGAAAGGTAGTTTGAACTATAGGAAAGTGGATTTAGTAGATATGAGCGAAGGCAAAATATTTACACTTTCTGTACGGATTACAGCTTAATTGGCTGGAATTATTTGAATTAGCTAGGAAAACCCTGAAATTATTCAGGGTTTTTCATGTAATAAAACTAGCGGTTTTGGAGTTATTATGAAGGAATTCGTTCAAAACCGACTATATGGATACCTATAAAGAAAAGCTTAGTATTCTTTCAGAGATGATTGCATTTGCACGAGTTGACCAATCTTTAAAGGACTCGGAGTATCAATTCCTAGTTGGTGTAGCTTCAAGCTTAGGCGTGGATAAGACCACTTTTGAATTTCTATTGAACGAAAAACCTTCAAAAACTTTCCTTAAATCGCAGGCAGAGCGGATTGTACAATTCCATAGATTGTTGCTTCTAATGAATATAGATCGAGAACAACATGAAAAAGAAATGCTCACCCTCCGAAATATTGGGCTTGCAATGGGACTTCCACCCTCTGGAATTGAGCAGGTCTTTAGTGTAATGCATGAATATCCAAATAAGGTTGTTCCTCCAGATGTATTGATCAATATTTTCAAAGCACATTACAATTAAGACATTTTGACATTTTTTTAGATTCATATAATGCCAAAATGGCATTACATTCGTATTGGTACGTGATTTGACTTTTGGTAATTGATTTTAATGTTTAATATAAAATGAATCACCATGAGTATAGTAAAAAGAAATAACGTGTTTTTCCCATCTTTAATGAATGATCTTTTAAGACCGGATTGGTTTGGAGGAACTGAAAATTGGAACACCAACTTTCCGGCAGTAAACATCAAAGACAATACTGAAGGTTTTGAATTGGAATTAGCCGTTCCAGGCCTTAAAAAAGATGACTTTAAAGTGGAAGTGGATAATGATATTTTAACCATATCCAGTGAAATTACTTCTGAAAATAAGGAAACAAAGGACAATTACACCAGAAAGGAATTTTCATTTAGGTCATTTAAGCGAGCCTTCACTTTACCGGAAACGGTAGATGGTACCAAAATAGACGCTTCATATGAAAATGGAGTTTTAAAATTGACCTTACCCAAAAAAGATGAGGCATTGCCCAAACCTAAGCGATTAATTTCGATAGGGTAGTAGCCACAAAGCATAAATTATCAAAAGAACACCAAGTTAAGTGTTTCATGATGGTTGGTTAGTTGGTGGGAGCGCGTTTTTAGAGTTTATATCTAGAAGCGCGCTTTTTTTCTTTACTCCTGGTTCTGCAATACCTTTATTTCATCCCTCAATTTTGCAGCTTCCATAAAATTTAATTCTTTGGCAGCTTTTTCCATTGCTTTCCGTTTATCTCGAATCATTTTTTCTTTTTGATCCTGAGTGAGATATTCTAAATCTGGCTCCGCGGCACGCAATTCTTCTTTTTGAAAGTGGTATGTGGAGACGGAATTTTTTGCTAAAGCACTATCAAGGCCTTTGTTCAAGGCTTTGGGTACCATATTATGTTTTGTATTGTATGCTATTTGTTTTTCCCTACGATAATTGGTTTCATCAATGGTCTTCTGCATACTATCAGTAATGTTATCAGCATACATAATAGCCTTTCCATTTAAGTTACGGGCGGCCCTACCCACGGTTTGGGTCAATGATCTATTACTACGTAAAAAGCCCTCTTTGTCTGCATCCAATATAGCCACAAGTGAAACCTCTGGTAAATCCAAACCTTCTCTTAAAAGGTTTACACCAATAAGAACATCAAAAATACCTTTTCTTAAATCTTGCATGATTTCAACACGTTCAAGCGTATCCACATCACTATGAATATAACGGCACCGAACATCTATTCGAGTCAAATACTTAGCTAACTCTTCAGCCATTCGTTTGGTTAATGTGGTCACCAAAGTACGTTCATCAGCTTCTACTCTTTGTTGAATTTCTTCCACCAAATCATCTATTTGGTTCTGGCTTGGGCGAACTTCAATAATAGGATCCAATAACCCCGTTGGTCTAATTACCTGTTCTACATAAACTCCTTGGCTTAGCTGTAATTCATAATCGGCTGGGGTAGCGCTTACATAGATAGCTTGATTTTGAAGTGCTTCAAACTCCTCAAACTTTAAAGGTCTGTTATCCATTGCCGCCGGCAAACGAAATCCATATTCAACCAAATTTTCCTTTCTAGAACGGTCGCCTCCATACATGGCATGAACTTGGGGAATGGTGACATGGCTTTCATCAATGATCATTAAGTAATCCTCTGGAAAATAATCCAATAGACAGAATGGTCTGGTTCCGGGCTCCCTACCATCCAAGTATCTGGAATAGTTTTCAATTCCCGAACAATAACCCAGTTCCCGTATCATTTCCAGGTCGAAATTAGTGCGTTCCTCTAGACGTTTAGCCTCAAGGGGCCTACCAATTTCTTTAAAATAATCTATTTGTTTTACCAAATCATCTTGAATCTGATGGATGGCATTTTGGAGGATATCCGGAGAAGTCACGAACATGTTTGCCGGATAAATATTTAATGACTCATATATTTCAATCACTTTATTGTTGAATGGGTCAAGGGCTTCAATTTCTTCAATCTCATCTCCAAAAAAGTGGATTCTATACGCATGGTCGGCATAACTGGGAAATACATCCACTACATCCCCCTTAACCCTGAAATTCCCATTTCTAAAATCAGCAGTTGTCCTAGAATAGAGACTTTGGACCAATTGCTTTAAGAATTTTGTTCTTGCAATGACTTGATCCTTATGTATTGAGATTACGTTCTTTTGAAATTCTACAGGGTTTCCGATACCATACAGACAAGATACCGATGCCACAACAAGAACATCCCTACGACCAGAAAGCAATGAAGAAGTGGCACTTAATCGTAGTTTTTCAATATCCTCATTGATAGACAAGTCTTTTTCAATGTACAAACCGCTTGTTGGAATGTAGGCCTCTGGTTGATAATAATCATAGTAGGAAACAAAATATTCAATGGCGTTTTTTGGAAAAAACTGCTTAAACTCTGAATAGAGTTGGGCCGCGAGTGTTTTGTTGTGTGCCAGCACCAATGTGGGGCGTTGTACAGTTTCAATAACATTGGCAACGGTGAATGTTTTTCCTGAACCTGTTACACCAAGTAGGGTCTGATGTGTTTCTTTTTCCTTAATACCATCTACCAACTGTTTTATGGCCTGGGGTTGATCTCCTGTCGGTTTGAATTCTGATACGATTTCGAATTTCATTGCTTAAAATTACAAAGCAAATGGATACTTGGGAAAAAAATCTAGCGCTTTAGGGCAAAATAACCTTTGAAGACCCTACCATCTTCTAAATTGGCCTTAAACCAATAACTGGATGATGGAAGTTCTCCTCCTGAACTATTACATCCGTCCCAACCGTCACTTTTTGGACTAATTTGGGTAATTAATGTTCCAAAACGGTCGTATATAGATATTAGGCTCATGGCCTGTACCTGATCATCTGCTCCTAGCAATTGCCAAGTATCATGTTCATTATCACCGTTGGGAGTAAAAAATTTGGGATAACCTAATATGGAAATCTGTTTTTCACTAACGCCACAACCATTTTTATCATTTACATAAACTGTCCTAAAACCAGCAATGACATCTTCAAATAATTGATCATCTTGATAAACTAAACCGTCCAATGAATATTCATAATCGCCATCACCTTCTACAATGACCATAACAGTATTGTTTTCTGAAAAATCAGTAATATCAATTGATACAAAGGTAGCAGGACTGGAGGGGAAAATGGTAAATTCCTTTGTGGTGAAACAATTTGTAGTTTGGTTATTCTGGACATAGGAATACCCTATTTCCAAAACAAAATCCCCAGCTTGCTCAACTGATATTGAGGAACCGCTTTCTAATGGGACCAAACCAGAATCATCTTTGTAATACCAGTTATACAGATCAAAGCCCAATGGAGCATTTAAATCTAATGGTTCTCCATTGGTACACCAGTTAAACTCTTCTGGATATGTAAACGAAGGAGAAGGGTTTAAGATCAATTCAATTTCTTCCACATTTTGGCATTCATTATTGTTTTCTAGTCTAGCAAAAATGGTTTCTGGCTGGGACTCATAGTTTGCTGGCAGTGCATTTAGTTCCAAACCTGCATCTTCCCGTGTTTCGTAAAAACTTACTTCCAAACCGGGGAATGCCTGTCTGATTTGGTCTAAATCAAAAGTTCCCTCTAGAATATCGTCTTCTGGATTATCATCACATCCGTAAAACGTTTTTGGGGTACTACTACCGATTGCAGTAGAAACAACGCTCAGATTGATTTCAGATGAACCTCCACAGTTTCTTTCGTTCACTACACGATAATAAACCGTTTGGGAAAATGGGTTTGTATTTTGATATCTAACTGGGTCGGAGATTGGAAGGTCGTTTGTTAAATCAGAAATACTTTCATAAAAAGTATAGGTGAATCCACTATTTGTACTTATCTGCTCTAAGTTAATTCCAGTCAATCCGTCGGTTGAATTGACCATGTCTACATCACATTGTACTAAATTGACCGGATTGGGTATAGGAATAGGAATTATTTCGATTATGGCTTCCCCGTTTATTACACATTCTTTGGGGTCAGCAGGAATAATCTCTAAGGAATACTCGCCTGAATCGGTAAGTCCTGCGGAGGGTATTACAAGCTCATGGGAGGCATTTGGCAGTAAAACTCCATTTTTTTTCCAAATATAGGTTGCTCCAGATGAAAAATCCACTCCTAATCTTAGCTCTTCAGTTTCACAAATAGATGCCGAGCTTTCCTGAGTTCCATCTTCATTTCTAAATAGCCCTGCTTTAAAGAAAAAAGATTGAATAAATGGAGGAAGTCCTTGATTCCCAATTTTACCTTCCAGAGAAATGGCATTGTGTTGATAGTTGGCAGTGGGACCTCCCTCATTTGGGTTGTGGATAACTCCAAGAAATTTTGTTCCTGTAAGGTACTCCTCGGCTATGGTCCTATAGATTTTACCATTATAGCCCAATTGAAGGGCAGATCTAAATGTTTCCCTTCTATCTAGTTCAACAGTTTGATAGGTTGATAAATCAAATTGAAATAGAGATGAAGAATAGGTTTCATCCTCCTCTCTAGAGGCATTATTTGAGGCATTTACATATAAAAATTGTTGGTTCTGTGAAAACTCAACACCATAAGGAAATCGGTTTTCTCCAGGGATACTAATTCGGAGGGGGTTGGATACGGTCCCTGTGGCCACATCAAAATCAAATAGGTACAGACCACTCATGGAATTGGCGCACGCAACTTTGGTGCCATCTGGTGAAAATTTGAGGTATCCTCTGGGATCAGTAATTTGAAATTCTGGGAAACTGCTGGTTACCGGTGTGCTGTTTATGCCATTTGGTCCTACCTCATAGGCATAAAAGGTATTAAGGTAAAAGTCATCGTTTCCAGATGGCGCCAAGGTAACTACCCAAACGGACCTATTTGAGCAATCCTTGAGTACAGCGGTAATTTTTTCAGAACTGAAATCCAAAAGATTGATATTTTTTCTGCGTACATAACCCTGACCTCCATTGGATTCGAGATCTACTTCTGAGTAGTTAAACCCAAAATTACTGTCACTCTCATTGGTTGAAGTATCGACAGTGAAAATATATTGAATGCTTGGATCTTCTGGTTTTGGGACAATCAAGGCAGATTGCGAGCTTGAAGAATCCCCATAAAGCCCAGTGCCGTTGGCAATAACATCATGATTGGCATTATATACTGTTCGCCCATCCGTATATAACAGCAAATTCCCTTCCTGATCAGATATGGAAGCGCAGCCCTCAAGAGTACTCAATTTTCCATCTGTGAGTGCGGTGGTACTTCCATCTTCATTAAAGCGCAGGCCCGCCCCGTTTCCAAAATACCAATAGGTCGACTCTCCTTGGCTATATCCAAGAAATGCACCTAAAAATACAAAAGCAATGAGTAATTTTTTTCGCATTTGATATTTGTCAAACGCTACAATATACTATAAATCACGCTTTTTCAATAACGCATAGGATAAATAGATGAAAACACCAGTCCAAAAGATGACAATTAAAAACTCATACCAATACACTGCGTAATCAAATTGCATTTTTTCTCCAATTTGCTCTCCTATATTCTGAACAGCAGAAAGCCGTGTAACAGGCTCTTTTATCAAATTCATCATGGATTCCAATGGAAAGAAGTCTTTGACAAGTTTTGCGTTTGGCCAGCTCATAACCTTCCATCCCAACAATCCAAAAACCAATTGTTCAAGAATTACCCATAGGATCAAAAAGCCTAAAGCAAACGCAGATCGCTTCACAAAAATTCCTAGAAAAAGACAAAATGAGAAGAAGCCAACCAGCTTAACAAAAAATGCCAACAAGAATTCCAAGTCAGAAAAAATGATTGAAAACTCGTTGTAATCAGAATAAATAAGCCCTAAAATCAGTGAAACTATAAAAACAAACACGGTAGAAATGAGAGAAAAGGATATCACCGTAAGAAACTTTGAAAGAATAAATTCCTTCTTGGATAATCCATCTATTAAATTTTGTTTGATTGTTTTATTACTGTATTCGTTTGCCATCATGGAAACAATGACAATTGCCAAAAACAACTTAAAAAAAGCGGTTACATAGGTGTTAAAATGCCAGATATAAGGGAAATTAAAAATTCCTTGATCAGCCAAATGGAATTTCACCGGTCCTATATCAAATTTTATTGCTGCTATCAGTGCAATTGATGTCAATAACAGAAAATAGGAGGTAATCAATATTTTACTTGCCCTATTGTTCCAAAGTTTTATGAATTCTATATGTAATAAACGTATCATTCGTTTTTTGATTAGTTGTTTTTGGTCAAGGTTAAAAATTGTTCTTCCAAACTTTCTTTGCGTTTTACAAGATGTGAGAGTACCATGCCTTTGTCAAACAGCATTTTGTTCAGCTCTTCGGCATTCATCTCCTCTTTTAAGAAAGCAGTTAAAGTGCCATTCTCCCTTGTAATTTTTCCAAAACTGGCATTCTTTTCCAAAAGTGCCTGCAGTTTCTCCATATCGGCCGTCCGCAATTCAAAAAAGCCGTGACTTGCCAGCATACTATCAACCGGACCTGAGTAGAGTTTTTCACCTTTTCGGAGAATTACAACATGGGAACATACTTTTTCAACTTCATCCAACAAATGGGAAGCAAGCAATATAGTGGTGCCTTTGCCGGCAATTTTTTTAATGATTTCTCTAATTTGGTGAATTCCCTGGGGATCCAAACCGTTAGTGGGCTCGTCAAGAATAAGGATTTCTGGGTCATTGAGCAGGGCGGAGGCAATGGCCAAGCGTTGTTTCATTCCTAAGGAATAGGTTCTGAACTTACTGTCTTTTCGCTCCCAAAGACCAACAAGTTCCAATTTTTCTTGTATTTTGGTTTCAGGGACTTCTTTTATTTTACAGACCAGTTTCAAGTTTTGTATAGCCGTCATGTAGGGATAAAAGTTGGGGCGTTCTATAATGGCCCCCACCTTTTTCAATGCATCATGCGTGGAAGTATTTCCGTTGAACCAACTAAACTCACCCGCAGTTCTATTTACAACATTCAAAATAATGCCTAAAGTGGTAGATTTACCACTGCCATTTGGCCCCAAAATACCATAGACATTTCCTTTTTCTATAGTAAAAGATAAATCTTTTACGGCGGTGAGGTAACCAAATTTCTTAGTAAGATTACTTACGGTTAGTATTGTCTCCAAAGTCGGAATCGTTTTTTGATTTGTTTATAGTAACTTGACGAGGTATAATGGATTTTGTTACAAAATAGCGAAAGAATGTCCGAGGAAAAATTAATGTCAAAAAAAAAACCGGCCTATCCCATCAATAAAAAGTTGGATGGATACCTTCATAGATACAATAGAAAAATTGAAATCCCAATTTTTTATGACGATTTGCTGAGGTTCTCTGGTTCGGTGGTTGTATATGATTCTGAAGGGGCTGATACGCTTTGGGTAAGGGTGTTTTATTCCGAATTTGATCGTCAGGAAATTGACTTAAGCCTTAAAAAAGTCTATTCCATTTTACATTCTGATGGCGGTGATCGCATTTTGGAATATTTAAATGTTGATGCCGTTGATTATTGCACCTTTGGAAACTCAAAGCCATTTCGTATCAAGGTGCGAAATATCTTGAATGACAACTACACCTATTTTTATGTAAAGAAAACCGATGCCTCAAGGGTTTATGGTTTGGAGTTGGAACATATGCTCTCACCTTATAATCTTAACTTTTTGGTTTTTGGGGATACCTTAATTGAGGAACATATTGCTGGAATTCCTGGAGATGTTTTTATAAATGATGTTTTGCCGAAATGTACAGAGGCCGAAAAATCCCAGTTGGCAAAAGAGTTCGTGAAATTCAATGAGCGATGTATGATACGTTTGTTGGGAGACATGCGATCATATAATTATGTGATTGTGCCAACCCACGATTTTGATCATGTGGTCTATAAAATAAGGGCCATAGATTTTGATCAGCAGTGTTTTGAAGGCAAACTAAAGGTATATCGGCCACAGTTTTTCAAGGAAAACTTTCAGATGGTGGAATTGGTTCGTACCAAACTGCAGAAATATTCGGTAGATCAATATAAGATAGAAGAACGGTCCATAGTGGCCAAACGGATACTGAGTTCGGGCAACCGTATAAAAAGGTTAGTGGGAATTGGTAAAACGGATACAATTTCTTTAGAAGAAAATATTGACCAGCTAAAACATCAAATATACGACCTCACCAAAGACCTGAATTTTAAGAAATGCACCACTATGGGCCAGGTTTTAGCTCTGGCTTTGGATTTTGTAAAACGTAATTATGAAGATGTCAGCTTAAAGCAGATTCTAGACAACAACCAATCTTAGCTCTTCTGCTCCTTATTAAAATACACCAGGTAATAGTACATCTGTTTTTCTTCGTCCCAGCCTTTTTCAACAAACTTTTCTGCGGATTCTGGGTTGATAAAATCCATTTTTATCTGGATGTTGGTATCTAGATTGATGACGTTTTTGATTTTTTTCCGAGCATCAGAAACCGCTTTATTGGCAATGTCAAAATTGGAAACATCCTCAATACTGAACTTGGGCCCTTTTTCAACCTTATAATGCTTAAATTCTGGAATGAGTTCTGGATTTTCCATGACCTCGTTTAAAAAGGAACTTTCCTCAAAGGCATCATTTTTGGCAAAATGATTAACGGCCCGGTTCATGAACATGACCTCTTGTTGCTTATCTTCCGCAGGAAGAACTACATCCTTGGCAAAATTCTGACAGAATTTTAAATAGTTTTTAGTGTAGAAATTCTCATCAGTAAGTGGCGCCAATCCTAAAAAATTCTCCAACCAATACTTAGCATCGTAGCGATTACTGTCCACAGATAAAACCTTATAACCTTCTTCCTTATCAACATTAAAAACAATACAGCCCTTATCCAATTTATTGATATTGATTCCTTGTCGTATTAAAATTTCAAGATTTTCATCTTTCTCCTTAAATTGAAGAAAGTCATGCTTCAATTCACTCTTAAAAATACCAATCGCTTCCGTTTTTTGGTTGTTGATTACCATATCAGAAAAATGGACAATATATACTTCTCCGCTTTTAATATGCGGATGATTTGATTGTTCAAAAAGGTGCGTTGTAATTTTTTTTGAAATCTGATGTGATTTTGAAGGGGCTTCAAAAAGTTCTGTAACCGCTTTATAAACTTCGTTAAACTCGACGTCCACCTCATTGAAAAACTTAAAGTAATTCTCTTCTTTTTCCCTGAAAGGCTTGAAAAAATATTCCTTCAACAATCCAGACATTTCATCATTCAATGAAAATGGTTCTGCTGATAGAAAAATGGGTTCATTTTTACTTTTATTACCAACTCGATGAAGCGAAACACTTTCAATTTGGGCAGGATATAGATTTAGCATTTTTAGTTTTCAGTAAAGGGTTTAAGTATAAATGTTGAAGTTCGGTTTTTGAGGTATTCTTGAACTTTAATTAAGATTTGAGCTTGGACCTTCTGTTAATTCCAATTTTCATCAAAGTCTAAATCGTTATAATTGTCAAAAGAGTCATCAATATCAATGGATGGTTTGGATTCAAACTTTTTTTCAGGTGGGGAATCGGGTAATTCACCAAAACTGAACAATAAATTCGGATAGGTAATACCGTCTTCTTCGGGAACAATATCTGCCAACTCAACAAAAAACGTCCACATACTGAAAAAGTCGTAGACATAAATCATTTTTGGATTTTTTTCGGTTATGATATCGTCAAGGATGGTTTCATTCATCAACCTAACATTGGAACCCGTTTCACTCATATCAAAAAGGGCAATTTCCTCATCTTGGTTCCATTCTTCATCACATGTGTAGAAAGAAGCCATTTCTCCACCTTCAAAACCGAACGCTTGGGTAATTGCATTATGAAAATCTTCTAAAGTACAGCTATCTTCAATTTCAATATCTCTAAAGATATCCTCCTCAGCATCAAGTATTATCCTGATTTTATATATCATCCAATTTTTTTTAGAGTGGGAGCAAAGTTACAATAAATAGTGTTTTATTTCGTGAACCTGTGCAAAGTAAAAGTCATTGCGGCAAGCAGAAAAAATGCTCCAATTTGGTGTGTAACCCCCAACCAAAGAGGTACAGCGTAGATTATAGTAAGGACACCCAATAAAAATTGTAAGGACACCAATATTAGAAGTAGTTTAATTCCTTTATCCTGCAATGGGGTCAACACTAGCTTTCGAGTTCTGTACCAAATAAAAACCACCAGGCCAACAACAATATAGGCAAGATACCGGTGTATGAATTGTACTCCACTTTTGCCTTCATAAAAGTTTTTAAGAAACGGCTGTTGTTCTATATAGACGGTTTCATGGATTATCTTGCCTTCATTCATTAAAGGCCAGTGATTATGGATAAATCCGGCATCTAAACCAGCTACAAAGGCACCCCAAATAATCTGAACCATAAGAATGAACAACCCTACACGAACAATATTTCGAATACCAGTATTAATTTCTTTTTTTGATGGATAGATTAAGTCCAAAGCCACCCAAAGACTATAAGCAAAGGTCAAGAAGGCAGTGGTTAGATGTGCTGCCAACCTGTAGTGCGATACATCTGGCCGGTCCACCAAGCCACTTTTCACCATATACCAACCTAAAAATCCTTGAAACCCTCCCATTATTAGGAGAATTATGCATTTTTTTACGGTAGATTTATCCAGTTTCTTTTTTAACAAGAAGAAAAGAAAAGGAATAATAAAAACAATTCCGATGAATCTACCTATAACTCGATGCAACCATTCCCAGAAATAAATACTTTTAAAGTCTTCCAACCCAAAATGGGTATTGAGTTTTTGATATTCCGGATATTGTTTATAAAGTTCAAAGGCATCTTGCCACTCTTGTTCATTCATTGGCGGAAGTGTACCACTGATTAATTTATAATCGGACATGGAAAGTCCAGAATGGGTCAGTCGCGTTATTCCACCAACAAGTACCATTATAAAAATAAGGGCACAGCCAGTAAGTAACCAATAAATGACGTATTTGTTATTTTTCATTACTTGTTACTTTCAGGTTCATTTTTTTTCCTTTTTCCAACATAAATTGATAGGCTTCATCATGTTCATTGGGAATTTCACCTTCCAATATGGCTTCTTTTATGGCCTCTTTTATGATGCCTATTTCTTTTGACGGTCTTAGATTGAAGGCCTTCATGATTTCCTCTCCTGAAACTGGGGGCTGAAAATTCCGAATATGATCCCGCTCCTCTACCTCTTTTATTTTTTGCCGGACAATTTGAAAGTTATTCTTATATTTTTTCTGCTTTTTTGGGTTTTTGGTGGTAATGTCCGCTTCGCACAACGTCATTAAATCATCTACATTTTCCCCGGCATCAAAAACCAAACGGCGCACAGCTGAATCGGTAACATGGTCTTCAGAGAGGATGATGGGTCTGGAACTCATCAAGACCATTTTCTGGACAAACTTCATTTTGTCGTTCAATGGCATGCGTAATCTTTTGAAGAGTTTAAAGACCATTTTAGACCCAACAAATTCATGCGCATGGAACGTCCATCCAATTTTTTTGTGGAAGCGTTTGGTCGGGGCTTTTCCAATATCATGGAGCAAGGCCGCCCATCTAAGCCAAACGTCATCTGTATTTTCCGAAATGTTATCTACCACTTCCAGTGTATGCCAAAAATTATCCTTGTGTCGCTGCCCTTCGATTTCTTCTATTCCCTGTAAAGCATGTAACTCTGGAAGAATTAGGGGTAATAATCCGGTTTGATGCATCAATTTAAAACCAATAGAAGGTTTTTTACTCATCAATATTTTATGTAACTCATCAACAATACGTTCTTTGGAGATGATTTTGATCCGTTCCTTGTTTTCGGCAATGGCCTTCAAGGACTTAGGCTCAATGGTAAAATCCAGTTGGGTTGCAAAACGAATGGCACGCATCATCCGCAATGGGTCGTCAGAATATGTGATGCTTGGTTCTAAAGGGGTTTTGATACGCTTTTTGTCCAAATCATCCAGTCCATTAAATGGATCTAAAAGGAGTCCGAAATTTTCTGGGTTCAATGCTAGAGCCATGGCGTTGATGGTAAAATCCCTTCTGTTTTGATCATCTTCCAAGGAACCATCCTCAACAACGGGTTTTCTGCTGTCACGATGATAACTTTCCTTTCTTGCACCCACAAATTCCAATTCCAGATCCTGGTGTTTGATCATGGCGGTTCCAAAATTCTTGAAGATGGATACTTGTGGTTTTCCTTTTAGTTTTGAGGCAACTTTTTTGGCGAGTTCAATTCCACTCCCAATGGCAACTACATCAATATCTTTTGGTATGCCTCGTTGAAGCACATAATCCCTGACAAATCCTCCAATAACATAGGAATCAATTCCCAGTTCCGTTGAAGTTTCGCCAATAAGTTTAAAAATAGGATGTTCTATTGCTTCTTTATGGAATTCCTGCGTCATTTTATTCCCTAATAACCTTTACCTGTCCATCGTTGCTAAGCTTTATAATGGATGAAGGTGAAGGGTTTTTGTTCTCTTCTGGCAAATTTACCACATAGTCCACTCCTTTTAAAATTTCTTGACTGATCTCTTTGAATTGTTTTGGCGTTGTTTCTCCAGATATATTGGCAGAGGTAGATACAATGGGTTTTCCAAATTTATTGATTAAATATTGGCAGAACTTATCTGATGCCACTCTAATGGCCAGTGTGTTGTCCTCTGCGATAAGGTTTTTGGCAATGCCCTTAGGTTGTTCAAAAACAATTGTTGTTGGTTTTTGTGCCAAATCCATGATATCATAGGCAACCTCGGGCACCTGTTCCACATGTCTTTCCAGCATGGCTTGGTTTGCTACAAGACAAATGAGCGCTTTGGTGTCTTCTCTCCGTTTTAGGGCATAGACTTTTTTTACCGCATCTGGGTTGGTTGCATCGCAACCTATTCCCCATACGGTATCCGTTGGGTATAAGATTAGATTGCCTTTTTTTAGCTTTTCTATGCAGTTATTGATTTCTTCAATCATTCTAGACGCTATTTACTTTCTATAAATCCAATGTATTTATTTTGTTGTTCCTTGAACTCCCATTTTATAGAATCGTATTTTGTTTTATAAATTTCTCTATCATCAAGAATATTTTTCAGAATTTTAGATAATTCGATTCCATCTTCATAAAAGGTTGAATGTTCATGAATATCATCTATGTGTTCAAGGCCTTTGGGGCATATCAAACTTTTTTTATGCGCAAAAGCCAAATTATAATTTCCCATTATTTTATATTTTGAATAATTGTCACCAACTGATTTTAATGGGAGCAAAATATAGTCCGATTTGGCAATATATTCATGGAAGAGGGAATTTTCTATAAAGTAATCGAACAATATAAAATTCTCATGAATGTTGTTAACTTTTAGTTGCTTTAAAAAAACACTATTCCGTAAATTTTCCGAGTTGGTATTTCCTAAAATCACGAATTTTAGATTTTCCCTCGAATTCATCATAACAAGCGCTTCCACTATTAAATCATAATCCCTTCTATTAAAATCCAGTTTTCCGGGGATGCTAATCCAAATTTCATCTCTTGGCTTTAGGAGGCTAACTGTATTGTATTTTGGAAAGAAAATAGGATAAAAACTTTGTAGTTCAATGGATTTATCTTCTATCAATACCGAATTTTCTAAAAAATCATTGAGGACAAAATATTTTTTAATTGCTTTATTGATCAATTTTTGGGACAAACTATGATTGACCTTTTTAAGATTATGAAGAATACCAAAGAGTTTGACTTTTCGCTTTAGTAGGGTGCTCAAAAGAATTACCTCTAGTCTTGAACTTGCGGTATTAAAAATTACAATATCTGCCCCATTCTTTTTTATATACAAATATTGTTTTAGGGTCCAGACGATTTTGTTTAAGAAATTTTTTACTGACCTGTGATCGTAAATTATAACATGTTTGGCAAGATGTAAATATTCTTCTGCTCTTTCAAAAATTTGGGCATTTATTATTAGCATTACCGTGTAGTTGGAATCTTTTAGAAATCTGATTTGGGAATAAAGACACTCGTCATGATAAGAGTTTAATTCAATAAGAACGGCATTTTTCATAAAGTATATAGGAAAGAAATTACCCTGTTTACAAAGTTATCTTTTAAATTGTAGACTCTGTTATTTTTGCCCAGATGAATTTAGAAGAAAAGGACATCTATAACAACTTATGCCTGTTAATGAGGTTAGTCAATAATACAAAAACAGTAGTAAATTGGCACTACACAACTAAAACCTTAAACAAAAGATATGGTGTTTTCAATTTTTAATTGCTTGTTGGTGCTTTAGGGATTTTCCAATGGGCAAACCAATTAAAATATGCTTAAATAAAGCAAAGTATTTTGGTTTTACCAATGAAGTACAACCATACCTAAATATAAAAACCATGCGGAGCACCTGATAATGGAAGTAACCATAGTTTTTACGAATAACATAAAACATTGAGGTTTTTAATTCTATTTTTTTAGCAATAGAGGTCGTATTTTTCCTAACACTCCTATCTTGAAAATGTAGGTAAGAAGCTGAGGGCAGGAAATAGGTTGGCTTTCCGATTTTTTTTAACCTGTGACAAAGATCACTTTCTTCAAAATATAGAAAAATATTGGTGTCAAATCCGCCAACACTATTGAAATCTTCCGCTCTTGTGAACATAAAACTTCCATTTACGTAATCTATCTCAATGGGTTCTTTGTAATCAAATCTTCTTTTCGGTTTTTTCCATAAAAGTGCAACTAATTCGCGACCAAAGACTTCCCTAGTGAATGATGTAAAGTAATCAAAACTAATAGTAGTTTTATGGTTTTCGTCATAAATCTGTGGACCGCAAATGGCCACGTTGGTCATACGTTCCATAAATTCATAACATCTGCAAATTGGGTTATCAATCAATAATGTATCATTGTTCAAAAAGACATAATATCTGCCCTGGGCATGCTGTACTCCAAACATGTTGCCCCCTCCAAAACCTGTATTAATTCTACTTTTCAATAGTTTTACTCTTGAATTATTTAAACTTTTGATACCCTGTTCGAGAGTTTGAAGGTCTTTAAGCTCTGAAGCATTATCAACCACTAAAACTTCATAGTTTAATGTTTTATTGGTATTCTGTAGTATGCTCTCAATGCATCGGGTAGTATACTCAGATGAGTTGTAGTTTATAGTAATAATTGATATGTCAATAATTTTAACAGCCATTCTGGTTTAAAAACACAAGAACGGGTGATTGCTCTTTTTCTTTGGAACCTAGTTGATAGTACCTCCTTTTGATCTTATACTTTTGGTTTTTTTAAGCTTACTAAATAAGTTATTATACTTTGCTAGTAAAGACTTGGGTCTATTGTGTTTAATTAGAAAAAATCTGGTCTTTCTGACAATGGGAGTCAAAAACCAGTCAACATTAGAGATAAACCTTGAGACTTTTATATTTTTGCCTTTATGAAAGCATCACAGGTTGAGCAACCGAAGATTTCAGTAATTGTAAGCACGTACAACTCTGAAGAATGGCTTAAAAAAGTGCTTTGGGGCTTTAACTATCAGATTTTCAAGGATTTTGAGGTAGTAGTTGCAGATGATGGTTCGGGTCCCAAGACCAAAGAACTACTAGAGACTATTTCTAAAGAGGTTTTTTATAAGATAATCCATGTTTGGCAGGAGGATGATGGTTTTCAGAAGTCAAGGATATTGAATAAGGCTGTGGAAGCCTGCAGAGCTGACTATATTATAATGACGGATGGAGATTGTATTCCACGTGAAGATTTCGTAGAAGTACATTATATCAATAAAGAAGAAGGATATTTTATTTCTGGTGGGTATTACATGCTTCCTATGAATATTTCCCAAATGATAACCAAAGAGGATATCGAAGAACAAAATTGTTTCAATATTAATTGGTTAAAAGAAAAAGGAATTCCAAAAACTTTTAAAAACAATAAGCTTACGGCCAGTGGTATTATCTCAAAGTTTTTAAATGCATTTACCCCAACCAATGCCAGTTGGAATGGGCACAACTCTTCAGGTTGGAAACGTGATATTGTAAATGTGAATGGTTTTGATGAGCGAATGCAATACGGAGGTCAAGATCGTGAATTGGGAGAGCGTTTGTTTAACTTTGGACTTAAGTCCAAACAATTAAGATATAGTGCTGTTTGCGTACATTTAGATCATAAAAGGGGGTATAAAACACCAGAGTCCATCTCTAAAAATTTGGCAATACGAAAGGATACAAAAAAAACCAGGTCAGTGTGGAGCTACTATGGCATAACCAAGTAATACGTAAGCTGATTTTTCTTTTCAAGTCGTTTCAGCTCGCGGTATCTTTCCAAAACCCCTAAGGCGTTTAGATAGCAGATAATAATTCCTTTTTTACCATCTAAGAACCCTAATCTTAGTACATAGTGATTGAAAAATTTCCAAAAAGGTTTTACAATCATAAAGAGATAGTTGAAATGTTTCTCCTTATAAAAAGCTTCTTTTGCTTTTAACCTTCCATAATGGAGCATTTTTCCTTTATAATCTTCGTAATTTTTATAACAATAATGCGTAAGTTTTTCTTTTAGGATACAAGAATTCCCATCAACTTCCAAAGTTTCATGTACAATTTTTTTGTCCGTAAATCTAGCCTTACTTTTTCGAAACAACCTATGGTTTTTATCTGTCTGCCAACCACTAAAATTTAGCTGTGTATTTTGAAACATAAACTTGCGGTAAAACCAGTAAGCTTCGCATGCCTTAGGATTGTTTACTGTTTCCACGATTTCCTCCTGAAGTTTGGTGTTTACAACCTCATCTGCATCCAAAAAAAGTATCCAATCATTGGAAGCTTGTCTAAGAGCAAATGATTTCTGGGCGGTAAAGTTCTCAAAGGGGTTTTGAATTACATTGACCTTGTCCCGCTTTTGCAAATATTCGTAAGTGCCATCAGTACTGAAGGAATCAACTACAATTATTTCATCTGCAAATGAAACTGAGTCAATACATTTTTCAATATAACCCATTTCATTGTAGGTTATAATCAATGCCGATATTTTTTGCCTTGGGGTGTGCAATTCAGACATATTTATTGGTATGCGAGTTTGTAACTATAAAACTATAACAAAAAAGCGAGGAGAAAATTGTTTTGGAGGTCAAATTTTCCTACAAAAGAAGATTTGTCAACTTTTCAGATTTTCCCTTTCGGTTTTCAGAATTTAGGTTGTTTCGTACTTCTCAGATAGCGAAAAGATAAAAGGTTGCTTTATATTTGAAAAAAATCATAACCCCATACATGAAAATTATCGGAATTACCCTCCTTATTGGTATTGTAGGTTTTTTTATTGGAAAGTTCATAAAGCACAAATCCCTATATCCATTTATGCCCTTCAAACATGATTTTAGAAAAAGACGGGACACTTTTCTTAAAACAATGGAGTTGATGAAAAGGTTTGGAGCAAAGATTATTGTTGAGACTGGAACTTCACGAGAGGGACTTAGGGGAGCTAAAAGTAATGGTGCGGCCACTATAGTTTTTGGCAAATGGGCCAAAGAGAATGGGGCTTTCATGCATTCCGTTGACATTAGTGAGGAATCTGTAAAAAATGCACAGGAAGAAGTCGACCGACAAGGATTAGAAAAATTTGTACACATACATCAATCAGATTCTCTTGTATTTCTTGAAAACTTTAATGAGAAAGTAGATTTATTATATCTGGATAGCTACGATTATAGCAGCGATGTAGAAGTTCAGAAAAAAAGTCAAAAGCACCATTTGGAAGAGTTCAAAAGAATAGAAGGACAATTACATGATACTGCAATTGTTCTTATAGACGATTGCGATCTGCCTAATGGAGGTAAGGGGAAGTTGGTTATTGCATATATGTTAGAGCGGGGGTGGAAAATACTGATCGAATCTTATCAGGTGTTACTTGTTTGCGAAAATCTCACCTTCAACGAAACTTCTTAATTGTTCCTCAAAAAGCTCTAGCTTGAGGGACTTATAGAATTCCAAAGCATTTTCTTTTCGTTCCTTTTTTGGAATAGCTAAAATCTCAGGATTAAAATCAGATAAATGCACAGCTTGGTTGGACTTATCATCATTGAAGGTAAGCCAAGCTTTTTTTGATATCCAAGGAGAAAAAATGGAGAAATTGGGAATTCCAAGTGCCTTGGACATGTTACTGGCCCCTCCTTCATTTCCAACATAACCATCGCATTGCCCTAATAAGCCTAAAAAAGAACGCAAAGAGGGACAAAAGATATCTTCCCTTATAGCATCTCTAGACTTTTGGGAACACAGCGCAATCATTTCTTCTACCTTATCTTTTTGACTGGGTATATAGTTGAATAAAAATGTGACATCAAAATCTTGCGAAATGAAATCAATTACTTGACTCAGATATTCCAGAGGATAACTTTTGCTTGAATCACTGCCCATAACCCCAACCATTAGAACAGGTTTCGTAGTATCGACTTTATTTTGATTGAGTAATTTTTCAGCTTGCGTTATTTCCGAATCAGAAAGATAGATTTTCGGAGCTAAATCTTTTTTATCTAATTCTGGGATTATCGGAGATAACAACAAAAGTCTATTTTCAATAGCGTAACCCAATTTTGTGTCTGGGTTGTTTGAATACGTAAATAAATGGGTGTAAATAAATTTTGAATACCACTTTTTATAGGAAATCTTAATTGCTGCCTTGGAAAAATAGCTAATGAGATTACTTTCCAACTTGCAATACACGTCAATGACAACATCATAGTTTTCCTTTTTAATCGATTTAAGAAATCCATAGAAGTCCAATTTACTTTTCTTATATCGATCCTTAAAAAGGACCACTTTGTCAATATGAGGGTTGCCCTTTACAACGGCTTGGGTGTTTTCATTGATTACAAAATGCACCCGTGATTCAGGAAAATGAATTTTAAGATGTTCACAAAGGATTGTACTGGTCAGTACATCCCCGATCATCTTTTGTTGAATCACCAAAAATTTCTTCACAAGAGTTAATTAAACTGCAACATCATGTTCCCTAAGGGCATTGTTTAGTGAGGTTTTCTTGTCGGTACTTTCTTTTCTTTTTCCAATTATTAAAGCACAAGGTACTTGAAATTCTCCAGCCGCAAATTTTTTGGTATAACTGCCTGGAATAACTACTGATCTCGCAGGAACTCTTCCTTTTAACTCAACAGGTTCATTCCCGGTTACATCAATAATCTTGGTAGAAGCGGTTAAAACTACATTTGCTCCCAAAACTGCCTCTTTTTCAACACGCACACCTTCTACAACAATACATCTAGAACCAATAAAGGCATTATCCTCAATAATTACAGGAGCCGCCTGCAACGGTTCTAGAACACCACCAATGCCAACCCCACCACTTAGATGGACATTTTTTCCTATTTGTGCACAACTACCCACGGTAGCCCATGTATCCACCATAGTTCCTTCATCCACATAAGCACCGATATTTACATAACTGGGCATTAAAATGGTTCCTTTGGAAATATAGGCTCCATGTCTAGCCACTGCATGGGGAACCACACGAACTCCCTTTTCCTTATACCCTCTTTTTAATGGAATTTTATCATGATATTCAAAAATACCAGCTTCCAACACTTCCATCTTCTGAATTGGAAAATAAAGTACTACACCTTTTTTGACCCATTCATTAATTTGCCATCCACCTTCCGTAGGCTCTGCACATCTTAACTTTCCTAAATCTATCAAGTTGATTACTTCCCTGATTGCATTTTGGGTTTCCTCTTCTTTTAACAATTCTCTATTATCCCAAGCCTTTTCTATAAGTGCTTTAAGCTGTGTCATTTTTTTTGAAATTTTGACAAAGATAATCGGCTAATTAGAATATTGCCCCATATTTTAATGGCATAACATTTTTAGGTTTATTTTTGCCAAAAATTTAGACTTGGCAAGAATTCTGGCATTGGATTTTGGAAAAGTAAGAACCGGAATAGCGGTTACTGATGAGCTTCAGTTAATAGCTTCTGGGTTAACTACCGTTGGGACAAATGATTTGATGACTTTTCTTTCGGAATATCTTGAAAAAGAAACCGTGGAAAAATTTGTAGTAGGGCTTCCCAAACAAATGGATAATACACCATCGGAATCCGAAGAATTGATTCAACCTTTCTTAAAAAAACTGACCACTAAGTTTCCAACGGTTCAAGTAGAGCGCCAAGATGAAAGATTTACTTCCAAAATGGCATTTCAGTCGATGTTGGATAGTGGTATGAAAAAGAAAAAAAGACAAAATAAGGCATTGGTAGATGAAATAAGCGCCACGCTAATTTTGCAAGCATATCTAAATAGAGTTTAAAGTTATGATTTTACCCATTGTTGCCTACGGAGAACCTGTTTTGCGGAAAGTAGCTAAAAATGTTTCTACAGATTATCCCAAACTGGATGAATTGATCGTCAATATGTGGGAGACCATGTACAATGCCCATGGTGTTGGTTTGGCGGCGCCCCAGATAGGCCTTCCTATCCGTTTGTTTTTGGTGGATACCACCCCTTTTTCTGATGATGAAGAACTAAGTAAAGAAGATCAAGAAGCTTTAAACGGGTTCAAGAAAGTCTTTATCAATGCAAAAATTGAAGAAGAAAGCGGCAATGAATGGGATTTTAATGAGGGTTGTTTAAGTATTCCAGATATACGGGAAGATGTAAAAAGAAAACCTACAATTACAATATCTTATTTCGATGAAAATTTTAAAGAGCATACCGAAACGTATGATGGGCTTTTGGCAAGGGTAATTCAGCACGAATACGATCATATTGAAGGAATTCTATTTACCGATAAACTATCATCGCTTAAGAAAAGACTTTTAAAGAGTAGATTGGATAAGATTTCCAAGGGAAAAATCAGTGTGGATTATAAAATGAGATTTCCCAATATCAAAAAAGGACGTTAAAAAAAACTGCGTTTGGGATAAAAGTATATTTTTGCGCGCATAAAAATAAAACAAATGGCACTGGATAAGATTTTATCAATTGGTGGTAAACCAGGACTTTTTAAATTATTGACCCAAACTAGGAGTGGTTTTGTGGGAGAATCCTTGTTGGACGGAAAGCGTGTTACCGTGGGAATGCGTAGTAATGTAAGCGTATTGTCCGAAATAGCGATTTATACCCTAGAAGAAGAAGTACCGCTAAGAGAGGTCTTTCAAAAAATGAAAGATAAAGAAGGTGGAAAAAAAACTGCCATTAGCCATAAGGCTGAAAAAATTCAGCTAGAGGAGTATTTTTTTGAGGTTTTGCCCAATTACGATGAAGATAGAGTGTATGCCAGCGACATTAAAAAAATCATACAATGGTATAACATCTTGTTGGATAATAAAATCGCTGATTTTTCCGAATCTGATGACGAAGACGCAGCTCCCACTTCTGATGAGGAAGAATAAACCTTATTCCCAATCAATTAATTTAGAAGGATAATAATTGATGTTCATTCGATTTAGGAATGGCACTTGTTTGGCCAAACGATTCCTATAATCTTCCCAATCACGGTTTTCTGATGTTGACCAACCTAATTCAGCATATCCTATGGCGCGAGGAAATGCCAAATATTCCAGTTCCGCACTATTGGAAATGGTTTCAGACCAAAGGGGAGCTTCAATCCCTAAAATAGTCTCCTTTGGCAAACCTTCAACATAAGTTTCAGGATTCCAATTATAAGCAACATCAACAGGAATATACCCCGACCAGTTTAGCCCATGTTTGGATAGTGAATCGTATTTCATATCCAAATACGCCTTTTTCGCTGGAGAGAGGATTATTTTGTTGTCGTTGGCTGATGCCTTTAATGCATTGCCTGTAGTTTGCCAATGCTGTGCAATACTTGTAGGGCTAATTTTTGCAGCCACAATTTCATCCCAACCAACCATTGTTTTACCATGTTTTTGAACGATTTTTTCAACTTTTTCAACAAAATGAACATAATCCTTCTTTTTGGTCACATGGCTTTCATCGCCACCAATATGAAAATAGGGGCCTGGAGATATTGAAGCAATTTCCCTAATGACATCATCCAAAAAAGCATATACAGTATCCTTTTGAGCATCAAAAGTGCTGAAACCAACTCTGGTACCCGTGTATGGTTTTACAACTTTACCGTTGCCATTTAGAAAAGGATAACTTACCGATGCTGCGTTTGTATGACCGGGCATGTCTATTTCTGGAACAATGGTGATATGTCTTTCTTCAGCGTATGCTACCAATTCCTTAAAATCTTCTTGAGTGTAATAACCTCCAACTTCACCACCTACTTCGGTTTTGCCACCAACTTCAGTTAGTTTAGGCCATGATTTTATCTCAATACGCCATCCTTGATCATCTGAGAGATGCAAGTGAAGTACATTGAATTTATAATAAGCAATAATGTCCAAGTATTTTTTGACCTCGTCAACACTAAAAAAATGTCGGGATACGTCTAGCATTGTACCACGATACTCAAATTTGGGCTCGTCGAATATTTTCCCTGTCGGAATGAGCCATAAAGGATAATCAGTAATGGTATCATTGCTTTTTTCAGGAATAAGCTGACGCAAGGTCTGTATTCCCCTGAATGCACCGGCTGCGGTTTTTGCGTTTAAAAAAATGGAATCCTTTTTTATATAAAGTTGATAAGATTCCGGAGTTTTTAACTCAACACTGTCAGATTTATTGATGTAAATAAATCGTTCCACAGAATTTTCATTATTGGATGAATTGACGGAAATCCCCAATCCGGTTTTTGATTTTATCTTTTCGGCTAAAAAATGACCTACTTTTTCAAATTTCGGGTCAACCTGTGAGGTATAAATAACCGTGTTTTCGGCTAATCCAAAAGCACTATGCGTGGAAACGGTTTTTAAGGGCTTAGGAATCAATGGAGCCTCCGAAAGGTTGGTTTTTGGAAAAACAAGTTCTTTTTTTGTCCATTGGCAAGAAGCCATGGAGATAATAGCAAAAAAAAGAGTGAGCACTTTTACGGACTGCCTCATAATTTATTTTGTGATTACATTACCCTTCAACACACTATACCAAAGATCGTAACCTTTCTTGTTCATATGAAGGCCATCTTCAATAAACAATTCTTTTTTTAACTTCCTTTTATTGAGCATTATATTCCAAACATCGGTATAAGATACCTTTGTTCTTTCCGTGGCGAGTTTGTTCAATTTTTTATTAAAACGCTTGTATTTACCTCTTAAATGCCATCTTGAAATACTGGGTTTTGCCGAAATCAGCACAATTTCCAAGTCTGGGTTTTTCTGATGCAGATTATCCAAAATCCTTTCAAATGTCCCCAGAATTGCTTTAGGTTTTTGTTTGGCATTGATATCATTATCACCTTCGTAGATAAAGACTTTTTTGGGTTTGTAGTTGAGAATCAATTCATCTTGGTAGCGTTCCAGATCTTTTGCTTGTGAACCACCAAAACCGGTATTGGCAATTTGAATATCTGGAAACCGCTCTTGAAGGTCATCCCACATTCGAATGCTGGAACTTCCTGTAAAAACTATAGTTTCTTCTGAAGGAATCCATATAGAATCCATCTTTTTTTGTATTTCTTCAACCTCACTGGCAAAAGGGTGTCCATTTTGAGCATTCAATGCTAAGCCGGTTAGAAAAAAAAGAAACAATAGATATCTCATAAGCAGTAATTTTAATTTTTCACAAAACTTCCGGAAAGGCCACTTTGGGAATCGGTGCCAATCATAACTGCAAATTCCCCAGGCTCACATATAAACTCGTAATTGTGATTGTAAAAACCTAGTTCCGTTTCGGTTAAATTGAATTCTACTTTTTGGGAAGCACCTTGTTCCAGATATATTTTCTTAAATCCTTTTAATTCCTTCACAGGTCTTGCAACACTAGCAACTTTGTCCTGAACATAAAGTTGAACCACTTCTTCACCAGCGACTTCCCCAGTATTTGTAATGGTTGCGGAAACTTTAATACTATCTTGATCGGAGGAATCAATTTGTAGATCGGAATAATTGAAAGAAGTATAGCTCAATCCATAACCAAATGGGAAAAGAGGTTCATTTTTTTCATCGCTGTAATGCGACCAAAATACGGTTGATTCTGGATTGGGCCTCCCCGTGCTAAAATGATTGTAATAAATTGGGACTTGACCCACACTTCTGGGAAAAGTCATGGGAAGTTTTCCACTTGGATTATAATCCCCGAACAACACTTTTGCAATTGCATTTCCCGTTTGGGACCCCAATTGCCATGTTTCCAAAATTGCAGGAATATGTTCAGCCTCCCAATTAATGGTAAGTGGACGGCCATTCATGAGAATCAATACAATATTTTTATTGACTTCATAGACTGCTTTTAGCAAATCAAGTTGTAATCCAGGTAAATCTAATTGCGTTCTGCTGCGTCCTTCACCACTCTGGAAACCATGTTCACCCAAAACCATTAGAACTACATCTGAGTTTTTGGCTAGGGCTACGGCTTCATCAATTCCTGAAGTATCAGTTGTATTGACTTCTACTTCATTCAGGAAATTAGGATTTCCATTAAATACCTTTGGTCCTGGGGCGTATGAGAAATTTTCTGAGTAACCTTTTAAACCTTCCAAAAAGGAAACCGCTGTATGATCATCCGAACCTAATCTCCAACTTCCAAGAGGACTGTTGTTATCATTGGCGAGTTCACCAATTACCGCTATTTTTTGTTGGTCTTTTTTTAGTGGGAGTATGCCATTTGTGTTTTTTAGGAGTACAATTGACTTCACTGCCATATTCAATACACCGGCTTTATGGTCTTCATGGTACAATTGCTCTTCCTCTCTTTTTTCATTACAATATCGGTAGGGGTCATCAAACAGTCCCAATTCAAATTTTACTTTTAAAATGCGACGGACAGCATCATCCAATAAGCTTTCGTCCACTTTTCCTTCCCTTACATTTTCAGCCAAATGCATCACGTATGCACTGGATTCCATATCAACATCAGAGCCGGCTTTGACGCCTAATTCAGCAGCGTGCTTTAGGTCTTTGGCAAATCCATGAGGGACCATTTCTCCAATGGAAGACCAATCAGACAGTACAAAACCGTCAAATCCCCATTTTTCCTTCAAAATGTCACGTTGCAGTATTCTATCCCCAGTTACAGGAACTCCATTCAGGATATTGAACCCGTTCATAAAGGTTTTTACACCAGCATCGACCGTAGCTTTAAAAGGGGGTAACACCACATTGTACAACATTGAGGTTCCTATATCCGCTGTGTTGTAGTCGCGACCAGCTTCTGCGAATCCGTAAGCTGCAAAATGTTTGGAGCATGCGGCAATGGTATTTGGTTTGGACAGATCATTGTCTTGAAAGCCTTTTACGCGTGCTTTTGCAATTTGAGAACCAAGAAATGTATCCTCGCCACCACCTTCCATAACCCTTCCCCAACGTGCATCCCTTGAGATGTCGACCATGGGGGCAAAAGTCCAATTGAGCCCAACGGCAGAGGCTTCAGTAGCGGCAATACGAGCTGAATTTTTAATGGCTTCCATATCCCAACTGGCAGCTTCTGCCAAAGGAATGGGGCTTAAAGTCTTATATCCGTGGATAACATCGTAACCAAATAATAAGGGTATGCCTAATCGAGTTTCTTCAACAACCAATTTTTGAAGTTTTCTTACCTCTTCGGCACCAACAACGTTTAACATGGAGCCAACAAGCCCTTTTTTAAGATGCTCGTATTTAATTTCAGCATTTCCACCCTCGGGTGCAGGACCGGTTACATCCCAAAAACCGTTGTATTGGTTCATTTGCCCTACTTTTTCTTCTAGGGTCATTGACTCTAACAATGCATCTACTTTCTGCTCAAGGGGTTTATCCTGGGCCATAATATTTTTATTAATGGGTGCAAAGTAAAGTGAAATTATCAAAAGATATTTCATAAAGTGGTTTATTGCTTTTGAATGCTGTTGAAAAATAGTTAATAGTCTTCTAAAATTACCTAAAATTCTGTAATGCCTTACTAGTGGGTCTTTGTACTTTTAGATAAAATTTGATGCATGAATTCAAGACCGGAACAGCTTAAGGCTTTTGACCGACTTTTGACCATTATGAATGAGTTGCGAAGCGGGTGTCCTTGGGACAAAAAACAGACCATGCAATCACTTCGCCATTTAACCATTGAAGAAACGTACGAGTTGGGCGATGCCATTTTGGTGAATGATTTGGTGGAAGTTAAAAAGGAGCTGGGGGATTTGCTGTTGCATATTGTTTTCTATGCCAAAATAGGCTCGGAAACCAAGGATTTTGATATTGCCGATGTCGCCAACGAAATTTGCGAAAAATTAATCAATAGACACCCCCATATTTATGGTGATGTAAAGGTTGACAATGAAGAACAGGTGAAACAAAACTGGGAAAATATTAAGCTCAAGGAAGGAAAGAAGAGTGTTTTGGAAGGCGTTCCCAATAGTTTGCCAGCGCTTGTAAAGGCCAATAGAATTCAGGAAAAAGTGGCAGGAGTGGGATTTGATTGGGAACAACCCGAACAAGTTTTTGAAAAGGTAAAAGAGGAATTATCCGAGCTTCAGGAAGAATTGGAACAAGGAGATCCAGATCGGTTGGAATCTGAATTTGGCGATGTGCTTTTTTCCATGATCAACTATGCCCGTTTTTTGGATATCAACCCTGAGAATGCTCTAGAAAGAACCAACAAGAAATTTATAAAACGGTTTCAGTATTTAGAGAAGAAGTCGAAGGAAGTGGGAAAACCCTTGAAAGACATGACCTTATCAGAAATGGATGTTTTTTGGGAAGAGGCAAAAATGCAATGACTTATAGCAATAAAAATCTAAATTTTTGAGATTGCACTTATCGGTTGAGCTATGAACAGTACGGGAGCAAACTAGCGTTTGCTTTCCGCCACACACATAGCAAAATCTTTTTGTTTTGATTTTTCTTTGTCCCGCTAAAAGCAAAATCCAAAAGATTTTGCGGACTTCATAAAAATACACAAACCTTTAGTAAAGCCCGAGGCCCGTATTGTTTATAGGTTGTGTTGTAAGCCGTTTTTTATTTCAATAGCTTTTGAAAAATCGCCTTTTTTCGCTTTTCTTTGGTAAAATACCATTCAAGTTCTTCGACGAATTTAGTCAATGATTTTTCTTTGAAATCTAATAAATATGATGTGCTAGTGGATTTTGGTATTTGTCTTTTAAAATTAACTTTACCAACCTTGTGATAATAATCCATTAGCTCTTTTAATTTTTCTTGACTAATTATGCCTATTCCTGGTATTCCATATTTTCCCGAACCTAGATTTGGTTGAAGTTTGATATGACCATACTTAAATCTATCTATTGAACTCTTTGAGTTATCAAGTAATATAGGTGCAAAAGAATAATACTTACTATCATTTGCTTGATGTATTTCGAATAAGACTAGTCCGATATCAAACTCTATATTTTGAGAAGAAAAGCAATCTCCTAAGAATAAATCATTCTCTAAATCAGATTTCAGCTTTTCTGGGCGTGATTCTTTTTTCCAGAATCTCCACCATTTTCTGTTATTTGATTCTTTTGGTTGTTTGCCATCTAAATTCTCTTCATCGTATTTCTCTCCTTCTTCTCCAAGTACAATGGCTTCAAGGTCATTGGCAATTGCAATCATCTTTTGGATAATCCTTTTGTCAGGGTTTTTTACACTAATCCAACCGTACTTTTCGTCAAATGTAAATGGAACCTCGCCTTTGTCCGTTTTCCACAGTCCGGCATTTGGAGTAAGTACGGTTAAGTACTTTTCTTCCTCAATTTTCGCGGAGAATTTTTCAATCTGTTCAAATTCAGAATCAGATTTAATGTAATCTGCCCATTCTTCTTTTGTTAGTTTGGTTTGATTTTCTTCTCTCTGGATATTTAATTCATACCCCATTTATTTTTCAATTGGATTAGTATTCTAATTAGGTGGCAAAATGGCTTACAACGTTAACCTAAGGACTGTTTTAATTGTCTTCAGCAACTGATAAGTGAAGTTCGGGAAATTTAAGTTAAGATTCAAAGGTAAATGGATGTATATAGGTTACGGATTCAGGTTTACAAGTATTCATTGTCTTTTTAAAAAGAAGCCAAAAAACAACCCCTAAATCTATCCATTCCAGCTATCTTTACGCTTCTTAAATTTTCAGCTTTGTTCAGCAGGTACACCAAAGAATTCAAATATAATTTAAGGCTTTCCTATCCCGTGATTTTGGGGATGTTAGGGCATACTTTTGTGGCCTTTGCAGATAATATTATGGTTGGACAGTTGGGAACTGCTGAGTTGGCTGCGGTTTCTTTGGGCAACAGTTTTGTTTTTATCGCTATGTCCTTGGGGATTGGTTTTTCAACGGCAATAACCCCATTGGTAGCTGAGGCCGATGGCGCGGGAAATACTGCAAATGGTAAAAGCGCTTTAAAACATGGATTGGTATTATGTACCCTATTGGGGCTTTCACTTTTTGGGATAATACTGCTCTGTAAGCCCATTATGTATTTAATGAAACAACCTCCCGAGGTGGTGGAATTGGCCATTCCGTATTTGGAGCTTGTGGCTTTCTCCTTGGTCCCCCTTATTATTTTTCAGGCATTTAAACAGTTTTCTGAAGGACTTTCCCAAACCAAATACCCTATGTACGCCACCATTTTGGCAAACGTGGTGAATATTACGCTTAATTATTTATTGATTTTTGGTTCGTTTGGATTTCCAAAACTTGGAATTGTGGGTGCCGCTATTGGAACATTGGTTTCCAGATTCATAATGGTGGGATACATTTGGTTCCTGTTAAAGCAAAAGGAAAAGTTTAAGGTATATATTACCGGCTTTAATTTTAGGCTAATTGAGAAAAAGGTAATAAGGAAAATTATCAGTTTGGGTTTTCCATCCGCTTTGCAAATGTTTTTTGAGGTAGCCATATTTACTGCAGCGATTTGGTTGAGTGGGGTATTAGGCAAGAATGCACAAGCTGCTAATCAGATTGCGTTGAATTTAAGCAGTATGACCTTTATGGTAGGAATGGGACTGAGCGTAGCTGCCATGGTAAGAGTTGGTAATCAGAAAGGTTTGCAAAACTTTAGCGAATTAAGAAGAATTGCAAAATCCATCTTTTTTCTCACCCTGTTGTTGGAAATCGTTTTTGCCGCGATTTTTCTTTTTGGAAGACATTGGTTGCCCACTATTTATTTGGATGTGGATGATGTAATAAATCAAATGGACAATACGGAGGTGATTTTTATTGCCGCTAAACTACTTTTAATCGCTGCATTTTTTCAAATTTCTGATGGAATACAGGTGGTGGTATTAGGTGCTTTACGCGGACTTCAAGATGTTAAGATACCAACATTGATTACGTTTATTGCATATTGGTTGATTGGCTTTCCAATTAGCTATTATTTTGGACTCTATACAGAATTTAAAAGTTCAGGTATTTGGATGGGGCTATTGCTAGGGCTTACGGCATCAGCGGTAATGTTGTATATTCGATTCAACTATCTGACAAAAAAATTGATTAAACGTTAAACTAAATTCCAACCTTTGGAATGCAATTAAATACCATGGAATTACCAAAATTTATTTTAGGCGATAATACTGATTTTCCAAGCTCAATTTTTATTGTTCATACAGAATACCCTCGTTTTATCATCAATCTTGAAAATGATGAGGTGGAATGGCTTGAAGAATTTTCCAAGGAGGACGAAGCGGATCTTACCGATGAGGCCGAAAGTTTAATAGAAGCAGCCACTGCTTTTTACGATAGAGAAGTATCTAGATACGATGCAGACTAATGCTTGAAGAGCTTATACAACAGGATAAAGAGATTTTTTTGTTCCTTAATAGCTTGGGGACAACAACCTGGGATGGTTTTTGGCTATTTATTACCAATAAGTTCAGCTCAATTCCTTTGTATGCACTCCTGCTCTTTTTCACATTCAAACAGTATGGGGTCAAAAAAACAGTTATTGTACTCATTTTTGTGGCACTTTTAATTACTGCCACGGATCAGTTGGCCAATTTTTTCAAATATGGGGTTCAACGGCTAAGACCATGCCATGATACAGATATAAATATGGTAGCTAGATTGGTCAAAAAATCCTGCGGTGGAAAATTTGGTTATTTTTCTGCACATGCGTCAAATGCAATGGCATTGGCTTTGTTTTTTTCCGTTTTGTTAGGTTCAAAAATAAAATATATCACTTCATTTTTATTGATTTGGGCAGTACTTGTGGCCTACAGTAGAATTTATATTGGAGTTCATTTCCCTCTGGATGTTTTAACTGGAATTGTAATAGGCACAATTTTTGGATGGCTATTTGCCAAGTTATCTATATTTGCATTCCAAAAAATTGGGACATGATATCACAGGCCAGATATTGGTTTTTACTTTCCCTTGTTGTTCTGGTTTATATAGCCGGCATGTTCGTGACCCTTTTTGAGAACGATTCCGCGCAATTTGCCGTAATGGCCATGCGAATGGTTCAAGAGAATGATTTTTTTACCCTTATTAAAGGAACCGAAGAATATTTGGACAAGCCCCATATGCATTATTGGCTTGCAGCACTTTCCTTCAAAATTTTTGGAATCCATGATTGGGCTTACAGAATCCCAGGTATTTTATCAACATTATTGGGGGCCTATAGTTGTTTTGGATTAGGCAGGTTATTGTATAACAAGGACGTAGGAAAGTTTTCTGCGCTTATTTTTATGACGGCCCAAACCATTGTGTTGTCCAACATTGATGTTCGAACAGACGCTGTTTTAACAGGTTTTACGATTTTTTCCATTTGGCAGTTAGCTTTATATATTGAAAAGAATAAGCTCTACAATGTTCTCTTGGGAGCCTTTGGAGCTGGAATTGCTTTTTCTACCAAAGGACA
This sequence comes from uncultured Allomuricauda sp., assembly GCF_947495325.1. Lineage (GTDB taxonomy): Bacteria > Bacteroidota > Bacteroidia > Flavobacteriales > Flavobacteriaceae > Flagellimonas. The sequence continues at coordinate 1,353,836 of NZ_CANLYK010000001.1, read as the reverse complement.
AATAGCTTTGGTGGTGATAGGAATTTCAATACTCTGTCATTTGGCATATACCCGAAAATGGAAATCCTTATTCAATTGGAGGGTTTTGACTGCATTGATTGTTTTTGGAATTACCATTACGCCTATGCTCTATGCGTATTATCTACAATTTGACCTTCATCCGGAGAAAATAATCAGGGGGAAAGGAAATCGTAGTGGAATATTTTTCATTTTATGGGAGCAAAGCTTTGAAAGAATGAGCGGTGATGGTATAGGGAAAAATAGTAGCGACTTCTTTTTCTTTTTCCATACTTTTTTGTGGGTTTTTCTACCCTGGACAGTCTTGGCATTAATTGCTTATTGGCTAAGAGTAAAGACTTTTTGGAAAATGCGGTTTGAATACAGGCCCCAATTTGAGTTTTTAACCTTAGGCGGAATCACTATTCTATTTTTCCTAATCAGTTTCGCCCAATTTAAATTACCACATTATATAAATATTCTAATACCGCTTTACTCAATTTTAACCGCATCGTATTTGTATAGTTTACGAAAGCATGATAAGCATAAGGTCATTAAGGGAGTTTTAGGGATACAGTACTTTATTCTTAGTTTGGTATTCATCTTCACTTTACTGGTTTGTTTTCATGTCTTCAAGTTTGAGTATATCCATTGTTATGTATTATTATTGATTCTTCTTGGGGTGATAACGTATTTCTGTTTGAAACGCGAGGAATATTATATGAGAATCATTACCCTATCTGTATATAGTTCCTTATTGCTCAATGGTGTTATGAACGCACATTTTTACCCGGCTCTGTTGAAGTATCAAGCAGGATCTACAATGGCGGAAAAGGTTGCTGAAGATAATATTCCGACAGATAAAATTTATAAACTCTCGGAGAGATATACTTGGGGACTTGACTTTTATAACAAAAAACCTGTCCAAATTGTTTCTATCTCAGACTTAAATGACAAAAACGATATTTGGATTTATGCCACAGACGATGAGCTTAAAAATCTTCAAAATATGGGATTTCATTGGCATAATCAGATAACGGTTGATCAATTTCGAATAACTAGGTTACAAATCAAATTCCTCAACCCTCACACCCGTGAGAAAATAGTGAATAAAATGCATTTGGTGCATTTAGATTAATCCGTTGTTTCCAGCTTAGGTTTTTTAAAGTGATAGATTAATCCGAAAAGGGATATCAGCGCGGTAATCCCCATAAATGTAAGGCTGATTGCAACAGAAACATCTTTGTTTAAACCTAACCATGCTGCTCCATATACAAAAGTGACCTCTCGACTTCCAAAACCACCAATGGTCAATGGAATAACAGATATGATGGAAGAGACTAAAAATACGAAGAGATATTCTAAGGTGTTCAACTCTATGGAAAGCGCTTTTAGAATGCATAAGATGCAGATAATCTGGGTTCCTTGAACCAAAGTAGAATATCCAACTGATTTCCAAAATACTGGCAATGTATAAAGGAAGAATCTCTTGTTGGTATACCAAAATACAATTACTGCCAAAGGAATGGCTAAAGCAATCAACCTATAAAACTGTTGGAACAAATTGTTTTGAATCAAAAGCGCCAAGCTACTTCCCAAAATAAAAATAAGTAACATTCCACTTAAGCGGTCCAAAAAAAGTACAGCAACTACTTTTTTGGTACCGGATTGGTATTTCTTTTGAATAACATAGCCTTTGTAAGCATCTCCACCTATTCCTCCTGGTAAAAAAAGATTGTAGAACATTCCCAACAAATACAGTTTTAGATTACTAAACTGTGTGATTCTCACACCAATTTGATGAAAGTAGAGGTTAAGTCTAAAGGCGGCCAAAACTTTGGAAAGTGTAACCAAAATAACCCCTAAAATAAGATATTGGGGCTTACTTCTTTTAAAGAGGATAACAACCTCCTTAAAATCTACTTTAGTAAAAATAAAATAAATCAATGCTGAACTAACAATGATTTTTAACCCAGTTATGAGCCTTTTACGCAGCCTTTCCGTCACCTATTGTAATTTTTTTGACGCGATACGGTCTTTTTTGTTGAGATTCATAATATGTTCGAATCAATAATTCCATCACTATTCCAATAGTGAATAATTGAATGCCACCTAGAATAAACATCATCCCAAAAATCAATAAGGGTCTGCTACCAATGTCTTGACCAAATCCAAGTTTTACAATCAGCAAATAGATATTGATAAAAATCCCTAGAATAATCAAAAGAACCCCTAAAATTCCAAAAAGGTGGATTGGTCTTTGAAAGTATTTACGAATAAAGAGTAGCAACATCATATCTGCCACTACCTTAAAAACACGTTCCAGTCCGTATTTGGAAACTCCCGCATGTCTTGCATGGTGCTTTACGGGAACTTGTTTTATTTGTGCACCTTCCAGATGGGCTAAAAGTGTTATAAAACGATGCATTTCACCATAAAGGTTCAATCCCTTGGCAATATCTTTTGTGAATATCTTTAAAGCGCAGCCATTGTCCTTTATGTTCAACTTTGTAACCCTTCTAACCAAAAAATTGGCAATTTTTGAAGGTATTTTTTTTACAAGGGAGTCTTTTCTTTTTTGACGGATCCCTGTTATCAGATCATAATCTTCATCAATAGCATATTCAAGCATTTGTGGTATATCAGATGGGTCATTTTGTAAATCGCCATCCATGGTAATGATATATTCTCCTTCAGCATAATCAATTCCCGCAGCCAGTGCCAAACTCTGTCCGTAATTCTTTTTCAGCTCAATAAGATGGACTTTGGTATCATCCATTTCCTTGACAACTTTCCGAGTTTTATCGGTAGAGAAATCATCGATATAAATTATTTGATACGTATAGCCTTCAAGACTTTCATGTATTTTTTGAGTCAATAAAACCACATTGTCCTGCTCATTGTAAAGGGGGACAACTATTGAAAGGAGGGAGTCTGTAACAGTGCTCATGTATTGGTTTATATGCGGGCAAATTTACTGCTTTTATTTAAGTTCCTTGGTTAAATCATCTAGCAACACCTGCGCCGCATAAAAGGGAGAGATTTTATTTTCTTCGATTGCCTTGAGCATTTTCTGTTGGATACGTTTATATGCTTTTTTCTGATGGAAAAAGAGTTTTAGCTGTTCATCTACGGTTTGAACAAACCAATTCTTGTTTTGATTTTTTCTGTTAAGTTCAAAATGCCCATTTTCCTGGGTCACCTTTACAAATTCCTGAATCATCTCCAGTATTTCTCTAATCCCAGTGTTTTCTGTGGCTGAACAGCTTAGCACCTTGGGAATCCATCCATTTTCTTTTGGAGGATATAAATGCAATGCTCTTGAAAATTCTGTTTCGGCCAATTTGGCCTTTTTTAAATTGCTGCCATCCGCCTTGTTAATGGCAATGGCATCAGCCATTTCCACGATGCCCCTTTTTATACCCTGTAGTTCATCACCGGCACCGGAAAGTTTTAAAAGAAGAAAGAAATCCACCATGCTGTGCACCACGGTTTCGCTTTGACCCACACCAACGGTTTCCACAAGTATTATATCATATCCGGCTGCCTCGCAAAGAATAATGCTTTCCCTTGTTTTTCGGGCAACACCACCCAAAGATTCTCCGGAAGGTGAAGGTCTTATAAAGGCATTGGAGTCCTTGGCAAGGGTTTCCATTCTTGTTTTATCGCCAAGAATACTGCCTTTGCTTAAGGAACTGGTGGGGTCAACAGCTAGAACAGCTACTTTTTTGTTAAGACTGGTGAGAGTCTTTCCCAGAACCTCTATAAAAGTACTTTTACCCACCCCAGGAACCCCTGTAATCCCAATTCTAATACTTTCATTGGGTTTGGAAAGGCATTCTTCAATTACTGAATTGGCTTTTTCAAAATGTTCTTGCTTGGAACTCTCAACAAGTGTAATGGCTTTTGCCAAAACAGCCTTATCCCCTTTAAAAATACCATCGGCAAGATTCCTGACGGAAATTTCCTTTTTTCGGGATTGTTTTATTTTAGAAACAGTACTGTTAGGTGTGCTCTTTTCGGTCGCCAAATTTAAAATTCATATAATTCCTTATAAAGGTATAAAGTTTTAAACTGTTGGTCTTTATGTATCTTTTATGAATTATTTGCCTTTAAAAGCTATTTCAGGGGCTTTGGAATGGTTTTTTGTTAAAAATCATATAAAAGAAAACTATTTTGCAACGCCGTCTTTTTTTCTTCGTCTTTTAAAGGAACAACTAAAATACCAAACACTAGTACTGACCATGTTCGAAATTGAATTGGTAAAACAATGCAAGGCCAATGACCGTAAGGCTCAATTACGGCTCTACCAGCAATATTGTGATGGTATGTTTGCAGTTGCCATGCGGTTTTTGAAGAACCAAGATGATGCCGAGGATGTATTACAAGAGTCTTTTATAAAGGCTTTTCAGCGAATGGACCAGTTTAAGGGAGAAGTAACATTTGGGGCATGGTTAAAGCGGATAGTTGTGAATGGAAGTATTGATTTTTTAAAGTCGAAGCACCAAAAAACGGTTGAGTTGAATGAAGGTTACATGCATGTGACGGATGATGATGATTGGACAATTGAAGATGGCATTTCCATAAAAAAGGTGAAAGATGCCATTGAAAAACTGGCGGAAAAATACCGATATGTAATTCAATTATTTCTGGTGGAGGGATATGACCATAGTGAGATTTCGCAAATATTGGGAATTTCAGAAACGGCCTCAAGAACAAGACTGTTGCGCGGAAAAACACAGTTAAAAGAAGAACTTAAAGATATCGATTATGGCACAGGATCTTAGAGAATTGTTCGCCAAAGAACGAAAAGAGAATAAGTACCCCATGAAAGAAGGTCATGAGGCTCGTTTTCTGTCCAAATTGGAGGAGGAAATACCAGTAAAAAAGAAATCAGGTTCTTTTATCTGGTTGAGGATTGCTGCCTCAATAATGGTAATTCTCGGTTTGGGAATCTATTTCTTTTCAGTTTCTGATGGGGTAGATGTGGACTCAAACCCAAAGGTTGTAGAAAATGAAACTTCAAAGCAACAGGTAAATACCATTTCGTTGGGAGACCTATCTCCAGATCTTAAAAAAATTGAAAGCTATTATGTTACCAATATTAGCTTGGAACTTTCAGATTTGGAGTTTACCAGTGACAATAAGGGGGTGATAGACGGTTATATGGAAAGGCTAGGGGAGCTTGATAAGGAATACGGTAGGTTGAACACTGATTTGAATGAATTTGGGCCAAATGACCAAACAATAGAAGCACTTATCAAAAACTTACAATTACGATTACAATTATTGCAAAAATTAAAATCAAAGTTGAATCAATTAAAATCATCAAAAAATGAACAGGAATCATCAAATATTATTTAATGTTTTTCTTTTTGCCATAGCGGGTATTACCTGCTATGGACAAGAGAAATCAAAAACGTACAAGGAAACGTTCAATGTGAGCAAAGACGCTGTTTTAAATATTGACACTAGTCATGCAGATATTGAGTTTGAAACTTGGGACAAAAATCAAGTAGAGATTACAGCGATAGTTGAGCTGGAAGGAGCAACCGATGAGGAGGCCAAATCTTATTTTAAGGAAGACATCGTAAAGATTATTGGAAACAGTAAGGAAATTGAAGTAAGTACCCGTGGCAGAAGTTTTAGCAAAACCTACAATTACAATTTTGACGATTTGCAGGTTGTTATTCCAGACCTATCCTTTGTAGAGCCTCTTTTTGAAGATTTAAGAAATCCTGAGCTGTCAGAAATATTTGTAATGCCTAATTTGCCTCCTATGCCACCTGTACCACATATTCAATTTGATTATGATGCCTATAAAAAGGATGGGGATGAATACATGAAAAAATGGAAGAAGGATTTTGACAAAAGCTTTGATGAAGAGTATCAAGAGCGTTTTGATGCATGGGGCAAAAGAGTGGAGGAGATGGCCAAAGAAAGAGCTGAAAAAGCTGAAGAGTATGAGGAAAAAAGAAAAGAACTCTTGGAGGAGCGTGACAAATTACGTGAAGAATCCCGCGCACAAAGGGATAAATTATTGGACCAGCGTGATTCATTAAGAAAGCAACGTAATGAATCTAGGCACCTCTTTAAATCAGATAGGGTAATTAGAATCCACAGTGATGATGATACCAATACATTTTATTATTCTTCAGATGGAGAAAACAAAAAGTACAAGGTTAAAAAGAGGATACAGATAAAAATGCCAAAATCCGTAAAATTGAAGATGAATGTTAAGCACGGAGAGGTGAAATTGGCCGAAAACACCAAAAATATTAATGCAAGCTTGTCCTACGCAAGCTTGCATGCCTCCACTATTGACGGGGATAGAACAAACATTAGGGCTTCCTACTCACCTGTAGTGGTTCGAAAATGGAATTATGGACAATTAAAGACGAATTATTCGGAAAGAGTTAGTTTGGAGGAGGTTGGCGAGTTGAAACTTAACGGCATCTCATCCAATATAGTTATTGATAGGTTGGTGGATAAACTTTATGTAACCAACAATTTGGGCTCATTACAGATAAATTCAATTTCGGATAGTTTTTCCAATATTGATATAACTGTGGAAAATGGAGAAGTCCTATGTAAAATTCCTTCAGTGCCCTTTTCAATTTATGTGAATGAGAACACGTCAGATTTTACATGCCCAAGTATTATTTCATTGGGATCTTCCAAAAATTACACTACCAATATCCATAAAGGGTACCATATTAATAAGAGTACGGATAAATCTATCAATATCAACTCAAAATATAGCGAGGTGGTACTAAAACAATAAGATTAACTATCTAATTCCCAAACCTTCCTAACGCTTATACTTTCCTGTCAAAATCTTCCTGAGCTAAAAGCAACATTCTATTCCGATATCAATTCCCTACTTTTTTACCATAAACAGTTTAGTGGGTTTCTTCCTTTAAATACGATTTAAAATTTTCCTTAAACCGGTTCAATCTAGGAATCGAAACATTTCTAATGTAGGAGTTATTTGGATTTCTCTTTTCATAATCCTGATGATAATCTTCGGCCTTGTAAAAAATATCAAATTCTTTTATCTGGGTAACGATTGGGCTGCCATAGACATTCTTGGATTCCAAAAGGGAAACATAATCCATGATAATTTTCTTTTGTGTTTCATTTTTATAAAATGCAATGGACCGATATTGCGCCCCTTTATCTGGGCCTTGCCTGTTTAAGGAAGTAGGATCGTGCGAGCCAAAAAAGACTTGGACCAATTTGGTAAAAGAGATTAATTCGGGGTCATAAAATACTTCTACGGCTTCAGCATGTCTGGTGCGGCCGTAGGCAACTTCCTCATAAGTCGGATTTTTCTCAGTTCCTCCAGAATAACCCGAATAAACCTCCTTAACGCCCTTTACACTTTCAAAAATGGCTTCTACACACCAAAAACAACCACTTGCAAAGTAAGCGGTTTCATATTTTTGTAGTTCCTCTGGAGTAAATGTCGATTGCTCAACCTCAACTTCTTGAGCGAGTACCGGTTTTGCTTTCGTGTTTTTGGGTTGACAACTGGAAGATGTCAATAAAACAAAAATCAAAAATGGAATTCTTGCTATCTTCATGGCGTTTTTTTGCTTAGTAGCACCAATATAAGAAGTATTACTTGTGTTGCTGTTAAAAATTGTTAACCCAATGACTCATCTACAATGAATATTCTTGAAGTAGCACTTAAGGACTACACCACAGGTTCAATAGCTATCCTCGATTCACAAATACCTTTATCCAAATACTGTCTTATTGATTTATCATCATCCAATAAAGATTTAGAACGTTTTGATGTTACGGTGCCACAATCTTGCCAAGAATATATAGATGAGGTTCTCTCTAGGCATAATGCTATGGTTGCTTTTGGGGGATATTTGGAACATAGGTCCCTATACACCAAATCTGAGCGATTTATAGCTACTGGTGTGCGCAATATTCATTTGGGAATGGATTTCTGGTGCAAAGCAGGTACAGAAGTCATTGCTCCACTTGATGGAAAAGTCGTTTGTTTTAAGAATAATGATGATATTGGAAATTATGGGCCAACCATAATTTTGGAGCATGAATTGCAAGAAGTTACATTTTATACGCTTTATGGACACCTTTCATTGGAGTCTATTGAAGGCTTACTTATTGGTGATACATTTAAAGCAGGGCAGGTACTTGCAACTTTAGGTACTCCAGATATAAATGTGAACTATGCTCCGCATCTTCATTTTCAAATTATATCTGATTTGGAAGGGTCCAATGGAGATTATCCAGGTGTATGTTCTAGAGAAGACCTCGTTTTTTATCAAAAAAACTGCCCAAATCCGAACCTTTTATTGAAACTGTCATTTTAAAACATCGATGAAATACACATCGAATCGGTAGAGTGTTTTGGGCGTTTAAAACGTTTATCGAGGATAAAATACACTTTAGCTGAAAAAGGTTCCCACACCGAAAAAAAAAGGAAGTTAAGCGAGTTAAATCCAGGCTAGGTAGCATGTGAGGGTACATTTACTATGTAATAAAAACCCAAATCATGAAAGCAATTTTAACCATCACCGCAATAATTTTCTTCGGAACTCTAGCTATGGCCCAAGACACTTCTAAGGAAATAAAAGTTGAAACTTCAACGGTTGGGATTGAATTGAATGTTGAAATTCAAGAAGAAGCTCAAAAAGAGACTGAGGTTGCTAGATTATATATGTTCAAAAACTCTAGAATTAAAAAAGAACTTTCTTTCAGAACTAAAAGAAACAAATCTAAGTTAGCATAATTATGGTCATGATATTGGAAATAGCAATACCGTTCACTCTATTCTTGAGCGTGGCTTTTGTTGTTGCATCTATCATTTTTTCATTCCGAAAAAAAAAAGATCCATCTGAGTCATCAAAAAAGGATTAAATGATTTATACATTTAATCGATAAGAAATGCAGTCAGCCGATTTTAAAATTATTAGTAAACACATTACCATATTTTTACAAACCAATCCTCAAATCATTAGATAATGTATACTATCTTAACGTCTATCGCTTTATTTTGTAGTCTAATTTTTGTTTCTGCAGCTACACTTTTGTTCTTACGCCTTGCAAAGGCACCCTCAAAACATAAGAGACGATTTTAACTGGTTGGAAGTAAACCGACGATACCTCCTTTACCATTTTAGAGTAGTCTTTCTTCAATTACAATGAAAAGTAAGAAGAAGAGAACGAATTGTATTTTCAATTTATAGCCTATTCAGGAATCCTGATTTTATCACCTAAGAATAGGGCGTTTAGGAACAGCCTATTGGTTCCGTACCACGACCCCCTAAAATTTGGATTATCTGCAAAGAGAACAACTGTGCCATTGCCTAGCTCACTAACAATGAGGGAAGCTGAAGGTTTGAGGTTTTCTTCCATGTTTTTCTTGGTTATAAATCCATCAATATGTGGTTTTTTGGAATATTTTGCCACAGTAGCATATTCATTTTTACTAGGAGCAAGCCAAATAGAATTATTTTTATAAACGGGTATGGAAGTATCCTGATAACCAAAAGCCAAAGGATGGGTAATGTCTAAATCCACTCTAAAAATGGCGCCACCAACACTTTCCTTTCCTAAATGCTCAGGAGCCTCCACATAGGGCTTTCGAACTATAGCCTTGGTTGAGTCCTTTTCTTGTTTGGTAAGTTTCTCCTCGACCAATTTTTTATCGATTACCCATTTAGAGGCACTACCTATAGTAATTAAAGTATTGCCCTTGCTTACCCAGTTCTTGATTTTTTCCAACTGTTTTTCAGAAAAATCATACCTACCGGAAACCATGACCAAAGTGTTGTATTTGTCCAGATTGGCCCTACTGAAATTTCGAACCGGTATTTTGGTGATGGGCATGTGTATCCTTGTGTCCAAAAGATGCCATACCTCTCCAGCTTCATAAGAGCGAACACCGTTACCAATAATCATGGCCGCTTTTGGTTTGGTAATAGGAGAAACACTACGGCTTCCTAAATCGATTCCTTTTAAACTGTACCCAGAATTAACCGTAAATACTGGAACTTTATATTTGTTTTGTGCCTTTTGAACAATGCTAAATACAGCGTCAGCATCTTTCTCTTGAAGACTTACAGGAACCACCAATGCACCATAGTTAAATGTTTTGTTGCCATTAGTTGTTTTCACCGTAAAAGGCTTAAAAGATGAGGAGACAACTAGTCCATCAGTCTGCAATTGATTTAACAACGCAACGGCGTTATAATCGTCATAATCGATAACATATGCATATTGGGATTTTTGAACTGGTGTTGGTTTTACCAAATCATCCACCGAAGTAACTCTTTCACCAAGATTCAAAGAGGTTACGGGCTTGTACTTCATATTGTAAAAATTGGCAACGGACCAGGCTGAAGCATCATAATAAACGCTATCCCTATATTTTTCATAGGTTTCAAACATAGTTTGAACCATACGATATTGGGTTTGCCTTGTAGGAACAACGAAACCGTTGCCTGATTTATAGACATCTATTTTATGCAACAATAGTTTGTCTACAAATGCTTTTACTCTATTTGGATCATGATCATCTTTAAAGGAATATCCCTTTATTTTACTTTTTGAGGCATTTTCTAGCCCGCTTTTAAAGAAATCTTGCTGATACTTTCTTAGAACTACCTTGTTTTCAACGGCAGCTTTTATGGTTGTTATACTAGAAGTATATTGATTTCTGATGGTGAAGGGAAAAGTGATTTCACCAAATTTTGTGGTTTGTTTGTGCCCTCTGGAGCTTGCCTGTTCAAAAAGCAGCCCCAATCCACCTTGTAGATCAGGATAGGAGGAACCGTATCCAGGATATGTACCATCGAACACCTCTTTGGTAAAATAAAATGAACCAATACTGTCTAAGGCCTTGGAGAAATAGTCTCCAAAAAGATTGTTTAAGTCCACATAGTTTTCCTTGGGCATTATGGGGTTCAAGGAGCCATTATCTTTCATTGGTTCAAAGAAATAGCTGCTTTGGGTACCCATTTCATGAAAATCGGTAACCACATTGGGGTACCATTCATGGTACCAAGTCAATTTACCTCTACTTTCTGGATGAATTCCCAATAACCAATCCCTATTCAAATCAAACCAATAATGATTGGTTCTTCCCTGCGGCCAATATTCATTGTGCTCTGCATCTTGGGGGTCTGCAACCAATGGATTGCCTTGATACATATTTGCCCATTGCGTATGGCGGTCGCGTCCATCGGGATTTATAGTTGGATCAATAAAAATGACAGAATTTTTCAGGTAATTCAGGATTTCTGGATTATTGGAAGCAGCTAAGGTATAAGCCGTCAATAAGGCAGCTTCTGAACTAGAAGGCTCATTACCGTGAACATTATAGCCCAAATTTATAAAGACCGGTACCTCATCAAAATTATTTGGATTTTTTGAGGGATCCGTGAATTGAAGGTGCTGCGTTTTTAGCTGACTCAGATTTTCTAAATTTTGGGGAGTAGTTATTGTAAGAATTACAAGTTTTCTTCCTTCATACGTTTTTCCATATTCGTGAATAGTTGCTCTATCCGAAACTTTGGCAAGTTCCATAAAATAGCTAACGATCAGATCATGTCGCGTGTGTCTTTCCCCAATTTCATAACCCAAAAATTGTTCTGGAGAAGGAATTTCTGAATTAAAGGGGTGAAATTTTTTAAAGAAATAGTCTTGAGCTGAAATGGAAGTACTTATAAAAAGCACTGCAAGCAGTAGTTTTTTCAACATCGAAATAAGAATTAAGTTAGTCGCCTTAAAGATAGGAAAACCTTTACACGACAGAATTAAAATCCTCTACTATTTCTTCAAATTCAATTCGATAATAGGTTCCCTTTTTTGCCATGTCTCTTGCAATGGTTCCTCGTAGTTGTCTTGTAAGATTGTAAATGAGTTTTAAACCTAATGAGTTTGAATTTTTTGGATCAAAATTATGTGAGTACCCTATTCCATTGTCGCCCAAGTATAGCTCATAACGATTATCGTGCAAATTTTTAAGTGAAATCATGATTTCGCCACCATTTTCCTGTGTAATTCCATACTTGAGTGCATTGGTAATGGTTTCATTGATAATCAAGCCAAGCGGAATTACAGTATCTATGCTGAGTTTATTTTCTTCAATATCAAACTTGACTTTTACATCATCTGTATTTCCTTTAACGGAACGCACCAGGTATTCACAAAGTTCCTTTACATAGGGTTTTAGTTCAATCTTGGACAAATAGTCATCACGTTTGTATAACATTTCGTGTACCATAGCCATTGAAACCACCCTGTTTTGGCTGCTCTTTATAATATTACTGATCTTTTCATCGGCAACTGCCCTGGATTGTAAACTCAATAGGCTTGAAACTGTCTGCAAATTGTTCTTTACTCTGTGGTGCACTTCTTTTAAAAGGGTTTCTTTTTCCTCTATCCGATCTTGTATTTCATTTCTGGACCGGTATAATTTGTTGTGTGCTTTCAGTAAATTTTTCCCAAAGACACCTCCCAGTAAGTACACTGCGAAAATTGCACTCAAAAAAGCAAACCAGTTCATGGATTCTACAGGGACTACATTTTCTGAAATTCTAAAATCCCCTAAACTGTAGAGAAATAAAACTGTGAGGACTATCAGGTTTATGATCAAATAAAAATGGCCATAAATTTTGGTGGTCACATAACCAGCAAACACCACAATAGCCAAAACGAAAATAAAGGGACTCTGGATCTCTCCACTATAAAGCGTGACTATAATTGCCCCAACCATGGACAGTACAGAGGTTACATTATAGGTTAACAGGATGTTTTTATGGAGGTTATACAGAAATGTATTGAGCATATTTAAAACTGCAAACCCAAAAAAGGTATAGGGTATTACATCTTTAATATTTAAAAAAAACAAACATATTGCACCAAATAGTATAGTGAATAACGCAGAACTGTAGTTAACTTTGAGTACCAAATCAGTCTTATCTTGTAAACGATATTTATCCTTGACAGGAATCTTCATATGCGCTGCGCTTGGTTATTTCTGCTTTACCACTATTAGGATTGATGAATTGTAGTAAAAGTAGCTTTTATGGGGGTGTTTAAGCTGTAAATCTAAATATGTTTTTTATATAAACAAAAACGACAGCCAAAAATGACTGTCGCTTTATATCTTTTGAAGGGTTTATGTTAGTCTTCAATAAGCACCCATTCCCCCTTAACAATAAGAGGTTCAGCTTGTTTGTATTTAACCGTCTTACTTTCACCGGACATTACATTTTTTATTGTTACCCGGTCATTTCTTCCAATTTTTGGTTTTTCCCTAACAATGGTTTCCGTAACCGGGGGTCTTCCCCCTTGCGTTTGTCCTGCAGCTCTGTTTTGAGCCGCCAGTTCATCGCTATTAGGTATTTCTTCTTTGGAAGTTTGCAGATTTTCTTTTGGTCTACGGACATTGCCGGCCTCTTGAATCTGGTTTGTATTTTCTGAAGGTAATTCTCCTTTGAACAAAAAGGAAATAATCTCTTTGTTCACTTTATCGATCATTTCTTTAAAAAGTTCAAAAGCCTCAAACTTATATATTAAAAGAGGGTCTTTTTGCTCATGAACCGCCAATTGAACGGATTGCTTTAATTCGTCCATTTTACGCAAATGCGTTTTCCATGAATCATCTATTATGGCTAGGGAAATATTCTTCTCAAAATCTGTTATCAACTGTTTACCTCCACTGGAATACGCTCCTTCAAGATTAGTGACTACATTTAAAGATTTAATACCATCAGTAAACGGCACCACAATACGTTCAAATTTGTTGGATTTATCTTCGTAAACTTTTTTGATTACTTGAAAGGCTATCGTAGCGCTTCTTTCCATTTTTTGCTGATAGAAGTCATAAGCTGCGTTGTAAACACTGAGGGCGATATCCTGAAAGCTTAGCTTTTTGAATTCCTCTTCAGTTACAGGAGAGGTGATTGAAAAATATTTGATCAATTCAAATTCAAAGTTTTTAAAATCATCCGCAGCTTTGTTGGTATCGGCAATGACTTCGGAAGTATCGTAGATCATATTGGCAATATCTACTTTTAGACGTTCTCCTTGTAATGCGTGTCGTCGTCTTTTATAAACAACCTCGCGCTGAGCGTTCATTACGTCATCGTATTCCAGCAAACGTTTACGAATGCCAAAGTTGTTTTCTTCAACCTTTTTCTGGGCACGTTCGATAGATTTGGTCATCATGGAGTGCTGAATTACTTCACCTTCTTCCAAGCCCATTCTGTCCATCATTTTTGCCACACGGTCAGAGCCAAACAGACGCATGAGGTTATCTTCCAAAGAAACATAGAATTGTGAGCTTCCTGGATCTCCCTGACGCCCTGAACGACCTCGCAACTGCCTGTCCACACGTCTGGAATCGTGACGCTCCGTACCTACAATGGCCAATCCACCGGCCTCTTTTACTTGTGTACTTAATTTAATATCAGTTCCACGACCTGCCATATTGGTAGCAATGGTTACTATGCCTGCGTTACCAGCTTCTGCAACAATATCTGCTTCTTTTTTATGGAGTTTCGCATTAAGTACATTATGGGGAACCTTCCGAACACTTAACAGTTTAGAAAGCAGTTCCGATATTTCTACTGAAGTGGTACCAATTAAAACAGGTCTTCCCGCCTGCGAAAGTTGGGTGACCTCGTCTATTATGGCGTTGTATTTTTCTCGTTTGGTCTTGTAAATTAAATCATGTCTATCATCCCTTGCAATAGGTCTGTTGGTTGGAATTTCCATAACATCCAACTTGTAGATTTCCCAGAACTCCCCAGCTTCTGTAACAGCTGTACCTGTCATTCCGGCCAGCTTGTTGTACATTCTAAAATAGTTTTGGAGCGTAATGGTCGCAAAAGTCTGTGTCATTGCCTCAATCTTCACATTCTCTTTTGCTTCTATGGCTTGGTGCAACCCGTCCGAATATCGTCTTCCATCCATGATTCGGCCTGTTTGCTCATCCACAATCATTACCTTGTTTTCCATTACAACATACTCCACATCCTTTTCAAAAAGCGTGTAAGCTTTAAGGAGTTGGCTCATGGTATGGATACGCTCACTTTTAACAGCAAATTCTTTAAAAAGGTCTTCTTTGAGTTCTGCCTCCTTTTCAATTTCTAGGTTTTGACTTTCAATTTTTGCAATTTCTCCTCCAATGTCGGGCATTACAAAAAAGTCTTTGTCCTGATCTCCAGAAATGTAATCAACCCCTTTGTCCGTTAATTCAATTTGATTGTTCTTTTCATCAATAGTGAATAATAATTCGGCATCGACCTTGGGCATTTCACGGTTGTTGTCCTGCATGTAGAAGTTCTCCGTCTTTTGCAGCAACTGTTTTACCCCTTCTTCACTTAAAAATTTGATAAGAGCTTTGTTTTTTGGTAAACCTCGATGAACTCTTAACAGCTGAAATCCACCTTCTTTAGTATCTCCTTCTTTGATCAATCTTTTGGCTTCGGCCAAAACTCCAGTTAGATATTGACGCTGTTTTTGAACGATATCGCCAACTTTAGGTTTTAGTTCATTGAACTCGTGCCTATCTCCTTCAGGAACCGGTCCAGAAATGATCAATGGGGTACGGGCATCATCTATCAATACGGAATCTACCTCATCCACAATAGCGTAATGATGCGGTGGTTGCACCAAATCATTTGGGGTATGCGCCATATTATCCCTTAAATAATCAAAGCCAAACTCATTGTTGGTACCGTAGGTAATATCCGAATTATATGCAGCTCTTCTACCTTCGGAATTTGGTTGGTGTTTGTCTATACAATCAACGGATAGACCATGAAATTCAAAAATAGGAGCCATCCAAGCACTATCTCTTTTTGCCAGATAGTCGTTTACGGTCACTAAGTGTGATCCCTTGCCGGGCAATGCATTTAAATAGAGTGGGAGCGTGGCCACCAATGTTTTTCCTTCCCCAGTTTGCATCTCTGCAATTTTTCCTTGATGCAAAGCAACTCCTCCAATGAGCTGCACATCATAATGTACCATATCCCAGGTTACTTCCTTTCCAGCTGCATCCCATGAGTTCTTCCAAATGGCATTATCCCCTTCAAGGGTAACGTAATCCTTGGTACCTGAAAGGGTTCTGTCAAATTCTGAAGCTGTTACAGTAAGGGTTTCATTGGCAGTAAAACGTTTTGCAGTTTCTTTTACTACGGCAAAAGCTTCTGGAAGAATTGTATTAAGCGTATTTTCCGAAATTTTATAGGCCTCCTCGTTAAGTCGGTCTATTTCAACATAGATTTCTTCATTACGATCTATATCTGTTGAATTCTGGACTTCTTCCTTTAAAGCATTGATTTTATCATTTATCTCCTTGCAATCTTCTTGTATCTGGGATTTAAAGGATATTGTTTTCTGTCTTAGTTCATCGTGGGACAATCCTTCAAGTTGTTCTTCAAAGGATCTTATTTCTTTGACCAAAGGTTGAAGTGATTTAACGTCTTTCTCTGACTTATCTCCAACGAAAACCTTTAGTACCGAATTAATAAAGCTCATGAATAATTTTTCTTTTGGATTGCAAAAGCTGTTCCATTGTCCTGAGGAGGGTTGAAACCTTTTGCTAGGCTGCCAAAATTACATAAAAAAAAGCCTCAAATGAGACTTTTTAGTAGTGTTTGTTTTTCTAAAATTAATACTCGTCCTCATTCCAGAGGTAATCTTCTTCGGTGGGATAGTCGGGCCATATTTCCTCGATGGACTCGTAAATTTCGCCACCTTCCTCTTCCATGGATTGTAAGTTTTCTACAACTTCCAATGGGGCTCCGGTACGGATGGCATAATCTATTAATTCGTCTTTGGTGGCTGGCCAAGGCGCATCACTTAAATATGAGGCTAATTCTAATGTCCAGTACATAGTAACGGTTTGATTTTAAATTTTTTGCAAAAATAATTTTTAAACTGAATTTGCCAAGCAAAATTGACATTATTTAAAAATTATTTTCAACTTCTTAATCTGTAACGCGGAAAATAAGGATTTATTAGTCCAATTTTTCAGGAATCCATTTGACTTCTTCTGCTTGCAAATCTTTTGACAACTTCCGTGCCAAGACGAAAAGATAATCAGAAAGTCTATTTATATAGGAAAGTAATGTGTCTGGTACTGGCTCATTCTCATGTAAGTATGAGATCATACGCTCCGCTCTTCTGCAGACTGTTCTGGCAATATGACAGTATGACACGGTTGTGTGCCCTCCTGGGAGAATAAAATGGGTCATTTCCGGAAGCTCTTCGTTCATTTTGTCAATTTCCTTCTCCAACAGCTCAATATCATCCCCACTTATTTTTGGAATTTTTAAACGATTTTCTTTTTTAGGTTCTGTAGCCAAAATTGCACCTACAGTAAAAAGTTTATTTTGGATAAGGGCCAACGTATTTTTGGAATTGGAATCCATTTTTTGGTCTCTGAGCAATCCTAAAAACGAATTTAACTCGTCTATTGTCCCATAGCTTTCAATTCTGATATGGTGCTTCGGAACCCGAGTACCTGTGAAAAGAGCTGTTGTGGCCTTGTCACCAGTTTTTGTATAAATTTTCATTCTTCGTGTCTACGTTTACCATCCATGAACTTGCGCGATTTTCTATTTCTTGATCCTCTTCTGTTCTTGAAAAGAATAACAAGGTAAATAATGGCTAATCCCCCAAAAACGTAATAAATAGTATTATTCATTAGAAAAGTGTTTTGGACATCTAAAATTACCTTTTTAAATTCGGATGATGAAATGTTCTTTTACTTGTTCCTTTCTGATAAAAAGAACCCCGCAATTGAACATATCTATGCTTACCGTAATTATGGGTAATTCAATAAGGTTTCTCCAAAGCTGTTGTTTTTTGGGCGTTTGATGGATTGAGTGAATGAAAATCATACTGTTATTGTGGAGTTTGTCTTCGGAAATTAACTGCTTCAACGTATCAATTTTCAATTCGTCGGTATAAACTACATCAATCGGTTTTCTCCCGATAGCCATATTTGGGAAATGGATTTCCAAGGTTTTTTTAAGATCGTGTTTTCCATAAAGTTCAATGCTTTTATGGTTAAAGTATGCAATACTTTTTAGGAGTATGTTGATTGATTTTACCTTGTCCCATTTTTGTTTTAAGTACAGGCATTTGGTGACATAATTGAAAACAAAAGGGGAGTGGACACCGTGCTCATTGGTAGATTTTAAAAGGAATTTCAAGTAATTTATAGGTTTGAGCATAGTAATTTATTTTGTGGTCACAGCATAGTTTTAAACTACTCACTTTACAGATTGAGATATCTCGACTGCGCTCGATATGACAGGAATTAGTTTTCCAAAATAGCGGAAAGCTCAAACCAACGCTCTGTTTTGGTCTCAATGGCGTTTGAAATTTCTTTGAGATCAATAGAAAGTTGCGTTATTTCTTCAACGCTCAAGTTAGGGTCTGTAAACTTGTTTTGGAGTACTCCTTTTTGCGCTTCCAATTTTTGAATTTCCTTTTCTAACTGCTTATGCTCTTTTTGTTCTGAGTAGGACAGTTTTTGAGAATTTCCCTTTTCTTTCCAATTGGTTTTTTCAGCTTTTTCTGGGTTATTGCTTTTTGTTTCGCGTTCTGCAATTACTTTGCTACTTTCATAAGCTCTGTAATCAGAATAATTTCCAGGAAAGTCTTCTACGATACCATTGCCCCTAAAAATGAACAAATGATCTACAATTTTATCCATGAAATAGCGATCGTGGGACACTACGATCAAGCATCCGGGAAAATCAAGTAAAAAGCTTTCCAACACATTTAGCGTGACAATATCCAAATCATTGGTAGGCTCATCCAAAATCAAAAAATTAGGGTTTTGGATAAGTACGGTACACAAATACAATCGTTTTCGTTCCCCGCCACTCAGTTTTTCAACAAAATCGTATTGTTTTTTTCTATCAAAAAGGAAGCGTTCCAAAAGTTGTTGTGCTGAAATCTGTCTACCCTTTTTCAATGGGATAAAATCTCCAAATTCTCGGATTACATCAATAACTTTTTGACCTTCTTTTGAATGTATTCCCTTTTGCGTGTAATAGCCAAATTTTAATGTGTCACCCACAACTACTTTTCCACCATCAACGTTTTCTTTTTGGGTAATGATGTTTAAGAATGTAGACTTTCCTGTTCCGTTTTGACCAATTATTCCAAGCCTCTCACCTTTGGTGAAATTGTAATCGAATTTTTCTAAAATTGTTTTGTCCTCAAATGATTTGGATATGTTGTGAAGTTCCAAGATTTTACTTCCCAAACGTTCCATGTTTAGCTCCAACTGCACCTGATGTTCTATTCTTCTTTGATGTGCTCTATGTTTTATTTCCTTGAAATCATCAATTCGAGACTTTGATTTGGTCGTACGGGCCTTAGGTTGTCTGCGCATCCAATCCAATTCTTTTTTAAAAAGTAATTTGGATTTGTGTTGTTCCACAGCTTCCCGTTCCATTCGCCCTTCTTTTTCCCGAAGATAGTAGGAGTAATTTCCCTTATAACTATATAACTGATTGTTGTCCAGTTCTATGATTTCATTACACACCCGTTCCAAAAAATAACGATCGTGCGTAACCATAAACAGCGTGATATTTTCCTTTGTGAAATAAGCTTCCAACCATTCTATCATTTCCAGGTCCAAATGGTTTGTTGGCTCATCCAAAATTAAAAGGTCTGGTTTGTTCAAGAGAGCGTTGGCCAATGCCAAACGTTTTTTTTGCCCTCCGGACAGGGTGCCTACTTTTACATCGAGTTTTTCTAAATTCAGTTTAAAGAGAATCTGTTTGTACCGGGTTTCAAAATCCCAGGCATTATGCCTTTCCATGGCTTCAAAAGCTTTCTGATACTGTTCTTCTTCTTCCGGATTTTGAACCGCTTTCTCGTAGGTCGCAATTATTTTCAACACCTCATTATCAGTGCTAAAAATGGTTTCTTCGATGGTTAAATCTGGGTTGAGGTTGGGTTCCTGCTCCAAAAAGGCAATTTTAATACCCTTTCTGGAGGTTGCTTGCCCTGTTTCTGTGGTATCCTTCCCAGAAATAATATTCAATATTGAGGTCTTTCCACTCCCATTTTTTGCAATCAATGCAATTTTTTGATCGTTATTTATGCCGAATGAGATATTGGAAAAGAGGACCAATTCACCATAAGATTTAGATATGTTTTCTACTGTCAATAAATTCATTGAAATGTTTTACTGTGTTTCGTTAGCGCTTAGCAAACGTTAAAAGATAACCGTAACGAATCGTCAGAGTCAAAAGTAATGGAATCAATAATGGCGAAAAACTTTGAATTTTAAAAAGCCAGACTAAAAGTAGGACGCCCATTAAGGCTAAAGCTGTCCATAGGTATTTTATTAACAATGTGGGTGTCTGTTTTTGGAATACAAAGGCAACAACAATGTTTAATGGAAAAGCCCATAGCACATTAAAGTTTTTTGGTGTTGAGGTATGGTCCGTGGCCAACCAAAGTAGCAGTAAAAAAGTGCCTATCAGTCCGGTAACAAAGAAGAGTGAAAAATCCAGCCAACGGCTCCGAACTCCATGCTTATAATCTAAATATGTTATGATACATGTGAATATAAACAGTAGAATAAACCAAAATAGTGGGGATGATGGAAAAAAACCGATCATTTTATGCTCGTTGTAATCAAGTACAGTGCGTTCTCTCTGTACTAATGGTTTACCATCTTTGCTGGTGCTCCTTAACTGTTGCATGGCATAATAAGGTAAAAACATGTGCTCTTGCACGGTTGCTTTTCTGTCCACTGGCGAGCCAAAAGCCAAATCAATCCCAAATGAGGACCATGAATTTAGATTCAAATTTTGCCGTACCAGCTCCCTAAAAGTGTATTGCTTTTCCAAATAGGTACCATCAAAAACTAAAGCATCGCCAAATTGTTTTTTTAAAATATCCCCTGTAATGCTGGAACAGTTATTTAAAAGTGGGTCGTACAGATAATCTCTGTTTTCTGGCAAAAAATTATTCTCAAAAAAAACGAGTAGCTGGTTTTTTTCAGCTAATGTCAAATCTAAAATTTGCTCTTTCACCCATCTTTTTTCCAATTCATATACAAATAAAAACCGGTCAAAACTTCTTCTGGAAAGGGAATAGACCATCTTTCCTTTAACGAAGTTTAGATAGAAGTTTGGTCGGTTAAAATCATAGGTGCCGTAATTGTAAACCACATCAATGCCCAAAACGGTATCCTGAACTCGAAAAGCGGTATGTCCAAATGAATCGACAAGTTGATTGCCTGGGCCACATGTTAACATGCTTACCTGAGAATTATCGGTTAGCTGTGGTATTTGAGCAAATGCATTTTTTTCAACTAAAAAGAGTGCTGCCAAAAAGAAAATCCAGTGTTTCATTTTTGATTTTATCCCAGCAAATATCAGAATAAAAACGGCATAGTGGCGTGACTGCTCCAAAGACTTTATTTTTTACAGTATTTTTACGAAAATCCAATTGAATGAAGCGGTATATTCCTAATTTTTTAACCTTGCTCAATTTGTTTAGTGGTTGTATAGCTGCCGTATTTGCAGTTTTAAACTATTTGGAATGGGCTGCACTTTTTGTGTTTATTGGAATTTTCTTTGACTTTTTTGATGGCTTTGCGGCTAGAATGCTAAACGTTCAGAGTGAAGTTGGGGTGCAATTGGATTCTTTGGCAGATATGATTACTAGTGGTTTGGTACCGGGTATTGTAATGTTTCAGTTGTTGCAAATGGCCGAGACTGGTGGATGGAACCTTGGATTCTTTGGGCATGAAACGGAAATGACCGTGCTTCCCTTTTTTGGGTTTGCAATCACCTTGGCCTCTGCTTATCGTTTGGCCAAATTTAATGTTGATGAAAATCAAGTTTCTTCTTTTATTGGATTGCCAACTCCGGCAAATGCACTATTGATTCTTTCCTTACCCTTAATTTTAGTGTACCACACGAATGATGCACTCAGTACACTTATTTTAAGCGAATGGTTTTTAATTGGGTTGACCTTGGTAAGTGCTTTTTTATTGAATTCCCGTATTGAGCTCTTTGCTCTAAAGTTTAAAAATTGGAGCTTTAAGGACAACGCGGTACGATATCTTTTTCTGATAGGAAGTTTGGTATTGTTGGTTACTTTAAAGTTTTTGGCTGTGCCGATCATAATAATTTTTTACGTGTTCAGTTCGTTGTTGCTGAAAGCTTCCAAAAACAACGATATTTTGTGATTTTTTAGTTGATCTATAAGGTTTGGGGATGTATTTTGTAGTATAGATGACATGCAACCTATGAAACGTACTGCCTTTCTTTTATTTCTATCGACAATTTTTGCTCTTTTTTCTTCACACGAGCTGTTCTTAAAAACGGATGCCTATTTTTTAAATTCGGGTCAATCCAGTGAGTTGTATTTGTTCAATGGAACTTTTGATAAAAGTGAAAACGAGATTACCAGAGATAGGATTTTAGACGCTAGAATTAAAGGTCCTAAGTATGAGAAACGTGTATTGGACAGCGATTATTATGATAAGGATAATGTCACCTATTTAAAGTTTGCTGCAGGTGGCGAAGGCACATATGCAGCAGGAGTTTCTACCTTACCCCGTATGATCGAAATGACCGCAGAAAGTTTTAACGATTATTTGGAACATGAAGGGCTAGAGGATATTATTAAGAAAAGGAAGGAAGAAGGTAGCTATAGTTCTGGAGCAAAGGAAAAGTATTCCAAGCATGTAAAAATGCTTTTTCAAGTTGGCGACAAAAAAACTGATCATTTTAATACAGTCTTTGGATACCCTATCGAATTTGTTCCACTAAACAACCCTTATGAGTTAAAGACGGGAGAAAGTATTTCTTTTAAATTGTTGGCTAATGGAAAGCCTTTGGCCAATCAAACGGTACATTATAGCACTTCAATGCCCGGAAAGGATGCCCATGAAAATGAAAGCTCAATAAGAACAGATGAAAACGGGGTATTGAAAATGGTTCCAACACAAGCTGGGAAATGGTATGTTGCCGCTATTTTTATGGTAAAAAGTAATGAAGAAGGTTTAGATTACGAATCCAACTGGGCAACTTTGACCTTTGCCGTAAAGTAAGGCTTAAAAGTCCAGTTTTTTCTTTCGAAGCTCAAAATTCTGACCTAAATATACTTTCCTGACCATTTCGTCCTGAGCTAAATCTTCAGGAATACCAGCTTTTAATATGCCTCCTTCAAACATTAGGTAAGAACGTTCTGTAATCGCCAAGGTCTCCTGTACGTTGTGATCCGTAATGAGAATCCCTATATTTTTATCCTTTAGTTGGGCCACAATACGTTGGATATCTTCAACAGCAACAGGGTCAACCCCGGCAAAAGGCTCATCAAGTAAGATAAACTTTGGGTCTGTGGCCAAAGCACGGGCAATTTCGGTACGTCTGCGTTCCCCGCCTGATAACAAATCCCCTCGGTTTTTACGAATATGGCCCAAGCCAAACTCATCAATCAAGGATTCCATTTTCATATGCTGTTCCTTCTTACTCAATTTGGTAAGCTGTAGAACGCTGAGTATATTTTTTTCAATACTTAACTTACGGAAAACTGAAGCTTCTTGCGCTAGGTAGCCGATACCATTTTGAGCTCTTTTGTACATAGGGAATGTGGTAATCTCCATATCGTCCAAAAATATTTTACCACCGTTGGGTTTGATAAGACCTACAATCATATAAAAAGATGTGGTCTTACCGGCGCCATTTGGACCTAAAAGCCCAACAATTTCTCCTTGGTTTACTTCCAAAGAAATGCCCTTAACAACTTTTCGGCCTCGGTAGGCCTTCATTATATTATCAGCTCTTAGCTTCATACGAATGGGCCAAAACTAAACATATTCTGGAATAGCTATTGGACTTTGTGAAATTTTTATGTATCAAGATTTTCTAGTTCTTCCCAAAATTCAAAGGCTCTACGCAGGTGCGGTACAACTATGGTTCCTCCAACTAAAGTCGCTATGCCCAGTGTCTCCATAACCTCTTCTTTTGTCGCACCTTCGTTCTTGGAACTTTCTAGGTGGTATTTTACACAATCATCACAGCGAAGGACCGCAGAAGCTACCAAACCTAGGAGCTCTTTGGTTTTAACGTCTAATGCTCCTGCCATATAGGCATTGGTATCCAAGTTAAAAATCCGTTTGATCAACTTGTTGTTTTCCGCCAGTATCTTGTCGTTCATTCTGGAACGATACGAATTAAATTCTTCTACTTTATTTGGCATTTTCTTTTTCTTTTTTAGCTTCTTTTCGTAAGACTAGTTTAGAAATATAGATACTTATTTGATAAAGAATCAATACAGGAACAGAAACTACAATTTGACTTGCAACATCTGGAGGGGTTATTACGGCAGATAATATGAGAACAACCACAAGAGCAATCTTTCTATATTTCTTTAATATTTCCGGAGTAACCAAACCTACCTTGGTTAAAAAGTATATGATAATTGGCAATTCGAACATTATTCCACAGGCGATGACCGATGCTCTTACAGTTGCGATGAAAGAACTAATATCAATTTCGTTCAATACCTCCTTGCTTACTTGGTAGGTCCCCAAAAAATTGATAGACAATGGTGCCACAACATAGTACCCAAATAACACTCCCATAAAAAATAGTGTCGAGGCCACTAAAATAAAACCCCTGGAATGTTTGCGCTCGTTCTGATGTAATCCTGGACTAATAAACCGCCAAACCTCCCAAAGTACATATGGAAATCCAATTATAAAACCGGCCCAAATAGAGGTCCAAATATGAGCCGAAAATTGGCCAGCCATGGTTCTGTTTTGAATTGTGAATGGCAATGTATCAGCACAAAACTCAGAAGTTATTCCAAAAAAAGTAGCTATTTTACAAAAGAACCGATATGTTGGAAAATCCATTTTCTTGGGACCGAAAATAACAGTGTCAAAAATGAAATCTTTCATTAAAAATGCAACACATGCAACCAAAACAATTGCTACCACTGATCGGATAAGGTGCCACCGTAATACTTCCAAATGGTCCAAAAAGGACATTTCGTCGGGAGCTTCTATCTTCTTTGCCATTACAGAATTCCTTCGTTTATAAGGTTATGGATATGGACAACCCCAGCATAGGAGTCCTTTTCAAAGGCAAGAAGTTGCGAAATGCCTTTGGCTTGCAATAGTTCCAATGCATTAACAGCCAACGTATCTACATCTATTGTTTTGGGATTGGATGTCATAATATCTTTTGCGGTCAAACCACTTATGTTATCATGTATGCTGAGCATTCGCCTAATATCACCATCTGTTACAATACCAACTACTTTTTTGTCTTCCATTACAGCTGTAACACCTAACATTTTTTCTGAAATCTCCACAATTACTTCTTTTACACTTGAATCAATATTAACTTGCGGCTTTTGATTGTTTACTACAATATCGGCAACCCGTAAATATAGTTTTTTACCCAAAGATCCCCCTGGGTGATACTTTGCAAAATCTGCACTGCTAAAGCCTCTTAGTTCCAAAAGACTAATAGCTAGCGCATCGCCCATGGCCATTTGTGCCGAAGTACTTGTTGTTGGGGCCAGATTATTTGGACAGGCTTCTTTATCCACATAAGTGCTCAAAGCAAAATCTGCCTGTTTGGCCAATAAGGAATCCATATTCCCGGTAATACCGATCAATTTATTTTTTCCAATTTTTATTAAAGGGAGTAATGCCTTAATTTCTGGAGTATTTCCACTTTTGGAGATACAGACAACAATGTCATTTTTTTGAATGGTCCCCAAATCACCATGAATAGCATCCGCGGCATGCATAAAGGTTGCCGGGGTTCCTGTGGAGTTCAATGTTGCCACAATTTTTGAGGCTACAATGGCACTTTTGCCCACTCCTGATACCACAACCCGTCCTTGGGAGTCTAAAATGTATTGTACGGCATGTGCAAATTGTTCGTCCAGTAAGCTTATCAAATTATGAATGGCCTTACTCTCGGTTTCAAGGGTTCTTTTTGCAATGGATAAAATAGACTGAATGTCGCTCAAAGTAATAAACAGATTATCTAATTGTTTTCTAAAAGAATATCTTATATTTAAGATTACAAAACTAAACAAACTATCTTTTACTAACCATTAATGGATGACAGAATACATTATCCATTGAACAGAACACGAAATATAGATTTAAACAGCCGTAAATTTGTGCTGTTTTGATTTAAATCGATAATACGGAAATGGGTCTTATGAATACCGATTTGCACTCCTCACTTAAAAAGTACTTTGGTTTTTCCCAATTCAAGGGACTACAAGAAAACGTAATACAAAACATACTTGAAAATAAAGACACCTTTGTTATCATGCCAACCGGTGGTGGAAAATCCCTTTGTTATCAACTTCCCGCTATCATGAAAGAGGGCACTTCCATTGTTGTGTCGCCTCTAATCGCCCTTATGAAAAATCAAGTGGATGCTATAAGAGGGGTATCAGAACAACATGGCATTGCCCATGTATTAAATTCTTCCTTAACCAAAACCGACGTAAAACAGGTTAAAGAAGACATTACCAATGGAATCACCAAGTTATTATACGTGGCCCCCGAGTCCTTGACAAAAGAGGAGAATGTAGAATTTTTAAGAGGGGTTCCCCTTTCCTTTGTTGCTGTTGATGAAGCGCATTGCATCTCGGAATGGGGACATGACTTTAGGCCGGAATATCGAAACCTCAAAAGCATCATCAATCGTTTAGGTGATAATATTCCAATTATTGGTCTAACGGCAACCGCTACACCAAAGGTTCAAGAAGATATTATCAAAAATTTGGGAATGACGGACGCCAAGGTATTTAAAGCCTCATTCAATCGTCCAAATTTATTTTACGAAGTGCGCCCCAAGACGCAAAATGTGGATGCCGATATTATTCGTTTTGTAAAACAGAACCAGGGAAAGTCTGGAATTATCTACTGCCTTAGCAGAAAAAGGGTAGAGGAATTGGCGCAGGTTCTTCAGGTGAATGGAGTAAGTGCGGTACCCTATCATGCAGGTTTTGATGCCAAGACACGCTCTAAATATCAAGATATGTTTTTGATGGAGGAGGTTGATGTTGTAGTGGCGACCATAGCCTTTGGTATGGGTATTGACAAACCTGATGTGCGTTTTGTTATTCACCACGATATTCCAAAAAGTATAGAAAGCTACTACCAAGAGACAGGTCGAGCGGGTAGGGATGGAGGAGAAGGACATTGTTTGGCATTCTATGCCTACAAGGATGTTGAGAAGCTGGAAAAGTTCATGTCTGGAAAACCTGTGGCAGAACAAGAAATTGGAAATGCACTGTTGCAAGAAATTGTTGCTTATGCAGAAACCTCTATGTCTCGAAGAAAGTTCATCCTTCATTATTTTGGGGAAGAATTTGATGGAGAAAAGGGTGATGGTGCCGATATGGACGATAATGCCAGAAACCCCAAGAAAAAGGAAGAGGCCAAAGAAGAGGTACTTAAACTCCTTAGGGTAGTTAAGGGAACCAACGAAAAGTTTAAGACCAAGGAGACCGTAAAAATTTTGGTAGGCAAGGTAAACGCCATGATTTCATCATACAAAACGGATGAAAAGGATTTCTTTGGAATAGGATCGGAAAGAGATGAGGCCTATTGGATGGCACTGATCAGACAAGTGTTGGTAGCTGGATTCCTTAAAAAAGAAATTGAGCAATATGGTATTTTACATTTAACGGATTGTGGCAAGGACTTCTTGGACCGACCAAGTTCGTTTCTAATGACCAAAGATCATGTGTATAGCGAAGAAAATAATGATGCCATAATTACAGCGGCCAAGTCCAGCGGCGGCGGTGCCGACAATAATTTGTTGAAATTGTTGCGTGATTTAAGAAAACGAGAGGCGAAAAAGATGGAAGTTCCTCCCTTTGTTGTATTTCAGGACCCTTCTTTGGATGATATGGCCTTAAAGTACCCCGTTACTAATGAAGAACTTTTAAATATCCATGGAGTCGGAGAGGGAAAGGCCAAAAAATACGGCAAACCATTTTTAGACCTTATTGCCAACTATGTTGAAGAAAACGATATTATTAGACCGGATGACCTCGTTGTGAAAAGTACCGGCGCAAATTCCGGTTTAAAATTATACATCATCCAAAATGTTGACCGAAAATTGCCTTTGGATGATATTGCCTCTGCAAAGGGATTGGAATTGCCTGCACTTATCAAAGAAATGGAGCAGATTGTTTTTAGTGGGACAAAGCTCAATATTGGATATTGGATAGATGAAATCTTGGATGAGGACCAACAAGAAGAAATCCATGAGTACTTTTTGGAAGCCGATACAGATTCCATAGCTTCAGCTATAGAAGAGTTTGACGGTGATTATGAAGATGAAGATTTAAGACTCTACAGACTCAAGTTTATAAGCGAGGTGGCGAATTAAAATTCTCCAGTCCATTCTCCACTTCCAGCAATCATGGCCACAATAAATCCAAAATAAAGAATGAACAGTAAAAGATAAACCAAGGATAGGGCCAAACCTATGTAGGCAAGTATCTTTCCAGTTTTCACATTACTATAATCTGTATACTCTCCAGGATTATTTATATATACTTCGTTAGCTGTTTTAGCTTTAACCAATGCTATGATGCTAAAAATAATTCCAAATGGGCCACAACAAAATATAGTGCCAACAATGGAGATAATACCCATTGTCAGCACTGTGCTTGCTCCCGGTAAGGGTTGTTGATTCATATTATTATTGATATTGTTCTAAAATTTCTTGCAATTTTTCTGGATCCTGTAAGGATTCCCATCCAAAGAAAGATATGGCCCAAATAATGTAAATAAGAAAAAGAACATTTAAAACAACACCAATAATAGCAAGTATTTTTCCTGTTTTCACATTTTTATACCCTTCATACATTTCAGGGTTTTCCATGTAAAGTTTCGTTGCTTTATTTGCTAAAACCAAGGCAATAATCCCAAAAATTAGTCCGAGTATTCCATAACAGCAACAGGTGACAATTGAAATAATTCCAAAAACCAGAATCAAGGTTGAGTTTGGGAGTTTTTGTTGTTCCATAATTAAGTTTTTAAGTAAATAGGTTATTCATTTTTATAATATAGCTAAGTATAATAGTTCCTGCGGTAAGCAACATTAAAAATAACTTTATCTGATACCCATACTTAAGCTTGATAAAAATATTGGAAACCAGAAAGAGCAATAATGCAAGAATTGGATAAATAGCGGGATACATCTTAAACGCAGCTGAAAATTCTCCGTGAAAAAGTAAATGTACCGAACGTTGCAAACCACAACCAGGACAATCAATACCAAACAACCTCTTATTTAAGCAGGGTAGCATATAGTTTTTTGCATTGAGCAAAATTAGGATTGGTTGTTGAAGCATGATTGCAATTAACGGGAAGAAAAATACTATTATTTTTGCACTTAATGTTAAACTTCTCAAAATATTTTTAACAAGAAAACCACAGCATGGCTGACTTTAAGATAGGTGATAGGGTAGAGGTATTGGACGAAGCCATAGCTGGGCAAGTGCTGTCTGTGGATGGAGATATGATTACTTTAGAGACTATTGATGGATTTCCAATGCAGTATGGTTCGAAAGAGTTGGTCAAAATAAAAGGTGACTTCAATGTTTCAAATTTTGAAATTGCAAAAGTTAAAAAAGAGAAGGAACTTCCTAAAAAGAGCGTTGTATCAGCCTTAAAACCTAAAGAAAGAAATGCTCCCAAGATGGAAGTGGATTTGCATATCAGCCAACTAGTAAAGTCAACCAAAGGGCTTGGAAATTTTGATATGCTCAACCTACAATTGGAAACGGCAAAAAGGCAACTTGATTTTGCCATAAGGAAACGTATTCAAAAAGTAGTTTTCATTCATGGGGTGGGTGAAGGTATCCTAAAAGAAGAGCTGTATTACCTTTTTGGAAAATATGATAATCTAAAATTTTATGATGCGGATTATCAAAAATATGGACTTGGGGCTACCGAGGTTTATATTTTTCAGAATGTCTAGTCGGGAATGGAAGTTGTTACCTCCCCAAACTCATCAATCGTCAAATTGGTAATACGTTCACCGGAAGTGGTTACAAATGAAATACCGCTTAGGGTAATGGTATGGACATAGTTGGTGGCGTCAGTATCCGATGTGGTTTCAATAAATACCGTTCCATCTTCTGCTTCAATTTCATCGATTACCGTAGGAGTGGCCAATGGAACATCATCGCAGAAATAATCGGAACTTACATCGTCTGAAAAAATACGGTACGTTATTGTGGATTGACTAGATACCGCACTTTCAGTGGTTATTGTTTCCCCTACTACACCATTGTTCAAAGCACCGCTTTGTAAATTCAATATCAAAGCTTCGTCTCCATTGATTTTAAACAAGATGTTGTTTGAACTTGCAACAGGATCATCACAATACTGAATTGAAATACTATCAAAATCAATAGTTTCAATCTGCAAATCACCATCTCCACAGGAAAAAAACGTTAACAAAACTAATGCTGAAAAGAAAAAATTTCTCATGTGTCAAATTTAAAGGAATTCCTGTTCATTAGCCTAACACTTAGAAATACTTTAAAAGAAATTAACTTTATTTCAACTATTTTTGACCTTCCTAAAATGATAGCTAAATCATGCAAAAAGTATATTTGGATAATGCGGCAACTACTCAGGTAAGAGATGAGGTTATAGCCAAAATGCAGGAAGCTTTGGGTCAATTTTACGGCAACCCATCATCAACCCATAGTTACGGAAGATCGGCCAAGACAGCTGTTGAGAAGGCCAGGAAGAACATTGCCAAAACATTAAATGCGCAACCATCTGAAATTATTTTTACTTCTGGAGGTACAGAGGCTGATAATATGATTTTACGATGTGCAGTTCGAGATTTAGCTGTTAAGACAATCATTACTTCAAGGATTGAACACCATGCAGTATTGCATACTGCAGAGGAATTGGAAAAGGAGTACGGCGTTTCACTTGAATTTGTGGATTTGGATGAAAACGGTAATCCAGACCTGAATCATCTAAAAACACTTTTGAAAGAGGATGATTCCAAGAAATTGGTCAGCTTGATGCACGTGAACAATGAAATAGGAAATATTATAGATATTGGCCAGATTGGTGAATTATGCAGAGAGAATGGTGCACTTTTTCATTCAGATACGGTACAATCAGTAGGTCATTATCCTTGGGATGTTCAAAAAATAGACATTGATTTTTTCACTGCCGCTGCACATAAATTCCATGGTCCTAAAGGTATAGGATTTGCATTTATTCGAAAAAACTCAGGCTTGAAACCCATGATTTTTGGTGGTGCCCAAGAACGAGGGTTTAGAGCGGGGACAGAGCCTTTTCATAATATAGTTGGATTGGAAGAAGCTTTTGTGAAAGCTTATGAAGGTTTGGAGAACGAAACCGAATTTGTTAAGGAATTGAAACGCTATTTTTTGGAAAAAGTACGGCAAGAAATCCCGGATGCCGTTTTTAATGGTTTTTCTGGGGATATGGATAAAAGCACCTACACATTGGTCAATGTTCGTTTACCATTTGATAAGCAAAAAGGGTTAATGTTACTTTTTCATTTGGATATGAAGGGAATAGCCTGTTCCAAAGGCAGCGCATGCCAATCTGGCAGCAACTTGGGCTCACATGTACTTACGCAGATTTTGCCCGAAAAGGAGTTGGAAAAGCCTTCTTTGCGCTTTTCATTTTCCAAATACAATACTAAAGAGGAGTTGGACTATACCATTGCGGTACTTAAGGAGTTTGCCGAAAGCTAGTTTTTATTTTTCCGTTGTTTCTTTTCCTTGTCGTATGGAAATTTACGGGAAGCCAATTTCATCATCCTGTCAATGAGCTCTGTTGTATTTTTTCCCGTTTTTTTGGTGATGGCTTTTTCATATTTCCAAAGAAGTTTTCCAGTATTTCCGTCACTGACCTTTACCCCGATCCTTCCATAATTGGCATCTCCACTAAAATAGTCCAAGAGGTTAAAATCCGTGGGGACTCCTTTTGAAAGCAAAATGTTTAAACTAAGGTTTCCACTGATTATACCATCAACCTTTAAAATTTTACAAAGTTGTTTTATGGTGTATATGTCCAGATTGTTATAGGTGATATTGTTTTGGGCAAGGATGGCGTTTGTATTTTTAATGTTTTGAAACTCTACGTTGAATTTTTTACGTTTTTTACGTTTTGAAAAATAAGTTTCAAGGGCATTTTGTACGGCATAGCCTTCTTTTTTTGCCAAACCTTTTAATTCTTCCTGATTTACATCCCTTTTTAGATCCAAATTTGCAATAAAAGGTACAATGGCCAATAGTTGATGGTCTTCGGTAAGCTCATCAAACCGTCTATTTTCATAGATGTTTTTTTGGGCGGTAACCAATGTAACAGCTAAAAATGCAATAAAAGCCAGGATTTTTTTCATCTACATAAATTAAAATCGCATTCCAAATCTTATGTTGAGAATACGGCTTGTCAAAAAATTGGGTACGGCAAATTGTGCTTGTGTATCAACGTCCCGAACCCATGTATTGGTAATGGAATTTTGGTTGTTGAACATATTAAAAATCTCAAAACCTGCACTCAACTCTTTAAATCGGTGTAACCAATGTCCTTTAGGATATTGATTTCTATTGTCCGCAAAAATATAGGAAATTCCCATATCCGTCCTTCTATAATCTCTTAATCTATTCTGAAAATTATAAGGATCTGCATTATTGGGCGAACCTCCTGGAACTCCAGTGTTGTAAACCAGGTTAAGGTAAAGTTTTAAATTTGGTATGGTGGGAACATAATCTTGAAATAAGACACCGAGCTTAAACCGCTGATCAGTGGGTCGGGAAATATATCCTCTCTCATCAATATTTTCCTTGGTTTGAAGATAACCAACACTTACCCATGATTCCGCGCCAGGAACAAAAGTGCCTATAAGCCTAAAATCGAATCCGTAGGCATAGGCCTTCGCGTTGTTTAGAGCAGCATATCTGACCCTAACATCTTCAATTGTATATGGATTTACATTGCTTAAATCTTTATAATACGCTTCACTGATTAAGGTAAAGGGCCTATCCCAAAGATTAAAACTGAATTCACTTCCCAAAACATAATGAATGGATTTTTGGGCTTCAACGTTTGGATTGATGTTCCCGGTAAGATCACGCAGTTCTCTGTAAAAAGGTGGTTGTTGGTAACTTCCCAGGGCAAATCGGAAGAAAATGTCCTTTTCCCAGTCTGGTTTAATGGAAAATTGTGCTCTTGGACTAAGCAATGTCTGTGCGTTCTTATCAAAACCTTCACCGCTTAAAATCCAATGTTGTGCTCGTACACCCAAATTAAAATAAATGTCATGGTTTTTCAGTTTGGTATGATGCCCATATTGAACAAACCCAGAGAATCTGTTTGTCTTTACAAAATTTATGGCCTGCACACTTTCAAAAGCCACGATGTCCCCAGTAAAGGGTTCTTCGGGTTGATTATTTACTACGGGAGGCTCTGCTGGGCGAATCAAGAAACCTGCTGAATCAATAAATTCCGATTCTCTAAGTTGATCACGAATATCTTCATGGGAAAATTTCAGGCCCCATTCCAAAGATTTACCTTCCTTATTGTATTTGCCGCGATGTGAAAAATTAAAAATAAGTGCATCCAACTGATTTCTTGCTCGGTTAAACTGGGAACCAACTCCTCGAGATGTAGTAACCTCACCTAAATTGTCACTGTCAAGATTGGTTTCTACCTCGCCTAATTCGTAAGAAGCAATAATATCTGAGAATTCCTCCTCCTGTGTATGGTAAAGTGAAGATGTTATGTCCAATTTAACAGTATCATCTATAACATAATCGGCTTTCAACGCCCCAAGAATGTTTTCATATTTACTGTTCTCTCTCCCTTGATAAAAAACAAGCAAAGCTCTTGGGTCATTTAAAGTCCCAAAATTAGTTTGTCTTGTTAATGGTTCGTTTTCATAATCGTTTATGGAATAGGTTCCTAAAAAATTTAAATGAAATTTTTTGGAAAACCGATAGGTAAGATAGCTTTGAAAGTCAAGAAATTTGGGAGTAAGATTGGTTTGCGTTTGTTGACTATTTACAAGCAGACTATTGTTTCTGTAACGCACTCCCGTGATACTTGAAAACTTCTTGTTCTTTGATACGGTTTCCAATGTAATGGCAGCTCCCAAAAGACTTCCTTCCAGCCGTAATCCAAAATCTGTTGGATTTTTATAGGTAATGTCCAAAACGGAAGAGAGCTTATCTCCATATTTAGCTTGAAATCCACCCGAAGAAAATTCCAGACCTGTTATCATATGACTGTTTACAAAACTAAGTCCCTCTTGCTGTGCAGAGCGTACCAAAAACGGACGGTATACTTCGATTCCATTAACGTATACCAAGTTCTCATCAAAATTACCCCCTCTAACATTGTATTGTGTACTTAGCTCATTGTTAAAGGATACTCCAGGCAATAGTTTCAATATATTTTCAACGCCGGCATTAGCGCTTGGTATTTTGCGAATAATTTCAGGGGCAACAGTGGTAATTCCCGCCACATTTTTTTTACCTGTGGGAGACACATCTACCCCAGCCACCTGAATAGCATCTATTTTCATCACTGGATTAAACTCAAAGGTTTCATTTGTGCTTAAAATCAAATTTTCCAGTATAACTTTCTTGTGGCCCAAATGTGAGAAAGTTATGGTGTTTTTGGTATCTGAGGTTAGTTGGAGTATATAATATCCGGTAGCATTGGAGGCAGTCCCTTGATCTTTGGAAGTAATGTTTACATTTGGTATCGGGACATTGTTTTCATCAAGTATCGTTCCGGCAATAGTTGCTGTCTGACCTTGCGCCAGAAAGCACGGAAGCATTAAAAATATCGCAATTAGGGCTTTTGAATAGGTCAATACACTATTTTTTGAAAAAAGTGCGCTCGAAAACATTGGAATTGCCAACATTATCTGTAACGACGACTTTTAGATTGCATTGCGTGTTATTTAGAATCTTGTCGTCAAAATTGTACGTAATTGTCTTTGTTTTAGGTTCATACTCCATTAGAATCCACTCCCCGTTCAGGGTTGCATTATATGTAGCAATGCCACTAAGGTCGTCAGAAATCTCAAGGCTTAAATAACTGTAATTGCTCAACCACTGTTTTTCTTTAAAATTCTTTGATTTTATGGTAGGGCCAATACTATCTCTCACCAAAGTATAGGTTCCAAATGTGCGTGTGCGTGTTGTAAATGAGGCATCGCGTTTATATGTTTTGGAGTGCAAAGGCTCTTTGTTCTTGCTTAACCGTGCAATGAAAAGTTGTTTTTGATCTTCTTTTGAGTATTTGGAAACATCAAAACTAATGGTGAAGTTTCGATGTGCTGCCACACTATTGTCATGAATTGTAATGGTATCCTTGCCTTTTTTCAGATCAATATAAAAATCCTCATAGAAGGTATTGGCAGGGAAATAGACTTTGGCAGCTTCTAAATCAAAATTATTTGGTTTGTCCGCTAGGATAAAGTCATCAGTTTTAGCATCATCTTTATTGATTTTCGGATTTTCTTTCTTGCCATCCACAGGAATAATAAGTTTGGTGACATTGTTTTCCACATCAGAGATATTCAACTCAACAGTATAAGATAGCCCTTCTTTTATATCTATTTTACCATTATTGTAAAGGGTTTTATAGATGCTTAAATGATTGAAAGGCTCTTTAAAACATTTTTGTATGCGTTGCCTGAACTTTCCAAAATGGGAATAATCAATCAATGTGTTTATATACCTTGATTCTCCAAAGGAAAACGTTTCAAAGTTATATTCCGAAAATACTTTTCCGTTTACTATTTGTTTTACGGCATAAACCCCATTTTTGTTTGCGGCCATATCTTGGCGGTCAAATCCATTAAAACCAAAACCAATGGTTCCAATTGCAGTAACCTTATCCGCTAAAAATGTACCATCGGATTGTTGGGTAAAATTGAGTTGAATTTTTTTTTCACTTTGGTTTACGACAGCATCATCAGATAGGGGATAAGCAAAAAGCCCAACCAAAGAAGGATTGGTGGCATCTCGTATGTCGTAGCCATAAAGCAGGGGGTTAGTAGGCTTTTCGGTAACACTGCTACGTATTTCAAAATGAAGATGTGGCCCAGAGGAACCACCCGTATTTCCTGAATAAGCAATGATGCTACCCTTAGTTACCTTTAGTTCTCCATAATCTGGAAAAACCTCTACTTCATAAGACTGTTTTTGGTATTGTATTTTCTTTATGTAGGCTTCAATTTCGGGACTGAACTTTTTAAGATGGGCATACACAGAGGTATAACCATTGGGATGCGCTATATATACTGCCTTGCCATAACCCCAGTGCGATATCTTTATTCGGGTAATAGTTCCATCAGCAATTGAAAATACCGATAACCCTTGCCTTTGTTGGGTTTTGATGTCTATTCCTGCATGAAAGTGATTTGAACGTAATTCTCCAAAGGTACCCGCCAAAATTAATGGAATGTCCATTGGGGATTGAAATGCATCCTGCGGATATTTTTCTTGTGAAGTAAGACATAATGATAGTGAAAATAGGACTCCAAAAAAGTGAAAGCGCATATCTGGGTTTATAATTACTTACGAAAATAACCAATGTTTTGATTTGGAAAAGGCTTTTTTACAAAGCTTTAAAAGAGCAGTAAGGTTCACTTTGAGAATAAATCCTAAAAGTATTGCGAGGTTAAACAAGGTTGGTTAACTTTGTGTAATACGCATTGTTGTTTGCATATGGGCGAACTAGTTGAGATTGTTGATTCTTTGGAAAATAAGGTAAGCAAGCTTTTGCACAAGTTAGAATTGTTGCATCATGCCAATTCCAAATTAAAAGAGGAGTTGAACCTTGCAAAGGAGGAAAACCAACTTAAACAGAACGTCGTTTTAGAATGGGAAGACAAATACAATTCCCTAAAAATGGCAAACACGATGCTGGGTAGTAATACAAGTAAAACAGAAGCTAAGCTTAAGATAAATACATTGATTCGCGAACTTGATGTTTGCATTGCCAAACTTGCGGATTAGGTTGTAAACTAAATATGGAGGAGAAGCTCAAAATAAAGCTTTCCATTGCAGATAGGGTATATCCGTTGACGATAGACCCCAAACAAGAGGAAGGTTTACGTAAAGCGGCCAAAAATATTGATAATTTGGCCAAAAAGTTTGAGCAAAACTATGCTGTACGGGATAAACAAGATGTTTTGGCCATGTGTGCCCTTCAATTTGCATCTAAAATTGAGCAAGGCGGACTAGATCAATCGGAAAATACCAAAGCAGCATTTGAGCGTTTAAGAGCTCTAGATGATTTGGTACATTCAAAGCTTGGCGAATAAGTTCTTATAAATAAAATATCGTTACTGCCCACATTGGTAATTATTTTTTGACAAACTCAACACTATTATATTTGAAAAGGGTGAGTTTAAGTTGTAAAAGCGGGCCCTACCTGTATAGGGATTCTTGAGCAGCTTGTTAGCCCTAAACCTGTAATTTGGAGTTTGTACAAAACTTCGGCTAATGTGGGCTTTTTTTTTAACCAAACATAATCAACATGGATAATACTATTATAATTGTTGTAGCTGCTGTTGTTGGGTTGGCAATAGGTTTTGTAATTGCCAAGATGATGGAGAAGGGCAAGGCTTCAAAAACTATTTCCAATGCAAAAAAGGAAGTTGCGGATATCTTAAAACAGGCAAACAAAGAAGGAGAAAACATAAAAAAAGACAAAATTTTTCAAGCAAAAGAGCGATTCTTGGAATTAAAGGCTGAGCATGAAAAAGTAATTATAAATAAGGATAAGAAGATAGCCGAGGCGGAAAAACGGACTAGGGATAAGGAATCCCAAATTAGCAATGAGCTTACAAAGAACAAAAGGCTTAATGAACAATTAGAGGAGAAGATTAAAGAAGTAAGCCATAAAAGTGAAATTCTTGACAAGAAATATTCGGAAACTGAAAAATTACATAAAAGTCAGGTTCAGCAATTAGAGGTAATATCTGGCCTTTCTGCTGAAGATGCAAAAAGCCAATTGTTGGAATCGCTAAAGGAAACTGCAAAGACAGATGCAATGGCCTATCTTCAAAGTACTTTGGAAGAAACCAAACTGACCGCCCAGCAAGAAGCCCGAAAAATAGTTATCAATACCATTCAGAGAATAGGAACAGAGGAAGCTGTAGAGAACTGTGTTTCTGTATTTAATTTAGAATCGGATGATGTTAAAGGCCGGATCATAGGTCGTGAAGGTCGAAACATTCGCGCGTTGGAATCTGCTACAGGAGTAGAAATTATTGTGGATGATACTCCGGAGGCGATAATTCTTTCTTGTTTTGATTCCGTACGAAGAGAAGTGGCCAGACTTTCCTTGCATCGTTTGGTTACGGATGGTAGAATTCATCCTGCCCGTATCGAAGAAATCGTTAAAAAGACTGAAAAGCAAATCAACGAAGAAATTGCTGAGATTGGCAAGCGTACTGTTATCGATTTGGGAATCCATGGCTTGCACCCAGAACTGATAAAGGCCGTTGGTCGCATGAAATATCGTTCTTCCTATGGTCAAAATCTATTACAACACTCAAGAGAAGTTGCAAAACTTTGCGGTGTTATGGCTGCGGAATTGGGATTAAATCCTAAAATTGCCAAGCGTGCTGGTTTGCTGCACGATATTGGTAAAGTACCTAATTCTGAAGTCGAGGTTGAAACACCACATGCCATTCTTGGAATGCAATGGGCTCAAAAATATGGGGAAAAGAAAGAGGTTTGTAATGCTATCGGAGCCCACCACGACGAGATTGAGATGAATACATTGATTTCTCCGATTGTTCAGGTTTGTGATGCCATTAGTGGAGCACGTCCTGGGGCAAGAAGACAGGTTCTAGATTCCTATATACAGCGTTTAAAAGACTTAGAGGATATTGCTTTTGGATTCAATGGGGTTCAAAAGGCATATGCAATACAGGCTGGTAGAGAACTTCGAGTAATTGTGGAAAGCGAAAAGGTAAGTGATGACAAAGCAGCTGAACTTTCTTTTGAAATATCACAAAAAATCCAAACGGATATGACCTACCCAGGTCAGGTGAAAGTAACCGTAATTCGGGAGACCAGATCAATAAATGTTGCTAAATAGTATACTGATAATTATCATGCTTTTCTAGAAGAGAACGGGCTAACTTCATTGATAGATTAAAAACTATCAAACATGAAAAAGCGAGTACCTGTTTCCGAAATAATGACCAAAGATTTGGTTACCCTGACCGTCAATGATGATTTAGTAACTGCCGAGGAGGTTTTTAAAAAGCACAACATAAGACATATTCCTATAGTTGATGGAAGTACAATTATAGGTATGTTGAGTTATACAGATCTTTTGCGGATAAGTTTTGCAGATGCGGTAGATGAACATGAACAAACCGTGGACACTATGGTATATAATATGTTTACCATTTCACAAGTAATGGCAAGAGATGTTATAAGTGTGCCCTCCAATACTACAATTAAGGAAGTGGCTCAGTTTTTAGCACAAAAAGAATTTCATGCTTTGCCCATTGTAGATGATGGAAAATTATTGGGTATAGTTACCACCACAGATTTAATAAATTATTTACTGGATTTATATTGAAACTTTTCAATCTAAAAACAGATTAGGTGAAGATTGCTGTACTGTGATATTTGGTAAGACTGAACCAAATATTTGAAACCCACTATTCGCTATTTACTAGGTAAACTATCAATAGTTGACTCTTTTGACCTATTTCTATATCCAAAAAAACTTTAGCTTAATTGACTCATAATCCAAGAAATTTGTCTTTATACGATATTAGTTGTTAGGTTCCTTTTAATGAAATATTTTGCCTCCAAATTGTTTTATAAGAATTGTTTAGGAAAACTAAACTTCTATCAAAATTAAATTGGCAATGAATAAAAAGGTATTTGTATCTGGCTGTTTTGATATGTTACACAGCGGTCATGTGGCTTTTTTTAAAGAAGCGGCATCATATGGTGACCTGTATGTTGGAATTGGTTCAGATTCTACCATAGAAGAATTAAAAGGTAGACAAACCATAAATTCAGAACAGGAAAGACTCTATTTGATAAATGCCATAAAATATGTAAAAGAGGCTTTTGTCAATAAGGGTTCAGGAATTTTGGATTTTGAAGATGACCTCAAAGAACTTAAACCAGATTATTTTGTTGTAAATGAAGATGGCTTCTCACCTGCAAAAGAAGAGTTGTGCAATACCTTAAATATCGAACTAAAAAATCTCAAACGGGTTCCAGATGCGGGACTTCCTCCGCGATCAACAACCGCAATACGATCTGCCGGAAACTGTGCTTTACCCTATAGGATAGACTTGGCAGGTACATGGATAGATCAGCCCTATGTTTCAAAATATAACCCGGGTTGGGCCATCACTTTATCATTGGAGCCTATTATAGAATACAATGAACGATGTGGTATGTCCACTTCGACCAGAAATGCAGCAAAAAAAATATGGCCTTATTATCTACCAATGGAAAAACCGGAAAAACTGGCCGAAATACTTTTTAAGTTTGAAAACACACCGGGCTCAACGCTAATTTCTGGAGCACAAGATTCAATTGGCATATGTATGCCTGGACTGGTTAGACATTATTATGATAATGAATATTGGCCTCTTAAATTTGAGTCCATTCATTCTGAATCCATACTTTCTTGGCTTGAAGATCATATTTATATGGTGATGTTATGGCCACGGGAACCAGGTCTTGATCTTTTAAAGGAAACATATATCAATGAAGAAAATGTAAAATCCCTTGCAAATGCTGCCGATGATGTATGGGAAGCTATTAAAAAGAAGGATTTGGAAAAATTCGCTAAA
The DNA here is from genome assembly GCF_947495325.1 of uncultured Allomuricauda sp. GTDB lineage: Bacteria > Bacteroidota > Bacteroidia > Flavobacteriales > Flavobacteriaceae > Flagellimonas. The sequence continues at coordinate 1,312,932 of NZ_CANLYK010000001.1, read as the reverse complement.
GGGTTTTTAAAATCCTTTAATGCACAAACTACAATGTTCCCTGCTATGGTTAATGATAGGGTAAATGCAGAAATAGCAAAATATAAAGAAAAGGCACTTGCATGGAAGTTGGCAGGTGCTGGAGGGGGAGGTTATTTACTTTTGGTTTCTGATGAGCCCATAGAAGGTGCAATGCGCATAAATATTCGAAGAAAAGAGGTCTTATAATTCTATATTTCTTAAAATGTCCAATAATTAATGAAGGAAATGTTCATAAATGGTTGAACTATTTTGGCCCTTTACTGTGTGCTTGGCTAATCATATGATTAATAATGAGCCATTGTCCGTTTATCTTTTTGTAAACCCTTAGATGGTTAATGTCCCGATCTTGCATTTTACTACCATCCGCCCATTTTTGGTTTGTTCTGATATTTTTTGAGCGAACTGTGGCAATTTGATCGGTTAAAAAAGTAATATAGGGTACACCATAGTTATTTTTACCTGACATTACAAAATCCATGCTGAAGATTAATTCAAGTAACTTCTTTAATTCATTTTTACTTTGAACCCTATCGCCAAATGCGTTTGTCCAATCCGTCGTATCTGCATAATCCTGAATTGCCAATTCCAAGTCTTTCTTTTCCCAAGCAGTATCCCAATTATTGATGGTTTCCTTTATTGCTTGTACATCGTTTGAATATTTTTGATTAGGTAAATTCTGAGCATGGCTTTTAAGACCAAGAAGTCCTATAAAAGTCATAAAAATTAGCTGTTTCATAATAGATTATTTTCGGGTTAAATTAAAGAAAGAGCGCAAAACACTTTACTTCCTAACTTTATTTTGGGGAAACAGTATATCTAGAATTGGGTTAACCAAAGCACGGTTAATTCATTTTTTTTGGATATTCTTTTTAGCTCTGTAATTATTCTTCCTCTGCAGAGGCCTCTTCCTCTTTATTGAGATTGTTTTTAAGAATATTCAATTTTTTCAACTTGGCTTGCCAAGTTTCCAGAGATTCTTTATGCTTATCTATATTTTTTATAACTTCTCGTACTACCGGATTATCTTCTGAAGCGTGTGAGAAAAATTGAAGATTGTTTTCCAGCTGTCTTATTTCAGCTTTACTTTCATCTATTTTTCTGCGGATAAAAATGCGTTCATTTCCAATGGCACTGTCACTATCGGATTTTGCCAATTCCTGCATTTTATCCCCATACTTCAAGAGTTCGGATTCTTGTCTGCTTACCCCTAATTTTCTAAGTAACGCATCTACAATTTTGTTGAACTTACCATTAATGTGCCTTTTGTTATAGGGGATTCGACCAAGTGTCTTCCATTCTGACATAAACTTTTTCAGAGTTGCAAGATCTTTTTCCGTATTACCAGTTAATTGAAATGATTTTAATCGTTCCAAACATGCATTTTTCTTTTCAAAATTCTCATATTCTCCCTTTTGAGCTTCGTTTTTCTCTGCATGCAGTTGGTCAAAATAGTGGTTACATGCAGTTTTGAATTCATTCCAAATTTTATCTGAATACCTTCTGGGTACATGGCCTATTTTTTTCCATTCACTTTGTATACGCTTCATTTCTGGAGTAGCCATTTCTCGATCATCACTATCTTTAAGGGCAAGGGCAAGTTCAAGCAATGCTTTTTTCTTTTCCAGATTTTCTAGTTGTTCCTTTTTTTGATTTTTGTAAAAGGAATTCTTATTTCTATTGAATGTACGAACGGCATCCTTAAATGCACTCCAAGTTTGCTCATTTACTTTCTGTGGCACTTTCCCGGCCTTGAAAAAAGTATCTCGTAAAACCTCCACTTCTTTTATTTGTTGTTGGAGCGCCCTATGGTTGTTTGTCACATTATTGGCTATGGATAATATGGAAGCGATAACTTTTTCTTTTTTTTCTAGATTCTTTTCATAGACCTTTTCCATCTCTTGGTAGTGGTCCTGTCTACGTTGGTGCATAGCCTTTGTTGCATTGCTAAACCGGCCCCAAACCTCTTCTCTTTGTTCTTTGGCAACAGGTCCAATATCCTCTTTCCAAATTTTATGAAGTGTCTGTAATTCACGAAATGCTTTTCCAAGGTCTGGTTCAGTGGCCAATGCTTCGGCACGCTCTACCAATTTTAATTTTTCCTCCAGGTTATGTTTAAAATCTAAATCGCGAAGTTCTCGGTTTAGATGCAAAAAATCATAAAAGATTTCCATGTGATGATGATATGTTCGCCATACATCATTATAACTATTTCGAGGAACAGGACCCGCATTACGCCAATTTTCTTGTAACTCCTTAAAATTTTTGTAGGTGGTGTTAATATCCTCATCAACGTTTACAAGACCCTTCAATTGTTCGATTATTTCTAATCGCTTTTGAAGATTACTCTTAAGGTTTTGTTCCAGTTGCTTATAGTACTGGTCTCGTTTTTCCCTAAACTCGGTAAAAACCTCATTAAACTGTCTTTTGGAAACTGAATTGTACCTAAAATCTATTTCATTTCCACCAGAGGCAATAAACTCCTCTTTTTTATGCTCTAAAAATTCTTGGAACTTCTGATCAAATTCGTATTTAATGGAGCTTACATGCTTACTTATTGCTTGGACTTTTTCATTTTTGACCAAACGCTGTAGTTCGCCCACGAGGTTTTCGAGTGACATAGCATGATAGTCCAACATAGGGATATGATGCCTTTTTTGATTGTCAACATCTTCTGCATCTTCCGCATTGGACTCTTCAATTTCTTCTATTACCCTATCGGATTCCTCGGATTTTGGACTGTCTTCACCAGTTTTTTCTTTCGAATCATCTTCGGTTGCTGTAATGGGAGACTCTATATTTTCTTGCACATCAGCCTCGGACGTATTGGGTTCAGAAATGGGGCTTTCTTCCAATGGTGTTTTCGTTGTGTCCACGTTATGCTCAGTGCCACCTTCAGTTTCCTGAAGTTTTTGTTCATTTTCCTGCATGAGTAGTTTCTTTTCCTTTTTGGATTGATGATAATTATAGCCAAGTTAGCAACTAAATCGGCCAATAACAAAAGTAGCAATTCTTCTTTTGTTTAAGTATTGCTTTGTGCGGATTGGTCAAAACTGTTTACTACTTGTTATTTTTCACTGGAATTCCAAATTTCCCATGACTTTTCTGCTTGTAACTCTAACATTTTCAGGCCATTACAAATAGTTGTATTTTTTTCTTTACCTGCTGCCAAAAACGCCGTTATTTCTGGATTATAGATAAGATCAAACAAAAAGTGCTTTTTTCCAAGATAGGAGTACGGTATAGGCGGTTTTTCATCAATATCAGGATAAGTGCCCAAAGGAGTACAATTTACTATGAGTGTATGTTCCTCAATGATCTTCTGGTTTAATTCTTCGTAAGTGAATTGATTTTTCTTTTTGGTCCTAGAAACGTAGGTATGTTGAATTCCCAATTCACCCAAAACATAGCGTATAGCTTTTGATGCGCCCCCTGTTCCAAGAATAAGAGCTTTGGTATGATGGGGTTTTAGTAAAGGTTCCATAGATTTTTGAAAACCATAGGCATCTGTATTATATCCTTTTAGGCCATTCTGTGTGAACTTTACCGTATTTACAGCACCAATTTTTTCCGCTTTTGGGTCCAAATGGGATAGATATTGAATTACTTGCTCTTTATAAGGAATAGTAACATTGATTCCCTTAATATTTTTTTGGGCGATTATGGCTTCAAATTGTGAAATTGTCGGAATATCAAAGTTCTCATAACTGTGATTGGCCATTCCAGCATCCTTGAATTTTTTTGTAAAATAGGCTTGGGAAAAAGAATATGAAATTTCCTTACCTAGCAGGCCGTACCTGTTTTCTTTCTTTTCTATTTTTTCCATACCAATCCAAAATCAATAATACCAAAATTCCTATTATTACAAAAAACAAAGCCCACCATGTTTCAGAATCCGCAAAATTTGGGAGGTACCGCTCATAATTAAGGGGAATTTTGTCCCCATTGCTATCGAGCAATGTAAATCCAAATTCATCTACTTTGAACATGGTCCGTTTCCATGGCCATACGACACCTAGTGAGCCTGTAATAAAACCAATAATTACCGCTGTTGAAATCGCTTTATAATGTTTGAGCAAAAAACTCAATAGATGCGAAAAAGTAACCAATCCTGTAGCTGAACCCAAGGTGAAAACAGCTAGTATTTTAAGGGTATCCATTCGTTTTGAATTATCAAGAAAACTATAATTTCCTGAAAAAACCTCTGAGAAGGTATCATACAAAGCATTCACGGAATCAACCAATAATAAAACATAATTACCTAAAAGGATAAGTATGAAGGAGCCGGAAAGCCCAGGTAATGTCATCCCAGAAACACTAATGATCCCGCAGAAAAAAATAAAGAACAAATTATCGTTTTCTTTCGCCGGGCTTAAAAAACTTATGGAAATACCTATAAGCAGGCCTATTATTCCCGCCGGGATGGTCCTTTTGTTCCAATGATTAAAATCTTTGAAAATGTAATAGATAGAACCCAGAATCATACCAAAAAAAGTAGCCCAAACAAAGAGTTCCCTTTGTTCCAAAAAATAATCGAGCACTCTTGAAACACTGAAATAACTAATCAGCATTCCAAGTATGAGGAGCATTAAAAAGTTGATATTGGTATATTGATAAAAACTCCTGAACCTACCGTTTAGCAATAATTTGAATGCTTTGGAATTGATTTTTTGAAGCGAGTATATAAACTCTTCATAAAAACCACCAACAAAAGCTACAATGCCTCCTGAAACACCAGGCACCTTGTTTGCAGCTCCCATGCAAAGGCCTTTAATGACCAAAAAGAAGTTATCAATAAACGTTCTGGGCTGATGCATTCAAAAGTTTTTACTTATTTTTTGGAAGCTAATCTTTCCAAGATAAAAATAAGCGAAAAACCGATTATAGCTAGGATTACGGCAAATATTAGTTGGTTGTCTCCTTCAAAGGCTGATGGCCAAATATTTGCATCATCAATCACAATGGTTTTATCTCCAAAAGTCTTGGTTTCCAATACTTTTTTCCAAGGCCAAATTTTATTTAATGACCCAAGGATAAAACCGGTGAGAAGTGCCAGTGTTAAATTTTTATAGTGGGTAAACATCCATTTCAACAACCTGGCAAAACTTAAAAGACCAAAAATGGCTCCCAAAGCCACGGTAATTACAATTTTAAGGTCTTTCTCATGTACTGCGTCAAGAATGGTTTTATAAGAACCTAATAATACTAAAATAAAGGCTCCTGAAATTCCCGGTAAAATCATGGCGCATACAGCCAAAGCACCGGAAAGAAAAAGATAGGGGATGCTCTCCACATTTTCATTTGGAGGAAGTTCTGTAATGAAATAGGCTACTGCCGCTCCAATTAGAAACATAGTTACAGTACCTATTGTCCATTTGGTAATCTCCTTGCCCACAAAAAATATACTTGCCAATACAAGCCCAAAAAAGAAGGACCATAAAAGAATTGAATGGTTTTCTAGTAGCCAACTTAGAAATTTGGCAAGGGATAGGACACTAATAAAAATACCCAAGAAAAGTGCCAGCAGAAAATTGCCGTTTATTTGGCTCCAAAAGGACTTAAAGCCCTGTTTTCTTAGGGTTGATAAAAGAGAAAAATTGATAGTATTGATTGAGGTTATGAGTTCCTCATATATACCTGAAATAAATGCTATTGTGCCCCCTGACACCCCTGGGACCACATCGGCGGCTCCCATGGCCATGCCTTTTAGTGTTATAAACACATAATCCAATAGTTTGCGTGCCTTCATTGATTTTATCGCTAAAAAGAGGTAGAGGAATTAATTAGGTAGAGGTTTTCTTAATTTCACAAACTAAGGTTTTCAACCATTTTATATTGTTGAATTCTGGGAACTCATCTTCAAATATTTGTAACTTTTGAATATCAAGCTGCATAGCTTCCGATAATTTTTCTTTGGCATTCAAAATCTTATCGTTCTTTAGATAGACCCCTGCCAATTTGTAAAGAAGTGCTGCATTTTCTGGGTAAAACTCAATACCTTGAATCAATACATGTGCAGCAGAGTTAAAATCACCCAGTTTTCTAAGCGTATCCGCCCAATTTTCCCAAGTATCCAGTTCGTAATTACCCAAATCAACTGCCTGTTTATAGGCAAAATCTGCTTCATCAAAATTGTTTAAGGCAAAATAGATTTTAGCACTTTTTTTCCAATACAAAGGATTTTCCCCATCAATATTAATGGCTTTGTTTACGTAGTAAAGTGCTTTGTCGTAATTCTCAAGCTTGTAATAAAAATCAGTAATGGCCAACCACCCCTTGTCTAACAATGGGTCCTCATGTACGGTGTTGTAATAATAATATTTTGCCAAATCGTTATTGCCTAATTTCTCATGACATTTTCCCATCCGCAAATAGGCATGCGATGTTGGGTCTTCAATAGAAATTGTAGTTTCATAATTTTCTATGGCCTCATTGTACTTACCCAGTTTCTCAAGTACCTTTCCTTTTTCAAAATATGCCCCAATGAAGGAATCATCGGAAATAATGGCAAAATCAAATGCTGTTATGGCTTCTTTATAGAGTTCTTTGGTATTGTACAATTTGCCCAATTGGTGCCATGCTACTTCAGAATAAGGATTGCGCTGTAGATAATCGTTCAAATAATGAATTGCACCATCAAAATCCTCCAAAAATTCAAAACAGTATACTACATTGTATAGCGATGAATAATCGGTTTCATCAAATTCCACGCACCTCATGAAACTACGTTTGGCCTTTTCAAAATCATCTATAAAAAGGTATTCCATTCCTAAAAGTGAATGAATATCGAAATTGTCATCAGTCAAATGCAATGCTTCCAAAAGAAGGTTTATTGCTTCCTGGTGTTTATCTTGCTTGGATTGAATGTTCGCACGCTGAATATAGATTTCCTCGTTGTTTGCATCAATGTTTTGAAGTTTGTCCAATATCTTTCCTGCATCTTCATACTTATCTTCAAAAACTAAAACCTCTACCCGCAACAATTTTAATTCCAGTGAGTTGGGGTGTTGTTCCAAGCCAATTTGAATAGCTTTTTTACCTAAAGATATTTTTCCGTTGTTTAGATAGTGGTGAATGATTTCTTCAAAGTCTTCCGCATCAAAAAAATAGACATCGTCTGTTTTGAGCATGGACTCAAACTTACTGATGGATTTTTCAGGATATTCGTTAGCATCTAACGCCATAGGAACGTTTTTGGTTTAACTATGGACTTAAAATTAGCCCTTTGTGACTTTCTTTATGCCCATTTTTTGGTATGTTATCAACAAATTAGTTAACAGAGGGAGGTTTATAGCTATCTAGAATTTTGATTATTTGGCTACATCCTTTGGCAATTTCTTTCTCCGAAATGGTCAATGGTGGAGAGATTCTTACCGCTTTCGGTTCAAAAAGCAACCAAAAAAGGATAAGCTTTTCCTTAGCCGCCGTAAGTACCAAATAGTTCGCAATTTCCTTACTCTTCAATAGTAGGGCAAGCATTAAACCTTTACCTCTTATCTCTTTAATCAAAGGATGTACCAAAAGCTTGCGAAACAATTTTTCTTTAACCAAAGTTGATTCAATTAGCTGATTTTCAATAATTTCCTGTAATGTTGCCAAGCTGGCAGCTGCAATAACTGGATTTCCGCCAAATGTGGTGATATGACCCAACTTTGGTTCATTTTGCAGGGTTTTCATCATGGCTTTTGATGCTACAAATGCACCCACCGGCAATCCAGAAGCCATACCTTTTCCAATGGCAAGAATATCTGGAACACAATTAAAGTGTTCAAACGCAAATAGCTTACCGGTCCTTCCAAAACCAGGCTGAATCTCATCCAATATCAGCAATGCCCCGACAGCATCACAACGTTTTCTAACTTTTGCCAGATATCCATTAATGGGTTGAATAAATCCTGCCCCACCTTGAATGGTTTCCAATATTACGGCAGCGGTTTGTTCCGTTATTTTTTCCAAATCCGTTTCATCATTAAAGTTGATAAAACTTACGTCTGGAATTAAAGGTCTAAACGCACTTTTTCGTTCTTCATACCCCATAATACTTAGACTTCCCGTAGTACTTCCGTGATAAGCATTGTGGGCTGATATAAGTTGGGAACGTCCTGTATACCTTCGGGCAAGTTTTATGGCACCTTCTATGGCTTCGGTTCCAGAATTTACCAAATACGTAGTTTCTAGATTCTGTGGCAGATGTGAAGCCAATAACTTGGTGAATTCAATGGCAGGTTGTTGAATATATTCGCCATAAACCATTACATGCATGTACTTTTCTATCTGATCTTTCACAGCATTTATCACTCGCGGATGACAATGTCCTAGGCTACATGCAGAGACCCCTGCCACAAAATCTAAATGTGCATTGCCCTTGTTGTCGTAGATATAACTGCCTTTGGCATGAGAAACTTCTAGGCCTAGAGGGTGTGGGGTGGTTTGGGCCTGATATGTAAAAAAATCATCTTTTAGCATCAGCGACTTTGTGCTTTCTTGACAGCAGTTTTCTTAGGTTTTATTGCTTTTGAAGTGGCAGTTTTATTAACCGGATCATTTTCATTTTTTCTACGTTCTTCTTCCTCGGCATCAATATCTATTGGATTGTCAATTCCACGGATTCTCACCAATTCTATGTTATTGTCGTCTTCATCAAAAATATCTTCTTTGGTAAGAATGCGTTCATCGCCCCGCCAAATAAAACCTTTGAGCTTCCTACTTTCTTTAGGAAGGTCTTTGTCCGGGAAAATATCTCCATCAGGATTTATAAAAAAAGTGATGTCCTCAATATCATTATTTGCCATTAGCAATCTGATTTTACTGCAAATGGTTTTGTTGATCCCAATGAGTTCTTGGTCATCATTGTACATATAATAGATGACTTCCGTGTTTTTTACAAGGTCGATGATTTTAAGTTCATTCTCCTCAAATTTTCCGAACAAATCCTTGCCTTTAGCCTGATTGTAACCAGTTTTACTAATGGTATCCAATGAGATAATAAAGGCATTTTCCAATACTTTTAGAGAATCCATTTTCTCTGTTTTCATGTCGGAAATCAAATGAATGCTATCTCCGGTAATTTGATTGTCCACATTCCAAAGTATAGGATCGGTGATCATCTGTGTTAGCCCGCTACTTTGGTTAAAATGGATGGAATCACATTTTCCGCTTAAATCAGTTTTGTAAAACTTGGCATTTCTGAAAGCTCTGAGAATACGGGCCTCTGGCTTACCGGTAACCATAAGTGTGTCACCATGCATATATAAAGAATCTAGTTCCACCAAGCTTATGGAAACTGCTCTTTTGGTGGCAAAAACGGAGTCCTTGGCCTTAAAAACCTCTGCATAGTGTGCTTTGATCACACCATTGTTTATGGTGTCCGTAATCCTTATGTTGTTAGTGGCGGAAGCAAATTCTGATGCTTTGTCAAAATAGAGACTATCGCCTATAATAATTTTATTATCGTAGTTGATTTTGGTGTTTTTTATGCCGTAGCCTTGTTCAATTCTTGTGTCATAAAAACCACGTTCGCAATATATTTTATAGTCTTCTCCAGTAATAGTTGAAGGCCCATACATATACGCGTTCTTTGAAACACGATAATAATCCAATTGTTCCGAATCAATAATATACTCAGGGTTATCAATATGAACCTTGTTTTTGAACTGTACTTTTTTTAATTCAGTGAAGTAGGTGCCTATTTTACTTGTAAGCACGTTTACGGAATCCACTACTTTACCTCCAGAATTATAGAATGATTCCTGTTTTTCCCTATTAAAGTATAAAGTATCGGTGGTCAAGGTCATCTGACCATCGGTAAGATCTACTGTTTTCCATGCTTTTGCCAACTTTGAATCTCCATTATAGCTCATATAGCCGCTATTCATTTCAATGGAGTCACCTTGTTGAAGACGCACATTACCAATTGCCTTTAGTCGATTTTCTTGTGAATAAAAAATGGCAATATCGCACCATAAATCGGCTCCTTGGTGTTCAAATTGTACTTGGCGCTCATCATCCTTACTGAAAATGGAGGCTCCAGGAAATTGGGCTTCATCCTTTGTGAAGTTTGCCCCATAAACTATGTTTATCTGCTTACTTTGAGACTCTTGCTCTTTTTCTTGTGTATAACCAATGAAAAAAGCGAATATCAAAATGAAAAACGAAATTCTTTTCAATCTCTAGAATTTTGTTCAAAAGTAGGATATTTAACTAAAGTATGCTTGTACATTTAGAAAGGTTTGGGAATTGTAAAGGTTCCACTATTTGATGGATTTTCGCTCACTTGTAATCTTCCACTTCCCATCAATTTTAAAGAGCGTAATAAAGGTGGTGATTGATTCGTTTTGGAAATCGGCCCTTGCAACTACAAGTTTTTCATGATAAAAATCAATGGAGAACAGTGGACTGTGGTATGTATTAGCCCCAAGTTGATTAATAAATTTCTGCTTTGATATTGTTTTGATATTTTGTTGGGAATCGGTCTGTTTTATATTCCAATTTTCATGTAGTAAACCATCAAGCTTTTCCTTATCAACATTACTAAGAGCGGTGTAATAATCACCTAGAACTCCTTCGATAGTAGAGTTTATTTTAGAATGGTTTATGGTTGTGATGGGTTTCTGGGGGTTTACCCATAATTTGTCCATTATAACCCACTCATTTTCTTCCTTGAACAGAAAAAAACCTGTTGAATTCTTGTTTGGCATTTTATTGATTTTAACATATGCTAAATTGTTATTTGCCATTTCAATCTTGGAGAAGGTCCTATCGCTGGCATATCCTGGGTATAGACCATGAGTATCGACCCTGAGCATAAATTCCTGCTTGTTTTCAACATTTAAGGTAGTTTCATTGGGAGTATCGGTATCCCTCATAAACCATTCGGTGTGAAAGACCTTGTCCAGTAAAGAGGTTTTTGCTTTTTCCACTCCTTCATAGTACATTCCCATGATACCGTAAATGGAAGAAATATCATTTATATTTTGCTTCAGGTTATCGGAATCAAAAATATATTGAGACTGTTTTTTTTTGCCCTCCCCATCTTTAATTTGTGCAATTCCATTGATAAATGGAATCATACATAAAAGGAACAAGTTTAATTTATTTAGGTTTTTAGTCTTCATATTTGGAGTACTAAAATAACTAATCTGTCACTTGATATTTAAAAAGTGATTTAAGAATAGTATCCTTAAATATACAATTCGTAAAAGTAAATGGAAAGCCTTAGCGGTGTATGGTTTGCGTTCTATCTGGCCCTACGGAGACTATTTTTATGGGAACGTTTAATTCCTTTTCCAAAAATGCGATATATTCATTGAGTTCCTCCGGGAATTCAGACTCCGAGGTCAATTTGGTCAAGTCTTTGTCCCACCCTTTCATTTCCTTATAGATTGGAGTTACATTTTTGGCTTCAATATTATAGGGTAGATGACTTATTTCTTCACCATTATAATTATATGCGGTACAGACTTTTAAATATTTAAAACCACTTAAAACGTCTCCCTTCATCATCATTAACTCTGTTACACCATTTATTTGAACGGCATATTTTAGTGCAACCAAGTCTAACCAACCACAACGTCTTGGTCTTCCTGTAGTGGCACCAAATTCATTTCCTACGCGACCCATGGTTTCACCATCATTGTCAAAAAGCTCTGTGGGGAAAGGTCCACTCCCAACTCTAGTAGTGTAAGCTTTAAAAATCCCTAATACCCGACCAATTTTGTTGGGAGCCACACCGAGACCTGTACAAGCACCTGCCGCGGTGGTATTGGATGAAGTTACATAAGGGTAGGTGCCAAAGTCAATATCCAATAATGAGCCTTGGGCTCCTTCCGCCAATATTTTTTTGCCCTGATCTTGCGCTTTAAAAATATACTCTTCGCTATCAATAAACTTTAATTGTTTCAAAGTTGAAACCGCTTCAAAAAACTCTATTTCAAGTTCCGCCAAGTTGTATTGAATATCTACATTATAAAACCCGATCATAGCCTCATGCTTGTCCGCAAGGGCTCTATATTTTTTCTTCCAGTCCTTAAATTCCAAATCACCTACACGCATACCATTTCTACCGGTCTTGTCCATATAAGTTGGACCAATCCCTTTTAAGGTTGAACCAATTTTGGCTTTTCCCTTTGCAGCTTCAGATGCGGCATCCAACAAACGATGTGTGGGTAGAATGAGATGAGCTTTTCTTGAAATAAAAAGTTTAGAGATGATATCAATATTGAACTTTTCAAGATTGTCTAATTCTTTTTTGAAGATAACCGGGTCTATTACTACACCATTACCTACGATATTCACGGCATTTTCATGAAAAATTCCCGATGGAATGGTATGTAAGACATGTTTTATACCATCAAATTCCAAAGTATGCCCTGCGTTGGGACCACCTTGAAATCGAGCTATAATATCATAATCTTTTGTAAGTACATCAACAATTTTTCCCTTTCCTTCGTCTCCCCATTGGAGTCCAAGCAATAAATCTACCATGAAATGTTTTGGTTATTCGGTTACGTTTTCTTCTTTGTTTCGGGTTCCGTAGAAATAAAGTGAGTGGTTGCTGATTTTGATGTCAAAAACCTCCTCTATGGTTTTTTTTATGGATTGAATACGGGGATCGCAGAACTCAACCACTTCTCCTGTATCCGTTAGAATAACATGATCGTGCTGGCGGTCAAAATAAGATTTTTCGTATTGCGCCTGATTTTTGCCAAATTGATGCTTCCGCACCAGTTTGCAGTCCAATAAAAGCTCGATGGTATTGTACAAGGTTGCGCGACTAACCCTGTAATTTTTGGTCTTCATTTTAATGTAGAGAGATTCTACATCAAAATGGTCATCACTTTCATAAATTTCCTGTAAAATGGCGTAACGTTCAGGCGTTTTTCGATGCCCTTTTTCCTCTAAAAAGGTTGTAAAGACATTTTTTACAATTTCCTGATTTTTATTGTTCCCCATAGCTTTCTAACCTATGCTAAACGACAAAGGTACAGCTAAAAATTAAATTCTGGTCACTTTGTCTATACCCTCTACCTGCTTCAAGTTATTCATTAATTTTTTTAGGATAGTATTATTTTTGACAACTAGGGATATTTTGCCTGTAAAAGTACCTCCATCGGCACTAAAATTAAGGTTACGCATGTTAACATGCATATTATCCGAGATAATATTGGTGATATCATTCACAAGCCCCAAATTATCAATGCCAGTGATAAGAATTTCCACCGTAAACTCCTCTTGGGTAGAATCTATCCACTTGGCAGACATAATTCTATAGGCATAATTTGATTGTAAGGAAATGGCATTTGGGCAATTTTTTTTGTGCACCTTAATACCATCATTCACACTTAAAAAGCCAAAAACATCATCTCCCGGAATGGGATTACAGCATTGAGAAAGTTTGTATACCAGCTTTTCTTCTTCCCTGCCAAACACAAGCATATCATATTTGGTGGTAATTTCTTCCTTGTCTACATCTTTTGGGGCGGGGTTTCTTCGAATACGATTTTTAAAGAAATTAAGAAAGGCATTATGGTATGATGAAGCAAAATCCTTTATGCGTTCATTATCTATAATACCAACTCCAACCCGGTAAAATAAATCGAGACTTGTTTTTAGCTTAAAGAACAGCACCAACTTGTTAACGGTATCCTCATTAAGGGTTATTTTTTGTGATTTTAACTTTCTCCGGAGAATTTCTTTTCCATCTGCAGCAATGCTTTTTTTCTCTTCACCAAGGGAAGATTTAATTTTTGACCGTGCTCTTGCTGTCTGGGCATAATCCAGCCAACTTTGGTTTGGTTTGGCAGTTTCAGAGGTAATAATCTCTACTTGATCACCACTGTGTAGCTCGGATCCTAATGGAACCAATTTTCCGTTTACTCTCGCTCCCCTGGTCTTCATACCTATTTCTGTGTGGATGTGAAACGCAAAATCCAACGGAGTAGCTCCCTTGGGCAAAGATTTTAAATCTCCTTTTGGAGTAAAAACAAAAATTTCCTTTGAATACAGGTTAAGTTTAAATTCCTCAACAAAATCAACTGCACTGCTATTGGAGGTTTCAAGTGCTTCCTGCAATCGGTTTAGCCATTCTTCAATACCTTGCTCTTTTTGCTCTCCGTGTTTATATTTAAAATGGGCCGCATAGCCTTTTTCTGCAATCTCATGCATACGTTCGCTTCGTATCTGCACTTCTACCCATTTCCCTTTTGGACCCATTACGGTGATATGAAGCGCTTCGTAGCCCGTAGATTTTGGAGAGGTAATCCAATCGCGTAAACGTATAGGGTTTGGAGTAAAATGATCGGTTACAATGGAGTAGATTTTCCATGCCAAAAATTTCTCGTTCTTTTTATCTGATTTGTAAATGATTCGGATCGCGAACTTGTCATAAACTTCATCAAAAGCAACATTTTGGGCCTTCATTTTCCTTCGGATGGAAAAAATGGATTTCATCCTTCCTCTAACAGTATAATTAAGACCTTCTTTGTCCAACGAATTTCGTATAACATTAGAAAAATCCTCTATGTAAGCCAGTTGTTCTTCCTCAGTATCTTCAATTTTGGCCCTAATATCTTGATAGACCTCGGGTTCGGTGTATTTTAAACTGAGGTCCTCTAAGTGGGTTTTAATGTTGTACAGTCCAATTCTATGCGCTAAAGGGGCATAAATGTAAAGGGTCTCAGAGGCTATTTTCACCTGTTTATGCTCTGGCATTGAATCCATGGTGAGCATATTGTGGTAACGATCTGCAATTTTGATAATGATGACTCTCACATCATCATGCAGTGTCAACAGCATTTTTCTGAAATTCTCAGCTTGCTGGCTTATGTCCTTATCTTTTTTAAGGTGTGATATTTTGGTGAGACCATCAACAATACGCGCAACACTTTCGCCAAACAAACGCTCAATGTCCCCAAGGGTATAGGGAGTATCTTCAACAACATCGTGGAGGAGGGCAGAGGCTATGGAAACAGCATCCAACCCAATTTTTGAAGCAACAATTTTTGCTACTGCTATGGGGTGAAAGATATAGGCTTCGCCAGATTTTCGCCGTTGATCTTTATGGGCGTCTACGGCCACATCAAAAGCGGAGCGAATCAATTTCTTGTCCTCTTTCGTCAAGCTTTGATAGCTAATGCGAAGCAATTCTTTATACTGCTTGGCTATCTCTTTATTCTCTTTTTCAATGGCAGCCTCCGTCATACTATATTAAAATTACCACAATCTTTAATGGTAACCAACAAAAATTATGCCTTTAAGTTTCTAATGCGCTCAACAAGAGGTGGATGGGAATAATGCACAAAAACGTATGCGGGATGCGGAGTTAAATTACTTAAATTATTCTTGGATAATTTTTTTAGTGAGGTTACCAAAGGCGTGGCCGCAAATGTATTTTTGGCATAATTATCCGCCTGAAACTCAAATTTTCTGGATAGGTAATTCATTGCAAGTCCGGTTATTTCAGATATGGGACTATACAAAAGAACAAAACCAATAAGCCCTGCATGAAAGCTTGGCGTGGTTACTCCAATGGCCAAAGAAATTTCTGGATTATTGATAAAAATCGAAAGAATAAACAGCGTAAATCCAGTCAACCCAAGGGACACTAGAAGATTAACTATGATATGCTTTCTTTTATAATGACCAACCTCGTGTGCTAAAACCGCAACGATTTCATCTTCGTCAAGGTCGTTGACAAGGGTATCGAATAAAGTAATCCGTTTTTCTTTTCCAAAGCCTGAGAAATATGCATTTGCTTTTGTGGATCTTTTAGAACCATCAATCACAAAAATGTTGTTCAGTTCAAAACCTACTTTCTTTGCATAGTTTTCAATCGCGTTTTTTAAACTTCCATCATCCAATGGCGTTTGTTTGTTGAATAACGGCACAATCAATCTGCTATAGAACAAATTCATGAATAAGATCACAACTCCAATCAAAATCCACGCATAAATCCAAAAATTTGGTCCTGTCCACTCGTAAAACAAAATGAAGAGTGCCAATATACCTCCACCTAAAACAGCTGCAAGCAATCCTCCTTTTATTTTATCCACAAAAAACAACTTTTTGGTTGTTTTGTTAAACCCATATTTTTCTTCAATTATAAAAGTTTGATAATAGGCAAATGGAGTTCCCAAAACATTACTTCCAAATAAAATAATACCAAAGAATACCAAGGCCATAGGAATTGTATCCTCCGTAATTGAACGGGTTATGGTGTCCACCCATTCAAATCCACCTAAAAACAGAAAAAAAAGTGTCAATACCAGTGAAAAACCATCCGAAAATAAACCAAATTGATAGTTGGCTTTTTTGTACTCCTGGGATTTATGATACTCTTCCTCATCAAAGACATCGCTCAATTCAGTGGGGACAGTAGATTTAAATCGCTTGGCATTTAAATATTCCAATAATTGATGTACCAAATACTGGACTATTAAGATGATTATAATAATGTAGAAGAGAGTAGTTTTTTCCATAGGCTATAATCCGCGTTGCCGCTTCGCTTCAAATATAAGTATTGCAGCTGATACCGAAACATTCATTGAATCTATTTCACCCTGCATGGGAATAATTATGTTTTGTTCGGAGTTTTTAAGCCAATCAGGGGATAATCCTGTGGACTCTGTTCCCACAACAATGGCGGTAGAACCTGTAAAATCGCTATACGTATAGTTTTTGGAGGCAGTAAGCGCTGCACAAAAAATATTCACCTTCTTTTCTTTTAGAAAAGCTATAATCTCTTCTGAAGTTCCCAGTCCAATCTGTGTTGTGAAAACGCATCCGATACTGGAGCGGATAATATTTGGGTTATATAGGTCAGATTTAGGATTGGCTATTAAAACCGCATCTACTGCCGCAGCATCTGCTGTACGCAGAAGAGCCCCAACATTACCTGGCTTTTCTGGTGCTTCTGCAACCAAAATTAGAGGAGATTGATTTTTAAATTGAATTTTTTCAATAGCATGCCCCTTACTTTTCATAATGGCCAAAACTCCCTCTGTAGTTTCCCTATATGCTATTTTTTCATATACCTGCTTGGATGCTTGAACTACTTGATGCTTTAAATCAGGTAACAATGATTTGTGCGTGGGTTCTACCAAGATTTCCGGACAGAAAATAAGAGTTTCCATCTCATATCCCCCTTTTTGTGCAAGTTCAATTTCACGTCTTCCTTCCACTACAAAAAGCCCTGTTTTCTTTCGCTCTCTGGACTTTTCTTTTAAAAGCAGTATCTTTTTTATCAAGGGATTTTGGACACTACTAATGAGTTTGGCTTCCTTCACAATTCAAAAATACATATTCTTGTAATCTTATAAATGTAATTCCGACAAAGTCGCAAACTAATTGATTATGAGGAAAACGGCTATCCTATTTTTCGCGCTCGTGATTGGCGCATGTAAATCTGGTACGAAGAAAGAAGAAATTCAAGAACGTGTTGATGATGGGATTACTCAATCGGTTGAGATATTCCCTAAAGCTTTAAACAAAGTTTTTGATGCTCATGGAGGATTGGAAGCATGGAAAACAAAAAGAACTTTGAGCTATGAAATGCCAAAGGGCGATAACACTGAAACACATACAATAGATCTGTGGTCTAGACGAGATAGGGTAGATTTTAAAGGGTTTTCCTTAGGTTTTGATGGGAATGAAGTTTGGCTATTGGATGAAGATAAAAAGTATAAGGGGGATGCTGGTTTTTACCATAACCTGATGTTCTATTTTTATGCCATGCCTTTTGTTTTGGCCGATGAAGGTATAATTTATTCCCATACGCAAGATGTGGTTTATGACGGGAAAAACTATCCAGGGGTTCAAATTTCATATGAATCTGGTGTGGGAACTTCCTCCAAGGATGAATATTTTATTCATTTTGACCCAAAAACATATCAAATGGCATGGTTGGGATATACGGTGACTTATAGAACAGGTGAGAAATCAGAAACTATTAAATGGATTCGATATAATGATTGGCAAACTGTTGAAGGCTTGGTGCTTCCAAAATCGATTACATGGCATAATTTTCAAGGAGCCAAGATTTTGGATGTCAGAAATACGGTTCAATTTGAAAACAGTATGCTAAGCACAACACCTAAACCTGATGCTTTTTATGCAAAACCAGAAAATGGAATTTTTGTTGCAGTAAAAAAGAACTAAAGAGTAACTTTTAAATAAAAAAAGGGCGCTCCTTTTGGAGCGCCCTTTTTTTATTTCCCTTCATATTTATTCATGTAACGTTTCCAAAGTTTGGTTTGATGTGTTTCCAAGGAAATATCCCTACCATCGATGAAGGCTCTTGAAAGTTTATTGGTTCGCATATCCAATGCATCGCCATCTGAAATAAAAAGTGTCGCACTTTTACCAACTTCAAGTGTTCCATAACCCCCTTCAATACCTAAAATTTTAGCCGCATTTCCGGTTAATAATTGCAGTGCTTTTTCTTTTTCCAATCCTTGTGCTACAACTTGACCTGCATAAAAAGGAAGGTTTCTGGTTTGAAAATTGGAAGCGGACGCATTCTGCAATCCAACTAAAAGACCTGCATCCATTAACAATTTTGGCAATTTAAAGGTGAAATCATAGTCATCATCATCATAGGAAGGAAGTGAGTGCGTGAAATTTACCAGAACTGGAATATCATTTTTCTTTAGAAAATCAACAATCTTGTGGGCGTGATACCCACCAACAATAACAATTTTTTGAACTCCCGATACTTTTGCCGTATTCACGGCATCCATTATTTCCCTTTCTCCTTGGGCATAGATGTATAAGCTTTTTTCACCACTAAAAATTCCTTGCATGGCTTCAAACTCCAAATTCCTTTCAGGGGTGTTTGCCTTTCCGTATGCAGCCGAATTTTTTAAGAAGCTTTTTACTTTAGTGACTTGTTTTTGATAGTCTTTGTTGGGCTGAAAACCTCTCGGTTCTCCCATCCACCATCTGCCTCTCCTAAATGTAGTTGGCCAATTAAGGTGTATGCCATCGTCAACTTTTACGGCTGCATCTTCCCAGTTCCATGCATCAAACTGAACAATGGATGAGGTGCCTGATATTCTTCCGCCCTTTGGCGTAATCTGACCTAATAAAACTCCGTTGGGTCTCATGCTCTCTACCACTTTAGATTCTGCATTGTAGGCGATAAGGCTTCGTATATGCGGTATCATATCCCCAATTTCATCTTGGTCATTACTGGCCCTTACGGCATTTACCTCAATTAATCCAAGTGATTTACCAGGTGCTATGAATCCTGGGTATACATGTTTGCCAGCGGCATCAATGATTTGACCTTTAGCTTGGGTGTCTGTTCCACCAATAGCAGATATTTTACCATTTTCAAAAACCAAAGTACAGTTTTCAATTACGGATCCATTGCCGATATGTGCCGTAGCTCCGGTTATGGTGATTGCTTCTGTTTGGTCTGGAGCTGGGGTTTGTTGTGCGGAAAGCCCAAAAACAATTGTCAATCCAAATACCAGCGATAAATATATATTTTTCATTGTCATAATTTTTTAAAGGCTATCGCAGTGAAACTTAGGTTTTTTGTTTTGCTTCGGCCCTTGCATTTTGCCGCCGTTTTCTTTTTCGTTCAACATCATATTAATGAGTTGGTTGCGCTCTTCTTTTACAGCTTTTCGAAGCATTTTGTCTTTTTCCAAATCGAAATAGATTGCACCTTCAATCAAAGTCTTTTCTGCCTTAGCGTAAACTGAGAGCGGATGGTCGTTCCATAATACCAAATCTGCATCCTTGCCAATTTCAATACTTCCAACTCTATCATCAATATGCAATAATTTTGCAGGATTTAAAGTAACTGTTTTCCATGCTTCAATTTCCGACATACCTCCATATTTAACTGTTTTGGCAGCCTCTTGATTCAACCTTCTAGACATTTCGGCATCATCACTGTTAATGGCAACGGTAACACCTTGGCTGGCCATAATTGCAGCATTGTACGGGATGGCATCGTTCACTTCGTACTTGTATGCCCACCAATCACTAAAGGTTGAGCCTCCGACTCCGTGTTCTGCCATTTTATCGGCCACTTTATAACCTTCCAGAATATGGGTAAAGGTGCTTACGCGAAAACTAAATTTCTCGGCAACCTTCATCAACATATTTATTTCACTTTGTACATAGGAATGACAACTTATAAAACGTTCACCGTTAAGAATTTCGGCTAAAACCTCCATTTCTTCATCATATCGGACGGGTTGTCCATTTTTCTTCTTGGTATCGTACTCTTTGGCACGTTGGAAATAGTCGGTAAAGACTTGTTCTACCCCCATTCGTGTCTGCGGAAAACGGGAAAAGCTTTGCCAGTTGGATTGTTTTACGTTTTCACCCAAGGCAAACTTGATGAATTTGGGCATATTTTGAAAGATGAGTCCATCTGCACTTTCCCCCCATTTTAAGCGAATAATGGCAGAGCGGCCTCCAATTGGATTTGCGGAACCGTGCAGCAACTGTATGGTTGTTACTCCACCTGCAAGATTTCTATAAATGTCAATATCCTTGGCATCAACAACATCAGTCATTTTTACTTCTGCAGAAGAATTATGTCCCGCTTCGTTGATAGAAAGCCCAGCAATATGCGAATGTTCATCAATAATTCCAGCTGTTAAATGTTTCCCAGTGGCATCAACAACTTTGGTATTTCCTTGATTAAGGTCTTTGCCAATCTTTGTGATTTTACCATTTTTAACCAATACATCGGTAGTTTCCATAACAGCTGCACCGGTCCAAACCGTGGCATTTTTAAAAAGAATGGTTTCTTGTTTAGGTTTGACTTTACTTCCAAAACCAACATTTGGATACGTCACCGAAACTAAATCTGCACCACCTTTTTCATTTTTCTTCTTTTCTTTTTCTTCGAAAGGTTTTGTTTTTGTGATTCTAACGGATGATGTTGAACCGTTTGAAGCGGTCAGTGTACCCTCAATATCTTCTGAATCAGGAACGATCAAAGCCACAAACCGGCTGGACTCTTTTTTGTCCGTTGAAAAGGAGATATTAAGCCAATCGTCCGTATAATCAATCTTAGCATCAAGTTTTAAGGTGTCTTTTTTGACCGTTATTTTAGGTTTGGCAGCATCTCCGGTAATCGATAATTCATAGGTAATACCTGAGGTAGTAAGCTTGTAATCACCCCTAATGTCGATTTTATCTTTAGAATTGATTACACTTTTTGAACCCTGTACCCAATTTTCGTAAAGTGTCGTCCCTTTTTCAAAAATATCTCCAGAAGTGATTAGAAAATTGGCCTGTCTTCCAGGCTGAAGAGAACCTATATTATTTGATTTCCCAAGAATTGAGGAAGGTACCGTTGTCAACGCTTCAAGCGCTTTGGTTTTTGATAGTCCATGGTCAATAGCTTTCATTAGTTGTGCCTTAAAGTCTGCTGGAGATTTTAAATCTTGCAAAGTGAGTGAAAACTGTATGGAGTTTTCCTCCAATACTTTAGGGTTTGAAGGTGCCAAGTTCCAATGCCGCATATCCTTTAAGGCTACGTATTGCGCTTCATAAGGATTGGAAACATCATATGCCTTTGGAAAGTTAAGCGGAACAATCAGTTTTGCATTGGTCGCTTTAATTGCCATAATATTTTCATATTCATCGCCCCCAGCTAGAATGGCATATTGAACTCCAAATTGATCGCCAATTTTATCGGCTCTCATTACATTTCCATTATTTCCGGCAGCAAAAATTTGAACCAGCCCCTTGTTCTCTAGTAAAGCCTCCAGTGAGCGATCCTTTGTGTCAATGCTATTTTTATTGTACCAATCCATATCATGGTACAATTGCCGCATTAAGGCCGTCGCTCCCATTAAAGAGGTAGGATAGGATTGTGCTTTGGCTATACTCTTTTTGAATGAAAAGTATTGGGCAGACTTGTCTTCCAATATTCGTTTGGATTCGGTAGCTTCATCATTCAGGGCAACCAAAACCCCAGTTCCCCTTGCAATACCATCGTGGATGTGTGAATTTACCACTCCAAACCCGGCTTTTCGGAGTTCCGTGGCTTTCTTGTCATCATAGTTAAAACTTGAAATGGCATTATTCTCTGGCATAATATGATCATTCCAATAAAATCCTTCACGGGATGATTCGTATTGGGCAGACCTTCCGCTTGTCTTTGCTTTTTCTGGAAGTTTTACCCCAAAATTTGAAAAGACGTCGATAAATGAAGGGTAAATAGATTTTCCTTTTAAGTCTTCGATTACCGTATTCTTAGGAATGGTCACCGTTTTTCCTACTTGGACTACTTTTCCATTTTGAATGAGAAGAGTCCCGTTATCTACAATTTGTGTAGGTGTAATAAATATTTTGGCATTGGTAAATGCCGTGTAGTTGTTATTCTTTGTTTTAACCCCATCATTTTTAGGAAAATAATCTTGGCCAAACAGAGTAACACTGACAAAGAATGCGGTCAGCGTAAAGAGTCGCATTTTCATAGATTACATATTGAATTAGTCCCTCTAAAGGTAACTGAAGTTGCAGTATTTGGCAAGCTTTATGCTAGAATCCGTTTTTGGTATGATAACTAATTAAAAGGCCTACCACAGAATTATAACTTTTAATCCCTTCTTCCTGATTGTTTGCTTTTAGAAAGGTATTGAAAATGGATTTAAAAACGGGCTCCAAAGGATTTTCATATTGTTCCCAAAACTTCGAAACTTCTTCAAAATTTTTCCTGACACCGGGGTTCAGGTCTTGTAGGTTTTCTTTGAATTGTAAACTATCTTTTCTGGACAGATCTGATAAACAATAGGCTAGTGAGTGGGAGTAAGCGGCATACTTAAAATGGTCATCATCGCTTTTTGCCGTAACCAAAAATCCTATAAAATTTGTGGCATCTTCTGCCGAGTAACCCAGTTGATGGCCTACTTCATGTCCACTAACCGTAGGTAATCGAAAAAGTGGCATTAATCCGTTTACCTGAGCTTCATTGGAAAACGGATTTAAGTAACCACCATATCCCATATAGGTCAGCGGAAGACTAAAAAGAGATGATTTTAGGCTTGGTTTTTTGTATTCAAAATCTGGATAGGTTTCTTTTAATAAAGTATAACCCAGCTTGGTTTTTTGGAAGATTTCCTTTTTGGAATATGGAACTTTTACCGAAGTAATACTATCACCTGTTATTTTGGTTTGATAATAATTGGATTTTTCAATCAAATATTTTGTGAAAACCTGCAGTTCGTTAAGTGTGTATTCTTTTTCAATGCCCAGTTTTTCAGTAATGGGTCGCCTGTAATAATTCATTCCCCAAAGAAGGTGAAACAAAAAATAGGTAATGGATAAGACAACGGCAATATTTTTGAGGAATACCATTGGTTTCTGTCTAATAGTTTTCCAACGTTTATATAAATACCTTCCTGCCAAAATACATAGTGACAAATAGAAAAGATCTCCTATTGAAAATGGAATCCAGCCAAAAAGTGTCCGCAAAAATTGTGAGATACCGGGATATATCCCATTGCTATAGTATTTTTCAACCAACTTAGGGTAGCTGCCAATCCATTTTACAAGAATTATTTGTATTGGTAAGGCCAATACAATAATTGTCTTAGTTCTTTGTCTCATCAAAAAGCTAAAGTATTTTAAATAGTTCTAATCTAGTTCATAATTCTTGGATTGTCAACATGGATTTTAGGGATTAACAAGGCTTTGGCTAAAACAAAAAAAGCCACACTAACAAGTGTGGCTTTTTTTTATTTTTATATCCTTATTCCTGAATTCCTGTGACTTCCAAATCGAAAATTAAATCAGAATTGTTAGGAATTGGTCCCCTGCCTTGAGACCCCAGCCCTAAATGAGAGGGTAGAAAAAGTCTAAGTTTATCTCCTACTTTCATTGTTAATAATCCTTCTCTAAAACCTGGGAACAATCTCGCCTCTGGACTATACTCCATAGGTACGGGCATATATCCTCCTTGATCTCTTCTTCCAGGATTTAATTGGTTGTGTTTTGTGGCAACTTCTTCAATATTGCTATCGAACAATTCTCCATTTGGTAACCAACCTGCATAGTTCACCAGTACTTTTTGTCCAATTTTCGGTTGTGGCCCTTCTCCTTTTACTAAAGAATATATTCTTAGTCCGGAATCTGTTTCTTCGGCTTCTTCTTTTTGTGTATTGAATTCTGCTGTGAGATCGTCCTTCATTTTTTTGAAAGCCGCTTGAACAGCTTCCTCCTCTGCAAAATAATCTGTCATAATCTGGACGGCATCAAACTTTTTGGCCTCTTTGCCATTTCTCACAATTTCCACCTTGTTCATGATCACATCTACTTTAGGCTTGTTTGCTGGTGCAACCACCTCAACGCCAGCAATGCTGTCAACCACTTCCATCCCATTTACTACTTCACCAAAAACAGAGTGTTTTCCATTAAGCCAAGGAGTTTCTTTGTGTGTAATGAAAAATTGACTGCCATTCGTCTTAGGGCCAGAATTTGCCATCGATAAAATGCCTTTTTTTGAATGTGACAGTGAATCATGGAATTCATCTTTGAACTTATAGCCCGGGTTTCCTCTTCCCGTACCTGTAGGATCTCCTCCTTGAATCATAAAATCTTTCATTACCCTATGAAAAATAATACCATCATAGTACTTTTTCCCTTTAAGGCTGTCTGCTACAAAAGGGCTATTGCCTTCTGCCAGTGATACAAAATTGGCAACAGTGACTGGAGTTTTTTCGTGTTCCAACTTAACAATAATATCGCCTTGACTTGTCTGTATGTCAGCAAAAATACCATCTCCCAAGTCTGTATACTTGCTAGATTTGCATCCAAAGAAAAGCATTGAGAATAGTGTGATTAAAACAAGTGATTGTTTCATTGTATAGGTGTTTTTAGATTTAAACTGTCTTGATTTATAATTATTGTGTGTAATTCTATGGTTGACTTTAAAGGTGTTCTAGGGCCAATACTATTTCCGTCACCATGATAGCCATACGCTTGTAAAGATGGAAATAGGAAAGTTGCCCTTTCACTGATTTTAAGAAGTTTTACTGCATTTTGAAGGCCTGAAAACAATTGCTCTTTATCCACCACGTATGATGTTGGCCCAATATCCTTCATTGAATAAATAGTATCATTGTCCAAAGTAAGTGCGTTATAGGAAAAAAGTATTTGGTCGTTTGTTTTTGGCTGATAGGTAGCGGTATCATTTTTTGTTTCAAAATAGTACCAAAATCCTGAAGGACTGGCCAAATAAGTATGCAGTGTATCCTTTTTGATTAGTTCTTGGATCAGTGCTTCTTCCTTCTCCAATAAGGCCTTATTACGTTCCACGGATTCCTTGAAAAAACTGCCCGACTTTACCTTTACAGGTTTTCGTGGTTCTGGTCCACCACAATTTATCAGCAGGAATGCAACAAAAAGTAAGAAAACGGTTCTCATGGATTTAATTGACTTTTATATTCCTTCAAAATGGTATTGAATTGTGAGATGGTATCTTTCATACTTACTTCACTTCGTCCTCCAGCTGCATTATCATGTCCGCCTCCGTGAAAATGGTTTCTTGCAAACTCATTTACCGAAAAATCGCCTATAGATCGAAATGAAATCTTTATGATTCCTTCCTCTTTATTTTCTATAAAGATTACGGCAAAAATAATCCCTTCCAAAGTCAATCCATAATTTACAAAACCTTCGGTATCCCCTTTTTTGAAATCATTGTCATCCAATTCTTCCTGTGTCAAGGTAATGTAAGCCGTGTTGTATTCTTCTAATATCACCATGTTGCTGAGAGCAACTCCCAATAGGTGCAAACGTGATGGTGAATTGGTGTCGAACACGTTCTCATGGATTTTCATGTTATCCGCTCCACGATCTATTAGGTCGGCTACAACTCTGTGCGTTCTGCTTGAGGTTGACCTATACTTAAATGACCCCGTATCTGTCATTATTCCCGTGTATAGATTGGTCGCGATGTTTTGGGTTATGCTATCCAATCCATCCAAATACTCTATGAAGTTGTACACCATTTCGCAGGTAGAGCTCATGCTTACATCGGAATAAGTAACCCTAGCATAGTCACTTGGCTTTTGATGATGGTCTATCATTATAAAATCGCACTCTTTTTCTTTCAAAATGGCTTCCAATTGTCCTGTTCTGGATAGGTCATTAAAGTCAAGTGTGAATATAACCGTGGCCTCTTCAAGTAACAATTTGGCCTGTGAATTTTCTTTTTCAAAGTTTAGGATGGATTCGTTTTCTGGCATCCATTTGAGAAACTTTGGGTAGTCGTTTGGAGCTATCACATTGGCTTTTTGCCCTTTTTCTTTAAGAAAGCTATATAACCCTAAACATGAGCCAACAGCATCGCCATCAGGGTTTTTGTGAGGTATGATTACGATTTTTTGGGGTTGGGAAAGAATCGACTTAATTGTCGTGATATCCTCTAAATTCATGCGTGCAAAGATACAATAATATAATATAGAGGTAACTCATGATTCCCTATTTTTGATTCACTCTTAATTTGTGTTCATGCGGTATCCCATTCTTTTCTTAGGCTTGTCAATTTTCTTGTTTGGCTGCAAGGCGAAACAGGATATTGCCATGAATTCCTCAAATGGTAAAGAGAAATCAGAAGATGTTTTTGTGGTTTCTTTTGGTTCCTGTAACAAACAATACCTGCCAAATCCTTTTTGGGACGATATTTTGGCGGAAGAACCCGATGTGTGGATTTGGGGCGGTGACATTGTTTATGCGGATACAGATGAAATGGATAAGCTCAAAGCTATATATGCCGAGCAAAGCAATATAGAGGGATACAAATTATTAAGATCTAAAGTTCCAGTAATTGGTACTTGGGATGATCACGATTATGGTTTGAATGATGGAGGTGAGGAATTTTCAATGAAAAAAGGGAGCCAACAATTGCTATTGGATTTTTTGGAAGTTCCAAAGGATGATAAAAGAAGAAGTCAAGAGGGTGTGTATGCTTCCCACTTATATGAAACGACCAAGGGAAAGGTAAAAGTTTTGGTTTTGGACACGCGTTATTTTAGAAGTCAACTCGAAGAAGATGAAAGTCCGCACCGACGCTATAAAGCCAATTCAAAAGAGGATGCAACTATTTTAGGGTCACAACAGTGGGAATGGCTAGAAAATGAATTGCAAACTTCTGATGCCGATTTTAACCTTATTCTTTCCAGTATTCAAGTTTTATCCCAAGAACATGGTTTTGAAGGTTGGGGTAATTTTCCAAGGGAGGTGGAAAGGTTGAATCAATTAATAGTTGAATCAGAAGCAAGGGGAGTTATGGTTTTATCAGGCGATCGCCATATTTCAGAGTTTTCAAAAATAAAACTGGAAGGAATGTCCTATCCTTTGATTGATTTTACCAGCAGCGGCTTAACACATTCGTATGCAGAATTTACCAATGAGCATAATCCGTTTCGGGTTGGGAAGGTAATATCCGTGCCCAGTTTTGGAATCATCACACTCAATTTTGAGAAGAAAGAGGCCATTTTAAAGATAATGGGAGAAAATGGTGTTGTTTATCACCAATTAAAACAAGCCTATTAAGTCTTGCCCGTTGCCCGAAAAAACGTAAGTTTGCGCAAAAATTTAAAAAAATGACTGGAAATAGAACGTTTACCATGATTAAGCCAGATGCTGTTGAAAACGGACACATCGGTGCTATTCTGGAAAAAATTACCGGAGCAGGCTTTAAAATTGTGGCGATGAAATATACACAATTGAGCAAAAGGGATGCAGAAGCATTTTATGCTGTCCATAATGAACGCCCTTTCTTTGGTGAATTGGTGGAGTTTATGACCAGAGGCCCAATTGTATCGGCTATTTTGGAAAAAGACAATGCTGTTGATGATTTCCGTGCACTTATTGGTGCTACCAATCCAGAAGAAGCTGCCGAAGGAACCATTCGTAAATTATTTGCATCCAATATTGCAGAGAATGCGGTACATGGCTCAGACAGTGATGAGAATGCAGCTATTGAAGGCGCTTTTCATTTTGCAGGTAGGGAAGTATACTAGTCAAAGCATAGAATTTATAGATTTAAGCCGCTCAATTTGGGTGGCTTTTTTTATCTCAGGACCAATTTCTTTACCAACTCTTTCCCCAGCTCTTCGTTGAGCATTGCAATGATTTTGGACTTTCCATGACTCAATTCTTCCCTAAGTACGGAAGAAGATAGGGATATAAATAGCGTTTCGTTTCTAAGTTCAACGGCCGTAGTATAATTGTTTACACCATTTCCCATCAGTTTCTCCCATGCGGCTTTGGCATCAACCTTGTCCATGCCTTTCTGAAGCTTATTCTCTTTAATAAACTCGCCTAAAGCATCACTTAAATGAAGATGGGAATTTTGTCTTTTTGCCATTATTTAGGGATTACAATGGGTTGAAATCTTTTGTAGGAGTATTTTATTCCTTCTTCATTAAGAACGGAAAAATAGGAAGAATCTAATTGCACCAATTTTTCCTCCCAATCACTTAAATTATTTTTGTAGTGAAGGGTGACCATTTCATTTACATAGCTAACATTAAAAGATTCAGTATCATTTGATGTAGTATAATTGCCATCAAACTTGGGTTGTACCTTTTTGCGAAAGCCTTTCATGTCTTCAATTTGAATAAAATCGACACTTGGATTCACCGAATACTTCTTTTTTGTGCCATCTGGAAACTCAACTTCTTCAATTTCCCAATATCCGTTTAAATGGACGAGGTCTTCTTTTGAAACGGATGTGTTTTTACATCCCAAAGAAAATAGAATCACATAAAAAAGCAAGATTCTCCTCATGCTACAAGGTAAAGATTTTATAGCTCTGCCGAATATTTTTAACTACATTTTCGGTACGTTCCGCATGGGTGTCACTAATAAATATCTGTCCAAAGTTGTCGTTGTCCACCAAGGCTACAATTTGTGAGACCCGTTTTTCATCCAATTTGTCAAAAATATCATCCAACAACAATATAGGTGTTGTTTTGGCTTGTTCTTTTATAAAATGGAACTGAGCCAGTTTTAACGCAATTAAAAAGGACTTTTGTTGTCCTTGGCTTCCAAATTTTTTAATGGGATGACCACCTATGGTAAAATTGAGGTCATCTTTGTGTACGCCTGTACTGGTATATTGTATTGCTCTATCCTTATCTACAGTTTCTTCCAATAATTGTATTAATTCCTTATCCAGGAGTTGACTCTCATAGGAAAGCATAATTTCTTCTTCTTTTTCAGAAATATGGGCATATTGTTCTTTGAATATTGGAGTGAACGAAGTAATAAAGGAGACTCTTTTTTTATGTATTTCCGTTCCTAGGCCATGCAATTGTTCGTTATAGATGGTCAGCGTATTTGGGTCGAAGGTGTTGTTGGCCACAAAATACTTCAACAAGGAGTTTCGCTGTACCAAAACCTTATTGTATTTAATCAAAGTTTGTAGATATGCCTTATCCGATTGCGAAATAACGCCGTCCATGAACTTTCTACGGGTGTCACTGCCTTCAATAATCAAATCTCTATCGGAAGGTGAAATAATTACCAAGGGTAAAAAGCCAATATGTTCCGAAAATTTCTCATACGCCTTACCATTGCGTTTAATGACTTTTTTCATGCCCCGTTTGAAGCTGCAAAGTATCTTTTCGGTGCGATCATCTTTTTCGAACTCACCTTCAATTACAAAGAAATCCGTTTGATGTTTTATATTTTGCGTAGAAACGGGATTAAAATAACTTTTACCGAAGGATAAATGGTAAATAGCGTCCAAAATATTGGTTTTTCCAACACCATTATCACCAACCAAACAGTTGATAACAGGGTCGAATTCCAAGTTTTTGGAGTCAAAATTTTTGTAATTAACTAAAGATAAATGCTTTAAAAACATAGAAAGCTAAAGAACCAAGGCGTTTTAAGTGATTTTCAGACAAATCAAAGATTCCAAAAATAACGAATAAATTACCTTTTGGTTTTAGATAAAAACTTTATTTTTGCCCGATTAATTAAATCAAGGATGGCAACATACAAGAAGCGGGGCTTTAAGCCAAAAAATAAGGTTGAGGAAGCTCAATTGGATGAGCAAAACAGCACAACAGCGGAGGTTTTTAGTACCTTGGATGAAGGTGCATCCAAAACTGAGGCTTGGGTTCAAAAAAACCAAAACTATATTTTGGGTGCTATTGCTGTTATTGCCATAGGTGTACTTGGATATTTGGGGTACAATGAGTTTATCCAAAAACCAAAAGAGGCATCAGCAGCCAATGAACTTTTTTATCCACAGCAGTATTTTGACCAAGCATTGACGAATGAAACGGCCAAGGACTCCTTGTTTACTTTGGCACTCAATGGCGCAGAAGGTAAATATGGATTTTTAGATATTATTGAGGAATATAAAGGAACCAAAGCGGCAAATTTGGCGCAGTATTCTGCAGGGATGACTTATTTGAACATTCAGCAGTATGACAAAGCAATTACCCATTTAGAAAACTTTTCTTCTGATGATGCTGTACTAGGAGCTATGGCAAAAGGAGGAATTGGTGATGCTTTTGCGCAATTGAATCAACCTGAGGATGCATTGGATTATTACGAAAAAGCAATTGGACACAATACCAATGAATATACTACCCCACGGTTTTTGTACAAAGCAGGTGTGGTTGCCATGGATTTAAATCAGAAAGAAAAGGCATTAAGTTTCTTTGAACGAATTAAAAGTGAGTTTTCTTCTGCTCAAGAAGCCAATGGCATTGATGTGCTTATTGGTCTGGCAAAAAGCTAAATAATGGCTACTGAAAATAAAAATTTATCGGTTTACGATAAGTCAACAATCCCAAATGCGAAAACTCTTCGGTTTGGGATTGTTGTTTCAGAATGGAATGATACGATTACGGAAGGCTTATATAATGGCGCCATTGATGCATTGATGGATTGTGGTGCTTTGGCCGAGAATATTATCCGATGGAATGTTCCCGGAAGCTTTGAATTGACTTTTGGGTGCAAAAAGATGCTTGCTACCCAAAAAATCGATGCTGTAATCGCCATAGGAAGTGTAATCCGGGGAGAGACCAGTCATTTCGATTATGTATGTAGTGGGGTTACCCAAGGCATTAAAGATTTGAACATTGCTTATGATGTTCCTGTTATTTTCTGTGTGTTAACGGATGATAATTTACAGCAATCCATAGATCGCAGTGGTGGAAAGCATGGCAATAAAGGGACTGAAGCTGCTATTGCGGCTATAAAGATGGCTATTCTTGGATAAGTGTTATCCTATTTCAACCAGTTGATTTATTCAATTTTTCAACGTTTCAAAATCAAAAAGGAACTGTTAACATTTTTTGGGAGTACATCCTAATCCCGTTTTTTGATTTTAAGTACCTTTGAAGATACACGGAAAAGGATATAATGCGAAATTTTCTAAAACTTAGAAAAAATAGAACCTACAATTATTCACCACGCTATTATAAGGGTGATGATAGTCCTTTTAAAATAGAACATAAACTCGATAAATACCGAAGTACTGCGCATACGCAACGAGGCCTCAAGAATAAATTCTCATCAGCTGTTGATGATTTAAAGAACGAAGGTGATAGAAATCTAAAAATTAGGTTTGTTGTCATTGTGGCCATTTTGATATTGCTGTTCCTCTTCATCATTGACTTTGATTTATCTATATTCCTGACTCCCTAATGGCAGATATTATTAAACTTTTGCCAGACCATGTCGCTAACCAAATAGCAGCAGGGGAAGTGGTTCAACGCCCAGCTTCGGTAGTAAAGGAACTATTGGAGAATGCCATAGATGCCGGGGCCACTCTAATAAAATTAATCATCAAAGATGGGGGTAAAGCGCTGATTCAAGTAGTTGACAACGGATCGGGAATGAGTGGCACAGATGCCCGATTGTCTTTTGAGCGCCATGCTACTTCCAAAATATCCAATGCCCAAGATCTGTTCAACCTTCAAACAAAGGGATTTCGTGGCGAGGCTTTGGCTTCAATTGCGGCAATAGCCCATGTGGATATGCAGACTAGGTTAGATGTATTTGAAGTAGGCACCCATATTAAGATTGAGGGAAGTAAAATTGTGTTTCAAGAAGTAGTCGCCATACCAAAAGGAACATCAATATCGGTTAAGAATTTATTTTTCAATATTCCGGCGAGGAGAAATTTCTTGAAATCCAATCAAGTAGAATTGCGCCATATTACAGATGAGTTTCATCGTGTAGCTCTGGTACATCCAAACATTGAGTTTCATTTTTATAACAATGGGTCAGAAATTTTTAACCTTCCCAAGGCAAAACATCGGCAACGAATAAGTCATGTTTTTGGAAGTAAGATGATGGATAGGTTGGTACCGGTTAATGAGGAAACAGAGGTGGTAAAGGTTTCTGGATTCATTTGTAAACCAGAATTTGCCAAAAAGAGTAGAGGAGAACAGTTTTTCTTTGCGAACAATAGATTTATAAAAAGTCCATACCTGCACCATGCAGTTGTGGCAGCTTTTGAAGGTTTAATAAAATCTGATACCTACCCTGGATACTTTTTATATTTAGAGGTAGACCCTTCATCAATCGATATTAACATTCATCCGACCAAGACGGAGGTAAAGTTTGATGACGAGAATACCATGTATGCTATAATCCGTTCCACCATAAAACATAGTTTGGGACAGTTTAATGTAGCACCCGTATTGGATTTTGAACATGATCCCAATTTAAATACACCCTACGCATATAAAGAAAAAGGTGTTGTGTTGCCTAAGGTTACTGTAGATGCTTCGTTTAATCCGTTTCAAGAAAAAGAAAAAGTTACGGGTAATAGTTCATATCAAAAACAAAGTGTTCAGGGTTGGGAAAACCTGTATGATGGCTTGGATGCCATAAATACTGAAGATTTTAGTAGTATAATAATTGAGTCTGAAGGGGAAGTCCAAGGAACATTTTATTCCGATTCTGAGGAAAACGCGCAAACGGGAACGACGTTTCAACTTAGGAGAAAGTATATTGTAAGCACTATTAAGTCGGGTATGTTGGTCATCCATCAAAATAGGGCCCATGAACGCATACTTTTTGAAAAATTCTTGGGTGAGATTACTGTTAAAGAAGGTGTGAGTCAACAACTTTTATTTCCTTTGGAGCTTTCGTTTTCAAAACAAGAGTTGACGATTTTAAAAGAGATCAATGAGAGTCTAATAAATATTGGTTTTGCCTTTGAGACTTTGGGGCAGGAGACTGTAAAAGTGACAGGTGTTCCATTAATGGTTTCCGAAAGAGCAATTGGCACGATATTGGATCGTTTAATTGCTGACTATAAAGAAGGTTTTGAAGGGAGTTCAATATCCCAGGCAGAAATGTTGGCAAAAGCACTTTCTAAGAATCTTGCAGTTAAGACAGGAGAATTATTGAATCAAGAATCGCAATTGGCCTTGGTGAATGATTTGTTCGGATGTAAGGAACCTACTTTGAGTCCATTTCAAAAATTGACACACACCATTATTTCCGAAGGAGATATTGAAAAAAAATTTAGTTAGATGGGAAGATTGACAGAGGCGGTAAAACACTTATTGATTGTTAATGTAATCCTGTTTTTTGCCACGCAATTATATGGGGACCAAATGTACCAGTGGTTATCCCTTTGGTTTCCTGAAAATGACAATTTTCAGTGGTGGCAGGTAATTTCCCATATGTTTATGCATGGGAGCATTATGCATATTGTATTTAACATGTATGCCTTATGGGCGTTTGGCACACCTTTGGAACAAGCCTGGGGCAGAAATAAATTTCTGTTCTTCTATTTTTCGGCTGGTCTTGGTTCTGCTTTATTACATACAGGGGTTAACTATTATCTTTTTACAGAAGGGCTGAATGCATTGGTGAATTCAGGAATGACGGAAAACCAAGTAATGGACATTATTTCAAACGGACAATATAGTCCGGAGTGGTATAATGTAGCTTCAAAAAGCACAATAGATAACTTTTTAAGTGCATACAATACCCCAGCTGTTGGTGCGTCCGGGGCCATATATGGAATCTTGGTTGCATTTGCATTTATGTATTCCGAAGCAAAATTGATGTTGATTTTTTTACCCGTTCCTATAAAAGCAAAATATTTTGTACCGCTGTTATTGGCTGGAGATTTGATTTTTGGAATCGGTAATATAAACACAGGAGTGGCACATTTTGCCCATATTGGAGGTGCATTGATTGGCTTTGTTATGATGTGGTATTGGAAAAAGGATCAGTTCAACAAAAACAGATGGAATTAGCCTATGGCAAGAGGAAGTTTACAATATAATTTTGCCAGACTCAATATTGCTGAAAAGCTAATTGTCTTTAACGTGTTGGTGTTTATCCTTGATGGATTATCACTGGCGCTTTTTGGAAAATCAGTGGTGGATTGGTTTCAACTACCTAAGGATTTCATTGAATTTTTTGGGCAACCTTGGTCCTTGGTTACCTATTCTTTTTTTCATGCAGGCTTTGGTCATATTTTTTGGAACATGCTCATGCTCTATTTTACAGGTCGAATTTTCATGAATCTTTTTAATGGACAGCGATTTGTAAACGTCTACTTTTTGGGAGTAATTTTGGGTGGAATCGTGTTCTTGCTCAGTTATAATATATTTCCAACGCTATTGGGAACAAATTCAGTTTTAATAGGTGCATCCGCTGGGGTAACCGCAGTGTTGATTTTTATTTGTGCCTATATCCCCAATCAGGAAGTTCGGATTATTTTCTTCAATGTTAAATTGTGGTATGTTGGAGCTTTCTTTGTTTTGGTAGATCTTATTCAGATTCCCTATGGTGGAAATATTGGAGGAAGATTGGCTCATCTGGGCGGTGCCTTTTTGGGATATATCTATGCCAGACAATTGTTGAATGGAAAGGATATTGGTTCGGGTTTCACAAAATTCCGAGATGCGATAGCTGAACTTTTTAAACCAAAAGAAAAAAAAGCCCCTCTAAAAACAGTTTACAAAAAAAATACTCCAAAAAAAAGAAGTGCTGCTGATTATGATAAGGAGGCCAATCAACGTAAAATAGATGCTATTTTAGATAAGATAAGTAAATCTGGATATGAGAGCTTATCCAAGGCTGAAAAGGATTTTTTGTTTAAAGCTGGTAAAGAAGATTAATCTGTGAAAAACCTTTCCTTTTTAGGTAAAATCATATTTTTTGTAAACACGGTTTTTGCCTTGGTTACAATTATTTCATTTGTTGTTCCCTATGTTCCGGTAACCTCATTACCAGCTCTGTCCACGGTTAGTTTAATTGTACCGTTTTTGGTATATATTAATTTAGGTTTTGTTTTTTACTGGTCGTTAAGGAAGAAGGTTCATTTTCTTTTGTCCATGGCGTTATTGATTTTGTGGTACATTATACTTGGTCCATTTTACCAGTTTTCAGGAGCATCAGAAGAAACTGAGAATGGTACTTTCTCTATAATGTCCTTTAACTCTCGAAGATTTAATGAACACAGGCAATTGGACATTGAAAGGGTAGATAGCCTAATATTGGATTTTATCAAGGTAGAAAACCCCGATATTCTTTGTATACAAGAATGTTATTATGAAATGAAACGGAATAATGCACTAAGTCAATATAAATACAAATACATAGACCATGTTTATGGATTGCCCGCTAAAAAGGTAATTCAGGCCGTTTATTCAAAATATCCCATCATCACTAGGGATTCAATTAGTTTTCCAAAAAGCGCTAATAGTGCTATTTATGTTGATATCTTATATAATAAGGATACATTGAGAATATATAATATTCATTTACAGTCTTTCCATATAATACCTGAGATAAATACAATTAAGAATGAAGAATCTTCCAAATTGTTTGCGAAATCTAGAAAAGTAATGCTTAAGCAGTATGAGCAAGCCAAGCTAATTCGGAAAAGCATGGATGAAACCGAAC
Source organism: uncultured Allomuricauda sp. (assembly GCF_947495325.1). Taxonomy (GTDB): domain Bacteria; phylum Bacteroidota; class Bacteroidia; order Flavobacteriales; family Flavobacteriaceae; genus Flagellimonas. The sequence continues at coordinate 1,277,034 of NZ_CANLYK010000001.1, read as the reverse complement.
ATAAAAAAATTGTGGTTGGTGATTTTAATAATACCCAATTTTCTAATATTTACCAAACCATAAAAGGAAATTTGAACGATTCATTTCTTGAAAAAGGAAAGGGATTTGGAAGAACATACAACTTGCTGGGATTCCCTCTCAGGATAGATTATATTCTTTCCGCCCCATCGTTTAAAGTGATTTCCCATGAAAACTTCAACGAAAAATTATCAGACCATTATCCTGTGATGGCCACATTAAGCCTTAAATCAGATTAAAAGACAATCTACCAAATCTGCAATAATGTGAATTATCAATGCAAGACCAACGATTCGTGTCTGTCTAAAAAACGGTAGAACACAATATACTAAAATGGCCCAAAAGCTATGTAATGGGTGAAAATTGATGCTACATCGATTTGGATCAAATATAGGATTGGCCCATAGATGATCCACATCGATTAACATTCCAGCCAATAAAATCAACGTTACCCTAATTCTTTTATCCTTAAAAAAAATAAAGCCGATAAGAATGGGAACGATTAAGTGAATTCCGTAGTGTATGGTAAACCTAAGCATGTAAAAAATCCAAGGATTTATTCTTTAGATATGTGGTCGTATTTGGTCCTTCATTGAAGAGTAAATCCAGAATGCTGAGGTTGGGAATAAAAGAATGCCTTTCTCCAAATACCTGCGAATACTCAATCGCATTGGTTTGCAACTCTTTTTTGGCCTCTGCCAAGAATCTGGCATCTGTAACACTAGTTGTTTTTAGTTGAAAAGAATCGGTTTTTTCGGAAGGGACTTGTATTCCAAGACAATCAGCAATCACTTTTATGGTCTTCAAGTTAAAATCAAAAAGCAGGGTTTCAGGTTCCTCAAAAAGATGCTTTAAATCATCTTCATAGAACTCAAAATATGGAGATGTCCTATAGGCAGTTTCCAAAGTGCGCCAGTGTTGTTTTTGCCAATGCGAGCTATTATCTATTTTAACGTTCGCGTATTTTTGCCGACCTTCATTTTTGCCAATATGCTTTATGGGAATATTGAGCATATGCTTTCCTTGATCGGTACAGATATAGCATCTATTCCTGTATGTCTGTTTTTGAAAATTATCATGGGCTTCCCAAACAATCTTTTTCTGCGCTATAACGGAAAAAGTTATGATGTTGGGAGCATAAACGGGATGGATTAGGGTGCTCAAGAATTCTTTTTTCTTCTTTTTCTAATAAAATCAAATACGAACCATCCTCCAATTAAAATTAAAAAATACTTAAGGTAGGAGATGGGTTCTCCACTTCCTCCAACAGTAGTGAAAATACGTTCCCAACGGGGTCTCCAGTTCATAAGTCCATCATTGAAATTATCAAAACTCATCCAAAGAAAGACTGGTTTTCCAACAATATGGTTTGCTGGAACGTAACCCCATGTTCTACTATCTTCTGAATGGTCACGGTTATCTCCCATCATCCAATAATAATCCTGTTTGAACGTATAGGAACTGGCTTCTTGACCATTTATCAAAACTTTTTGTCCAGTAATCTTTACATCATTGTGTTCATAATCGCGGATTATTTTTTTATACAATGGAATTGTTTCGGAATTGATTTCAACCGTAGCACCTTCTTCAGGAATGTAAATTGAACCAAAATTATCCATGTTCCATGGATAAAGGTTCGGTTTTTGGGGATACGCCCCTCCATAGACTCCTTTAGGATCTATTGTTTTAACAACGGAATCTATACTTTGATTCTTTTCCAGAACCATAACCATTTCCTCGGTCAGATTTGCAACTCTAGATCTAGGTTTTTCTTCTGTTAAAGAAAGCCTTAACTGTCTTATGGCCTCTGTAGGTATTCCTTTTTCCTGTGTTACAAGTTCAATCTTTCCATCTGGTCTTCTGTTAGCCCCTAAAGCATAAGGTGCAAGCGCATTGTATTGATCCTGACTTAGATTTCCTGATATATATGTCCTTAGATAATCTGCTGCATCAACCTCTGCTAACAGTCTACTAGACACTCCTTTTTGGGAATAAATTGTATAATCGAACATGGGTTTGGCACGATCGGAAAGAATCAATTTTTCACCATTTATGTAGACATCACCATCAATAATAGCTAGAGAATCTCCTGGAGTACCAACACATCGCTTTACGTAATTGGACTTTTTATCAATAGGTTTTTTTATTCCCTTTTGAACTTTAAAAAATCGATAAACAGTATCTGCGGGCCAACTGAATACAACAATGTCATTTTTTTTAATTGTATTGAATCCAGGAAAACGCATGTATGGAAGTTGCAACTTATTCTTCCAGGATGTCTTCCAGGTTTCAGGGTTAACATCTGCAACATAAGATCTTGTTTTAATTCCAGGAATAGTGTCATGAACCATGGGAGCTGCTACAGTGGTCATGGGAATTCTAGCTCCATAATGAAACTTACTCACAAACAAAAAATCTCCAATTCTTAATGTTCGCTCCAGTGAAGGTGTAGGGATAACATAGGGTTGAATAAAATATGTATGCACAAATGTTGCAGCTACAATAGCAAAAACAATGGAACTCACCCATTCACCAAGTCCAGTTCTGGGTTTTAAATCCCGGTCTTCAATATATTTTACATCTTCGGCGTAGTTGATATAATAGATGTAAAAACCTAGTGTAAGAATGACCAACCAGGTATCCAAAAACTTATTTTTCCCAAAACTTCTAATGGTTTCCACCCATACCACTGGGAACATCAATAAGTTGATGATGGGAATGAACAAAAGCAGTACCCACCACCACGGACGGTTAATGATTTTCATCAATACGATTCCGTTATATATAGGTATTGCTGCTTCCCACGCTTTTCTTCCAGCTTTAACATAGAGTTTCCAAGTTCCAAAAAAATGGATGACCTGTACAATCAAGATAAAAATAATCCACTGTGTACCGTTCATGTTAGAAATTTGTTTTTTAGACTATCAATCTAGTTTTTTGTTACGTTTTAGTTCAAGTTTAACACATCTTTCATAGAAAACACCCCTGTTTTGCCATGAATCCATTCGGCAGCAATAACTGCACCCAAAGCAAAGCCTTCTCTATTGTGGGCGGTATGTTTGATTTCTATGTCATCAACTGCACTTTGATATGCTATGGTATGTGTACCAGAAACCATCCCTTCCCGTTTGGATGTGATCGGAATTTCTTTTTTACCAGCCTCATTTAATTGCCAGTTTTGATATGTTGAATTCTCAATTATACCTTCTGCTAATGTGATTGCAGTTCCACTAGGAGCATCTAACTTTTGTGTATGATGTATCTCTTCCATTGAAACCTTATATTGATTTAGGTTGGACATCATTTTTGCCAAATGGGAATTTAGCTCAAAGAATATGTTCACACCCAGGCTGAAATTGGAAGCATATATAAAAGCACCTTTTTTTTCCTTGCAAATTTCAATGGCCTTATCGTAATTTGATAACCATCCTGTAGTTCCTGAAATTACCGGAACCCCATTTTCAAAACAATCCGTAATGTTTTTAAATGCAGCTTCTGGAGTGCTAAAATCGATGGCTACATCAATAGTTTTGTAAGGGATATCCGTTGCTCCCACATCAATTTTGGCAACAATGGTATGCCCTCTGTCCTGAGCAATTTGCTCAATCATTTTACCCATTTTACCGTAACCAAACAATCCAATATTCATAAACTAAAATTTTACAACCAGAGCCATTCCATAATTTGGTGTATTGGTCAATGGATTTAAATCTATATAGGGTTGAAAATCCAAAGATAGATTTTCATCAACATTATATTGTTTTAAATGAGCATCTACATTGGCATCTATAATATTAAAGGCGTACAGTGCTATTGTTATCAGCAACGACAAATCCCTATCACGCTGCGTACTTTCTTGCGCATCTTGTAATGCTTCCAAAGAGATATCCGGGCCACTTCCGTCTCCGTTTATATCATAAAACTCGTCGTCTATAAAACCGGCTTGTCTTCTTTTAAAAGCATCCCTTGCTCTATTGTAGTCTGTATTGTTAAAGGAATACACGAAAATCCCAGTTCCAATAGCTCCCCAGACTATGGGTGCCTTCCAATAGCGCTTATTATAAATCTGTCCTAAACCAGGTAGAATTGCCGAATAAAAAGCTGCTTTGCTTGGTGCAAGTGGATTAATTCTTTTTTTCTCGTATGAAACTTCATCAATTGTAATGCCCTTGCCCTCCAAATCTTGGGTAAGTGAATCGATTTCTTGGGGACGTGGTTGCTTTTTGTCTTCTTGAGAAAAGCTTAGGTTCAAAAAAAACAATGAAATAAAGAGAAAAAAAAGGGATTTACTCACCTGTCAATAATTTTCTTAAACGCTGAAATTCTTCTTTTGAATGAAAAGGAATTACAATCTTGCCTTTACCATTTTGTGAAGTGGTGATATCTACCTTGGCGGAAAGGTGGGCTTTTAAAACATCGATACCCTTGGAAACATAGTTTGGTATTTCTTTAGTCAAACTTTGTTTATTTTTCGAATCCTCTCCTTTTTTTGATTCTTTATATGTTTTGACCAACTGTTCCGTTTCCCGTACTGAAAGTCCTTCTGAGACAACTTTTTCGTAAATATTGATTTGGTCTTTTTTCTTTTCGATATTGATGAGTGCACGTCCATGGCCCATACTCACAAAACCATCCCGCATTCCTGTTTGGATTATGGGATGCAACTTAAGCAGGCGTAAATAGTTGGTAATTGTGGACCTTTTTTTACCTACACGGTCACTAAGTTTTTCTTGTGTAAGTTGCACCTCATCAATAAGACGTTGGTAAGACAGTGCAATTTCTATAGGGTCAAGGTCTTGACGTTGAATATTTTCTACCAAGGCCATTTCCAAAGACTCTTGGTCATTCGCAATACGAATGTAGGAAGGAATGGTTTTTAGGCCAATTAATTTAGATGCACGAAACCTGCGTTCACCGGAGACCAATTGAAACTTGTTGAAATCAAGCTTTCGTACCGTAATGGGCTGGATGATTCCAAGTTCTCGAATAGAACTGGCCAGTTCCTTGAGCGTTTCGTCGTTAAAATTGGAGCGTGGTTGAAAAGGATTTACCTCAATGGATTCAATATCGAGTTCAACTACATTTCCAATGACCTTATCCGCATTTTTATCTGAAACTGATTGAATATCATTTTCCGGATCTTTTAATAGGGCAGAAAGGCCTCTTCCTAAAGCCTGTTTTTTAGTTGCTTTCGCCATTTAAACTTTCTCCTTGTTTTTTTTCAATACTTCGTTGGCCAAGTTTAGGTAATTTGTGGCGCCCTTGCTACTGGCATCATATTTTATAATGCTTTCCCCATAGCTGGGAGCTTCACTTAGCCTAACGTTCCTTTGGATTATGGTATCAAAAACCATATCTGCAAAGTGTTTTTTTACTTCTTCAACAACTTGGTTGGAGAGTCGTAACCTTGAATCGTACATGGTCAACAGCATTCCCTCAATATCCAAATCGTTATTATGTATTTTCTGGACACTTTTAATTGTGTTCAATAGTTTCCCTAAACCTTCCAGGGCAAAATATTCACATTGTATTGGAATCATTACCGAATCTGCTGCAGTAAGGGCGTTAAGTGTAAGTAGGCCTAAGGACGGAGCGCAGTCAATCAAGATAAAATCATATCTGTCGCCCAATTCTTTAAGAGCTTCTTTCAACATATACTCTCTATTGTCCTTATCCACCAATTCTATTTCAATGGCCACAAGGTCAATATGAGATGGAATAAGATCTACGTTTGGTGAGTCTGTTGGTATAATTACATCATCCACTCCCATGGTATGCTCCAGCAACTGGTATGTGCCTTTTTCAATGCTGTCCACATCAATACCTAAACCTGATGTTGCATTGGCTTGAGGGTCCGCATCTATTAACAGCACTTTTTTTTCCAATACACCAAGCGAAGCAGCTAGGTTGACCGTAGTGGTTGTTTTACCTACTCCACCCTTCTGATTTGCAATAGCAATAATCTTGCCCATTTCATAGTAAGTTAGAGGCTAAAAATACGATTATTTAGGACGTTAAAAAATGTATTTTGTTAACACTAGGTGAATAACACGGACCTAGTGCGTTAAAGAAAGTTAAAGTTATAGTTATTAGACTCTTAAGAAGGGTCAGTCCATCAAAATCTTTAAGATTTCAATAGCGGTATCACTAATTTTTGTACCTGGTCCAAATACAGCAATTGCACCATGTTCTAAAAGATAATCATAGTCTTGTTTGGGAATAACCCCACCAACAATGACCATAATGTCATCTCTTCCATAGTTTTTCAATTCCTGAATCACTTCGGGAACCAAGGTTTTATGTCCTCCGGCCAACGAAGAAATACCAAGCACATGAACATCATTTTCAACAGCTTGTTTTGCTACCTCCGCAGGAGTTTGGAAAAGTGGCCCGATATCTACATCAAAACCAAGATCTGCATAACCTGTTGCAACCACTTTTGCCCCACGATCATGACCGTCCTGGCCCATTTTGGCGATCATGATTCTTGGTCTTCTGCCCTCTTCCAAAGCAAAATCATCTGCCATTTTTTTGGCATTTTCAAAACTTTCGTTGTTTTTGATTTCTTTGGAATACACTCCGGTAACTGATTGGATTTTTGCCCTGTATCGCCCAAACGCCTCTTCCATGGCATCACTAATTTCTCCTAATGTGGCTCGGGCTTTTGCTGCTTCTATGGCTAAAGCTAATAAATTTTCTCGCTTAGTATCATTTTCCATGACTTTCTTGGAAACAAGTGAGATTTGACTTAAAATTTTTTGTACCAAACCTTCATTCCTTGTAGCTCTAATTTGTTGCAGTTGCGCTATCTGCTGTTTACGAACCTTTGCATTGTCCACCTCCAAAATTTGAAGGTCATCCTCATCTTCCAGACGGTATTTGTTAACCCCTACAATAGTATCTTGTCCGCTATCAATTCGTGCTTGTTTTTTGGCTGCAGCTTCTTCAATACGCATTTTCGGAATTCCAGCTTCAATGGCTTTGGTCATTCCTCCCAGTTCTTCTATCTCTTTAATGAGCTCCCAAGCTTCATCGGCTATTTGTTGTGTCAATTTTTCAACTACTTGGCTACCTGCCCAGGGATCCACAGTTTTGGTGATATATGTTTCTTGCTGAAGGTAAATTTGAGTATTCCGAGCAATCCGGGCGGAGAAATCTGTAGGTAAAGCAATAGCTTCATCCAAGGCATTGGTATGCAAACTTTGTGTTCCTCCAAAGACTGCCGCCATTGCTTCAATAGTGGTTCTGGCCACATTATTGAACGGGTCTTGTTCCGTTAAACTCCATCCACTTGTCTGGCTGTGGGTACGCAACATCAATGATTTTTCATTTTTTGGACTGAATTCCTTCACCAATTTTGCCCAAAGCATTCTACCTGCCCTCATTTTGGCAATTTCCGTGAAATGATCCATTCCAATTCCCCAGAAAAAGGAAAGGCGAGGTGCAAAATCGTCAATTTTCAATCCTGCTTTCAATCCTGTACGGATGTATTCAATACCATCAGAAAGTGTATATGCCAATTCCAGTGCGGCAGGTGCACCTGCCTCATGCATGTGATACCCAGAAATACTGATGCTGTTAAATTTTGGCATGTTTTTGCTGGTAAACTCAAAAATATCAGCTACCAAATGCATTGAAGGGGCCGGCGGATAGATATAGGTGTTCCGCACCATAAATTCCTTAAGAATGTCATTTTGGATAGTGCCCGAAAGTTGTTCCATAGAAACACCTTGTTCTTCGGCAGCAGCAATATAAAAGGCCATAATAGGGAGAACAGCGCCATTCATGGTCATGGAAACGGACATTTTATCCAAAGGAATCCCATCAAAAAGCACTTTCATGTCCTCAACCGAATCTATGGCAACTCCCGCTTTTCCAACATCACCAACTACACGTTCATTATCACTGTCATAACCGCGGTGGGTGGGAAGATCAAAGGCAACTGACAATCCTTTTTGTCCGGCTTCTAAATTTCTTCTATAAAATGCATTACTTTCTTCCGCTGTTGAAAACCCAGCATATTGGCGAATGGTCCAAGGCCTACGAACATACATGGTAGAGTAGGGGCCACGTAAAAAAGGTGAGATGCCCGCGGCAAAATTCATTGGGGGCTCTACTTCGCTCAACTTTTTGGTTGACGATAATGTTAGATTCTGAAGATTCTTTCTACTCATCTTCAAGTCTTTTTTGTTCCAGTTTTTCTGCCAGTCGCCTTTCAATAATGGGCTCAATGATGGTTTTTCTGGGTTGAATTTTCACAAAAGGATAGAGTTCCAAATCACCCTTCATACGATCTTCACCATTCTCATAGGTATTGGTGCCTACTGATACAATTGCTTTAGTATCGAAAAGTTGTTGTTCTTTATGTGCACTCTCTTTTATTTTTCGCTGGATGCTTCCTTTTTTCAACTCATTCAAAAACCCTCCGGAATTTTCAATTTGTTTAAAAAGTTCCAATGCCTTTTCGGCAAGTTGTTGCGTTAAAGATTCAATGTAATAGGTTCCCTCAGCAGCTTTTGATGCTTGTGTGAAATAACTTTCCTTTTTTAGTAACAACAGCTGGTTTCTAGCGATTCGTTCCCCAAATTCGTTGTCCTTATGATAAATAGCATCATAAGATAGGTTGCAAACCGTATCAGCACCACCCAGAACAGCAGACATACATTCTGATGTTGTGCGAAGCATGTTCACATTATAATCGTACAAAGTTTTGTTTCGCTTTGAAGGAACTGCTAGAATATGGCAATCACTTTCAATTCCATATTCTGATACCAAGCTTCGCCACAACCAACGCAGTGCACGTAATTTTGCTATTTCAAAGAAGTAATTTCCGCTAACTGCTACTTTGAAGGTTATTGGAAAAGACCTCTCGACTGCGCTCGAGGAGGTATTGGAAAAATGGTTTAAGTACTCATTGGCGTGTGCCAAACCATAGGCCAATTGCTGCACCATATTGGCACCAGCATTTTGATATTGGGAAATATCTACACCAATGGTGTGACTTCCATTTACTTTAGAAGAAAGACTATAAATTTCTTCTAAAATGGTATGGTCTTTTTCCAGATTATAAAACCAATTTCCATCCTTGGTCAAGTTACCGATTAGGTCTATATTTAGGTAGATGCAGGATTCTTTCCCAGCGGTAAATGCTAGTAGTTTTTTAATTAACCCAATGTCCAAAAACTGAAAATTGAAATGGATTTGAGTATGTTCCAAATTGATTTCAGAAAGTAGTTCCTCAAAATCGACTTGGGCATTCGGTATTGTGAATAGGATACTTTCTGCCCCTCTCTTTAGACAATTGAGAGCTTTGGTATTCGCTTTTTTAGAATCTCCAGCAAAAACAGCCTGAGCAATTTTCCAATCGTGATCTTTTGGAAGTTTAAATATTTTTGCCCTTTCTAAATCTTCTGCATGATAAAAAGGTTTTACCTTGATGCCTTCCAGAGACTCCCAGACCAAAGTGTCATTATAGTCTGCTCCCTTTAAATCAAATTGGATTTTTTGTTTCCATTGTTTGGCGGAAACTTCAGGGAACTCATCAAACAGACCAGACTTACTCATGCTTTTTGGTTTTTAGGCTGTCTTCGTATTCAATCAAGAAAATTTCTTCATTTTCTTTTTTCATATAGTATTTCTCCCGAGCAAATTTTTCAAGTTCTTCTTTGTTAGAAAATTTTTCAAGGATTTTCTTGTCCTTGTCAATTTCACCCTGTAAAAATTCTTTCTGCTTCTCTAATTTTTTGACTTCGTTTCGCAATTCTAAATGAATCATCAAAGAATTTGTATCAAAAAATGCCATCCAAATAACGAAGATGGTCAAGACCAAAATGTACATATTGGTCATAATTTTAAACCATTTTTTAGCTTTTAACTCCTTGATTCCCATGAATTATCCTAATCTATCATTTATAATAGTCCTAACCATATCCACGGCAACAGTATTATAATGGTTGTTTGGGATGATGATATCCGCAAATTCCTTGGAAGGCTCTATAAACTGCTGGTGCATTGGTTTCACAGCGGTTTGGTATCTGGTCAATACTTTTTCAAGATCGTGTCCGCGTTCTCGAATATCACGTTGCAACCTTCGGATCAAGCGTTCGTCGGAATCGGCATGCACATATATTTTAATGTCAAACATATCACGTAGTTGCGCATTGCTCAAAACCAAAATGCCTTCAACGATCATTACCTTTCTTGGAGGCGTTAAAATGGTTTCCGCCAAGCGCGTTTCCTCCACAAAGGAATATATTGGTTTTTCAATCGGCGTCCCTTTTCTTAATTGCTCAAGATGTGAAATCAATAAATCAAAATCTATCGAATTTGGGTGGTCAAAATTGACTTTCCCACGCTCTTCCTTGGTTAAATGGGAAAGATCATGATAATAAGAATCTTGTGAAATGACCCCAACTTCATTCTCAGGCAGTTCATCAACAACTTGATTTACCACGGTAGTTTTTCCACAGCCAGTGCCACCGGCAATTCCTAAAATAAGCATATTGATAGTTTAAATCTCAAAAGTAAGCATTTGATAAGATTTGCAATCGCTCAATATTCTTGCATAGTTAGCATGTATTGATAAAAAAACAAATGACTAATATCATAACTCTTAAAAGTTTCTGGGTATAGCTTTGTAGGCAATTCAGGCATTAACCTTATATTTATCTAGACAACCATGGCAGCTTTTTTTATGGAAAATTCCTATACTATTAAGGTCAATGAAGACTTTAATTTCGAACTCTCTGAAGACGACATTTCCTCATTGGATATTTTAAAGACGGGCAATGGCATGCTGCACTTGCTAAAAAATGGCGTGTCTTATCATATCCAAATTTTAAAGACCGATTTTAACAAGGGGCTTTATACCTTAAACGTAAATGGCAATGAATTCGAAATTTCCATTGGCACCCCTTTGGATGTGCTCATTAAAAAAATGGGTTTTGCAAACAATGGTGCCAAAAATATAGACTCCATATCCGCTCCAATGCCTGGTTTAATATTGGATATTTTGGTAAAAGAAGGAGATGAGGTAAAAGAAGATGATCAATTATTGATCCTGGAAGCTATGAAAATGGAGAATATGATTGCTTCTCCCAGAAATGGTGTCATTAAAAAGATTTCTGTTAAAAAGGGCGAAGCTGTAGAAAAGGAACAATTACTTATTGAATTTCAATAAACCGTTATGAAAAAAATATTGGTTGCAAATCGGGGTGAGATTGCCCTTCGGGTAATGAAAACCGCGAAGAAAATGGGAATAAGTACCGTGGCAGTATTTTCTGAAGCCGATAGAGATGCTCCGCATGTTCGGTTTGCAGATGAAGCAGTCTGTATTGGAGAAGCACCATCCAATAAATCGTATTTGTTGGGAGATAAAATTATTGAAGTAGCCTTAAAGCTAGATGTTGACGGAATTCATCCGGGATATGGTTTTTTAAGTGAGAATGCAGATTTTGCAGAGGCTGTTGAAAAGAACGGACTCACCTTTATTGGTCCAAAATCCAAAGCAATACGCGTGATGGGGAGTAAGCTTGCTGCCAAAGAGGCGGTAAAAGCCTATGATATCCCTATGGTTCCTGGTATTGATGAGGCCATTACCGATGTTGCCAAAGCCCATGAAATTGCCAATGAAATCGGATACCCAGTTTTAATAAAAGCTTCTGCCGGTGGAGGAGGGAAAGGGATGCGAATTGTTGAAAAGGAAGCAGATTTAGAATCTCAAATGGAACGTGCCATCAGTGAGGCAACTTCGGCCTTTGGTGATGGTTCTGTTTTTGTGGAAAAATATGTGACTTCTCCAAGGCACATCGAAATTCAGGTAATGGCGGATACCCATGGGAATGTGCTTCACTTTTTTGAACGGGAATGTAGTATTCAAAGACGTCACCAAAAAGTAGTGGAAGAGGCGCCATCTTCAATTTTAACACCGGAATTACGCGAAGAAATGGGAATTGCAGCGACCAAGGTTGCCGAAGCTTGCGATTATGTTGGGGCAGGTACGGTTGAGTTTTTAATGGATGCCGATTTAAACTTCTACTTTTTAGAAATGAATACCCGCTTGCAGGTAGAACACCCGGTTACCGAGTTGATTTCAGGAGTTGATTTGGTAGAACTACAGATAAAGGTGGCTAGGGGAGAAGAACTGCCTTTAAAGCAAGAGGATTTGAAAATAAAGGGTCATGCTATGGAGTTGAGGGTCTATGCTGAAGATCCATTGAACGATTTCTTACCCAGTGTTGGTAATTTAGAAGTTTATAAACTACCTGAGGGTGAAGGGATTCGGGTTGATAATGGCTTTGAAGAAGGAATGGATATCCCAATTTATTATGACCCTATGCTTTCAAAATTGATTACCTATGGTAAAACAAGGGAGGAAGCCATTGAGTTGATATTGGATGCCATTCAAAACTATAAAGTCAAAGGCGTACAGACTACATTGCCTTTTGGCACTTTTGTTTTTAAGCATGATGCTTTTAGGTCGGGAAATTTTGACACCCATTTTGTAAAGGATTACTATTCTCCTGAGGCCATCAAACAAAAAAATACGGACGAAGCGGAAATAGCGGCAATGACGGCACTGTATCAATACCTCGAGGATCAAAAAATACTAAAATTACCATCAAACTAAATTCGTATGGATTCCAAAATAAAGATTTTAAAGGATAAAGTGGCCCAAGCACATTTAGGTGGAGGTAAACAACGAATTGAAAAGCAACATCAGAAGAAAAAATTAACGGCAAGGGAACGAATCCAATATCTTTTGGATGAAGGTTCTTTTGAGGAAATGGGGATTTTGGTCACCCATCGTACCACTGATTTTGGTATGGAAAAGGAAATCTATCATGGGGATGGCGTAGTAACCGGCTATGGGACTATTAATGAGCGGTTGGTTTATGTTTATGCCCAAGATTTCACAGTTTTTGGCGGAGCCTTGTCTGAAACCCACGCTGAAAAAATCTGTAAGGTTATGGATTTGGCCATGAAAGTAGGTGCGCCAATTATTGGTTTGAATGATTCTGGTGGTGCCCGAATCCAAGAAGGAGTTAAGTCGCTTGGAGGCTATGCGGACATCTTTTACAGAAATGTACAGGCATCTGGTGTAATACCCCAAATATCGGCGGTAATGGGACCTTGCGCTGGTGGCGCAGTGTATTCCCCTGCCATGACAGATTTTATTGTAATGGTCGAGGAAACCAGTTATATGTTCGTAACGGGTCCCAATGTGGTAAAAACAGTGACCAATGAGGAGGTTACATCAGAAGAGTTGGGAGGTGCCAGCGCACATGCCATAAAATCTGGAGTAGCGCATAAAACATCTTCCAATGATGCGTCTTGTTTAGATGATATTAGAAAGTTGTTGGACTATTTGCCTCAAAACAACACGGAGGCTCCTAAATTAAAGGTATATACCTTGAGCGAAGAGGTACGGGAAGAACTGTCAGGTATAGTTCCGGAAAATCCCAATAAGCCCTATGATATGCATGATGTGATCAAAGGAATTATAGATACTGATTCGTTTTATGAAATCCATAAGGATTATGCTGAAAATATTATCGTAGGTTTTGCGCGATTGGGAGGAAGAAGCATTGGGATTATAGCCAATCAGCCTATGTTTTTAGCAGGCGTTTTAGGTGTGAAGAGCTCTAGAAAAGCTGCCCGTTTTACCCGTTTTTGCGATGCCTTTAATATTCCGTTGTTGGTTTTGGTTGATGTTCCCGGTTTCTTGCCAGGAACTGATCAGGAGTGGAACGGAATTATTATGCATGGTGCGAAACTACTGTACGCCCTAAGTGAAGCAACTGTGCCGAGAGTTACTGTTATTACTAGAAAAGCATATGGTGGCGCTTATGACGTGATGAATTCTAAACACATTGGAGCAGATTTCAATTTTGCTTGGCCCAATGCTGAAATTGCAGTGATGGGTGCAAAAGGTGCCAGTGAGATTATATTTAGAAAGGAAATTTCAGCTGCAAAAGATCCCGAGGCCAAATTGAAAGAAAAAGAAGCAGAATACGCGGAAAAGTTTGCTAACCCTTATCGTGCGGCACAAAGGGGATTTATTGATGAGGTAATCCTTCCTGAGAATACAAGGCGAAAATTATTGAAGGCTTTTGCCATGCTAGAGAATAAAAAGGTACAGACTCCAAAGAAAAAACATGGGAATATTCCGCTTTGATGTACTAGTATTTCTATATGAATGAATTGTATAAATATTATACAAATACCTTCCAAAAAACTTCACTGCTGATCTGGGTATCCCTAATTTTGCCCAATGCAACAGGATACCCAAAAACCCAACTTTGAATTTATAGCCTTAATGGCTGCATTAATGTCCATTGTGGCCTTGGCTATTGATGCAATTTTACCGGCAATTTCAAATATTGGGGTGTCCATTAAGAGCCTTGACCCCATTGACAACCAATTATTGATTACCATGATTTTTCTGGGACTTGGGGTTGGACAATTGTTTTTTGGTCCGTTATCTGATAGTTATGGAAGAAAACCTATGGTTTATTTGGGCTTTGTCCTATTTGGAGTTGCAAGTATTATTTGCCTATTTGCACCTTCCTTGGAGCTAATGATTTTGGGTAGGATTTTGCAAGGAATTGGACTTTCTGCGCCCCGTACCCTTGCAATATCGATAATTAGAGATACCTATAAGGGAGATTATATGGCAAGGGTGATGTCTTTTGTGGTGGCTTTTTTCATCTTGGTCCCCGTCGTGGCTCCTGCTATTGGAAAGATTATTTTGGATAGTTTTGGATGGAAGGCCATTTTTTATTCGCAGTTGTTTTTTGGGTTTATTGTTTGTATTTGGTTTTGGAAAAGACAGGCGGAAACTCTTCACCCAGAATATAAAATTCCATTTTCTGGAAGTGTATTCGTAAATGGTGTCAAGGAATTTGTCAAGTATAAAGAAACCATTGTATACACTTTAATGTCTGGTTTGGTGACTGGCGCTTTTTTGGTGTATTTAAGTGCGGCCCAGCATGTTTTTGAAAATCAATATGGGTTAAAGGAGGCATTTCCCTATATTTTTGCCGGACTTGCAATATCCATTGGACTTTCAACTTTGTTGAACGGTACTTTGGTGATGCGATTTGGTATGAGAAAACTTTCCCTACTCGCTCTACTCGCATTTTGTTCCATAGCCATTCTGTATACATTTTTGTTCTGGAACTCACCTAACCCCAGTGTTTTGGTTTTGGTGGTTTTTCTTTCTGCACAGTTCTTTTGTTTGGGATTTATGTGGGGAAATTTTCGTTCCATTGCCATGGAACCCATTGGTCACATTGCTGGAATTGGAGCGGCAATAAATGGTTTTGTTTCTACCCTGTTGGCTATTCCAATAGCAACCTTTATTGGCGATTTTGTGGAAGATAGTGTTTGGCCTCTTTTTGCAGGCTTGGCCGTTTGTGGCCTGTTTTCATTGGCCATTGTAGCCTTGGTAAAAAAGCCGAAACCGCTACCTACAATTTAACTGCTTTTAGGAAAAAAGACCTCACCACTACACGAATCTTCCTTGGCTCCGGTTACCGAGGACAAGACGTTGACTTTGTTTTCTAAACGTAATACACCCATTAAGGAAAAAACGAGGGCTTCTTTAAAGGCAATCAACTTTTTAGGAGGGATTACAAGTTCAATTGTCTCCCCAAGTTTTTCTTGAAGTGTATCCATAAAAAATTGGTTTAACGCACCACCACCTGCAACGAACAATTTATTTTGGGACTTTGTAGCATATTTGTGTGCCTCCAATGCAACCTGCTCACAATTATGATGGATGAATGTATGAAGTAAATCGGGTTCCGAGGTTTTGGACGCTTCAATTAAAGGAACAATCCACTCTGTAAACCATTCATAGCCTGTAGATTTGGGATAGGGAAGCTTGTAGTATTCAAGTTGGCTTAGTTTTTCCAAAAGTTCAGCATCCAATTTCCCAAATCGGGCCATTTCCCCATTCTCATCATAAGCAAATCCCATTTTTTGGGTGATATGATTCAACGGCATATTGGCCATTCCAATATCATAGGCAATTCGCTTTCCATCTTTTTCAAAGGAAATATTGCTTATTCCACCAAGATTCAAACAAAATTCATAATCATGAAATAACAATCGATCTCCAATGGGGACTAAAGGCGCCCCCTGCCCCCCCAAGGAAACATCTTTGGTCCTAAAATCGCAAACGACCTGTTGTTGACTTACGTTTGCTAATTGTTGCCCATCTCCCAATTGAAAGGTAAAACCATCTTCCGGTCTATGGTGTGAAGTATGCCCGTGGCTTGAAATAAAATCCACTTCTAGCTTATGCTCTTCTATAAAGTTTCTTGCTTGTTCTCCAAGCCAAACCCCATAGTCCTGATGCAATTGACCATGATCTTCTTCTGATAAGTAAATGGCATTTTTTAAGTAGCCCTGCATTTTTTCGGTGTACTGAATCTCTCTAGTATTTTCTATGGAAAACTCCCAAGTACCATTGTTCTTCCAAAGATGACAATAGGCTAAATCCAAACCATCTAACGAAGTGCCAGACATTAGTCCCAAAACCTTGTACTTTTTCATGATAGTTTTTTGATTTTAATGATTAATGAAATTGGTTTTTCATCTTCATTCACCACTTCCTGAAAAGTAATCTCGACATCTTTAAGGGTTACAAGTATCTCGGACCAATTTTCAAATGTTCTGGCATACCAAGAATGCCCATCTTCAAAATTGCCCGGTAAGCCCTTCCAAGCATCAGATAACCATTGACTTTTATACGCAAGTCCGTTCTGTATGAGAAAAAATGGATGTAAGGTCTGAATAAGTATGGAACCATTTCGGGAAATGGACTTCAAAGTGTTTCCCAGTAATTTTTGCAACCCTTCCTCCAGATATAGGCAAAAGTTAAAAACTGCTGCATCAAAAGGAGCATTCGGTAGCGGTTTTCCCTTAATTATTTCCTCAAAAGTGAGTACATGGTAGCTTCCTGAATCTTTTTTTTTGGCTTCCTCTATGAGGCCTTCTATTGCATCAAACCCAACAGTTTGAACTCCCAATTTGCTTATTTCACGTGTAAGCCATCCTTCACCACATCCAATGTCCGCGAAATTTTTACAATCAAGGCTGGCAATAGTATCCAAAATTGCTTTATTGGTGAATTTTCGGGACGGAATCTGATTGTGCTGAATTACCTTGATCCATTCTGAAGCATTCTTTTCCCAGGATGAAATGATATCGGTCTTCATACTTGAAGTGTTTTAAGTGTGATAGGGAGTTTCCCCTTTGCTTCTTTTTGACCACTAAAATGGTCATATGCAACTTCTTGAAATTCTGTAAAATCCTGATAAACCACCACCACGCTAGTGTTGGATTTCAATTGTAGTATATCAAGCATATATGGATTTCCAAAGAGATAAATCAAAACCCTTTTCTTGTTAATTAAGGTTTGAATGAATTCCAATGTCGCTTCATCAACCCCAAACTTATTTTTTGGTTTTATGGATGGTGGAAAGAGCGCTAGCACAACATTTTCATGCTTAGCTACTTTGCCTCTGATCATTTCTATTGTGGAGCTTTTCAGCTGATGGTGTTTTTGTCCAAAATTCTCTTCGATTTTTACAGAAAAACTGTTTACTGATTGGTTGGGTAATGAAAGATTGAGAAAATCATTTGTTTTAATTTCTTCAATATCATTTGGGTTTCCATAGAGCTCTGTGATACTGTACGCCGCTATTTTTTTATTTAATTCTGAGGATAACTTTGGATTGTGATTTTCTTTTTCAGAAAAGTTTGAAAAAGCTTGCTCTTTTAATTTCCAGACCCTTTTGAAACTCTCTTCTATTCTTTTTTCTGATGCACTTGCAATTATTTCTTCGATACCTTCCTTTGAGTGTTCAGAGAAACACATTACATCCATTCCGGCGGCAAATGCATTGGTTTCAAGCATTCCTTTTTTGGGATACATTTTGGACACAGCATGCATATTCAAGGCATCAGAAATAACGACACCTTCAAAACCCATATCTGTTCGCAATAAATCTGTTATAATTTTTGATGAGGTAGTGGATGGATTTTCGGAATCCAATTCTGGAATGGATAAATGACCGATCATTACAGCATCAACTCCTTTCTGTATAAGCTTTTGATAGGGATAGAGCTCATTCACAGTCAGCTCTTCTTTTGATTTATTGATTATGGGTAATCCCAAGTGAGAGTCGGTGGCGGTATCTCCATGTCCGGGGAAGTGTTTAAGAGCTCCTAATATGCCCACACTTTTCATGCCCTCCAAATAAGCTTCGGATTTTGCACAAACTACGTCTTTGTCATCACCAAAAGCCCGATACCCGATTACTGGATTTTCTGGATTATTATTAATATCTACTACAGGAGCCAAGTTCCAATGGATACCTGCTTCTTTACAGTCCGTTGCTATTTGCTTTCCAACATCAAAAATTAAATCGTTGTTTTCTTGTATGGCACCTAAAGTGATTGCATAGGGGTACTGGGGAGTTTTTTCTATTCGCATGGCCAAGCCCCACTCTGCATCAATTGCTACTAGCAAGGGGAATTCTGCAACTCTTTGGTACCTAATAACAAGTTTTTTTAGCGTTTCGTAGCTATCATCGTTATGGATTACTTTTTTTTTGCCTTCAAAATTGGTTGCTGCGCTTGCCCGACTATGAAAAAAACAAATGGCACCTATGCTATTTGTTCGTATCAAACCTTCAATCTTAAGAATATTTTCTTCAGAATCATTGATAAATGCAGCAGGCATGAACAACTGACCCACCTTTTGTTTTAAGGTAAGTTTTTTTGTCGCTTCAGCATAGGATAATAAACTGTTATGCATCGCTTACATTCGTTTTTTTACCATAATCTTCGGGGTATTTTAAATATTTAAGTACCAAAAATGCCGGTAAGGCAGCAATGACTACCCATAAAAAGAAGCCATCGTACCCCAGCCATTCCTGAATATAACCACTCAACATTCCTGGAATCATCATTCCCAAGGCCATAAAACCAGTTGCAATAGCGTAATGCGAAGTTTTGGAGACTCCTTCAGCAACATAAATCAGATATATTAGAAAGGCGGCAAATCCGAACCCGTAACCAAATTGCTCAATGACTACTGTTCCCACTACGGCAACCAAACTTGTAGATTGTGTAACGGCAAGAATGGCATAGAGCGCGTTGGGAAGGTTTAAGGCCAATAGCATAGGGAGCATCCATTTTTTTAATCCGTCTCTTGAAATAAGAATACCACCCATAATTCCACCAATGGAAAGCATGATTACTCCCACGGTACCGTAAATGGTTCCTACGGCTTCTGTAGAATATCCCAGGCCACCTACTTCTAAAGTATCCAATAAAAAAGGTGAGGCCATTTTAACCAATTGCGATTCACCCAATCGGTATGTAAGTATAAAGAGTATGGCCACCCCTATTTGGTTCTTTTTGAAGAAGCTGGCAAAGACCTCTAAAAAACCAGCTGGTTTTTCAGTTGTTTTATTTTGTGATACCTCAAATTTAGGTGCAACAAAAAGGTTGGAAATGGTCAAAACCATCATCAAGACTGCTGCGCAGAGCATGGTCATGGACCAAGCTTTTGTGTTGTCTCCATATTTATGTTCAAGAAAACCTGCAAATATGACCAGTAGCCCTTGTCCTGTTACCATTGCCAAACGGTAAAAAGTACTTCGCAGTCCTATAAAGAAGGACTGCTTCTTTTGGGTCAGGCCAATCATGTAATAGCCATCAGAAGCAATATCATTGGTAGCGGATGCGAAGGCCGCCATCCAAAAGAATGCGAGTGTAATGATAAAGAAGGAATTGGATGGAAGAAATAAACCAATCCCCAAAAAAGACAAAGCAACGATAAACTGCATGCCCAGAAACCATTTTCTTTTTGTTCCATTTAAATCAACCAATGGGCTCCATAACGGTTTGATTACCCATGGGAGATATAGCCAACTGGTATACAGCCCAATTTCTGCATTGCCAATACCTAAACGCTTGTACATGATGACAGATACCGTAACCACTAGTATATAGGGAATGCCTTGTGTGAAATAGAGCAATGGTATCCAGGCCCAAGCGCCTTTGTCTTTTGGTATATTGCCTATCTTAGGACTTTCAAATTCCAGGTTTTCCGCTTGCATGTTTAATTCGGCTCTATGGTTAGTTTTTGCAATTTACTTTCATTTCCGAAGGCATCAATTATGGTAATTCCAACACCATTTTTTGATTGCTTTTTTGTCAACTGTATCTGGTTACAGATAGAATTTTTATCAACTGAAAGATAACTCTTTCCAATGAGCAGTTTTTGGTTTTGTACTTTCTTGTTTAAAGCATAATAATTCAAAAAACGCGGAATACTGTCCGAATGGGAAATACAAGTGTTAATGTTGTTGTTCACTATCTGGATTGACTCAACCATTGGAACGGACACTTCCCTTTTCGTTTTGGAAATTCCAGTTGGATTTTGCGATGGAAGTTTATAAAACTTTTTCTTTAAGATCTTGGTGACATTATCGTGTTTTCCCAAAAGTGATTTTGCACTGAAGAAAACGTTGCCGGATATTTCTTTTTGAGACCTGGCCAACGAAAGCTGTTTAGGTATTTCCGTTTTCTTGTTCCAAGCCTTATCCTTGTTGTTTTTAATTTTATAGGTGCCATTGCCAATATATAGATTGGTGTTTTTGGTAGTATTGGCCCACCACTCGGTAATAACTTTATGAGAGGCAAGAGGATAATTCATACTCCAATACACTTGGGGTACTAAGTAATCCAACCAACCTTTTTCAACCCAAAGAAGCGGATCTGCATAAAGATCTTCATAGGTAGTTTGCCCTGCTTTGGTATCGGAGCCCCTTGGATCCGTACTCTTGTTTTTCCAAACACCAAAAGGGCTTATACCGAATTGAACCCATGGTTTGGTTTTTTTAATGGCTGTATGAACTTTTTTCACCAAAGAATCTACATTGCTTCTTCTCCAGTCTTCTATATTTTGATTTTGCAAATGATAGGTTTGAAAAGCAATACTATCCTTGAATACCTCATCTTTGATTTTATAGGGATAAAAATAATCATCAAAATGAATGGCATCCACATCATAGTTTACAACCACTTCTTCAATTACACTGGTCAGTTTTTGTTGTACTTCTGGTAATCCAGGGTTGTAATAATATTTTTTACCATACTTGAGCATCCAATTTGGATGTTGATAGAAGTCATGTTCCGGAGATAGTGCAACCGTATCCAAATCAAAAGTGGCACGATAGGGGTTGAGCCATGCATGAAATTCCATTCCACGCTTGTGGGTTTCCGCTATCATCCATTCCAAAGGCTTATTGAAGTCTTCTTTTGGTGCTTCTCCTTCTCTTCCAGTTAGGTATTTGGACCATGGAGCGTGTTCTGTTTTGTAAAATGCATCTCCAGCTGTCCGTATTTGTACAATGGCCGCATTAAAGTTTAGTTTCTGATAGAAATCTAGAATTTCTATAAAGTCTCTTTTCTGTTTTTCTGAATTGTCATTTGCATTTTTAGGCCAATCAATATTAACAACTGTTGCAATCCAAACTCCCCTGAATTCTTTTTGTGGGGATTTTTTTGTAATTCTTGACGTTGCACAGGAAAGACAAAGGAATATTGGTATTACGTACAGTATTCTTAACATAGCATATACATAAAAAGGCCTACTTAAGTACTAAATGTAGGCCTTTTCGCTTGATTAAATTGAAACTAACAAACTCAACTCAAACTGTTTTAAATTGATGGGTCCGTAGGAGTATTTGGATTACTATTTCTTTCCAAATCTGGATAGGGGTAAAAGTTCCTATTACGTTCTTCATCATAATTCATTGCCGCGCCGCTTGGTTGAGGCCTTCCAAACCTTCTGCTATCTTCTAAACTCATTCCAGTAAGAAAAAGCTCTGACCGTCTGTTTCTATAGATCTCGGTGAGTAAGGCATCAGCAGTGTTGTCACCTGAATATGCGGCAACGTTGGCATTTATAGCAAAAGGATCATCATTATCTGTTAAAACTTCATCCAAAGCGGATGTGGCAGCCGTTAAATCTGGTGTTCCTTGTCTTAGATTGGCTTCGGCAATAATCAAATTCATTTCATCTGGAATATATACAGGTAATGAACCGGTATTTACATTGAAAAAGCCTGCCAAATCTTCAATGGGCAAGCCATTTTGATTTGTTTCACCCAAATCCACAAGGTAGAAAGCCAATCTTCCATCAGCAGCATCAAAAGTAAATTCCGCTGGTAAGCCAAAATTATCTCTTGGCTTAAAGTTTGGGGCATCATTTTGAAAAACCCTGGCCCAAATAGGGTTTAGGTTTTGGGAATCATATGCAAAAACAGAGGTAGATGTCAAATCAACGCTATTGGCTGCTGTAATAGCTGTAGCATAATTGCCAGCAAAAAGATTGTAGCGTGCCGTCATTGCCAAAATGGTGTTTTCCAAATCAATATTGCCCAAGGTTATGGCATTGGTAAATTCATCTGAGACCGCATTGGCAGATAATTGGCTACTGGCTTCATTTAAAAGTGCAATGGCTGCCAAAAAACCATCATTTCTTGATACAAAAGCAGCATCATTGTCATTGTTGGTTGCAATAATTACTTGTTCATAGTTTTGAGCTAAACTTCCTATGGCCATGGCCTTAAAAAGTTTTGCATGGGCAATTAGACCACTTTGCGTGCCAGCGTCCAATTCTATATTGGAGGCATTGGCTTCAATATCTTCCGCAATTTTCATTACTCGAAACATTGTGGACCACAGCCCTTGAACATTGGAGTTAAAATTAGGGAGATCAGTGCCTCCATCTTCCAACTCAATCATGTTTTGGAAGGTAGTTGTAATTCCACCTTCCCTGGTAGTAATAGCTGGTGTTTCAATAATCCATCTAACACCTGTGGTAGCGTATAGTTGTTGGAGTCCAACTGCCGAGGCCAAAATACCCTCACGAGAAGAAAAAGTTTGTTCCTCTGTTGCGGCATTGGGGTTGTTGAAATCAGTTTCGCAAGAAGCAAGTCCTATGGAAAGTGAAATGCAAATGATAAAATATTTTATATTGTTTTTCATCGTAGCTTTTTTTTGATTAGAAACTAACATTGATTCCTAGTTGATATGTTCTTGGAATTGGTACTCCTGCAAAGTCAAAACCTCGTACTCCGTTGCTCTGACCTGCGGTGTTTATTTCTGGATCCCATCCGGAATAATCGTCCCAAGAGATTAGATTCCTACCAACAAGACTTATCTCAACATTATCCACTCCGGTAAAAGGAGGTTTAAATCCATAGCTGATTGCTAATTCACGCAGTTTTACAAAAGAACCGTCTTCAACAAATTCTTCGAAGATACCGGCCTGAGCCCCTCCAAATCCTTTTGGGCGATTGCCCAAAAGCTCTTGACCGACATTATAGCCACCTCCAAAAATCACATTATCCAAAAGCCTTCTGTTCCAGTTAAAAACATCGAAACCTTGGACTGCATCCAATTGAATTCTGAATTTGAAATTTTTGTATGCAAATTCGTTGATCAATGATCCAAACCAGTCAGGATTGGGATCTCCAAGTACCTTGGAGCTTTCCCCATCGGCCGTAGTTCCCCTAAACGGATAACCATCAGCATCCAAAGAGATACTTCCATCTGCTTCACGAGCGTAAAATTGTCTATAAAAGACACCTAAAGATTCGCCCTCTATAACAAAGTTGGTTGAAAAACTTCCTGCAAGTGAAAATTGTCCTCCCCCTGCAACTCGGGTAACCGTATTCTCATTTTGTGAAAAAGTTGCAGTGATGTCCCATGAGAAATCGTTAGTTTTAATAGGAGCACCTTTTAACAAAATTTCAATCCCCTTATTTTCCAAATCCCCCACATTTTCAATTCTGGACGCAAACCCAGTTGAAGGTGCCAGCTCTCTGGGCAACAAAAGATCGGTTACATCTTGTTTATAATATGTAAACTCAATTCCCAACCTGTTGTTTAGAAACCCTGCATCAAAACCAAACTCGATTTCTTCCTGTCGTTCTGGTGCAATATCTAAATCCCCTTGCTGTGTTCCGGGAATTAAACTTGGAGAACCATTTATTGAAGAAGGATTCAAAGTTGTAAATCTTTGGAAAGCGGAAAGTGCGGTAAGGTTACCTGCCTGCCCCCAAGAGCCTCTTAACTTGAACGTGTTAAAAGTATCTCCAAAAGTGTCTTCCCAAAAACCCTCTTCAGATATTACATAGGATAAACTTGCCTTGGCATACAATTGGTTTCTTTCATCTTCACCAAAAGTTGATGCTCCATCTAATCTAATGGCTCCATTTAGATATAGTTTGTCTTTATAGCCAAACGATTGCTGCAAAAATGAGCCCCAGTATGATATTTGTGAGCGTGTTTCCCCTTGTGCCAAAATACTTCCATCGGAAGCAACTTGAACCACAGGAGCCAACCCATCCGCTTCAATGCCAATTCTATCAAACTCTTCGTATTGCCATGAACCTCCTAATGTGGTGGTCGATTCAATATCATCAGTTATTGGTGTTTGATATGTAAGATTTAAATCACTATTGTACTGAAAACTATTAATGTCCGCTCTTCTGGAAAAACCGTTACCGTTGGGAGAGGTATTGTTAATAGGAATAAAGGCCGTTGCAGATTGATTATAAAAATCCAATCCCAACAAATAGCTTGCCCGTAACTTTTCAGTAATCTTTGCATTTAATCCGATACTTGTAATTATCCGATTTACTTTTTGTCCAAAGTCAAAACGATTCACTGCTTCAGCGGGATTAGTTCTAGGGACAAGAAGTGAAGTGACTGGATAAACTCCAGAATCATCGGGAGAAGGATTGATGGAATTATCGCTGAAAACAAAACCAGTTATTGCTCCATAAGCAGCATTTATTCCTCCATTTGGAATGTCACTGCTAACACTTCGTGTAAAATTTAAACCTGCACTGATGTCTAGCCAATCAAAAGCCTTTTGGGTAATATTTGTTTTGAATCCGATACGTTGGAAATCAGTATTTTTAATTACACCTTCATTATCCAGAAAAGATCCAGAAATATAGTAGGATGTTTTTTCATTTCCGCCATTTACTGATAAGAAATTTTCAATTCCAAATCCAGATTGAAAAAATTCATCCTGATAGTTGTACCGTTCCACCGCAACGGTCTCCAGGTTTTCGCGATCAAAAGGATCTACCCAAGCCAAAGGAACTGTATTGTAGTCTATTTCTTTTCGCAATTCATTTACCCTAACATTGGTGGTAAAGGTGAATTTAGGATCTCCTGACTTACCTCTTTTTGTGAAAATTTGAACTACACCATTACTTGCCCTAGAACCATAGATTGCCGCTGCGGCCGCACCTTTTATAATTTCTATACGTTCAATGTCGTTGGGGTTTAGATCTACTAATCTGTTTTGGGAATTTCCACCTAAGTCAACCAAGTTGTTACTATTACTTGAGTTGCTGATTATAATCCCATCCACAATATAAAGTGGATCTGAGTTTCCGAGAACTGTGCTTGGCCCTCTAAGTCTGATGCTGATACCACCTGCCGGATCACCTGAGTTCTGTTGTACAAGAGCACCAGATACTTTACCAGAAATGGCCTGATCTACTGCAATGGCACCATTGTTTACAAGATCTTCGGACTTTACGGAGGATATGGCGTTACCCAAAGTTCGTTTGTTGACACCTGAGGGGTTTCCGGTAACAACAACCTCATCAAGACTTAAGAGATCTTCTGACAAGGTAAAGTTGTTGGCTATGTCACCACCGGAATAACTCACATTTAATTTTTCCGTTGAATATCCAAGATAGCTGGCAACAAGAAGATAGTCTGATTCTGGTAGGTCAACTTGAAAGCTGTAGTTACCGTCAAAATCGGTTACGGTTCCATAAGCAGTGTTTTCGATAAATACGGAAACACCGGGAATAGGTGTTCCATTTCTAATGTCTGTGATTGTTCCCGAGAAGGAACCTGAATTTTGGGAAAATGCACTGGTACTTAATACCATACAAACCAAAAACAGCATTTGGCGCGAGATTTTTTCATTCATAAAGTTGATTTTTTGCTTTTCGCATTTGAGTTAGTAATTCGTTGAGGATTAGTGTTCTTATCTTAAAATGAATAAATGGTCTTTATCAAAAATATGCAAAATACCGCAAATATTGCAAGTTTATGCAATATTTGTAATTTAGAGTTTTGGACAAGCCAATTTTTACCTTATTTTTCGACAACTATTGTATCCATCTTAAATAGTAAAATCACATGCTCAAGGAAGAACGCCACCAAGTAATATTGAATGAAGTACGAATACACAACAAGGTTTTGTTGGCAGATATAGCTGAAATTTTAAAGGTTTCACCTGATACGGTACGAAGGGATATCAAAGAATTACACGACGATAATAAGCTAAAACGGGTTCATGGTGGGGCAATCTCATTGGGTTTTAATCACTATAGCTATGTTAACCGTGAAATTTATTCCTTGGAAAAAAAGTCACAGATAGCGGAGAAGGCTGTTTCTTTACTTAAAGATGGACAGGTTGTTTTATTAAGTGGAGGTACCACCAATCTTGAGATTTCCCGGCTGATTCCTCCGCATCTTAAAATAACATGTTTTACACCAAGTTTGCCGATTGCGGTTCAATTGTTGCCAAAACCGAATATTGATATCATTTTTATTGGAGGAAAAATTAATAAGGATTCACAAATCACCATTGGTGGCAGCCCCATAGGGGTGTTATCGGAACTAAAGGCCGATATCTGTTTTTTAGGAGTTAACAGCATACACCCAACTGACGGTGTTACCGAATTTGATTGGGAGATAGTTCAAGTTAAAAAGGCAATGATCAAAGCATCCAAAAAAGTGGTGGTTCCATCTATTTCTGAAAAAATTAATTCCGGACAACGATATAAAATATGTGATATTGATGCTGTTGATTATCTAATCACAGAATTAGATGCGAACAACCCCGTGTTAAAACCTTATGGTAAGAAAATAGATTTAATATAAAAAAGAGGCCTTGATCAAGGCCTCTTTTTTTTCCTACTAGTTGAATTTATATCTTACAAAACCTTCCATGGCCTCATATTCTGCCATTCCCAACTGGTTATACCTTCTTGCTGTTTCGGTATTTCGCTGTTCAGCACGCTGCCAAAACTCACGGTCATCATTTCCTGGAAACATTGCGGCATCTTTTTGGGATTGATGTTTAAAAATGGCATTTTTCTTTCGCTCCATGTCTTTAGGTCCAATAGGAACCGCCATTTCCATATCCGCGATATCCCATTCTTGCCAAGCACCCCGGTAGAGCCAAAAATAACAGTCATCTATCCAGTCAACCTTATCGGCAACCAACCTGTCAATTGCCTCATAGATTACTTGAAGGCATACTCGGTGGGTACCATGTGGGTCGGAAAGATCCCCTGCCGCAAATATTTGATGGGGTTTTACTTCGTTTAAAAGATCATAAGTTTTTTGAACGTCTTCTGCAGTGTGAGGTTTTTTCTTCACGGCGCCTGTTTCGTAAAAAGGTAAATTCTGAAAATGGGCATTTTCCTCTTTCACACCACAATATCTGCATGCGGACAGAGCTTCTCCTTTTCTGATTAACCCTTTTATTTTTTGTATTTCAGGGCTATCAATTTGTCCAGGTGATTTTGTTTTCAAAAATTCCCGGACTTCAGAGAATTTTTGCTCGAGCTCTTTATTTCCTTCTTGAATTTCTGTTGCAAAATCAAGAAATCGAATTACTTCATCATCAAAAACGGCAATGTTTCCTGAAGTCTGATAGGCAACATGTACTTTGTGGCCCTGATCTACCAAGCGAAGTAGTGTTCCTCCCATCGATATTACATCATCATCTGGATGCGGACTGAAAATCAATGAGGTTTTTGGGTATGGATTTTTACGTTCAGGTCTTTGGCTGTCATCTGCGTTGGGCTTTCCTCCAGGCCAACCAGTGATGGTGCGTTGCAATTGATTGAATACAATAAGGTTGATGTGTTCTGCAGAACCCACTTCGGCAATAAGGCTTCCCATTCCATATTCGTTGTAATCTTCGTTAGTAAGCTTTAAAATAGCCTTACTTAATTTTTCAGAAAGCCAAAGAGTCGCTCGTTTAATCAATTTTTCATTCCATTGGCATTCGCTCACTAGCCATGGTGTGTTTATACGTGTAAGTTCAGATGCCGCAGCTTCATCTATTACGAAACTGCAATTTGGATGGTTTTGAAGGAAAGTTGCAGGGACAGATTCTCTAATTGATCCTTCAACAGCCTCTTTGACTATTATAGACTTTCCTTCCCCCCAAGCCATTAGAATAATTTTTTTTGCTGCCATGATGGTTCCCACCCCCATTGTTATCGCTCTGGCGGGTACATTTTCAAGTCCAAAAAAATCACTTGCGGCATCAAGTCGGGTTACGCGGTCAAGTCTTACCAATCGGGTTTTGCTTGTCAAGGAAGAACCAGGTTCATTAAAACCAATATGTCCGGTTCTACCAATACCAAGTACCTGGATATCGATTCCACCGGCATCTTGGATTTTCTTTTCGTAGGTATCACAAAATTCACGAACATCTTCCCTATCCAGTCTTCCATTTGGAATATTGATATTTTCTTTCTTGATATCGATATGGTCAAATAGGTGTTCGTTCATGAAACGAACGTAGCTATGAATGGAATCTGCTTCCATGGGGAAATATTCATCCAAATTAAAAGTGATTACATTTTTAAAACTTAGCCCTTCTTCTTTATGAAATTTAACTAAAAAGTCATATGCTTTGGTTGGGGTAGAACCAGTAGCTAATCCAAGAACGAGCATTTTTCCTTCTTTTTGTCGCTGCCTTATAAGATCTGCGATTTCATTTGCTACAAAAAAAGAGGCGTCGTTTGAATTGTTATGTACCGAAGTGTTGATTTTTTCAAATTTTCTGGATTCTTCGTCCTGTGGAAAGGTGATACTGTTTGGTGATAATACTGTCTTAGCCATATGATAAGGAAAAAATTAAATCTAAATGAATTGCAAATGTAAATGCAATCTTTTACTTTTTGCTGTTTTATGCAGCTATTTATGCTATTTAATGCTTTTTTAACGTTTTATTAATTTAAAAACAATAAAAAACGGCAAAATTGGGATTTTACTATCTTTGCTGAATTAGTTACAACCCTAAATGCTTAAAGAAGAACGACAAAAAGCCATATTAAATGAGGTTGCCCTGCACAACAGGGTATTACTTGCTGATTTAGCAGAGATGTTGGATGTTTCCATTGATACAGCTCGTAGGGATGTGAAAGAACTGGACGCTGAGAATAAGCTCCGTAAAGTGCATGGAGGAGCAATTGCATTGGGTTTTACACATTCAACAGCCAGAAATACCAATGTTTATGCTCTTGAAGAAAAGAAAAACATAGCTAGGAAGGCCGCAATACTATTAAAGGAAGGTGGGGTAATATTTATTGATGGGGGTACAACATGTGTTGAGTTGACCAGGCAAATACCTGATAATATAAAGCTTACATGTTTTACGCTTAGTCTTCCCGTGGCTATGGAATTGTTGGTGAAACCCAATGTAAAGGTAATTTTTATAGGGGGAGAAATTTCTCCAGACTCCCAAATATCCATAGGGCCAAGCACAATTCACCAATTGTCTGAAATAAGAGTGGACTATAGTTTTATAGGAACTGGATATGTAGATTCGTTGTTTGGTTTAACAGAATTTGACTGGGATATTGTACAAGTTAAAAAAGCAGTTATCAATGCTTCCAAAAAAACTGTACTTTTGTCGATATCCGAAAAATTGAATTCCCAGCATCGCTATAAAACCTGTAATATTAATGCAATTAATACGATGATTACGGAATTGGATCCCAATGATAACCTTTTAAACCTCTTTAGAAATCAAGAGATTCATCTTTTGTAATGAAAGTTAATTATAAGAAAATTACAGAAACCCCTTCAAATTATGATGATTTGGAGCAAATGGACACAAGTACCATTTTAGAAAGTATCAATAGAGAAGACCAAAAAATAGCTGAAGCTGTTTCTAGGGTAATTCCACAGATTACGGTTTTGGTAGATATGATTGCCGAACGTTTTATGAGTGGTGGCCGCCTTTTTTATATTGGAGCTGGAACAAGCGGTCGATTAGGGATTTTGGATGCATCAGAGATTCCGCCTACGTTTGGTATGCCTCACAGCAAGGTAATCGGACTTATAGCCGGAGGTGATGTAGCCATAAGAAAAGCTGTTGAATTTGCTGAAGATAGTACGGAACAGGCATGGAAAGATCTTGAAGAATTTGATGTAAATGAAAAAGATGTTGTAGTAGGGATTGCTGCTTCAGGTACTACACCCTATGTACTAGGGGGAATTCGGGAAGCTAAAAAAAATGGACTGTTAACTGCCGGTATTACGAACAATCCAGGTTCCCCATTGGCAACAGAATCTAACATTTCCATAGAAATTGAAGTAGGACCGGAATTTGTTACCGGAAGTACCCGAATGAAAAGCGGTACAAGCCAAAAACTTGTATTAAACATGATTTCTACCGCCTTAATGATACGAATTGGTAGGGTAAAAGGAAATAAAATGGTCAATATGCAGCTAAGTAATAATAAATTGGTTGATAGGGGAACACGCTACTTGGTGGAAGAACTTGGATTGGATTATGATCAGGCAGAGAAGGCACTCAAGCAATACGGGTCTGTGAAAAATGCTCTTGAAGCTATGAAATAAAGTTGCAGAATTTATTTTGGTTCTAATCTGAATATACCCTTTCCTTCAATTCCCACATATATATAACCATCAGGTGCTTGGCGAACATTTCTAACCCTTCCCATACCATTCAATAGTTTTTCCCGATAGACTACCTTGTTATTCTCCAGAACGAGTCGTTCCAAATATTGAAAAGCTAGAGACCCCACCAATAAATTTCCTTTCCAATTAGGGTATTTATCTGAAGTCACAAATGTCATTCCAGAAGGAGCTATTGAGGGAGTCCATTGATGAACAGGTTGTTCCATACCGGATTTTGAAGTCTCCGATGTAATCTTTGTTCCGCTATAGTTGATTCCGTAAGTAATTACGGGCCACCCATAATTCCTTCCCTTTTCTATGGTATTTATTTCATCACCGCCTCTTGGGCCATGCTCATGTTCCCAAAGTTGTCCAGTTTCTGGATGCATTGCCAACCCCTGTGGATTTCGGTGACCGTAGCTGTAGATCGCCGTTTTAGCCTTGGTGTCATTGACAAATGGATTGTCTTTAGGTATGGTACCATCGTCATGGATTCTATAGATTTTTCCTCCATCCTTTGCAATATTCTGAGGGTTGACATCCCTATTTCCTCTGTCACCAACTGAAAAATAGAGGTAGCCCTGATTATCAAATTCCAAACGAGAGCCAAAATGCTGCCCTTTGGTTGTATTTGGAGTTGCCTTATAAAGCACTTGTTTCTCTACAAGGGAGTTATTGTCCAGCTTGGCCCGCATTATAGTGGTATTTCCTCCTTTTCCACTTCCACTTGAAGAGGAGTAGGATAGGTAAACCCATCCATTTTCACTATAATTTGGGTGAAGTTCAATATCTAAAAGTCCACCCTGACCTCTAACATAAACCTCAGGAACATTTAATATTTTGGTTGTTCTACCATTTTTATAAAGAAGCACTTCACCAGCCTTTTCAGTGATTAGTATACCTCCATTTGGAAGAAAAGCCATACCCCAAGGATTTTGGATTCCATCAACAATAAGTTTGGCCGTAAAGTCAATTTTTTTGGGAAGATTAATGCCACTATCCGATTTTTGAGCACAAGATGAGGTGAGCATTACAACGAAAAAATAGAGAACGAACGCACTTTTTTTCATAATTTCACGTTGAAATAATAGATTTTATAGACGAATTACGACTTTATATAGTCGAAGATAAAGAGAATTATATAAGATTAGATAATTACTATATAGAATATTTAGGTCCCAAATCCGAACATATTCTACCATAACAAGACTTAACCTATGCTTCCTCAAAAAACAAGGCATTTGCTATTTGCCGTGTTGCTGGTGTTCATTTCAATATGTTGTTCCACGGTACTAGCAAAAACAGAGGTCAACAGAATACTGGAAACTATTGTATCCGGTACTCCCCAACCTCATTCTGAAAAAGCTTCAGAAATTTCACCAGTTGATATTTCTTCGGACAAATCCCAGATTTTCAGTTCCGCTAGTATGTTCATGACTATCATTCAAGGCGCCAATGAAGAAGTGGTGTGTCCTAATGATGGTAGTACCTTGGCAAAATTTTTCTTGTGCGGTACTAGTGATATTAGAAACCTAACACTTAGTCAATCCGGTAGTTCGTATGAGTGGCAACAATTAGACCCAAATACTTGCGCACCCACAGTTGTTGATGATTGTCCAACCATTAACGCTGCATGTACTTGGAATACAGTTGGCACGGGGTCAACCTATAGTTTGGACTCTGCTGGAGAATTTAGGGTTCGTGTGGATTCTGGACAATACTTCTATTTTAAGTCAACGTTAAACCCATTGGATCCACAGTTGATCAATGAAGATATTATTTGTGGAAATCCTGGTAGGGTAGAGGTTACCAATGTTCCAGCCGGTTATGAGTATAGTTTAAACAGTTCAGCTGGACCTTATCAAGATGATCCGTACTTTGATATTACCACCCCTGGTAATTATATGGTTTGGGCTCGATTAAAAAACGTTTCTGCCAGTGCCTGTTTATTCCCTTCAAATACCGTAAATGTTCAAAGCCTTGATATTACGGTAGATGTTACCGCTAATGATATTTTATGTAGCAGTGAATTAGGAAGTATCGATGTTCAGGTTTCTGGAGTACCTGGTTTTTATACCTATCGTTTGATAAAAAACGGGGTAACTGTGGATACCTTCGGCCCAAATGGATTGGATTCGTACACTTTTGACAATGTTGGCCCAGGTGTATATAGTATTAGAGTAGATACCAATGATTGTTCAGAAACCATCACCACGGACACTGGTGGAAGTGTTATTGAAATCGGTAATGGAATTAGCGCTTTGGATGTTATAGCTACAGCTTCTGCTAGTTTTGGTTGTGGAGCTACTTCGGTTGATGTGGACTTGACAACCACAGGGGGTACTGCACCCTATCGTTTTAGTGTAGATGGTGGGGCATTTGGTTCAACATATACTAGTACTACATCTTTTACAGTCACCGCAGCGGCTACCTACGCCATTTTGGTAGAAGATGCCAATGGTTGCCAGAGAAGTGCCACGGTAAACGTACCTGATATTCCACCCCCAACTTTCAATATCACAGAAGAAGATGCAAATTGTGGAGGTTCAAATAATGGTAGAATTACTGTAAATGTCACCAATGGTTTTGGATATGAGATAGAATATAGTAACGATAATGGAGCCACCTATCAAACCAGTAATGTATTTTCTAATTTGGCTCCTGGCACGTATGATATCGTTTTACGATATGAACAGGATTCCTTCACCTGTAACACATCATCTGTAGTAGGAACAATAGGAACTCCATCAAATATAAATGCTACAGCTACTCCGGATACAGTGCCTACATGTGCAGATGAAAGTGGTGGGCAGATTACCATTTCTGGTATTTCAGGTGGAACTGCTCCATATGAATATAGTGTTGGAGCTGGGTTTGGTACAAATCCGGTTTTTGCAAGCTTGGGAGTAGGAACGTATACTCCTCTGATACGGGATGCCAATGGGTGTGTTCAAACTTTACCGGATATTGTCTTCAATGTTCTTGATAAACCTACGGATATAGCTTTTACCATTTCCAGTTTGGATTGTATCACTACTACGGCTTCAGTTGCATTAGTTGTAACTGGCGGGACTGGACCTTATAATTATGAAATTATTGCCCCAACAGCAAGTATTGTTGATAATGGAATAGTGAGCACATTTAACGGGTTGGGACTTGGAACATACACGTTTAGGGTAACCGATAATGAAGGATGTTCGTATGATGAGAACTACGCGATTACAGATATCAGCTCAATAGGTGTTCAAGCACAACAAACCAAAGTGGTCACCTGTGTTGGAGATTCTGATGGAGAAGGTCGTTTTTTGGTTGATGGTTTTAATACTACATATAGTTATGATATAGACGGAGGAACACCGTTCACGGGTCAAAATAGCGGAATTATACCATTGACCGGATTGGCAGCAGGAAGTTATGTCATCTCCGTTACCGATGAAGATACCAATTGTACGGATACTGCAACCCTTACAATAGAGGAACCTTCAACGGCCTTTGCTATTTCCAGTTTAGACGTGACCGATATGAGTTGTCAAAACGGAAATATTGGCGCCGTTAGGGTGAATACCGTTGGTGGTTGGGGAGGTAATCGATATACATTGACACAACCCGATAGTTCTACTCGAGGACCAAAAAATGGAAGTGTTTTCTCAAACCTTTCCCAAGATGGGTTATATCAAGTTAGTGTTACTGATGCTAATGGCTGTACCATAACGGATAGTTTTACACTTACGGCTCTGGAGGCACCTACGCTAACATTGGATACAACTGCTTCGGATTTTTGTTACGATAATTTCAATGCAGCTACCTTAGTGGTCAATGCTACTTTGGGTACAGCCCCATATCAATATAGAATCAATGGAGGGGCCTTGGGTGCTAGCAATAGTTTTGCTGGCCTTACCCCGGGAAATTATAGTATAGAAGTTGTGGACGCCAATGATTGTAGAGATACGGTAACCGCAACAATAGAACCGCAAGTAACTGCATTGGCAACTACCATTCAAGAATTGGATTGTGCAGGTCCTCCTGCACAAATTCAAGTAAATATCAGTAATGGATACACTTCAGGAGGTGACTATGACATCTATGAAGTTCAGATTAATGGTGGAGGATATTCATCAGATAACAACAACATTACAGGAAACTCCTTTGTCTATAGTATTCCTAATGACGGTTCAATAGTTTCGGATACTACCTATCAATTTTTGATTACGGATAGTGAAGGCTGTACTACCGAATCAAATATTATAACCATTACCCCACCTGAAACCATAGCAGGTTCTGTTATTGGGACGGATACACAATGTGGTGATGCAACCAGTGGAATTGTGGAAGTGATAGCTGACACTTCACAAGGAATTCCACCGTATGAATACAGTAATGATAATGGAGCAACATTTAGCTCCCAAAACATTTTTTCAGGATATGGTCCGGGAACCCATGGTGGTTTTATGGTTAGGGATAGCAGAGGTTGTGTTAGTCCAGCATATAACGTGACTATAGGCAGCAGCGTGGCTCTGGATGCAACCGTTACTCCTACTGATGCTGTATGTTCTTTAGGAAACGTAAATGGTTCGGCATCAGTAGCAATTACCGGAGGTAGTGGCGTGGCACCTTTTGATTATATATTGTTGGACGTAAATGGGGTTGCTGTGGCATCGTCTATGGGAAGCCCAAGTCTTACAGCTAATTTTCCTAACCTTCCACTAGGAAATTATACTGTGGTAACTACTGATTCTCAGGGTTGTGAGGATAGGGATGAGTTTATTATAGACCAGAATGTATTGGATTTAATACCCTTGGACACTCCTCCAGCGGTGTGTTCCGGTTCTGCTTTTACCTATAGGGTACAAGCAACGGGAGGTACTGCCCCCTATGAATTTAGATTGGTAGGTGAACCTGCTTTTAATCCAGCGGATAATACTCCTGGACCAGGGGATATTTATGATTTCACTGGTCAGGTAACCTTTGGCGTTACCTACTTCGTTGAGGTAAGGGATGCAAATGGGTGTACTTATATTGAGGAGATAGACCCGATTACGGCAACCAATCCGGTAACCGTTACGGCAAATTCATCCACGGCATCCTGTAATGTAGCAGGTAGTGGTGGAATTGATTATGAGGTCTCGGGAATTTCCTCAAATCCAGGAAATTTTACTGTAACGCTTGAAAACACAGATACAGGTGCCATTGAAGTTGGACCAGACACGTATACATCCGAACCCATTCCATTTAACGATACCTATACGGGACTTGCACCCGGAAATTACCAAATTATAGTTACGGATACAGATTCGGGCTGTAGTTCCAGTACTTTGGTTTTTATTGGATTTAGTTCACCTTCAATTGTTGTAGATAATAATGTGGAGGCCACCTGTAATGCTGGAGCTCTTGTAACGGTAAGAGGGTTTGGTGGAACTGCACCATTTGGGTACGCCTATGTTCCAAATGGCGACCCAGCTCCAACGGTTTTTGGTACGAATACTACATTTGAAATACCAGGACCTTATCCTTCAGATTATGACTTTTACGTAGAAGATGCCAACGGATGTACTGCCTTAACAACGGTTACGGTAACGCAAGAAGCAGGAATCCCAGCACCGGCCATTGACGTTATAAATCAATGTACAGCAACCAGTGGTTATCAAATTAATGTGACTGCCCCACTATCTACCGGTTCAGGTCTACCTGAAGAAACCTTTATGTATGATATTGGTAGTGGTTTTCAAAGTAGTGTAAATTTTGTGGTTCCAAACCCAGGAAGTTATGTGATTACGATACGGGACGGTAATGGATGTACAGCTACTATAGCAGCTGATGTTTTTGATTTCTTTGCCATAACAGCTGATGCAACCTCTTTCCCAACGTGTAATGCAGGTGATGGTGAAATAACGGTAAATACTACTGGAGGTAGTGGTAACTTTGAATTTCAACTAAGAGATGCTGGAACACTGGCCAATATTGGGCCTGCACAGAGCTCGAATACATTCACAGGTGTATTGCCTGGAGATTATAATATTTTGGTTACCGATTTAAGTTCCAATACAAGCCCCTTATGTACAGATGAGGCCATTGTAAATGTTTCCACGGTTAACACGCCTGTTATTACAGCCACTCCAAGTACGGAAATTACATGTAATGGAGCTGATAACGGTACCATTTCTGTGGAATTACAACCAGGGAGTGATACAGATACTCCTTTAAGTTATATTTTATATGATGGCGCCAGTTCCACTATTATGGCGGGACCTCAAGCATCTCCTGTATTCGATGATTTAGCACCAGATACATATCAAGTAGAAGTGGTTTCAGATAGGGGATGTACAGATCGTTCAGGAAATATTCTTATTAGTGAGCCAACACTTTTACAAGTTGATGCCATAAATACGGAATTCAGTTGTAACCCATCAAGCAACCAATTTAGTACAGCGACCATAACCATTTTTACAGATACGAATGGTGATGGTACCGGAACAGCTACGGGAACGGGTCCATATACCTACAGCATGAATGATGGAACGCCACAATTTGATGGTACAAACTTCCAAACAAGCAATACTTTTGAAGTTATTGACAATGGAACTGATCAGAGTATTATTCTTACGGCAAGAGATCAGAATGGCTGTGAAGAGATGACAACGGTCAATATTAATACACCTACAGATATTACCTTTAGTTATAGTGTGAGCCCACTAACTTGCGACACTTCAGGAATTGGTGTAAATCCAGGATCCATTACAATCATTGTAAACGAGGGTGCTGGAAACTACGAAGTTGAGATTTTGCCCTTAGGCTCGGAACCTGCCATGAATTCTGGAGGTACTGACCGGGTGGTTTGGCCTATTTCAACACCGGGCGATTATATTTTTGCAGTTACAGATATTGGCAATGGAGGATGTTCGTACTTGACTACAACAGTCAATATGCCCGAATACAATAATATCGAAGCAGTAATTGCAGAGGTAAGACCTGTTACTTGTTTTAATGGTAATGATGGAGAAATTAGTTTGGAAATCAATAATTATAGTGGAGCATACAATTACGAAGTATTCTCAAGAGATAACCTAGGGGTTGAAACCACTACAGGTGTAACCGGTAGTTTTGATACCAATGCGCCAATTAATAGTCCAGAAATTATCACTGGGTTACCAGCGGGTAATCTAATTGTTTATGTTGAAGCATCGGATACACCATTCTGTGATGTTACAAGTAATATTGCTACCGTTAGATCCCCAGATAGAGCATTATCGGTCACTGCAATCCAAACTTCTGATGTTACCTGTAATGTTCCTGGACTAGGGGAGATTACCGCTACAGGAGATGGTGGTTGGGGAACCTATGAATATCAGCTTATTGCTCCGGATGGTACTACTGTTTTGGTCGATTATCCAAATACAAACCCAATTTTTCAGGATTTGTCTACAGGGAATTATACTGTAAATATTAGGGACTTTAGAGGTTGTGAAGAAACTACTTTGATAAACCTTCCACTACCAACACCAATAACAGCAGATATTCAGGTGGTCAGTCCGCTAGCATGTAACAATGATAATAATGGTATTATAGAAGCACATAATATATTGGGAGGTCAAGGTGCCGGAAATTACTTGTATCAACTGAATAGAATAACGGATGGTACCAATAGTGGCCTTCAAACAACTCCAACATTTGCGAATTTAGCCGCTGGGGATTATACAATCACAATTTTTGACGGGTGGAACTGTAGTTTTACCACCGTTCCCATAACCGTTCAAGACCCAGAAATTGTAATTGCCGAATTGGTTGAACTTCAACCTCCAGGTTGTGGGGATTTAGGTAGAATGGAATTAACAGTTACCAATCCAGAAGTTGGAGTGGACTATTTTTATCGAAGAGCAGGAACTGCTGATACATTTACGCCGTTTGGCACAGGTCTAACAAGTGTGGAAATTACTGCGGATATTACAATTGATCCAGGACCATTCCAATATGAGGTTCAAAATTCCAATGGATGTCCGTTTGAAAGTTCCAATCAGATTTCTTTGGATCCGGCGGCACCCTTGGTAATAGCATTGGATTTGACTAATGCAACCATTAACTGTGCTGGAGAAGCAACCGGAATCATTCGTTCTGAAGCATTTGGTGGCATAGGAAGCTACATATATACATTGTTGAATTCCGACGTTCCTCCATATCCAACGGCTGGCACTACCGTTAGGCCTGCCCAAGATTCAGGAATATTTAGAAACCTTGATCCAGGCACCTATTATGTGTATGCCCAGAGTGGAGGTTGTGAAGCAATTTCTACACCAATAGTTATTGAGCCAAAACCACCTTTGGTATTGGAATACTTGGAAGCGGTACCCGTTATGTGCCATGGTGATACTAATGGGCAAATTATTATTGAGGCCAGTGGAGGTACTGGAGATATTAGATATTCTATATCAGATACATTAAGTGAGTTTTTTGAAGGAGACGACCCTGTCAACCCAAACAGAAAAACATTTAATGATTTGTCCCCTAGAACGTATGATGTAATTATTCAAGATGACTTAGGGTGTACCATTACAAGAACGGTGGAAATAACACAACCTATGGAGTTATTGGCCGGGATTGCTTCCACCACTCCAGAAATATGCCTTGGTGATATGGATGGGACATTGACTTTGGATGTTACTGGTGGGACAGCTCCCTATTACACAAGTATAAATTCAGCAGACGATGTAGATTTTGTTCAAAATGACACTATGTTTTTTGATGGTCTTCAAGGAGGGGAAACCTATGTGGTTTTTGTGAGGGATGCCAACGGATGCCAGACCAACATTGTAGCTGAGATAGGTGTTGGTATTGAATTAATGGTAGAACCTATTGTTCAGTATGGTTGTGATGGTATTTTTCCAAACAGCACGGCAACCGTTTCTGTTGCAGATAGTTCGTTATTGCCAAACCTTTTGTTTTCGTTGGATGTGGATGATATTCAATTGGCCAATGACCAAAGGGTCTATGGAGATTTACCACCAGGGGAACATACAGTCTATGTGTATCATCAAAACGGTTGTGTAACATTTGTTGAGTTTGAAATTGATGCTTATGAACCATTGGTTTTGGAGGCCGAAAAGATAGGACCAACAGAAATACAGGCAATTGCCACCGGCGGATTTGGTGGGTATGAATACTTTTTCCAAGGAGAATCATTTGGAGAAACCAATATTTTTACAATTAGCATGGATGCAAATGTGAATATTATGGTTAGAGATCAAAATGGTTGTGTTGCCAATTTAGTGATGCCGTTTGATTTTGACGGGATGCCCGAAATGCCAGATTTTTTCACACCGGATGGTGACAACCTCAATGACTATTGGACAATAGGAAACAGGGAATTCTTTCCGAATTTGGAGGTCAAGATTTACGATAGATATGGTAGGGTTGTTGCCATATTGGATGAAGTTAAA
This sequence comes from uncultured Allomuricauda sp., assembly GCF_947495325.1. Classification (GTDB taxonomy): domain Bacteria; phylum Bacteroidota; class Bacteroidia; order Flavobacteriales; family Flavobacteriaceae; genus Flagellimonas. The sequence goes on along the minus strand of NZ_CANLYK010000001.1, from coordinate 1,236,790 downwards.
GGTTGGGATGGTAAATATGAAGGAAATGAATTGCCGACTGGTGATTACTGGTATGTTGTTAATGCCAACGATAGCGACAAACAGCAATACGTTGGACATTTTACACTCTACAGATAGGCAATAAAGGTTTTTTGAGTATATTTAGTTACGAGGAGTTTTTTTGAAACTCCTAAGGTTATGGAGGTTTATAATAACAGATGGGCAATTGATACCATTTCTGTGAAAATAAATCTTGGGCCAAATCTTAACAGGGTAACTAAATGGACTATAAAAAACCTATTCAGATTTCCTCCTTTCTAGTGGATGATTGTAAAAACTTAGACTACTCCATTTTCATGTTGAATTTATACCTAAATGGGTTTGATAAAGAAGATAAACCTTATAAAATAGATTACAATACTTTATTGATGAGCTATCATATGTGGAAGGGTAAGGATTTAGATGAATTTTGCCAAAGCCAAACACTGAGTTATTTTTTATTAAATCCCAATAATGACTCAGCGGAGGCCAGAGAAGCTTTTTGTATTGAAATTAGAGAGTTTCTGTTAGGGAGTTAAGTTTTTATTTAAGAATAGGTAGCTGCCTTTTTATTACTACAAATCAGCATCAAGATTCCATTAAAATTTATACTTTTGCAAACCAATTTCGGGATGTAGCGCAGCCCGGTAGCGCACACGCCTGGGGGGCGTGGGGTCGCAGGTTCAAATCCTGTCATCCCGACTTAACCATTTTAAGTGGTATCAAAACACTGTTAATCCTATGATTTTCAGTGTTTTTTGTTTCTGCTTACTCGTGTCCTAAACTACTGGTCATAGACTAGCGGAAGCGGGGCTTTATTGGACTCTACCAATATTTCAAAATGGGTTCCATTAACTGGCCTATTTTTTGGACAGTCACTTTTCCATTTCCAGTTACTTGAAAGTAAGACTGAACCCTCCTGATAAGCTGTAAAAAGCATTTCCCAATTAAAAAAGGAGGCAACTATTCCTAAATATTTTGCGTCTATGTAATTGAAAGACTTATATAATTCTTGCCTATATGGGGAAAACATTTTTACCTCAAACAATGATCACCAATTTTACTAGTCAGTAGTCTACCATAAATAAAAAATATGAAATCAAAGAAGAGCACCATACATCATCTAGAAAAAACTGGGGCAATATCTGGGATTCTTTCAATTATATTTTATTTCTCAGCGGCTGTTCTGCCGTTTATTCCCGATTACTTAAGCAGATTGCTAGGGTTCGCTTTTCCTTTATTGTGGATTATTGCTTTTATGGGACTTTACAGTTTTTTAAAAAAGGAGTCTCACACACCAACACTTGAAATAGCTTATTTATTTGGCATAATCGGAGCTGCAATTGCTTGTTCGTTTATTGTGGTTCAACAGGCAAATTTTATATGGCATGACACTGCAATGGAAGCAGCGAATTCTGAAGAAGCAAAATCATTGTTAAAGGCATCTTTTAAAGGAGCAAACAGAGTGCAAGCGGGACTGGATGTTGCTTTCGATATTTTTATAACGATATCATGGTTTTTGTTCGGAATTAACATTGCGAAAAGTTCTAATTTTAATAAACTATTGGGATGGATTGGCTGCCTGATTTCAGCAGGTCTTTTAACCTTAAATATGTTAACTTTCCCCCAAGCACCAGCCGATACTGGTTTAATAGACTTAGGTCCATTCTTAGGTTTATGGAGTCTTATAGTTTTTGTTTGGTTTACCCGAATCTTGTTTAAAAACAAAAATAGTACTGATCAACACTAAAATAAAAATAATAACGGAATCATTACCACCGCTGCAGCCAGTTTGGAACTGGTGATAAATCAACCAAAAAACCATAGCGTTGCTACCGGCTTTTTAAAATAACTACAAAACCAAACTAATTATAGTTTCAATTTTTCAAAGCATTAGTATAAAATTGCTTTTTCCCTCTTTTTTTCTGTCCCATTAATGGATAGCTCACTAAATAATTATTTTCATCAATAAGATTGATCACATAATGTGTTGTACCTTTTGGTAATGTAATCTTTACTTTGGTATTCATGACTTCTGCCGGTGTTTGAAACCATTCTTCAAAACGTTCACCACCATTTAACGTATAAATAAGGTTTGCTTTTATCACTTTTGCACCATGCTCTTCAAAAGAGAATGTGACTTCACTTTGGTTATTTTCATGGGATAAAACAGTAGGTACATTTTCTTTATAAGGTAAGGCTTCTCTATATTGGGGATTATAATAGGGATAACTAGCTTTCATTTCTGTAAGCATCTCTTTTAGTTTATCATTTAGTTGTTTCGTTTTTTCAGGGAGCTCATTCACTAAATTTTTAGATTCTTCAATGTCAACACGCTCTATTTTTTTTCCTTCAGAATTGTAAAGTCTGTAAAGTTCCAAAGATTCAGTATTTGGGTTATTTATGGAATCGTAGTTTCTAATTAATTTGTAATCTCCTACTCTAATGGTGCTTTCTAATGCAATACCATGCGGAAAATGCCACATCATTGTTTTTCGGGTATCCCCATTCTGGTTTTTTACTAAACTGGAATTAGTTGGGTCTTTTAATAATAATTCCGAGATATCAGACCCATCAAAGGATTTATTCTTTGGCTGTTTTGAATCTGTAAGGGATAAAATAGTTGGATAAAAATCCAATCCATTTACCACCACATCAGACTGAACTCCTTTTTCAATACCTGGTCCTGTAACAATTAAAGGCACTCTAGTACCTCCTTCCATTGCTGAAATTTTTCCTCGATCTAAAGGGTAATTATCTGTAAAAATTTCTGCTTTCCCTTCCATACCTCCATTGTCCGAAGTAAAGATAATGTATGTGTTTTCTACTAATTTATGACCGGGCCATCTAGGGTCATCAGTGGTTTCTAGGTAATTAAAAATTTGTCCCACATAGTAATCCAACATATCTACCATGGAAATGTAATAGGGATTACGTTGACCATCTAGGGGCCAATTCCCTGGATCTGTGGGGTAATCAACACCTAATTTTTCGCAATATTTTTCTAGTAAAGCCTTGCTTCTTGTATGGATTGGCGCGTGTACCAACCACGTGGCATAGTATAGAAAAAATGGGTCTTGTTTGTTTTGTCTTAAAAAGTTCAAGGCATCCTCATTATTTTGATGGTATGGATAACCATTTTCATCTAAACGAAAAGGATCTGAAGCTTCATTGGTGGCAAAATCGGTAAGTCTATTTGGTTTCTGGTTATTGGTTACGCCTCGATCCGAACGTGTATAATCAAAACCTTGATCTTCTGGTTGTGGGTATGCTTTATGATCTACGGCCATATGCCATTTACCTGCATGCCCTGTGGTATACCCGTTGTTTTGCATCGTCCGTGCCAATGTCATTTCATTTTCGGGCATTCTTCCGCTATACCAGGGATCCATCATTCTAAACGTATCTTTTAAATAGGGTAAAGGAGGGTGTCCTCCTACAACATGGGTTTTTTGTGCCCTGGCAGGATGATTACCGCTCATAATCGCACACCTACTTGGTGCACAAGTTGGCGCAGGCGAATAGGCCTGCCAAAACATGACTCCTTTTTTTGAAAGCGCATCAATATTGGGAGTTTCGTAAGGAGATGGTTCATCAATATCGTAGCATTTAACATCTTGCCATCCTAAATCATCAGTAAGGATTAAAACGACATTAGGTTTTGGTCTATCGGTATCCAATACATTATTGGATAATACAGTTTTACTTCCTTTACAAGCAAATACGATTGCTATTAGTGTTACTATCTTAATTATTTTCATTTCCTATTTTGCTATTAAATGTTCCCAACAATTATCTAATTATGTTGTTTTAGATGTTTCCATTTTTAAAAACTCCGATGGAAGGAATCCATGTAATTTTTTAAACGATGTTGAGAAATACGAGTTTGATTCTATACCAATTTGATACATAACTTCGGCCACATTAAACCCTTCATTGCTTTTTAAAAGTTCAGCTGCCCGTTGTAATCTGTAATTTCTCAAATATACGTTTGGTACTTGGCCTGTAAGCTGTTTTAAACGTCTATAAAAGCGCGAGTTACTTGAACCCATTGCGGTAGATAGCTCTTCAACCCCAAAACTGGAATCGGATATGTTTTTTTCTATGACCTGAGTAACTTTCTTTAGAAAAACCTCATCTTTTTTTGATAATTCAAGTTTTATACCTGCCTTTGGTAGAGCACTATTTTTAGAAAAATATTGTCTTATTTTTTTACTGTTTTGAATCAGCCTGACAATCCGCAATTCTAAGTGTTTTATAGAAAACGGTTTACTTAAATATTCCTCTGCTCCAAACTCCAGACCCTTGATAACATCCTCATTCGTACCTAATGCCGTTAATAATAAAACAGGTATGTGGCAGGTTTCCGGGGTAGACTTTATTCTTTCACAAAGCTGATAACCATCCATTTCTGGCATCATAACATCACTTATTACTAAATCAGGCTCATTTAATTTGATCTTATCAAGTGCTTCAATACCATTATTAGCTATCCTTACATTATAAGTTGAAGAAAGTTCATGATACAAAAAGCTCTGAACATCTTCTTCATTTTCAACCACTAGAACGGAAAACTCTTTTTGACTTTTGGTTTCAGTAGTATCAGTATTCTCTTTGCTGATAGTATTGGATAATGGCACCCAATCTTTAATAAAGGATTTTTCATTGACATCTATATTATCAACTTCATGCGACTCTATAGGCTTAGATGGTATTTTCACGGTAAATCGAGTCTCAACACCGGGAATACTTGTAGCATGAATTTCGCCTTCAAACAAACTAACAAGGGATTTACAAAACGATAGTCCAATGCCCCCTCCACTTATATCGCCTTCTTTGTTCCCCAGTTGATAAAAGCGCTCAAATATATTGTCTAAATTTTCGGCAGGTATTCCTTTTCCATTATCAATAACATCAATCTTGATCCAATTTTTATCGTTAGAGCGTTCTATTCCTGCTTCTATACTAATAGTACCTTGTGGGTGTATGTTTTTAAATGAATTGGAAAGCAGATTGAATATGATACGTTCAAACTTTTCTATATCGATAACTATATCTTGGTTTGGGTCGGTAACTTTATAAAAAAAGTTGATGTTTTTTTCTAAAGCGTAATTTTCAAAAGCCTCGGTAGTTGGATATATAAAACCACCTAAACTTAATTTCGTAAGATTAAGTTTAACTCGCCCTTCTTCCGCCTGTCTAAATGTAATTAATTGGTCTGCTAAACTAAGAAGTCTTTTAGTGTTCTTCTGAACGATGGACAAATATTTCACATTACTTAAATCAGAATTTTTTGCAATAATACGCTCTAAAGGACCTGCAATTAAGGTGAGAGGTGTTCTAAATTCATGCGATAAATTCGTGAAATACTGAAACTTTCCCTTATTAATGGTTTCAATACGTTCCTTATCCTTTTTCTCGTATATGAGCCCTTGCTTTAGTCGTTCGTGCTGAACAAAATATATAACAACACCTACACCTAAACCTATAGCAAGTAGAAAAAAGATTAGATAACTCCACCAAGTATTATACCATGGTGGTAAAATTTCAAGGTTTAAAGTTCTTTCAGATTCACTCCAAATTCCATCTCCATTAGCTGCTTTTACTCTAAATACATATTTATCTGCCGAAAGATTGGTATATGTTACTGTTGCTTTTCCTTCTTGCAACTCAATCCAATCGTCATTAAATCCTTCTAACTTATAGGCCAATTTATTTTTTGAGGGTACTGAAGTATGTTTAACGGATAAATTGAAAGATATAATTCTTTCGTTTTGACTGATGGCAATGTTATCAGTTTCTGAGATAGATTTTTCAAGTAAAACTTTCCCATTAATTTTTTCTCCTATTTTAATCCTTTGATTGTTAATCAATAAAGCTGATATCAAAACCTCAGGAGCTTGGTCGTTTTTTTTTATCTCTTGGGGATTAAAAACTGTTAACCCGTTTAATCCTCCAAAATAGACATGTCCTGAACCCCCTTTAAAAAAAGCATTCTGCCTAAAATTATTTTGGGGTAAACCATCTCTTACATCATAAACATTTACATTATTGGTACTATCAATATCAAGCTTTACCAAACCCATATCGGTACTTAACCATAGATACTCATCATCCTGTTGTAAAATACCATAAATAGCATCATCTGGAAGAATATCATTTTTTCTATAATATTCTATTTTTACTGGTTTCCCTTCGGTATCTAAGGTCATCTTATTTAATCCTCCTCCAAATGTCCCTATCCATATATGATTATTTTCTTGATGTAGTGTAAACACATTATTAAGGCTTAATTTAATTTCATCAGATTTGTTGTTGGTGTATACTTTATTTATTGCAATTTGGCTACCATTGAATGTTCCATGCATGAGTCCTTTAGATGTGCCAAACCATAAATTATTGGTTGTATCATCTATTAATACATCATGAACTCTACCATTATCCAAACTCAAAAATGAAGACACCTCTAAATGAGCTGTATTTTTTGATTCAATATTTCGCCAAGGATTTGATAGAACAGTGATATTATTTCCGGATAAAACGATATGATTTTCATCAATTTGATTAACGGACCTAACAGGATTTTCATTTAAAAGTGCTCCATTCTGTTTTAAGGAAAGCCTTTTAAATTGATCGTCTCTTGGATTATAAACCATTAAAGAATGATCCGCTCCAAACCACAAAAAACCATATTTGTCTTCAAAAATACATCGTATAACATCTCCTTTGTTTATAGGGACTTTGTTTTGTAAATTCTCGAACTTAAGTTTTTTAACAGTCTTGCTATTTACCTTACTTAAGCTTCTGGACAAAGTGGTATTAAAAGCAGATATCCAAAGTTTCCCTTTAGTGTCTTCAAAAATTGATGTAATTAAATTATTTGGAATCGAATAAGAGTCATAGGGATTATTGGTATATGATAAGAATGGTTTTTGAAAAACATCCAACTTGTTTATTCCGCCTTGTGCAGTACCTATCCACATCACATTAAAATCATCTTGATATAAGGCATTGATATGGTTGGCACTTAAACTAAATTGGTTTTTGGAGTCATAATAAAAATGATCAAAATAGTTTTGTTCTTTATGATATTTAAATAATCCGTAATTTCTTGTCCCAATCCAAATTACTCCTGAATGGTCTTCAATGATATCTTTAACTGACCATTTAGATATATTTTGGTTATTTGACGAACTAAAATCATTGAGCATATGAGCTGTATCACCATCAATTGTTATTTTAAATACGCCACTATCAGTACCTATCCAAAAAATATCATTTAAGTTTAAAACCGTTCTGATTACTTTAGTTTTAAAAACTTCAAAATCTTTTACAGCTTCTATTTTTGGTTTTTCGTCAAATGTTTCTTTATCAAACAGTAGTTTTTTTAAGCCATTTGTAGTTCCTATAATTAGTGAATTTTCATCTTTAAAACTAAAATCTAAAATTTCAATAGTATCAGTTACAGATTCTAAAATATTTTCTGAGACTTTAAAAATGCCTTTCTCTACATCTTGAAGATTACATGTAAATAACTGGTTTTCTCCCGAGAACCAGATGCGGCCCTGAGGCCCTGATTCAATATGATTAATAGAGAATCCTTTAGGGAGTGGAACGGTAAAAAACTTTTCCAACCAAGGAATGTAGGCATTAAGACCAATATCGGTTCCTATCCATAAAACACCTTTTTTATCATTGTAAAGCGATGTAATATGGTTACTTGAAATATTACCTATATTTTTTGATTGGGTTGTGTAGGTTTTAAATTCGTAACCATCATATCGTATCAAACTATTGGGTGTGCCAAACCAAATAAAGCCATACAAATCTTGCTCAATCGTATTGATGGTATTTTGGTTAAACCCTTCTTTATTTGAAATTCGTTGAAAATTTTGGGCATTAGTAAAATTTAATAAACTAAAGCTTACAAGAAATAGATTTATAATAGATTGCTTATTAAACAACTTCATATAATTATTAGTTTTTATAGCGACCATTAATCTAAGGAAATGCTATCATTATAATGAAAAACAAATTAGTTATACTAAAGTAGAAAACTTTCCAATTGATCAACCATTTTCATGTTACCACAATAAAAAGCTGCAGGTTCATGTAACTATTTAGACTGAAAATTCTATTTCCATTACTATCTATGGTACACCCACGGGCTTATTCTGCAATAGAACTGATGGCAATACTTTTCTTGTATTGCGCTGAAGTAGATATACTTACTAAGATACCGCCAACCAAAATTACTCTTTTGATTATCTTCATTAATCGCATTTTTACTTCCAATTGATTTTAGCCTCATTGGTTTCTAAATTTGCCCAAACCAAAGCGTACTCGTATTCTCTTGTTAATACCCAACCATTTATGACCATATCATTTAAAGGTTTCCCTAACGGCTTATCAAATTCGGGATACCATTCCAAACAACCCATTTCCATCCTATAACCCCAATTGTAGATAAAATATGAATGTTCCTGGGCACCAGCTAAAAAGGCAGCCAAAGGAAATGTAATACTATTTTTAGCAATTTTTTGCTTTTCTGCAAATGGCTTGGACATGGCCTCCTTATCAATCCAAGCAAAACCTGGCCAAGCTTTGAACACCACAATTTTACCGGATTTTCCAGCTTTTTCCATTTCTTGGATGTCAGTTAACATACTTTCTTTGGAAGTGCTTGCAAAATGCCCAAAATGCTCAATCATTACGACATCTGTATAATCAGGGAAATTATTGCCTACATTTCTTTGAGGGGTTGAACGAATACCGTTATAAACTATTAGTTTATCATCTCCTAATTTCTCCCTTGTTTCCTTGATTAAACCCTTTAAACCTTGTTGTATATCATCATATTTTTTTTGACCCCAGAGTTTAATATTCGCGGGATTTGAGACTTGAATAAATGCATCCATAAAAATACCATCCGTACTTCCGTTTACAATTTCATTTTTAGCAACATCCGTCCACCAATCCCTTACTTTTGGATTGGACAAATCATAGCGTTTTAACCCTTTGTTCTTAAAATCCAATTCACCATCTTGCTTACGTAACCACCATTGAGGATGTCTCTGATAAACTTCATGGGCTTTGTACATATTGTAATCCAAAAAAGAATTCCAATAAAAAATAACTTTCATCCCAGGATTCAGTTTTTTTAGTTTCCTTGCTTCTTTGGCGATAGCGTCTTCGGTATATTTATAATCACGGCCTCCATGTCCTTTCTCCAAAACAATAAAGTTAGACTTTGATGTTACGAATTTCGCTTCCTCGCTGGTCATTAAACCACCTCGTTTACCAAAATGAAACGCCACAGGAACTTTATCCCAACTAAAATTTGGATAGTATTCTTGTTGCGAATAAGACAAGAAACCTAATAAACTGAAAATTATAAGATGTATTTTTCTCATAGTTCTGTTCCCAATATTCTAATTAAGTTAGAAAAAATCCCAATGGGTATTTTAATAGAGCACTAAATTTTCAGTTAAGAAACCTACTTAATTGGCTTCAAGGCCAGAGATTTTAAACTGGATGTGTTCTTGTCTCCTTCAACCAAAGAGATTGTTATCGTATGTTTCCCTGGTGTTTTAAATTCTAAAATCCCCATATTATAAAAAACGTACTTTTCAGTGGCTGCTTGTTGGTTTTGGACCATTATACCTTCATCTGTTGTTGTTTTCCAAACCAACCTACCAGAACCACGATAACATAATTCCAAATAATAATAACCAGGTTTTTGTACATTAACTTCCCAGGTTACGCTGCCGTTATCCTCCCAGTTGTTTATTTGATTTGCATGTTTCCATTCACCAAATTTCTCCATCCAGCGTATGGTTTTCTCTTCAGCATTTTTAACCTCGGCAAATTCACTTAACAAGATGTTTTCCGTGTTAGGATATACACCTAATGGCGTATTTACTTCTATCTTATTTGCTTGGGTTTTTAATTTGACTTCAATTACAGATATTAAATCTTCAGGTGCTTTGTTGGGTATATTAAAAATAGTCCAGTCTTTATCTCTTTCATATGAAATATCTTCGGATTCTGATGAGTTTAAAACTGATACCGATTCAATTTGGGCTTCTAGTCCAGGTAAGTATAATTTTCCATCGGACGGCCAATCAAAAACAGAAAGAAATAATGAATTGTCTTTTGTTGTTATATCACCCCAAGGTAATTTATGCCCCCATGGCGAAGAACCTGCGGCGTATACCACTTGAGGATATTTCTTGATCCATGCACCGGCTTCCTCTAAAAATTCTACCCCGATTTCTGGAACTACGCCTTTAGGGTCTGGTCCTACATTGAACAAGTAAGAGCCTCCTCTGCCAACAGTTTCAATAAGCCTACTAAGTATTTCTCTGGGACTCTTAAAATTATTGTCATACCAAGCATACGACCAAGAATCGTTATTGGTGTCGCAAGTTTCCCAGAGTCCAGGAATATTTTGCGTAGGTACTTCCATATCGCCTTTGCTGGCATAATCGCCCATACCATGTCCAATACGACTACACATCATGGCATTTGGCTGTAATTTGCGCACCATATCTGCTAATTCAACCACATATTCTTTTGGCATATCGCCTGGTGTATCAAACCAAACGAAGTCTATTTGCCCATAATTTGAACAAATCTCCTTTACCTGTGGCTTACATTTATTGTAAAAATAGTCTTTGAATTCAACCTTATTTCCTTTGTCATCCAAATCGGGTCCCCTTCCCCCTCCTGGAGTGGTCCAATCTTGATTATGGGAATAATAAAAACCAAAACCTAGCCCTAATTCATGACAAGCTTCAGACAGTTCGTGCATAGGGTCTCTGGCAAATGGTGTAGCATCAACGATGTCAAAGTCACTTACTTTAGAGTCGAACATGGCAAACCCTTCATGATGCTTACTCGTAACTATGATATATTTCATGCCAGCATCTTTAGCGAGCTTTGCTATTTTTTTTGCATCAAAATCAGTAGGATTAAAATCTTTGGCTGTTGCCATATATTCTTTAGGTGGAATATTGGCTACTCTGGGATTCATAATCCATTCCCCTATACCATAATAGGTCTTGCCCTTCCATTTTCCGGCTAAATTGGAGTATAGCCCCCAGTGTATAAACATGCCAAAATTGCCTTCGTCAAAAAGCTTTCCTTTGCCGTTTTTTAGGGCGTCTATTCTAATGTTTTCATCTCCCCACATTTTATCCATACCCTTACCATCTTTCTCTTGGCCGAACGACTCAACGGTAATCATTATTATTGTTAAGAAAAACAGGAGGTATTTAGTTGTGCTTATTTTCTTCATAAATATATTTTTATAGTCAGTTTGCGAATAGTTAATTTTTTGAAACCAACCGCATAGGGCTACTGTACAAATTACCTTCCGTATCTAAGGTGTTTATAAAGTAGGCCACGGCATCCTCTGGAAGTATTGCCTTTATTGTATTTTGGGTTGTATTGATTTTAGTACTTGTCTCTTTCCATTCATAATTATCCCTTCCCCAGTCCGCCGTATGGGTCGTGTAATAGAGGTAGGATTCGCTCAATTCACCTTGATAGGTGTAGGTCAAACCTCGCTCTTTGTTCAGATCTATAAACCTTGACCGTATTGGTTTTTTTTGATTTCCGGTAATATAATCTGCAAAGGCATAAATCGTGCGTGGTTCCCATCCGGGATAATGACCATGCTTCATATTTAGGGTTACGCTTAGATATTTCTCCGCTTTTGAAGCTTTGTACGTTTTGGTAAAACCGTTCATTGTAAAATGGAAATCGTTTGTTCCATTTACAAAAAGGGTGGGCTGTTTTTGTAGCGGCACATATAAAGAAGGCTCCCAATTGTTTAAATAAAATGCTTGTTGTTCTTTGGTCAACCGCGATATAAGCCTTTTATAATGAGGGGTTTCGTGTAAATATCCACAACCATAAACAGGAATGGAAAATGCAAACCGATCATCTATACCCGTTACCACATTGGTTAATATACCTCCCCAGGAAATACCGGTTATACCAATATTTTTAGAATCTACCTTGGGAAAGCTTTCTATCAAACTAACCGCAAGCATAATGTCTGCCACAGCGTGATAAAACCATTGATCTTCGAGTTTTTCATATCCAACATCTAAAAAAAAACCCTGCCTTTTGGGCCCGGAGAATTCGAAAGTCCGATATTCCTTTTTACCATTTTCAACTTCAATCTTCTTTCCTGGAAGTTGTCCTTCCAGCGCTATGGAAATGGCAATATATCCCCTATTGGTCCATTCCTTTACCCATTGTGTAAATGCGGTACCACCACCACCATGTACTAGTACTATAGCTGGTACTTTGCTTTCATTGGAAAGGTTTTCAGGTTCTCCGTACCAACAGAATACCTTGGTGGGTTTATCGTGGTAAGGCAGTCCTTCAAAAAAGAGCCCTTTAATATTATCCTCCAATACTGATTTTTCTGAATCGAACTTTTCTGTGAAATTATATTTAGGGGTGTTTAAAACACCGCTTTTTATTAAACTATTCTTAATCCAAGCAGTTCCCTTTTCATCTTGCAGTAAAATATCCTGTAGTTGAATATTAGATGCTCTGGAAGTACTACAACGTAACAAAATGAGTACGATGATTACATAAAAGGTGCATTGATGATTAAAAAAAGTTGATTTCGACAAAACCATAGAATTTTAAAAAATAGTTCAATTAAACCCTAGGTCGGATATATCCAACCCAGGGTTTGATTTATAATTCAGTTAACTCGAAATCAGTCAGGGTAGCCCTCATTTTGGACCCAACCGTTCTTTCTATTCAAATTCATTTCGGTTGTTGGTATTGGGAATAACCATTCATGATCGGGAAACTCTACGGTTCCATAAGCTGAATTGATATTGGTGTAATTTGCAACCGCACCTTCTGCCGGAGTCCATTCTGTTTGTATGTCCAATGTTTCAGTTCGTAAACGGTTTGTCCTGATCAAATCAAAGCGGCGTTTCATTTCTCCACAAAGTTCACTCCTTCTTTCACGCCATACCGCCGTTCTAAAATCACCTTGAGACAATCCACTTAAATCCCCCAACCCGGCTCTATTACGAATCTCATTTATTGCAGCATACGCATCAGCATTTGGATTCCCATCTGCTTCATTTTGAGCTTCCGCATAGATAAGCAATGCATCTGCATAACGGTATAGGATAGCATTTCTAGTAGTGTTAAGAAAACTGGTGTTTTCCCTTCCCTCATAATAGTGCATATCAATATACTTTCTTATCGTGGGCTGACTGAGGTACGTAAGACCATCGGCCGTGGTATGTCGTGTTGATAAAAAAGCCTCTTTTCTTTCATCACCTGCTTCAAAATGTGCCCCAAGATCCGGAGTAGGGATATAAATACCTACACCAGGTGGTGTTCCGGCATACCTCATTTGAGCCACCGTTAATTCGATTCCTTCATCTAACAAAGGCTGACTAGTAGCAGGGCCCCAATAACCAGAACCATTTGCGTTTGGTCCACAATCACGGGCTATATAAGAGCCAAACCCATTAACGTTAACGGCCCCAAGCTCCATCATACTTTCAACTGAATAGGGCAAGGATTCTACCCAAGGTACAGCACAAGCAGCTGTAATATGTTGACCATCTACCCAAGGTTCGGTAATTAAGGCATGTGGCGAGTCATCAATGATTTCCTTCGCCTTATCACGTGCCAACGCCCAATTGGCAGGGTCTCCTTGAACAAATTCTCCTTGAGAGGTTCTTCTCCAACCTGCTCGGTGGAGATATACATCGGCCAAGATTATTTTTGCAGTCCATTTTGTAACACGACCATCGTGCAGCTGATCCAAACAGTTCTCTTCTGCAAATAATAGGTCTGGAATAATAATTTGATCGTAGACCTCATCTACACTGGAGCGAGGTAAATTAAAATCTTCTACGCCAGTTACTGAATTGACGACCAAGGGCATATCGCCCCAAGTCTTTACCAAATGTAAATAGTTGAGGGCCCTCATAGCTCTGGCTTCTCCTAGGATAGCAGCTTTTTCAGTTTCATCCATCTCAATTTCAGGCACATATTTTAGTACATCGTTCGCTCTACTAATACCTTGCCAAAAACCAGGGTATTGCTCCCAGGCATCTAACCATACATGGCCCGGGTCTATAGTATGATTAAAAAATTGTAAATAATTATTTCTGTTGGTCCTACTGGCTATATCATCTGTTCCTAAATCAACGGCACACCACATACGGCCGTAAATTGAAAAACCTCCTCCATCTTGTAGCCCTTCGTAAATGGCATCAGCTGCCGTACGTGCATCCCCGGCATTTTTATAAAAATTAGCTGTAGATATAAATGAAGGCGGTTCTTCAATAAGAAACTCTTCGCAAGATATGATCATCACTGAAATAAGCAATAAACCAATTTTAAATTTTGTTTTCATGTTTTTTCTTTTTGTGTTAACAATCTCCTTAAAATTTCAGATTAATCCCTAGTCTATACAACCTAGTCACCGGGTATGCTGAATTGTCGTGCCCTATGGTCAAATTATTGTTTCCTCCCAGGTTCACATCTGGATTATAACCCGTGTAATCGGTTATGGTCAATAAATTAGAACCTGCCGCATAAATCCTCAAATCGCTAATCTTTAATTTAGACAATAAATCTCTTGGAAAACGGTATCCAATGGTCACATTCTGCAATCTAACAAAGGAAGCATCTTCAATATGTCTATCACTAAAGGGAACAGCACTAGTACCAGATTGCGTAGTTACCTTTGGGTAAATTTCACTTTGGTTTTCTGGGGTCCATTGATTAAAAAGAACACTCTCCAGTTGTTGGCCACCGGAATAACCCAACAAATTCCAACTGGCAACATTGGCAATTTCTTGTCCAAATTGGGCATCCATGAAAAAGCTCATATCAAAATTGCCTATTTGAAAGCTGTTCGTTATTCCAAAAATCACATCAGGTTGTGGATTGCCAATGGCTTGTTTGTCAGATTCAGATAATACCCTATCGCCGTCGAGATCGTCATATAGTTGTTCTCCCGGACGATGTAATGCACTACTAACGGGAAAACCACCTTCATAGTCGTCTACATAGGTATATGTAGCCGTTCTATCTTGATTATATAGGTCTATTTGCGCTTGGGGTGTAAGTCCTTGGAATTCCTGAAAATCATCGAATTGAGCAACACCGGCCTGTTTCCAGCCCCAAAATGTACCTATTTCCTCGCCTATGATCAATCGCTGGGTACCACTGGTTACTTGACCAAATGTGATTCCTGTCTGAACAAAATCCGTAGCCAAATCCGTAATAATCGCTTTATTGCTAGAGACATTGCCCGAAAAATTCCATTTAAATTTATCGTTATCCACAATAACTGCGTTTAACCCAACTTCAAAACCTTTGGATTCTATGTCCCCAAAATTTTCGGTGATACCTTCAAATCCAGATTGGGAGGGCGTACTATTGTTTTCGATTAAAAGATCTGTCGTTTGTTTTTCATAATAATCGGCTGTTAACGTAATTCTATTTTTAAACAGCCCCAAGTCCAGACCAGCATTAATTTGTGCGGTCGTTTCCCATCCTAAACCTTCAGCGACCAGTTGATTTGTAAAATATACTGTACTCAAGGCCTCACCGCCACCTGCTCCAAAAGTAAATTGATCTGCACCCAATTGCGATAAGGATTGGTATTCACTTACCGCCTGATTACCTACAACTCCATAACTCAATCTCAACTTGGCCAAATCTATGGCCGGAATATTCTTAATAAAATTTTCTTCGGATAATTTATAGGCTATGGATGCGGCCGGAAAGAACCCCCATTTATTATTTACAGCAAATTTGGAGGAACCATCAAAACGACCTGTGGCAGTGACTAAAAATTTGTTATTAAAACTGTAAGTAATACGTCCCATAAATGAAGCTAACTTAGAGTCACGAAAGGTTACTATATCAGGATCAAAAAAGGCAGCTGTATTTGGTGCAAAATAGGTTAGCAAATCGTTAGCATAGCCATAATTTGATGTTCTTAAACCTTCATTGGACCTCCATTCCAACGATTGAACAAAATCTATATTCAAATCGTGTTTGCCAAATGTATTTGCATACGTAAGCTGATTGGTATTGGTGGTATTTAAATTTTCGGCGTCACTGGTCCTGGCCCAACCTCCCCTATTGTTATTTAAAATAATACCTATGTTTTCAAAATTATTTTGATAAAAACGTTGCTTGGTGGCTCTATTTTGGTACGTAAACGTAGTTCTAAATGAAAGCGCATCGGTAATCTGCCAATTGGCATACATATTTCCTAAAAACTGATTGAGTGTGGTACCCCATGTATTATTTTCGATATAAGTCAATGGTGTAACCTGCTGTTGTTCACCATCGCCTTGTTCCGCATCACCAAGGAATATGGTACTAGGATTAAAATTAATAGCTCTTCTGATAACACTGCTTGTTCCATTATTGGTGAAAACCGATGAATTTGTAGATTGTGTACTAGAAGAAACCGATGAATATGTGATGTTGGTACCAACAGTTAATTTCTCACTGACATTGGCATCTAGATTTACCCGCGCTTGTGCCCGACTAAAATCAGTTCTTAACACTGTACCATCTGCATCAAGTAAATTACCCGATATTAAATAGCGAATATCCTTATTTCCTCCACTAAAACTCACATTAACGTTCTGCGAGTATGCCTGACGAAAGATAAGGTCTTGCCAATTTTGGGTTGGAATTACACCTGCCCTAGCAGAATCTATTAATGTTTCAGAGGGTAGCGTACCACCACCGTTGCGTAATGCTTCATTTCTATTAAGCCAATATTGGTTGGCGTCCATCACTTCAACATAATCCGGTACGGCGGTTATCATAGTCTCCACATCAACGCTTAAGACACCTTTGCCTTCCACACCAGATTTAGTTGTAACTAAAACAACTCCATTAGCACCACGAGAACCATAAATAGCGGTTGCGGACGCATCCTTTAAAATTTCTATTGAGCTAATATCTGCCGGGTTGATGAGCGATAAAGGACTTAAATCACCACTCCCGAGTCCCTCATTGTTTAAACCTGCCTCTGTAGAATTATCGATAGGTATACCATCAATAACATATAATGGCTGACTTCCTGACAAACTGCTGATACCCCGTATAGTAATTGACGCCCCAGAACCAGGTTGTCCTGAATTTTGGGTTACCACTACACCGGCTGCCCTACCTGCCAAAGCTTGGTCTATGGCAATAAAGCCCGCTTTGGTTACCTCCTCTGCTTTTACAGAGGATACCGATCCTGTTAAGTCACTTTTCTTAACTGAACCGTAGCCTACTACTATAACTTCATCTAAACCTTCCACATCAGGTTCTAAGGTTATGTTAAATTGTCTTTGTGATCCAATGGTTACTAATTTCTCCTTATATCCAATAAAGGAAATCTTTAAAACCTTTGAATCCACAGGACTTGGAACACTAATACTAAAATTTCCATCGAAATCCGCAATTACTCCTATAGATGTGCCTTGTACCAAGACAGTTGCCCCACCTAAAGGCACGCCATCAGTATCGGTCAGAACACCTGTGACGGTCTGATTTTGAGCATACAAAACGCTCGATAAAACGAATAAAATAAACGTGCATAATTTTTTCATAAATAATTTAGTTTGGTTTATAGTTTAGTTAGCAATCAGTCTATGAAAATTCTTGGAAAACAATTAAAAATGTTTCCACAAAGAATGATCTCTTGCAAAAGAACAGCCTTTAACACTTTTTAACTCGCTGTAATCATTCAGTCTTTTGCTTATTTCGGTCAAATCAAGTTCGTTTTTTGTCAAAAAACCAGTATACCAATCAAACAACCCAACCTCTAAAAAACAAATGGATTGGTTAAACAAGTAGTACAAAAAACCCAGTAAATTCAATGATTGGATAGAGCAGGTAGTTTATTCCTAAAGGCAAAATAAGAATTAAAAAAATCAAGAAAAACCAATTATCATTTTCTTTTTTATGGACAAAATTTTTGAAAGCATTGGGGTGCTTTATAATAATTTCATTTTTCTTCAAACAATACAAGTCCATTAAACATGGACAATCAATAGTGTGCACAGAAGAAATGAGCAAAACAAAGACAGATTAGAGAAACATATTTTTCATGAAAAACTGGTTATTTGTATCACAAGCTGAATGAAACTTTACTAAACTTAAGTACACTTATTAAAAAAATATAACTAACTAGTTCAACACTATCAAAACAACTATACTTTAAAATGAGATATATACTACCAACTTATAAAAAAAGCATAGTGGCACTATCGTTTTTTTTATGCATAGCCGTCACATTCAATTCATGTGATGAATCAATAAGCAAAAAAGAAACAGTACAAATTGAAGAGCATCCAAATTGGCTGATATTAGAACCTGAGACTGCTATTAAAAATGATACTGCACTTGAATGGAATTTTGAATTAAAGTATTCAGGATTGTATGTTGTACAACTTGTTCGTGATGGTATTCATGAAGATTTAGATACTTTGGTGAGTATTAAAATAGATAATGATAGCATAAGGGAACCGCTATTGAAAAGCTATGTAATTAATAAAACATCAAAACCACAAACGGTTTCACAATTCAAAAAAACGATTGATTTTAAAGAAACTAAATCGCATACCATTTCAATAGCATCCAATACGTCTTTTGCAAAAATTAGACTGGTACCGCATTTTAAAAATCAAATTAATTCAGGAAAATATCAAACGGAATGGTTGGCAATGCATAATTCCCCTGAAAAACAAGCTGCTTTACAATGGTTCAATGAAGCGAAGTATGGGATGTTTATTCATTGGGGACTGTACTCGCAAGCGGGAGGTATTTGGAAAGATGTCCGCATTGAAGAATCACCCCATCCTGGCCCCCATGTTGCCGAGTGGCTCATGTCTACTTTCCAGCTTTCGAGGGAGGAGTATAAAGAACTTGCCAAAACCTTTAATCCTGATGCCTCCTTTGCCCAGAATATTGCAAAATTGGCCAAAGATGCAGGTATGAAATATGTCGTTATCACTTCTAAACATCACGATGGTTTTGCTTTGTTCGATTCCGCTTCATCAGAATATAACATAGTGGACGCTACTCCATACAAAAAAGACGCTATTAAAGAGTTATATGACGCTTGTTTAGAACAAGGATTGGATTTTGGTGTTTACTATTCCCACGGTAATGATTGGATGGATGGTACAGATGGAAATTCTTTACGTATAAAAAAGCGTAATGATTCATTAGGGATTTATGCGCATATGACCGGAAAGAATTATTGGGACCCTAGTCCGAATACATACGAATCCTACTTTGAAAACAAAGCATATCCGCAAATTTCAGAATTACTCGCTCTTATGCCTAAACTAAAACTGATCTGGTTTGATGGCGATGGGAACATTAACGAAGAACAGTCGTTTCGTTTTTATAAATTAGTTTATGATACCAACCCCAGTGTTTTGGTCAATAGACGTGTTGGTTTTGGTTTTGGTGATTATGAAGATGCGGGGGATAATAAAATTCCTTCTGTCAAAGAAGTACTTGAAAAACAATGGGAAACTTGTGGAACAACCAATGGTTCTTGGGGGTTTAAATCTTATGACGAGAATTGGAAAAATACAACGGAAATCCTTTATTATTTTATTGATATCGCTTCAAAAGGAGGTAATTATTTATTGAACATAGGTCCTGATGGAAATGGTGATGTACCAATTGCCAGTGCCAATATATTAAGGGAAGTAGGGGATTGGCTCAAAATAAATGGTGACGCTATTTATGGAAGTACAGGTTGGAAAATATTAAACGAAGGACAAAATGAGGCGCTTTCAAATGAAACAACCCATAGAGGAAAAAAACAATTTGATCGTTCTTTCAGCAATCAAGAGTTTTGGTTTACTGCAAAAGAAAATAAAGTATTTGCTATATCACTGGCACCAATAGAAGCGACTATTAACATACAGTCGCTTCATAAAAATGCGGGAAAGATAAAAAATGTGCGTATTCTAGGAAGCGACGAAAAACTTACATGGAAACAAACAAACAATAGTTTAGAAATTTCTGTTCAGAATTTAATCGCTTCCAAAAATGGATACGCGGTATCGATTACTTTTGAATAAATTATTAGACTTACAAAGACGATACCCTGATATCACAGGCATCATGGCTCTATCTTTTGATTATTTTCTTGGTCTGTACCTGTTTTTGGTCCGTTACCTTAAGGATATATAACCCAAGGGGGAGCCTGGTCATGTCAACGGAAGTGCTTCCGTTCCCCATATGCTTTGAGATCACGTTCTGTCCCGTGCTGTTTATGATATCGAGCTGAGCGTCATTTGAACCGTTGATCTCAACATGGAGTATATCCGTTGTGGGATTCGGGTAGAAATGGAGTATGTCCTCGGTGTCCGTGTCTGGAGCCTTTAGGTCAAGACTTGTTTTTAACGAACTGGAGGCACATGCGGAAGCGACAACATCGGGTCCGGTCACCTCGAGATAATCTATTTTGGCAAGACCCGTACTACTGGTGGAACTAAGGATGACGGATTTCACTCCTGCCCCTAAACCAACGGTTGCTTCTGCTGTCAACCAGCCACCTTGTGTGTTCACAAATGAAATACCAGTGGCCACGGTCGTTCCGTCAACAATGAGGTCGGCAGTCCGAGCGGAGCCTACCAAATAACGCCATACGAAAGTATAAGACCCGGCAGTACCGTCTATTTCCCAATCTATGGCCCTTCCCAGTGCATTGGATGTGTTTGCGTAACCGCTTCCCGTATAGCCAGCATCGGCACTTTGGATCACACCGTCCACATCACAAAAACCAGTCGCATTTTCTTGGATCGTTAAGGTATTATTGGTATTTGATTGAGATCCATATACCTCTACTTCGGCAAGGTTCAATGTTTCGGTAAGGTTCGATTGGATTCTAACAACCTCACCAATGGCACCACCAGCATTCAGTGTGACAGAAGGATTCGGTGCTGTAGTAATGGTTTGTGTAAACGTGGTAGTTCCACTGCTATTGATAACTGATACTGTAAAATCTGATAAGCGAGCTTTACAACAATTGTTTGTTCTATTGAAAATAACTATGTCATCAATGCTATAACTGCCTTCTAAATCTACTTCCCACCAGGCATTTGGACCTCCAGCTGCTGATACAGAATCTCCTCCAAAGTTTCCATTGGTGTCTCCATCATTGGCACGGGAAGCTACGGCATCTCCTAATGTTGTGGATTGGGTCGCTGTTCCATTCAAGGCAAGGTTAGTGCTTCCTCCTGTGTTCCCATCGGTAACGACCAAGGTACGTGTTATACTTGGAGCTGGGTTATAAATAACATTTCCTGCTTGGGAAGCCGTTATTTCAGAAGTTCCTACTCCTACGATTCTTATATTCCCATTAACAATAGTCGCTACATTGGTATTTGAGCTCGTATAGGAAATGTTATAGCCGGAGCTAGCAGTGGCAGGATCAAAGTCAGCATCTCCAAGTTGCTTCGCGGGTAAATTAAAGGTTATCGTTTGATCTAGCTTAGTACTTCCACTTTCACTTCCAAATACCTCTACTTCGGCAAGGTTCAATGTAGTGGTAAGGTTCGATTGTATCCTAACAACCTGACCAATGGCACCTCCAGCATCCAGTGTGACAGAAGGATTGGGTGCTGTAGTAATGGTTTGTGTAAACGTTGTGGTACCACCGCTATTGATAACAGATATCGTGAAATCAGATAAGCGACTTTTGCAACAATTGTCTGTTCTGTTGAAAACATTGATGTCATCAATGCTATAATTGTCACCTAGGTCCACTTCCCACCAAGCATTGGGCCCTTGAGCTGCAGATACTGAACCATTACCTGAACCAAAGTTTCCTGCGGTGTTACCATCAATGGCACGCGAAGCATCAGCACCATTTAATGTTGTGGATTGGGTCGCTGTTCCATTCAAGGCAAGGTTATCATTACCAGAACCTCCTCCTGGGTCAGATCCATCTGTTAACAAGTATTCTGAGGTTACATAACCTAGTGAATTTGTAGCTCCAAAATAGATAGTAGTAGCTCCAGATGGCACATTAGCTGATATCGTATTGCCTGAAACACTCGCATTGGTTTCGTTCCATTGTCTTTCGTTCCATTTACCTTCATCCAATGTGTAATACAATTTCCCACTGGTCACATTTGAATTAGCGCTAAAAGTAACAGAAGCAGTGTTTGATGCGATTTGTGGATTACCCAAAATAGGCAAAGTTGGTGCGCCATTTACTACATTTTGTGCAAAGGCATAGATTTCTTCAACCAGTCTTGGGGGCGTTCCTCCATGCGCCATACCTAGTGTATATCTAAGGAATGAAGGACCATTTACAGCTCGTGAAGATTTTTGTTGGGTGGTTATGGCAAAATGATGGTCATTTGTTCCATTAACCCACATGGTTGGATAATTAACATTATCAAAATAAACGCTCCCATCAAAATAAGTATTAACAACTACTTCTTCAGCCGCAGAAATCGCTGTGCCTTGGTGGCCATCAGATTCAGATAAGAATCCAGCGCCATATACAGGAACAGCAAATGAAAACCTATTATCCACACCCATTACTGTACTTGTAAGCGTACCTCCCCAACTAAAACCACTAACACCTGTTTTATTAGGGTTTACTTCAGGAAACGAACGTATAAGCGAGTGACCTTTAATGATTAACGCAACGGCATGGTAATACCACTGGTCTTCTATAGGCAATTCAGAATCATCCCATACACCATCTCTTCTTGGACCTGGTTTAGGTGCTACAACCCGTACACCATTAACCTTTACAGGAAGTCTGCCTTCGGTATCCATGGCAATAGCAGCAAAGCCATTATCATTCCATACCTGAACATAATTGGAAGAAGCACTGAAACCACCACCGTGAATTAAAACTACTGCCGGCCAGCCACCAGCTGGTACGGGGCCATCTGGAGCAGAATAATAAGCAAATGTTTCAACAGGATTTCCTAAATAATCAATTGTTTCATAATACAAACTCGTCATGCCTGCTGCTTCTACATCTGTGGTTGTACTATAGCTCGGTGTTTGAAATAGTACATTTGTATCCCATGGACCAATAGTTTGGCAGTGAGTATGTAAACCAAATAAAATGATACCTATTAGAATACTATTTCTATATAAATTCATGATTATATCATTTAAAGTGAAAAACAAGAACTACCGGCGATAAAAATCGCCGGCACCTCTATTTTTATTTTTTGATTATTTTCTTGGTCCGTACCTGTTTTTGGTCCGTTACCTTAAGGATATATAACCCAAGGGGGAGCCTGGTCATGTCAACGGAAGTGCTTCCGTTCCCCATATGCTTTGAGATCACGTTCTGTCCCGTGCTGTTGATGATATCGAGCTGGGCGTCATTTGAACCGTTGATCTCAACATTGAGTATATCCGTTGTGGGATTCGGGTAGAAATGGAGTATGTCCTCGGTGTCCGTGTCTGGAGCCTTTAGGTCAAGAATTACTTTTAACGAACTGGAGGCACATGCGGAAGCGACAACATCGGGTCCGGTTACCTCGAGATAATCTATTTTGGCAAGACCCGTACTACTGGTGGAACTAAGGATGACGGATTTCACTCCTGCTCCTAAACCAACGGTTGCTTCTGCGGTCAACCATCCACCTTGTGTATCGACAAATGAAATACCAGTGGCCACGGTCGTTCCGTCTACAATGAGATTTGCAGTTCGAGCAGAACCTACTAAATAACGCCATACGAAAGTATAAGACCCGGCAGTACCGTCTATTTCCCAATCTATTGCCCTTCCCAGTGCATTGGATGTGTTTGCGTAACCACTGCCCGTATAACCTGCATCGGCACTTTGTATCACACCATCCACATCACAAAAACCAGTCGTGTTTTCCTGGATCGTAATGGTATTGTTGGTATTCGATTGAGATCCATATACCTCTACTTCTGCAAGGTTCAAAGTAGTGGTAAGGTTGGATTGTATCCTAACGACCTGACCAACCGCACCACCAGCATCCAGTGTGACAGAGGGATTGGGCGCAGTGGTAATGGTCTGTGTATAGGTTGTGGTACCACTACTATTGATAACGGATACCGTGAAATCAGATAGTCGACTTGAACAACAATTGTTTGTTCTATTGAAAATAACTATGTCATCAATGCTATAACTGCCTTCTAAATCTATTTCCCACCAAGCATTGGGCCCTTCGGCAGCCGATACGGAATTACCCCCAAAGTTTCCATTGGTGTCACCATCATTGGCTCGTGATGCTACGGCACCGGCTAATGTTGTGGATTGGGTCGCTGTTCCATTCAAGGCAAGGTTAGTGGTTCCTCCCGTGTTCCCATCGGTAACGACCAATGTACGGGTTACACTTGGGGCAGGGTTATAAACAACGTTTCCAGCTTGGGAAGCCGTTATTTCAGAAGTTCCTACACCAATGATTCTAATGTTTCCATTAACAATAGTGGCCACATTGGTATTTGAGCTGGTATATGAAATATTGTATCCTGAGCTGGCAGTGGCAGGATCAAAGTCCGCATCACCAAGTTGCTTCGCTGGTAGGTTAAAGGTAATGGTTTGATCAAGCTTAGAACTTTCACTTCCATATACCTCTACTTCGGCAAGGTTCAATGTAGTGGTAAGGTTGGATTGTATCCTGACGACCTGCCCAACCGCACCACCAGCGTCCAGTGTTACGGAAGGATTGGGTGCAGTGGTAATGGTCTGTGTAAAGGTTGTGGTACCACCGCTATTGATAACGGATACGGTAAAATCTGATAATCGACTTGAACAACAATTGTTTGTTCTGTTGAAAACATTGATGTCGTCAATCTCATAGTTGTCCCCAAGGTCCACTTCCCACCAGGCATTGGGCCCTTCGGCAGCTGATACGGAATTACCCCCAAAGTTTCCATTGGTGTCACCATCAATAGCTCGAGATGCTACGGCACCGGCTAATGTTGTGGATTGTGTCGCTGTTCCATTTAAGGCAAGGTTTGTGGTTCCTCCTGTTCCTCCACTAGTAACCGTTAACTGTCTTACTACATTTGATGCAGCTGCAAATGTTGAATTTCCGCCTTGTGATGCCGTAATATTGGTAGTACCCTCTCCTTGGATACGGATGTTTCCATTTACGATAGTTGCAACGGAAGTATTTGAACTGGTAAGCGTAACTGAGGCTCCAGAACTAGCATATGCAAAAGGAAAAAAGTCTGGATCACCTACTTGTTTATTATCTATCTCTTTGAAATCAATAACTTGATTGTAATTAGGTGTTGTTTCACCCACCAAAAATGCACCTGCTGGCCTCACATAGGGCACGTAATCCGCATTAGCCGCCAATTGTGCATCCACATGCTTTAATACCCTTATCTCATCTGCTGGACCTATACCACCAGGCCCAATTGTTGTAGAAAAAGTAATTGCTCCTCCAGCATCTGTAATTCTTTTTACAAATCTATAGGCTTGATCTTCCTCGTAATATAATGGTTCAGTATATTGAGACCAACGTCTACGAATTGGAGCAAACATATGTTTTACAAGTGTTTTACCTGACTCAGCGCTTACAGATACACCACTAACTTCAAAGTCTGGAAGTGTAAATTCATCATACCCAAAAGAATTTGATGGTGCTTTTTGTCCACCTATTGAGGTAACGTGACCATGTGTATAATCAGACCAGACATCGTTAGCTTGATATTTTATTATTTGGTAATTATCTGGATCTCTTTCACCAGGACCATCCGAATCCACTTGAATACCAGAGAAATATGATTTCTTCCAATTTGTAGCAATAACTGGTTTTTGTATAGTATGGGCAGCTAAAAGAGCATTAACAAAACTAGTTTTTGCAGGAATAGTTGTATTTGCCCCCCCAAAATTATCAATCCAATAGCCATCAATTAAGCCATCAAAACGCTTTGCAAAGCCTGCACATATCTCTTCAAAATATTGAAAGTTGTTTGTGCCTCCTGTATAATTATTCCAAGAATTTATTTGAGCTGTAGTACCATCACCCATTCCAGGTCTGTGCTTCATGTATAGAATCACTTTAATACCTGCATCTTTAAATACTTGTATAACATCAAGAATAATTTGTTCATTCTCTATGCTTGGAAAAAATCGCGGATGAAGTTGATTAGCCAAACCAGGTATATCGGGGTTCTCTCTTAATAGAAATAAGCTACCGTTTGCATTGTTAGTAAAATTTGTAATAACGTGACCCATAGTAGGATAATCTCTAACTATCCGCCTAGCTTCTTCAACATAGTCATAACCATTAGTCACAAAAGTGTCTAGATCTTCTCCGCCTCTAATAATTAATCGTACTCCCCAGGAGCCTTCCATCCATGGAACTTCTGAGGTCTGTGCGCTTATTATATCGGAACAAACGATTAAAAAAGTTAATAAGACCACTGCTTTTATTTGTAAAAACAGTACTTTTTTTAAAAAAATAAGTATTAGTTTGTTAGTGTTTTTCATGATATTGTTATTTAATGTTTAGTTTAATTCATTCAAAAAAATCAATCAACATAGGATTGTCATTGGTAATCTTTTTCATTAATCCCCTTGATGGAAAATTCATGTCTTTCATATAAAAATTACTTTTATACCAGCATGTTTACATACAGTAATTACATCAATTATAGGCTGTTCATTTTCTAAATTTGGCACAAATTACCTAGCTGGTTCCTTACCAGTTTATCCCATAATAGCTTCTGAATTGGGGTCTGTTCTTAATGTAAAAAGATGTGCATTGGCCTTACCTATAAAATTGGTTAATATGCCTTCAACGCTAGGTAATTTTTGCACTGATTTCTGCAGCTCTTTTATATAGTCATAAGCATTATTTATTTAGACATTAAGACGAGCGCCTCTTTATAAAGGGAAAGTTGCTCTTCAATATTTTGATAACCAATTGGTTTGGGTTTTTGAGTTATTATTGTTTGTAGTCATTAACAGAGACTACTATTATATCCCTTAGGTTATACTATTCTCAAAACCGTCACCTATGATTTGTTTTAGTCCTATAGCTTATCTAAAAACTAATGGAATCACTTTAATATTACCAGTGAACTAAATCACAGGCATCACGGCTCTATTTTTTAATTATTTTCTTGGTCCGTATTTGTTTTTCATCCGTTACCTTAAGGATATATAATCCTAGGGGGAGCCTGGTCATGTCAACGGAAGTGCTTCCGTTCTCCATATGCTTTGAGATCACATTCTGTCCCGTGCTGTTGATGATATCGAGCTGGGCGTCATTTGAACCGTTGATCTCAACATTGAGTATATCCGTTGTGGGATTCGGGTAGAAATGGAGTATGTCCTCGGTGTCCGTGTCTGGAGCCTTTAGATCAAGAATTGCCCGTAACGGACTGGAGGTGACACATTCCGAAACGACAACATCCGGTCCGGTCACCTCGAGATAATCTATTTTGGCAAGACCCGTACTACTGGTGGAACTAAGGATGACGGATTTCACTCCTGCTCCTAAACCAACGGTTGCTTCTGCGGTCAACCATCCACCTTGTGTGTTCACAAATGAAATACCAGTGGCCACGGTCGTTCCGTCAACAATGAGGTCGGCAGTCCGAGCGGAGCCTACCAAATAACGCCATACGAAAGTATAAGACCCGGCAGTACCGTCTATTTCCCAATCTATCGCCCTTCCGAGTGCATTGGATGTGTTTGCATAACCACTGCCCGTATAACCTGCATCGGCACTTTGGATCACACCGTCCACATCACAAAAACCAGTCGCATTTTCTTGGATCGTAATCGTATTGTTGGTATTTGATTGAGATCCATATACCTCTACTTCGGCAAGGTTCAATGTTTCGGTAAGGTTCGATTGGATTCTAACAACCTCACCAATGGCACCACCAGCATTCAGTGTGACAGAAGGATTCGGTGCTGTAGTAATGGTCTGTGTAAACGTGGTAGTTCCACTGCTATCGATAACTGATACTGTAAAATCTGATAAGCGAGCTTTACAACAATTGTTTGTTCTATTGAAAATAACTATGTCATCAATGCTATAATTGCCTTCTAAATCTACTTCCCACCAGGCATTTGGACCTCCAGCTGCTGATACAGAGTCTCCTCCAAAGTTTCCATTGGTGTCTCCATCATTAGCTCGAGATGCTACGGCATCTCCTAATGTTGTGGATTGGGTTGCTGGTGCATTATAAGCTAGGTTTGTGCTTCCTCCTGTGTTTCCATCGGTAACGACCAAGGTACGTGTTATACTTGGAGCTGGGTTATAAATAACATTTCCTGCTTGAGATGCCGTTATTTCTGAAGTTCCTACGCCTACGATTCTTATATTCCCATTAACAATAGTCGCTACATTGGTATTTGAGCTCGTATAGGAAATGTTATAGCCGGAGCTAGCTGTCGCTGGATCAAAGTCCGCATCACCTAGTTGCTTCGCGGGTAAGTTAAAGGTTATCGTTTGATCTAGCTTTGAACTTTCACTTCCATACACCTCTACTTCTGCGAGATTCAATGTTTCGGTAAGATTCGATTGTATCCTAACAACCTGACCAATGGCACCACCTGCGTCCAGTGTGATAGAGGGATTGGGTGCTGTAGTAATGGTTTGTGTAAACGTGGTAGTTCCATTACTATCGATAACTGATACTGTAAAATCTGATAAGCGAGCTTTACAACAATTGTTTGTTCTATTGAAAATAACTATGTCATCAATGCTATAATTGCCTTCTAAATCTACTTCCCACCAGGCATTTGGACCTCCAGCTGCTGATACAGAGTCTCCTCCAAAGTTTCCATTGGTGTCTCCATCATTAGCTCGAGATGCTACCGCATCTCCTAATGTTGTGGATTGAGTCGCTGGCGCATTATGAGCTAGGTTTGTGGTTCCTCCTGTTCCTCCACTAGTAACCGTTAACTGTCTTACTACACTCGATGCAGCTGCAAATGTTGAATTTCCACCTTGTGATGCCGTAATATTGGTAGTACCCTCTCCTTGGATACGGATGTTTCCATTTACGATAGTTGCAACGGAAGTATTTGAACTGGTATATGTAACACTTAACCCTGAACTTGCTGTTGCCTTAGGAGAGAAATCTGCGTCCCCCACTTGTTTATCCTTTAATGACTGAAAGTCAATATGTTGATAGTAATTAGGTGCTGTTTCACCTACTAGAAAAGCTCCTGCAGGTCTTACATAAGGCACGTAATCTGGCTTTGTACTCATTAACATTCGGTTATTTATCTCCTTCATGATAGCCATTTCATCTGGCATCATATGCCCTGCTGTTTCATAACCCCATTCAGCGGCATCTGGATCAAGGGGTCCAGGATCTGTAGTTGTAGCCCAAGTCACAGATGCTCCTGCATCGGTAATTCTTCTTACAAATCTGTAGGCTTGTTCTGTATCATACAGCAAAAACCTATCTGGTAAGTGCCATCTTTCCCTAGTAGGAAACCATGCATGTTTTAATCTAGCTCGGTCAAATAGCGTAAAATATGGGTTTTCAACCATATTTGGTATGGTAAACTCTTCGTAAGCCCAAGAGTTTGTAGGGGCAACACCAACAGGTGAGACGTGACCATGTGAAAAATCCTGTGTGTTGGTTCGTGGTTCGTGTACTACTACTTTATAATTTGAAGGGTCATCATCGTTTGTACCATCTGAATCTACTTGAATTTCAGAACCGTCTAGTGTGATGTATTTTTTGTTAGCATTGACGGCAACAATTGCTCCTGGATCAGCTGCCTTTATCATCGCAACAAAATCAGGACCATCGGTTGAAAGATTACCTACAGTATCCAGCCAATAACCATCAGCATAGTCTTTTACGTTTAAAATAAAACCTTGTATCAGGTCTCTGTAGGCTGCATATCGATCTCCTCCAAAATTATTTGTATAATATGCTACCCAAGCATCTTGAATAGCAGTAGTTGCTCTTTCAAAGGTTAATTGACATGATATATATAAAATTACTTTCTTATCTCCATCTTTAAAAGTTTGCAAAACATCAAAAATAATTTCATCATTAGCAGCATTTGGAACCATGGTTGAGTGTATTTCGTTGGCAACATCTACGTTGGCATTAGCGCTTAGCGTAAACCATTGAGCATTTGCAAAATTGGTCATATTGGTGATTACATGACCTACAGCAGGCAATTCGTCAACTATTTCCTGTGCGCCAGATACATAATCTGGATTGTTACTGTTCATTTCTGCGTTAAGCTTACCACCTCCATAAACAGGGAAGGTTATACCCCACTCCCCAGCTAACCAATCGGTTTCGGGTTGTTGGGCTGATACTGTAAAAGCAATAAGGATGAATAATGAGGTAATTGTTTTTTTCATGATTACATAGTTTAATGGTTTAGTTTAAACAAACATGTTTTGAATAGGGTTTATAATAAGTCAGATTTAAATTATATTAATGTCAGATATTTATATTGTATTTAAGTAAGATATTTATATTGTATTGAGGTCAGATAATTATACCATAACTAATACTATGACAATTGAGAACAAAAAAAGGGTGACAAAAAAATAGGAATACTTAAAATTTTAATAATAAAAAATAATATATTCTCAAATAATCAATACTCTTTTTAATTGATTTGCAATAAACGTGATATTGAAGTTATCATCTTATTGATTTTTATATTGTCTTCTTCTGAGCTTAGGTTTAAGTTATGTAAGGACATTCCAAGTTCCTTAGCAATTGCAGATACTTGTAATAAACAATAATCATGGTATGGAGTTTTACTATTTATTGATGGTGGGTCATCTTGAGTTTTTTATTTTCTTAAACTTTTTGATTTTGACGAAGATTAATCTGAAGCCTTTTGCGTGGAAGCCTTCATCTCTGCCTGTTGATAAAAAGTCCGTCTATGGCTATCTCCATTTTCTTTCAGGTTGTAAAAAACTCTTCGGCGTACCTGTTATAATATGCTCATATCACTATACCCTTGGTCATCTGTTTGTATAATTGATGATATTGGGCTTATTTTAAGCCAATGCAATAGGCGGGTATTGTAGCATAACAATAGTGCTAATTCTGAAAATTTTAGATCTATTTTCAGTTCTTCTTTTACTCTGGAATCCATCCTTCAATTTTAACAAAGAACCCAGCTGAAGGGTCTTCATCATGACATGCAAGAAAAAGATATTCTGGTTCTCCGTTTTTCCATAAAATATGTGGGCGTTCGGTACGTGCCAATTTATCTCCAAAGTATTGTTCATTTGTTTTATAACCAACCTGAGGCTTCCCCCAATGTATTCCATCCTCCGATTTATAAATTAATCCTGGACGGTTACCCCCTAGTTTAATTTCCTCCGCAGGAATAGGATTCCCTTCAAGCATATTTTTTACCCCCTTTCTATCTTCCACAATCATATAATACATGTCTTTATAATAAAAGGCATAACAATCTTCAATATCCAAACCTTTATCTGCATAACTAATAAGAGGGTTTTCTTGATAATTTTCATAAGGCCCTTCAATATTATCGCTCATTGCTAAAGAAATTTCACGATTCCAGTTTGTTCCAAAAGCATCTGATATGGATTTATAATAAATCCTGAATTTTCCATTTTTGTCTTTTAAAAAAGTAGGATTTGAGGCATGAATAATATTGGCACCATCTTTTTGTGTACCCGTAGCTCTAATTATAGGGTTATATGGACTTTCCTTCCATGGACCATCCAAAGACTTAGAAGTTGCAATACCTATTTCTTGATTTATATTTGGGGTTTCCATAGACTTTAATAAATATACTAGGATATAGGTGTCGTTTACTTGGGATATTTGTGGATTATGATAGGTGTGTGAGTTGCTAGCAAAAGTGGTATCTACGAAAGTATAAGGCCCTTCTGGGGATTTAGCTGTATAATGTACTATTTTACTATCTTTTGTCCAGCTTCCATCATTTGGAATAGCTGACATAAATACATGTAATTTCCCAGAGTCATCATAAATTGGAGCCATACACCAATGCCACCAATTTTCTGGTGCATCAAGAATATAATCTCCTGCTACATGAGATTTAACAAAAGATGATTCCTTTATGGATAGATCTTTTTTACAGGAAAGGGATAAAAGAATTATTGCCATTGATGCTAAAGCAGGAATTTTATATTTCATGATTTTTTATTTAAATGTAAATACGATAGGGAACTATTATAATCTTACTCTTTATGTTGTTCTAATACTACATTGGTATCGAAAAGTTTTTAAAATATTCAGCACCTTTTTAATTATCTGTTTTTTCGTCCATCCAACTTAACTGAGACCAAGTTTCTGGACCGTCATTTTTCTGTTTTGCTCCTTCAGTACTTCTGCCATTAGAAACAATTTCTGCAAGCTCTTTTCTATATTGTTCCAATAATTCCGATTGCTGATTTTGTAAATTATGTTCTTCTCCAATGTCACTCCTTAAATTATATAATTGAAATTTGGGTAAACTATCAATGGCTGCTTTATCTCTTGGTCTTGGAAAACTCCAACCACCAGAACCGGGACAAAAAATCGCTTTCCAATCATTTTTTCGAAACGCAAAAGAGCCATTTATAGAATGGTGAACAATACTTTCCCTAACCGTTGAACTTGATTTGATTTTTAATGCTGGAAGAAAACTAAAACTATCCTCAGCCATAGTATCGGCAGGTTTAACATCTAGGACATCCGCAATGGTCGCAAAAAAATCTGTTGTGCAGACCAATTGCCTTGATTTGGCTGATTTGACTTTTTCTGGCCATCTAACTATAAATGGCACTCTATGACCTCCTTCAAAAATATCTGCTTTGTGCCCTCTGAAAACATAACTAGGATCATGGTCTTTAGTAGCTAATTGGTCAAAATCTGCTTGATCGGAACAGCCATTGTCACTTGTAAAAACTACAATCGTATTTTCATAAATACCTTGTTTATCTAATGCTTTCATTACTTCTCCAACTACCCAATCTACCATTAACACAAAATCACCATAGGGATTGTCCAGTCCACTTTTACCTTTAAAATCGTCTGTTGGTAAAATAGGGGTATGAGGAGCTGGCAAAGGCATATATAGAAAAAATGGCTGGTCGCTTTTTGCATTTTCATTTATAAAATTGACTGTTCTAGTTGTGATTTCCGGTAAAACTTGTTCATGTACAAAATCATCGGATGTTAGTCCCTTGCGCCACATAGCTTGACCTGTATTTTCTGTAAACTTGGCAGGTACCATTGTAGGTTGGTCATTTTCTACCCATACATAAGGCGCCATATCCAATGAGCCATTAAATCCATACCAATAATCAAACCCACGTGTTATAGGTCCATTTTTTATTTTCTTAGAAAAATCAACAGAGTCCTTTCCTTTTTCGATATTTGCCCAATCCCATCCTAAATGCCATTTACCAATACCGGCAGTTTTGTATCCTTTAGTCTTTAAAAGACCAGCTATAGTTGTTCTATCGGGCGTAATTAAGGCTTTGTTATATCCTCGTAAAACGTGCTTTTTAAGAGTTGATCGCCAATTATATCGTCCTGTTAATATCCCATAACGGGTAGGTGTACAAACAGCACTGCTTGTGTGCGCATCTGTGAACAGAACGCCATCTGAAGCTAGTTTATCTATGTTAGCTGTTTTAATTTTAGAGTTTTCATTATAACTGGAAACATCACCATAGCCTAAATCATCCGCTAGGATAAAAATGATATTTGGTTTTTTTTCGTTTTTTTCAACCTTTGTTTGCCCGTAAGAACTAAATGATATTAGTATTGTACATGCTACTATAAGTTTCTTATTTAAATTCATTTTTACTATTTTAAAGTATACTGTTTCTATGGTTTGTTAAAAGTCAGATTATCGTACCAATGTTCTTCCTTCGTCAACATACTGTGTTAGAAGTTTTTTTAGCTCTTTTGCCTTTTCTGGATACTCTTTTACAAGATTTGTTGTTTGTTGTGCATCTTTCCTCAAATTAAACAACTCAAAATCTTCATTATGAGTCACAACACCAATCTTATCTTTAAACCAATCTGGTTCTTCATTGTCTCTGCCTTCATTACTATTTATAAAGACCCAATCACCTTGTCTTATTGCTAATTTTCCACTTGCACTATGGTGTATTGCAACTTCACGCTTATCCTTAACCTCAAAACCATCAATAATTTCATCAAGAAAACTATAACTGTCTTCCGCACCTTTATTATCTAGTTTAATATCCAAATAATCAGCTATGGTAGATAAAATATCTGTTTGAGAAATAAGACGGTTTGATTCTGTTCCCGTTTTAATAATCCTATTTGGATATGAAACTATAAAAGGAATGGTGTGCCCACCTTGCCAAAGGTCTCGCTTTACACCTCTGAAATTTTTCATGGCATAATGGCCATATTCTTTTATATAACCAAAGGTTTGAGATTCAGGTCCATTATCCGAAGTAAAAATGATTAACGTTTCATCTAATATGTTGTTCTTTTCAAGCACAGTAATTATTTCTCCAACAGCCCAATCCAATTCTTTTACAAAATCGCCATATAATCCAACTCCAGAAGTTCCCTGAAATTGTTTAGCAGGCACATGCGGATAATGAGGTATATGAGGTGCATAGTACAAGAAAAAAGGTGCGTCTTTTTTAAGATTATATCCTGAGCTTTTACTGTTTTTTGCTGCAGCATTTATGTAATCAACACTTCTTGCGATATAATGCATTTGTGCTTCTTCCATATCAAATTGATCAAACTGAGGATTCCCGTTCTTACTAATACCATTCTCAAAATACCATCGACCTCCATCAGAGTGTTCTTTTGTTCCAGGCACATCATGGCAAGGATATTTTCTCTTATAATATTTTTGTCCGTACCAGAGATGAACTTCTTCATGTGTAAATCCTACTGGCTTACCACTATAAATGGGTTTGTTATAGTCAATACCATTGGCAGAAATATCAATTCCTTCCCTTGTCGGTTTGGCAGCTGCTTTCCAATCAGATCCTAGTCCCCATTTACCAATAACAGCTGTGTTATAACCGTAATCCTGTAACATACTAGCAATAGTTACACGTCCTTGGTCTATCCATGGTTGTTCACCAGGTTTAGGGTTTCCACGTTTACGACTAGTACGCCATGGATATCTACCAGTTAAAATACCATATCTACTAGGACTACAAATTCCACTTGGTGAATGTGCATCAGTAAACAGGATACCATTTTCAGCCAGTTTATCAATATTTGGTGTTGAGATTTCACTCTGTTTATTATAACAGCTCACATCGCCATACCCCAAATCATCTGCGTAAATGATTATAATATTTGGAGTACTTTCTATGACCTCTTTTTTAGCCGTACAGCCAACTACCATAAGCAGATAAAGGGGCAATACCAATTTCATCATATATTGAAAATTGAGTAACAGGATTATTTAATGTTTCAGTTCGCTAAGTTTAATCGTGTACTCTTCCACTTTTTCATTATCAATGCTCCATATTTCATAATGCAGTGTTGGGTCAGGTAATTTGGTATTGAAAATAACCTTGCCAAACGAACATTTTTCGTTGTAGCACAAAATTCTTTCAGGGTCGTCCATACATACATGCGTGTGTGTATTTACAAGTTTTGAGCTTTCTAGCTCGTATAAAGGGTAGCCATTTTCGCGTTCAATTTTCCATAAGTCGCTCCGGTGACGGTCGGCAGAAAGAAGCACAACACCCTCTATTTTATTTTCAGCAAGGAAGTCAAAAATCTCCTTGCGTTCTTTTTTGTAACCACGCCAAGTATCAAATCGACCTGACATACCACTTTTTGCACCATAGGCCCAGGGAACGCTCGAAACAATTACTTTAAATGTTCCTTTTGATGCCAGCAGTTTCTCTTTTAACCAATTTAACTGAACTGGCCCCAACATTTGGGGATCAGTAATATTTCCATCAGCACTTGAGGGTTCACGATAGTAGCGGCAATCCAACATAAAGAAATCAACATCTGCCATTTGGAAATCGTACCATACGCCAGGATTTTTATCGCCACCACCATAATAAGGGTTTGCAAACTGATTTCGGAACACTTCATAAACTGGACGTTTCCATTTCGGAGTATCGATTTCCTTTCCTCCAAATTCGTCATTATCCCCAAAATCGTGGTCATCCCAAATTGAAAGGATTGGTGTTCTGGATGAAAAGTCACGAAACTCTGGCTTACTTTGCCTACGATTATAACAATACTTTTGAATGTCTGGGTACTCCGGATAGTCGATGTAAACATTATCGCCCATTAGTAGCATTGCATTTAGATTATGTGAGTCTAAGGTATTCCACATGTAGGAGTGCCAGGGAACGTAAGCACCACCACCACCAAAAGCTACGGCAAACTCATTGGCCTGCCCTTCAATTGGTTGTGTTTTAAATTTATAAACTTTGTTTTGGGTTTTGCCCTCAATTTTAACCTTATAAAAATATGTGGTATTCGCTGTAAGCCCTTCAACATCAAGCTTAGCAGTAAACTCTGTAGATTTTGAGGTTTGTACTTCCTTTGATAAAATCTCCTTTTCAAAAGTTTCATTTTCACTTAAAATAATCTGAACTTTTAATGCCTGAAATGTTCGTAACCAAATTTTTGCAGTACTAGAAGTGGTATGGCCAACCATTGGTCCATGTACAATTGCTTTTCCCTTTTTTTTGATAAAATTGCTGAATGCTGGAAACTTATTTAAAGGAACAAGCATTTCGAGAGGCGCTTGATATCGGTCGATACTTAGTCCCAAATCCAATGATTTTTTAACTTGGACCATAGCGGAATCTGCATTTCCTGTTTTTGCAAAAGCAAGTGCTTTTACAAAGCAAGCTTCTGCGTCAATATCTTGTTTATTGGCATGGTCAACGGCTACTTTTGGGTCTCCTTCGTCAATCTCAATTAAATATTTTGTTATGCCAGATTTACGTGTGTACCAATCCTTGTCGTTTTGTGTGTATTGCAATTCGGGTTTGCTTTCCTGTTTTTTTGTTTGACAATTAATAAACAAGAATCCTATCAACGTTAAAAAGAAAATATTCTTCATAAAAATATATTTAAATAATTTTAGTAAAACTTTACTCTCCATAAAAAACCTCGTCCCAGTCATCTGTCCTAAAAGGGAGCGCAGGTAAACCTTGTTTGTTATAAATTGTTGCATTCGCATTGTTTGCCCAGTTATAGCGTACCGCTACCGGATGTTCCACCTTTGACGAGCTTAATTGAATTTTATTCCCATCCTGCTTAACATTAGCTGGATAGAAAATTTTATTTTCACCAGCAATATGGAAAGCCCAAATTCCTCCAATTGCAGCGGATAATAAATACAGTTCGGAACCCGGTGTTTCAATTTGAAGAACTATGTTTTTGCCTTCGTTTTTATATGAACTTAAAAAAGGCACAGCATAAACAACATCTGTTTTATTATACGTTTTATGTAAGGCAATTAAAGATAAGCGGCGACCAACTTCCTTTTTATGCGGCGGATGAATATCATAAAATGTACCTATGTCTTGTGTAGGCGCAACTCCTGTATTTGGAAGCTTTAATGCTTCACACTGAGCCTCCACAATTTTTGGCATTCCAAATGGCATCCCATATTTATCATCGTAATCGTAGGGAGGAATTTGCACAAAATAAAATGGAAAATCGCTAATACCCCATTGCTTTCGCCAACTTGTTATCATACTAGGGAATACTGTTTTATACTCTTTCCAATATGGAACGTTTGCTTCGCCTTGATACCAAATGACACCTTTTATGGTGTAGTTGGTTAGCGGTGAAATCATACCATTATACAACACCGATAACTTTCTGTATTTGTTCTTAAGCCGGTCAACACTTTCTGGTATATAGGGAAATTCCGATATAAGTCCACTTTTAAAATCATTTAATGCGCTGTTGTATTCATCTCTATCCTTTTGAAAGGATGTTTCAAAATTTTTATACTTTTCATGTAATCCTTCATGGATTCCTGTTTTTGGTGTCCATGCTTCAACGGGTGTTCCTCCTCTGGATGACTGAATCAAGCCAACTGGGACAGACAAATTTTCGTGTAGTGCCTGCGCATAAAAATACCCTACTGCCGAAAACTTAAACACGGTTTCTGGGTTGCATACCAGCCATTTCCCCTGGCAATTGTTAAGTGGAATTTCCGAAGCAACTGTAGCAACTTTAAACATGCGTATATTCGGGTAATCTGCCTTTTTAGCTTCTTCCCAAAAATTGATAATGGGTTTTTGACCGTTACGAAGGCCTAATTGCCTTTCCATATTCGACTGTCCCGAACACAACCAAACCTCACCAAACGCAATATTTCCAATAGTTTGTTGTGTAGACCCTGTTACCTTTATTCCACCTATTTTTCCGGCTTTTGGTGTTTTAATATGTATTAGCCATTTACCCTCTTTATCGGTAATGGTTTGCGACTGTTTTCCCCACGATGGATTAACGAATACTTTTTGTCCAGGTATGTCCCAACCCCATATTTTTACTTCGGCAGACTGTTGCAAACACATATTGTCGGATAAAATGTCCGGTAACTTTGTTTGTGCGCTTAACCCGATTGTAGCTAAAAGGAATAGTGTAGTAGCTAGAAGTTTCATTTACCTCCTTATTCTGTTTTAATTAGTTATCATGTTAAATTTGTAATTCTTAATTAATGAAAATAGAATCATAATTTAATAGCTATTTTTTTCATAAAAGTCATTAAATGCCAGTATGTTAGGCATATATGACCTTTACGATTACTCGTTTATGGGCAACAGTTAATCTTTAGTTTTTGTTTCTCCAACCAATTTTGCTCCTGCAGGTCTTTTATATGGAATATAATCAGGCACAGGCTTCATTCTTAATCTTCTGTCTACTTCCTTCATAATGTCCATTTCTTCTTTTGTCATAGAACCATCTGTTTGTGTGTTTCCCCAGGTAATGGCACAACCTGCATCCGTCAGCGTTCGTACAAAACGATAGGCTTGTTCTACATCAAACATCAAATTAGCCCTTGGACTTGTCCATTTCATACGCATTGGCATCCAAGCGTGTTTTATAGTATGTTTGGTTGGATCATAACTAGCCATTGCGTCTACTATTTCAGGAAATGTAAATTCTTCATATGCCCATGAATTAGGTGGAGCTCCCCAAGCCAGAGGAGTAGGGTGACCGGAAGTAAAATCAACATAAGAACCATTTAAATTAAACGATCTTATTTTATATTTTCTACCATCTGGGTCATTTGTCCCGTCTGAATCCACTTCCAAATCATCTCCATTTTCATCTTTGAAATACTTTGATTTATTTGAGCTCTCATTTTCCACTATGCCGTTAGAAGCTATCATAACAGATGGGTCTACCTCTCGAATCATATCAATGAAATCTGTTAATTCTCCAGCAATTCCGCCCACATGGTCTAACCAATAGCCATCTGCCAAACCTTTAAACCTTTCGATATAACCTTTGCATAAAGTACGGTAGGCCAAACCTTCATCACCATCAAATTTGGCATTGTAATAGTTTTCCCAAGCTGCCTTATATTCAGCATTATTTCTTGTGCCTGACCTTGCTGATGGACCATCGGTAGCGATGTAGAGAATTACTTTTTTTCCTCCTTTATGTAATATATCAATGACATCCAAAATGATTTTTTCATTTTCAAGAGAGGGTACAAACTCAGGATGAATTTCCTTAGCGACGTCTACATAAGGATTTTCCCTTAAGGTAAACCAGTAGCCATGGGCACGATGTGTGAAATTTGTAAATACATGACCAACTGTTGGCAGATTATCCGCAATATTCTGTGCCCCTTTTACCCAATCGCTATATGAGCTGGCTTTATCTAATTCTACACCGCCTTCAACGATTAGGCGAACTCCCCATGAACCTGATAACCACTTTGAATCTGAAGCAGTTTGAGCACTGATATTTAAAATTCCCAGAGCAAAAATTATTGTAATTAATTGTTGTTTCATTTTTTATAATTTAAGTTTTATCATTTTTTATTTTTAACCTTAACCTCTTGAAAATCATTAAGTAGAAATGAATAAATTTCTTCAGGACTGGTACTTTGCTTAATTAAATTTCCTGCATATCTCAGATTGAGGTTGTTTCCAAGAAGGGATTTTACATCTACTTGAACTAACTCGCCTTCTTTCCACGAAATAGAAATTTCAAACCCTCCTTTACCTTTTATTCCTTCTATTTTGCCGGAAGACAGTGCTAATGGAAGCGCAGGAAGAATATCTTGATAAAAATCACCATTGTCATCGCGTAAATGTGACTGCAACAACATTTCGGTAATTCCGGAAGTAGCCCCAAAGTTTCCATCTATCTGAAAAGGTGGGTGTGCGTCAAATAGGTTGTTGTATAAACCACCTTTGTTTTGGTAAATAGACCCTCCTTCTTTTGATGGTGGTTTCATTAAATTTTTCAATAATAAAAATGAATGGTCACCATCCAAAAGTCTCGCCCAAAAATTAATTTTCCAAGCACGTGACCAACCAGTGCCTCCATCTCCACGATGTGAAAGTGTTACTTTGCAGGCTTCTGCCAACTCAGGAGTTGTTAGGGGGTGAATTTCATTCCCAGGATGTAATGCCCAAAGATGAGAAACATGACGGTGTTCATTTTCAGGATCATCTTTGTCTTCCAACCACTCTTGTAATTGCCCATACCGGCCAATTTGATTGGGTGCTATTTTTGAGTGTTTTTCTTCTAATTTCTCAACGAAATCAGCATCAACCCCTAAAATTTCTGCAGCTTCAATGGTATTTGCAAAAAGATTACGGATAATTTGATGATCCATTGTTGGAGCCATAACCAATCCTCCATTTTCTGGGCTATTGCTTGGGCCACTTACCAACCAATCTGACTTTTCTGGATTGGGAACCAAGTATTCCACAAAAAACTGTGAAGCTTTTTTCATTGCTGGATACCCTCTTTTTTCCAAATATTCTTCATCTTCAGTAAATTGATAATGCCACCATAAATGCTGACTTAACCAAGCTCCACCAACAGGCCAAATACCATGATTAGATCTATTTATAGGAGCTGCTCCTCTCCAAATATCAGTATTGTGATGCGTTACCCATCCATCCATATTATAGTGCTCTTTTGCTATCTTTTCTCCAGTTTCTGTAAGATCTTCAACCATGGCTATTAAAGGATCTACCAGTTCTGAAAGATTGGTCATTTCTGCCAACCAATAATTCATTTGGGTATTAATATTTATGGTGTACTTGCTGTCCCAAGTAGGATAAATTTTATCATTCCAAATACCTTGTAAATTTGCTGGCTGCGTTCCCGCTCTAGAAGATGATATCAGTAAATATCTTCCATATTGATAAAGTAAAGACACCAAACTAGGATCTCCATCTTGCCGAAAAGTTGCCAATCTTTTATCTGTTGGACGATTTGAAATTTCAGACTTACCAAGATCTAAGGCTACACGACTAAATAGATTTTGATAATCTTCTACATGTCTACATTTTAGCTCAGAAAATGACTTACCTTCTATTTTTTTAAGTTGCTTTTCACACAATTCAAATGGGTCTCCATCAGCATTTTTATAGTTCACAAAACTGGTTGCTGCCACTAATTTCAAGGTAGCACTATTGGCATTGGATACTTTTATGCTTTTATCGTTTTGAACAACTTCACCACCTTCATTAATTATTTGCAATCTTGCCTCAAAAGTGAGTTTGCTTTCAGGGTAAGGCGTCCCTTCACGTTCTTTATTTTTAGGATAATTATTAGCTCTTCCTTGAATGATTATTACATTTCCATCAATGGACACATTATATCTTTCATGAGGTGAATCTAATCCTGCACTAAAATTTAATGTTCCTTTTTTTGATGATTCTAGTCTAACAATGATTGCTTGGTCAGGTTCAGAGGAAAAAATTTCCCGCTTGAATTTTACATCATCAACTTCATACGAAACAAAAGAAATGGCTTCTTCCAAATCCAGTTTTCTTTTAAAGTTAGTAGCATTTTCATGCCCAATAAAATCCAATAAGATATTACCAAAAGGCTGATAACACATCTGCCCCAATGGTTCGGACATAAAATTTTCGTTAGCCAATTTTTCAGCCTCCTCTTGCTTATCGCTCCAAAGTAACTGCCTTAGTTCCTTCAAAATTTTATGCGCTCCTTCGTTGGCATAATCATGCGGTTGCCCTGTCCACAAGGTTTCATCATTAAACTGAATGGTCTCCTTATCAGTGCCTCCATAGATCATACCTCCTAATCTACCATTTCCAATGGGTAAAGCTTCTGTCCAGTTTTCGGCAGGCTTGTCATACCATAAAACCAATGAGGGATTTAATTCTTTTTCTCTAGGATTGGTATCATAAGAAAATTGAAAAAAAACACATAAAACCAGGGTACAAATTGAGAGGTATTTCATTGTCACAATATATCTTCACTCTTTTTTTACTTAGTTTCAAAATCTCAACTGGCGGCGGTTAGCTTATTAAACTCATTTAGGGCTTGTAAAACATTTCATACATTATTCCACCTTTAGATGCTACTATACTTTAGGGATTCCATGCCTAAATGTATTGCCAACACATATTACTTTTTCCAAATTGTAACTAGCATATAGTATTTCTGTTTATCTGTTCATTTCTTATAAGAAGAAAAGCTGAACTTTAAATTTATTTTTAATACCGCAATAAAAATATCTAGACTACTCAAAAATCTCTTGCTGGAATCGGTCAATAATTTCACTTGTCTTTATTTTATAAAAAACAAAATCTCAATCATATCATTTTTGTGCATTAATTTTTTTCATGTGAGAATCAAGAGGATATGATTTTTTAAGACCATATACTTATGGCTATTGATGCACTACTCCTATAATTGATTACGATTACTCCAAATAATATAATGGGTTGCTTTTGTAAAACAACCCATTATATTTTCACCAAATAATGTTAAGAAATTTAATACCCTGGGTTTTGTTCTATTACAGCTTCTGAGTTTATAATGATATCCCTATTTGGTATGGGCCATAAATTTTGGTGGTCAAAAATTTGAAGTGACCCAAAGATACCATTGTGCACTGGGTTGAAATTACGAACCCGCTCTACAATAGTACCCGTTCGCATCAACGTAAGTAATCTTTCTTCTTCTACAAATAATTCTCTTGCTCTTTCATCTAAAATGAATTCAAGATTTACATCACTACCAGTAATAAGAGGTGCCGAAGCCCTAGCTCTTAATTCATTAATATCATCTGCGGCTGCGCCAGGATTACCATTAAGCAAGTATGCCTCTGCTCTCAATAAATACGTTTCTGCCAAACGCATTACATAACGATCGCGATGAGAATTGTTAGCCTGATTATCAATCACTTCCTCAGGGAAATTACCAATTGGTGTACATTTTGCAAAAATAGCACCAGGCCATCGGCGACCAAAAGGAATATTTACACCATCCAAGGCTCCACTTTCAACCATGTTTAGACCAAAATAAGACGATGCAGGATTATCAACAACCAAGTCTCGAATAACGTTATATTCAGAATTACGTATATCTCCTGGTGAATCTTCCCAAATTTGATTTATTACATAATCTGATGGAGACCACCAAGCAATACCTCTACCACCATTACCCTTAGTGGGACCTGTAAATAAATTTTCTCCATCATTACCTGTTAATCTCCAATACTGTGCTATTGAAAATCTAGGAAGTAAATCATTAATTTCACCACCTGGATTAAGAAATTCATATTGTGAAACATAGATAGCTTCTGTATTACCTGTAGCTCTATTTTGGTTATCTCTTCGAAACAGATCCCAGTATACATCACCATCTTCAGAGCTTCTGGTACCAAAACGATCTTTCATTAATTCATAACCCAAATTATCTATAACCTCTGATGCTGCAGCTATCGCTTTTGGATAATCTTCGACCACTATATATGCCTCAGATAATGCATGGTATGCTACGCCTTTGGCTATTCTTCCATCTTGCTCCACATCATCTGCTTCTGGTAATAATTGCGTTGCATCTGTAAGGTCATTAATTATTTGCTCCCATACAGCTTCTGGAGAAGCCCTTACAAAATCCCTTTTTGGAGCGGTTATTTCTTCCAATACTAGTGGTACGCCACCGTATAAAATAGCCAAAGCTCTATAGGCATACGCTCTAAAAAACTTAGCCTCTCCTATTTTAATGTTGCGTTCTGTTTCTGAGGTATATTCAACGTCTTCAATTCTATTTAATATTACATTAGCATTGTAGATTATTTTGAAATATC
This sequence comes from uncultured Allomuricauda sp., assembly GCF_947495325.1. Classification (GTDB taxonomy): domain Bacteria; phylum Bacteroidota; class Bacteroidia; order Flavobacteriales; family Flavobacteriaceae; genus Flagellimonas. Next base: position 1,192,515 of record NZ_CANLYK010000001.1, on the reverse strand, counting down.
GCTCCCAAAAAATTTCAATTTGGCCTGCTTCAGGCACTATACTATCTCCCCACCCATTAAGATTAGAGTTTAAATTAAGGGAATTATACCCACAATCTGTTATATACTGATAGACAAAAGTACTCCCCTGCGTAACTTGGCCATAGCGGACATTACTAATATTCCTGTAAAGTTGCACTACAGCAATATCTATGAGCTGAGGGGTAGTAAAAGAATTATCGGAAGTATAATCGCTAAAAACCTCTTCTTCCAGCCATCTTTCTTCTTCACATGCAGTTATAAACATGCTTAATAATACTATATATATGATATTTTTCATTTTAGTTTTATTTAAAATTGAACATTTAGACCCATTGAATAACTTTTCAATATGGGGTTTCCAGTAGCAAATCCAACACCAGTTTCTGGATCTTGGCCGTTCCATTTCGTCCAAGTAGCAAGATTCCTCCCTGAAACAAATAATTTTAATCGACTTAGATTTAAAGTTTCAAGTATGTCCCTAGGAAAAGAATAGGATAAGGATACATCTTGTAAACGCACAAAACTTCTCTGGTTGTAGATATTGCCCCCCAAGGCGGAGGCTGCATCCAAACGCCTGTACTTTGCATCAGGATTTTCCGGCATCCAATAATCCCAGGCACCACTTGGTACATTATTACTTGCTAAAGTTCCTGAATTACCCCAATTGGCTGCAGCATGTGGCGTATCGTTACCGTAGTAAAAATCACTCCCTCCTTGTATTGAGTTAATAAAGACATACAAACTAAGGTTTTTATAGTTAACCGTATTGGCAATACCAAAGCGATAATCAGGATCTTCATAACCTATTATTTTTCTGTCATCTAAAGAAGAGATGTCACCACTTTCATCAAGGTCATTTAATATGTAAGTTCCAGGTAAAAAGCCTGGCCATATAGAACCGTCTGCCTCATCAGCCAATTGCCACATACCAATTACCTCATAATCGTAAATTAAATCTTGGGGTTCTCCAATAAACAGACTATTTTCAATGAGATTATCCTCTATTCCATCACCATCAGCATCTGCTCCTAAAATAGATTCAATATTATTTCTATAGCGACTAAAGTTTAGAGAGGCTTCCCAGCTCCAAGCATCAGTTTTTACTATGGTACTGGAAAGTGTAAACTCCAATCCATGGTTAGAAACTTCTGCAATGTTGGTATTTATGTCATCAAATCCAGTTATTGTTGGTAAGTCTATACTAAAAAGAATATTTTCAGTTTTATTATTATAGTACTCTACGTTTCCTCTAATTTTAGAATCGAATAGTGCAAAGTCTAACCCTAAATTTAATCCTGTTGTTGTTTCCCAACCTAATGCATCATTAGGAAGACTTATATTTTGTTGTCCTAGGAATGGTTGACCTCCATCTTCAAACACATAACTAAAGCTTCTATTTGTGATACCAAGTGTATCATATCGCCCAATACCTCTTCTACCTGTTTGGCCGTAAGAGCCTCTTAGTTTAAAAAAATTCAACCAAGAACTATCTTTAAATAGGTTTTCATTGCTTATAACCCAACCCAGTCCAAATGTAGGGAATACACCAATTTTATCATTACTGCCAAAACCAGAAAAACCATCTCTTCTAACAGTTCCTGTAAAATAGTATTTGTCTTTATAATTATACAATAACCTAGCCATTGTATATAAACTACTTTCTTCTTCTTTGTCTGAACGAATTACATTTTGAAGTGGATCACCCGCACCTAAAAAATCGTATCCTAAAAGATCAACGTCATATTGATTCCCTGTAGCTCTAAAAGAATTTATATTCCTTTTTTCAACGCCATATAACAATGTAACATTGAAGTTATGATCTTGATTAAATGTTTTCTTGTAGGTTAAAATATTATCCAACGTCCAGTCCCATGATTCACCATAATCTTTATAACCACTGCCGGTAAATCCATTTCCCGAAGGATTAAATCGATAACTATTCTGGGTTCTGTAGTTATTGGAATAGTTAACTCTATATGACAGACCCTTTAAAGGAAGGTTTATATCTGCATATAGATTAATAAAGTAATTCTTGTCAATATTTGAATCATCTTGGGCAACAGTAAGGAAAGGATTCAGTACCAATCCCTCAGGTTGTGCTATAATTTCGCCATTTTCGTCGCTAATTGGTGCCCAAGGTTGTAATCTAAAGGGTGTAGCGGTTCCTGCTGTTACCCCAGAATAATCCCCAATAGATACAAAAGATTGTGTGCCAATTTTAATCCAATCATTAATTTTAGCATCAAAATTAGCTCTGAAATTATATCGCGTATATTTATCGTTTTTTAAATAGGCTTTTTGATCCGTAATACCGCCAGATATAAAATAACCAAAAGCCTCTGTTTTGCCTCTTATGCTTATATTTTGAGTATTAACAAATCCATCTCCTGTAAATAAATCCCACCAAGGTGTATCTATGCCATCAGCATAACCCTGTGCTATTTCATTTGTTTTAAAATTACCTTGCCAAATATAATCAGGATCTACCTCCAGAAAGTCTGGCCCTAACCTGCCACCTTCTGCCCAAAAAATATCTTGATAAAACTCTTCGTATTCTGCTGCCTGCATAGGAACGAATTCATTAGTTGGAGACTGAATGGAATAGCTTGCATTGTATTCAATGATTGGCTTATCTGACCTTTTTCCTTGTTTTGTGGTAATTAGTATAACGCCATTGGAGGCCTGGGAACCATAAATAGCTGCGGAACTTGCATCTTTTAATATGTCTATGGACCCAATATCAGCAGGATTCAAATCTACTAGTGCGCCTCTATAGATAATCCCATCCAAAACAATAAGGGGTGCATTATCTGCGGCGCGGGTTGAATTACCCTGCGCATTTACACCATTTAAAGTACTTTGTCCTCTAATAGATATAACAGGGTTTTGCCCTGCAGTTGTAGTGGCACCAATATTAAGTCCAGCAACACTACCTTGAAGCGCCTGAGCAATAGATACGTTAGGAAGTTCGCTTACTTTATCTAAATTGGCACTTGATACAGCACCAGTTAAATCTTTTTTCCTTATTGTAGCTCCATATCCTATAACAATGACCTCATCTAAACTAGCGGCATCTTCATTTAAAATAATTGAAAACTCGGTTTGATTCCCTACAGCGACTTCTTTTGTTTCAAAACCTATATAAGAAATAACCAAAACGGAGCTTTCATTTAAGACAGTAATTGAAAAATTCCCATCAAAATCTGATTGAACACCATTCGTGGTACCTTTTTCTAGGATATTTGTCCCTGGCAAAGGAGCTCCGTTTACATCTTTTATGGTTCCCGATATTTTTAGCTGTTGTGGAATACTAACAGGCTCTGGAGTTTCAACAATAACAATCATATTATTATTGGTAATATCCAATTCGAAATTTTTAGAAGAAAGACTTTCTTTTAACAGTTTGTTAGCCCTGACAGTTCCTTTTTTAAGATGAACTTTTGGCATATCTTTAAAAAGATTTTCTTCATAAATAAAGGTGAAATCTGTTTGTCGTCTCAATAAATCGAATACTTCATCAACAGTTAAAATTTTATCTTCATCGATATAAATTTTAACATTTTGAGAAAAAATATCGCTTGGAGAAAAGCTAAAAACAGTTGTGCAAAACAAGAGTAAAAAAGTTCTCATAATTAGTTTTAACAATTTTTTCTTGACGAAGAAAAAATTATTGGAAAAGTTGGTAACTTTAATTTTCATAAATTTGGTTGTTAATTAGTTAGACGTTGATTTAGTTAATTAATAATACAAATGGGGGATGAAGCATGTTACTGTGGAGGTATTATCTTCAGTTCCCCTTTTTTATCATTTTATGGTAATTGTTTTGTCTTTTATCTCATAGGCATTTATAAAATTAGTGTTCTGAATAGAAGTCAATATTTCGTCAATAGTATTTCGTTTGCTCAGCACTCCGTTAAACTTGACTTTTTCAAGTTCCACCTTTTCAAACTCTACCTGAACATCGTACCAACGGGATAATACTATCATGATTTCTTTTAAGGTTTTACTCTTAAAACTAAAAAATCCTTTCCTCCATGATGTTTCACTATATACATCAATTTCACTGATGGATATTTCTTTCGTGTCAATATGTATCCTTGATTGCTGGTTAGGAACTAAATTTTGTTTTGATTCTAAATTACTTACAGCTACCTCTCCTTCAACTAAAGTAGTGTAGATTACATTTTCTTCTTTATATGCTTTAATATTGAACTCCGTTCCTAAAACTTCTACGTCTTGATTTCGATGTAGCACCTTAAATTTTGAATCCTGATTTTCCGTACTCGGCGAAACATCAAAATAGGCTTCCCCATATATGAGCTCTACCTGACGCGTCTTACCAGGAAGAAAGGTCACGGGGTATTTTAGCTGTGATTCGGAATTTAACCAAACTTGGGTTCCATCAGACAGTTGTACAAAAAATTGCCCTCCTCTAGGAATGGTCAAATAATTATAGACTATCTCATTTCTCGATTCATTTTTTGAATCGTAAATTAGTTCTTCGCCATTACTATTTATATTGTCTGTTTGATAGGTCATTCCTTTTTCCAGTGGGACTTCTGATCCGTCTTCAAGGGTTAGGGTGGCCTTATCCGTACCTGTTTCGATAGTGTTATTTACAATAACCGGGGTGTTGATTTGTGGATTATCCTCTTTATTTAAGAGAAATGTAATGGTGATGAGTAGCGCTACGGAGCCAGCCACTGCATATTTCCAATAATGACTCTTTTGTTTACGTGCCTTTAAACTATTTTGAAGTCTGAGCCATCCTTTTTCAATATCTATATAATCTATATCGGTCTTATAATTCTTCTTTACCGAATTAAAATAATCTTTATGGGAAGTTGATTCGTTATACCACTTTAAAAAAATGATTTCCTCTTCTACAGAAAGTGTATTATTGAGTTTTTTTATAATTAGCTTGAATTCCATCTATATCGGATTTATATACCAATTCTATTGTTATGACAACTAAAATCAAAAAAAGGGTGACAAAAAAATAAGAATGCCTAAAAATAAAATAGTAAAAATTATCAATTTCTTAATAAAGAGAGACTTTATTGATTTACTTGTAGAAGAATTATTATGGAAGTAATCAGCTCCGTAATTCTCAATTTCCCTCTTTTAAGTTGGGTTTTAACTGTATTTATGGACACTCCTAATTCTGCAGCAATTTCTGAATACTTGTAATTGTGCAAAAATTTTAATTTAATGACCTGTTGCATTTTATCAGGAAGTGTATCTACTATCTTTAGAATTTGATGATATATAATCTTTTTATCATCAGCTGCAGTAGAATCAAATACATGCTCGGTGATAAGGTTTATATTAAGTTCAAGAAACTCGTAGTTGTCCGTAATTTTTATGGACTTAAGATAATTCAAACATTTATTACGAACCATACTATATAAGTAGCCCTTTAGCGATGATTGAATATTTAATTTATCTGCGTTTTCCCAAATATAAATAAATACTTCCTGTACAATATCTTCGCTTGAATCTTTGTCAAAAAGGTAACCGTTAGCATAGATAACCAGTTTCTCATAATGTTTATCAAAAAACACTTTATAAACTCTCCGGTTCTGCTTTTTTATTTCTTCAATAATAAGGTTCATAGAAAAAAATAGTATGCCTAGGAAGTAATCAAATGTATAAAATAAATTATCTGTTTTGGTCAAAATGGCCAAAATGAGCAAACATTTGATTGATTAAAGACAGCCTTGTTGCGTATCAAAATATAATTTAGTGTTGGCCAATGCGAATCTTCTTACATCTTAAGATTTGTTCATAAAGCGAATATTGGATTTAAAAATTGATTGGTAAGGAACCAAAATGCTACATATAGGTTTTGACTGAAGAATTTTTAACATATCCTAAAAAAACAATAAACTGACTGGGACTTTTGCAATTTTCAAGTGTATTATATAAGATAATGGTAATCTAAAAATCTCACTTTATAAAAAAATGAATTGTTATTTGTTTTTATTGCAACAGTAAATCAAAAAAAACTGTCCACTTCAGTTCACTTAGAAGTATTAAATAAATTATATATCTGAAAATGAAGTTTAAAATCACACTAATTAGTATCTCACTAGTAACAGTTTTATTTTCTTGCAATACCAAGGTTAAAAAACCTGAAACAAACACGGTAATTGAAGAAAAACAACAACCTAATATTATTTTTGTTTTTGCTGATGATTGGGGTTTTGGAGATTTAGAAAGTCATGGCAGTACTTTTTGTAAGACGCCAAATCTAGATAAAATGGCATCTGAAGGGATTGATTTTCAAAACGTTTCCGTTGTTAATCCTGTATGTTCACCCAGTAGGGTAGGTGTAATGACCGGCCAATTTCCAGCAAGACATTCTGTTCATGGGCATTTTGCTTCTGTAAAATCACATATGAATCGTAATATGCCCGATTGGTTAAATCCAGAAGCACCAATGTTACCTAGAATGTTGAAAGAGGCTGGCTATGCTACGGCTCATTATGGTAAATGGCATTTGTCCAACGATCATGTAAAAGACGGCCCTTCTCCTTTAGCTTATGGATATGATGAGTATGGTGCATTTAATTTATCAGGGGGACGGCATCAGATGCAAGCGGACTCCACCATTTATAAAACAATTGATTTTGTAAAGCGAAATAAGGATAAACCATTTTTCATCAACGCTTGGATTCATGCAACACACACCCCTCATTATCCAAAAGATAAGTATATGGAGCAATTTTCGCACTTGGATGAACAACAACAAGTATATGCTGCTGTAGTTGCGGAATATGATGACCGTATTGGAGAGTTGTTTTCAACACTAAAAGAATTGGGTATTGATAAAAATACGTTGGTTATTTTCTCTTCGGATAATGGCCCTGAAATTACGGGCAAAAGTAAAGCTATAGATGATGCTTCAACAGGACCAGGTCTTGGCACATATTATTCTGTTGGAGAAACAGCTGGTTTAAAAGGTCAAAAGCGCTCTTTGTTTGCGGGAGGCATTAGAATTCCGTTTATCGTTAGATGGCCGGGAACTGTCCCGAAAGGTGTTGTAGATAAGGCTACAGAAATGACTACGGTAGATTTATTGCCAACATTTTTAGAATTAGCAGGCGTTACTGCTCCACAAGGCTATGAGTCAGATGGCGAAAGTATTGTATCTGCGCTAAAAGGTGAAACATATAATCGCGTTAAGCCAATTTATTGGAATTGGTTATACCCTAATAATAGGCGTACTGATTTTTGGCCAAGTGCTGGTATACAAGAAGCAAATTGGAAACTTTTAACTAACAAGAAGCTAGACAGGACCGAGCTATACAATATTAGTACAGATTGGGCAGAACAGAAAGATATATCTGCCGAAAATTCAGAACGAGTTGCTGCTATGATGGAAAAATTGCACACTTTTGAAGCTACATTGCCCACAAGTCCACCGGATAATTGTTTTTCCAAGGAAAGAGAAACCCTTGAATAATCAATTAGGATTTTCAGGTTATAATTAAATACTAACAGTATAAAAAAATGAAAAATTTCACATTTCTACTACTAATTTTACTGACTGCCAATCAGTTCAGTAATGCCCAAAATCCTATTCTCCGGGATACGGATTCTAAATTCCTGTATACGGCGTTTCCAGCGGCTGAGGTATACAACGGGAAAGTCTATCTGTACTGCTCGCGTAATCAGCCAGATGCAACGACTTATGGAACCATGGAGGATTATGTGGTATTGGAAACAGAGGATATGACAAATTGGGTCAACCATGGAATAGTTTTAAAACCGCGGGAATACGCTTGGGCGGATGGACAAATGAATGCCGCAGATGTGGCGTATAAGGATGGGTGGTATTATTTCTATTTCCCCTATGACAAAACGCATATTGGCGTTGCCAAAAGTCGCAATCCTGAAGGGCCTTGGGAAGAGGCAGTTACAGATAAGATAACTTCCATATTCGACCCAACCGTAATTGTTGATGATGATGGTCAAGCTTATATATATGGTAATGATCATAAAGTTGATATAGGAGAACCAGGAACGTATATCATGGGAGCAAAGCTTAAGGATAATATGACCGAGCTGGATGGGGACTGGGTTAGATTAAGTAAAGAAGAAGTACATGAAGCCACCGATGTTTTTAAACGAAACGGCATCTATTATTTTCATGCAAGTGTAGGAGGCGAAACGGTATATTGGACATCAGATACGCCCATGCCAAAATATGCGGAGTTTAAAGGGAAATTGGCAGAAAATGCTCCTGATGCTCCCAACCATGGATCTGTAATAGAATTTAAAGGGGAATGGTATTTTTTCTATCATCGAGGCGATTTGAATAACGGGACTTTTTTCCGTCCCTCTGTCTGTTTTGAAAAAATGGCCTTTAATCCAGATGGTACCATTCAGCCTATTGTTTATACTCTTGACCCTGACTACAAGGCAAAACCGGTAAGCAAAAAAGATGAGTAAAATCTTGGTTTGCTATTATAAAATCAAAGACAATTCAGATTAATTATCCAATCAATTAAAACAATACTAAAATGATCAATAAAAAAATTGTATTTCTGTTTTCAGCATTGCTGATCATGTTTTCATCCTGTAAGGAAGCTGATAAAAAACAAGCAATTGCCCAAGACACAAGTGAAGGATTTGTTGCCAATCCTGTAATAATTGAAAAACGGGAAGTAGTTACCCTTCCAATAGGTTCGGATGGCCCAGATTTTAAGCTGCCGAATTTGAAAGGCGAGTTTATGGGTTTAAAGGACTTTGAAGATGCTGAAGTACTTGTACTTATTTTCACATGCAACCATTGCCCCACGTCTCAGGCATATGAGACCAGAATGATAGAATTCACAAAAGAATACAAGGACAAAGGTGTGGCGGTCGTTGCCATCAACTCTGCAAGCCCGTTGGGCCTAATGTATGCAGAACATTCGTGGTCCGATGTCGGTGATTCTTATGAGGACATGAAAGTAAGGGCCAAGCACAGAGGATTCAACTTCCCCTATCTGTATGATGGTGATCTGCAGGAAGCATCCTTGGCATACGGTGCTATGGCTACCCCGCATATCTTTATTCTGGACAAGGAAAGAAAGCTTCGTTACCAAGGACGAATTGATGCTGATCAAAAACAGGGTGTTGGTAAATCTGAGGATTTGATTCAAGCAGTTGAGGAAATATTGGCAGGAAAAGAGGTTACTAATCCTACAACTAAATCAATTGGTTGTTCCACCAAATGGTCTTGGAAAGTAGAAAATTCCAAAGCTATTGATGAGGAATGGGCAAAACGAGAAGTAATTTTAAATGAAATTGACAATGAAGGGGTCAAAGAATTATTGGCGAACAATACCGAAAAATTAAAGTTGATCAACGTTTGGGCCACTTGGTGTGGACCTTGCGTTAGGGAATTCCCAGATTTGGTGAAATTACAGCGAATGTATGGCAAGAAAGATTTTCAATTTGTTTCACTTTCTGTCGATAAAATGGAGATAAAGGATAAGGTTTCAAAGTTCTTGAAAGAAGAACAGGCTGCTGTTGAAAATTACATTTATTCACAGGATGATTTATATGAACTTGTAGAGTTGGTCGACCCTAATTGGAGCGGTGCGCTTCCATATACATTGCTGGTAGAACCCGGAGGTGAAAAAGTTTATGCCTATCAAGGACCATTTGACATGCTTGAGTTGAGAAGGGCCATAGTAGACCATGATTTGATTCGCAGATATAGATAGTGATATTTTCAGAGTACCATTTGGGGTATAGGTCTGATTTTATGAAAGATACCGGGCATGATATCTATTTTACTAGGGAGTGGCACTTTTTCATAAAAAGTCGCAGCCCGGCATTTTGGAATCTCAGGGCAAATTGGATTTTGCTATTTTGAAAAATCTATCACTTTTTTAAGTCGCTACTAAAATTTTCGATATGGGTAGTTTATCAAGAAGAAACACATTGAAAATTCTAGGTGCCATCGCTTGTGTGTCATTTTTCCCTTTGAAATCAATGGGTAAAACCATAAATAAAGGATGTGATGTATGTAGGAAAGCTTGGTCTAATTTGAGCAAATTTGCAACAAAAAGATACCCGTTTAGATACATTGAACCTGTAGATTCCTTACCCAAGGTATTTATTTATGGAGACTCTATATCTATTGCCTACACCGAATATGTTAGGGCTTCTTTTGAAGATAAAGCCTGCGTATTTCGCATATACGAAAATGGTTCTTCAAGCAATGAATTTATCAAAAAAATGGAAGCCATGAGGCAAGCCATGTTTCAACCTCATCTATCCCAAGGGTGGGGTTTTGAGTGGGATGTCATCCATTTTAATGTTGGGCTTCATGACCTTAAATATGTTGTTGATGGAAAACTCGATAAACAAAATGGCACACAGGTGTCTTCCTTGGAAACGTATGAAAAGAACCTTCGCTCGATAATCAACTATTTAAAAGCCAAGTATCCAAAGGCAAAATTAGTGTTCGCCACTACAACACCAGTGCCGGAAGGTGAACGGGGCAGGAACGCTGGCGATGCTAAAAGATATAATACAATCGCTTTAAAAGTAATGAATGACCACAAGGATATTTTAATAAACGACTTATATAAATTTTCGATTCCAGTTTTAGAAGAATTCGCTGTAGGTCCAGGAAACGTGCATTTTAAAGCTGAAGGTTCACGTTTGCAAGGAATAGAGGTTGCCCGAGTAATAAGTGATGTAATAGGAGTAAAACCGATTATGTGCCCAACAGTTGAGACTATTAAGGAACGTTCCAGTCAATATGAAAGAAAGATTTAAAATAAACAAACAGTAAAGGATTAAGTGATTATGAAGAATTTGTTTATCAGTTTGTTGGTGATTGTCCTTACAATGTCATGCACAAGCAGCCAGGGAAAGAAACAAAATGTTGAAAATTCACAACGCCCCAATATCATTTTCATCTTTGCCGATGACTGGGGCTATGGTGACTTAGGTATACATGGAAGTACTTTTGTTGAAACCCCAAACCTTGATAAAATGGCAAGTGAAGGGATAGACTTTGGGAACTTTACAGTAAATAATCCAGTATGTTCTCCGAGCAGAGCAGCAGTTATGACAGGGCATTACCCAGCCAGATACGCTATTCACAGACATTTTTCAGGCTTACAGCATCATATAGATAATGGCATGCCCGATTGGTTGGATCCTAATGCACCTATGCTGCCAAGGATGTTAAAAAAAGCAGGGTATAAAACGGGCCATTTTGGGAAATGGCATCTAGCGGGCAGCAGGGTCAGTGATGCACCATTGCCCACAGCTTACGGTATTGATGAATATGCTTCATTTAATGTGCCGGGTAACGAAAAAATCAAATACGAGGAAAGTGTTCCACGGGCACTTGATTTTATCAAGAAAAACCGGGACACTACTTTTTTCATGAATGTATGGATACATGAAACCCACACGCCCTTTTATCCTCGTGAAGAATATCTGGAAAAGTATAAGGATCTGGAAGAGCGAAAACAAGTATATGCTTCTATTATTGCTGAAGGTGATGCAGGTGTGGGCGCTATTTTAAACACGCTAAAAGATTTAAATATTGATAACAATACACTCGTTATATTTTCTTCTGATAACGGCCCTGAGTATCCTAGGGTCGATACCGAACGATTCCTAAAAGGAGGATATGGGGAGTATTACTCGGTAGGAGAGACCGGAGGCCTAAAGGGTGAAAAAAGATCACTCTATGCAGGCGGTATTCGTGTACCTTTTATTGTACGGTGGCCAGGGGTGGCCCCCCAGGGTAAACGAGATTCAACTTCTGTAGTAACCGCTGTAGATCTATTACCCACCTTTTTAGAGATTGCGGGATTGGAATTACCTAAGGATTATGAACCAGATGGAGAAAGTGCTTTAATGGCACTAAAGGGAGGTGATTTTAAAAGAACAAAACCTATTTATTGGGAATGGGAGGGTCCAAAATTACGGGAATCTATTTGGCCTAAATTGGGTATCCGCGATGGAAGTTGGAAATTAATTACCAATAAAGATTCGCTCAGAACTGAATTGTATAATGTGGGGCGCGATTGGGCGGAAGCAGTGGATGTGTCATCAGACCACCCGGAGGTAGTAGCGAAATTGTTAGAGAAAGTATATGCATGGAAAAAGACATTGCCACTTGCTCCAGATGAGAATAGTATCTCCGAAAATCGAAACAATCCGAAGCAAGAAGAATAGAAAACCAACTTTTTGAAACCAGCAAATTCCAAATTATGAGAAACCTAATCATATTACTTCTTTTGTTCTATGTACAGACAAGTGTCGCTACCGATTATTATGTCGATGGAAACACTGCCCGTTCAGGTGATGGTAGCAAGAATTCCCCTTTCAAAACCATTCAGGAAGCGGCGGACATCATGAAGCCAGGTGATGTGTGTTTTATAAAAAAGGGTATCTATTCTGAAACAATTGTGCCGGCAAACTCAGGAACAAAGTCAAATCCTATTGTTTTTAGACCATTAAGCAAAAATGATAAAGTTATTATTACGGGACTTGATGAGGTGCCATCTACCCTCTGGAAAAAGGATTCCAAAAACCTTTTTAAGGCCAAAATAGAAATGGGTCTTGATCATGAGAATCAGGTTTTTATGAATGAGAAAGTCATGATAGAGGCGCGTTGGCCCAATACAGGTGAAGATTTACTTAAACCAACATTGGACGTAATGGATGCCAACACCACCCCTGTAAATATTCTCGATTCCCGCTTACCGGATTACGATTACACAGGTGCCCACGTTTGGATACATGCAGGTGCTCACTGGCGAAATTGGACAACGAAAGTTATCGATTTCGGCAAAGGTTCTCTGGAGATTGAAAATATTGCTCCTGGTAAAGGAAGCACCAGTTGGCATGTAACAAAAGAGGGCGAAGAGTTTTTTGTATTTGGTTGTAAGGATGCATTAGATACCGACAATGAATGGTTCTATGATACAAAAGACCAATCACTATACATCTATCGTTCCAATGGTAAAACTCCGGATAAGAGTATTTACATAAAAAAGCGGATGAATGCATTTGACCTCAAAGACAAATCATTTATTCATGTTAAAGACATAGAAATTCGTGCTGCAACAATTAATATGAACACGGAATCTTCCCATATTGAAATGGATGGTTTGAAAGTCTATTATCCGTATCATTCATCACAGGCCAATATATATTTTGGACAGCAAATCGATAAAGGCATTCCAATCATGGGGAAACATTGTGTTCTCAGGAACAGTGAAGTTGCCTATACCTCTGGATGTGGCGTTGCACTCTACGGAGAAAGCAATCAGGTGATCAACAGCTATATTCATGATACCGATTATATTGGCTCGTATGCTAGTTGCGTTCAGTTGCGGGGCACTAACAACGTCATAAGTCATAGTACGTTGAGACGCAGTGGACGAACCGTTATTGATTATGCAGGCATGCACAAAGCCCTGATACAATATTGTGACATGAGCGAGTCTGGAATGCTTACCAGCGATTTGGGGCTGACCTACGGGAACGTGATAGAAGGTGGAAATTCCGAAGTGCGGTATAATTGGTTACACGATAATATGGATGAGAACCTTGACATGGGGCTGTACTACGACCACGGCACGCAGAACATCATATCGCACCATAATGTGGTTTGGGGTGTAGGATTTGGAGCGCTTCATATCAATCACTATGCTTACTACCATCTTGTATATAACAATACCTTTTCGGCAGAACAGCACGGGTTTGAATCGGCTTGGGGAAATAAATACCCCCCAGATCTGCATGGTTGTAGGTTCTTTAACAATATCTTTTCTGCATCTGCCAGTATAACCGCAGATAATTATGCATGGGGCAACAATCTAATCGGTTATAAAGACCTTATTGATAATAAATACCTTCCGGAAAATTCCCCTGCCATTGATAATGGTATCGTTTTAGCCGGAATAAATGAAGATTTTAAAGATGAAGCACCAGACATAGGAGCTTATGAGACCAACGGTCCCAAGTGGAAGGTTGGTCATGACTTTGAGAATCCACCCAAAGTTGATATAACCAGATCAAAACCCTTGCACAGAAACCGTCTTGAAAACACTGCATTCGAATACGGTGACCATCTTTCACCTTGGTTTCTAGTGTCTGGCGAAGCCACTCCAGAATTGGGACGTAAAAAACAGATAACGCCCGATACTGCAAACCTGCGTATGGGAAATAGCAGCATACAATTGGGACCAAATGCAGAAATTGCACAAGTTGTTACAGGTCTTACACCAAACACATGGTATGAATTTGCAGGATTTCTAAAGACGGAAAACGAGGAGCGAGCCGAATTAGGCGTGCGGGATCACGGAGAAATGCAGACACTTAGTCCATCCTTTGGAAAACACCGTGGCATCCCGCAGAATTGGGCGCGTTCTACCTTGCATTTCAAAACGGGTCCGTCCAGTACGAGTGCAACTGTATTTATTCGAAGAACAACAGATGGGGAAGGGCGTGTATTTGCTGATGACTGTGGACTCATATTTTTAAAATATGATTAAATCCATTTACATATTATATCTTTTGAACTCATAAGAACTCAAAAATTGACCTATAAGAACATTTAAATATGCGAACACGGTTCTATTATACGTCAACCTTAAATATGATATTGAAAAAATGAAACAAAATTTAATTGCAGTTGTTTTAGCTTTAATTGCTACTTCCATTAATGCACAATACAAAAATAGTATTAACTATCCTGGAGGTAGAATTGCCATTTCACATGATGGAAATAATTATGATAAAGACGATTATGTAGCAGCTGCAATGAATCTGGCTTTGTTGGAAGGCACAGGTTTAAAATCGAAACTGGTACATTTTGACCACTCAAGCCATCTAAAAAACAAGGACAGTCAATATATGGAGATGCTGGAAAGCGTTACTAAAGGTGTTAGGCATTTCAATATTGACTCTTCTAAAATGTTTGATGTCCAAACACAATTGGATGAAGCTATAGCAAATTTTAAGTCGGAAGCTGAAAAATCTACGGAAAATAATCCCCTATGGTTTTGTATCGGCGGTCCAATGGAGGTTCCTTGGCGCTATATCAATGCAGTGGATCCGGAAAAGCGAAAATTTATTACCTGTATCTCCCATTCTTCTTGGTTTAACGAAGACCATGTTTCTCCTCCGGAGATGACGCATACTTGGGAAGATATTAAAGCCCTCGGAGTTAAAACGATTCGGATTAAAAATCAGAACAAAACGGAATGGAACACCGAAAAAGAAAACGTATTCTGGATGCGCGACTCCAAAAACCCTAAACTACAATGGCTGCACAATAGAAATGCCAAAAAAACATTTGATTCTTCAGATTCTGGTATGTTATGGTGGGTAGTTACTGGTGCCGAAAATGGAGGCAACGAAAATGGAGGTTGGCAAGATTACAAACCTATTTTGGAAGCTATATCTGATAATGAAAAGAGGGATTTGACAAAAAAATTAACTACTGAAGAGAAAGGATTCAAAACAATTTTCAACGGGAAGAATCTTGATGGTTGGTATCTGAAAATTCGCAGCGCAGACCAAGAGCTTGCAAAAAAGGTTTTTACCGTAGAAGATGAAATGATCCATGTATTTGGAGATTCATTTCCCAAAGAGTATAACCTAAACACAGGGGCAAATGATACGCATGGACTTATCTATTCAGAAAAGGCCTATAGTAAATATATACTCCGGTTTGAATACAAATGGGGGGATAGAATAGCCAATAATTTTGATAAATGGCAATACGATGCTGGGGTGTATTATCATGTGATCAATGATAAGGTTTGGCCAACAGGTATAGAGTATCAAATCCGTTATGATCATACAACATCAAGAAACCATACGGGTGATTTAATTAGACCATCGGGAGCTGATTATGATTGGTTTTGTAACGAAGAGGAAATCTATCTGCACCCCAATAATGGAGGAAATCTTTATACCAAAAAACATTGGTTACACTTTGCATCACCAACTGAAAATTTCAATGCATTGAATAACAGATGGAACCAGTGCGAGATTATTGTTATGGGAGATCAATATGCTATCCATAAGCTAAATGGAGAGATTGTGAATATGGCTTTTAATCTAGAACCGGGAGCTGGAATTTTTGGCTTTCAGTCAGAAACTGCTGAAATTTTTTATAGAAATATCCGGATAAAAGAATTTGATGAAATCATTCCAGCTGATGTATTTCTAAAAGAATAATCCATCATAATATTAATTTATAAATGAAGATAGTAAGTCAAAATATATCAATTTTTATAATTTCATTATTGACTTTTCTTCTTTTCTTTTCTGAAGTTACTGCTCAGGAAAATGAACGTACTCGCTTGTTTATTTTAGCTGATATGGGATGCGAGCCTGATGAAATGCAGCAAATGATTCACATGTTAATGTGTTCCAACGAATTTGAACTTGAAGGATTGCTTGCCGTAACTGGCAAGTATATAAATCCAGGAATGAAGAATGAATATCACAGAATTACCCATCCTGAGCTATTTACCCAACTTATTGATGCGTATGCCAAAATATATCTAAACCTTCAAAAACATGTAAGCGGTTGGCATACCCCAGAGTATTTGCATAGTATAGTGCGTGCAGGTCAAAAAGGATATGGTATTGCAGATGTTGGCGAAGGAAAATCAAGTGATGGTTCAAAACTATTGGTAGAAGCTTTTGAGAAAGATGACGAAAGGCCTATCTGGATTGCCGTAAATGCAGGCTCGAACACCCTTGCCCAAGCCTTATACGATTATGAACTATCACATTCAATAGTAGAACTAAATGAAACCATTTCTAAACTTAGAGTGTTTGAAAATGGAGCACAAGATAATGCAGGCGCATACATTTGTAAACAATACCCAGCCATTCATTGGATTCGTAGTAATTATCAAACCTATTCTTATGGCGGTCCAAAAAGCTCTCCTGAAAGTAGTACCTTAGAAATAGGGCCTCATTTTTGGGGGGAATATGAGTATAGCTATATTGGGCAAAATGATTGGCTCATTGAAAATGTAATGAAGGGTCATGGCCCACTTGGAGATCTATACCCTGAACGACGATGGGGTAAACGTTTTGGCTTTATGGAAGGTGGCGGAACCATTCCTTGGATCGGTTTGGTCAACAAGGGACTTTTTGATATTGATCATCCCTCTTGGGGTGGTTGGGGAGGTCGCTACAGTAATACAAAGCAAGCAGATGTTTGGTCAAGACACCAAAGTGTTCGCGTTGATGAACTAAAACAAGCCCCATTTTATGCACATAATGATGTAAGTGATTCTTGGTTCAATGAAAAAGACCAAGAAACTTACAATAATAATTTTGTACCGGTATGGCGTTGGCGAGAAGCCATGTACAATGATTTTATTTGTAGAATGGATTGGTGTACACAACCCTTTGATAAGGCGAATCACCACCCAAAGGCTGTATTTTTTGATGATATAAGTGATGACATTATTTTTATCAAGGCTATCCCTGGGCAGGGAGTTAATTTAGATGCAAGCCGTTCTACTGACCCTGATACAGATAAATTAGAATATTCTTGGTGGATATACGAAGAAGCCGGTACCTACTCAGGTGATGTGCATATTGAGGACCCTTCCAAAGCTAAAACAGTATTATATGTGCCTACTGGGGCAGCTACCAAAGAAATTCATTTGATTTTAGAAGTTAAGGACACAAACCCAATTGCCTCCCTTTTCGATTATCGGCGAATTATCATTAGCATGGGCAACTAAAAAAGAAATACCAATGACAAAAAAATGGATTTTTTTGCACTATCTATCAATATTGGTCTTACTGGTGCTTCAGGCCTGTGAAACGCCTACTCCTAAAGTTCAAATAATAGGTACATTCTTTGAAAAGAATACCCCATCATTTCATGGTATACATACAATGGTTACTTCCCTTGATTCTTCTGGAGTACAAATCAATCAACATTCCAAATCAATTGATTCAGAAGCCGATTACTACATTTTAGTAGGTTTGTCTTCCGAAAAAAACGAAGCAACCCAACTGTTACAGGAGTTACAACTGACCTTACCAAACGAAAAGGAAGCCCTTCGCATTAAAAAAACAACATTCAAAGGAAAACCTGCACTTGTGCTTTGTGGTGCAGATGAGGTTGGATTAATGTATGCAGCATTAGATGTTGCCAAACGAATCTCTTGGAGCAAGAACACGGAAAATCTTTTTGAATATGTGAAAGATGCTTCAGAAACACCAAATGTAAAAGAGCGAGCAGTATCGGCCGGCACATTTCATAGAGGTTATTTTGAACAAAAACTTCACGATGTCAAGTATTGGGAAACCTATTTTGATATGATGGCCGAAAATAGATTGAATCAATTCCTGTTGATTTTTGGTTATAAGAACAACCAGATGCGAGAACCGAATTTTATGGCACCTGCCTATCCCAATTTTTTTAATGTTGACGGGTATCCTTTTGTTAAAATAGGCAATGTTACCTCAGCGCAGCAAAAACAAAATACAGCATCCTTAAACAGGATCATTGAGATGGCGCATGCTCGTGGTATCGAGTTTGGTGTGGGTCTTTGGGACCAAATCGAACGCGACCCCAGATACAAAGCAATGGTCAGTGCCGAGGGCGATATCCCTCTCGATTTGCCAGATAATATTATTTGGGGGTTGACACAGGAAAACCTCATACCCTATACCAAATTAGCAATGCGAAAATTTTTCAGGAATTTCCCTGAAATTGATTTGGTACAGTTTCGAATGCATTGGGAAGCCGGAATTACTGGCGATGTAGCCTTGCAGTTTTGGAAGGAAATATTCACTATGCTCAAGGAGGAGAATCCAAATATAAAAATTGAAGCTCGGGCAAAAGATGTTCCTGATGAGACCTTATATGATGGTGTTGCTACCGGTGCCGATTTTCGGGTGGCGACGAAACATTGGATGGAACAAATGGGCATGCCATTTCATCCTACCCATATCAATAAAGACAATCAGTTTGATCGGCGTCATGGCTATGCCGATATGCTTCGTTATCCAAAACAATATGGGTTCAAGTGGCGGGTGTGGTCAGGAGGAACCACAAGATTGTTCCTCTGGGGTGACCCTGATTGGGTTAAAATGTTCGCTGAAGGTTCTCATCTGTATGATGCCGTTGGCTTTGAATTCAATGAGCCCTTGTATTTTAAGATGAATGGAAGCAAGCACGATGCGAAGGTTACGGATTTATTAAATCCAAAAAATCGCTATTACGACTATGAATTTGAGCGGTACTGGCATTATTACCAAGTCATGGGCAGGGTGAGCTATAACCCTGAGACGGCACCTGATATTTGGGAAATGGAGTTTAATGAACGCTTTGGAAAAGAAGCAGGGCAGGCTATAATGACTGGTTTACACAAAGCTAGCAAAGTATTACCAAGAATTGTAACGGCCAGCTATCTGTATCCACGTTTTGCAAGCCCGCAAGGTTGGCCTGAACTACAACGGATGGAGGATTTACAGCATTTCGCACTCAATTCCAAGCCTTCGGATATTCAGCAGTTTGCCTCTCCCAAAGAGGAAGCAGCACTTATTTTAAAAAACAAAACCTCTTTCAGAATTTTGCCCAGTCAAACGAGCAAGTGGTTTTCAAGTATTTCCAAAGAAATTTTACATGAAGTTGAAAATGCAGAAAAAACCATTGGAACTTATCATAGCAATGAGTTTATTTCTACTATAACCGATTTAAAAATGCTCGCGTACTTGGCACAGTATCACTCACAACGTTTATTGGCTGCAGTTAATTATAACCTGTATCATGAAACAGGGAATCTAGCAGCTTTTGATAAGGCAATTTCCTTTGAATCCAATGCTGTTGAAGCCTATGGAAAAATGGCCGAATCAGCTGGGGATATTTATAATCAGCAATTGGATTTTGGTTCGAATGTAAATTTATTTCCAGGGCATTGGAACAAGGAGTACTATCGACTCTTGGATGAACTGAAAGATTTAAGGTATATGAGGTCACAAATCAATGACCCCAAGACCGGAAGGGATTTGACTACAGCGCCTCCTCTTCAAATCTTGGCTTCAGATGACAAGGAGCCACCTACGGTTGAATTGCAGCGTATTAAAAGTGCCCCATTGAACAAACCTTTAAAAATCAAAGTTTCTGTGTCAGATGCATCAGGGGTTAAAAATGTTACCCTGCGCTATCGACATGTGAACCAGTTTGAAGATTACAAATCTTTAGAAATGAAAAAAACGGATATTTCTGACACTTATGAAGCTACCATACCAAGTCAATTTTTTGACGGAATATATGACGTTATGTATTTTGTAGAAGTTATGGATACCAAAGGAAACGGTAAAATATATCCTGATTTGGAGGTAGAGATACCTTATGTTGTTGTTCAATTGAAAAGATAGACCTATTATCTGATTCGTTTTGAAATTAAAAAATACATATGTTTAGAATATATGAATACGCAAAGTATTCAGCTCACTTCTCTAAATGACACCGAAATATTTAAAAATCAGAGAATGCATTGTAATATTCTTGTAGAGGCAAAAAAAGTATCATAATTAGTATGCATCGTATTGGATGTTTACCTAACAACGACTTAATTTTATCTTCTAAATAATAAAAGAGTCGCAGTATTGATACTTGATAATTAGTATTTTCTTAAAAATGACATCTAATAACTTAAATTTTATTAAAATAAACCCCCTTTTATATGGGCGCTGTAGGATTGGTGAAAAAAAATGAAAAAGTCTCTCTCAAATAGCAACAATACTTTATTGGCCCTCAAACGGGGAGAAAAATCTGCTTTTAAATCTATATTTGATCAATATGAAAAGGGGTTGTATAGTTTTATCGTCTCTATTACAAAATCGGGCTACGTAGCTGAAGAAATTCTTCAAGAGGTATTTATAAAGATTTGGACGAACAGAAAAACATTGGATTGCACACGCTCATTTGATTCATATATATATACCGTAGCTAGAAACCACACGTATAATTATCTTCGAAAAGTTGCTAACCAAGAATCATTAAAACAAGAGGTTTGGAGAAACCTAGAGCACTCCAACCATCAAACGGAAAATATGATTTTGTCCGTTGAATATGATGTTATCCTTAGCGATATCCTTGAAGGGCTTCCTTCGCAAAAAAGAAGCGTTTTCATTTTATCAAAGCAACAGGGAAAAAGTAATCAAGAAATCGCCGACCTTTTAAACATCAGCCCTAAAACGGTAAAAAATCATTTGTGGGAAACCTTGCGATTGATTAAGAAACAACTTCGTCCGCACTTGCAGACGCAATAATCAATACTCCATATTTAAATTCTTATTCTTCTTTTTGGGTTTAAAATTCAGTTTAATCGGATACCTATGAACTAGTCGGGTTTCGTTGGGAACCAACTGTTGGCATATGGGTCTTGAACCATTGACTTTTAGCATATCCTAAAAAAAACAATACACTAGCTGGGACTTTTGCAATTTTCAAGTGTATTATATATGATAATGGCAATCTAAAAAATCTTATTTCACTACATAATGAAAGGAAACTTTAAAGTCCTCTTAGAAAAATTCATAGATAACACTATTTCAGAAGAGGAGTATGAGCTGTTTATGGATTTGATAAAAAATCCCGAAAACAGAGATAGCTTTGAAAAGGTGATGGGGAACTTCTCAAAAAGCACCAAAAGTTTAGAAAGAAGAAGTAATGATGATTCTGAAATGCTATTTGATAGAATTTGGAATCAAATTGATGACACCAAGAAAAAGCCTTTTCTTTCCCTGGAAAAAATAAATACTTCTAATCTTTATAAGATTGCGGCAGTTTTACTGGTGTTCATAGGGCTTACTTTTGGCTACAATAAAGTGTTCGATAATAAAGAATCAGTTTCTCCAAACCCCAATCATATTACCCTGACTTTTGGTAATGGGCAAACCCAAATACTATCGGAGAAAGGACAACGTAAAATTCTCGATTCCAAAGGAAAACTTATTGGAATCCAAAATGGGAGCCATCTGAATTATGGCCATGGTCCTGTACCTGATGAAATTATTTTTAATGAGTTGACTGTGCCTAATGGTAAAAGATTCGATGTATCGCTGTCGGATGGTACATATGTAAAACTCAATTCGGGCAGTTCAATCAAGTATCCGGTGCACTTCATTAAGGGCATGGAAAGAAAGATTTTTCTAAAGGGAGAAGCCTATTTTGATGTTGCCAGCGACAAGGACCACCCATTTATAGTGAATGCCAATTCCATGAACGTGCAGGTGTTGGGTACCAAGTTCAATGTATCACACTATCCTACAGACACAGATATTAATACCGTCCTAATCGAAGGGTCTGTCAAATTATATGAAACTGGTGATAAAGAAGACATTGGCAAACAGGTACTATTGACACCCGGACAATTGGCCAACTGGGACAAAGAAACCAAAGAAATCTCCGTAAAAAGAGTGGACACCAAAGTTTATACGGCTTGGAAAGACGGAATACTGTTATTCAGAAACATCCCCTTCAGCAATATTAGAGAGAGATTGGAAAGACATTTCAATGTTTCCATAGAGAACAACTACTCATTTTTGGATAAGCAGATTTACTCCGCCTCTTTTACCAATCAAAAAAACCTTAGTGAAATTTTAGATTCTTTTAGAGAAGACACACCTTTCTCCTATGAATATAGTAAAGAAGATAACAAAATTATAATAACCAATATTTTAAACTAAACACAAATTAATATGACACTGAAAAAAGAATCGAAAAGCAAAAAAGCAAAGATTACCGAAGAAAAAACCAAAAAATAACCCAACAAAAACTAAATTATGAAAAATCTCAAGATATTTGGGACATTCCCCAAAAGGGTGTCGTTTAAATATGACTTAAAGATGAAACTCACTACACTTTTAGTATTGTTTTCGTTGATTAGTTTGAATGCCAACACGTATTCACAAAAAACAAAAGTAACCTTGGATCTTGAAAACGTTACTGTTAAGGAGGTATTCGATGAAATAGAATCGTTGACGGAATTCGAATTTCTGTACAATCATGCCAAAGTTGATATTGACAGAAAGGTTTCTATTCATGTAAAAAATGATAGAGTTTCCAATATTCTGGAAACCTTGTTTGCCAACACCAATATTTTTTTCAAGGTTAAGAAGAAGATAATTATCCTAAAGAACAATAAGGTCAAAAAAGTTGCCGCGAGCCGTATTCCTGATAATTCCCATTCAATACAACTGCAGACTACAGTTACTGGATCAGTAACGGACAGTTCTGGTAATCCGTTGCCTGGAACCAATATCATAGAAAAAGGAACAGTTAACGGGGTGCAAGCCGATTTTGATGGTAATTTTTCCATCGAAGTTGCTAATGAAGATGCTATTCTTGTGATTTCTTTCATAGGGTTCAACACCGTGGAGATTCCTGTGAAGTCACAAAGTACTATAAACGTTACTCTAGAAGAATCGGCAGCTGGTCTGGATGAGATTGTCCTGGTTGGTTTCCGTGGTGCTGAACAACGGGCTATTCAGACAAAAAGAAGAGCCACAAGTGTTGTTGAATCCATTTCTCCCCAAGATATTGGAAACTATTCTGATGAAAATATTGGTGATGCACTTCGCAGAGTTCCAGGAGTTCAGATTCAAGAAGACCAATCTGGTGGGCAAGATGGTGGTTCACGTGTCTCGATTAGGGGTATTGGTCCGGCATTTGTTCAAGTAACAGTCAATGGTAGACAACCACTTTCAGCTGGTGTTGAAGGTATTAGTAGATTTAGGCAGTTTAATGTAGACGTAATACCACCAGAGATTCTTCAAGGCGCTACCGTTTATAAAACATCAGAGGCAGGTCTTATTGAACCAGGTTTGGGTGGGCTTGTGAATTTTCAAACGCTTAGGCCTTTATCGGCAAGCTATAAAAATGACAGTAATTTTTTTGGTGCAGTAAATGTCCGTGGTGAGTCGGATGTCCAACATGATGGTTTTTTTACCCTTACACCTCGAATAAGTGCAATAGTAGGGGGTAAAACAAAAGACGATACTTTTGGGGCATACGTATCTTTTCTTACCAGTAACAATGAGCGTGCGAGAGATCAAGTTTTTTCGAGAATAACGGCTAGAAATTTAAAAGAGGATACCAATGGTAATGGTGTATGGGATGGTGACGCTGGAGGTGATACCGAGTATACAGGTGTTTTGATTCCCAATAACGTCACAAATAATCCGATTAGAGAAGAACAAGATCGTTTGGCTATGTCGGCTGCTTTGGAATGGAAACCAGTTGAATCGTTGCACATAGTAGCCGATCTACAGTTTTCAAGATTTGAAACGTATAGTAATCGAGCTTTGATCAGACCTAATCCCGGTACCAATGCAGTAACAGGGGTAATTTCCCCGGACAAAGTATTTGCACCTGGAAACCTTAGTATTGTAGATAATTTTTTGCAGGGGTATAATACAACTGGTGCTTTTAATAGTGCTACAGGTGAGCTTACTGAAGGCGCAAATATGTTATTCCAAACTACTTGGTATGATAATTTAAACGATACTTGGGTCGGTGGATTGAATGCCACGTGGGAAAGGAATGGATGGAAAATAGAGGCAGATTACTCGTATTCTAACTTGGATTATAATCAAATATTGGAAGTTGGGGGAAGAAGTGCTGCTGCTGGTCAGCCTTTTAATAATGGGCCTTTTGTTTTTGACGGTTCGGATTATCCTCGATTTGAGTTAGGTCAAGATGCTCAATCAAGTTGGATATCATCGATTACAAGTAACGACTTGGCCGCACCCATTGTTCAGTGGAATAGATATGTGGGGGCAACCAATAATGCTTTTAGACTAGATCTTTCTAAGGAATTGAGTGATAATGTTTCTTTGGATTTTGGATCAAGACTATCGACTAATGACTTTTTTGTTGCAGCAGTACAAAGAAATGGAGCTCCGTTATCTGATTATTTGGCATCTACTAATGGGGGTACAGTACCAACAGTTAGTGCCAATGATGCCTTTGGGGAATATATAACAAATTTTTTACCAGGCAATAACTATGGTTTAATGGATTCTTGGCCCAGAGCTAATATAAGTGCTTATGAAAACACATATTCAGACTTTTTCAATTACAATCCAGGTAGTCATCCTCTTTTTGGTAATAATGTTAACATATTTGATGCTGAAAACATTGAAGAACAGACTATTGCTGATGGAACAGATGAAGGCTGGCGTCTACAGAATGGACCACTATTTGAATTTCAAGAAAAGACCTTGGCAATTTATGGACAGCTGAATGTACGTACCAAATGGGGTAAGGTTCCTGTTTCTGGTAACTTAGGTTTCCGTGGCGTTCGCACGGAGTACACAGGTAAAGCATTTACAACCATTACACTTAATGATCCTGAAGCAGAAAATGGAGGTCCTATAAATTTAGGTAGAGTACAGGCTGAAGTCAATGATGATCAATGGCAAGTTTTACCTTCATTGAACTTGAAGTTTGAATTGAATAAAGACTTAAACTACCGCTTTAGTGTAGTAAAGACGCTTTCAAGACCAGAGTACAATGAATTGACTCCTGGAGGAACTTTGAGTGCAATGAATACTTTAAATACACAATTTGACGGTACGAATGGTGCTGTTTCTCTACCCAATACCGAGTTGAAGCCTTATACTACTTGGCAATTGGACAACACTTTAGAATGGTACAATAATTTTGGAGGTGCCGTTGTTTTTAGTGTCTTTTACAAAAATATATCTGATTACGTCGGTACAAACGTTCAGTCTTTAGTTCCGTTTGAGCAGGTGCTGGAAGATGGAGGTTTTGATACTACAGGGATGCAAGCAGCTGGAGTTTTAGATGACTTTCAAAGCCAGACCTATGAAGTTTCCCAACCTAGAAACATTGGTAACGCAAAGGTATTTGGATTTGAAGCTGGATTCAATCAGCCTTTGGATATCATTTCAGATGGTTTGAGAAACTTTGGTGTGCAGGCTAACTATAACTTCATTACTGCAGATTTCGATAATGACGATATCAATGCAGATGATGCGTTTCCAGGTACTTCAAAACACAATTTTAATACGGTTGCCTATTTTGAAAACGAAAAATTCGGTTTGCGGGCTGCCTACAACATACGAAGTAACTTTTTAAGAACACTTTCAGGACAGGGGTTAACATCGTTACCTGAATATACAGAAGGTAGAGGTCAATTAGATTTACGTGGCAACTACAATATATTTGATGGAATGCAACTTTCTTTGGCAGTTCAGAATGTTACTGGTGCGGATCAAAGGTCTTTCTTTAGAAATAATCCAAATGAGTCTTTCCAATTGATATCATTGGAACCTATAGTCACCATGGGTTTACGATATGGTTTTTAAATAAAAATTGTATTGAAACACCTAAAAGACTTTGCTAAAGTAAACTTTGAGTGTGATGAGTTAGTTTAAGTTAAAGGCATCAATTTTACTTCTATAAGTAGTAAGTGATGCCTTTTTATTTATATGGATTATGAAAAAATGGATAATTCTACCAATATCAATATTGATTCTTGGATATTGTGAGGCACAGGAAAGCAAAGTAGTTATAAAGAAATTACCAAATGTAGTCTACATACTTGCTGACGATTTGGGTTATGGCGACCTTTCTTCCTTAAATCCACAATCTGGTATTAAAACACCTAGTATGGATCGTATTGTTGAGAATGGTATCCAATTTACTGATGCACATTCCAATTCATCAGTTTGTACACCCACTCGGTACGGGATTATTACTGGTCGATACGCATGGCGCAGTAGCCTGAAGAATGGTGTGCTATGGGGCTATGATCAACCGCTAATTGAAGAAAACAGGGTAACTGTCGCTTCGTTTTTAAAAGATAATGGGTACAATACGGCTTGTATAGGTAAGTGGCATCTCGGTTTGGGATGGCAACCTAAAAACATTGAAAAACCTATTGCTAAATATGAGTGGACCATGGTTTTTGAAAAAGGTGATGATAGCAATGTGGATTTTAGTAAGCCAATTTCCGGTCCAAAAGAACTCGGTTTTGACTATTCTTATATAATCCCTGCTTCTTTGGATATGACACCCTATCTCTATATTGAGAATGGT
The DNA here is from genome assembly GCF_947495325.1 of uncultured Allomuricauda sp. Classification (GTDB taxonomy): domain Bacteria; phylum Bacteroidota; class Bacteroidia; order Flavobacteriales; family Flavobacteriaceae; genus Flagellimonas. The sequence goes on along the minus strand of NZ_CANLYK010000001.1, from coordinate 1,165,397 downwards.
AAATCGGTTGAACTTCCTACAGCCTATACTGAAGGAAAATCTGAAGAGGAAGACGGTCGAGGTGTTTTTTGGAGAGCAGGAGAAGTATCCCCTAGTTTTGTTTTTGAGGAAGTATTGGATAACATCACTGATAAAGCTGTATCGTATATCCATAATCAGAAAAAAACCAAAAATCCATTCTTTCTCTACTTTCCACTTACAGGACCTCATACGCCTTGGCTTCCCACAGATGCCACAGAAGGAAAATCACAGGCTGGTACTTATGGCGATTTTGTGTTGGACGTTGACAATGCAGTGGGCAAGGTTATGCATGCTTTGGGGAAATCCGGACAATTGGAGAATACATTGATAATAGTAACATCGGACAACGGGTCTCATTGGACACCCGATGACAAGGAAAAATATGCCCATCGTGCCAATTATACGTTTAAGGGACAAAAAGCGGATATCTATGAAGGTGGTCATCATGTACCCTATATAGCCATGTGGCCAGGGAATATTGCCCCAAGTTCAAGCTCGGATCAAATAATCTGTACCACAGATCTATTGGCTACACTTTCAGGAGTAATAGGGAAACCGTTACCAAAAGGTGCCGGAGAAGATAGCTATGATATGTTAAAGGCCTATCTAAAGACCGATACGGATAAACAGATTCGTGACTACACCATCCATCATTCGCTTGATGGAGTTTTCTCCATTAGAAAAGGTAAATGGAAGCTGACAACTCAGTTAGGATCTGGTGGTTTTAGTGAACCAAAGGTTATAGTTGCCTCTGATCATGAACCAAAAGGCACATTGTATGATATGGAAAATGATATAAATGAAACTGTAAACCTTTATATGGAACATTCAGAAGTGGTCGCAGAGTTGACCAAGTTATTGAAAGAGGCTAAAAAACAATAAAAAAACGGATGAAGAGAAAAATTTCCTACACTAAGTTTGAAGTATATATAGTGGTATTGTCCATCCTGATTTTGGGTTCGTGCAAGCCCAAAACGGAATCAAAGTCTACAATTTATGCTGTTGAAAAGAAGCCGAATATCATTTTTTTACTGGCCGATGACCAAACCCGAAATACAATTAACGCTCTTGGAAATTCACAGGTCTCTACGCCAAATCTAGATCAATTGGTGGCAGATGGAACCTTCTTTAAGAATGCTTATATCATGGGTGCCATGAACGGGGCGGTATGTGCTCCCAGTAGGGCAATGCTTATGACAGGTAGAGCATTATTCAACATAGATCCAACAGGAAATACAATAGATACAACTCATACGACTCTGCCTAGAACCCTTGGTAATGCAGGCTACCATACCTTTCATATAGGGAAATGGCATAATGGAAAAAACGCCTTTGTCCGCAGTTTTGACGACGGTTCAAAAATATTTTTTGGAGGCATGCATCGCCAATACCAAGTGCCTACCTATGAATTCGATAAAGGAAAGGATTATTCTGAGGAACGTTTGAATACACCTTCGGATAAGCATTCATCGGAGCTTTATGCAGATGCTGGGGTGACGTTTTTGGATACATACGATTCGGAAAAACCGTTTTTTATGTATTTGGCGTTTCAGGCGCCCCATGATCCGCGGGAAATGCCAAAAGAATATTTGGATAGATATGATCCTGATTCGATTTTGGTACCTGAAAATTTCAAAAAGGCTCATCCCTTCGATAATGGAGAATTGGACATACGTGACGAATGGCTGGCCGGCTATCCTAGGACGGAAGAAGAGATCAGGGCAAATATCGCTGCCTATTATGCCATGATTACCCATTTGGATGCCCAAATAGGAAGGGTGTTAAATAAGCTGGAAGAGAAAGGGCTTGCGGAGAACACCATTATCGTTTTTGCTGGGGATAACGGATTGGCAGTAGGTCAACACGGGCTTATGGGCAAACAAAATCTATATGAACATAGCATTAATGTCCCCCTACTGTTTAAAGGCCCCGGAATTCCCAAAGGAAAGACCACGGATTGCTTCGCCTACCTTTTTGATATCTACCCTACTTTGTGTGACTTGACAGAGACCAGTATTCCCAAGACCGTAGAAGGCCAAAGTTTAAAACCTGTACTGCTGGATACCGTACAACAAGTTCGCGATGGAATGTTCTTTGCCTATAAAAACTTCCAAAGGGCAGTTCGCAATGAACGATACAAATTAATCAAATACAATGTGGACAATAAGGTAGTGACCCAACTCTTTGATTTGGAAAACGACCCTTTTGAAACGACCAATCTGGCAGAACAGCCAGAGTTCAAAAAGCAATTTCAAATGATGACTGACCTCATGGCCGCACAAATGACCCTTAATAATGACGAAGCCGATTTAAAAAAGGAAGGTTGGGGAGTTCCGGTTTTACCGGCTTGGAAAGATAAAGTCGACAAAGCCGGAGTGGAATATTTGAGAGGTTTGGCAGAAGAAGAAAGACAGATGCGAGGGTTTGGTTTGGATAAAACACCCTAATGAATAAAAGGAGAAGATGAAGAATAAAGTATCATCGGTTCTAATGGTAACGTGCCTGCTTATAGGGTGCAACGAACACAAGAAAACAGTAGATGCAACAGTTGAGACGACACAAATCGAACGTCCCAATATTATCCTTTTGATGGCAGATGACCAAGGTTGGGGAGATACCGGTTACAATGATCATCCACATTTGATGACTCCCAATCTAGATGCCATGGCGGCAAATGGCGCAGAGTTTAGCAGATTTTATGCCGCCTCATCCGTATGTTCTCCTACCCGTGCAAGTGTAATGACTGGAAGACATCCAGAACGATTTGGGATTTGTTATGCCAACTGTGGTCATTTAAAAAAAGAGGAAATCACGCTGGCGGAAATGGTGAAGGAACAGGGATATACCACAGGGCATTTCGGGAAATGGCATTTGGGTACCTTGACCAAAGACATCCGTGACGCCAATAGAGGAGGCAAACCGGAAAATGAAATACATTACGCCCCTCCAAGTGAGCATGGTTTCGATGTGTCTTTTGTAACCGAGTCAAAAGTACCCACTTGGGATCCTATGATTACTCCCCCTAAAACTTCCGAAGACGTCAATGAAAGATTAACCGAAGGAAAACCATTCGGAACGTATTATTGGACAGGCCCGGGCGAGATAGCGACGGAGAATCTTGAGGGTGATGATTCGCGTGTCATTATGGATCGTGCCATTCCATTTATAGAAAAGGCAGTAAATAAACAACAACCTTTTTTAACTATTATTTGGTTCCACACGCCCCATTTACCGGTATTGGCAGGGGAAGAGTACACTGAAAAATACGCTGGGCTTTCCGAAGACCAAAAACACTATTATGGAGTGTTGACCGCTTTGGATGATCAGGTAGGTCGCTTAAGAGGTAAGCTTAGGGAATTAGGAATTGCCGACAATACCCTTCTCTTTTATACAAGCGATAATGGTCCGGAAGGAGATTCCCCATCCGGAAGGACACAAGGTCTAACAAACGGTTTAAGAGGGCGAAAACGAAGTCTCTACGAAGGTGGGGTTCGGGTTCCTGGTATTATGGAATGGCCTGGGAAAATAAAAGGGGGAAGCAAAGTCCATACGCCTTGTTTTACATCGGACTATTTTCCAACCATTGCCAATATTCTCAATATCGATATTGCAAAATACAAACGGCCTTATGACGGCATTGACATATTACCATTTGTCTTGGATACCGAAAAAAACAGAGATCAAGAAATGGCATTTGCGATACAACAACAAGCAGCCTTAATCAAGGGTAAGTATAAAATATATAGCGCTAACGAAGGCGACTCTTTTGAACTTTATAATATCGATGAAGACCCTGGTGAAACGAAAGATCTTGCGGAAGCAAATACAGAAAAATTAGGTGAATTGAGCGAATCGTGGAAATCTTGGAAAAAGTCACAAGAGAAAAGTGCAAAAGGTGAAGATTACTAGTGGGTCTTTTAGAAAAATAATATCAAACAATCATTCATTCATATAAACACAATTAATAAACACATAAAAAACTATGGCAGCAGCAACAAGGTCAGAAATAATCAAACAATTAAAAGCAAAAATTACCGAAGGCCAACCTATAATCGGGGCCGGAGCGGGTACAGGGCTCTCTGCTAAATGTGAAGAGGCCGGAGGTGCCGATCTGATCATCATCTATAATTCAGGACGCTTTAGAATGGCCGGTAAGGGGTCGTTGGCCGGATTATTATCCTATGGCAATGCCAATGATATTGTAAAGGAAATGGCCCATGAGGTGATACCCATAGTCAAAAATACCCCTGTACTCGCTGGAGTATGTGGCACGGACCCTTTTATGTTAAGGGATCCATTTTTAAAAGAATTAAAGGACTTAGGATTTGCCGGGGTTCAAAACTTTCCAACTGTTGGGTTAATTGATGGTGTTTTTAGGGCCAATCTTGAAGAGACCGGTATGGGCTACGATCTGGAAGTTGATTGTATCAGAGCAGCGCATGAATTGGATATGCTTACAACCCCCTATGTATTTGATAATGAAAGTGCCATACAAATGACAGAAGCCGGGGCGGATATCATTGTTGCGCATATGGGACTTACCACTAGCGGAGCGATCGGCGCACAAACTTCAAAATCGCTTGATGAAAGCGTCGTGTTGGTCCAGGAGATCGTTGATACCTGTAAAAACATCAATCCTGAAGTTATCGTGTTATGTCATGGTGGACCGATTGCCTTGCCCGATGATGCACAATATGTGCTGGAAAGGGTACAAGGAATTGACGGGTTCTATGGAGCCAGTTCCATGGAGCGGCTTCCAACTGAAATTGCCATTACCGAACAAATCAAAAAGTTCAAGGCGATGACCCTAAAGAAGTAAAAGCATCCATGAATTTTGATGACCAATAAACCAAACTCAAGATAACTAAACACGAAGCATTATGGCAAAAAAAGTTGTTGTTGTTGGTGCATTTGATACCAAAGCCGAAGAATACAAATTTATAATAGACCTCATAAAAGAAAGAGGTTTTCAGGTGATAACTGTCAATACCGGTGTAATGGGGTCAACAGATATTTTTTCCGTTGATATTCAAGCAGACGAGGTTGCCAAGTCAGGAGGAACGGATATTGAAACCCTACGACAGGCAAATGACAGGGGAAATGCCATTGCCGTGATGTCCAATGGTCTGGGAGCGATTATCGAAGATCTTTACACAAAGGAAAAATTTGATGGAATTATAGGAATGGGTGGCACTGCAGGTACAAATGTTGTCACTTCCGGCATGCAGCCTTTGCCCTATGGCGTACCTAAAATCTGCATATCAACGGTAGCTTCGGGAGACGTTTCCCCCTATGTGGGCATCAGTGATATTATCATGATCCCTTCCTTGGTCGATATCTCAGGTCTGAATCCGATCAGCGAGTCCGTTTTTACGAATGCGGTAGGTGCATTGATTGGCATGTTGGAAATCAAAAAAAGCGAACAATCAAAAGGAAAACCTACCATTGCGGCGTCCATGTTCGGAAATACAACCCCCTGCATTGATGCCTGTCGGGAAGCGCTTGGCCTAAAGGGATATGAAGTCCTTGTATTCCATGCAACGGGTGCTGGGGGGAAAACCATGGAGAAATTGATCGATCAGGGACTTGTACAGGGTGCACTTGACATTACGACGACCGAATGGGCCGATACCCTCTGCGGGGGTGTTTTCGATGCAGGATCTACCAGATTGGACGCTCCTGGAAAAGCAGGTATACCACATCTCATAGCCCCGGGTTGTATAGACATGTGCAATTTCGGAAACCCCGATACCATACCTTCGAAATATAAAGACCGTCTTTTTTACAAATGGAACCCACAGGTGACCTTGATGAGGACAACGGCGGAGGAAAATTGGAAACTTGGGGAAATATTTGCTGAAAAGGCAAATGCCTCAAAAGGAAAAGTGGCATTTATCATCCCATTAAAAGGCTATTCAATACTGGATTCCATAGATGATAAAAACGGGCCCCAACTCTTTTGGGACCCGGCAGCTGACAAGGCGTTTGTCGAAGGCCTTAAAAGCAAGCTCAGGCCAGAAATAGATATCATAGAAGTCGATGCGAACATCAATGACCCTATTTTTTCAAATAAGGCAGTAGAGGTCTTTCTGGATATGATTTAAAGAGGTAAGAAACTTAATCAGTATAGATAACAACCAACCAAATTACATAGTATGGAAGAAACCAAAAAAGTATCACGTTTGAACAAAGGACTTATTGGAGTAAGTATCAGCGTAGGGATTTTGGCAGGCTCTTGGATCTTGCTCGAAGTGATCTACGGAGGCCTTGGCATTGAAGACCCCCTAAATTTTAAAGGCATTGGGACAGCTGGCTTTCTTGGCTGGGCGACCTTCTATGCAGCGGGCGGAAAAAAGGCGGGCTTTGTAAGTGGCTTTGCCACTAACCTGACCGGGATCGGTTGGGGTATCGTAATTGTATTGATATGGACCTTGATCGGAGGTTACTCCAACTACCTTGGGGCTTTGGTCGGTGTAGGTATTGGTGCCGCCGGAATGTGCCTGCAGGCCCATGCCAGACCATTGGCCTTTATACCAGGGGCCTTTATCGGGTGCTCTACTTTTTTTGCACTTGGTGCGACAATGACACTACCGGTGATCCTGACCACGGTCCTCGGTTTGATCATTGGACTGTCCTTGGGATGGATATCGGAAGCCTGGGGCGGTAAAATAGCGACCCGGCTCGGAGCATGACCAAAACGTTTAATAACTGTAGAAAATAGACAAAGGAGAACGCTGAAAATCCTTTAAAGAGTAGGTGATTTTTTAAACTAAACTAAACCAAATGAAGAAAAATGTATTGATTATAGTATTTATGGGTGCTTGGCTGTTTTCAACCGCCCAGACCAAGCCCAAAGTAGAATGGGTGTCCATCCCTGCAGGCACCTTTATCATGGGAAGTGCTCCTTGTGAAGTTGGTAGGAATCTCGAAGAGACGCAACACCAGGTAACGGTCAGTGCCTTTAAAATGAGCAAGTACGAGGTAACCTATAAGCAATACGATGCGTATTGTGAAGCCACTGGTAGAGAAAAAGTAGGTGATAAAGATTGGGGAAGGGGTAATCGTCCAGTCATATTTGTAAGTTGGCAAGATGCCACAGATTTTGCTGAATGGATGGGCTGTCGCTTGCCTACCGAAGCCGAATGGGAATATGCCTGTCGCGCAAATACATTGACACCGTTTCATACAGGCAATAATTTGACGACATCGCAGGCAAATTTCAATGGTGAATACCCGTACAATGGAAATGAAAAGGGTGAATATAGGGGGCAAACCACGCCTGTTGGTCTTTTTGCCCCCAATGCTTTTGGTCTGCACGATATGCACGGTAATGTATGGGAGTACTGCAGCGATTGGTACGCACCTTATTCGCACGAAGCGCAAACAGATCCCAAAGGTCCAAAAACAGGGGAGAAACACCCCATACGGGGCGGTAGCTTTGGTCACTACAACACTGCAGCCAGAAGCCGAAGTGCCTATCGCATATCCGTTACCCCGGACGAGCGGCACGATACCGTTGGTATCCGCTTGGTGTCATCCGATTGAACCAAACAAGTTGTGATAGAGACCTGTTGGGAATAAGTTGCCGAATCGCAAACCCGGTACCACTAATTCCCTAGGGTTGCCTATTTTTTTTAAATGAGAATTGCTTTTTTCAAAACATAGCACAGTATGAGAAATTTGATAGTAGGTTTACTTATTTTATTGGGTCACAGTGTCCATTCACAAATCCTAGACCCGGTAAAATGGTCAACATCGGTTGAAAAGGTATCCGATAATGAATACGATATCATTGCAACAGCTACCATTGATGCGGGGTGGCATTTATATTCCCAACATGTTCCCGAAGATGGCCCTATACCAACTACCTTTTCATACCAAGATTCAGAAAACTATGAATTGGTCGGTGAAACGAAAGAAGCGGTAGGCCATGTAATCGATGATCCTGTTTTTGGGATGCGGATCAGATTCTTTGAAGATAAAACAGCATTTAGACAACGTATAAAGGTATTGGATACGATAGACACTATTGAAGGGGAAGTCGAATATATGGTCTGCGATGATGAAAAATGTTTGCCCCCGAATTATGTAACGCTTGAATTTAAAATACCAAGTAGTGCTGTTGGAAGTATCTCAAGCGCAAATGAAGTAAAAACAACTCCAACTTCAGAAAATGACAAGTTGAAAGATGAAGTCCTTGAGAAGCCCCAAAAGAAGAAAAGTTCCAGAGGGTTATGGAGTATTTTCATCATTGCCTTTCTATCGGGTTTTGCCGCCTTACTGACACCCTGTGTATTCCCCATGATACCCATGACGGTAAGCTTTTTTACCAAACAAAGCAAAAATAGGGCAGCGGGTATTCGGAATGCTATTATTTATGGGATTTCAATTATTGTTATTTACGTTTTATTGGGCATAGTTGTTAGTTTAGTTTTTGGTGCCGATGCATTAAATGCATTGTCCACAAATGTTTGGTTTAACCTTGCCTTTTTCATTTTGTTATTAGTGTTTGCCGCATCATTTTTGGGAGCTTTCGAAATCATGTTGCCTAATTCATGGGCAAATAAAGTTGACAGGCAAGCGGATAGGGGAGGTATGGTCGGTATTTTCTTTATGGCATTGGCGCTTGCCATAATATCCTTTTCCTGTACCGGTCCTATAGTGGGAACACTATTGGTCGAAGCGGCCGCAGGGGGCAGTCAAATCGGTCCCATTGTTGGAATGTTAGGGTTCTCCTTGGCAATAGCATTGCCTTTTGCTTTGTTTGCTGCATTCCCGGGGTGGCTTAACTCCTTACCAAAATCCGGAGGTTGGTTAAACACGGTTAAAGTAGTCCTTGGATTTTTGGAATTGGCATTGGCGTTCAAATTTTTATCGAATGCCGATTTGGTATTGCAATTACATTGGTTGGAAAGAGAGGTCTTCATAGCGATTTGGATTGCCATTTTTGGTGTTTTGGCGTTCTACCTTTTTGGGAAGATACAATTGCCCCATGATTCACCCTTGACACATATTTCAGTGGGTCGTTTGGGATTGGGATTAGTGGTGTTGTCCTTTACGATATATATGATTCCCGGATTATGGGGTGCGCCCTTGAATTTGATCAGCGCTTTCCCACCACCACAGCATTATAGCGAATCTCCTTACGGAGTTGGTTATACCGAGCTAGGATCAGGGAATGCATGGGAGGGTCACAATGGTGAAATTCCAGAGGGAGCACATTTAATGCCTCCCCATAATATACTGGCCTTCAATGACTATGAAACAGGATTGGCCCATGCAAAAAAAGTGGGGAAACCGGTGATGATCGATTTTACGGGGCATGCCTGTGTAAACTGTAGAAAGATGGAACAAAATGTCTGGATAAGACCAAAAGTGCTGAACATACTTAAAAATGATGTTGTCCTGATATCCCTTTATGTTGATGATAAGCGAAAATTACCTGAAGATGGGGTGGTCGAGTCCCAATTGAAACCCGGTAAAAAGCTTAGGTATATCGGACAAAAATGGAGCGAACTACAGGCCATCAAATACCAAACGAACTCACAACCTTTTTATGTGTTAATGGACCATAATGAAGAAAATTTAATTTACCCAGTGGCGTATACGCCGGACGTGGAGGAATATTATACATGGTTGAAAGAAGGGGTTGCTAATTTTGAATAAATAAAAAATAGAAAATTAGCGGATATGCAGGGTAGTGATGACCCCTGTTTGAAACTGTGATCTCAACTTCATATTAAAAAAGTGAATCATTTTCATGATTCACTTTTTTAATTATAACAGAAATAAAGCGTCTAAAGTGTTATCAGAACTAATTACTGTAGATCCAAAATGCCTATCCGTTAAGAGATATGCCCCATTGATTAATTAAGGTCATCTCTTAGAGATATTACAGATTAAGTTTACTCCAGTTTAGTATCAACCTCATTCCTGAAAATACAGTTATAACCTCCCAAGAATAGGATATTACGTAATAGTATCTTGTTTAAAAAGAGGTTTCCGTTGCGCCAGGGAGTTTTGAGGTTGAGCTCCTTGGTTGTAACGGTAAAAAAGCATACATAATTTCATTTACTTAACCTACATGTCAATAAAGAAGGGCTATTTTAATAGCTCTTCTTTATTTAGTTTAAAAATTTTTTTTCGATATAGTCAGTGAGCCTGATAAATGTGAATAAGTGGGAATAAATCTAATGGATACATAGTGTAAGGATGTATCCAAAAATCCTACTTTTGTAAAACAAATCATAGCTAAACATTTTATCATGTCTGAACAAATAGAAAGAATAAAAACATTGATTATAGGGTCTGGTCCAGCGGGTTATACGGCGGCAATATATGCAGCAAGGGCAGATTTAAAACCGGTTATGTATACAGGTATGGAACCAGGTGGACAGTTGACCACTACCACAGAAGTGGACAATTTTCCAGGGTATCCAGAAGGCATAGATGGCCCTACAATGATGGTTCAATTGCAGCAACAAGCAGAACGATTTGGAACTGAAGTTCGCATTGGAATGGTTACAGCGGTTGATTTTAGTGATGAAATTGGAGGGATACACAAGATTACTGTTGATGATAGCAAATTAATTGAGGCGGAAAGTGTAATTATATCTACTGGTGCTTCTGCCAAGTATCTAAATATACCAAGCGAGCAACGCTTGCGCGGAGGTGGGGTATCTGCCTGTGCGGTTTGCGATGGTTTCTTCTACAAAGAACAGGAAGTTGCCATAGTTGGTGCCGGTGACACCGCAGCAGAAGAGGCTTCCTATTTGGCCAATATCTGTAAGAAGGTGACCATGTTGGTTAGAAAAGATCATATGAGAGCCTCCAAAGCAATGCAACACAGGGTAAATAGCCTTGAAAACATTGAAATTAAATACAATACAGAGGTTGATGAAGTATTGGGGGAACAAGTAGTCGAAGGACTACGAATGGTGAACAATCAAACCGGTGAAAAAGAAGATATTGCCATTACCGGACTTTTCATCGCCATTGGACACAAGCCCAATACGGATATCTTTAAAGGTCAATTGGATATGGATGAAACGGGGTATGTGATTACCGAAGGAAAATCCACAAAGACCAACAAACCTGGGGTTTTTGCAAGTGGAGATGTTCAAGATAAAGAGTATAGACAGGCAGTTACTGCTGCTGGTACGGGCTGCATGGCTGCTTTGGATGCAGAGCGTTATTTAGCTTCAGTTGAGAGCAAAGAAGCGGTTGCGGCTTCCTAGTTATATAGTTTTGATGAGTAAAAAAGGCACCCGAGAGGTGCCTTTTTAATTGAATATAAATTTCAAACTTTAATCGATACGTTTATAATTTTCAGAAGAAGTTCTATGCCCTTCCTCGTCCAATGTAATTTGACTAAAGGTATTATCCTTTAGGATAAGTTCAAAAGTAAAACTTCGCATGGTGTCCAAAGCCTTCATCATAAAATCGTCGCCATATTCAATAACTTCGGTTAAAGAGTTTTCGGTTATTTTATAGGATCCGTAACCAAATCTCCCATTTGGATTGTCTGGCACATATCTGGTCCACATAATTTTCCCTTTAGAATACATTTTTACTTGTCTGTATCCCTCCGATTTTTCAATAGTGTCAGATATATCTTGACCATCATAACTGTAGAAACTTTGAAGTTCCCATGTTCCTTCAATCGAATGTATTGCTTCAGGTTTTGGTGATGCAAATTTTGTGGCAGAAATCAAAATCAACATGAGCAAAACCAATCCAAGTATTTTTTTCATATCTGTAAATTTTAGGGTTAAAAATGTTTAACCCTTTAATTTACAAATAATTATGTCCAAAAACACATTTGTAGGGTAAAAAAATGCACCTTTCCAAAATCGGACTAGAATACGATTTATTCAAAAAAATACCCTTTTATAGTTGAGATTTAAAAATGGCCGTTTGTTGTCATCAAATTTGAAGATTAAATATAAACCTGCAATATTTTGCAAATATTGATATGTTTTATTGCTAATTCTTATGAAATAGTGCTATAAAATAGTCGTTTTAGAAAAATATTGCAATAAAATGCAACATTTTACCATGTAAATGTTTGATTACTAACATTTTTTTTTCACTTTTAACCGATATAACTAAAAATCAAACTATGGGTAAAGCAATTCTTACATTATTAACTCTTTTTATCGTATCACTTACCTACGGTCAAAAAATCTCAGGTAAGGTGGTAGACGAATTTGATTCTCCATTACCCGGGGTGTCAATTGTTGTCGTAGATACTAATAGAGGCACTATTACGGACTTTGATGGTAATTTTTCCATTGACGCATCACTAGGAGATGTTTTGCGTTTTTCATATTTGGGAATGAAAACCAAGGATATCACTATGGGTTCTGAAAATACCCTCAATGTTGTTATGATTGAGGATTCACAAGCTTTGGACGAAGTAGTGGTAACGGCTTTTGGTTTGGAAAAGGAAACCAAGACTTTAGGTTATGCAGTTCAAAAGGTAGATGCGGATGAGTTGAACCTTGCAGGTCAGGTAAATCCATTTGAATCGCTGCAAGGAAGAGTAGCGGGTGTACAAATCACAAGAACTTCTGGTTCCGCAGGTGGTGGAGTGGATATTCTGATTAGAGGTGTAACTTCGGTAAACCCAGGGAGAGATAATCAACCGCTTATTATTGTGGATGGAATAGCCCTTAACAATGATACATTCACGGGAACCGTTCTGCCCAGCGCTGGATCAAATGCAACGGGAAGCTCCGAACAATTTTCCTTCTCAAACAGGGCAGGGGATATAAATCCTGAAGATATTGAAAGTTTTAATGTTCTAAAAGGAGCTGCTGCTACCGCGTTATATGGAATACGCGCTTCCAACGGCGCGATTGTAATTACCACCAAGCGAGGAAAACAAGGACGGGTTTCTGTTGGAATAACAGCTTCCACCACTTTTAGGGAAGTACGTAAAGTGCCTACCCTCCAAAAAACATATAGAGAAGGTCACAGAACAGATAAGATTCCTGCAATTGAAGACCCTAGTAGCCCAGATGGGTATACCAGATATAGAGGCTTTTCTTTTTATTCATGGGGAGTTCCTTACACAGATGATTCCTTTACTTTGGATGATGGTACCGTCATAGATTTGAGCAATGACAAATTTAACGATCCACACAACCTTTTTAGAACCGGGGTCAATACCCAGATAAACTTTAATCTAAGTGGAGCTACCGATAAAATGGATTATTTTTTATCTATTGGTAATAGTTCTGATGAAGGTATTCTGCCAAATACAGATTACAAGAAAACCAATATCAGGTTTAAAGCAGGGTATCAGGTTAATGATAAATTTAATATTAATTCATCAATAACCTATTCCAATTCTGGTGGTACGCGTGGAAATGGAGGTGATAAATCTATTTTTAGTTCACTTTCCTTTTGGGCGCCAACTTTTGATATAAATGATTACCTATTACCCGATGGCACACAGAAAAACTACTCGGATGGAATTATTGATAATCCACGTTATTTTTCTGAGGTCAGTAATTTAAAGGATAATGTCGATAGATGGGTTGGAAACATTACTTTGAATTATCAACCAGCAGAATGGGCAAACATTACCTATTCCGCTCAAATTGATAACTATGCGGATATCCGTAACCGATTTGTTCCACCAGATTTAGATGTAGGAACCCAGGTTGGTGGTTTCGTTACCAATGAGAACATCAATTTCACTGGATTGGAATCTAACTTTCTTGCAACATTCACCAAAGATGTTTCAGAGGATTTCACTACTTCTTTAACCGTGGGTCATCAATTGTCTGATATAAAAACTGATTATTCGTATTTAAGAGGAGAAGGATTGAATATTCCTGGAATAAATGAAATAAGCAATACTCTTAATTTATTTGGGGATAAGACCATTACCAGATTACGAAATATGGGTGTGTTTGGGGATTTAAGATTTGAATACAAAGACAAGTTATTCCTTTCTATAACCGGCAGGAATGATTGGATATCGGTTATGCCTCCCAAAAACAGATCTTTCTTTTATCCATCGGTTAGTTTATCCTACTTATTTAATGATTTAATAGATCCAGAACAAAAGTTTTTCACCTTTGGTAAATTAAGAACCAATTGGGCTCAAGTAGGTAAAGGACCTAATTTTGGTCAAGTGGGTCAATACTTTATTAAAGATCCAGCATTTCCTTTTGGTGGTGCAGGCGGGTTTAGGGCAAGCAAGCAACTTGGAGATGTAAATTTGATACCAGAACGAAATAACACCTTTGAAATAGGTACAGATCTAAGATTCTGGGATAACAGAATACGGGTGGATTACTCGTACTATAAGACGAGAGTAAAAGACCAAATATTCCCTGTAGGTACAGCATATTCATCTGGATTGTCTTCGGTTATTAGAAATGCTGGTGACTATGAGACATGGGGTCATGAGATGCTGTTGAGTGCCAAGCTTGTGAGAAGCGAGAATTTTACTTGGGAAACCATATTTAACTTCTCAACTTTTGCAAGTGAAGTTACCGCAATACCGGATGATTTAGATGAAATTGTGTTTTTTGACGATCGTATTACCAATAAAGCCAAGGTGGGCGATGAGTTGGGCTCGCTTTACGGTTGGGTATTCCAAACGGCTCCTGATGGACAGCGAATTGTTGGTGATGATGGAAAATGGATAATCACAGGTTCAGAAAATGAAGGCTTCTACTATGAAGGAGACAATGAAATGGTGAAAGTTGGAAATGCATTTCCTGACTACACATTATCCATGACAAACAGTTTTACTTTCAAGAACCTTGCACTTAACTTTTTGTTGGAATATAAGTCAGGAGGAGATGTATATGACAGGGCGCTTAGAAACAACATTCGTAACGGAAACTTGGCCATTACCGAATTTAGGGATGAACTTAAGGTTTTAGAAGGAGTTATGTCAGATGGTAACGGAGGGTTTGTTGCAAACGATCAAGAACTCTTAATAACTGCAAATGGATTTTACAGGGATTTTGACAACTATAATTCTGCTTCAGAAATTCTGTTACAAGATGCATCATGGTTAAAGCTAAGAACCGTTGGTTTAACCTATAATTTCCCGGCTACGTTCATTAAGAATATGGGTATTTCGGCAGCTTCCATCAATGCCAGTGCCAATAACATAATTCTATGGACTCCTTTTGATGGGTTTGATCCTGAAGGAAACCAGTTCAGTGCAGGAAGTAATATCTATGGTTTTACAGGATTGACAACACCATTGACTCAGAGCTATTCTTTTGGTCTTAGTCTTCAATTTTAAAATATGAAATCGATGAAAAATAGTATAAGAAAAATAATTGCAGTATGTATTACACTCGGTTTTTTTGGGTGTGGTGATGACTATTTCGATGTAAATACGCCAACCGGATCGGCGACAGAAGATCAGGTTTCCATGAATGATTTGTTGGGACCTGCCATATATCACACGGTGCAAGCACAGTATTTTGCTGAACGTGTTTTTGGGAATTACACCCAGTACTTTACGTTTCAAGGAGGTGGTTCGGAGGGGCCGTCATCACTAGAAAGTACATGGAGTAATATTTATTTGGAAGCCCTTCCAAACCTAAATACAATTATTGCGAAAGCGGAAGAAACCAATTCCAACCACTTCAGTGGTGTTGCAAAAGTTTTAATTGCCGCTAACCTTGGAATTGCTACGGATAGTTATGAGAACATTCCTTTTAGTGAGGCATCCCAAGGCTCGGAAAACCTAAAACCGGTATTTGATAATCAAGAAAGCATATATTCTTCCCTAAATGTATTACTTGATGAGGCTATCGCAGAATTGGGAGCTGATAATGGTTCCGAATTTTCTCCAACATCAACCAGTGATATTGCCTATAGAGGGGATATTGATAAATGGTTACGAGCTGCCTATACCTTAAAAGCAAGATATGCACTTCATTTAACTGAAGTAGATGGGGTATCAGCGGCTGCGGCTGCGTTGACCTACATACAAAATGGGTTTGAATCTAATGATGATGACTTGCAAATATTTTATGATGAACGGAATTTGAATCCATGGCACGCTAGACAGGTACTTGCGCCAAACACAGGAAATCCGCATGACAAAATTTGTGATCAATTGGTAAGCTATATGAATGGTACTTTTTATCCGTTTGCAGGAGCTTTGGAAATAGATCCAAGACTTCCGTTGTATGCTGATCTTGATTCGGATGCAGATCCATCCGATCCATTCCGGGGATATGATATTGGAGCAGCAGGTCTTTCTTCTGATGGAGAAGATGCCAATACAGATTTCGCTGATAGTGGTTTCTACACCAAATTGGATTCTCCCATAGTTATCATTTCTTATGCCGAAGCTATGTTTATTGAAGCTGAAGCTGAATTTTTGGTAAATGGTGGAAATGAAACTAGCGTGGGGTCAAACTCTGCTGCTTACAATGCATATTTGACGGGTATTACCGCTAATATGGAAAAATTGGGGGCAGATGGTGCCGACTATATAGCGGATACTGGAATAGCAGTTGGTGAAGCAAGTTTGATGTTGAACCATATTATGAAGGAAAAGTACATTGCAAACTTTTTGAACCCAGAAACGTTTGTAGATTTTAGAAGGTATGATTTTTCAGCAGATGTTTTCCTTGGTTTGGCATTACCGATAGATAGCGTGGAAGGACAGTTTCCTGGAGAGTGGTTGGTAAGAGCCCAGTATCCAAATACAGAAGAAACACGTAATCCAGATAACGTGAACGCAAATAAGCAATCTCCTATAGTTCCGGTATGGTGGGATAGATAGAAAAAACAGTGGTTAATTTTCGGAGAGGGTATTCAAATATTGAGTTAGGTATTGGATATCCTCTTTTTTATGGGATGCACTTAACACAATTCTACTCTTTAAACTTGACGTTTCACTGGGATATCTGAAATTGGTCACAATAATCTTGTTTCGTTCCAAATGTTCTACCAAAGGTTCATTGGAAAAACTAAATGTGGGATGCTCGGCCACAAAGTCAAAATTTTCAATGTTGTTCAGGTTGTGAATGAAAAATCCGATATTGGTATTCAAACTCCCCCTTTTTTGTCTATAGATTTCTTTGGAATTCATAAGTGTTGCCAATCCCGCAGGCGAAGCTGGACTTGCGCCACCAAAAAAATCGGTTTGTCTTAGGGTTTCGATACGTTGGCTGGATCCAAAAATTGCTCCTGCTTGTATACCAAATCCCTTTCCTAATGAACCACATACAATCAGTTCTTTTGGGCATAGATTTTTTAATTTCGAATAAGCTCCACCTCCATTATGACCAACAATGCCCAGACCATGGGAATCATCAGCAACAACAATACTATTATCTAAAGGGAGAGAACGTAATTCTTCAAATTCAGGATAATTCTGTCCAGAAAAATCAATGGTATCTAAAAAAACCACTGGAACTTTGTTGCTTTCCGATGTCAATTGTTTTCTTAACTCAAAATTTAGCTCAGCGAACGTTTCAAATGGTTTTGCTTCAGAATGATAAAGTGCTGAATGGGTGTTGGGAGTATAGAAAACTTGGTACTCATCAGAGCTGAAGGATTTTGCGATAAGCTGACCCGCTAAAAACCCTGAGGACAATGTGATACAAGCTTCACAACCTACTGTTTCGGACAAATGTTCCTCAACCTCTTCAAAGATGCTTAGTTGAATGTTCGATTTTCGTGAAGCACCATAATTAGTGCCATATTTTTTTAGATTTTTGATGAATACGTTCTGAAATTCAGTGTCCAGCTGAAGCCCTAAATAGCCCGTGCCTCCGAAATAAAGATATTCCTTGCCATCTTTCTGAATGGTTCGTCCTGGAAAAGAATCTATGAAAACTGCCATTAGTTGAGCGTTACACCGCTACCCGCTACAGAAGGAAATAAAACTTCTCCATTGTCTTTAATAACGACCCCATTTGCGATATCTTCTTTAAGTAGCATGGCCCCGTCCATATCAACATAGTCAAGTTGTGGTAACAATTGGGCAATGGCAGAAATACCCACAGTGGACTCCGTCATACAACCAACCATAATTTTTAATCCCATTTCTTTTCCTTTTTTTATCATGCGCAGAGCAGGGGTAAGACCTCCACATTTGGTCAATTTTATGTTGATGCCATTAAAATGCAAACCACATTTTTCTAAATCAGTTTCAACAATACAACTTTCATCTGCGATTACAGGCAAAACACTGTGATGCATCACTTTTTCCATACCGCACCAGTCATCGGCTTTTAGAGGTTGTTCTAAAAACTCCACCCCTAAATCTTTTAGCAAGGGAGCATTATGGATTGTCTCCTCCGCGGTCCATGCACAGTTTGCATCTATCCTAAAAATAGCGTTGGTGTGTTTTCGTAATTCTCGCACAATGGCTACATCATCATTGGTTCCCAGCTTAATTTTATAAATGGGCCAAGGTGTTTCTTTCATTTTAGCAACCATTTTTTCAATAGAAGCAATACCTATGGTATAATTGGTTGTAGGATAGGTTGAAATATTCGTACCCCACAGGGTATGAAGTGGTTTATCTTGCAATTTTCCATGGAGATCATGTGCGGCAAGATCTAAAGCACAGATGGCGAAATTTGTCAAGCCTTTTTCTACTAAAAATTGATGAAAAACTTCTGGAGTGGTAAAATCAAAGGATTCAATTTCATTCTGAATGGCGGTAATTTCCGCAATCATACTTTCCACCGTAATCTGATAATACGGATTTGAGGTGGCTTCTCCATATCCGGTTTCCCCATGCAACGTTATTCCAACGATCAACGAGTTTTGAAAATCGTGCGATTCCCTAGAAATACTAAAAGTATGCTTTAGTGCAAGGGTATACTTTTTTAGGCTAATTTGCATAGAAAATAGGTTTATACTAAGATAAATAAACCCCTTGTACTATAAAACAAAAACCCTGATTCTTATATAGAAATCAGGGTTTAATTTTCAACTTCTTTTAAACGTAATATTCAAAGTTTTTGGTTGATTGATTTTTAGTACTTGTGTACGCTACCAGAAACCGATTTTTTCTGCTGTACGCTGGCATCTCCCGTGTATGAAATATCTGCTCCGCTACTAGCATCCGCCACTAAGGATTCGGATACATTTACGGAAATATCTGAGCCACTACTCGCATCAGCATTACACTTTTTGGTCAATAGTTCACGGGCCCTAATATCTGCTCCGCTACTGGCATCGGCATAAAGCATATCACTTTTACCGGATACTTTAATATCGGCACCGCTACTCGCATCGGCAGAAACTTCAGAGGCCACCAATTCCACATGCAAATCCGATCCACTACTGGCATCCAATTCTATTTTTTCAGCTTCGATAACGTTTTGTGCAATAAGGTCTGCCCCACTTGAGCTTCTTAGACCGGTAACATGGGGAAGCGATACATAAACTTTTTTTGTAGCCCTTCCAATGTTTTCAATGGCGTGGATCTTAAGCTTTCCATCTTTGATATCGGTTCCGATTAAATCGATGATGTTTTCATCGGCTTCAACGGAAATTTTGAATTCCTTATCCTGGATTACAAATACATCCAAGCCTTCAGATGCGGAAACTACTGTAAACTCTTCCGTTACGTTTCTGGTTTCCTCTACTACTTCTCCATTTCCTTTTTTTCCATCTCCAAAACTGATGTCAAAATTACAGGAGGAGGCAAAGAGTGCCATTAATACTGCGATTGCGATTCTTGCTAGTGTTGTCATGATTGTTGTTTTTATGATTGATTAAAATTCGTGTTTATTGATTATTATACATTTTATTATTTACCCAATTGTTGAATAGGCTTACTCAGTTGTATTTTTTTCACCCGCTTTAATTTCAATACCATCCTCATCAATCTTCATTTTAAAGGAATCGTTGTTGTCTTTGACATCAATATTGATACCGTTCTCATCTATAATTATTTTTCCTCCCTCATCGTCATTGTCATCTTCATCAAAGTCAAGTTCTTGGGGACAGTCCTGGCATTTTAGTTCGCCATCATTTCCCATTATCCAAGTGTAGCCAATTATACCGCTTCTGTAATAATCTTGGTCATTTTTTATACCTCTTCCAATATGACCTTTTGTGGATTCCCCGAATTTCAAAGTCATTCCTGCAGGAATGAATAGGGTAGATGTAACTTCTTGGTTTCTAGCCTTGTTGGAGCTTTCGGTTGTTAAGTATTTATCAAAGACTATTTCATTTTCCAATTGCTGAAAGCCATAATTTATTTCTTTTGCCCGCTCTCTCCCAGCTAAATTGGAACTGCCGTGGGAATCTTTTCGAATGTTGATTTTCATCTGCCCATCCTCAGCTCTTCGTATTTTTAAATCAACATCATCTGAAATTAAAATTCGGTTGTCGTTTTCATCATAAGAAAAGGTCATACGCCCAAAATGGGCATTATTCATGCTATAATCAAATTCAGAATCTTTGATTTTTATCAACAAGGTATCCGTTGGATTTTCCAGTACAACTTCACTTTGGGTATTTACACTACCAACATGGGCGAATTCCGCTGCTTGACGAATACCTAGGGCAAATAAGGTTCCTATGGAGATAAGCCACAGACCAAGTAATGAGAATTTGGCAATGTTCCCTATGGATTTTAAATTATTCACCAGAATCTTTAGGCCTAAATAGAGTAGGAAGAAGAAAGGTATTCCCACGGCAAAAAATAACAATATGGATACAATCCAAACCGGGGCTCCGGTGGTGTTCACAATTTCATAGAAGTCTACTCCCGGAAGGTGTATGGCATCAAAAATTCCCAAGGTGAATGCTCCAACGAACAACCCAATTAGTGTGGAGGCACCTATGATAATCAGCAAAATCCCAATAAACTTGCCTATTATCTTAAAGAAGAACATGATAATATCCCCTATGGTATCGAAAAAGGTCTTGGAGCCGCTTTTGACCTTGTCGCCAACTTTTTCATAGTCAACGCTTTTTACTTTATCTGCAACATCATCAAACCCCTCTTTAACTTTGCGTTCTATATTGCTGATGTTGATGGGCTCCCCCGTCATGTCCAATTTTTGGGAGGTAGTGGCGGCTTCGGGAACCAAAATCCAAAGGAGGATATAGGCTATTAGTCCAAAACCGGTAAATACGGCCAATAAAATAAAAATAAGTCTGATCCAAAGGGCATCAAACCCTAAATAGTATTCCAAACCGGAACAGACCCCTCCAATATATTTTTGGTCAATATCACGATACAGTTTTTTGGTTTTACGGGTGGTCTGTGCGGTAGCTTTTCGAGGTTCATCCTCAAAAATATCCTCGTCAACCATATAGTCTTCTGGTTGCCCCATAATATTTATAACGGCATCCACTTCTTTTTGGGTAATGACCTGTCTGTCATTTTCCATTTTTTCCAAAAAGAGTTCTGCCACCCTGGCTTCAATGTCAGCGATGATCTCATCGCTTCCGGCCGTACCCGAGAATGATCGTTTTATGGATTCTAGATACCGCCTAAGTTTGTTATACGCCTCATCATCTATGTGAAAGAGTGTATTTGCGAGATTTATATTTACTGTCTTGTTCATTTTGTCTTTATTTTGTGTTGGTTACCAGATTAACGGCACTTCTTAGTTCATCCCAGGTGCCGTTGAGTTCTTTCAGGAACAAACGGCCTGTTTCGGTAAGCGCATAATATTTTCTTGGTGGTCCCGAAGTGGATTCTTCCCAACGATAGTTGAGCAATCCAGCATTTTTTAACCTCGTTAGCAGAGGATAAATGGTACCTTCCACTACTAGCATCTTAGCGTCTTTTAAAGCTCCTAGAATTTCTGATGCATATTTATCCTTATCCCGTAAGATAGAAAGAATGCAATATTCTAGAACCCCTTTGCGCATTTGTGCTTTTGTATTTTCTATATTCATAATGTCATGGTTCTAATAAATTAACTGTTCGTTTTTTGTTCCCGCGCTGTCCCTCTCTGATGAGAAGAGGGAGCGAGAACTTTTTTTGATTGATGATTGATTGATGATTTTTCGTTTTTTGATTGATTAATAAACTCCTTATCTATTTTTGCATATACTACGTTTAGCATAGGCAATTATTTTTGTAATTGATGATCGTAACTTAGTTCTCTTTTAATTTTCCAATGTCCATCTTCCAACACCCATACATGTGTGAATTTGGCAAGATCACCTTTTTGATATTCCTTCTTTTCATTTAAAAATTCGAAGGAATGAATTCCATGTTGAATGGCACCGTACAATTCTCCCTTTTTATATAAGGGGTAGACTTCTAAACTACCTGACACTAAGATTCTTTTTGCCTGTTGTGGCTTGTTCTTGTCAATTTTAGCACAATTTTCTCTGTTGGGTGCCAAAAAATTATCTCTCCCTATTGTAACTCCTCCTTTATCATGGTAAAACTCAAAATCTTCGGTAAACAATGATTCCATGGTGTCAACATCACATTGATTAAAAGCAGCATCAAACAATGTGCTGTCCTTTTTCTTCAGAGTCATGTACAACTCAGAATCCTGAGACATTTGGGCATTCAGTAAAGACATCATGCTTATTGCCAATATGGTTATTATGTTGTTAATGGCTTTCATTATTTAATGAATTTAATGGTAAATGGATATTTAAAAGTCTCTCCTTCATTGGTTCGTATAGTCGCCAAAATGGTATAAACAATATTTATGACAACTAAGGCTACTTGAATCAAGCCGCTAATTCCCGCGGGCCAAAAAAACCGCCCAAACCTAAAATCGTCACTGTCAAAATGTATGTTTATGTCATTTAAGTTTCTCAACCCATGAAAACCAAAAAAGCCTCCATCAAATAAATTTGGTAAACCGTGAATAAAAAAAGGAATGCTTATCAACCCGGCTACAATTGAATACAATAACATGCTTATTTGAAAGTTAAGCGCTTGCTTACCATTGTAATCCACAAACTTGTGCTCTTTTTTGTTTGCTGTCCATAAAATCAATGGGAGAATAAAATTCCCAAAGGGTATAAAGTACTTGGAAAACGTTGAAGCATGTATAATTGCTGAGAGATTTCGTTCGTGTTTGGTTAAAGTGGTTGCCATGATTTTTTAATTGATATTGAATAACAAATTTAGTTTACCTATTAGCTTACCATGCAAATATATATCCAAAAGACAGTACTATGCAAAACAAAGTACTAAATATTAACAAATATTTAACAAATTGATATCCCTACTATTTTCCTTATTTTTAGCAAACCTAAATATGTACTATGGCTTCAAAAGCTAGTAAATTCAATACTTTTACATTCTTTACCCTTCCTTCTGCATGGTGGTGTGGAGTACGAGTTAAATATATAGATGATAAAAAAACAGTAACCACCGTAAAGCATCGTTGGATAAACCAAAACCCTTTTAAGAGTATGTTTTGGGCAGTTCAGGGTATGGCAGCAGAGCTAAGTACCGGTGCCATGGTCATCAATCAAATAAAAGATAGTGGAAGAAAAATTTCCATGTTGGTTCTGAACAACAACGCCAATTTTTCAAAAAAGGCCACAGGAAGAATTACGTTTACCTGTGAAGACGGTCATTTGATTGAAGATGCCATAAAAAAAACAATTGAAACAGGAGAAGGGCAGACCATTTGGATGAAATCATTAGGGACAAACAAAGATGGGGTAGTGGTCTCTACTTTTAATTTTGAGTGGACCATAAAACTTAAGGCTTAAATTTTGGTATTTTGGATTATTACATTTTTTTGTAAATTCATCCAACAGTAATTAATTGAATACTAAACACACATGGGAAAATTTGAAATTAAATCCACTAGTACTGGTAAAACAATGTTCAACCTTAAAGCAGGTAATGGTCAGGTAATTTTGACCAGCCAGTCGTATGCCAGTAAGGACGGTTGCAAAAATGGTATAGAATCTGTACGAACAAATTCTCAAACAGATGCACAATTTGAACGCAAGACGGCTAAAGATGGGAGTCCATTCTTTACGTTAAATGCCACCAATGGTCAAGTAATAGGTAAAAGCGAGATGTATAACTCAACTGCTGCCATGGAAAACGGAATTGAATCCGTAAAGAAAAATGCTCCTGATGCAGAAGTAGAGGACAATTCGTAAGAAAATTACTTGTCTCTTTATATGGGATTAGTACAATAGAATAAAAGGCGACCTAAATAGGTCGCCTTTTTTTGTTTGAAGAAATGAATTAGGGTTAATTAATTCTTAAGCTCTATTAGTTTTTCAATTTCAGCTAATCTTGTAGATATGGATTTTAATTCTCCGTTTTCTTTTTTAAGAGATTGGATTTCTTTCTGTTGTTGGATGGTATAGAGTGTCAATTCCTCGATTTTTTGGAGCAACTTTGCATTCATGTCACCTAAGAAAATTCCGTTTTCAAGCACTTCCTGAGCACTCGGAATGTCCTTTAAATGTCCTTTTTGTTTGATATGGTCCTCAACTTCTTCCAAGGAGGGTAGATAGTATTGCTTTTTGAATACATAATCAGGCCATCCAATTAAATCTACCCTTACTTCTTTTGAATGTATTACCCCATTTACAGCCAGTTTAGAATCTGGAGAAGATGTACCAATTCCAACGTTTCCTGAATTTTGAATTCGCATGTGTTCCGTATAGCTTCCACCTAGATCCTTTCCAAAGGTTAGATCTGAGTTATTTGCGGCAATCGCAGCATTGTCTGATCCATCATTCCCTAGATAAAGGGCAGGCACATCATTGTCAGGTCTATTTAAGGCCAACAATTGATGTGTAGCCCCCCCTCTAACTTGAATTTTAGCAAAAATTGGATTAGTAGTACCAATTCCAACGTTCCCTGAATTTTGAATTCGCATATGCTCCGTATAGCTTCCACCTAGATTCCTTCCAAAGGTTAGATCTGAGTTATTTGCGGCAATTGCAGCATTGTCAGATCCATCATTTCCTAAATAAAGGGCAGGCACATCATTGTCAGGTCTATTTAAGGCCAACAATTGATGTGTAGCACCCCCTCTAATTTGTACTTTGGCATAAATAGGATTTATAGTGCCAATGCCAACATTATTTGTTGTTGTTATGTTATTTCCATTAGGTGTCCATTGCGCATTTGTTGGAAACATTGCTAAAAAAGTCAAAAGAAAAAGGGCTAGGTATTTCATAAAAAATCTTTAAGATATAGTATAAGTTTTACTTATTATAAATATACGATTTCAATAAAAAATAAAGATTTTTCTTACAATAAATTTTTATCAACATTTGTAACTTAGTTGATATTCGTTCTACTGATAAGTAAAACACTTAAAACAAATCAAAAAATGAACGCACACGAAATAGACTAGTCTATTTCATTATTTGTGTACATATACTTAATTGATTAATTTTAATGCTGTTAAGTTAATCAATCTACTTTTAAAATGCTTGCAATTTACACAAGGCTATCAAGTGATGATGATAAAGGCAATTCTATTGAAAACCAAATTAGAGAGGGCAAACAGTTTGCATCAAAGAATGGTTTTAAAGACAACTACGAGATTTACGATGAAGGTGAAGGAGTGTCAGGAAGAAAGGATTTGGAAGACAGACCTATTCTTTTTCAACTAGTAAAGGACATTAGAGCCAAAAAGATTAAAGCTGTTTGGTTCAGGCATCAGAATAGGCTTGACCGTAACAGCCTTACTTTTCATTTGTTTGCTGATGAGGTAAAAAAAGCTAAAGCGAGGGTTTTCTTTTCCGATAAAGAAGAGAATTTTAATGACCCAAGCAGTATGTTTCATTTAGGAATGATGAGCCTGATTTCATCTTATCAGGCAGATTTGACTGGTGTACAGGTCAGAAAGGTGCTAAAAGATAATGTAAGAGAAGGTAAAGTAGTAGGCGGTATACCCTTTGGCTACAGAAAGGGAAAAGACAAAAAACTAGAAGTTTGTCCTAAGAACAGCTTAATTGTAAAGAAGATATTTGAAGATTATTTAAGTGGAATTGGAACACCAACCATTGCCAGAGACCTCAACAATCAGGGCGTACAAACGCTTAGTAAAAACACAAAGAAGTGGATTGACAGCACCATTCTTTACATTCTTAAAAACGAACACTATATAGGCAATAGGGAGTATGGCGGTCAGGTTTTTAAAGTACCCGCAATAGTCGATAAATCAACCTTTAAAAAAGTTCAAAAGAAGATAGCCGATTCAGGTACAAAAAAAGGCAAGAAAACAAAACACAAATATCTTCTCAATGGTCTTATTGCTTGTGGGTGCTGTGGCAAAGACTTTCTAGGGCGTTCTTACAGGAACAAAGGCTATTCGTATTACAAATGTAATAGCCAGAGGTATCCCGATATAAGATGTTCCAACAGAGCAGCTAGAAAGGAAAATTTGGACGATTTAATTTGGAACACCTTGTTTGAGGATGCACAGCTTTTTGATGAAGTTAAAAAGATGTACCGACAGGGAGATAGTCACATTAGGAGAAAAGAATTACTGCAAGAAAAAGAAAGCCTAGAAGCTGAAAACCTCAAATTGCAGGAACGAATAAACAGAATAAAAGACGGATACGATGAAGGTTTCTATACGGTCTCTGAAACCAAAAAGCGTATCGGTAAGGTTGAAAATCTAATGGTGGATGTTCAGGAGAAATTGGAAAGAACAATCGAACAGCTTAACAGTATTACAAATGAAAGAAAACTAATTGAAGATTTGCGAAGGGATTTCCCATGGCTATCGGGTGGTGAAAATCGAGAAGCGTGGGAAAAAGAAGGTATTTTATTGGATGCTGACACGGTAAATGAGTTAAGAATAAAGGCTTCTGTGGGGTTCAATGAAAAACAGAAGATATTGAAAAAATACATACGTCAAATAGTGATAAGGTATTCTGAAAGAGATAACCTTTTCGTTATTGATGTTGCTTTTAAACTCCCTATCCAAAACAAGATATTGAAACTAAAACATAATCTAGGTAGGAAACCAAAGAATCTAATTCCAAGAAAAGAATGGCAAAACAACTAGTTATATCTTCTACTAACACCCTTCCAATTCTTATCAAATATTTGCCGAGATAAGTCCAATAAACTAGGGTCAACATTGCCAACACCAGATTTTATTAGTTCTGAAACATCTTTAGGATAGAACTTTTTACCATTAGCTGTTTTATAGCCTTTACCATTTATAAATTCACAGGTTTTACCTGCACTTTGGGTAACTATATACCTAACCAAAATCTTGTTTTCCAATGACTTGTGATTGGTCTGTAATAGTTTGATTAAAGAATCAATATCCGATTTTGTAGATAACAGATGTCCAACTAGATCGTCAATACCCTCAAAACCGTTTCTTTTTACTACGAGTTCTTTTTTCATCAACATTACGATTTGAAAGCAAATTACACATTTTTATAGTGTATTCAATTTAGGGTTTACTCTTTTATCGACACACTTTAACCTATATTAAATCATATTTTATCGAAAATAGTAGTGTGCTAAATGTACCTATCCTATTTTTAATACATGAAAGCAAGATATATAAGGATAAGTACCGCAGACCAAAAACTAGAACGCCAATTAGATAAACAGCACCCAAATGAAACACTATTTATAGATGTTGTGAGCGGTTCAGTACCTTTCATTGAAAGAGAACAAGGAAAGAAGCTGTTAGAAGCCGTGAGAGACTTTAAAATTGATTACATATCAGTCAACGCCATTGATAGATTAGGAAGAAACCTACTTGATATTCTCTACACATTAAAAACCTTTGAAGAGAATAGTGTTACGGTCAAGGTTGACAATCTCGGAATTGAATCAATGGTTAAAGGAAAGACTAATTCAGCCTTCAAGTTAATAATATCTGTTCTTGCCAATATTGCTGAAATGGAGCGTGAGACATTACTTGAAAGGCAGCGTGAAGGAATTACCATAGCAAAAGCTAAAGGAAAGTATAAAGGGCGTATAAGGGGTTCTAAAGAACCGAAAAAAGTATTCCTTTCCAAGTACTCAAACGTACAAAAGCGATTAAAAGATGGGCATTCAATGCGGAATATAGCTAAATTATGTGATGTTAGTTTAGGTACAGTTCAAAAAGTGAAAAGGCTCACTTTGAATTAGACCTAGAAAACTAAAAAACGTCCATCATTGTAAGTATAATTTGAATATCTTAAATTTATTCAATCCCTATTCAAAAATCTTTCAAAGTGAAAAGAGTCTTTTTATTAGCAATTGTAGGCATTTTGCTTAGTAGTTGTACCAACCTTAAACCTGTCACAACCATTAAAAATTCAAGTTTAGCGGACTACAAGTACATTTACATATCGCCAACCAATAGTTTGACATCGAGTACAGGTGCTACCATTGGAGGACAATATTATTCCTCTAGTAAAAGTGTTAACCCTAGTGATGTTATCACAGGAATCTTAGCAAAAGAGGGGTTTATCAGATTACCAGAACTTAAACCAGACTTGATAGATGAAACTTTAGTGGTAAATTATGGAGAAAGCGGTAGAAGAGGCACAGGATTTGGCGGGTATACTATAGAAGTGACTATACAAGTCGTTTCTGCTAAAACAAGTTCGCTTGTCTGCTCGTGTACTGGTGAAGGGCAAGGCTCAACAGAAGCAGATGATATTAGGCAAGCAGTTACTCGCTGTTTGTCAGGTTTGTTATCTGACTGATTAATTAAAAAAGAACTTACAATAAGAAATAGTTTCAATTACTAAAGGTCAGTATGTACTAATCTTGATTTTAATCAAAATTGTTTTATTATCTGCTGTTTTCAAGAATATGCTATACAAGATTCATAAATAAATCGACCATTTGTCTATTATATATAGAGAGTATATTAAGTATCTTGCCTAGAAGAGCCGAAGGCAACCAATTATGCCCCTTAGTTTGGTCGTTACTGGATACAGCTTCGCCATGAGAGACATTTGGTGGTGTATGAAACCATGTAATAGTTAAGTAACTTGCCCAGTTTCACCTTGACCCCATCTACAACACATACAACATTGATGGGATTTGAAGAACCTTAAACACTAGTCCGTATGGTTGTGTTTATGCGGTGGCGTTCTTCTTGCACCTGCCAATCACCCTTTTCCCTTTTTGATTTTAATTAATGGGGGTGATACCACTTTTTAACGTTGTCCTCGACAAAAACAGTATTTAGCCACAAATATTCAAAGCAACGGACAGTTTTGAGGAAACTGCCAAACTCTCTACAAAGATAATTCATAATTTTTACTTCTTTGAGGTTGCAAAATGACACATTATTTTATTTTTATAGTATTGATTAACAGATGTTTATGATTAGTTTGAAATCTACTTTTGTAATGGGAATGGCAATTGCCAAAATAGGGTCTAACCCATTGATTTTATTGGGTTTATCCTTTACTCATAAAGAAGTGGATATTAGGTGTCTATAGGGCTTTGAAACATCCTACAGGGGTAGCCGTCTCTCCCTACCTTAAAAACGTCAAATTAAGGGTCAATTACGAATGTACTTTTCGCAAAAAGTCATTTTGAACTGTAAAGGGTATTGGATTTAGTAAAATGAATTGTTCCCATTCTTGGTAATTCAATGGGGGGGTATGAATAATATTCGGTTTTCTATTTAACCGCATGGGGTCAAATATAATAGGCTGCCGATACTCTCTATTAAACTATTCGGATTTGTGATACAGTTTAAATGCTAAAGTCTGCCTCTATTAAAATTAAGCATTTGTTTTCAATGCAAACAGGACTTTCCGATTACTCTCTTTGAAACGATGTTCAAAGCTATTAGATTTAAGGCTTGGGAGTGAGAGCCAACGATAGCTATTTGAACGGCGCTCATACACATTTTGATAATCTGTTCCCTACTGTATGCTGTATATTTTGAAATCAATTCATCTACCAAATTCTTGTCTTTCTGTTGGGGCAAATAGATATATTCCACAGCTATAGCACAACTAATTATTTAAAATGAAATAGACAAAAACAGGAACGATTAGCATTGCTATAAATCCAATCGATTCTTTAACATTAATTCTGTTCAAGTCATTTTCACTAAGCATTTGTACTAGAGCATCTTTTGATGAAACTATTTTGAACAAGCCAAAAATCTGCCCTAATGCGTATAAAGCACAAACCCACAATGCTCCGTAATACCATTTGGATACAAAGTAACCGATAATCGCACCAAAAAATATCATGGTTATAAAGCCTAGTTGATTTCTACCCTGCCCTGATAATTGACTTATTATAAATATGAAAGTGCCAATACCACAGCTAATCAACAGTTGGATGTTGTCTGTAAAATGTGCATATAGAAACAACACCCCTAATGCAATGCCTATGAGGTTCTCGATAATTTGAAAATAGTAAACTTTCATGCTACTGTCTTTCGTAAAGTTCGTATGTATAAATACTTTCTCCGTCTTCATCACGACATTCATCAATATCAAACTTCATGGAATCGTTACCAACAAATTCAACAGTTACGGAGTATTGAACATTATCTCCTTGATGGTCGATAGTATATGTGTCTGTTGATATTTTTTCCCATTTACCAAATTGAAATTCGTCCTCAACCCCATCAGTATATTTTTGCCAAGTTCCATCACTTCTATACTCATATATTTGGTTGGGGTCTGTGATGATTTCTCTATAAACTGTATCTGAACCACAAAAGTAATCGCTTTCTGATTCAATTAACCATTCGCCTATTAGAAGTTCAACAGCTTCATCTTGCATTGCTTGGTCAGAATCACTTGAGCATGACAATTGGATTAATGGCAAAGTTACGGCTACAATGATGAATAGTACTCTTTTGATTTTCATGATATTTGATTTAATCGGTTAAGATGAAAACGGATTCTCAAAGAATTTAGTATGCATTAATGCTTACAATTTTCATTTGGTAATTGTTCATCTTGCTATGTGCGTATTAAACTAACAGATGAGGATAAGAAACTTATAGTCCAAGTTGGACTTAAAGTCAAAGAACTGAGAAACGGACTAGGCATATCTCAAGATGAGCTTGCACTTCGCGCCGATACTACCAAATCACAAGTTTACAGGATTGAACACGGCGAAATAAATTGTAGTTTGGCTACTTTAGGAAGATTTGCAAAAGCGTTAGAGGTTGAGATAAAACAACTACTTGATATTACCAAATGAACTCATTTTAGGAGCTCAAGTGACTTAATGCATTATCTTTTTTTGGAACATAAGTCTTATGGGTTATTCCTAGTTTATTAATGTACTCTTTAAATTGGTCTTTTCTATTTTCAGAAAAACTTTCCTTTGGAATGTCTATTATCCATTCAAAGAAATCATTATGCCGAACAATACCATTCCTATGAGCATTTATTAAATTGTCAAGGTAGACATCATAGGTTTGTGTGGATAAAATTTTATAGCTTTTCCGTAACCATTTATATACTGTGAGTTCATAAATTTCATCAATCAAATTTTGGATAAAACCATTTGTCTCTTCAACTGAGAAGTAGTTCACCACAGTTGACAACTTACCTCTAAAAATGTGATAGTCTTTTGCTTCTTTGCTTTGAATCGGCTTTTTTAAATAATTTAAGATGGCATCTCCATAAAACCAACTGTCCTCTAACAATTTTACGTTTTTTATGTATGATTCCGTGTAGATTCCCAAGTCATTATTAAGTACTTTTAAAAACTGATTTCCAACAGGATTCTTCAAGCGTTTAATTAGAGAAATACTTTCTTTATTGTGAAAATGAGCAAAAACGTTGATTGTTCTTAGAATAATACTTTCAATGTCGGATTCTATCAGACCATTTTCATCATCAGTCTTCTCAACCATTCTTATTAGAGTCTTTCCATAAGGAATATTGGGTTTCTTAGCGTCCGAATAAAGGATGATAAGCGTTGTTGCAAATGGGTAATCATAAGTTGCAAAATTCTCAACATCTTCTAACAGAATTTTGTTGATTTTCAAAGATACTTTACTTGAATAATCTTTCTTTAGATACCTGTCAAAATAGTCTGTCCTATAGGATATAGAGTTGTAGTTTTTTGCATAGAACATAAGGTTTTTTGCAAACTCAAAGAAAGATTCATAGAGTTCATAATGCTTTTCTTCATTAAAATTGGGAATGTAGTTTTGGAAGAAATAATTATTGAGGTAAGTTAAGGTGTTTTTTTCTGCATCGGAGAGTTCTAAATTAAGTCCAGTTGTTAAGAGTTCATTTAATTTTGTGAAATAGCTTTTATAGTCAGTATATACACTTTCCGTTATACTATCGGAGCTGTAAAACTCAACCATTTCAGTCAAATAGTACCGAATTATATGTTTTCTGGAAACTTTGTCTTTTTCATTATTTCGGGTATAATCTGAACACAGTTTTGCTAATCTATATGTACCCTTAGTATCACTATCATTTAGTTTGCTTGACAAGGATTTATAGGTTGGGTTAGATATGATTTGTGACGCAATCTTATAATCTTTAATAGATTCTATTTTGGACACACCTTCTGGTCTTCCATTTATCTTATTGCTAAATTCTTTCTTTATAATTGATAGCTTTCCTGTATTCTTAAAAGTTTCGATAAAGTAATCAATTCGTTCATTTTCATCATTTATAATACTGCTTCCAAAAAATCTAGTGCTCACATGAGAAGCTAGTGATTTGAAAAGGTCATCATTAATATTCTCTAAAAACCACTTAGTAGTATCATTCAATCTTTTAAAATCAAATTTCTCCAACAAACCATCTAGCCGAGTGTCTCTAAAAAGGCTATTTAAGAATGGATAATCCTTATGATTTTCCTTAAGAACACTTCTAAAATCGTCTTGTTTATCATCTAAAACAAAGTCAATTAACAGTTTCAAAGTCGGTATAGCGATAAATTCATATTCCTGATGTTTATAAGTTAAGTCTGCAAAAACCTCATCCATCTTCTGCAATAACTTTTCCTCATCTAGAGAAATATTTTCGTCTTGTAGATAATTCACTAATTCCTGATAGTTGTCCTGTCTAATGAAGTTCTCTATATCATCAGGTAAATCTTTATCTAAATCTATGTTCAATACAAATGGCTCAATCTTTGAACAATGGATATCTTGAGTGCTAAAAAGAAAATTCCTTTGAGAATCAGTTAATCGAATATTTGTCTTTACAATTGGATACAATTCATTTTCATCAGGTTTCAAATTTGTGATAACTTGATTAATCTTGTTTAATAAGGTTTTGTCATGTAAGATTTCATCATACAAGTCTTTCCACTCATATTTTATAATCAACAGTTTGATAAAAAAGCTGTGATTGTTTTTGATTACATTGCCATCTATGTAACTCTTTTTCGACTGTTCACCTGTTAGCCATATTTCACTTTGGTAATTGTTCAAGAACTGGATTATTTTTCTCGGATTATTAGTAAATTCTTGACATATGATTCTTATACTTGAGTTGGTCAGTTTTAAATCATAATTATCGTTCAAACTGTTGGTAAATTCCAATAATTCCTTGTTGGAAAACTCTTTTAGCCTTATGATTAGGTGAAAAATCTTCCTTAAATATTCATCTGCATTATCGGTCTTTTGAGACAGAAAAGAGGAAATCCCTTTCTCATCGACTGGAAGTATGAAAATTACTCTCTTATGTTCAAGAAAGTTCTTTACTGTATTTAACGTCTCCATTAAATTCTCATCATCACAACGGTCTAGATTATCAATTACTATTACAACTTTCGAGTATTTAGTTCTTCTTGGTTTCTTTAGAATCCATTTATAGACCTTGTATGTGGAACTACGTTTTGTAGTTACTTCTGTAATTACTTCATCAAAAATTGCTTCAAACCTTTCGGGTTCAACAATCTTACTTTCTTTAACTACAACTTTGTATGCATTTACAATTTTACTTGTAGCGGTAGATAATAGAGATATAGTTATTGATAGAAGAGAGATTACTGCTCTAATATCTTGATTTACAGCAATTAAATTTTGAAAGTAAAACCAGAAGCCAAATACAACAAGGAAGAACAATATCCAATTGGGTAGGTTCAACCAATTAAAAGAATATTTGGTTTGCTCTGGGTCTTCAAAACTGGATTCATTATATAATAACTTTTTGAGTTTGGATTCATAACTTATTTTGAAAGTCCTTGTCAATTCAATTAAGAAGCTCCTTCTAAAATCATCTTGTGAGTATTTCCAAGCATCAAATTCGAAGTATGCAATCTTTCCAGTCTTTTTGGTATTATTCTGCTCGATTAAGTTTTCTAAAGTTCTTAAAATAGTTGACTTACCACTTCCCCAACTTCCAAATAATCCAATATTCTTGCTCCCATCACACTTCTTTACAATTTCAAAAATTGTCTCGGAATACGGTTTAGTACCGAGTATATCTGAACTATCGGTTAGCTTTAGTACCTCATCGGGTATAAAATTAATTTTCATAAACTCTAATAAATAATTGCTATAAAAAGCAGGCAGTTTCAAGGGAGGGGATTGAAAATTACATCAAAATTTAATATTGTAATCCTTTTCATAATAATTTTGTTATGAATTGTTTACAATAATTTAAAAAGAGCATGAAGGATTTAATAAGTGAACTGTAACAACCTTCTCTTAATCTATACTAATAGAGGAACGAGCAAAATATAATATTATGAGTAGCACAAATCACGGAATAGACTATATATTTTTCTGTGTTCTTAAGTCTTTTTATAGACTCTGGCAATTTAGCACCCCCTCATTGTGATGCTGCAAATTTGATGGGTCATAGTCTGGATACGACTTCCTTACCCATTCTAAGGTACTTACTCTGTAATAGTTTGTTTTGTTTAAAAAGTCAATGCCAAATTCTTTTTGGTTGTCATCCATGAAGTTGACGAATCCAAATGACAATTGGGTGGAGATTATCTGTTTATTTTTATTCCCATCTAACCGAACCTCTACATCAACCTGTTTATTACATAGGTCTAAGGAAGAACTTATACCATTTCTAAACTTTATATCGTTTCTTTTCAAAGGGTTATCATTTTCCAAACCTATATATTCAATTTGAAGATACTCTTTATCCCCATCTAGGTGGTCAACAAAATATGACAGATAGTGTTGTTTGCTCTTGAACAATATTTCTGAACTAATATTCCATATTAAATCATACTTATGCAATTCTTCATTTTGTTCAAATAAATTTTCCCCAACCACGATAGTTAAGTCCAAATCTTTCCCTTCAAAAAAATCTATGAAATTATCTTTAAATCCAGATGGGTTCAATGGTAACTTGCTATACTCAAGTGTATCTTGGGGTGAATATACTTTCATGACATTCAAACCCCTAGCGTATAATCTTCTTAAATCTGGCAAATAACGTCCAAAGACCGAAGTGTCCATCCTTACGCTGAATTCTTTAACTGTTAATTCCTTCGGAAGGGGATGGCTAATCCTTATGATATTCTTTTGATTTACAGAATCAATATTTTTTAGATTTGAATCTATTTGTTTGTTAGAAATATCAGTTACTTTACCTAGAAAGAAGCCCATAAGAGCCATTAGAATTGGGAATCCAATTTTAAATAAGGAAGAATCTGTGAATTTTCTTTTTCTATTAGAAGATATTATTCTTTTCTCTATTTCTTTTGCCAGTTCAAGTTTATCGCTATCCGTGTTAGACAGCCCCATCTTTATCCCAATATCTTCTAAAGAGGATTTTCGAAGAGTTCGTATAATTTTTAAGAAATGGTTCATTCTAGCATCAGAAAATAGAATTATCTTCTAAACAATCTTCATTTATTATATCGGCAAGTAACAAAATTGGGAAATGATATACTAATATAGTAAATGTTAAAAGAAATAAAAATATGAGTAGCACAAATCACGAAATAGACTATGAAATTTACGGAGAGGAAATGCAATATGTAGAAATAGAGCTTGACCCCCAAGAAGCTGTTGTGGCAGAAGCAGGCAGTTTTATGATGATGGATACCGATATAAAGATGGACACCATTTTTGGAGATGGCTCCGGACAGGATTCTGGAGTTTTGGGCAAATTATTTTCGGCGGGTAAGCGATTATTGACGGGAGAGAGTCTTTTTATGACCGCTTTTTTAAATGTGGGACAGGGTAAAAAGAAGGCAAGTTTTGCTTCGCCATACCCAGGTAAAATACTGCCCATAGATCTTTCGGAAAAAGGTGGGAAGTTCATCTGTCAAAAAGATGCTTTTTTATGTGCGGCCAAAGGTGTTTCCGTAGGAATTGAATTCTCAAAACGTTTAGGACGTGGCCTTTTTGGTGGAGAAGGCTTTATCATGCAAAAATTGGAAGGTGATGGAATGGCTTTTGTACATGCGGGTGGCACAATGGCCAAAAAAGAATTGGCAGCCGGTGAGGTGCTAAAAGTAGATACCGGTTGTATTGTAGGCTTCTCCCATACGGTGGATTATGATATAGAATTTGTTGGAGGGATTAAAAACACTGTTTTTGGGGGTGAAGGTTTGTTCTTTGCTACACTTAGAGGTCCGGGAACGGTTTATGTGCAGTCATTGCCCTTTAGCAGACTTGCCGGCAGGATATTGTCATCCATCCCAAGAGGAGGGAAGGATAAAGGGGAAGGTAGTATTCTAGGAACCTTGGGTGATATTGCTATGGGAGATAATCGGTTCTAATGTAGTTGTTGGTTGACAGTTGGCAGTAACCAGTAATTAGCTGTCAGTTCGAGCGCAGTCGAGAACTATTCTTTAGATATATAATCGAACAGATTAGTTTTCTGATTGAATATGGTTCATTAATTTTAGTGCTCGCAAAAAACAAATGAACTTCCAAGACTTATTTACTTTTCTTACTGAATTACAACAAAACAACACCAAAGAATGGATGGATAACAACCGGAAGTGGTATAAATCCCTTCGGAATGATTTCATTCTATGGTTGGACGATTTGGACCTGACCATGGCACAATTGGATGATGCATATTATCCAACGCCAGGAAAAAAAGGTATCAACCGAATCAATAACAATCTAATGTTCCATCCACATAAACCCATTTATAAAGACCATTTTGGCGCGGGATTGGACAAAGCCCCAAATTCGGCCGACTTTTATATTGAAGTAGGGGTAAAGCAATGCTTATTGGCTGGTGGATTTTGGCGTCCAGATTCAAAAACATTGCGAAGCATCCGTGAAGGAATAGATTATAATGGGGAAGAACTGCTCGAAATCATAGAAAAGCCCTCTTTTAAAAAGTTGTTTGGTGGACTTTATGAAGATGAAAGGTTGATCAGTGCCCCAAAGGGCTTCACGAATGATCATCCACATATTGAACTGCTTCGAAATAAAACCTTTGCAGTGGAACTTCAATTGGATAAGAAAGAGGTTTTAAAAGAGAATTTCAAAGAAAAAATTAAAGAAGTTTATATGGAAATGCTGCCTTTCCGGCGATATTTGAACAACGCTGCAACAGTTTAATCCACATTATGAAGTACGGAAACGTCAAGAATATAAAAAAAGAATTGCTATCTGATAACTGGTATTCTCTAAACAAGGTCACTTTTGAATATCAACGCGAAGATGGAAAATGGGAAACTCAGGTACGCGAAGCCTACGATCGAGGAAACGGAGCTGTTATCCTATTATATAACAAGGAGAAGGGCACCGTAATCCTTACAAGACAATTTAGAATGCCCACCTATTTAAATGGCAATGAAGACGGGATGATGATTGAAGCTTGTGCAGGGATTTTGGAAAAAGGGAATGCTGAACAGACCATTATTATGGAAGTTGAGGAAGAAACCGGGTATAAGATTTCGGACGTTGAAAAAGTTTTTGAATCGTATATGTCACCAGGCTCTGTTACCGAAGTACTTTACTTTTTTGTT
Organism: uncultured Allomuricauda sp.; assembly: GCF_947495325.1. GTDB lineage: Bacteria > Bacteroidota > Bacteroidia > Flavobacteriales > Flavobacteriaceae > Flagellimonas. Next base: position 1,127,614 of record NZ_CANLYK010000001.1, on the reverse strand, counting down.
GGTCAATATGAAGACGATATGAAGGTAAGTGCAGGCGGAGGTGCAGAAGACGAAACCGAGAACATTGAAGTTTTGGAAATGACCTTTGCAAAAGCTTTGCAAATGGTAGCAAGCGGAGAAATCAAGGATGCAAAAACTATTATGCTATTGCAATATGCACAAATACAGCAATTAATCAACTAATAGTTTTCGTGAAGATCTTTTAAGACTGTTGCAATCTCCAGACGTATTTGCGAAGTTGGAATGGTAAAATGGTTGTTCATAAAACTAAAAATCAACAATTTTCCAGATTTGGTTTTAAGGTAACCGCTAAGGTTGTAATTATTTCCAACATAACCTGATTTAGCAAAAATATAGGGCTGGGTATTTGGATTTTCCCATTTTGTAATTGTTCCCAAAGCACCCCAAGAGGGGAAAAGTTGAAACAATCTTTTTTCTGGAACTTTGGCATATATTTTTTGGAGTATTTGCACAAAGGATTTTGGAGTGAACAAATTGTAGCGCGAAAGGCCTGAACCATCCACCCATCTGGGTTGGTGTTCTAAATCTGCCAAATCATTTTCCAACATATACGTTATGACAGTTTTGGTACTCAATGTATCCGAAAGCATGGAGGAGGCTGCCATTAGCAATTGCTCTGCCAAAAAATTATCGCTTTTGTGTAACATAAGCTTATAAATGGAATCAGTTTCCATACCAAAAAGAACCTTTTTTTCTCCTGTAGGAAAGCTATTAATTAAGGATACATTCTTTTTTAGGCTGTTTTCCAATAAGTGTTTTGTAAGTAGGTCGCTGGTTATAAAAGGTATTTCCAAAGTATCTTTTTCAGAGGGTAAAATAAAGAAATGATTCAAGAATTCATCCCTTTGTTTGGATTCTTCTTTTAGAACTACATTTTCCTTTAAAAAAGATGGTGATACCTTTAAACTATCTGTGTTGGAAATAGTGACTACATTTCCATAAAGAGGTAATGTGCTTTTCTCAGGCGAAAAATAGGTGTCGTAATCTTCCCATGCCCATCCAGGTCCGTATTTATCTTCGGTGGAATTTTTTAGATGCAAATTGACACTCTTGAAAGAGTTTAAGAAGTTTATAGCAGTACTATCTTCAAAATGCGGATGTAGAGCAGATGGATCTCCCGTTCCTTCGGCAAAAAGAGTATCGTTCTGAACATGATATTTAAGTGCAGGAATGTTTTTTGGCAACAATACCAATCCGGTGAAAAAGGTTACAATTTTTAGGTTGCTCGCTGGGGTAAAATATCTATCGCCGTTGGTATTGTATATCACTTCATCGCTTTCAGTGTCCAAAACAACCAGCCCATGAAAAGAATTGTTCAAGGGTACATTTTGCAATAGGGTGCTGTATTTGGTAACTCGGGAAGAAGAACAGCCTAAAAGAAGGAAAAAGCTTGTTAAGACAATAATAGTCAAATACTTAAGGCGCTGATTGTATGGAAGGTACATTTTACTGTTTATAGAATTTAACACGAATTTATTTAATTTTTAACCGCTTATTGATGTATTTAAGCGTGATTTTTCTTAAATTAGATGCTCAACCTTTTAATCCAATTAATCAATTTTCTATGCCTAGAGCAATGTTAGATTACACCAAAACGGTCTTGCAAAAAGTAAGTTTTGATGCTAAGCTATTCGCAAAAGAATTAAAAAAAGCTGTTTCAAGGTTATTACCAAGTGAAATCGAAGAACTCAAAATCTGGTTAGAGTATTTTATTTTAGATAAACCAGAATTACATCCTACATTACTATTAATAAAAGCATAAAATAAGAGCCGCGAAAAGCGGCTCTTTTATTTTTAAAATGCTTAACTTTTTCCTAAGGGACTAATTATTTTTACGTCTTGAAAGGCAATGGCACCTCGTACAACTCCTGAAATTACTTCCTTCAGAGCTTCTGTAATTTGAATTTTAAGTTCACTCTTATGATATATTAAGCTTATTTCCCGTGCAGGGGAAGGGTTTTTAAATTGCCTTAAGGATGACTTTTTTTTCTGATCAAGTTCTAAAGTATTCAAATAAGGTAATAATGTCATACCCATTCCTTCATCCGATAAACTTACCAGGGTTTCAAAACTTCCACTTTCAATTTTAAACTGCTCTCCGTGTTGGTTCTTTGGAGATTTACATAGATTAATCACGCCATCTCTAAAACAATGCCCATCCTGCAATAAAAGGATATCATTCACATCTAAATCTTCAGTGGTCAAAAGTTCTTTGGAGGATAAGCGGTGGTTTTTTGGCACATACCCAACAAACGGCTCATAATAAAGAGGACGCTCTTTAATAAACTCAATTTCTAAAGGGGTAGCCGCTATTCCAGCATCCAAATGACCATCCAATAAATTCCGAATCAATGTATCAGTTGGCTGTTCCTTTATAATCAGGTTCACCTTAGGGTATTTCTTAATAAAAGTATTAAGGAACATTGGCAATAATGTGGGCATTACGGTAGGGATGATTCCTATGGTGTAATCCCCTCCTATAAATCCTTTATCTTGGTCAACAATATCTTTAATGCGTTCTGCTTCGGCAACTATATTTTTAGCCTGCGCAACTATTTTTTTACCTACTTCTGTTATTGAAATGGGCTTTTTACTACGATCAAATATTAAAACGTCGAGTTCATCCTCAAGTTTTTGCACCTGCATGCTCAACGTGGGCTGGGTAACAAAACTCTTTTCAGCAGCAAGAGTGAAATTTTTATATTCAGCAACAGCTAAAACGTACTGTAATTGCGTTATGGTCATTCATTATAAATTAGCAATATAAAAATATGAAAAACTATCAATTTAATCTATGATGATTTAAAGAAAGATGTTCACTATTTATAGGTGCAAAAGGAAAAAACCAATAATGAGATAACAATGGTTAAATTCCAAATCTTTATATTTAGTTGATACCGAACCATTACAACCAAAATGAACAAATCCCAGCTTAATGAAATTGTGGACTTTCTTAATAAAGTCTCATTTTTTTCTGAGGTTGCGAAAACCTCCCTTATGGAATTGTGTAAGGATTTAAAAGCAGAATTTTTTGAAAAGAACGAATGCATATTTCAAAAAGGGGACATAGGGGATGTTATGTACGTCATTTTTAATGGTAAAGTTAAAGTTCATGAGAACAATCATGTTTATGGGTATTTATCGCAAGGTGATTGTTTTGGTGAGTATGCCTTAATAGATAATCAAGCGCGCTCTGCATCTATAACTACAGTGGAAGACACGGAGGTGTTAAAAGTAGAACGCCAACGATTTGTGGAACTCATGTCAAGCGATAGCGGTTTTGCCAAAGGCGTATTGTCTGTTTTGATAAAAAGACATAGGGAGTTGGATATCATTCAGGAAAGCCTTGCAGCTTCTAAGCGGGAAATTGAGTTGGGCAATACCAAAATGAGTGGACTCATAAATGGAGCTATGGATGCCATCATTATGTTTGATGGGAAATTCCGTATTATTCTAACAAATCCGTCAGCAAACGAACTACTCAAAAATGAGGATGTTGTGCAACGAAATGTCCTTTTCTTTTTTGACGAAAAGAGCGCCGCTTTAATTGAGTCTTTGGTTAAATCCGAGCCAGATGATAACAGCAAGCCTTTCAATAATTACCTACCTGAAGTTGTAAAAGTCATTGGTTCTGATGATACCGAAACCTTGAATGAAGGAACCTTGAGCAGATATGGAAATGAGAATGAAACCTTTTATACCCTTATATTAAGGAACATTGACGAACGTTTAATCGCCCAGGAAAAGATTAATCAGCTTACAACTCGCACAAAATATTTAGAAGAGGAAATTATGCAGCTGACCAATAGTCATGGAATTTTGGCAGAAGACCAAAGTATGGTAAATGTATTGAATCTTATAGAACAAGTGGCAAATACTGAAGCAACTGTTTTGATTCAAGGAGAAACGGGTACGGGAAAAGAATTGGTGGCAAGGGCCATTCATATGGCAAGTGATCGTAATGATAAACCTTTAATTCGAATCAACTGTGGCGCAATTCCGGCTAATTTAATAGAGAGTGAGTTCTTTGGGCACGAAAAAGGCGCTTTTACAGGAGCTACTGCTTCTAGAAAAGGAAGATTTTTGATGGCTGATAAAGGGACTATTTTTTTGGATGAGATTGGTGAATTGCCTTTAGACCTTCAACCCAAATTATTGCGGGTAATACAGGAAGGGGAATTTGACCCATTGGGGAGTTCCAGTACCCTCAAAGTGGATGTTCGTATAATTGCAGCTACCCACAGGGATTTGTTAGAATTCTCAAAGGAAGGAAAGTTCAGGGAAGATTTGTTCTACAGACTAAATGTGTTCCCAATTGTCGTACCTGCGTTAAGGGATAGGGGAGAAGATGTTTGTTTAATTGCCGAAAGAATGGTACAGCAATTTTGTGGAAAATTGAACAAGTCTGTGGAGCCGCTGACTCAAGAACAAAAGAACCTCTTTTTGGAATATCAATGGCCTGGAAACGTCAGAGAATTACAAAATTTGGTGGAACGTGCCATAATAGTTTCAAAAAATGGCCAAATAGATTGGAATGCCATAATTCCAAATACCATGCAGAAGGTCAAAGTTAATGATTCGGAGAGCTCAGGTAGCATACTCACGTCATTGGAACTGGTACAATTGGAGAAGGAGAATATTTTAAAAGCCCTACGGCAAACCAATTGGAAAATTTCTGGGGAAAAAGGAGCAGCGGCATTACTCAGATTACGTCCTACCACACTTACTTCAAAAATTAAGGCACTGGGCATAGTTCGTCCTATGTAAATCGCGAAATTTCGTAAAAAAAGTGACGGAATTTCGTTTATTTATGAAATTTCGTTACTTTAATCTACATTAGTTTTAATAGTAATTATTTGATTTTAAGTTAATTATGTTTTTTGGCACGCCAAATGCTCTCTACTGTCAAAACAAAATAATAATCTTTAAAATTTTTAAAAATGATTACAACAGCAAACATTAAAAACGGAGTAAACGTAGATCAATTGGTAGATACTATCAATGCGGTTCAAGAAAATCCAGGACTGGCTAAGTTCGAATTTAGGGCAAAGAACAACTGGATTGAAGGTGGACATTGTGTAACCAGTATCAAGGACTATTATGGTGTAGGTGAAGAGCACAATGAGAGAACTCAAGATGCCTTTACCATGGAAGCCGACCACGTAGAGGTTCTATTGGGAAAAGATAAGGCTCCTAACCCAGCAGAAACTGTATTACATGCTTTGGGATCTTGCTTAACAGGAGCAATGGCGTATCATGCAGCGGCTAACGGAATTGACATTGAAGGTATGGAGTCAACCTTAGAAGGTGGTTGTGATTTGCACGGTTTCCTAGGTCTTGACCCAGAGGTAAGAAAAGGATTCAATGGAATTACTGTAAAGTTCAAAGTAAAATCCGATGCTTCTGAGGAGCAATTGAGAGCTTTATCACAATTCTCTCCAGTATTTGACATGCTTACAAACCCAACTCCTGTTTTTATAGAGTTTGAAAAGTAAAATTGAAATAAGCCGCTCCCAAAGGAGCGGCTTATTCATTTTCCACCGTTGATTAGGTTTCAATAAGACTTTCCATGATGAAAAACCAACATATAATCGTAAATGGCAATCAAGCAACAGCACATGTTGCTTATCGTATAAATGAGGTATGTCCCATTTATCCCATTACGCCTTCATCTGAGATGTCAGAGCTGGTTGAAGAATGGAGTACAGATCAGCAAGAAAATATATTTGGCACCATACCCACCACATTTGAAATGCAAAGTGAGGCTGGTGTAGCGGGAGCTATGCACGGTGCTTTGCAAACAGGGTCCTTGGCCACCACTTTTACTGCATCACAGGGTCTTTTATTAATGATGCCCAACATGTATAAAATAGCTGGGGAATTAACGCCTAATGTTATCCATGTAGCCACAAGATCAGTTGCAACACATGCATTATCCGTTTTTGGAGACCATAGTGATGTTATGGCAGTCAGAAATACGGGATATGCTTTTTTAGCTTCGGCTTCCGTTCAAGAAGCTATGGACTTTGCACTTATAGCACAAGTTTCATCATTGGAATCAAGAATTCCATTTGTTCACTTTTTTGATGGTTTTAGAACCTCACATGAAACCTCAAAAATTGGAAAAGTTACTGATCAGGTAATAAAAACCATGATCAATCACGATTTTATAAGTGCTCATAAAAAAAGAGCTCTTAACCCAAACAATCCATTTGTTAGAGGAACTTCTCAAGGTTCAGATGTTTTCTTTCAAAGCAGGGAAGCAGTAAATTCATACTATAATGCTTGTCCAGATATTGTTCAGAACAAAATGGATGAACTTGCAACCTTAACCGGAAGACCTTATAAGATATTTGACTATGTAGGTCATCCTAATGCAGACCAAATACTTATAGCGATTGCATCGGCAACGGAGACTATCGAGGAGACTATCAATTATTTAAATGCAAAGGGAGAAAAAATAGGCCTTGTTAAAGTAAGACTGTTTAGACCTTTTAGCACCAAGCATTTAATTAATAGTATTCCGGAAACATGTAAGGCGATTGCTGTTTTAGACCGTACTAAAGAACCCGGATCTGCAGGAGAACCTTTATACTTGGATGTAGTTAAATCTTTAATGCAAACCATTGATACGAAAAAGTTCAAGAATTTCCCAAAAGTGGTTGGTGGACGTTATGGACTAGCCTCTAAAGAGTTTACACCATCAATGGTAAAAGCAATTGTTGAGAATCTAAAGAATTCAAACCCAAAAAATAACTTTACCGTCGGGATTGAGGACGACCTAACCGGATTAAGTCTTGATTGCACCGAGAAGCTGCACATTCAAGATAAAAACTACCAAGCTCTTTTTTTTGAAACAAAGAGAGACACTACTTCGCCCAATTTTAATGAGTTGTTAAGGTTGATAGGAACAAAAACCCCGGAATATGTTCAAGGATATATCGAATGTGATTATAAAAAATCAAATTCTAGAAGCGTTTCCCACCTACGCATTTCACAAAGTGCTATTAAGGCTCCATATCTAATTTCAGAAGCAGATTTTGTAGGATTTGATTCTATTGATTTCCTTAAAACGGAGCGCATTTTACAAAAGATAAAAAGCTCGGGCGTATTGTTAGTTTGTTCATCACTGGAACCATCACGTTTTTGGACAGCGCTTTCGGTTGAGGAACAAGAACTTGTTCAAAAAAAAGGAATCAAACTATATATCATCAACCCCAAACAGGTAAATAAAAATTATTATAGAAGCGGTAAATTAACTTCTTTGATGCATGCTTGTCATTTGGCACTAGAGAATCACCTCATTGATACTTATGATTTTCTAGAATTAAAAAAATGCATTAAAAATGTAAACACTTTTCAGAAAATAGAGAATAATGAAAGTGAACTAAGTACTGATGAAGTATTTTCTAAAACCCTTTTGGGAAAACTTTTGGCAGGAAAAGGAGAGGGTCTTCCAGTAAGCGCATTGCCAGTTGATGGTACTTATGCTAGTAACACTTCTAAGTTCAATAGTAGAAAACCCGTATTAGAAATTCCAGAATGGAATGCCAATTTATGTACACAATGTGGAGCATGTAGTATGGCATGTCCTCAAGGTGCAATTCGGATGAAAGTATATGATGAGGATACACGGATGAAAGCTCCCTTGGACTTTAAATCGGCTGATTTGTTGGAGGACATGAATGGTTTTGATTTGCTCAATTACACCGTACAGGTAAACCCCGAACAATGTACTTCCTGCAATAACTGTGTGGATGCATGTCCTACGAAGGCCCTTAAAATGAAAAACAACAAACATGGAATTGAAAATGAAAAAGAGAATTGGAAATTCTTTGAAACCATTCCAGAATTTGACAGAACCAAAATTGATATTACCAAAGTAAGTCAACAGCAATTGCAAGAACCGTTGTTCAAATATGCCATGGGTGTAGACGGTTGTGGCGAAGCCCCTTATTTAAAATTGTTATCTCAACTATTTGGAGACCGAATGTTGGTTGCAAATGCCACAGGAGCTAGTTCTATTTTTGGTGGGGCACTACCTACAACCCCATGGTCCAAAAATGAGTTAGGTAGGGGACCTGCATGGTCTAATTCCCTATTTGAGGATAATGCAGAATTCGGTTTGGGATACCGCTTATCCATAGATCAACAAGAAATTCAAGCTAAAAACCTACTTAAAAAACTAGCTACCCAACTTGATCCAATTCTGATTCAGAATATTTTGGATGCAAGACAAACCACAGAAATTGAAATTATCCAACAAAGAAATCGTATAACGGATTTAAATAAACAACTGAGAGAAATTGCACAACCCGAAGCGACACAGCTGTTAGGGATTTCTGATAGTTTGGTAAAAAAAAGTGTATGGATTGTTGGGGGCGATGGCTGGGCGTATGACATAGGGTATGGGGGATTGGACCACGTATTGGCATCCGGGAAAAATGTAAACATTTTGGTTTTGGATAATGAGGTGTATTCCAATACTGGAGGTCAAATGTCCAAAGCAACGCCTTATGGAGCTATGGCAAAGTTTGCAGCACAGGGAAAGCAAAAACAAAAAAAGGATTTAGGATTTTTAGCAACAACTTATGAGAATGTTTATGTAGCTTCTGTTGTGATGGGTGCTAATCAAGAACAAACGCTAAAAGCATTTATAGAAGCAGAACAACATGAGGGTCCATCTATTATCATTGCATATTGTCATAGTCCTGCCCATGGGGTTGATATGAAGAATCCATCCCAATATCATAAAGCTGCGGTAGCATCGGGCCAATGGTTGTTGTATAGAAACGACCCCAATAGAGTGGCTAAAGGCCTTAGTGCAATGCAATTGGATTCAGATAGACCCACTATTCCGATTCAGGATTATCTTAAACTGGAAAAACGGTTTGCCAAGCTTTTTAATGGTAATCAAACAGAATATAAATCTGCGGTAAGACAAATACAAGACAATATAGACCTACGTTATTCAAAATATCTGGGAATGGCCAAACAAGAACTAAGGCAACCAGAATTTCAAGAATCATAAAAGATAAATATATGGTCCAAATAATCAGTTAATTATACTTTAAATTTGATAAAAATCAACAATGACCAAAGACAGAGTTAACTCTATAGAAATAAGTGAACAGGAGTTCAAGAAAAGCGGATATTCCTTAATTGATAGCATTGCTGAATTCAATGCCACAATTGAAAATAGACCCGTAACAACAGCAGAAAACCCAGAACAAATTCAGAGTTTAATAGGAGGTAGGGAGTTGCCGGAGAATGGCACTTCTGTTTCAGAGCTAATTTCTAAAACTACCGAGCAGTTATTTGACCATTCTCTGTTTAATGGGCATCCCAAATTTATGGGGTACATAACTTCATCTCCTGCTCCAATAGGTGCATTGGCCGATTTGTTGGCAGCTACGGTAAATCCAAATGTTGGTGCTTATATCTTGAGCCCAGTGGCAACAGAAATTGAAAAACAAACCATACAATGGTTGTGTGAGTTCATTGGCGTTCCATCTACATATGGCGGAATTTTTGTCAGCGGTGGGAATATGGCAAATTTCACGGCTTTTCTAGCTGCAAGAACTGCAAAAGCCCCTGAAGAATTTAAAGAAGAAGGTCTTGTGCATGTTCAAAAAATGGTAGTGTATTGTTCTAAAACAACCCATACTTGGATTGAAAAAGCGGCAATTCTATTTGGTCACGGAACCAAATCTGTTAGGTGGATTGAAACAGATGAGAGCAACAAGATGGACGTTAATGCATTGGAATCTGCAATAAAAGAGGATTTAAATGCGGGACATAAACCTTTTATGGTAGCAGGTACAGCGGGAGATGTAAGTACAGGAACCGTGGATAATTTGGAAGCATTGGCTACAATCTCCAAATCTTATGACCTATGGTTTCACATAGATGGTGCATATGGAGTTCCAGCTGCTATTATTCCCGAGCTAAAAAAAGTATTCCAGGGTATTAAAGAAGCTGATTCTATTGCAATAGATCCTCATAAATGGCTATATAGTCCTTTAGAGGCTGGTTGTACTTTGGTAAAGAATCCTAAGCATTTAGTTGATACCTATAGCTCTCATCCAGAATATTACAATTTTAGCAATGAACATGCAGAGCAGAATTTTTATGAATATGGACTTCAAAACTCAAGAGGATTTAGAGCTTTAAAGGTGTGGTTGATGTTGCAACACATAGGAAAGAAGGGGTATGCAAAAATGATAAAAGAAGATATACAGCTGTCTGAACTATTATTTGAAAAAGCGGAGGCGCATAACGAACTTGAAGCTACCATACAGAATTTAAGCATTACCACATTTAGGTATGTTCCTTTGAATATTTCAAATAAAATTGAAGATAAGGATGTCTATTTAAACCAATTAAACGAAACCCTGGTCAACGAATTACAGCGTGGAGGTAAAGTATTCTTATCTAATGCCATTGTTGATGGAAAGTATTGCTTGAGGAGTTGTATTGTAAACTTTAGAACTTCTAGAAAAGATATTGAGGAAATCATTGAGATAGTGGTGGCAGAAGGTAGAAAAGTTCATGAGCGTATATCTAGAGAGATTTAAAAAGCCCCTTTTTCACTATTTACTAAAACCAATTACTTCTGATCCATTACCGTTACGGATTGCCAATCTTTAGGAGCTCCAGATTTAGCATATTTTTTGGCTTGTTGATGAAAGTATTGCGTAACCTGGTCATTGGGGTTTTTGGTCAATACTTTTTTAAATGCCTTGGCAGCTTCAATGAATTGATGTTCAAAGAACAAGCTTACGCCATTGTTATAGTTTGAAAGAGTTTTCAATTTTAAGGAAATGCTTTCAACACTATCACCATCAATACATTCATAAATACCAATAGCCTTTTGTTTACCTTTTACCTTAACCTTTCCTAAATACCTAAAGTTAAAACCAGATGAATCCTTCATCGATTTTAATGAACTTTCACTAATTATAATATTCGCTCCATAATGTTTGGTAACACCCTCAACTCTTGCCGTACTGTTTACTGTATCGGCAATTACGGCTGGGTCATTTCGATGAACATCGCCAATAATCCCCATAATCAGTGGGCCGGTATGAAGTCCCATGCCTACGGTTAGGGGCGCATATCCTTTTTCTTCTACCCGTCTCTTATTGTATAGTGCAAGAGTCCTTTGCATTTCTATTGCTGCGTCCAATGCGTTTTCTGCTTTTTGTGGAAACAACGCCATAATACCATCACCCAAATATTGATTCACAAAACCTTCATTTTCATTTATTATTGGGCCCATTCGACCCACATAGGCATTTACAAACTTAAAATTCTGTTCCGGGGTCATACTTTCCGATAATGTGGTATAGTCCCTGACATCTGTAAACATTACCGTTACATTTTTTTCAATATGATCACCAAGTCTCACATCTGTAATGGAATCTTTGCCTACTGATTTTACAAATTCCGAGGGCACAAATTTGGAAGTTGCCCTATGGATAATATTAAGGTTGATATGGATTTTTATCCTACTTAGCAATTCACTTTTGGAGAAAGGTTTGGTCAAATAGTCATTTGCTCCTGAATTGAATCCAATGACCAATTCATTAATTGTATTCTTGGCAGTTAAAAGGATTATGGGCAAATAGCTTGGGCTAAATTCCTTTCGTATTTCTTCGCAGACTTCATACCCTGAAATACCCGGCATCATTACATCAAGAAGTATTAGACTGAAGGATGTTTGCCCTTGTATTAATTCCAAGGCTTCCTTCCCGGAACTTGCCTCGGTAACTTCATAACCTGCTACGGTTAAGTGGTTTTCCAGAACCCGTCTGTTAATGGGCTCATCGTCTACCACAAGTATTTTTGAAGATTCATTTGTAGACTTGGATTTTTGCCTGATAGGTATTGCTTCTTCCTTAGAGCTGCTTACTGCACGCACAAAATCTGACGTAGTATATTTATGTTCTTCAATTTTATTTCGTTTTTCGGTACTAATGGGTAGCGTAAAAGTGAAAATGGAACCTTTCCCTTTTTCAGATGTTACACTGATAGTCCCACCATGTAATTCTACCAATTGTTTTGTAACAGCAAGGCCTAGGCCAGTTCCTCCAAATTCTCGTTGCGTAGAGCCGTCAACTTGCTCAAAAGAATTAAAGACGGTCTCTAATTTGTCTTTTGGGATTCCAATTCCAGTATCAGAAACCGATATGGAAAGCATATCTTTTTGTTTTTCAGCAAGAAGGGTAACATATCCCTTATGAGTAAACTTAATGGCATTTCCAATTAGGTTGTGCATAATCTGTTGTAACCTATTTTCATCAGCATTGACCAAAGGCACTTCTTTTGGGATGGAATTGATAAGTTTCAATTTTTTGTCCTTTATCATTGGATTGGACAGTTGCAAAACAATAGTTGAAAGGGCATAGATGTCAACAGGACGTTGGGAAAGAATAAGATCTTTGTTTTTTAGTTTTGAAAAATCCAGAATATCATTGACCAAATGAGAAAGCCGTTTTCCACTGTTGGCAATCATATCCAGGTTTTCCATTGCAGTTTTTGGAAGTTTGCCCGCAATCCCATCTTTTAAAGATTCCGTTAGGCCAATTATGCCAACCAGAGGTGTTCGCAATTCATGGGAAGTATTGGCCAAAAATTGGTCTTTTAATTGATCTACTTGTTTTAATTTTTGGACTACATCGCGTTCTTTTTTAAGTTCTTTGGATTTCTGTCTGGAACGCCAATAAATAACCCCAAAAAGCAACAGCCCAAGACCTCCAAAAAGAAAAATATAGAATTTAGTACGCTGATTGTTCAAATCCCGTTCAAAAGCTACTTGTTGTGCAGTCTGTCTTTTGTGAAATGCAATACTATCGGCCAATTGCTCTTTTTCAAATTGATATTGTAGCTCATTTCTAGTAATATCTTCCGTTTTGTTTTTGTTGAACAAGGAATCTTTTATGCTGGTAAAGCGTTTGTAAAACGCTAGGGATTTACCAGTATTTCCAAGTCCTTCCCATGCTTGGCTTAGACATTCGCAAGCTTCTTCCTGTACCAAAAGAGCTCCCATTTCTTCTCCGCGTGCAAGCCCTTCTTCACAGTCATTTTTTGCGCGTTGGAATCTTTTCATATGCAGGTAAGTTTTACCTCTATATAGATAGGAAGTAGCCAACCCTTCATTATCTTGAATCTGGGTTTTTATTTTATAGCCAAGGTTTAAATACTCGAGGGCTTTTTCAAAATCCCCAGTTTGATCATAAAAAGCACCAAGATTGTTGTATGCTCTGCTCAACCCGATTTTATCATCAACTTTTTTCGCTGCCGAAACACTTTTCATTAAATATTCCAGTGCCAGATCATATTTTTTTTGATTTCCATAGACCAAGGAAATATTGTTATAGGCCGCGGGCAGAGACCTAGGATTGTTCAACTCCTCTTTGAGTTTTAGACTATACAGGTAGTATTCTAAAGCTTTTTCATTGTTTTCCTGTCGTATAAAAACGTTACCGAGATTATTCGTTATTCTAGCTAATCCGGGTTTATTATCCAATTCTTCTGAAATCTTGAGGGCATCAAGTAAAAAAGAAATGGCTCTGGTATAATTGCCCATTTCATAATAAATGGTTCCAATATTGCCCAATGTTGTGGCTATGTCCTTTTTAGAGTTCAACTTTTCACCTAACTCTAAACTTAGCTTAAACCACTTAAGGGCACTTTCTAATTTTCCTTGTACGGCATAGGTATTGCCAACTAACCGGGTTGATGTGGTTTCCCACTCCAAGTTTTTCTTTTCTCTGGAAAATTCAAGCATTTTTTCACCAAAGGTTCGGGCAGAATCCAAATTTTGTCGAAAACGTAAAATAAAAATGTTGTACCCAGCCTCTAATCTTACCGTGTCCAATTTGGAAGAGTCTTCCCAAACGGTCATTAAGCTGTCAAGATGTTTGTCTTGTGCTCTGACAACATTCATTGTCAAGCACACAATAAGCATTATGAGGTTGAATTGTTTGATATTATTGGTTTAGAATGGTTGGTAATAAAGCATTTAAATGTAATGTTTAATGGGCATAATGCAAAATGAAAGAGGCTTACCAATGGCAAGCCTCTTTATTTGATTGATGAACTGGTATTGTCTAGAATCTGATTTCAAATTCTAAATCTTCTTCATTAGCTTCAAATTGCGCAGTGGAAAAAGTAGGAGGTCCAAAAGACATATCATTGCCAGATAGTCCATAACTCTCTTTAGGCATTCCATTTGCCTCAAAATCCATTCTACCATTTTCATTGGTATCATGCAAAGCCATTACCGCATAAGTTCCAGGTGCTACGTCCTTAAAAGTGAAGGAAACGGTTCCATTCTCAATTTTACTTTCCAAATTCTGCATTCCTGGGCCCTTCATAAATGTGTTAGCTGTATGCAGGCCAACCATTACCTTGCCTTCATTGCTGGCAACATTGGTAATGGAGACCTTAATGTTAATACCTGTTGTTTCTTGGGCGATGCTTAAAAAGCTAACAAGAAGAAAAGTTAGTGTTAGTGTCAAAGTTTTCATAATGAATGTTTTTGTTGTTATTGATGGACCAAATTTCCTTCAAAGCAGTTTGCTTTAAAATTTCAATCTACTGAAATGTTGTTTTTTAAGACTGAATTGTAATTCAAAAAAGGTTTCACAATTCATCCTAAAAATTCCACAGTTGAGTGTTTCTAATTGGTTTGCCGAAAGTGAGCACATCATTTTTGCGACATCAAATAACAAACAGCCATGAAAAACTACCTTCTTTTAGTAATCACTTTTTTTAACTTCAGCATTTTGTTGGCGCAGACAACAATTTCAGGTACAGTAACCGATGCTAAAGATATTCCCATTGTAGGGGCCAATGTATATTTGGAAGGAACCTATGATGGAGCCTCCACCGATGAAAATGGCACATTCAGTTTTGAAACCACCGAAACGGGCACACAAACCTTGGTTGTTTCCATGCTATCTTTTGACTCCCATTATGAAGTTGGTGATGTGACTTATTTTAAAGACCTACAGATTAATTTACTGGAATCCATCAACGCCTTAACCGGAGTTACTTTAACGGCTGGGACTTTTGAAGCCGGCGATAACTCCAAAGTTTCAGTGTTGAAACCTCTGGATATTGTAACAACAGCTGGTGCTGTTGGTGACTTTGTTGGGGCATTGCAAACGCTTCCGGGAACCACATCGGTAAATGAAGATGGTAGACTTTTTGTCCGTGGAGGATCTGCAGAAGAAACCCAGGTATTTATAGATGGACTGCGCGTTTTTCAACCATTTAATGCTACTGCAAACAATACGCCCACAAGAGGTCGGTTCTCCCCATTTCTTTTTAAAGGAATTACGTTTAGCACAGGAGGGTATTCAGCAGAATACGGTCAAGCGCTATCTAGTGTGCTGTTACTGAATACTACAGATGTTCCAAACCAAGAAAAAACAGACATTTCAATAATGTCGGTGGGTGGGGGATTGGGCCATACAAAAATATGGGGAGATCAATCTTTGAGCATAAATACATCCTACATAAATCTTGCACCTTATGAAGCTTTAATACCTTCTGATCAAGGCGTAAAATGGAATAGTCCCTATGAATCCTTGGCCGGAGAAGCTGTTTTCAGAAGCAAGGGGGATAGAAGTATGTTTAAGTTGTACACTGGTTTCAACTATGCAAATTTGGATATAGAGCAAGAGGATATCAATTTCGATGATTTGGTCGGATTTCAATTAAAGAACAACAATCTATATTTCAATTCATCATACAAGTACTTTTTTGAGAACGATTGGACTCTTACTTCTGGTGCCGCAATTTCATGGGATACCAACAACATAGGATTAGAGGAAGGAGTTGTTGATGACAAAGAGGCTGCGTCACATATAAAAATTAAAGCGAGAAAAAATTTTAGCAGTAGGTTTAACCTAAACTTTGGATCTGAGGTTTTTGTAACCAATTTTGATGAGACCTTTACAGATGCTATAGGTGAATCCTTTACCAGTAACTATGAAGATCGATTGTTTGCAGGGTTTATAGAAGCAGATGTTTTTTTTAGTAATCATTTTGCCGTGAAATTGGGAGTTAGAGGCGAAAATAGTTCTTTGTTAGATGATTTTACTATTTCGCCTAGGGTTTCATTGGCATACAAGCCTGGCGAAAAAGGCCAGTTTTCCTTGGCTTATGGTGATTTTTACCAAAACCCATTATCAGAAGTGGCAAAGTTTGGGCAACCACTACTTTCTGAAAAAACATCGCATTACATCCTGAATTATCAATATGTTGGAGATGGAAAAACATTCAGGGCGGAGACATATTACAAAGATTATGACAATTTGGTAAAGTTTGATACAGATATGCCCCAGTTTAATTCTATCTATTCAAATTCCGGTGACGGATATGCTGCTGGCCTCGATCTTTTTTGGCGAGACAACAAGAGTATTAAGAATTTGGATTATTGGGTTTCCTACTCATATTTGGATACAAAAAGAGACTATAGAAATTATTTGGAAAGTGCTACGCCCAATTTTGCTCCAAAACATAACCTTTCCTTAGTGACCAAATACTGGGTTGATGAATTGCGTTCCCAAATAGGCGTATCCTATTCATATGGTTCAGGAAGGCCATATGACAATCCAAACACCGAAGAATTTTTAGCTGAAACAACAAGGTCATTTAATAGCTTAAGCCTTAATTGGGCCTATTTAATAGACCAACAAAAAATCCTTTTCTTTTCAGTTAGTAATGTATTGGGATTCAATAATATTAGCGATTATCAATATGCGGATACTCCAAATATGAATGGAGTTTTTGACAGACGAGCTATTACCCCTCCAGCTGACAGTTTCTTTTTTGTAGGTTTCTTTTGGACCATTAGTTCAGATGGTAAAAGCAACCAACTTGATAATCTGTAGACTGCGTTACAAAAGAAGTTCCATTTGAATATCACTGCGTTCGTACGGAGATTTGGCTCCATGAATTTGTACGAACCCTAATTTACGATACAAACTAATAGCTGGTTTTAATACTTTATTACTTTCAAGATATAGTCTTTTTGCTCCTTGGGATTTCGCTTTTGCAATAATATGCTCGGCAAGCAGTTTCCCTATGCCCCTGCCTTGCACCTTGGGTGATACGCCCATTTTTGCCATTTCATAGTCAAATCCAGGATAATCACAATGTATTAAAGCACATACACCAACAGGTTCATCATCCAATAGGGCAACGGCAATATAGCCACCTTTGTCAAGAATGTATTTCTTTGGATTATTGAGAGCAATACGGTCCATTTCCTCAATCTTAAAATACTTGATAATCCACTCCTCATTGAGTGTTTTAAAAGCATCTTTATACGTTTCAGTGTACGCCACTATTCTAAGATTTTCACTCATATTTTTAATACACAATAGTAGTAGATTGTACAAAAATACATTGAAAACGATAAAAGCTATCGGGAATTTAAAAGAAGTAAGTCACTAAATTTCAGGCGAGAACATCCAATTTTTTTTACATAAACGCGTTTGTTAACTAGAAAATATGATTTTCAACGATTAAATTGGTTATTTACCGATAAAATATGTAATATTATTTAAAAGTCAATAGTAAAACTCTTACAAGTATCCCAAATCTTGCTAATGAGACCAAACAAAAAACATTTACCTGTTACCAGCAGGCTCTTTAACCTACAAACACCATTTCGCTATGGAAGTAAAACTACCCCTATTTTCCAAGTATATCATTGCGTTTCGTTTTAAATGGGTTTTTTCGCTACTTGTGTGCTGCATTTTTTTTAGTAAAACTGGCGCGCAAGAAAGTAATCCTTATGTAAGCTATGATGTGCCATTTCAGAATTTATTGAAGTTCAATAGGTTTTTGATAAATCCTACTTTTTCAGCAGTTCGAGAAGATAAATCCTATGTCAACCTTTTTCATAGAAGCCAAGGAGCAGATTTTAACGACAATAATCAAAACTACTTTCTAAGTTATAGTGGTCGTATTAATGATCGTATTGGGCTTGGAGTAAGTCTTTATAATCAACAGGAAGGCGTGATTTCTAATCTGGGTGTAATGGCAAATTATTCCCACGGTATTCAATTGGGCCAAAAAAGTAACCTCAGTTTTGGGGTAAATATTCCCTATTATGTTAGCAGTTTTGACCCTGATAGGGCAATTACTGTGGATGAAGACCCTTTACTAAACGATGCTTCGCAAAATTCCATTATTTCCTTCCAACCAGGGCTTAATCTTTCCCTTGGAAAGTTTGATTTTGGCGTTTTTGCACAAAACTTGGTGGACTATAACATGAGATCAGGAAAATCTTTGACTGATTTTAATGAGAAGACCTTTTCTGGACATATTCAATTTGCCCATGAGTTTAAAAATGGAGCAGGTATTTTTGAAGATGGACGTTTATTGCCTTTGGCCAGAGCTAGGTTTGAAGGAGCTCAGGACCCTATTTTTGGAGGTGGTCTTATTCTTGATTTACCAAAACTGGGATGGATTCAGGGAGGATATGACCAATTTTATGGTGCCTCTGCAGGTACCGGTTTCAATTTAAATAGGAGACTTTCTTTTGGCTATAATTTTGAGAAGAATATCAATAACAATTTAACAAATCTTGGTGTTACCCATGAGGTTTCCATAGCTTTCTCATTTGTTCCCATACTTTCAAGAAACAGTATTGCGTCAACGGATGATTCCACTAGAGAACCTATTGAAGGAACTTTTGTGGCAGACACAAAAAAGCATAAGAAAACCCCCAAAAACAAACTTGATGCGGAGACTACCCTCCGTCCAACAAATAAAGAGGATTTGGCTTTTTGGGAAGAACAGGTTAAGCTTTTGAAAGCTCAACAGGATGATAATTATGCCGTGATCAATGAGTTGATTTTTAAAATGGACTCGTTGGAGCAAAATAGACAGCGCGATATGGAAAAACGGTTTGAAATGGTCATGCGAATGGTAGAGCGCAAGACCGATAACAAACGCCCAGACATTGAGGAGGCTGCACAAAAATTATATTTGGCCAAACACAAGGATTTGGATTCCATTGCCAAAACACTTGAAACAACAAGACTGGCGGACAATACAAATACAGACCTCAAAGATGAAAAGAAAAAGGGCTCGTTCTCGGGAGGTGCTTTTAAACCTATTGAAAAATTCATAAATCTAGATGGAGTAGGTAAGGGGCACTACATTGTGGCCAATGTCTTTAAAAATGAGCGGTACTTGAAAAGTTTTATGGCCGAACTTAAAGCTAAGGGATTGAATGCCAAGTATTTTAAAAACCCTGACAATGGCCTTAATTATGTGTATTTGGCAATGTATCAGGAAAATGAACTGGCATACCAGGCATATCGTTCTAAAATGGAAGGCAAATACAGCGATGAAATTTGGATCATGCATGTAGATAATCCTAGGTACTCCAATTGGGCGGAATCTAAGTTTCAGGATAATGAATAACTAAAGAGTTCCTTATCTTCTATCCAAAATCCGGATTGCAAATATTCTTATAAAAAAAACAGGGTTTTTACCCTGTTTTTTTTTACGTAGAGTATATTTTTTTGACGCTCATCAATCTGTTGTACTTTCAATTTCCAATACAAAATCCTGTACCGTATTGTTAGCCGCATTAATTTGTATTTCCAAGGTGTCACTTGGAACATAGCCCTCTAATTCTGCAAATACTTCATAGGTACCAGCTTCCAAGCCCATAATAGCATAATTTCCATCAACATCAGAAAAGCCAGTTGTATTTAGGGTGTCAGCGGCAAAAACTGAAATCTGAGCACCTTCAAGGGAAACGGCCATTTCATCCTCTATTGTTGTAATTGTTCCTTTTAAAGTGCCAGCCGTAGACAGATTACATGCCTTAATAACAGGCTTAAAGTTAAACCCTGTAATGCCATCAACCTTTTTTATACTTCCCTTGGCGATAAATGAACGGCTTACATCAAAATCCAAAAGAAGATCGGTAGATAATCCACCTGAAACCGTTATTGCAGGTTTAACAAAGATTTTAATACCCGTTTGCTCTCCACTGGGGACTTTTAAGTCAAAAGTTCTACCATCGGTTAGCACAACATTTATGCCCTTTACATATACCCGAATCAAATCATAGGTACCAGTTGGGACTTCAATATCTGCCAGTTGCTCGGTTACTCCATTGGTAAGATCCAATAGATTTACATCGATTTCCTGTTCCATTAAAACAATGAAGGGGTAATTATCATCCATTTCATCATCATCATTACCATCAGTTTCATCTGAAGATTCATCCTCCATCTCATCACCTGACTTTTGGCGTGCATCAATTTTGAACACGGTAACATTGGCTTCAGCTACCAAATCATACGGAAATGGAGCATCCGTTAGCTGCACCGTTAGCCTTCCGGTGGAATTAGTCCCATCAGTGTTGTCGTTTGTACAGTTCAAAAGTAAAAGTGCCATAAAAAGCACTATACCTACAAAATTTCTTGATTTCATTTTCATGGGGTTATTTTATCTAAATATCTGAATTAAAGGTAAATAGATTATTTCGGCCAAATATGCAAATACCAAATGTAAAAAACATGGCTCTCTAGTTTTTTTCGATGAAATGCAGAGGAGGTAGTAGTAAATTCTTATAAAAATTTATGTCTTTTCGTCTTTTGAAAGTAACATTTTGGTGCATGGAGTATTGAATTTTTCCAAGATAATCGCCAAACAGAATTACTTAAGTGATTTAATGATGTGAATTTTTATAATGTTCCTTGATCAAATCCCTTCCAAAGTCTCCATCAAAATCACGCCAAACAGAATGAATGTGATTCGCATTTTCCTGGGTATTATCAAATTCAACCAAAAATGTTTCTCCTTGAATGCGGTAATAATGGGGTTTACCTATTTCGGTTTCTCCAGCCCATCCGAAATGGATATTCCCAAACTCTTCTTTTTTTAAGTTCTCCATACGCATCTTTGCCAACTCTTCTGGCATTGCGGATAGGTATTCAAAAATAAGTTCAGAAATTAACTGTTGTTGATTATCCGTTAATTCTGATACAGAAATTCCAACGGTTTCAAGAGGTGTAACTGTTGAAGAGTTACTTGAAACATTATCTCTAAAGGCTTTTTCCCGAAAAATGACTTTTGCTTTTTGAACTTCGTTTAGTTGGTTGACTAGTTCCAGTGCTAAATCCTGTTCCCTTGCCAAAGTGCGCTCACCTTTTCTAGGACCGGATTTTATGATTGCCGGACTCGCTCCAAAAAATCGGGGAGTATAGGAAATTTTATCGTCAACAATAGTAAAGTTTAAGGAAATATGGTGCCCTTCAAAAGACCATCCCCAAACTGCATCTTTTTTTGGGTAGCCGTAGATTGCAACATGATATTTTTTAGCATCGCGCATGTGGGTATTTCCGCTAAGTTCCGCAAGAATGTTTTCAAGTTCAATAATTCGCAGTGTCTTTTTATACCCGGAAAGGCTTAAATGGCTTTGTAGCATTGTGTGGAACAATCCAACTTGAAGGTTGTTTAATTCTCCCAATTGAACCCCTGGCCTCTGCCACATGCTGGCAGGAAGAAAATGCCAGTTTTGACGTGTTTCAGTTTCAAAAGGGAATTGGGTTTTTTCGAGTTGCGCAACATTGAGTGATTTTAAAAAATCCGCTACGGGGTCTGAATCTGACTGCCCAAAGGATGGGAAGACAATGATGCAAAATAACCATAGAATATACTTTTTCATAAGTAGTTATTAAAATGATAAGTCATTGAAAAAAATCATTACAAGATACGGTTTAGCTATAAATAGCTTAACCACCACTTTCCCTTATTATTGAGTTTGTAAATCATGTATTTATTACAAATGGGGTACAAAAAGAGTACAATACCAACCCAAATCAAATAGACCAACCAAAGAGGGTATCCATACCCTTGTAAAGCACCGGAGCTCATAGTCTCATTATCCAAGATCATTAATTTCCAATCTTTCCCTGTAATGAGCAGCCCTAGTAGCGCAAAGCCATGTATAACCAATATGTGTATGATATAATAGAAAAAAGGTACCCTTCCAAATACAATCAAGAACTCTGAAAACCAGTTTTTGATACTTTCAATTCCTCGTAAAAATAAAAATGATGGTCCTAATGTCATTAAAATATAAGCAAGGGAAGGTGGGTATTTCGTTGCATTGAAAAAGGAGATGATTGTTTTGGCTTGTGTGCTTTGAAATTCCCAAGGATTTAAATCACCATATATATTCACTCCCCTAAGAATAAAGAAAAGAACTATAGAACCAACACCCATTCCAAACAACCATTTCTTTCTAGAGTAGGCATCAAAATCATGTTTATATAATTCTCCAAAACAATAACCGAGTAACATAATCCCAAACCATGGCAAAACCGGATAGGAGAATGAAACAAAAATTCCATCCCAAAGTTCCATGTAATGGAGTTGATGAAGAATATACCAGATAATTTCACCAAAACTTTTCCCTTCAAAAGTGATGGTATCCAATAAATTATGCCCAAATACAATAAGTAGACCCAGAATAAGGATAACACGTTTTGGCAAGTAGATAACCAAGCCTAAAATAATCATGCTCAAACCGATGGCCCAAATTACTTGAAGGTTTGTAAACCCGTAGGTTACATCAAACCACCATAAAAAATTATTGACGAAAATTTCAATTAGGATAAGCCACAAACCTCTGGTAATAAGAAATTTTGACAATGCTCCCTTAGGCTTCTTTTGGCCATATAAAAAGGCAGAAGTGCCCGCCAGAAAAACAAAAACAGGGGCGCAAAAATGGGTTATAAACCTTGTGAAAAATAAAATTAGAGTAGTGGACTCCATATTTTCCGGGTAATTTCCTGTAAAAGCATTTATATGGAAGTAATCACGAACATGATCTAATGCCATAAGTACCATGACCAATCCCCTCAAAATGTCTATAGATGCAATTCGGGTTGATTTCAATTTCCGCATTTACTTTTGATTGATTATCAAATATATAGGCACAAGACTTTTAATGCTAAAACTGAAAATAAATAAATTGCTCCCCACTACCTTGTGCAATACAGATAAGTATAAACATTACAGCCCAAACTATACCCAATAGCCAAGGGTGCGTTTTTTTACTTACTTCTTTCATGTTTGTATTTCGCATTAGCCAATGGCAGATAAAAAGTAGGATAACTACAGTGAATACCTTGATAATATCAAAAGACCCGAGAATTTTTTCACCCTCATCATTCAGAAACAGCATTGATGTAATCATGTTTTTAGCTGTAGAAAATTCTCTGGCCCTGAAAAATACCCAGGTGAAATTTACCAAAGTGTAAGTCAACAATGCAAATAGAATACCATTCCAAGCATTTAGTTTTACAGGGATTACTTTATTGAGCAAGCGCTCACCTACCAAGTAGATCCCATGCAAAGCGCCCCAAATCACAAATGTCCATGCAGCTCCATGCCAGAGGCCACCCAATAACATGGTCAACATTAAGGCAACATACATCCGGGTAATTCCGTGTCTATTACCACCCAAAGGAATGTATAAATAATCCCGTAACCAGCTGGAGAGGGAAATATGCCAACGTTTCCATAGATCTCTAAAACCAATAGAAGCGTAGGGGAACATAAAGTTATCTGGAAGAATAATCCCTAACATCAATGCAATGCCAATAGCACAGGTAGAATATCCGGCAAAATCAAAAAAGATTTGACCTGAAAAGGCAAGTGTGCCCGACCAAGCGTCCATTCCATGAAGAATGTTTTTTGAACCAAAAACTTTATCGGAAGTTCCGGACAACAACGTATCTGCCAACACCACTTTTTGAAACAATCCAATAGTCAATAAAAACAACCCCCAGATAAACTGTTGCGCAGTTGCTTTTTTGGATTCGTAAAATTGTGAAATAAGGTCTTTTGCCCTTACAATTGGACCCGCCACTAGTTGTGGAAAGAAGGTTACATATAACGCAAAATCCAAAAAGGTCTTGGCAGGTTCTATTTTTTTCTTATAAATGTCAATTGTATAGGACATGGTCTGGAAGGTGTAAAACGAAATTCCCATGGGCAGAATAATATCCATAGGTTGTGCTTGGAAATCCCACCCAATGCCATTGGCTGCTGTAATAAAGTTTTCCAGTAAAAAATCTCCGTATTTAAAAAAGGCCAAGAACCCAAGATTTACAACCATGCTGAGCAAGAGCCATAATTTTCTAATATTTTGTCGTTCTTCTTTGGCCAATTGGTTTCCCGCTGTCCAATCTACCATAGTTGAAATCCATAGAAGCAAAATTAATGGCGGGTTCCATAACCCATAAAAGACATAACTGGCCAATAACAGCATTGCTTTTTTTCCTGTCCAGTTAAAAAGAGGAGCGTAATACAGTGCTAATACAACTGCCAAAAAGACAATAAATCCTAATGAATTGAATAACATATTTAGTTGGTTTTTTGTAAGTGGTTATCTTTAATTAGTTGGTTTACCAAATCGGCGGTATACGTTTTTGCATCTTCAGCATTCATATGAGACCAATCTGGCAATGTATGTTTTGACATGAATCCGTAATCTTCAAAATGATATGCTGGACAATCCAGAAGTTCAACAAATTTGTCCCAAACCCTATTTTTAGGAAGGATTCTTTTGGTGTGCATGTTCCACTCATTTTCAGCCTTATGCCTTACTAAAATAATTTTCCCTCCACGGGCCTTGAATTTTTTTGCTGGCTCTTGATATTTTTCAATTATTGTTGGCACCACATCTTTGATGACTTCATAATCTGGGATATATGGTAAAAAGGAATTCCAAACATTTTGGACTTTTTCTGCAAATTCAGGTTTGGTTACCATTGAAGAGAACATGATTAAATTTCTATCTTCATCATTGTAACCAAAATTCAGGAACTTAGGTGCAGGTGGAATCCTTTCGCCAATCGAGATAGTATTTATAAGGGCTTTTAGATCAAGGTCATTGTAAAACTTCAGCTCTGATGAGGTCAGCATTACCAAATTTCGTTCTAAAGGTTTTGAAACCCAAAAACCCAGTTTTTGGGCATAGGTTTGATTGTGGAAATGGTCCACCCACATTTTGGCCTCTAAATTTCGTTGTTCTACCCCTGGTGAGAAACAAAGAAGCGGTGTAACCCCAAGGATCAGTGTTCCATTAAAATCGGTATTTTCAACAATATCTTCAAGGAATGGTAGGGGAGGTTTACCGTTTGTAGATAAGTTTATGGGTTTACTACCTTGTACTTCTTCCCAAACATGTGTGTTAAAATCAAATCCAGTTCTTGACGAGCCAATGATAACAACGTCGTTCTCAGTAGCTGATGCTACTTTGGCTCTGTGCTGAGCCCAGAGATATCTATCATCTTCTAGATTTGCTCTGTAATAGTCTGGTTTTGAGCGCCAATGTATCTCCCAAGCAGCCAGACTTATTATACTGAGTAGAATGGCAATTAACAATGATTGTTTCAGCTTCATTTTTGTCATTATTAGTTAGTGAACACACCATCTGTTTTCATAATCTTGATGAACTCCTTGGTAAAGTAATCTGCATCATCTGCTGTTAGATGAGACCATTCTGGGAGGGTTAGATTTTGTAACTGTGGATAATCTTCAAAGTGATAGGCTTTGACATTGGCTCTTTCAACCAATTCATCCCAAAACTTATCTCTGGGCGTAACCTTAGTTTCAAAATCCCGTAGATAGCCTGTTGATGGACAACGTAGCAAAATAACGTTACCACCTTTTTCCTTAAATTTTTTTAAATCTTCAAGAAAAAAAGCCATTGTTGCTTTTTTATCTGGAGGTGGCCCTTCCCCGGACATAAAAAATTGCCAAACTTTTTTAACAGTGTTTGCAAAAGCTGTATCGGTTTCCATCCGTTTTTTCATCCGTACATTTCTGTCCAGTCTTATGGTTTCAAAGGAATGGAATGGAGGCATTGGGTCAAAAACGCGATTGCCAATTTTTACTTTTCCCAATAATTCTTTTAGATTGAGACCATCTATCCCCTCAACTTCACTTATAAAAGCAAACGAACTTTGAAGTGGAACGGATAACTTATGATTTATGCGTTGGGCGAAGGTTCTATCATGAAAATAGTCTATTCTTGCCTGCGGCCATGCCCAAGGCGGAGCTTCCGGATATGTGGTTGAAAAAAAAAGCCCTGGTGTTACACCTACGAGAATGGTGCCATTAAAGGAAGAGGTATTGACTAGATCATGAAAAACGGGTAAAGGAGAGCATCCTCCAGCTGACAATTGAATTGGTTTTTTCCCAATTATTTTTTTCCATTCATCCAGTTGTATATCAAAATGAACTCTAGAAGATCCAATAAGAACGATATCTTCTTTGGATAGATCATCTACTTTAGAGCGTTCAAGTGCCCAAAGGGCATCATTGTCATCAATTGATTGCGAGAACCCTTGGGAACGCCAAAACAATTCCCATCCTGCCAAACCAATTACTCCAATAACTATAGCAATGAAGAGTGATTGTTTTAGATTCATTTGGTTGGTTTTTATTTAATTTTTAAAGGTTGTTTCTTCTTATATGTTAAAGAACGCCAAAGCCATTCTGCTGGTCCATACTGAAAGTATTTTAACCAAATAGGGCTGAAAACCAATTGGAAAAGCCAAATGGCACCTACAACATAATAAAGCTCGTATCGCTGAAGTTTTCCATACAGCGCAAATCCGAAACCTAAAAATACAAAAGCGGTTATAATGCTGTGCATTAGATAATTGGTCAATGCCATTTTGCCTACTGCAGCTAATGCTTTTTGAAGAAAATTTAGGATACCGGATTTTATGAACAGCATAAAAAGGCCAATATGGCCAAGGGTAGTGAACAAACGTCCAATGTTATACGTTTGCCCCGATTTTGACATTGCTACAACATCAAAATTTGAGTTTATATCTATACTTGTTTCATAATAATTTATAGATAACCCAATCAAATATCCCGTGACCATCATAATGAGGTAGAACAGATAGTTTTTTTCTCCATGAAAAATCCGGAGTTTAAAAAATGCCATACCAATAAACATGAAACTTAAGAGGTCCCAAGGCCAATAGCGATAGGTAACATAGGTTTGCATGAACTGGTTCATTTTAGCATTGGTCTTCATAATGGACCAATATCCCTCATTCATTTTTTTAATTTGTTCCGTTACCTCTTCAGCAGTCTTTTTTTCTTTTTTCTTTTCCCACTTGTCAAATGCAGCTTGCTGATATTTGGAAAGGGAATCCCCTTCTTTTTTTAAAGCCTCTGCAACCAAGCCTTCTTTTTGCGTCTTTAGTGTTTTTCTATGGTCGGCTACATCCCATAAAACACCAATGGAAACCAAAACAATACCAGAGATTAACAATGTCTTGACTTTTGAATTTCTAAAAGGAAATAGCATGAGCCCGAATAGTGCATAGGGATAAAGGATTTCTCCAAACCATAACAGCACATAAGCATGAAAAATGCCAAATAGCAATAGCCATAGCAGTCTTCGGTAATAAATATCAGCAGTCCTAATACCTGCACCGCTTTTTTCTAATCGAGAGGTCAATAAAATAATACTGGCTCCAAACAATATGGTAAAAAGTCCCCGCATGGTTCCTTCAAAAAGCATATTGTTCATGATCCAAACCTTTAGGTTTAGCCCTTCTGACCCTCCTGCAATGGTTGGGTCACCATAAGCAAAAGGAAGCCCCATACCATGAATGTTCATGAGTAATATCCCTAAAAGCGCAATTCCCCGGATTACGTCCAAGGAATTGATTCTATCTTTTTTTTGTGTTGGTTGAAGTGATTGTTGGTTGGTTGTATTCATTTAATTACTATTTAACTGATTTGTTTCATGTCAAACATCATAATCAACCACATAATGACAAGTACTGATTTATCCAAGAGGGGAACAAACTGAGAAAGAGTGGGGGAGGTATAGTAAATATCTCAGTTCTCGAATATAGTAAAAAACTGGTAACGTATTATTTAAACGGATAATCAAATGAACTTATCCACAAAACCAATAGGTCTGATGAAACTTTCTCAAATGCAGAATAATAAAAAATCCCAAAACCTTTTTAAGGTTTTGGGATTAAGCAACCAATCAAAAAACTATTCAAACGTATAACTGTCTTGTACTTTTTGGGTTACCCTGAAATAACCGTAGGGCGCATTATCTGGATCGGTCAAATTAATGCAGTTTCCAACAAGAGCAACGGGGGTGGGACTAAATGGGTCTCCTGCACCTTCAAATTGTTCAACTAAAAGCTGTAGGTAGTTATAATAGTCTTCCGAGATACCCAACAGAGCAATATCAACAATATCACCAGGTTTAAACTCTTCTATGTTTTCTTCTTCGTCCTCTATTTTTTCATAGTAAAAAGGAGCTTCGTTTCCATCAATGAACTCGTCTTTGATATAGAAGAGTTCAGGTAGTAAGTCATTCCTACTTTGAAAACGTAAGAAGTAGTAGTTTTCTATACCAGCAGGGTCCTGGAAGGAAACATTTACCTCAAGAACTTCATCATCGCCATCTTCAGTGGATTGGGTAATTGAAGAAATGTCGGATACTGAAAATAAAGTTTCAGTGGCGGCATATTGATCACCATCATAAATTATCTCCAGGGAATACGAATTTCCAATGATTGGGATGAATGACGAAGTAGCATAGGTACCATCATTTTGATCTTCAAAAACAAATACAGTACCATCATCAGTATTGGTTACCTGTACTACAGCTCCAGTTACGGAAGTATTTCCATCTTTATCAAAAAAAGGTGTAGACGTACTCAATTTGATAGTTTGCTGATTGCCAGCTGTTCCTTTTTCCCAATCAAGAGAAGCTTCGATTACCAACCGAATTGGTCCTTCGGGCACATCAACGTCAATGACATCAGTACATGATGTACAAATCAACAACAAAGCAGAAAATAGTATTTTATATATGGATTTCATCAATTTAGAATTTAAAATTATATGTCAGGGAAGGAACGATTCCAAAAATGGCGGTCCGGGTAGCCTCATTGGCTCCAGTTTCAAAATTTTGGCCAAATGATATGGCTGCGGCATTTTTTCTATTCAATACATTGTAAATACCAAATACCCATTCACCTTTCCATTTTTTGTCGGGTCTTCTGTTAGGTTTATAAGTGGCGGATACATCTAAACGGTAATAAGCCGGCAACCTATCGGCATTGCGATCGGAATAACTGGCAATTGAAATGCCTTCATATTCATACTGTCCATTGGGGTAGGTCACTGGTCTACCGGTTTGAAAAATAGCATTCGTGCCAAAACTCCATTTTTCATTCAATTGATAAGCTCCTGTAACCGAAATGTCGTGAGTTCGGTCAAAAGGGGTGTTGTACCAGTTACCGTTATTTATACCAGGGCCACCAGCAATGCCCCCAGGTGTTCTTTGTTCCGATTTGGATAGGGTATAGGATACCCAACCGGTAAAGGGCCCTTCATTTTTACGGAACAATAGCTCCAAACCATAAGCTCTTGATTCACCATTTAGAATTTCTGTCTCAATAGTATTGTTTCCAATTAAATCTGAACCGTCTATATAGTCAATACGATTGTCAACTGTTTTATAATAAACTTCAGTTTCCAAGGAATACATTTTATCCTTAAAATTTCTGAAGTAACCAAGAGCATATTGATCTGATAGTTGAGGTTCTATATATTCCCCACTGGGTGTCCAAACATCAAGCGGAGTAACAGATGAGGTATTGGATAGCAAATGAATGTATTGTGCCGCCCTGGAGTATCCCAATTTAAGTGACGAATAATCGTTGAGTTGATAAGCCAAGGATAAACGAGGTTCAAAGTTGCTAAACGTTTTAATACTCTCACCTTTGTCATAATTGGTTTCGCCAATTGGGTCGGTTCTTTGATAAAATTGCAAAGTATTGTTGTAGACCAAAGGCTGGTCATTGGCGTATTCCGATATGGGCTGTCCGCCCATCCTATTGAAATGACTGAACCTAACACCGTATTGTGCCGTTAAGTTATCTGTTAATTTATGTTCGGCATTAATATATGCAGCACTTTCTAGAGCTCTTTTTTTGTCTAATTGTAATTCATTGATCGCAGAATTTGGCCCTGTTGGTTTAATCTGTCCGGGATCAAACTCATATTTTATAGTGCTTATTCCAAAGTCTAATTTAAAAGCATCACTGAAGTAATATTTTAAATCGTATTTGGCATTGTAGTTTTTGATGGATGAAATCCAGTCAAACTCAAAATCGGTAATGCCCAGTTCATAATCATATTTGCTATAAATCAAGGACAGGTTTGAGAATAATCTATCATTAAAAATATGGTTCCATCTTAAATTACCAGATGCGTTGCCATAACTACTACTGAACGACCCATCAAAATCAAAAACATCTCGTCCAAAGTACCCAGATAGGTATAGCTTGTTGTTTTCATTGAAACTATAATTGGTCTTTAGGTTAAGATCGTAAAAACTGACACTGTTTTTTTCTCCGGCCAATTTCAGGAATAAATGTGCATAAGAGCCCCTACCTGCAACTAAAAATGATCCTCTGTCATTGAACATTGGTCCTTCCGCAGCAAGCCTGCTAGATATTACCCCAACTCCACCTGTTAGTGCAAAGTTTTTGTTATTTCCGTCTTTTTGTCGTACGTCCAATACCGATGAAACACGACCACCAAACTTTGCTGGAATACCACCCTTATACAGTTTAAGATCTTTTACTGCATCTGCGTTAAAAACCGAAAAGAATCCCAACATATGTGATGTATTGTAAATGATGGCTTCATCCAGTAGGACTAAGTTCTGATCTACAGCGCCTCCTCGCACATGAAAACCACTGGACCCTTCGCCATTGTTGGTTACTCCGGGTAAAATCTGTAAGGATTTTATAATATCCACTTCGCCCAATACAACGGGCATTTGCTTGACCGTTTTTATGTTCAATTTGGAAACACTCATTTCGGGCTTTCTTAAAATGGCACGTTCTGGTTCTTCAGCTGTTACCTCTACTTCATCCAATTGCGTTGAAAACTCTTGGATTTCCACATCTATTTTTTGGTTTTGGTCTAAAACCACTTCCATTATTATTTCCTTGTAGCCCATGTGAGAGACAATCATGGTATAGGAACCTTTGGGTGCCGTAATGGAATAGAATCCATATTCGTTGGTTACTGCGCCAATGGTTGTTCCCTTTAAAAAGATGGAAGTTCCAAAAAGTGTTTCCCCGTTCATTGTGTCGGTTATATTTCCACTAATGGTAAAACTGTTTTGTGCTTGGATTACCGTTGAACCCAATAGAAGACACAGACCAATCAATAATTGTATTGATGCATACCTATCCTTTTTTTTCTTCATTCGTTTTTTGATTTAATGATTATGTTCAAACCTTTTATTGATTTGTTTGTTTTAATGACATGTGGCATGAGGAAAGGTTGCATCAAACAGAAAAGAATTTTTTTTCTGAAGAAATGAAAGGACTTCATTTTATGAAAAAATGAAATTTAAAAAATTGATAGTGTGTGAATTGTAATAAAAACTGATGAGATTAGCTAGTGATTTTTTTTTCAAAATAAATTGAAGTAATCATAATTACAGTCCATCCATAAAAAAGTACGGTTCGGTAACTCTTTCTGGTGAAAATCTTCGTTCTGACTCAATTTTGCTTTAATAACAATCAAAACAAACAAACAGTTATGCAAACATTGGCCAAAATTTTAATCTTATTAGTAATCGGAACATTAACCGCCCAGGATCAATATACCAAGGGAATGGACAAGGCTTTCCAGCTATGGGGCGATCAAAAGCCTATTGAAGCTGCCAACCTTTTTGAACGTATTGCCATGGCGGAGCAGGATAATTGGCTTCCTCATTATTATGTGGCTCAAATCAATACCATTTATTCCTTTGGAGAAAAGGATTTTGAAAAATTATCCAAGCAATTGGAAAAGGCAAGGGAATTTGTGGAATTGGCCAAGGCAATTTCATCTGATAACCCTGAAGTTTTAGTTTTAGAAGCTATGATAAACACCGCTTGGATTGCATTTGATGGAGCAACCTATGGAATGACATTATCTGGAAAGAATGTACAGTTATATCAGCAAGCTGTTGAAATTGCTCCTGAAAACCCTAGAGTTGTTTTTTCTAAAGCGGAATGGGATATGGGAAGTGCACGATATTTTGGGAAGGATACCGCGCCTTATTGTAAAGATGTGGAAAGAGCCTTAGAACTTTTTGCTAATTTTAGCAATGAAACACCATTTTATCCTTCATGGGGAAAGGATAGGGCAGAACAAGTGCTCGAGCAATGTAAGTCTTAAATATGAAGAACTTTTTAAAGGTTATAAAAGTATCCTTACTGATTACCGTATTTGTCGCCATCCTAAGCATTTTTATTTTTGGGGATGGCGATTACTCTTATGATAGTATCACTAGAGATATAATTATCAGTTTTATTTTTTCGTTTGGATTAACGGCTGTCAATTCTTATTACTATGATGGGATGAACATCCGTTATTCTTGGGAGAAAGACCCTAAAAAACGGTTGTGGATAGGTGCTATAGGTTCTCTTTTTTTAACCATCATAACCTTTGGGGTATTAAGATATTTGGTTCATTTTTATTATGTGGGACTTTCCATTGGTGAATTTCTTGAGCAGGAGACACTTGAGTCATATATAATAGCCATTGTTATTACTGTTATTGCTTCTCTTTTCACACATGCCTTTTATTTTTACAGGGCACTTCAAAAGAAGGAGGTCAAAAAACAAAAAATTATTGCAGGATCGGCTTCGGCACGTTTTGATGCATTAAAAAATCAATTAGACCCACATTTTTTATTCAATAGTTTAAATGTATTAACCAGTCTGATTGAGGAAGATCCCCACCAAGCACAAAAATTCACCACTTCTTTATCCAAAGTATATCGATATGTATTGGAACAGAAAAATAAAGATTTGGTTACAGTGGATGAAGAACTAAATTTTGCCAGAACCTATGTTCGATTGTTAAAAATGCGATTTGAGGATAGCATTGTTTTTGAGATTCCAGAAAAATCCAGTATCCCTGAGGCTATGATCGTTCCACTTTCTCTACAACTGCTTTTGGAGAATGCGGTAAAACACAATGTGGTAACTCCTACCAGACCATTACATATTAAAGTTAATGAAAAGGAGGGGGCATTAGTCGTCAGCAATAACTTGCAAGAAAAGCAAGTAGTAAAAAAGAGCAGTGGGGTAGGGCTACAGAATATTAAACAGCGCTATGCCATTTTAACGGACAGAGAGGTAGACATCACTAAGACTGTAAAAGTATTTAGTGTGGCACTGCCTATGTTAACGGCCCAAATTTCTGTAATGGAAACCCAAGAAAGCCATATAGAGGAGAAACGCTACATAAAGGCAAAAGAAAAAGTAGAAGCGATCAAAGGCTTTTATAGCAATTTAATGGCCTATTGTGTTGTAATTCCATTTTTGTGGTGGTTAAATTTAAGAACGACAGATTTTTTATGGGCATTCTTCCCAACCTTAGGTTGGGGTTTTGGGGTATTGGCCCATGGTATGGAAGCGTATGGGTACAATCCATTATGGGGAAAAAGATGGGAAGAACGCAAGATACAGGAGCTTATGGACAATGAGGATTTTTGATTATTACCTACCCCTTGCCCCCAATTTAGCTGTTCATACACATTTCATCCATTAAAATTAACAGTTCACGAATCTACTTTTTTAAGAACCTTTCAATCTCACGAAGTTTGAGGTGTAATTAAAAAACAATCAAAAAATCGAAACTATGGAAAATAACAAGGAGTTTAGATATAACCGAGCAAAAGAAAGAGTGGAGGCCATTAAATCATTTTATTCAAACTTGTTGACGTATTGTATTGTCATTCCATTTTTGGCTTATTTAAATTATAGGACAACCAGTTTTCCCTGGGTAGTTTTTCCTGCCATTGGATGGGGAGTTGGTCTTGTAGGGCATTGGATGACTGCTTGGGGATATAATCCTATTTTGGGTAAAAATTGGGAGGAACGAAAAATCAAGCAATATATGGATAGCAATGAATTATAATGAAACTGTATATTTAAATAAACAACCAATCAGTATAGAAATGGAAAATTTAAGCAAAGAGAGTAGATATATAAAGGCAAAGGAAAGAGTTGATAAGTTAAAAAAATTCTATGCCAACCTTTGGTCCTATATTGTACTCATGAGTATTTTGGCACTCATAAACTACCTTACCAATGGTTTTAGCTATATGTGGTTTTTATGGGCTGCTTTTGGATGGGGAATAGGTATCTTTTTTCATGCCATTGGAACATTTGACCTTAACCCCTTCTTTGGGAAAAGTTGGGAAAAACGCAAGATCAAGCAACTTATGGAAGAAGATGAAACTACACAAAAATGGAAATAGTTATGGAGGACTTTGAAAAAGAGAAATTGAGAAGAGCCAAAAAACAGGTAAATGAGCTAAAAGGATTTTATGTCCACTTAGTGGTATACATACTAATCAATGCCTTTATTCTGGTCAATATTTATTTAAATACTGATGACTTTTGGAAATGGCAGCATTTTGTGACCCTTTTTGGATGGGGAATAGGTTTAGCGTTCCACGCAACTAAAACCTTTGGTTTTAACCCCTTTTTTGGGAAGGACTGGGAGAAAAAACAAATACAGAAATATATAGAAGAGGATAAAAAGGAAATGGATAAATACAAATAGGATGGAAAAAGTAACGACAAGTATGGAAAGGGCTAAAAAAAGGGTGTCTCAACTGAAAAAGTTTTACTCTCACCTTTCAGTTTATATACTGATTAACCTATTCCTTTTAGGGATTAAGGCCTATTTCTTGGGTCTTTTTGAAAATAGCACAGGGGAGAATGCCAATTTAACTGCTTGGATAAATTGGAATATGTTGTCCACGCCTATAATTTGGGGAATATTTCTAGTTGTTCACGCTACAAAGGTCTTTAGTCATCCTTTAGTGGAAAAGTGGGAAAAAGGACAAATTCAAAAACTTTTGGAAAAAGAAGAGAATGATATCTCTACATAGTAATAACTTTTAAACTGCAGAAATGAACGTAATCATCATTGAAGATGAAAAGCCAGCCGCAAGAAGATTAAGTAGATTGCTTTTGGAACTGGATGTTGAGGTTTCCACAATGCTTCATTCCGTTGAAGAATCAATTGAGTGGTTCAATAATAACCTACATCCTGATTTAATTTTTCTGGATATCCAATTGTCCGATGGTCTTTCTTTTGAAATATTTGATAGTATTGAAGTAAAAAGTGCCATCATTTTTACCACCGCTTTTGATGAATATGCACTTCAGGCTTTCAAGCTAAATAGTATCGATTATTTGTTAAAACCCATTGATGATGAAGAGCTTGAAAGTGCGGTAAAAAAGTATCGGGATTTTAAACCTGAAAAACAAAGAATTTCTGTTGATTTTAACGACATAAAAAAATTGCTGGTCAACCCCCTGGAACGAGAGTATAAAAAACGATTTACGGTTAAGGT
Organism: uncultured Allomuricauda sp.; assembly: GCF_947495325.1. GTDB lineage: Bacteria > Bacteroidota > Bacteroidia > Flavobacteriales > Flavobacteriaceae > Flagellimonas. The sequence continues at coordinate 1,092,090 of NZ_CANLYK010000001.1, read as the reverse complement.
GGGGCAGCATTTAAAAATCATCAATTCTGATGAGGTAGAATGTTTTTATAGTGAGAACAAGGGTACCTACGCAGCAACTTCAGATGGAAGAAACTATTTGTTGGATACCACACTGGAGAACCTGGAAGGGGAGCTGTCGCCAAAAAAATTCTTTAGGGTAAGCAGGAAGTTTTACATAAATATCATTCACATAAAAGATATCATCTCATACACAAATTCTAGGCTTCAAATCAAGCTAAATCACTTTAACGAACAAGAAATCATTGTTAGTAGAGAGCGAGTTAAAGACTTTAAGTTATGGTTGGAATAATAGATATTAATAATATGATTATCAAATAATTGAATATATTTAAAAACAATAATAAATTTTTCTTATAGTTAAGTTTTTGAGAAAAATCACCTAGTTTTCTTCGATTCGATTGTCATCAAATGCAGAGGGTAACAATTTAGGAATTAATTTTATAAAAATTGGTAGTAGAACAGCTCCTCCAGGTAACATAAAAATAGCCAGGGAAGGAATGGTCTTAAAAATATCCAACAATTGTTTTTGAACTTTTTTCTTCTCTTCGGGGTTCAGTTCCTTAGCTGCGGATTTTGATAAAAGAGATACAAGCTCTTTACTTTCGGTGAGTTCTTTTTTAAGCCTTTTACTGTTTCGTAAAATTAATTTGCTAACGTTTTTTAGCATTCCTTCATAGAATTGAAAGGCTAAATTTTTGTCATTTAAGTAGGCAACTTTTGAACTGTTTTTTTGGAAGAATTCTGTGGTATATTTCAGCACCGATTCCACTTCATTTTTTGACTTTTCCAAGTCACTCCCAAGACCAAAAATATATTCCGACTCTGTATAGTCCAAAGACTTATCTTCCCATATGGTCAAACACGCCATATCCAAGAAATAGTCCTTGGCATATTTGGAGAAATTATACTTTAATAAATCCCTATAAGTGCCATCAAAATTTGCCTTATCCGGATCCACATAGGTAAGGGAAGAGTCTAAAAGTTGAATCAACTTATCATCTGCCTTTTTTGTTTCCTTAGAGTTTAGTGCATGATATGCAATGTTAATGGTTACATATTCCAATAGCTGTGCATGTCTCATAATATTTGGGGAACCCTGTAGATAAGTTTGAAAAATCAGAATATCAACATATAACAATGAGTTGGTAAGACTATTCCCAAATGCCCTATTGAATGCAGTTCCACCAAGATAAATTCTGGAATCCAAGAGTTTTTCAAGCTGGGATTCGGTCTGTTTCCCGCTCAAAATTTTATTCAAGAACGATATTTTAGCAACGTCAAGGGACTGATAATAGTTAAAAACAGTGTTCACAAAGAGGTCAAAATCCGTTTCTCCTTTTTCAAGTTTAAAAGTGAAGTAAAGGGCAGTAAGTAAATTTATCTTAGCTATTTCATCTTCAGTCAGCTCATGCTCAACATCAATAAAAGAAGAAATATCAAGATGGATCCCATAAATAAAGCCATTTCTTTTAAGTTCTTGATATAAACTATCAAAGTTCGGAAAGTGAATGGATTCTTTTTTGACCAGATGTCCAAACTTATTGATCCATCCGGATGATGAGGGATTCATTAGGTAGATGTTTACCCTTCAAAATAACATAATTTATAGGACTTTATTCGACTTTGCTTGCATACAAAATTCAATAAAGCACGGGTTTTTGTTTTTTGGATGTCCAACAATCATCAAGAAGCCTTCTATTCGTTGATTTTAGGGGTCCCATTTCCAATGGAACTATTTTCCTTACTTAGGATTTCAATTCCCTTTTGAATGACCAGATTTGTTGGAATGGATATTCTACGACCATCATCCGTGCGCATAAAAAGATAAAACCCGCTAATGTCCTCTACTTTACCGGTCCAGTCAAAATCCTTGTCCAAAACCCTTACCCGATCGCCCAATCGTAGTGGATGACCAAAAAATAGGATGACACTAGCGGTTAAGTTGGAAAGAATAGACCATTGGGCAACAAACCCAATACCCACAATTGCCAATACGGAAGAAATAAAAATGGAAAACTCTTGTAGGTTTACGCCCCAAATCAATGTAATTCCAATTATAGCTATTCCATAAAATAGCAGATTACTCAAATAGAAGATAATTTTTCTACTATTCATATCAATGGCGCTGGTTCTCCCGAATCTTCTAATAGCTTTTTTAGTAATCGTATTAATGCCGATTAAGAGGGCCAATAAGACAACGGTAATTATAATTTCATTTTTATATGATATTACATCTAGCATAACAAAGGGTATTGATTTATGATACTGCAAAATACCTAATTCTCTTTTCCTACACATAAACTTTATACAATGATAAAGGTCATATGCTCTAAAAATAGGGGTAGGTAATTTTGATCAAATTTAAAACACATACACGTATGAAGAAGGTAATTGTTTTTTTGTTGATGATTTTAATAGGATCTACAAATTTGTCCTATGCGCAAAGCTCAGGGACAGATGATGCTAGTGGTAAATGGCAGTTTAGACTACGCGGAATCGTAGTAACACCTGATGAGAGTGCTGATATAGAAGCTATTGGCGGCGACGCATCAATTTCCACCGCAGTTGTACCTGAACTGGATATTTCTTATTTCTTTGATGAAAACTGGTCGTTGGAATTGATTTTGGCCACAACAAAACACGATGTCGAGGCAGTTGGAACTTCGGCTGGTGATATAGATCTGGGACATGTATGGTTGCTTCCACCAACTTTGACAGGTCAATATCATTTTACGGGAGGCAACTTGGTACCTTATTTGGGAGCAGGAGTGAATTTGACTTTGTTTTATGGAGTTGATGAAGGCCCTGTTGCTGATAATGTTGATTATGATACGGCTTTGGGATTTGCTTTTCAAGGAGGGGTTGACTACATGTTAAATGATACCTGGTTTTTGAATGTTGATATAAAGAAGATGTTTATGGGAACGGATGCAACCATTGATGCTACTACAGCTCTTGGGGCTACGGTCGGTGCAGATGTTGACATTAACCCATGGATTTTTGGATTTGGGGTAGGGGTAAAACTATAAAAATACCAGCTTTAAGTTATGATAAAGAAAACGGCTTGATGGAAACTCAAGCCGTTTTTAGTATTATTTGTTCTAGTTAATGCCCTCAACATGTTTTATGGGTCTAACCTCCATCCGCCAAATTCCTTCATCAAATCTTGGGTCTTGCTTTGCAATGGCAATTGCTTCATCCAAATCTTTTGCCAAGAGATGGTAATATCCAGAGATAATCTCCTTGGTTTCATTGTAAGGTCCGTCAACAATTTGCCCGTTTTTGTAGGATAGCATTGTTCCTTTCATTTCCAAGGGTTGGGCAGATTTCATTCTACCTTCTTCCGTAAGTTTTTTTAAATACCCTCCAATTTTTTCAATATGCTGCTGCATTTGTTCTGGAGATAAATTGGCTTTGGGTTCCTCTTCACTTCGAATTAATAATAGAAATTCTCTCATAATTTTTTATTTAAGATTATAATTTGACCCTAAGACAACTGAGATGGTGAAATCAGGACAAGCTCATCCAATTTTTTTTTCAAAAGTTCTTTATCTCTTGGATTTTTGGCCAAATGTAAAGCCTGATTGTAGGCAAATCGAGCTTTTGCGAAGGCTTTATTCGCCTTATAAAGTTCTGCTAGGGTAAAGTGATATAGGAAATAATTGTCGATATCTGATTCCTCTCCTAGTGTTTCCAAAGTAGAAATAGCCACTTGTGTTCCCTTTACTTCAGCCAATGCAACACTTCTATTTAATTGTGTAATCGGGGAATCCTCCAATATTATAAGTTGATCATATAAGGATAAAATTTGTGCCCAATTTGTTTTTTTATAGGTCTCGGCAATACAATGGTTGGCAGAAATGGTAGCTAGAATATTGTATTTGGTTATTGTTTTGGTCAAGGTGATTTTATCCAAATACCACATTCCCGTTTGAATTAATTTGGAATCCCATTTTGAGCGATTTTGTTCCTTTAAATCAATGATTTCACCAACATCGGATACGCGGGAAGCAAATCTGGATGCATTGAAGTACATGAGGGCCAAAAGAGCACTGCAATCAGTTTTATTGCCAACAACGGTACTTTCTTCAAGTAAACGGGCAAGCCTGATGGCTTCCAAACAAAGATCAAAACGGATAACCTGATTTTTGTTTGCTGGAAAATAACCCTCATTGAATAAGAGGTAAATTGTCTTTAGAACTGCTTCCAATCGTTTATCAACATCAAATTTTTGGGAGAGATCAATTTTGATTTTTCTCAATTGCAGTCTTCCTCTAACAAGCCGCTTATTTATGGTTTCCTCATTTGAAAAAAAGGCGTTTGCAATTTCAGAAATACTGAAACCAGACAATATCTTTAGGATAAGTGCTATCTGTGAGTTTTCAGAGATAGACGGATGGCAACAGGAAAACATCATTTTTAACTGGCTGTCTTCAATCAATTCATCAGAAAAGAAACCAGTCTCGTCCATTTCTGGTTTTTGATTGGCTAGGGATTCATAATCCCTTTGATATTTTTTTCGCTTCAGTACATTTAAAGTCAGATTTTTGGCTGTTGTATATAGCCAAGCCTTAGGGTTTTCAGGAATCCCCTTCATTTCCCAATGCTCCGTTGCCTTTAGTAAAGTCTCCTGTACAATGTCCTCAGCAGTTTCAACATAAGCATTCCCCAAATAGCCTGTAATAACGGAGACCAACTTGCCATACTCATTCCTGAAAAAGTGGGAGGTGAGCTCATTGCTTGTCGTAAAGTTGGGATTGTTCATTTTAAACCAAATATTGATAAACCGCTTACATCCAAAAATTCAAAATACAATTATTATGGATAAATATGAGGAGTATCTTCCATTAAACTGATTCTTATCAAAGTAGAGAATTTTCTTCAGGAATAATTGGCTTATGACCATTAATTTTATTGTGGATTATTGGCTTTTAAGCTTCCGATCAGCAAAAAAGTCAGGAAAACCAAGCCAAGATAGCCCACCAAACTGTAGGAATCAAAAGTAGAAAAACACAGACTAAAAACCGGTGGTGCAAGGGCACTGGCCAGAATTAAAAAACTCATTATTTTCCCAGTGATGGCGCCAAGGTTGTCCCTGCCAAAAAAACGGGGCCAGGCTATTGCATTCAATACAGCATAAAACCCGGACATTATACCGAAACCTGCTATCAACAATGGGATACCTACTGGACTAGCTAAGGATAAAAATCCAATAGCTGCCAATAAACCACCAAATAACATTAAGAATAAGTATGATTTTAATGGTAGGGAATCACTGAGATAGTTAAATAGTGTTGAAACACAAATCGCCACAACGGAGCCTGGCAAAAAAATGGATATGGCGTCCTCTTTGGGAAAACCTTGGCTGGCAAAAATGGAGACCACATGAAAAGAAAGTCCGGTACTAAAAAAACTACTGAAGGCCAACATTAGACCATACATCCAAAAAACACGGGTTATCATTGCTTCCTTGAGCGTAAACTGCTTATAAATAGGCATTTTAACATCCGCCTCATCTTGGCTTACAACTTTTTGACCATCAGGAAGCAATCCATATTCTTCGGGTTTGTTCTTGTATAGAAAATAGATCAAGATGCTACAAAACAACAATCCAAATGCCATATAGCGCCATGCATTTTCCCAACCTCCATAATCTATCAAAGTATTTATCCATAGGGGTGCCGAGGAGAATCCAAAAGATATGGCCACACTACTAAACATGTTTACCTTACCACGATTCTTATCAAACCAAATCATGATTACATTACGGGAAGCCATGGTCAAAACTCCCTGCCCCGAAAAGCGAAGTAGAAAGAACAGGGCGGTCATTAACAAAAAAGGGATTAACCAAGTATCTTGTGCCAGCAAGGTTTTAATGGACTCACTCATTTGTGCCGAAAAAGAGCATAACAGCACAGTAATTGCCAATACCACAATGGCAAAAAAGGCAACATAACGTGCCCCATAGCGATCAAACCAAACTCCAGCCCTACCGATTACCAATGAACTTACAATGGTGCCAATCATATAAGCATTGCTAAATTGATTTCTGGTAAGACCCAAGGCATCTTTTACGGGATCTGTGAACACCGAAACCCCAATAGTTTGGCCGGGTACGCTGCAAAAAACACCAATTGTACCGATGACCATAATGACATACCCATAAAAAATGGGGCTTTTGGCTGGTTCAAAAAGAACAAAACTGCGGTTTTTGGGCATAGTCTATTTTCAATATCGAAAGTAGCCTTTTTAGAACTTTTTGGTCATTTTAAAGAATAAAAAAAACCACCGATTGGTGGTTTTTTTTTGTGATTACTTTGTTTTATTATTGGATAATACCAGTGCAGGCTACGCGTGCACCAGCTGCACCGCTGGGTTGAGAGGTGAAATCGTCTACTCCCTGGTGAACAATAACAGCTTTTCCTACTATATTTTTTGTTTCATCATCACATCCTATGCACCATTCATTAGTGGCAAAATCGACTGTTGCAATACCTTCTGCATTGGCGACAAAATTACCAATGTCCCCTTTATGATATCCTCCTTCAGCACCCCATTTGGCATGTGGTTGAAAGGTTGGATTCCAATGTCCTCCGGTTGATTTTCCATCTGCTGAGGAGCAATCCGCTTTTTCATGGATATGAATAGCATGTTCACCTTCGGTAAGACCTGTTAACATGGCCTTCATGACTACATTTCCATTTTCTTGTGAAAAAGTTACTTCGCCAGAAACACCACTATCACTTTTTGGTTCCATCTTAAATGTTATTGTTTCTGCCTTGGCCATCTCTTTGACCTCTTCAACAACTTCTTCTATTTCTTCAGAAGTAGTTTCTGCTTCTTTTTTTACTTGTTTACAACTAAAGGTGGTGACCAAAAGAAGTCCCACAATCATTGCGCTTATCTTTTTCATCGAAAGTGTTTTTAGGTTTTGTCTAAGTTACAGATAATTTGAGATGATGTCAACTTAAAAGGTTTTTAGAAGCTCTTTATTTTCCCGAATGCCCTTTTTAAGATTTTCGCAGAGCAGAATGGACTTATCTATTCGGGTTTGGGAGTTTTTGTATCTGGAAATCATGTATATGATTCCCCGCTTTTTTCCAGCAGTAAAGGATTCAAAAATTCTATGCGCATCAGCATCACTATAAAGTACTGCACTAAATTCCTCTGGTACTTCTACTCCATATTTTGAAGTGTCTTCAAAAAACTGAAGTTGAAAATAGTCATTGGGAAAAATTTCCAGTGCTTTTTGGTGGTTTTTGCTGAACATCATAAAATAGCTGCCATGTCTCTTCTGAAGGGCTCCATGAAATGTAATGCTTCTACCCTCAAAACTGGCTTCCACTTGGACCCTTTTGAACCCTTTTTCCAGAAAAGGCAAGACAATATCATCGGGAATGGCCAAGTTGTGTGTTCCCTGTACCGCGACTTCAAAAATTTTACTTTTTAGACTCATTTGGAAACTAAAATATGGCAGTTCTAGAAAGAGAACTATTTACGATTTCAGCTTAATCATTTTTTTGGACCTTTTTCTTTTTAAACACACCTCTTAAGTCGGGATTGTAGAAGAATCCTATCTGCAAACGATCAAAAACTGCATTGGTAAACTGGTTTCGAAGATATCCAAATTGAATGCTGCTATTTTCGGTAATGTGGATTCCCAGAGCACCATACAAACGATTTTGTCCAAAAAGATTGTCTTGTAGGTTGATGAACAACTCATCATAAAAATTCAAGAAAAAGGTATTGGTCAATGGTAAAGTCATTTGTATACGATAACGTGCACGGTGCTCTGTTCTTGAAAGGTCTATTTCAGGGTCACTTGTAATATCTCTTGCCTCAATGAAACGCTGTTCCAAGCGATAACGATGTTCAAAGAGAAACTCCCAAACTTTGTTCTTTAAGATAAATTGTTGAAATATTCGGTTTTCCTTGGAGTTCGCTTCACTTGGACTATCTTGGAATATGCCATCTGTTTCTATGAAACCATACCCCAAAGTTGCTATAGCATTACTGTTGATATGATAGTTCAATCCGGTTCGTAGAAGCAGTTGATTAAAGTTTGAGGTGGTTTCATAATAGCGAAACTGGGCCTCAGTATGCAGGCTGAAGCGTTTGGAAATTTTATTGGCCCCAAAATACATGTACCATGCTCCTAACTCGTTTTCACCAGTTTGCTGTGCACTCATTTGAGCTAGTGCAAAAAACAACAGCAAAAAACCTAAAACCTTTCTCATTAATCTATGCTAAATGTTTCTGTTTCTTTAAACGGGGATAAATCCAAGGATTCAACAGATGCTCGATAAGGTGTCCACTTTTCTTGAAAAAAGCTGTTGGTCTTGTCAATAGCCGTTTTTAAATCATCCTCGGCGAATTTAATTAAATCATTTTCAGTTTTGGTCAGTCCGGTTTTTCGACTACCAACATACCAACTTGCGGTGTTGATACGCTGGGTAACCGTTAGTTCAGGATTACGGGTAATACCCTGGCGTTTATCTTCTTTGCCTATATATTGCGCCACAACAGAATCAATTTGTTTTACAATATCTTTTGAAGCCTTTATTTGGTCTTTATATTTTTCTTCATCCAAATCTTTCATCTCCTTTTGGAATTTATTTGCCAAATTCTTGCTTTCTATCAATTGTTTTACTGCATCTGCTGCCATTTGCGTATATCCTTCCAATTTTTTTCCAGTATTGTAAACCTCAGTGGTGGCAGCTTTTGAAACAGTTATCCTTGGGTCGGTTTCTACCTTAATGGATGTAGAGTCCGAAACCATACCATGACTAACTTTTACCTTATATGTACCAGGTTTGACCTCAATTCCACTTGGTTCCTTTTTAGAGGTGCTAATCTTTCTGGAGGGTCTATCAGGTCCTTTCTCATCAAGTGACCAATAGATTCTATGAAATCCAGCTTTTTCTGGAGTTTTGTATTTCAGGGTTCGAATCAACCTGTTTCCATCAAAAAAGTCAAATTGAATAGAATCTTTCTTTTGTACTCCTGTCTGTTCTTCTTTTTTAGATGCGGATTCAGTGTCTTTTTCTTCTTTGTCCTTTTCATCATTTTTTTTGGGCTTTTCTTTTTTCTTGCCTTCCTTTAAGTAATAGGTGATCATTGCACCGTATTTGCGATTTTCTCCATTGTAAAGGGCATCTCCCCCAAATCGACTTCCCGTTGCTTGTTGATAAGCAGCCAAATATGCTGTGGGACTATTAAAAAGTTTGATATCCTTTTGAAGGATGGTATTCTTGTTGGCAAGAGTTCTTAAAGGGCGGATATCATCCAAAACCCAAGCGGCCCGCCCAAAAGTACCAATAACCAAATCATGTTCTCTAGGGTGGATTACTAAATCTTTGACTGAAACAGTTGGAAAACCTTCTGTCCATTTTTGCCATTTGTTCCCAGCATCAAAAGAAATGTAAAGCCCATCATCAGTGCCCAAAAACATTAAATTAGAATTCTCAGAGTCCTCAACAATGGAAAGGGTATAACTTTCCACATCGCTTGCATCAACAATTCGAGTCCATGTTTTACCATAATCTTTAGTTCGATATGCGTAGGGTGTGTAATTGAACCTTCTGTAATCATTGGCGATCAATAAGGCTTCTCCTTTATTCTTATTGGAGGCTTTAATTTGGGGAATCCAGCTTCCTGTCGGGAGTCCTTTTATATTGGAAGTTACCTCTGTCCAGCTAGCGCCTCCATTCTGTGTATAATGTACTTTTCCATCATCCGTTCCTATCCAGAGCATGTCTTTTTCAACGGGAGAAGACTCAATAACCAAAATAGTACAATGGTTTTCTGCACCAGTGGCATCCATGGTCAGCCCTCCACTCTCACTTTGCTTTTGTTTTTCCTTGTCATTGGTGGTCATGTCGGGTGAAATTATTTCCCATGTCAACCCCTTGTCAGTTGATTTATGCACAAACTGACTTCCAAAATATACCGTACTATTATCAAAAGGGTCTTGGCCTATTCCTGCATTCCAGTTAAATCGCAATTTGGTTTTTGCATCTGGAGGTGTAGGTCTAACTGTATAATTATTTCCTGTTTTCCAATCATATCTGGATACATAACCCTGTTGACTCATGGCATACCCAAATTGGTTGTCATCCAAATCAGGAACAACATCAAAACCATCCCCAAAAGCAATTTCTTGCCAGTAGCTATTGCGGATACCCTGAGCTCTCCAAGCATAGGCCGGGCCTCGCCATGAACCATTATCTTGCATGCCGCCATATACATTATAGGGATATTCATTATCAATATTTATGTGATAAAACTGGGCTACAGGCAGATTGCCGATAAACCGCCATGTTTTACCACCATCTTTGGTAATATTCATTCCCCCATCATTCCCATCAATCATAAATTGCCCATTTTCAGGGTGAATCCACCAACTGTGATGATCTGGATGTACACCATTATCTACCCCATAGGCTGGCATCAATTGGGAGAAATTTTTTCCACCATCTTCTGAGGAATTTACATAGGTAAAAACAGAATAGACACGATTCTCATTCTCTGGGTCAACAAAAATATCTGAGTAATAGAATGGTCTATTTCCAATATCATTTTTGTCATTGATTTTCTTCCATTTAAAACCACCGTCTTCGGATTTGTAAAGCGCATTCTTTTTTGCTTCTACCAAAGCGTAAACAATGTTGGGTTTATTTTTTGCAATGGCAATACCAATCCTACCTAGTTCTCCTTTGGGCAATCCATCTTCATCTGTCAATTCTTTCCAGTTTGTTCCTCCATCATGGGTCATATAAAGTCCACTACCTTCTCCTCCGGATTTAAAAAACCATGGGTCTCGTTTATGTTCCCACATGGCGGCAATCAGCTTATTTGGATTTGTTGGGTCCATGACCAAATCGGCCACTCCCGTTTTATCGTTTACAAACAAAATCTTTTTCCACGTTTCGCCTCCATCTGTAGTTTTATACACTCCACGTTCAGCATGAACACCCCATGGAGAACCTATCGCACCAACATAGACCACATTCGGGTCGGCAGGGTCGATAATTACACGGTGGATATGCCGGGTTTTTTCCAATCCCATGGATTTCCAGGATTTACCTCCATCCAACGATTTGTAAATTCCGTACCCTCCATTTAAACTATTTCTTGGATTTCCTTCACCAGTACCTACCCAAACGACTGACGGGTTTGATTGTTGAATTGCAATTGCACCAACCGAGGCAGTAACCTCCTTATCAAAAATGGGACTCCATTTAATTCCACCTGAAGTTGATTTCCATACTCCACCTGAAGCAGTTCCAACGTACATTACATCTGGATTGGTGGTAACTACATCTATAGCGGTAACACGCCCACTCATTCCACCTGGACCTATGTTTCTTGGCTTCATATCCTGAATAAGGTCCATGGAAAATTCTTGGCAAAATAGTATGGTTGATGCAAAAAGCATCGCAAGGGTAAGTATTTTTTTCATGCTGATTCTTTTCAATTCAAAAGTATAATTATTAATTATGACCAATATGGCAACCGCAGCCTGGTCTTGTAAAACTTTGGGCTTCCTCATGCCAAGGGAAAGCCGCATTGTATTTATTGTTTTCCCACCAAAACTTGCCACGCTCATTTTCCGTATTTCCTATTTCGTTTAGGGTACCCGTATCATAAAGTCTACCATTGATCATGGTATATTTTACGGTTTCAGTATTGCGAATATCTTCTAAGGGGTTCTTGTCCAATACAATTAAATCCGCCAGTTTGCCCACTTTCAGTGACCCGATATCAGACCCGGCACCAATATATTCTGCACCATTAATGGTTGCCGCTTTTAAGGCTTGCATATTGGTCAATCCACCTTGATGAAGCAACCATAGTTCCCAATGTGCACCAAGACCTTGCAATTGGCCATGCGCACCTAAATTAACTTTTACGCCATGATTGGTAAGGGCTGTAGCCGTTTTGGATACCAAAATATGGCCGTTTTCATATTCTTCGTCAGGTATCATGGTTCGATATCTTGATCGTGAATCCACCAAACCTCTTGGGGTATATTTTAAGAGTTTTTCGTTTTCCCATACCTTATCCTTTTGATAAAACCAATATTCTCCATTCATGCCGCCATAGTTCACAATTAGGGTAGGAGTGTATCCTGATTTACTGGTTTTCCATAGTTCCGTAACATCTTTGTAAACAGGAGCCACAGGGATGTTATGTTCTATTCCCGTATGGCCATCCATTATCATGGACATGTTATGATAAAAGGTGGAACCTCCTTCAGGGACAACATTTATTCCCAATTCGCGTGCAGCTCGCATCACCTGTTGCCGCTGATCGCGTCGGGGCTGGTTGTAACTTTTTACCGATTTTGCTCCAAAAGCTTTGGTTCTGCGAATTGCGGATCTTGCATCATCCAGACTATTGATTTCAGCTTTAAAGTCCCCATCTGCTCCATAAAGAATGATACCGGTTGAATATAAACGTGGACCAATCATATCTCCGTTTTTAATTAATTCAGACATCGCAAATATGGATTCAGTGTTTGCAGATGGATCATGCGAGGTAGTGACTCCAAAAGCCAAATTTGCATAAAGCTGCCAATGTTTTTGTGTGGTGAGTCCGTATCTAAAACCCCCTATGTGTGCATGCGCGTCTACGATTCCCGGCATTATAGTCTTTCCAGAAACGTCAAAAATCTTGGCATTTTCCGGAACATTTATTTCATTGGATTTACCTAGATATTCAATCCGGTTTTCATTTACAATCAAAGTGCCCTGTTCAATCACTTCGTCTCCTTCCATGGTAATAATTCGGGCATTGGTGAATGCAATTCGTCCAGAAGGTTTATCGGTTTTGGATATCAATCCAATTTTGGTGCCTACACTATCTAATTTTGCCACTTTTTCAGGAGAATCAGGAAGGAAAGTGTATCTGTCCTTAATTGCATTTGTAAAATATTCATCCCCCAAAGTCCAAAAGATTTTTTTACTGTCCTTGGACCAATTTAGATTGATTCCTGCATCCTTCGAAATCTGCGACACGGGAACGGACTTTGTTTTATTGTCCAAATCGATTTCCTTTCCATTAAGAACCAAAGGTGCTATATAGGCCTTGTGCAGATTTGTAAATGCAATCCATTGGTTGTCGGGACTAGGCACTAACCGATTGGCATACTTTGACTTCACATGTGTTTTTTCATCTTTACCATTGAGGTCAATTGATTTTAAGTGTTTCGTTAATTGACCAAAATAAGTGCCTCCGGTTTGATAAAAAATACGTTTGCCATCTTTTGAAAACATAGGATATTCACCTTCTTCAGAAATCAACTTTTGATTGGATCCGTCGGGATTCATTGTATAGACACCCGTTTTTTTGGAAAAGCTTCTTCCTTGGTCATTATTTCCAGGTTCTTTTCTAAACGTAATCATAGTTCCATCTGGACTGAAAGAAGGGGTTCTATAAATACCTTTTGCGGTAGTTATTTTTTTTGATGCGCCTCCTGTCAGGGCAATTTTATGTATGGCTCCCAGATCTTCATCATTCCAGGTAACGTATGCAATAGTTTTTCCATCTGGTGAAAATGCTGGTTCAAATTCAAAATTGGAATCGTTTGTCAACCTTTTGGGTTTTCCGTTGGGTAATTTTTTAGACCATAAATGCCCTAATGCATTAAATACAAGAGTTTTTTCATCTGGAGAGGTAACCGCATGGCGAATTACTTTGGCGGTAAATTGATCTGGTGCCACAGGAGAATCGACCCTAAGGGTTTCTGCAATTTTGATATTTGCATCAACGGTAAAAGGAATATTGATTACCTCTTGAGTGTTTATATTTATTCGGTAAATTTTCCCCTTGTTCCAGAATACAATTTCCTCATTGTTCGGCATCCAATTAAAATTTGGATACACCCCAAAAATAGCCCATGCCTCCTGCTGATCTTTATTGAGTTCATCCAAAATTGGCCACTCCTCACCAGTTTGTAAATCATGTAAATATAAAACGGTTTTGGTACGTACTCTTTTTACAAAAGCTAGCATTTTACCGTCTCTTGATAGTTGAGGTCTGGCAGCCCCCCCAGGACCGCCCGTAACCGTATTGGTTTTGCCTGTCTCAAAGTCATATCGTTTTATGGCATAGATCTGTTTATTAGGGTCTTTGTTGTATTGAAAAAATCCTCCAGGATATACATCCTCGCTATAATACAGGTATTTCCCATCAGGCGAAATACAAGGTTCGTTTACATCCTGTTGGTCGTTCTTACGTTTGGTCAATTGCAGGCCTGAACCACCTGAAATATGATACTGCCAGATTTCACCGGCCCCCAATGAGCGTTGTGAGGTAAAATGTTTTCTTGCCACAAGGTAGTTACCATCGGGCATCCAGTATGGATTGTTGAGCAGTCTAAATTTTTCTTCTGAAACTTGTTTGACATTTGAACCATCTACATCCATTAGCCAGATATTGTCCCCGCCACCGGCATCACTGGTAAAAGCTATTTTTGTTCCATCTGGACTAAAACGTGGTTGTACTTCAAAAGGGATTCCTGATCTAAGTGTTTTTGCATTTCCACCAGAAATAGGCATGATGTAAATATCTCCAAGAAGGTCAAAAACGATATTTTTCCCATCTGGACTTACATCGAGGTTCATCCAAGTACCTTCGTTTGTAGTGAATTTGTGTTCTTTGTAATTAAATTGCCCTTCTGGGTTGGATACATCCCATTTTTTATCTTCTTTTTTTTCTTTCTCTTGTGCGAATAGGGGAATTGATGCACAAAGCACCGCAAGGATGAGTAATTTTTTCATTTTTGAGTCAGTTGAATTAGTCGGTTAAAGATACCAAAAAGAGCAGCCGAAATTCTTAACGTGTTGTTAACACAATTATCTGCTCCCAGGGTTTCGGTATTTAATGTTTTTCAAACTCGATTTCACAATTTCAACAATTCGTTTTAGTCTTGTTTCTTCCCGTTTTGCTTGATTAAGCCAATACAAATAGCTTTTGCGTTGACTCTTGGTGAAATTTTGAAAATTTTCAAAGGCCAGGTGGTTTTTATCAAATGCACATTGCAAATCATTTGGAATAATATCATTTTCCACATCATCCAATGCTGTCCAAGAGTCATTCTTTTTAGCAATTTCTATACTCTCTAATCCACTTTCGTGCATTAGGCCATGAGCCATTAAATTTTTGATATGATCTTTATTTACCTTGCTCCAAACACTTTTTGGCTTTCTAGGACAGAAATATTGTCTGCGCCTACCATTCCCAAGACTTTTCACAGTACTGTCTATCCATCCATAACATAGTGCTACTTTGACCGCCTCTTCCCAACGCATACTTTCCATTTCATGGTCTACTTTATAAAAAATTAGATATATGCCTTTGGATAAGCTATGATTTTCATGAAGCCATTTACGCCATAAAGAATTATCCTTAAAATAGTATTCTTGAATATTTTTCATCAAAAGTGATAGTAAAAGAGCGCTATGTTATAAATTTTTATCATAAAATATCTGACTTTTGAAAGAATAAGTAAACACGAAATGTATTTTAGCAGTTCTAATAATTCTTTACTAAGTTATCAATTCATGAAAAAAGTTTTAGTCGCTTCCCTGATTGTTATGGGTTTTATTTTTAATAGTTGTAATAAGAAAAGGTATGGTAATCCAAAGATTTTGATTTTTTCCAAGACTATGGGATATAAACACAAATCTATTCCAACAGGAATTGATGCAATTAAAAAATTGGGTGCGGAAAATAATTTTAGTGTCGATACAACAACTAATGGGGATTTGTTCACGGATGAAAACCTAAAAAACTATTCAGCAATTGTTTTTTTGAGCACAACAGGAAACGTATTGGATTATCAACAGGAAGCGGCTTTTGAACGCTACATACAATCCGGTGGAGGATTTATAGGAATCCATGCGGCAACGGATACCGAATACGATTGGGGCTGGTACGGCAAGTTAGTGGGAGGATATTTTCAAAGTCATCCAAGTGGAACGCCGGAGTCCAATTTTGTAATTAAGGATAAAAACTTTGCAGCAACCAATTTTTTCACTGATTCGATTTGGACTCGAACAGACGAACTGTACAATTTTGATAAGTTCAACACCAATGTAAATGTTCTTGTCACTGTCGATGAGAGCACCTATGAAGGCGGTACTATGGGAGATTTTCACCCTATGAGTTGGTACCATGAATATGACGGAGGAAGGGCATTTTACACAGCTGCAGGGCACACCGATGAGAGCTTTTCCGAGGAATTGTTTTTAAAGCACCTGTTAGGAGGAATACAATATGCCATTGGTGAAAATTTGGTTTTGGATTATGGTAAAGCCACAACCCAAACCCCTCCAGATATGGATAGGTTTTCTAAAAAACCATTGCTTACCGGAACGTTTTATGAGCCAACAGAAATGACAATATTACCTAACAATGATGTGCTGATTGCCCAAAGAAGGGGAGAGATTATGCATTATTCTGCCGAAACAGGTAAAGTAAGTCAAGTTGCACTTTTGGATGTTTATCATAAAGTATTGGAAGCTGAAGGGGTAAATGCCGAAGAAGGTTTAATGGGATTGCAAAAAGACCCAGATTATGAGACCAACCATTGGGTGTATGTCTTTTATGCACCAACTGGTGATAAATGGGTGAACAGATTATCACGTTTTAAGTTCAAGGACAATGTTTTCGATTTGGAATCCGAACAAGTGATTCTTGATGTGGACAGCCAACGTGAAATATGTTGTCATACAGGAGGATCTATTGCTTTCGGCCCCGATAAATTGTTGTATCTATCTACA
Source organism: uncultured Allomuricauda sp. (assembly GCF_947495325.1). GTDB lineage: Bacteria > Bacteroidota > Bacteroidia > Flavobacteriales > Flavobacteriaceae > Flagellimonas. The sequence continues at coordinate 1,075,282 of NZ_CANLYK010000001.1, read as the reverse complement.
GGCGACAACACCACACCATTTAATGAAAGAGGTGTTAAATATGTAAGTAGGGGATATGGGCCCTTAAATGATATCCCTGGACATGAGCAGTACGATGCCCGAAGATCTTCTGCCAACACCAATGATTTACGAGGTAAAATTATTCGAATAAAGGTCAATGAAGATGGAAGTTATGATATTCCCGAGGGAAATTTATTTCCTGTAGGCATGGAAAAAACAAGACCTGAGATTTATACCATGGGACATCGTAACCCCTACCGTATTTCCGTTGACCCTAAAAAAGGGTATGTGTATTGGGGGGATGTTGGTCCAGATGCCAGAAAAGACGATTTGAAACTCAGAGGTCCTCGCGGGTATGATGAAATGAATCAAGCACGGAAAGCAGGAAATTTTGGATGGCCATTATTTATCGGGGACAACAAACCATATGTAGCCTATGACTATGAAACCGGTGAAAGCGGAGAGGCATTTGACCCAGAAAAACCGATAAATAATTCAAGAAACAATACAGGATTAACGGAATTGCCTCCGGCGATGCCGGCTTATGCCTTTTATCCCTATGTAGAATCAAAGTATTTTCCACAGGTGGCAACAGGAGGCAGGAATGCCATGGCGGGACCTACCTATTATGCCGATATGTATGATAAAAGTGTGAGTCTACCTGACTACTACGATGAAAAAGTGATTATCTATGATTGGATTCGTGGATGGATGAAGGCAGTAACACTTTTTGAGGACGGTGGCTTTAATAAAATGGAACCGTTTGGGTCAGACATAAAAGTGAACAATTTGATTGATATGGAAATGGGGCCTGACGGGCGTCTGTATCTTTTGGAATATGGTTCTGGATGGTTTTCGCAAAACCATGATTCTGGGTTGAGTTATGTAGAATATAACGGTGGAAATCGCCCACCTGTGATTGATAGCTTAACTGTGGATAAAACCTCAGGAAAACTTCCGCTTACAATTTCTGCCGAGGTTGCAGCTTATGACAAGGAAAAAGACGCTATAGCCTATATCTGGGATTTTGGAAACGGGGAAATCCAGGAAACAACGACCTCAGAAACGTCCTACACGTACCAAAAATCGGGACAATTTAAATTATCAGTTACGGCAAAAGATGCTAACGGGGCTGAAAAAGAAAGTGAAAATATTGCCGTTAATGCCGGGAATTCAAAACCAGAAATTGCCATTGTACTTAATAATTCAGATTCCACCTTTACTGAAGGAAAATCTATTTCATATACTATCGAGGTTACGGACCCGGATGGTACGGACACTATTGATACCTCCAATATTTTTGTTGCGGTCGATTATTTGGAAAGTCTTGATGAAGTTGGAATGTCGGTAGGGCATCAACAAATATCATCTGTGGTATCAGGAAAAGCCTTGACACAGAATTTGGATTGTAAAACTTGCCATAAAGAGAAAGAAGCTTCAATTGGGCCATCCTATTTAGATGTATCCCTTAAGCATAAAACTACCCCACGGGCAAGTACTTATCTTAGAAATAAGATAATTTTAGGTGGAGGCGGAGTTTGGGGCGAAGTGGTAATGCCGGCGCACCCAGATGTTACCCAAAGCGAGGCAATTCAGATTGTTAGGTACATACAATCCTTGACGGATACGGGGAAAAAGAAACGCAAGTCGTTGCCTACTTCGGGGACAATTACTCCAAAACCAGAGCAGGGAGATAAAGTCATGGTATTGACGGCAAGTTACACCGACAATGGTGAAGGCGATTCCCAGCCACTTACAGCCTTTAATTCTGTAAAACTAAAGCGACAAGAATAACATTATAGTTTTTGGTGCTCAATGTAAAAGTTTTCATCAAAAACAACATTTTGGTTTTGTAAGGTTTCCGTCTTCCATTCTTTGCTTGGGAAAAGCCATTTTTCGGTTTCTCCAGTAAAAACTCGGACGGGCATATCAAAATTCTCCACGATATCCACATATCTGTAGGTGATGGTGGTATCGTCTAGTTTGTACTCCAATTTAGGAATTAGGGTAGTACGCAAATATTGGTTGAAAAAAGCGGACAGGTCTTTCTTTGTTTTTTTGCTGATGTAGTTTTCAATCTGTTCTGTAGTAACCGTTTGGTGATAAAACTCGGTATTTAATCCTCTAAGAACTTGTCTCCATAGCTCATCGTCCTCGATGAGTTGTCGCAAGGTATGAAGCATATTGGCTCCTTTGTAATACATATCTCCAGAACCTTTCTTGTTCACATTGTAAGTACCTATAATGGGGCGGTCATTTTGAATGTTTGCGCGTGTTCCTATCACATATTCTGAAGCGGCTTTTGTACCAAAATGATAATCTAAATACAGGTTTTCTGAGTAAGCGGTGAATCCTTCATGAATCCACATGTCCGCAATGTCCTTATAGGTTATATTATTGGCAAACCACTCATGTCCTGCTTCGTGAATGATTATAAAATCAAACTTTAAGCCCCATCCTGTCCCGGAGAGGTCTTTGCCCAAATACCCATTTTGGTATTTGTTACCATAGGTAACCGAACTTTGGTGTTCCATACCCAAATAGGGGACTTCTACTAATTTAAAGCTATCTTCATAAAAAGGATAAGGCCCAAACCAATGCTCAAAAGCTTCCAACATTAATGGGGTTTGTTTAAACTGTTCTTTCGCTTTTTCCAGATTATCACGCAAGACATAATAATCTAGATCTAAGGTTCCCTTTTCACCTTCATATTTTTCTCCAAAATTTACGTAGTCCCCAATGTTCACATTTACCCCATAGTTATTTATGGGATTGGATACAAACCAGTCATACAATTTATAGCCTCCAAAATCATAAAGATATTCTTCCCTTAATCGGCCATTTGAAACGGCGACCAGATCCTTTGGAACATCAATGGCAATGCGCATACTATCGACCTCGTCATACATATGATCTTTGTTGGGCCACCAAACACTTGCACCCAAACCTTGGCAAGAGGTGGCTACAAAAGGTTTACTATTGTCATCTTTTTTCCAGGAAAAACCACCATCCCATGGGGCTCTTATAGCTTTTTTAGGATTTCCAGAATATTGTACATACAATTCGTTATACTCCCCCGGAACTTGTTTTTTCTTTAAATGGATGAAATGAGCCGAACCGTATGAAGTGTAATCAAGGTCTATATTGTTCTGCGATACTGCATCTATTTTTAGAGGTTTTTGTAAATCAATTTGAATAACATCTGATTCTTCCAAAACTTTATACCTGATGATGTTATAACCAGCAATAAACTCTTTTTCAGGTTGCACCTTAATGTTCAGGTTGTAATAGTTAACATCCCACCAAGCACGTTCAGGAGTAATACTTCCCCTTAAAGTGTCTTGTTTGGTGAAATTTTGGGCATTGGAAAAAAATAGGGTAACTAAAAAAAGGACGATTGCAAAACGTATTTTCATATGTTGACTTAAAACTTTTTAAACTTATTTTGATTTACTATCTAAATACTTTATTTGGAAATACAACTGGACTTTCATGGCCATCCTTACCCACAGCCGAAACTCCAAAGAAATAATTGTCAATTACTATGCCATCTAATGTGGATTCGTTTAGGTTACCAACATATTTAAAATTGTCCCAAGTAGGTGAGGTGGTGTCTCTCCAATAGATTTTATATCCCATGGCGCCTTCAACTTTGCTCCACTTTAGTTTTGCGGAAGGTTCAACAATGCCCCCAATTTCTACCGTTGTTGGAGCAGGAGGTGCCCAAGCAATGGAAGCCAAGTTTATAGCATTTACTGCCGTTAACTTTTTGGCATATTCAAAATTCACATGTTCCAATACATCACCATAAGCAATACCATCTTCCACACGAATGTCTTGATGTTGCTGCGTATAATTTTCATGGGACTCCATAATCCGGATACCGGCAAAACCGGCATCATTGAATGGTCTGTGGTGTCCACCTCGTCCAAATCGATCTAAACGATAAATCATCATAGGGTTCATTTCAGGCATATAAGTTTTAGTGGTCTTATAAACATATCGCGCCAATTGCCTGGAAATTCCATCTACCTCTCCACCATAAAAACGCCTTGCACGGCGTTGTTGTTCAGTTTCTGTTTGTGGTACAGGTTCTGAAAAAATTCTAAAATCACGGTTACTGACAACTCCACTCACCCCAGTGATGTTTCCAATCATGTCGTTATTCAAGATACCAACAATATTCCATCCCTTTTCCTTAGCATGCTGTGCGAGTCCCTTTCCCCCATATAAACCTTGCTCTTCCCCAGAAAGTCCAACAAAAATTATACTGCTTTCAAAGTCATATTTGGAAAGTACACGTGCGGCTTCAATAGTTCCTGCCATTCCACTGGCATTGTCGTTGGCACCTGGAGAATCAGAGGTAAAATCATTGGGGTCACTTACTCGGGAATCTATATCACCACTCATAATTATGAACCTGTTTGGATATTTGGAACCTCTTTTAATGGCTACGACATTAACAACCCAAACATCCTTCACAATCCGTTGTCCTTCTTCCTTTTTTACTAAGTCTTTTTGATAAAAAACCTCTAGACAGTCATTGCAAGCGGTGGAAATTTTTTCAAACTCTGTTTTTATCCAACGCCTTGCGGCACCAATCCCACGTGTTTGTGAAAGCGTATCACTTAACGTATGTCTGGTTCCAAAATTGGCAAGCGTTGTAATATCTTGTTCAATACGTTCAGTCGAAACTGCATTTATGATATCGTATAAACGAGAATCTGTTTGCGAGAAGCAGGTTGAAGCAAAACCCAAGCAAAGAACTAATAGTGTTTTATTGAAGTAAGACATATTTTTATTTGAGATTAATTAAATTTATCGAAGAAAGGTTACTTTGGCAATCTTGCCATTTTCTACTTCATAAATGGCCACGGCACTAAAGTTTGATCCATTGGCACTAATGTATTCTTCATCTATTACTTTATTGCCAATTACGATTCTGTTTTTTATTTCGCAATGAAGATCAGGAACGTTTTCAAAGAAAGAACTATAGTCTTCTTTCATAGCTTTTTTGCCTTCTGAAATTAATTTATTTGGGTAATCAAAAAGTCTAATGTTTTCAGAATAGGTTTCCATAAATGCATCAATATCTCTTTTATTATAGGCATCAAGCTGTTTTTGAACAATGTTTACAGGCGATTCTTCTGCCACAAAAGCCAATCGATTTCCACTTGGGTTGATGGCCATGCGAGAGATATTGTTGATTTCCTCTTGTTTGAATTTCATTACGACTTGCCATTCAACGTCCATTACAACATCGAATTTCATTATGGATTTTCCTGCTCCTGTGAGGATAGTGTTCTTGTCCAACCAGCATATGTCTTCTGCATTTTTATACGTGTTGGCTATTTTTTTTATGGTCCCGGTACTGGGGTCCAAGGACATTATCTCCCATACTTTTTTCTCTTTGCTGATAAAACTCACTAAATCTGAACTGGGAATTTTCCACAGACTACGGCCTACATTTTTTTTAATTGTCCTATTGGAATTATCTTTTAGGTTACTAACCACCAAATCCATTCTGTTGTCTACCAAAACAGATGAAACCAGTATGGAGTCAGTGTGCCAGACATGGTATCCTACTTTTAAATCTTCTACAATTGGAACCGATTCGCCAGTATTTATGTCATATTCATACAATCGTTGCAATCCGTCCAAATCTAGGCGAATGGCAGATATTGCATCTTTGTTCGGAATCTTCAATGGGGAGTACTCACTACCGGTTGGGGTATTGGAAATCCATGAACTTGTACTCCCTGCCTCAATATTGAACCGTAAAATGTCCGTCTGATCGTCTCGGGTTGAAGAAAACAGTACTGTATTATTGTTTAAGAAAGAGGGTTGATTGTCGTACCCTTCATTATTTGATATGTTCTTTGGATTTGACAGGACAGGATTACCAAGTTCCATTTTTAAATCAAAAAGATAAACCTCTGTGTTTATCTGCCCCTTCACAGATATGGAAACAAGAAAAAATAAGGCTGATACTAATCTGAAATTCATTATTCTGTAAATTGTTTGAGTAAATCCCTCACGCGTTTAGTGTTCTCAACGTGATATTTGGCTTGGGTCTTCTTAAGTCCAACTTTAACTGTTACTGCAGAATCGGGAAGTTCCTGAAACATAAATTCATCGGTCCAATCATCTCCAATTGCAAAGACAAAATCGTATTCATCCTCCCCCAACATTCTCACGGAAGCCCTACCTTTATTTACATTACTGCTTTTTACTTCCATCACTTTGTTTCCATTGAGTATGCTAATATCATCATTGCCAATTAAACTGGTCAACACGGTATTTAGTTCTGTAGCTCTTTTTTGACCAAAGTCTGGATCCGTATTTCTGTAATGCCATGCCATTGAATAGTTCTTTTCTTCTATAAATGAGCCGGGCGTTCTATCCACAAAAGATTCCAATACGGGTCGTATTTTTTCCATCCAATCACCTTTCACGTTCTCCAATAATTTAAATTCCTCCCCTTTTCTCGAAATCCAGACACCATGTTCCACAATCATATTGTAATGTTTGGGTAAAAACCATCTGGAGAAGGTCTGTTTATCCCGTCCACTGATTAAAAACAAGGTGGTATTTTCTTGTTGATGCAGCTTGTCCAAAATCTCGTACAATTCTTCATCGGGCGAAGCCTTCTGTGGGTCTTTGTCAAACCCAACAAGAGTACCATCATAGTCCAAAAACAGAAGTCTCTTTTTTGATTTTGAATACTCTTCGGTAATTTCATTCAAAATGGTATTGGACATTTTTTGGGATACGAAGGTATAATTGTCCTCACTTTTCCGGTTGAGTGCGCCCATAAATTCATTGGCCCATACTTCCACGTTATAGCGTTCAAGTCTATTTTGAAGAAACATATTTCTTGCCATCTGTTCTTCTTTGGGCATGGTAATCGCCCTTTTTAACGTATCAGCCTGTTGCTCAAAGTTGTTGGGATTAATTAACAATGCTTCATTCATTTCGTTGGCAGACCCAGCCATTTCACTTAAAATCAAAACACCGGTTTTATCAGTACGTGTAGCTACATATTCCTTTGCCACTAGATTCATTCCATCACGCAGCGGCGTAAGCCAAGCAATATCACTTGAAGTATATAGGTCTATGAGGTTTTCAAAAGGCAATGATCTATAGAAATACCAGATTGGTGTCCAATTTACGCTAGAAAGTTCTCCGTTTATGCGTCCAACTAATTCATCAATCTCTTTTTTAAGCAATTTATATTGAGGAACATTGGAGCGGGAGGGAACGGCCAATATAATCAAACGCACTTTTTCCTTGTATTCAGGATACTTATTCAAAAAGTATTCAAAAGCGTTGATGCGTTTGGCAATACCCTTGCTGTAGTCCAATCTATCTATGGACAAAATAAGTTTGGTATCTGGAGCCGATGCCTTATGGCTATCTAATTTTTTTTGAAAATCGGTTCTATTTTCTTTAGTTATTTGTTCATGGGCTATGGCAGCGTCCTTAAATTTTTTGTAATCAATTCCCATAGGGAAAGAATCCACCTTGATTACCCGATTGTCCAGATAAATATCATTGAAGCTGACTTCCAAACCTAACAACCTCCGTACAGAACTTAAAAAATGCCGTTCATAATCGTAGGTGTGAAAACCAATCAAATCAGAGCCTAACAGACCTTCCAAAACTTCTTCACGCCAAGGCAAGGTTCTAAAAATTTCGTATGAGGGAAAAGGAATATGCAAAAAGAAACCTATTGAGGTATTTGGGCGTTTTTCCCGGACCATTTGTGGTACCAACATTAACTGGTAATCATGAACCCATATGGTATCACCTTCATTGGATTTTTCAATGATGGCATCGGCGAATTTTTGGTTTACCGCTTTATAGGTGTTCCAAAATTCCAATTCAAATTCTGAGTACTCCAAAAAATAATGGAACAATGGCCATACGGTTCTATTGCTAAATCCAAAATAGAAACCTTCCATTTCTTTTTCGGTAAGATTGACTTTTGCACAGGCGTGTTGCTCCAAAGCTTTGTTAATGTCAGCTTCAAGCTCAGGGGGAGTTTCCTCATCTGTTAGCCCAGACCATCCAATCCAGAGACTTTCGCCTCCACTATGTACGGATTTCATGCCAGTTGCCAAACCACCAACACTGGGTATTGCTGTTAGGCCGCCTTCACTTATTTGCAATTGTACTGGGAGTCTATTGGAAATAATTATAGTTTTACTCATTAAAGGTGATTTTAGGGCAAGTTTGTAATAAAATTCCTATTTTATCGATTTATAATAAGGTAAAAGCCTACAATAACCAACAGAAATATTAATCCTTACTATGGACAACCTAAATTACGGAATAATTGGAAACTGCAGAAGCGCTGCAATAATTTCTGATACTGGTTCTTTGGACTGGTGTTGCTTACCCCAATTTGATTCTACTTCTGTCTTTGCAAAACTACTTGATGATAAAAATGGAGGTAGCTTTGAAATAAGGACAAAGTACAATTATGAGATTCATCAAAAATATTTTAGAAATACAGCAATACTTGTAACCAGGTACTCTGATGGAGAAAATACCTTTGAGGTTCATGACTTCATGCCCAGATACCACAAGCTCAATGGAAAATACAATGCGCCACCAGAAATTGTCCGCTATGTAAAGCATATTTCAGGGACACCTAAATTTAGTGTGCACTATGATCCCAAGCTTGAGTATGCCCAGGGTAAAACGACCAATCACGCCAAGACCAATTTCATAGTCAGTCTTACCAGCAAGAAAAAGTTCGATACGCTTTTTCTCTATACCAATTTCAATAAAGAGATGGTGTTGGAGGGTGAAGAAATAGAATTGAAGGAAGATGGCTATTTTTTGATTTGTTACAACGAAAAGATTTTAAAGCCGACTACGGAAAAAATGTCTTTGGAGTTGGAACGCACAAAGATTTATTGGCTGGATTGGGTGGATAGAACTCCTGATTATAAACAATTCAATAAAGAAATCATCAGGAGTGCCATTACGCTAAAGATGTTGACTTATGACAAGACGGGTGCTGTACTTGCTGCTGCTACGACATCCTTACCTGAAACTATAGGCGAAGTACGGAATTGGGATTATCGTTTCTGTTGGATCAGGGATGCTTCAATGGTGATAAAAGTAGTATCAGAATTGGGGCATAAAAACTCGGCAAGAAGGTATTTACAGTTTATTATTGATTTGATGCCTGATAAGGATGAAAAACTCCAGATTATGTATGGCATCAACAAGGAAAAAAATCTTACCGAAAAGACTTTAGACCATTTGGAAGGTTACCGAGGCTCAAAACCGGTCCGAATAGGAAATGCCGCGTATAAACAGAAGCAGAACGATATTTATGGCATTCTAATGGATGTTATTTATGAGCAGTTGGCTAAGTTTAGCAACGATATTGAAAATGGTGAAGATCTATGGAGCATTACCAAGGGTATTGTTTGGATTGTAAGCAAACACTGGAGAGAACCCGACAAAGGAATCTGGGAATTTAGGGGAGAGGATCGTCATTTTACCTTTTCCAAAGTATTGTGTTGGGTTGCTATAGATCGAGCCATAAAGGTGGCCAAGATTTTTGGTAAAGACCGAAAAATACAGAAATGGACCGCTCTTGAACAGGAAATGAAAGAAGATATTCATGAAAATGCATGGAACAGCGAGGTAAATGCATTTGTACAATCGTATGGATCTCATCATTTGGATGCCTCTGTATTGTTGATGGAATCCTACGGTTTTATTCATGCAAAGGATCCCAAATTTGTCAGTACGGTCAGGGCAATTGAAGATGATTTGAGCAATGATGGATTACTTTATCGATACAAAAACGAGGATGACTTTGGATTGCCATCATCATCTTTTACAATCTGTACATTCTGGTTCATTAACAGCCTATTCAAAATAGGGGAAGAAGAAAAAGCATTGGCACATTTTGAACGATTGTTGAGCTATAGCAACCATTTAGGATTGTTTAGCGAGGATATCGACTTTAAAACAAAACGTTTGTTGGGGAACTTCCCACAGGCTTACTCACATTTGGCTTTGATTGAATGCGCCATCAATTTTTCAAAAAAGAAGAGTGAGGAGAAGATTTTGGAAACCATTAGCTAATAATATACTTCAGGCAAGGGAACAGTCTATTGCTTCAAAATTAAGAACAAAAAAACCGCTCCTTTAGGAGCGGTTTCCAAATCAGCTTTGTTTCAGCATTATTTGAATTAGTCAAAGTTATACCCATTATCCGCTGCAACCTTGTCCGCAATTTGTGTGCGGAGTGCCACGACATTGGGTTGATTTGTATATTTCGTAAAACGTTTTAGTCCCATTAACATCATTCGTTGTTCATCGCCCTCTGCAAAAGAAACAATGGCTTCTTTTCCTTTCTGGTTGATGATGTCCACTGCTCTGTACAAATATAGTCTAGACATTGCAATTTGAGAAGTCTGGGAATCTTCCCCAAACTTTTTGACATTTTTCTCCGTTCGCAAGATAGCGGATTCTGACAAATATACTTGAATTAAAATATCTGAGGCAGACATCAATAACATTTGATGCTCTTCTAAACTAGGGCCAAATTTTTGAACAGCGCTTCCAGCTATCATCAAGAAAACCTTTTTTAATCTGGCTACTAGGTCTTTTTCTTCAGCAAAAAGCTCTGAAAAATCAGGAGTGTCAAAAGATGGAATTCCCATGAGTTCTTCTCCAACAGCTGTTGCCGGACCTAATAAATCCACATGACCTTTCATAGCCTTCTTTACCAACATTCCTACGGCCAACATTCTATTTATTTCGTTGGTACCCTCATAAATTCTAGATATACGGGCATCTCTCCATGCAGACTCCATTGGTGTATCTGCACTAAAGCCCATTCCACCAAAAATTTGAATACCCTCATCCGTTGTTTCCTGTACATGTTCAGAAACTGCAACTTTTAGAATAGAACATTCTATGGCATATTCCTCAACTCCTTTAAGTTCTGCCTCTTGATGCGAATTACCATCTGCTTCGCGTATCGCAATCCTGTCTTCAATATTTTTGGCTGCACGATAACAGGCAGATTCATCCACATATGCATTGGTTGCCATATCCGCAATTTTTGCTTTTATGGCACCAAAATTTATTATGGGCGTTTTAAACTGGATGCGCTCATTGGCATATTTTGTTGCTTCATTGATTACGCGCCTTTGTGCTTCCAAACATGCGGCAGCCAACTTGATTCGACCTACATTTAAAGCATTCATGGCTATTTTAAACCCATTGCCCCTTTCAGAAAGCATATTTTCAACAGGAACTTTTGTCTCATTGAAAAATACTTGCCGGGTAGAGGAGGCATGAATCCCCAATTTCTTTTCTTCATCACCTAAAGTAATCCCATTGGCAGGGTCATTTTCAACGATAAAACCTGTAATGTTTTTATCATCTTCGATTCTTGCAAAAACAATGAACAGGCTACAAAATCCAGCATTGGAAATCCACATTTTTTGCCCCGTAATGCTATAATGTTTCCCATCTTCAGAAAGTATTGCTTTTGTTTTTCCGGAGTTAGCATCCGAACCAGCACCGGGCTCTGTTAGACAATACGCGCCAAACCACTCACCTGAAGCTAGTTTAGGAACATACTTTTGTTTTTGTTCCTCAGTTCCATAAAGTGTTATTGGCATTGTACCAATACCTGTATGGGCACCAAATGCAGTACTGAACGAACCTGTAGCACCCGAAATATAATCGCAAACCAACATTGTGGAAACAAAACCCATTCCCATTCCGCCATAAGCCTCAGGGATCGCCACGCTTAACAAGCCAAGTTCACCTGCTTTTCGCATGGTTTCCTCGGTGTAGGCATAGTCTTTTTTCTCAAAACGTTCCCAATGCGCCCAAAGTTCTCTATCTACGAACTCTTTGGTACTTTCACGCATCATTTTCTGTTCTTCGTTCAAGTCTTCCAGGGTGAAAACATCTTCACAATTGGTCTCTTTCACCAAAAATTGACCACCTCTTAGAATTTCTTTATTTAGGGTTTCAGTACTCATAGCATTACTATTTAATTCATTCTAATTCAAAAATTCATAGATACCCGCTGCGCCCTGTCCTGTTCCTACGCACATGGTTACCATTCCATATTTCCCTTGCATATTGCGCTTACGCATCTCATCAAATAGTTGCACGGAAAGTTTGGCACCCGTGCAGCCCAGGGGATGTCCCAATGCAATTGCACCACCATTTACATTTACAATTTCTTGGTTTAAGTCCAATTCGCGCATGACCGCCAAAGATTGTGATGCAAATGCTTCATTCAATTCTATTAAATCAATTTCGTCCTGCTTCATTCCAGCTTGTTTCAATGCTTTTGGAATCGCTTTTACAGGTCCAATTCCCATGATTCTTGGTTCAACCCCTGCTGCTGCATAGTTCACCAAGCGTGCAATGGGTTCTATGTTTAATTCTTTTACCATTTCTTCACTCATTACCATCACAAAGGCTGCTCCATCACTCATCTGGGAAGAATTTCCGGCTGTTACACTTCCGCCTGCGGCAAATACAGGACGAAGTTTATTAAGCGTTGGGATGTTAGTTCCTTTTCTTGGACCTTCATCCTTATTTACGGTATATGTTTTGGTTTCTTTTTTACCGGCTTCGTTCACAAATGTGTGTTCTACTTCAATAGGAACAATTTGGTCTTGGAAACGATTCTCTTCTTGTGCTTTTAAGGCTTTCATGTGAGAACTATAGGCAAATACATCTTGATCTTCCCTAGAGACCTTGAATTGTTGGGCTACGGCTTCGGCAGTTAAGCCCATTCCCCAGTAGTAATCCTCATGACCATCTTTTGCGGTTGCATAATCTGGAGTAGGTTTATAACCTCCCATAGGAATATAGCTCATGCTTTCAGCGCCACCTGCAATAATACAATCTGCCATACCTGACTGAATCTTTGCTGTAGCAATTCCGATAGTTTCCAATCCAGATGCGCAATATCTGTTGACGGTAACGCCAGGAACATCATCAATATTAAGCCCCATTAAGGAGATTAAGCGAGCCATGTTCAGGCCTTGTTCCGCTTCTGGCATTGCATTGCCCACAATGACATCATCAATTCTTTTTTTATCCAGGCCGGGCAATTCATTCATCATATGCTCAATGGTTTCCGCTGCCAACTCATCCGGTCTTTTGAATCGAAACAATCCTTTGGGTGCTTTACCAACCGCTGTTCTGTATGCTTTTACGATATATGCTGTTTTCATTCTAGTTTCTTAAAGGTTTGCCAGTTTTCAACATGTGCTGAATCCTTTCCAGTGTTTTTCTTTCAGTGCAAAGTGAAAGAAATGCTTCACGCTCAATATCTAAAAGGTATTGCTCAGAAACATAACTAGCTTCGGATAAGTCGCCACCTGCCATTACATAGGCCAATTTGTTGGCTATTTTCTTATCGTGCTCCGAGATGTAATGTCCAGCTTCCATGGAATCTGTACCAACCAAAAACATTCCCAATGCCTGTTTTCCAAGTACCTTTACATCTTTTCTTTTGGATGGTTGCGTATACCCAGCTTCTGCCATTAATTTGGCATGTGCTTTGGCTGTAGCAATTTGTCGGTCTTTGTTTACGACAACTACATCTTTTCCTTTTTGAAGGATTCCTAAATCGAAAGCTTCATACGCTGAGGTTGACACTTTTGCCATTCCAATAGTCAAAAAGTACTCTTGGAGTACGTTTAATTCAACATCATTTTTTCTGAAAGTATCAGATGCCCGCAATGCCATTTCCTTGGAACCTCCACCACCAGGGATGACTCCGACCCCAAATTCAACCAGACCTATATAAGTTTCTGCTGCCGCAACAACTTTGTCTGCATGTAGCGAAAGCTCGCATCCGCCTCCCAGGCACATTCCATGAGGTGCAGAAATGGTTGGAATTGATGAATATCGCATGCGCATCATGGTATCTTGAAACATTTTGATGGCCATGTTCAGCTCGTCATATTCTTGCTCAACTGCCATCATGAAAATCATTCCAATGTTGGCGCCAACAGAGAAGTTTGCGGCTTGATTGCCAACAACCAATCCTTGAAAATCTTTTTCAGCAAGATCTATGGCTTTGTTCAGTCCAGCTAAAACATCGCCACCTATAGTGTTCATTTTGGATTGAAATTCCACATTTAGGATTCCATCACCCAAATCTTCTACAACAACACCACTATTTTTATAGACTTCGTTAGACTTTCTAATGTTATCCAGAATGATGAATGCATCTTGTCCTGGAACTTTTTCCATCTCCTTTTTGGGAATATCATAAAAATGGGTCGCACCATCTTTAACGGAATAAAAGGTGTCAATACCAGACTCTTTCATTTCATTAACCCAAGAAGCAGCTTCTAAACCTTCAGCTTTAATAAACTCCAAACCTTTATCAAGTCCCACTGCATCCCAAATTTGGAATGGTCCATGTTCCCATCCAAAACCAGCTTTCATCGCATCATCAATCTTATAAAACTCATCTGTTATTTCGGGAATACGATGGGAAACGTAAGCAAATAAGGCTCCAAAACTTTTTCTGTAAAATTCTCCGGCTTTATCTTTTCCTGAAGTCAACACTGAAAAACGGTCAACAACCTTATCAATGGTTTTGGTCAACTCTAAAGTTGCAAACTTTGCACTTTTTTTAGAGCGATAGTCCATTGAATCCAAATCCAAAGTGAGGATTTCACTTTTACCCTTATCGTCCTTTACCTTTTTGTAAAACCCTTGTCCTGATTTGCTCCCCAACCATTTGTTTTTCATCATGGTATTGATGAAATCTGGTAGTTTAAACAGTTCAAGACGTTCGTCTTCTTTACAATTTTCATAAATGCCATTGGCAACATGAACCAACGTATCCAAGCCAACAACATCAACTGTACGGAAGGTTGCGGATTTTGGCCTACCGATAACCGGGCCAGTAAGTTTGTCAACTTCTTCCACTGTCATGCCCAAATCCTTAACGGCATGGAATAGGCTTTGAATGCTAAAAATCCCTATTCTGTTGCCAATAAAAGCAGGAGTATCTTTTGCTACTACTGAAGTCTTACCTAAAAATTGCTCTCCATATCCATTTAAAAAACCCAGAACTTCTGGTGATGTCTCAGGACCTGGAATAATTTCAAAAAGTTTTAAATATCTGGCAGGGTTAAAAAAGTGTGTTCCGCAGAAATGCTCTTTAAAGTCATCACTTCTTCCTTCACTCATGAATTTTATAGGAATACCGGAGGTATTGGAGGTAATTAAAGTGCCTGGTTTGCGGTATTTTTCTAAGTTTTCAAAAACCTTTTTCTTAATATCCAATCGTTCAACAACAACCTCAATAATCCAATCTACTTCATTGACTTTTGATATATCATCTTCAAGATTTCCCGTCGTAATTCTACTGGCAAATTTTTGGTGATAAATAGGGGAGGGTTTGGACTTTAATGCTGCCGATAAGGAGTCATTGACCAATCTATTTCGGACAATCTTGTTTTCAAGGGAAAGCCCTTTGGCCTTTTCCTTATCGTTAAGTTCTCTCGGAACTATGTCAAGTAACAAGACCTCGACCCCAATATTGGCAAAGTGGCAGGCAATACCACTACCCATAATACCAGAACCAATAACGGCAACTTTGTTGATATGCCTTTTCATTAAAAGTTTAAATTAATTAGTAGTTGTTTTGATATATATTTTCTTTTCCAAAATAAGTTTGTTGATGACCTCAGTTGTTTTAAAAAACCCCTGGAGGTCTTCATCTGAAACATTTTCTCTTACCACCTCATTAAAACGCAATACCACATCTTTGGAGTCCTTCCTTTTTTCCAACCCTAAAGCGGTTAGATGTATAAGTACCCCTCTTCCATCTTTCGGATTTGGCTTTCTTTGGATGTATCCTCTTTCTTCAATACTTTTTAGAATTCTTGAGAGACTTGTAGCTTCCATTCCCATTTTTGGACCTAGTGCTGTACTTGGCGTCCCTTTTTTTGGATCAATACTTAGTAATGTAAATCCTATGGCCATTGTTAGTCCATAACCCTTCGCTTCTTCATTATACATTTTGATTACCGCTTGCCATGTAGCTCTGAGGGCATAATCAATTGTCAAATCTTTCATATAAGAGGTTTGGTGCATCAAATATACTAAAATTTATTATGCATGCATAATAAATTTGAATAAATTATATTTCTTAAAATAGAAAAGCCAACTCAACAAGCTGGCTTATTTTTTTTGCGGAAAGCTATACATATTAGGCACTAGCGGCCATAGATGTTATTGTATAAATCGAGATACTTTTCTTTTATTATTTTCCTTCTCAACTTCATTGTTGGGGTCATGTGACCATCATCAATGCTCCATACATCGGGTGTAAGTCTAAACTGTTTTACCTTTTCCCATTTGGCAAAATCTTCATTGGCCAAATCCACTTCTTCCTGTATTCTGGAAATCACCTTGTCATTTAAAATAATATCTGAATTTTCACCTGGGACAATATTATGTAGTTCAGCCCATTTGTATAAGAAATCAAAATTAGGTTGAATCAAGGCTGCTGGCATTTTCTCACCTTCACCTACTACCATGACCTGTTCAATGAAACGAGATTCTTTAAATTTATTTTCAAGTAGTTGTGGCGCTACATATTTACCTCCAGAGGTCTTGAACATTTCTTTTTTACGATCTGTAATCTGTAAGAACCCGTCTGAATCAATTTCGCCTATATCCCCAGTATGAAAATAATTGTCTTTGATAACCTCGGCCGTTTTTTCTGGGTCTTTGTAATATCCCATCATTACATTGGGACCTTTGCACAAAATTTCTCCATCCTCAGCAATCTTTACTTCAACACCATCCATCATCCTACCTACTTTGCCAATTTTCCAACCTTTGTTGTCCAGTTCCGTTACAGAAATACCAGGGGAAGTTTCGGTAAGGCCATAACATTCCATTATGGGCATTCCAGCAGCTCCAAAAATATGGCCAAGCCTTGGCTGTAGGGCAGCACTACCAGAGGCCATAAACTTCAGGTTACCGCCAAGACCTTCTTTCCATTTACTAAAAATAAGCTTGCGGGCCAGGGCCAATTTCTTTTCATATAGCCATCCATTCTTTCCATACGGTTCAAATTTGAACCCAAGTTCAACCGCCCAAAAGAAAAGTTTCTTTTTCACACCAGTAAGCGCAGCTCCCTTTGCAATGATTGCATCATATACTTTTTCCGCCAATCTTGGAACAACGGTCATGAAAGCAGGCTTTACTTCTTTAACATTATCACTTATTTTATCCAACCCCTCTGCAAAGTGAATTTCTAGGCAGAGATATTGTGCGACATAGGAAAAGGTACGCTCAAAAATATGGCAGATGGGAAGAAAGCTTAAAATCTTTTCTCCGGGATCCAGCGGCAGTCTTGTTTGCGCGGAAAGGGTATTTGAGACTATGTTGTTGTGTGAGAGCATTACCCCTTTTGGCCTTCCGGTTGTGCCAGAGGTATAAATCAATGTTGCTAAATCTTCAGGTTGAACGTTTTCCTTTCTTTTTTCTACATCATCTTGGTTTGAAGCATCCTTACCCTTTTCTAAAACCGCCGACCAATTGGTACAGTTGGAAAGTTCATCAAAAGAATATATGTCTTTCAGCTTTTTTAACTTCCCACTAATGGAGAGCACCTTATCCAGAACTTCTTGACACGAAACAAAACAATATTTAGCTTCGGAATGGTTTAAAATGTACTCGTAGTCATTTTCAGAAATAGTGGGATAAATAGGTACGTTTTGCGCCCCTACTTGAAGAATACCGATATCGCAGATGTTCCATTCTGTTCTATTGGTCATTGAAATTACGGCTATCTTATCATTTGGTTTGATCCCTAATCGTAAAAGACCACGACTCAGGGCATTGGACTTGTCCACATATTCCTTTGAGGAAGTACTAACCCATTTGCCATTGTACTTGGTAACCAATGCGTTTTCTAGGGGAAATTTTTCCAATTGATACTTTGGGATATCAAATAATCTGGTAACTTTTTGCATAGTAAGTTTCTGTAAAGTAATTGCAAAATAAGGAAAGGAAGCGGGATTTTAAAATGGGTTATTTAAAAAACACCCTAAATGATCGATAATCTTATAGAAAATGTAATTTCATTCCCTCATGAGAAGCTTTAAAACCAAGCTTAATATAAAAATCAAAAGCTTCTGGGCGTTTTTTATCCGTTGTGAGTTGGAGAACATGAGCACCTTTTTCTTTTGCCCGAGTGATTGCCCATTCAAAAAGTTTTTTTCCAATTCCTTTTCCACGATACGATTCATGGATGCGCACTGCTTCAATCTGAGCTCTTATACCACCTTGATAGGTTAAATACTGAATAAAGCTTAGTTGTAATGTTCCAATAACTTCTCCCGATTCATTTTCAATTACTACCAGTTCTTGATTAGGGTCATTGTCTATATTTTCAAAAGCTGTAAAATATTTTTCGGGTAGTGGCAATTTATAATCCTCACGAAGTTTGCCCAATTTATCATTGGCTAGCATCTCCACAATGAATTGAACATCTTCTTTTTTAGCTTTTCGAATTTGCAAGGTTACGAAGTGATTCTAGATTTTATAAACTTAAATTGTCCGTTGTGGTTGGACTCGTGCTCACAAACATGGAACCATTTGCAGTAATTATTGGTAGGACCCCAGGGAAATTCGTTATCGACGGCCATGAGCCAATCATCATCACGCTTAGCAAATTCTGATAAGGTGAATTCTCTAACCTTGGTCATTTCTTCCAAATAATAATCCAAAGGTTTTCCTTTGATTTCTTTTCTTGCTTTTTCACCTAAACCAGATGCTACGGACCATTTATCTGAATCTTCTTTTGACCAATCGCCCCAGGTTTTGCCTTCAAAAGTATGAATTTGATAAAAGCGTTCGGTAGCAGCCAAATGCATTAACATGGCACCAATACTATTGGCATCATCATCTACCAAATAGTCCAAATCGGATACGCTCATATCCTGTACTGGTCTTAAGATCACATATCGCATCCAATTCATCATGGAAACCAAAGTTCCTAGCTGTGGAGCATAGCCCTCCTTAGGTCCAAAGATGTTTAAATCGCTATCCTTGGTAAAACTTGGCAATGGTTTTAGATGTGGTGCTGCCATTAGGCCGGTTGTTCCGAGTGCCCCCATCGTTAATAAAGAAGACTTTTTAATGAAGCTTCTTCTGTTTACTCCTTGTTGATTTTCCATGATTGTTTGGTTGATTAGAATCCGTAAATTACGAATTCTTTTCAACCCACTCCCTAGCATTTACAAAAGCCTCTAACCATGGCGAAACTTTGTCATATTGCCTATCCTTTGGATAGTATGCCCAGTTCCAAGGAAAGATAGAACGTTCAATGTGGGGCATGGTTACCAAGTGGCGTCCGGTCTTATCGCAGAGCATTGCCGTATTGAAATCACTGCCGTTTGGATTAGCAGGATAACTTTCATATCCATATTTTGCAACAATATCATACTGGTTTTCCGTATGTGGTAAACTGAACTTACCTTCACCATGCGATATCCAAACCCCTAAAGTAGTTCCTTCCAAAGAGGATAACATGACCGAATTGTTTTTCTGAACCTTTACTGAGGTAAAATTACTCTCATGTTTACCGGAATCATTATAAGTCAACCTACCATGGGTTTCATGGTCTGGATTTATCAAATCCAATTCCATAAACAACTGACAACCATTACAGATGCCAATGGAAAGTGTATCAGGTCTGGCAAAAAAGTCATTGATGACCTTATTTGCGCGCTCATTGTATTTAATGGCTCCCGCCCAGCCTTTGGCGCTTCCCAGTACATCAGAATTGGAGAAACCACCCACGGCGCCCAAAAACTGAATATCTTCTAAAGTTTCACGCCCAGAAATAAGATCGGTCATATGAACATCCTTTACATCAAAACCTGCCAAATACATGGCATTTGCCATTTCACGTTCAGAATTACTTCCTTTTTCACGTAAAATAGCTGCTTTTGGTCGCCCACTTTCTAGTTGAACTCCATATAGTAATTTACCAGTGAAGCTTTTAGGAAAATCATATGTTAGAGGTTGGTTTTTATAGTTGTCGTACCGATTCCTGGCCAATCCATTTGCGGTTTGTTTGTCATCTAGAAGATAGGAAGTCTTAAACCAAATATCTCTCAAACCTGCTATAGAGTTCAATCCAATTTCCACAGAATTATTTTTTAGCGATAACACCCCATCCGAAGTGACTTTACCGATATTATGGTATGAAATGTTAGATTTAGTCAAAAAAGGTTCAATTTCCGAGTCTTTTGCTTGAAAAACCAACCCTATGTTTTCAGAAAATAGGAGTTTGATAGTGTCAGATTCATCGAGAGAAGTTAAATCTAATATTGCTCCAAGAGTATTATCAGCAAAACACATTTCCAGTAGGGTAGTAATCAGCCCTCCCGAACCTATATCATGGCCTGCCACAATATTTCCTGTTGAAATTAACTGTTGTATTGTATTAAACGCTGTTTTAAAATGGTTGGCATCTTTAATTGTTGGAGCGTTGTCACCTACGGTATTGGTTATTTGCCCAAAAGAAGATCCTCCTAATTTGAAATTGTCTTTGGATAGATTGATATAATAAATGTCCCCACCATCTTTTTGAAATACAGGTTCAATTATTTTGGTAATGTCATTGCAATTTCCGGCTGCCGAAATTACCACAGTTCCCGGTGCAATTACCTCTTCATTTTTGTATTTCTGCTTCATTGAAAGCGAATCCTTTCCTGTGGGAACATTGATTCCCAAATCAATCGAAAACTCGGAAATGGCTTTTACCGCTTCATACAAACGGGCATCCTCTCCAGGATTACGGCAAGGCCACATCCAATTTGCTGAAAGGGAAACAGATTCCAATCCATCCTTTAAGGGTGCCCAAACCAGATTGGTCAAGGCTTCGCCAATACTATTTCTGCTGCCTGCAACAGGATTAATAAGTCCGGAAATAGGAGAGTGCCCAATGCTTGTGGCTATCCCTTCTTTGCCTTTAAAATCAAGAGCCATAACCCCACAATTGTTTAGTGGGAGTTGCAATGGCCCAGTGCATTGTTGTTTTGCCACACGACCACCCACACAGCGGTCTACTTTATTTGTTAACCAGTCTTTACATGCAACCGCTTCTAGTTGTAAAACTTGTTCTAGGTAATCATGAAAATATTCTAATGAATATTCTGGATTTTTATATTGCGTGTCGATTTTGGAATCTTCCATAATGGTTTTAGGTGAACTTCCGAACATATCGGAAAGCTCTAAATCCATTGGTTTGTCACCTTTGGAAGATGATTTAAAGGTAAAGCGATAGTCGCCGGTTACCTTTCCAACTTCATACATTGGCGAGCGCTCGCGATCTGCAATTCGATGCAATAGTGCTGTGTCTTTTTCACCAATCACCAGCCCCATACGCTCTTGGCTTTCATTGCCAATGATTTCTTTGGCAGATAGGGTAGGATCTCCAACAGGAAGTTTATCCAAATCAATATGTCCACCCGTTTCTTCCACCAATTCCGAAAGACAATTTAAATGGCCCCCTGCACCATGATCATGAATGGAAACAATTGCGTTGTCCTTGCTTTCCACCATTCCGCGGATTGCGTTGGCAGCTCTTTTTTGCATTTCAGGATTAGATCGTTGAACCGCGTTAAGTTCTATAGCAGATTCAAATTCTCCCGTATCTGCACTGGAAACGGCAGCGCCACCCATACCAATGCGATAATTGTCACCACCCAGAATGACGATTTTGTCACCTTTTTTGGGTTCGCCCTTCAGGGCTTGATCTATTTTACCATAACCAATGCCGCCTGCCTGCATAATGACTTTATCAAAACCTAGCTTCCGGCCATGCTCTTCATGTTCAAAGGTCAGTACGGAGCCTGCAATAAGTGGTTGGCCAAATTTGTTGCCAAAATCTGATGCTCCATTTGATGCTTTGATTAGGATATCCATTGGTGTTTGATACAACCAAGGACGTGCGGCCATTGCTTTTTCCCATTGTCGATTTTCCTCTAATCTGGAATAGGCGGTCATGTACACCGCAGTGCCCGCTAAGGGTAAAGAACCCTTTCCACCGGCAAGGCGATCACGAATTTCACCGCCAGAACCTGTTGCAGCACCATTAAATGGC
Organism: uncultured Allomuricauda sp.; assembly: GCF_947495325.1. GTDB lineage: Bacteria > Bacteroidota > Bacteroidia > Flavobacteriales > Flavobacteriaceae > Flagellimonas. The sequence goes on along the minus strand of NZ_CANLYK010000001.1, from coordinate 1,053,117 downwards.
TCTACGGTTGTAGGGAAATTGTGTGTCTCCGCTTTTAAAGAAAGTACGGAATCAAACTCAGCTTCTTCGTAAAAATCTGGTTTGTCCGCACTTTTTGGAGCAAATTGCACCACTTTTGGTCCCTTTACAAAGGCCACATTATCTTTATAGGCCGAAACAATTCCATTTGGATTGACCTCTGAAGTTTTTTTGATGAGTTTGAAAAGTGATGTTGGCATTTCTTGTCCATCAATTACAAAAGTGCCATTAAATATTTTATGCCGGCAATGTTCCGAATTTACTTGACTAAAACCAAAGACTTCAGAATCTGTTAGTTTTCGACCTAATTTCTCTGACAGTTTTTCAAGGTATTCCACTTCGTCATTACTCAGCGCTAGACCTTCTTTTTTGTTGTATGAAGCGATATCTTCAATTTCCAAAATTGCTTCGGGAATCACATCAATGGTATAAATACTCTGATCCAAACCAGAATATTTTTGAAACAACATGGGGTCAAAAGAGATAAAATCTTTGTCAACAGCCTTAAACTCCTCAATTCTCAGAATTCCTTCAATACCCATATTTTGGGTAATCTCGGTAGCATTTGTGCTCCATGGAGTAATCATTGCTGAACGCGGACCAACAAAAAAGGCGTCGAGTGACGCCGTATTTATTTTTGGTTGGTTGCCAAATAACCATGTTAATTTTTCTGTGTCTTTTGGTGTGATTTCTTGAGTAGTCTGGACGGCAAATATTTTAGTTGCCTCGTCCCCAAAGAAATGAATCATATCAGCCTAGTTCTTGAACGGATTAAGAAAGTGCAAATTTACAAGTTTACCTTGAATTTTGATGCATAGAAAAGGCGAGTTGTTAACGGAATATGTTGATAGATTTTTATCTCCATTGCTAGCAGGAGAAAACGCGTTAAATCACTTTTCCACACAAAAAAAAGCCCCAGATAGGGCTTTTTATCACTTTTGTTTTATTCTTATACCAACATACCACCAGATACTTCAATACGTTGACCACTTATCCATTTGGCATCATCAGAACATAAAAAGGCCACGACGCTGCCAATGTCATCGCTTTCACCCACGCGACCCAAAGATGTCATTCCTGCAATGATATCAACCACTTGAGGGGTTTCTTCAAAGCGGTCTTTGTTAAAATCAGTGTTTATGGCCCCTGGCGCTACCGTATTAGCCCGTATTTGGCGTTCACCAAGCTCTTTTGCCAAATAGCGCGTGTATACTTCCACTGCTCCTTTCATGCTGGCATAGGCCGAGTATCCTGGAAAGGAAAAGCGGGCCAGTCCACTGGATATGTTTACAATTCCACCGCCATCATGTAGACAATCCAACAAGGTTTGCGTCAAAAAATACACGCCTTTTAAATGTACGTTAACCAAATCATCAAAAATTTCTTCCGTAGTATCAGCCACAGAACTGTGATGTCCAAAGCCTGCGTTATTTACCAGAAAATCAATTTTGGAAGTTTTCCAATGTGATTGCAACTCACTGGCAAGTTCGTTTTTGAAAGTTTTGAAGGTAGCAACCTTTCTAGTATCTAATTGTATAGCTATTCCTTTTGCTCCCAAGGCTTGGATTTCACTTAACGTATTTTCTGCAGCTTCTTTATTGGAATGATAAGTAACAACAACATCCAAACCTCTTTTTGCAATATTGATGGCCATGTCCTTACCCAATCCCCGGCTGCCACCTGTTACCAATGCAATTTTTCTAGTATTCATAGTATTTTATGTTTATTGAATACTGCAAAGGTCCTGACCAAATCATCACCATGTTTGTAATGAAGAAGTGAATTGTTGTAAAAATCAAATACTTTCTAGTTTCCGATAAGAAGCAGGGGAGTGGTTCGCATGTTTTTTAAAGAAATTTGAAAAGTGAGCGGTCTCTTCAAACCCAAGAGTATTTGCAATTTCTGAAATGTTCCAGTTGGTGTGCCGGACCAAAATTTTAGCTTCTTGCACAACACGTTCGGTAATAAGATTTGATGTGCTTTTCTGCATGCTTTCTTTTAAGGCTCGATTAAGATGATTGACATGCATACTTAATTGTGTGGCAAAGTCTGAAGCTGAACGTAATTGCATGCGTTGCATAGGACTTTCTATGGGGAATTGCCGCTCTAACAATTCCATAAATAATCCTGAAATTCTTTCTGATGCATTGGAATGCAGATTCATATTTAAATCAGCGGGTTGCAATTTTAGCGCAGTATGAATCAATTCGAAAACCAAGTTGCGGAGCACATCATATTTATAGGTGTAATCCGAATCAATTTCGGTAAACATCCGCTGAAAAATGGATGAAATCGCTTCCAACTGTTGATCTGTCAATTGAAAAACCGGGTTACCATTAGGTTGAAAAACTGGATATTGGGTAAGATTTCCGAACTGATGGAAAAATGTATCGGTAAACACACAAAAATAGCCTCTTAGTTGCTCATCTATCATTTCCCAATTGTAGGGTATTTGAGGGTTGGAAAACACAATGACTTGTTTTTGCACATTTACAATCTTGTCCGCATAATGTACCCTGCTCTTTCCTTGGACCAAACTTATTTTAAAATAGTCCCTGCGATTAAATGGCATCGCCTTTGGTTTGGGTCCGGCAAATTCATCTAGTTTGAACACGTTAAAATGTCCGATGCCAGATTTTACGCTTTCGGGCACAAATTTGTGACTCGATTCATAAAATTCTTCAATGGAAACCCTTTTGTTCATATAACAAAGTTATATAAATCAAACAATTGATAAATATGATTTGTGAAACTAACTGTTGAGACGAAGCTTTTAGCTTTTACTTAAAAGCGCCATATAAAACCCATCAAAGCCATGTTCTGATGCAAAAATTTTCTGTTCTTTTATGAACTCAAAACTTTTCCCTTCTTCAGAAGTCAGAAAAGATTGAACTTGTTCTGAATTCTCCTCCGGAAGTATGGAACAGGTGGCATATACCATTTTACCTCCGGGTTTTACCATTTTGGAATAGCTACGTAAAATATCGTGTTGAACACCTTTTATTTTTTCAATAAACTCCGGCTGCAATTTCCATTTTGAATCAGGATTACGACGAAGCACACCAAGCCCAGAACATGGAGCGTCCAACAATAAGCGATCAACGGAATTGTATAGTTTTTTTATCACTTTAGTAGATTCAATAGCCCTTGTTTCTACATTATGAACTCCATTTCGCCTTGTTCTAACCTTAAGTTTTTTAAGCTTACTTTCATAAATATCCAAGGCAATCAATTGTCCTTTATTTTCCATTAAAGAGGCCAGATGCAAGGTTTTTCCACCAGCTCCTGCGCAGGCATCGACCACACGCTGCCCAGGCTCTACTTCTAAGAATGGGGCCACTAGTTGCGAGGAAGCATCTTGAACTTCAAAAAGCCCATCTTTAAAAGCTTGGGTTACAAAAACGTTTTTTCGCACTACCAATTTCAAAGCATCTTTTACTCCAGAAATGGTTTCTGTTTCAATTTCTTCGGTCTTTAAAAGCGCTCGTAGTTTCTCCTTGGTGGTTTTTAAGGTATTGGTCCTAAGGATTACTTCGGCCTGCGTATTTAAAGCGGCAATCTCCTTGGTCCATAAGTCATTTCCCAATGCTTTTTCACCTAATTCATCCATCCAATCGGGTACTGATTCCCTAAGCTTTCTAATTTTAGAAAGTTCATCAAAACGTCCTTTGATCCGTCTTTCAGGGGTTTCTTCCAATTGTTTCCAATCTGGGAGCTGAATCCCACGTAATACACACCAGACTGTGAACAGTCTAAATATGTTTTGACGGGAGTAGGGAGCATTTACTTCAGCAATTTCAGCATACAAACGTTTCCAACGAACAATGTCGTAAGTGGTCTCGGCAATAAATCCTCGGTCCCGTGCACCCCAGCGCTTATCATAACGCAGCACTTTTTCAATTACCTTATCGGCATATTCATTTTCATTGAAAATCATGCCAAGGGCATCTGTAACGGCAAAGACCAAGTTTCTGTGTAGTCGCATCCTGAAAATTAAGGATTGCAAAGGTATTGTTTTACCATGGATTCCAATTAAATTTGAATGAACCTTATAGAATGGTAAAAAGAATAGTAGTTATTGCGGTATTGGTAGCACTAGGGTGTTCCTCAAAAGAGAAGTCATTCAATTATTCTGAAGTAGAAATAGCGACAGTATTCAGTGACTCGGTAAGTATTAGGGCAATTGAGTTTTTAGATGACAATACTTTAGCCTTTGCAGGAAACAATGGGGTATACGGTTCTATTGATGTTAGAACAAATACCGTTAGAACGAATGTGCAAAAATTTGACAGTATTCTTCCTGAGTTTAGAGCTATAGCACATACCAAGAATGACTTTTTTATGCTTTCAGTGGCTTCTCCCGCATTGCTATATAAAACTGGTGAGAAAGGGAAAATGGAATTGGTTTATAGCGAGGAAGGGGAAGATGTTTTTTATGATTCCATGAAATTTTGGAACGATAGGGAAGGTATTGCCATTGGAGATGGCGCTGATGGATGTCTATCCATTATTGTAACCGGGGATGGAGGTAAGAATTGGATGAAAATTCCCTGTGATTCCTTGCCGAGTTTATATGGGGCTGTTGGAGCTTATGCAGCAAGCAATACAAATATTGAAATAATTGGGGATAAATGTTGGATTGTGACCTCTATGGAGGATTTATTATTTTCTGGGGATAAAGGGAAGACTTGGACCGCCATTAAAACCCCAATACAAATAACGGAACTTTTTCAAGGTATTTATTCCATTGACTTTTACGATGAGAATTTGGGTTATGGTATAGGAGGTTCGTTTAAGGTTACGGATGTAAAGGAATCAAATAAAATCAGCACCTCTGATGGTGGGAAAACATGGAAACTCATTGCGGAAGGGCAAGAACCAGGATATAAAAGTTGCGTACAATTTATACCCAATTCGGGAGGGAAAGATATGGTTGCTGTTGGATTTACGGGAATTTCATATTCCAACGATGGCGGACATACCTGGAAATCAATTAGTGAAGAAGGATTTTACACCATTCGGTTTTTAAATAGTTCCACAGCATACGCAGCAGGTAAAAACAAGATTGCGAGATTGGTATTCAAATAAAAAGAGCGACGATAAAATCGCCGCTCCTTACGAACAAATAACCAAACCAACTAAACGTTAACTACAACGTAATTTCTTCCGGTCTTTTTATACCAAACACCTCTATATTTATATAATTTCCTGCCGTTTACAACCACTACTTTTCTGGCTCTAGGCAACTTTCGCACAGTAATCCCTCTTGGTGCGGCGGCTACCACATAGGTTTTGCCTTTGGTCCTGTACCAAACTCCATCAGAAAAATAAAAGTTTACGTTGTTGTGTACCACAACTTTGGGTTTGGTAATCGTCTTTACCACTGTTCCATGTTTTGGATATACGCGAACAACTGTTTTTTGTGCATTGGTAATCAAAAGACCACCTACCAGTGCTATAGTCAAAAAGACAAGTTTTATATTTTTCATTACAACTGATTTAATGGGTTTCTGTATCTATGACTCTTGCTTTAAGAAAAGGTTTAACCAAAAAAGGAGCCAATTGGCTCCTTTTTAAATTTTTCGTCTGATTTGGGACTTTATTTATCCCCTCGTTGCTTTCTATACTGCTGTATTAGTCTTTTTTTAAAATCGTCTTCCGCTTTTAAAAGCAGCATAGTTTTTTTAGGAGTTATGACGTTTTTTATTTTTGAAATAAAGTTCTGTTCCAAATTATATTTCTCCTTTTGTATAGCAAGATGTTTATCTAAAAGCGAAGATGATTCTTGGCTGGATAGGTTTCCGATTGATTCTATTTGTGCCCTTAGTTCAACTCGTTCTTTTCTTCTGAGTTCCTGTTTTTTTTCTTCGAAATCATTATATATAGGCCAGAACGATTGTGCTTCCTTACTGGTAAGGTTTATTCTCTCTGTGATATAAGCTACCTTGAGGGTCTTTATACGTTCCCCTGAAGGGCGTTGGGCATAAATCCAATTGGAGCCCAACAACAGTGTGAATAATATAAGTAGTGTTTTATTCATAATATTCGTTTTCTAAATCTAATTCTTCAATATCATTGATATTTTCATCCAAATACTCCAGTATATGTTCATCCTCCAAACTATTTTCCAAAACATCATTTAATTCCAATTCATCAATGGAAACCACTTCTGCAATTTCATAGCTGCTCAATTTCATATCTGTTGTATCAAAATAAGCATCTATTTCGGCACTAGCCAAATCTTCAAAACCAAGTTGCGGTTGATCGTTCCAATTTATAGCCAATGTTAAGATAGCTATTGCAGCAATTGATGCGGCTATGTAATAGAATTTTTTATATGATTTTAATGGAATGACCTTAGGTTCTTTTTCATCCAGTTTAGAGATGATATTATCATTTAGGTTTTTAAAATAATCATCTGGTACACCAAAACCATCTGCCTTAGGAATTATGGACTCTTCCTTGGCGATTTTTTCCATAAGGCGTTCATTAAAACTATCGAAATAGCCTTCTGGGGTTTTGAATTTATTTTTGTGATTCTTTTTCATCCTATTTGTTTGACAATTAAACTACTAAAAGGTTTAATCACTCTTAAGATACGCTTCTATTTTTTTTACTGCTAGATGGTATGAAGCTTTTAATCCCCCAACCGAGGTTTCCAAAACTTCTGATATTTCATCGTATTTCATTTCTTGAAAATACTTCATGTTAAACACCAATTTTTGTTTTTCGGGCAAGATGGCAAGAGCCTGCTGTAATTTCATTTGAATCTCATCTCCTTCAAAATAAACATCAGACTGCAAATTTTCAACCATTGCCGTTTTTAATTCCTGGTCACTTATTTCCGTCTTCTTCGATTTTTGTTTCAAAAAAGTCAACGCCTCATTTGTTGCTATTCGGTACATCCACGAATATAATTTGCTGTCGCCCTTAAAGCCCTCAATGTTTTTATACACTTTAATGAACGTGTTTTGAAGCACATCATCCGCATCATCATGATTCAAAACAATTCTTCGTATATGCCAATATAGGCGTTCTTTGTAAGTGTTCACCAACACTTCAAAGGCCTTTGCTTGGCTATCTTTTTGTTTTAATTCTTTGACTAGGGCTTCCTCAGCGATCAATTGTCTCTACAATTTGGTGCTATGACTCTATATTTATGAAAAGGTTTAACTATGCATTCAAAGACTGCATTTCAACCAATTTTTTATATCCTTTTTTGGATAACATCAATTCCTCATGGGTACCTTGTTCTACAATTATTCCTTTGTTGAGCACCACGATTGAATCTGCATTTTGGATTGTGGAAAGTCTATGTGCGATAACAATGGAAGTTCTGTTCCGCATCATCTTTTCCAAGGCATCCTGAACCAAACGTTCACTTTCGGTATCCAAAGCGGAGGTTGCTTCGTCCAAAATCATTATGGGCGGGTTTTTGAGCACTGCTCTTGCAATGGAAAGTCGCTGTTTTTGTCCGCCACTGAGTTTATTTCCGCTATCGCCTATATTGGTATCGTAACCATTTGGCAGCTCCATAATAAAATCATGGGCATTGGCCACCTTGGCAGCTTCAACAATCTCATCGTGGAAAGCGTTTTCTTTTCCTAAGCCGATATTGTTTTTGACCGTATCATTGAATAAGATGGAATCCTGGGTCACCAATCCCATTAAATCTCGAAGTGACTTTTTTGAAATGTCTTTTATATTGATGCCATCAATCAAGATTTCACCCATGTTTACATCATAGAAACGGGTGACCAAATTGGCAATTGTACTTTTTCCACTTCCGGATTGCCCAACCAAGGCTACGGTATGTCCCTTTTTTACCTTGAGGTTGAAATCTTTCAAAATATAGTCGTCCTCATATTTAAAAGAGACGTTGTCAATAAGGATATCTTTGTTCAAATCGGTTTTTTCAACAGCATTTTTACTATCGGAAATTGGGTTTTCAGATTCTAGCACCTCAAGAACCCGTTCCGCAGCGGCATTTCCTTTGCGTACACCATATGAGGCTTTGCTTATTGCTTTGGCTGGGGTAAGAATGTTATAAGCCAATCCCATGTAAGCAATAAAAGAAGAAGGATCAAGCGTTTTGTCTACCAGTACCATTTTGCCTCCAAACCATAACAAGACTCCTATTACCAAGATTCCTAAAAATTCACCTGTTGGGGAAGCCAAGTTTTGTCTGTTTAATAATGAGTTTGAAAATCTAAAAAATCGATTTGTAGATTTTTTAAAGGTGTTGTAGAATTTTGATTCCGCATTAAAAGCTTTGATAACACGCAAACCGCTAAGTGTTTCCTCAACAATGGAAAGGAATTCACCTTGTTCTTTTTGGACTTTGTCCGATTGTTTTTTGAGAGATTTTCCAATTCTTGAAATAATCATCCCAGCGATTGGAATAAAAACAAAAACAAAGATGGTAAGCTTGGCGCTGATACCAAACATGATCAAGATTGTGAACAGGATGGTCAACGGTTCCCTAACTACTAATTCGAGCACAGATAAAAACGAATGCTGAATTTCCAGTACATCAGAAGTTATCCTGGCAATAACATCTCCTTTTCTTTTTTCCGAGAAATAGGATATGGGCAAATCCACTATTTTTTGATACATTTTATTTCGAATGTCCTTTAGAACACCATTTCTAAGAAAGGTGATAAAGTACATTGCAAAATAGTTGAAAGCGTTTTTCAACAAGAACAGAATCAATACCAGCCCAATGACCAAAACCAATCCTTTCATATCGTCATCCCCTGAATATTCTGTTACTCGATAGTTGATATAATCCTGTAAGTAGTCCTTGAGATTAGCGAAACCGTTGTATACAGGCTCTACCAAAATTTTCTGTTCTGGTTTAAACAGAACGTCCAACATTGGAATTAGCGCAGCAAAAGAGAGCGCACTGAAAAGTGCGTAAAGTATATTAAAAAAAATATTCAAAAAGCCATACTTGCGATAGGGTATCGCAAATTGGAGAATCTTTTTAAAGTAGTTCATTCACCTATAAATTCAGTTCTGAGAGGATACCATCAATTTTGGTTTCCAACTGCAAATTTACGGATTTATAATCCTCTGCTTTTTCCAATGTGGTATTTGTACTGATGTAAAATTTGACTTTTGGCTCTGTACCGCTTGGCCTTGCGGCTATTCGTGTACCATCTTCGGTTTCATAGATCAATACATTGGATTTGGGCAGATCAATTGCTTTTTCTTCGCCCGTTTGTACATTCTTGGCGGTTGACGTATTGTAATCTTCAATCCATATAACTTTGGAACCCTGAACAGATTCCACAGGATTTTCCTTAAAGTCAATCAACATTTGTTTTATTTCCTCTGCACCACTTATGCCTTTTTTTGTCAAAGAAATCAACTTCTCCTTATAAAATCCAAAGTCAACGTAAGCGTCAATTAAATCCTGATAAAAAGAGCTTCCGTTTGCTTTTGCATTTGCTGCAATTTCACAGGCCAATAGGGTAGATGTAACGGCATCTTTATCACGGACAAAGTCGCCTACCATATAACCAAAACTTTCTTCTCCACCTCCAATAAAAGTCGATTCAGGAAAATCCTTGATCATTTTTCCAATCCATTTGAATCCGGTCAAAGCGGTTTTAAATTCAACACCATAGGATTTTGCCATTTGCTCCATCATTGGTGTGGAAACTATTGTAGTTGCAATAAATTCATTGCCTTTAAATCCTTTTTCCTTGTATTTATCCAAAAGGAACTTGGTCATCAACACCATAGTCTGATTCCCATTGAGCAACTCTATTTTTCCCTCTAAATTTCTTACTGCAATTCCTAATCTGTCACTATCTGGATCTGTGCCCACCACCATATCTGCTCCAATTTCCTCTGCTTTTTTTATTGCTATTGACAAAGCTTCTGGCTCTTCTGGATTTGGAGATTTTACAGTTGGGAAATTTCCATCTGGCGTTGCCTGTTCTTCAATAATAGTAACGTTTTTGTATCCAGCACGTTTTAAAACTTCTGGTATGGCGGTTATAGAAGTCCCATGAAGCGAAGTGAAAACAATTTTAAAATTGTCCTTGTCCTTGGCATCAAAACTTCCGTTGCTTACCGAAGCTTCAAAAAATGCTTCATCAACTTCTTTGTCAATTAATTCAATAAGGTTTTCATTGGCCTTAAAATTGATGTCCTCAAAAGATAATGAATTGATCTCTGCTATAATCTCACCATCTTGCGGTGGTACAATTTGTCCGCCATCTGTCCAATATACTTTATAACCATTATATTCAGGTGGATTATGGGAAGCAGTTAATACAATCCCTGCATGACAGTTTAAATGTTTGACGGCAAATGAAAGTTCAGGCGTTGTACGTAATTCTGAAAATAAGAAGACCTTAATTCCGTTGGCAGATAAGACTTCAGAAACGGTACGCGCCAAAGTATCAGAGTTATGTCTACAGTCATAAGCGATAACCACTTTTATTTCTTCTGTGGGATATGTTCTTTTAAGATAGTTTCCGAGACCTTGCGTATTTTTACCTAGAGTGTATTTATTTATCCTATTGGTTCCAACACCCATTACACCGCGCATTCCCCCGGTACCAAATTCTAAATCTTTGTAGAAGCGCTCTTTTAGTTCTTCTGTATCATTTTCTATAAGATGTTGAATTTCTTTTTTGGTTTCTGAATCAAAAAAATCGGTTAACCAAGTCTGTGCGGTTGAGAGAATGGAATCCATGAATATAACTTAATATTTTGCGTGTTAAAATTACAAAGAATCTGTGTTTGACTCTACTTAAACGTTTATTTTATTGGAGATGGTGTAGCGGGTATCATTTTTTCTGGAGCGGACCATTATTTCCCCTAAGAATCCAGCCAAAAAAAGTTGTGTTCCAAGAAGCATGGCGGTTAGAGCTATGTAAAATTCGGGTCTTTCCGTAATTAACCTCCCTGTTGGGTTTAAGTACAGCTTGTCAATACCCAGATATAGCGAAAATGCAAAACCAATTATAAACATAAGAACTCCAAGAGCCCCAAATAAATGCATGGGTTGGCGTCCAAATTTGGAAACAAACCAGATTGTGATCAAATCCAAGAAACCATTGATGAAACGTTCTGCGCCAAATTTGGTGCTTCCGTATTTTCTAGCTTGATGCTGAACCACCTTTTCCGTGATTTTGGAAAAGCCGGCATTTTTTGCCAGTACGGGAATATACCGATGCATATCACCCGAAACTTCTATGTTTTTGACCACTTCATTTTTGAAAGCTTTGAGACCACAGTTAAAATCATGTAATTTTACCCCAGATGTTCTTCGGGCTGCCCAATTGAATAGTTTGGAAGGGATGTTTTTTGTAATAATGGAATCGTATCGTTTCTTTTTCCAACCGGAAACAATATGATTGCCATCTTCTTTAATCAATTTATACAATCCGGGAATTTCTTCCGGGTTGTCCTGCAAATCAGCGTCCATGGTAATAACAACCTCACCTTGGGCGGCTTTAAACCCAGCATGTAAGGCTTGGGATTTTCCAAAATTCTTTAAAAATCGGATTCCCTTGACATTGTTATTTTTTGTTGATAATTCGGTGATGGTCCGCCATGATGCATCGGTACTACCATCATCAATAAAAATAATCTCATAAACAAAATGATTGGATTGCATGACACCTGCAATCCAATCATGAAGTTCTATAAGCGATTCTTGTTCGTTAAGTAAAGGAATTACAATAGAAATCTGCATTGTCTGTTTCTGGAATTCCTTTCAAAAATAGCAATTTTTGCCTTAGTAGGAAGTCTCCTCCTTTTTAATGATAAGTCCTGTAATAAGTCCAACAATTAGACCGAAAAGTGCACTGATTACCAATCCGAAGGCCAAGAATACCGGGAACAACTTTTTTTGGAATGCCACTCCCTGATCCCATTGTTCTTGAGTGATTTTTGGATTAGCTGCAAACGTCTTTGCTTTTTCTATTTCCATCATATTATCCATATAATCAGGCTCAATTACATTTGAAAGTACCAGGAAATAAATTGTGCCAAGAACTGCTGCAATTAAGCCAACCCCAGCCCCAATTTTAATAGCTTGCCCCAGTTTGATGAAGCCGCCATTTGCTTTTTTGTATTGAACCAAGGCTATGACCACAAATACGGCCAAAATTCCAAATTGAACTGCCTGAATTGCAAAACCTCTTTCATAATGCATATCCATAGTGTATAGCATTATGCCAAATACAATGCCCACCAATCCAGCTATTAGGCCAAATTGTAAGGAGAACTTCCCAGTTTTTGGTTGATTTTCTTCCATGTTTTTATAAATTTATATGTTGATTGTTGTTTGTTAGTGAATAACTTATATGTTTTGTTACATGCTAAGGTAGATTTTTTCTTTTTTACTCCTTTTTGGTTGCACTAATAAAAGAAATTATTAAATTTGCACCTCGAAAAATCTGAGATTTAAGTTTTAAGACGATGAGAAAAGGTATACACCCAGAGAATTATAGATTGGTAGCTTTCAAAGATATGTCCAATGACGATGTGTTTATTACAAAGTCTACTGCGGAAGCAAAAGAAAATATCACAGTTGATGGTGTTGAGTATCCTTTGATAAAGTTGGAGATATCAAGAACATCACATCCATATTATACTGGTAAAACCAAATTGGTGGATACTGCGGGTAGAATTGATAAGTTCAAAAACAAATACAAGAAGTTCAGCAAAGAGGAAAAAAGCGAAGAATAAGCGATTTCTTTTAATAATATTGGACGCCTCTGATTATTGTCAGGGGCGTTTTTTATTTTTACAACATTCTAAACTACAACCATGAGCTATATTCTTTCTGACGGACCACAAAGAGAATCGTTACTTCCTTTTACATTCACAAGACCGGTAGCAGAAATTAGAATAGGAATCTTGACCATTCGGGAAAAATGGGAAAAGTACCTTAATACTTCCGTGAGTTTTAAAACCGAGGACTATCTATCGGATAAGTTTCCATTGGCCACTGCTTCTGAAAATGTTGTAATCAATGCAGGTTATATACCCACTCCCAATTTAATTCAGGCAATTAAAGACTTGAAAAATGGTGAAGCTTTAATGGATGGGGAAGAATATATTACTTATATAACCAAGGATGTCCATGAACAATTTGAGGCTTCAAATTACAAATCAATTGATTTTTCTTTTGACGGTCTCACGATTAAAAATACTTGGGATATATTTTCTAAAAACGGAGAGGCAATTCAGGCAGATTTTGATTTAATTACCAAGGGAAGAAAGAGCCAAACAATTTCCAACACCAACCAGGTGGTTAATCCCGAAAATATTTTCCTTGAGGAGGGGGCCAAAGTAGAATTTAGCATCTTAAATGCATCAACAGGACCAATATATATAGGGAAAGGTGCGGAGGTTATGGAAAACTGTACCATACGGGGAGCTTTTGCGCTTTGCAACAATGCCATTTTAAAAATTGGAACAAAGATCTATGGTCCAACTACCGCAGGTCCACATTGCAGATTAGGTGGAGAGGTTAATAATTCGGTCCTGTTTGGTTTTTCCAATAAAGGACATGAAGGATTTTTGGGCAATTCGGTCCTGGGTGAGTGGTGCAATATGGGTGCTGACACCAATACTTCCAATATGAAGAACAATTATGCAGAGGTGCGTTTATGGAGTTACCAAACCGAGGGTTTTGCAAGGACCGGACTTCAGTTTTGTGGGCTAATGATGGGTGACCATAGTAAATGTGGAATCAATACCATGTTCAATACGGGAACAGTTGTAGGAGTAAGTGCCAATATTTTTGGAAGTGGTTATCCTAGGAATTTTATTCCTAGTTATAGTTGGGGCGGAGCTTCTGGTTTTACCAGGTTTCTGCCTAAAAAAGCATTTGAAGTTGCTACCGAAATGATGAAGAGAAGGGGAATTGGGTTTGATGAAAAAGAAGCCCATATTTTGGAGCATGTATTTGAGATGACCAAAAAGTGGCGGAACTACTAAGACTTTTTTGGTTTCTTTGAGTCTTTAATTGATTGCTATATTTTAAGGATTACAAATATTTTTGAAGTTTGTTCTTGAAATATGTAGCACTTTCAGATGCACTTTTCATGGAATTTGTTGTAAAGTTCCCACCCTGTTCTATATAATAGTATTCGAGTCCTGATTTAACCGGGTCCGGAAGTATTTCCAAATAATCAATTGAACCGTTACCTAATTCAGTATAATCCCGTGTCACCTTGTCCATGTCCTTAATATGCCATAGTACATAGCGCCCGGGTTGGGAATCAATTAACTCTTTTGGAGTATAGTTTGAAGAACGCATTACCCAATACATATCCATTTCAAGTTTAACCAAGGATGAATCGGTTTCACTAAGAATAATATCAAAACCATTTTCTCCATCGTAATCTTCAAATTCAAAACCGTGATTGTGGTAGGCAAAATCAAGGTCAGCTTTTATAATTTGTTCCCCAATTACATTCAACTTTTGGGACATCAACTTGAAGTTGTCGATTGTTCTTTGTTCCGGGGCAATCCAAGGCCAGGTTATGTATTTGCTGTTTAATGCTTTGGCTCCAGCAATGCATCGGTCTACAAAACGCTTCATTTCATCTTCACTTTTTTCCAAATAGGGTGAAAAGCCGTAATGTCCGCTAGTAACAGATAACCCTAAATCATCCAAAATTCGTTTGAATTCTGTTGATTTAAACCCATAATAGGTTCCTTTTTCATCATCAAATCCATAAATCTCAAAATCTTGATAGCCCATTGCCTTCAGTGAATTTAAGGTTTCAATTGGATTTTTGGCCATTTCATCACGGATGGAATAGAGCTGATACCCCATTTTATATTTGGGCTGTTTCATCATTGACCAAGATATGGGCGTAATTACTAAACTTCCTACTACCGCTGACTGCGTAATAAATGCTCTTCGATTCATATCATTACGAAGTTATTCGAAAAAATCAACTTTTCAATACAAATCAAGTCAATTAGAATTAAGATTTGCAACAACCAAAACACAAATCAATTTAGTAACTTTGCAGCCCTTAAAATCAGGGGTTTGCCATGAGCAAAAAAGTCGCTTTTTATACATTAGGTTGCAAGCTTAACTTCTCTGAAACTTCCACTATTGCCAGAAGTTTTACGGGGGAGGGGTTTGAACGCGTGGACTTTTCCGAGCATGCGGATATTTATGTGATCAATACCTGTTCCGTTACGGAGAATGCGGATAAACGCTTTAAGACCATTGTAAAACAGGCACAAAATGCCAATCCAGAGGCGTTCGTAGCTGCCGTAGGTTGCTATGCGCAGCTAAAGCCTGAGGAGCTGGCTGCAGTGGATGGTGTGGATTTGGTGTTGGGAGCAACTGAAAAATTTAAGATTACTGATTACCTCAACGACCTTACCAAAAATGATAGGGGCGAGGTACATTCCTGTGAAATTGAGGATGCGGATTTTTATGTGGGCAGTTATGCCATTGGTGACAGAACAAGAGCCTTTTTAAAGGTTCAGGACGGATGTGATTATAAATGCACCTATTGCACCATTCCTTTGGCGCGAGGTATATCACGAAGTGATACTTTAGAAAATGTGCTCAAGAATGCCGCAGAAATTTCTGCTCAAGGCATCAAAGAGATTGTTTTGACCGGGGTAAATATTGGGGATTATGGCAAGGGAGAGTTTGGAAACAAAAGGCATGAACATACTTTTTTGGACTTGGTGAAAGCCTTGGATGGGGTAGAGGGGATTCATCGGTTACGAATTTCATCCATAGAGCCTAACTTGCTTAAAAATGAAACCATTGATTTTGTTTCCCAGAGCAATAGCTTTGTTCCGCATTTTCATATTCCGTTACAAAGTGGTAGCGACCATATCCTAAAATTGATGCGACGTAGGTATTTATCCAATTTATATGTGGATAGGGTAAATAGAATAAAACAAACCATGCCCCATGCTTGTATTGGGGTAGATGTTATTGTTGGTTTTCCAGGTGAAACCGATGAGCACTTTTTGGAAACGTATCATTTTTTGAACGAACTGGACATTTCGTATTTACATGTCTTCACCTATTCGGAACGGGATAATACTGTGGCTGCGGAGATGGAAAATGTTGTTCCTAAAAATGTTCGGAGCAAGCGCAGTAAAATGTTACGCGGACTTTCAGCAAAAAAGAGAAGGGCTTTTTACGAAACTCAAATTGGTACTAAACGAACAGTGCTTTTTGAAGGTGAAAACAAATCGGGCTACATTCATGGCTTTACAGAAAACTACGTAAAAGTAAAGTGTCCCTGGAATCCTGAGTTGGTAAATACCCTGCACGAAGTGGAACTTACTGAGATTGATGAAGATGGTTTGGTGCGCCTGGAGTTCGTTTCAACTAAAATCTTGGCATAAAAAAACCTCCCAATATGGGAGGTTCTTTATAATTTGACATCTTGTGATTAAATGCGTATGCCTACTGGAAGCATCTCTTTATATTGTCTGTTCTTTCTTAAAAAACCTGCTATATGAGGGCTAGTAGGAACAACTCTTAGATTTTTTTCTTGGATTTCATGCAAAACGGCTTTAATAAAAGTTTCTTTGAAGCCATCCTGGGTAATTTCTTCAGGTATTACTAGTTTGGTTAAAAATACCTTACGCTCTTGGGAGGAGTATTCAATTTTAGCTAAATGCCCATCAACCTTAGTTTCAAATTGGCGCAAGAAACTATTGTCATTAATTTCCATTTCTGTCATATAGTATCGTTTTAAATTAACTCATAAGTAATTACCGAAGTGGTAATTGTAATTCTCGGTTCTAGTTGCACATATATAAGTGGGTCTTTGTGCAAAAGGGAGACAAAATTAGTCAAAAAATTGCTAATTTCCTAGCCTAATCGATATTAGGTAAGAAATGCCCGATAATAAAATTCATATATACCTTATGCCTGGGATGGCTGCCAATCCTTCCATATTTGATGGTATAAAGTTGGATAGCAACACCTTTACAGTGCATAAACTGGAATGGGTTACCCCTGAAAAGGGAATGACGTTTTCTGAGTATGCCCAAAAAATGTGCAGTAATGTCTCTCATGAAAACCCAGTATTGTTGGGAGTATCATTTGGAGGAATGCTAGTACAGGAGATGGCCAAGTATATAAAGACAAAAAAGATAATAGGCGTTTCTTGCGTAAAGAGCCATACGGAACTGCCAAAAAAAATGCTGTTCGCAAAGTATACCAAAGCACATAAACTGCTCCCTACCGGCCTTGTAAACAATGTAGAGCTATTGGCAAAATATGCTTTTGGAGAAACGGTAACAAAGCGGCTTGAATTGTATGAAAAATACCTTTCTGTTCGGGATAAGTATTATATGGATTGGGCCATAGACAATATTGTTAACTGGCAACAAAAGCATCCTCCAAACAATCTGGTTCATATTCATGGCGAATCGGACCCAGTGTTTCCCATATCGAATATTAAAGGCTGTATCGCAGTTAAAAATGGCACACATACCATGATAATACATAGGGCAAAATGGTTTAATGAAAACCTACCTGCAATTATTTTAGAAGAAGGCAGTTCTATATAGTATCTTTATCTAACATTAATATTTGGACAGCATGAAGCACATAAAAAATATCTTGGCCGTAATTGGATTGGTTGTTGTAATAGGAAGTCTTGTCTTTGCCATACAGGCCGATTCAGCTCCCAAGGAGGAAACAAAACAGGAGGTTGTGGATAAGAATGTGTCAGATGGCTATCAAATAAGCGCAATTGAGATTCCAAAAGATCTAAATTTTGCAGGAGAACCGGTGCCTTTTGAAGACCCGGAAATTATGGAAAGGGTAGACCGGGAATTTTTGGTGAATACCTATTGGCAATCCAATGCATTGCTGTTAATGAAACGTGCCAATAAATACTTCCCCATTATAGAGCCAATTCTCGCAAAAAATGGAGTTCCAGACGATTTTAAATATTTAGCCGTTGCTGAAAGCGCATTGATAGATGTTGCTTCGCCCAAAGGTGCAGCAGGAATGTGGCACTTTATGAGAGCAACTGGTAAAGAATATGGTTTAGAGGTAAATGCCAATGTTGACGAGCGGTATCATATTAGAAAGTCTACGCAAGCGGCCTGCGATTACATTAAAAAATGGAAAAACCGTTTTGGCAGCTGGACTTTGACCGCCGCCGCCTATAATGCGGGACCGGCTGGTATTCAGAAATACATGAATATCCAAAAGGTTGATGATTATTACGATTTATTGTTGGGACAGGAAACTGGGCGCTATGTTTTTAGGATTTTGGCACTTAAGGAAATCCTCTCCAACCCTGATGAATATGGGTTTGATGTGGAGAAAGGCGATTTCTATAAAGCAGTCCCCACATTTACGGTTGAAATTGATGAACCAGTTGCCAGTTGGGCTGATTTTGCTAAGGAATATGAAATCAATTACAAAATTTTAAAAAGACACAACCCTTGGTTGCGTGAGCCACACTTGAACAATAGTTCACGGAAAAAATATGTTATTGAAATCCCTAACAAGGGGTATTATAGAAGTACAGGCGAAAGCAAGTAAGTTTTTTACCCTTATTCTGTTTTGGAAACATAATTTTTTCGGGTTCACTATTTATGTTTTATATACGTTGTAGTGCCTAGTACTTGTTAGATTTTTTAGTATTCTTATAATGATTTATCATTTTTCCAAAATCTTTATCCTTTTTACGTTTTTCAGCGACAGTTGATTCATAGTATTCTTTTTCTCGTTCCATTTTCAAATAGTTTTCGAAATATGATCGGTCTATTTGTCCATTTTCTATAGCCGCTTTAATAGCGCAATCACTTTCAGAGGTGTGGGTGCAATCCGTAAACTTACAATTTTGTGCCAAGTCATATATTCTTTCAAATGTACTTTCTAGCCCACTTGAACTATCTGTGATACCAACTTCACGCATTCCTGGATTGTCAATAAGTATCGCACCATTTGCCATTGAGATTAACTCTCGGTGTGTTGTAATGTGTTTACCTCTATCAATACTTTCGCTAATAGTCGCTGTTTTCATTCTATTTTCTCCGCTCAAACTATTTATAAGAGAGGATTTTCCAACACCTGATGATCCAAGAAGACAATATGTTTTTCCTTTATAAAGAAGCTTTTTCAATTCTTCCATCCCCGCTTGTGTTTCATTACTCACATGTACGAAAGGAACTCTTTTAACCCTGATTTTAATTTTGTTGAGCAAATCATTTAAGTTCTCCTCGTCAATCAAGTCAGTTTTGGTTATAACAAATATCGGTTCAATCTTGGAGGCGCGGCAAAGGGTTAAATACCGTTCCAATCGGTTTATGTTAAAATCTCTATTTACCGATTGTACAATTAGCGCGTAATCGATATTACAAGCAATTATTTGCAGTTCACCAAACTTGCTAACTGCCCGCCTTGAAAGAACAGAAATTCTTGGTAAGATACTATGGATGATTGCAAAATCAGCCTCATAATTTATCAAAGAAACCCAATCTCCAACGGCTGGAAAATCTATATTACTTTTGGCAGTAAACCTTAAATTCCCTGTGATTTCAGCTTCAAATTCCCCCTTTTCATTCTTCACAATATATCTTTCCCTATGTTGGGCTATTACACGTCCAATTTCAAAGCCCTCAAGATTATTATCTATTCTTAATTTTTCGAAATTATCATTATATCCCAAATCTTGAATTGTCATATTGATCTCCATATTCTTAGTTGACTTTCCTAATCTAATTTAACTACCTTGGTTTTTTCGTTAACTAAAGCTTCAAACCTGTTTAATTCTGTTTTGTTTTTGATTTCATAGTGCATTGGAATAGCTAGTTTTGGCTTGATTTTATTTATTATCTCAGCTGCCTCTTCTTCATTCATTGTTAGGTTATCACCACCAATGGGTATCAAGGCAACCTCAATATCGTTTAATTCCTTCATTTCAGGAATATAGTCAGTGTCGCCGGCATGGTAAATCCTTAATCCATTTTTCATTGTAATGATATAACCAACATTTTCTTTTGATTTTGGATGTGCCTTTATCCATAAAAAGACTGATTTTGTATTGTAAGCCAAAGTTGTCTCAACATTAATATCTTCAAATTTTAACTGCTCTTTAGGTCTTACTGTTTTTATTTTGTTCGAGATACTTTTCAGCTTTTTTGAAACCCCTTTTGAACAAATTATGATCGTTTCATCTTTAAGAAGGTTCTCGATATCCTCCATCGAGAAATGGTCTGGATGGGCGTGGGTTATCAAAATATAATCCGCTTGCTCTGTTTTCCCAACTCCTACTGGGTCGATATAAATAATCTTATTGTCAATTTTCAATTGAAAACTGGAAGGGAAAAAGTGTGATTGGTTCACTTTGATTGCACCCCAAGTTGTTAAAACTATATTTTCACCAATAGTCACTTGTTGTGGAATTGGATTTCTCTTTTCACTTATTGATACATTCACCATGGTACAGCCTTGATTAATTAATAATGCCAAATAAAATATTGAATAATGTAACCTCCTCAGCTTCATTTCTTATCAGTCTTTTTAACAAAACTATTGAGAATGAGTGCCAAATTTTAGACGCTACCGTTCATTGTGCTTACTTTTTTGATTGTTGAAAAAGAAGTACCATTTTGCGAATATCTGCGAAATACGCTTTTAGCCAAATCTTGTTTAAAGTTTCCTCAGTAATTTGAAGATAAAAATTTTCCAAACTAAGGTGTAACACCATTTTAGCTAACGGACTATTTCCTGATAAGGAAATTATATTTTTCCATACTGGTAATAGTCCTTGAATTGAAAATTGATTTATTCGAGATAAACATTTTTTAAACGCTTGATTGTCTCTATGGATTCTTAATTGACGATTGAACAATAAGTCGATTTTGTGATTGATAATAATGGATATTAATTCTTCTTCATTCTTTGCATTTGATTCTTTTATTGAAATATTTTTTGCTCGGCTTAAGTGAAATTCCAATAAACTTTCGGTAAAAACCTCTAAATCAGCAAAAAAATGATAAAATGAAGATTTATTTTTCTCAACTTCTTTAGATAATCTTTCTATCTTAAGTTCCTTTGGACCTCCATAAGCAAAATACTTGTAGCCCGCTTCTAACCATATTTTTTCTATTTCCTTCATGTTAAACTGCGAAAAGGTCTAGTTGAACCATATTTGATGAATGCGGTTTTTATATTGAGCACAACCAAAAGAATATGAGTTCATTTTAATCACTTATATCCATAGAAACTGAAACAAGTTCAGTACGGATAAATGAAGTTCGGGAATTTAATCATAAAATTCTACGCTAAATTGATAGGCATACCCTTCAATTTAGTTGCTAACTTAATAAACAAGCTAAGATATTGGATGATGGTCGTGACCTAAAGACCTAAATCTTCTTCATCTGCTGCTGCATCATTTTTATTTGATCCGTGAGCATATTGTTTTTGTCCAGTTTTTTGGCTTCCTGCAACAATTGGGTTGCCTCACGCTTTCTACGCTTTTGCATAGAGATGCCTGCAAGACTTAATTTGGCCATGGCAACATCATAATCCATGGTCAATCCCAATTTCAAGGCTTTTTTAAAATATTTTTCCGCTTGGGTGAGGTTTTTTTGGGAGAAAATAATTCCGTGCAGGTAATTATAGTATCCCTGTTGCTTTTTTATTAAAGCAGATTCAGGGCTCTTGATCTTGCTTAACCACTTTTGGGTTCCCTCCATATCCTGTTTGCGCATACGAAGGAAGGCCATTAAAATAAGCTCATTTCTAAAATACAGAAAAATAAAAACCGTTGAAAGCAAAATCAAGGCTATGCCGTTGCCAATGTATCCCTCAATGAATTGATAAATGCCATAAGCGATGATAAGGCCAGCGATGATAAGTTTTATATTTTTGTTGAACATATCCTGTTGTGATTTTAACTTAAATTGAGAGGAGGCAAAAGTAGTAAAAACTAATTTAAATATTTTCTTGTAGTACTTGCCAAAGTAAAAACTCTTCGTATATTTGCGCCCAGAATTTCAGAAGGTCTTTAAGACTTTTTTTATAATCCGTTAGAAATGAAAAGAACATATCAGCCGTCCAAAAGGAAAAGAAGGAACAAACATGGTTTTAGAGAGCGCATGGCGACTGCCAATGGCAGAAAGGTTCTTGCGAGAAGGAGAGCAAAGGGAAGAAAAAAACTAACTGTTTCATCAGAACCACGTCATAAGAAATAATGACTGTAAATAACTTTTTAATAAAGGTGCTACTTTTTCAAGTTTAGCACCTTTTTTTTGACCTAATTTTGAAAAATTTGTAAACGAGTAACCCTATTTAGAATGCCAAAAAGAGACAATCTTAAATCCATTTTGATTATTGGTTCTGGACCTATTATAATTGGCCAGGCATGTGAGTTTGATTATTCTGGTTCCCAAGCACTTCGTTCCCTTCGCGAAGATGGAATAGAAACTATCTTAATCAATAGTAATCCCGCCACCATTATGACGGACCCCGTTATGGCGGACCATATCTATCTTAAACCACTTACCACAAAATCGATTATTGAGATTTTAAAGAATCATCCCAATATAGATGCTGTTTTGCCAACAATGGGAGGGCAAACCGCCTTGAACCTTTGTATAGAGGCTGATGAAAAGGGAATTTGGGAAGATTTTGATGTAGAGATTATTGGTGTTGATATCGATGCCATTAATATTACCGAGGATAGGGAGAAGTTTAGGGAACTCATGCTTAAAATTGGAGTGGGTATGGCACCTCAAGCTACCGCCACTTCCTTTTTAAAGGGAAAAGAAATTGCCCAGGAATTTGGATTTCCATTGGTAATCAGGGCTTCGTTTACATTGGGAGGCGCAGGGGCTTCCATCGTGCATGACCCTGAAAAGTTTGATGGCTTGTTGAGCCACGGTTTGGAAGTATCTCCAATCCACGAAGTAATGATAGACAAGGCCTTAATGGGCTGGAAGGAATATGAACTGGAATTGCTTCGCGATAAAAACGACAACGTAGTTATTATCTGTGCCATTGAAAACATGGACCCTATGGGTATTCATACAGGAGATTCCATAACTGTTGCCCCCACAATGACACTTTCAGACCGCACATATCAACGGATGCGGGATATGGCCATCCATATGATGCGCAGTATTGGTGATTTTGCAGGAGGTTGTAACGTTCAATTTGCAGTGAGTCCAGATGAAGAGGAAGAAATCATTGCCATTGAGATAAACCCAAGGGTTTCGCGTTCATCCGCATTGGCATCAAAAGCAACAGGATATCCTATTGCAAAGATTGCAGCAAAGCTGGCAATTGGTTATTCTTTGGACGAACTTGATAATCAAATCACCAAATCCACTTCGGCACTATTTGAGCCTACCTTGGATTACGTAATTGTAAAAATCCCAAGATGGAATTTTGACAAGTTTGAAGGTTCAGATAGAACCCTGGGGCTGCAGATGAAATCTGTGGGCGAAGTAATGGGCATTGGACGTTCTTTTCAAGAAGCCTTGCACAAGGCCACACAGTCTTTGGAAATCAAACGCAACGGACTTGGGGCTGATGGAAAAGGCTACACGGATTATGAAACAATTATCCAAAAATTAAAAGTACCTAGTTGGGACAGGGTTTTTGTCATTTACGATGCCATTCAGTTGGGTATTCCACTAAGCCGAATCCATGAGATTACCAAAATTGATATGTGGTTCTTAAAGCAATATGAGGAACTACACTTTTTAGAATTGGAGATTTCAAAATATACCATTGAAAGCCTGCCAAGAGAACTCATGTTGGAAGCCAAACAAAAAGGGTTTGCTGACCGACAGATAGCCCATATGTTGGACTGCTATGAAAGTGAAGTACATACCAAACGTACGTATTCGGGCATCAACAGGGTGTACAAATTGGTGGATACCTGTGCTGCGGAGTTTAAGGCAATGACCCCGTATTATTATTCAACCTTTGAAGAAGAAATTGAAACTGCCGATGGCAAACGTTTCGTTGCAAATGATAGTGAGGTAACCGATAAGAAGAAAATAGTGGTATTGGGATCTGGTCCCAATAGAATAGGACAGGGGATAGAATTTGATTATTGTTGTGTGCACGGTGTTTTGGCTGCTGCTGAGTGTGGATATGAGACTATAATGATCAATTGTAATCCCGAGACGGTTTCAACGGATTTTGACACAGCCGACAAGCTCTATTTTGAACCTGTTTTTTGGGAACATATCTATGATATCATTCTTCATGAAAAACCTGAAGGGGTTATTGTTCAATTGGGAGGTCAGACAGCCTTGAAGCTAGCTGAAAAATTGGATAAATGGGGCATAAATATTATAGGTACCAGTTTTGAATCCTTGGATTTAGCTGAGGATAGGGGAAGTTTTTCAACATTGCTCAAGGAGAATGACATACCTTATCCAAGATTTGGAGTTGCCGAAACCGCGGATGAAGCTCTGGACCTGGCTGATGAACTGAATTTTCCTCTTTTGGTAAGACCGTCCTATGTTTTGGGGGGTCAAGGCATGAAGATTGTCATCAACAAAGAAGAATTGGAGGCCCATGTAGTTGATTTACTTCGGAAAATCCCAAACAACAAATTATTGTTAGATCATTATTTGGATGGTGCCATCGAGGCGGAAGCAGATGCCATTTGTGATGGGGAAGATATTTACATCATTGGTATTATGGAGCATATTGAACCATGTGGTATCCATTCCGGCGATTCCAACGCAACATTACCACCTTTCAACTTAGGGGAGTTTGTGATGCAGCAGATCAAAGACCATACTAGAAAGATTGCACTGGCCTTAAATACAGTTGGATTGATCAATATACAGTTCGCTATTAAAGATGACACTGTTTTCATCATTGAAGCTAATCCAAGGGCGTCACGTACAGTTCCGTTCATTGCGAAAGCATATGGAGAACCTTATGTGAATTATGCAACGAAAGTAATGCTGGGTGAAAAGAAAATCAAGGATTTTGATTTTAAACCACATCTAGACGGATATGCTATAAAACAACCTGTGTTCTCGTTTAATAAGTTTCCTAATGTAAACAAAAACCTAGGTCCAGAAATGAAAAGTACGGGCGAAAGTATTTTGTTTATTGATAGTCTTAAAGACGATGATTTCTACAACTTATATTCTCGTAGAAAAATGTATTTGAGTAAATAGATTCTAATCGGATATTTGGATAGCATCACAGGTGCCTACAAATGGAACACCGTTTGTACCAAAGGCATACGTTATTAGTCCCACATATACATTGTTACCAAAAGTTGGTGCTACACCTGGTAGATCCCCAGTTTCGTTATAGGCTGTCCAATTGTCATCGGTTGTTTCATAATCCAGATTTGGAACTTGCCAGTAAACTGTAATGGTTCGGTCTTCATTACCTACAATCCTGATGTCTGCTCTTCCATTAGGAACAGTATTGGCACCTATATCATTTACGGATGAGTCACCGTTAACAGTGTTTTTACCTTCTATGGTGAAATACGTATTACCTCGATGACCGACTACTACATGGGCAGAGTTAATAGAGTTTAAATCTTCTACATGAACCTGAACCCCAGAAAATATATAAAGGGAGCCAGATGGCGTGGGTGCCGTCTGTGAATTATCAAGAGTACCGATACCTATGTTTCTTGCAATGAACTCAAAAGGAAAGGTGACCAATTTGGCGTCCAATCTTCCTTGGTCATCATTAAAATGAAGGGTTTTGTTGTCACTATTATCTGTTAGTTCAGCTCTATATCTGCCATTTTCTCGTGTTACTTCTGGCAAAGCAACTTCATTGTTTATCACAAAATCAACCAAGGGTCCAGTGCCATCAAAACTATCAGTTACAAAAGAGTTGTCAGAAGGGTCTTCTGGATTGGAGCCCGTATCTTCTTGGGATTCTTCATCTGATAAAAAAGGTTCCAACGAATCCTCAGAACAAGCAAGTACCAAAAACAGAGTAGCGGAAATTGATAAATAGGCTATCCTTTTCATAAGTAGGTAAATTTCTGATATATAACGAAATAAGAAAGAACCAAGTATACCATTTATCGAAAAACTCTAGAAAACAGGAAGGGGCATTCTTTTTTAGGAATACCCCTTCAATCCTTTGAAACAGGTCCAATGTAACCGTGTTCTTTGCTTAAACTAGCTAATTCTTGGCAACCACATACCCATGGTGGCGGCAAAGGTGCCCAAAGCTGTAATAATTGTGAAAGCTAGCAAGGTTAGGGCTGCAAATATCTTAGGGACCATTTGTTTTTTGCGTTGTGCCATAAAATAGAGTTCCACTATCAGCAAAGGAATAAGATATTGACCAAATCCAAGAAAGACCAGAAAGGGCCCACGGAATGTTTCAGGATCAAAACCAACAGGGCCTTTATTTATAAATAACCAAAACATTAAACCTACCCTAAAAAACCAAACACCTGCCATAACAAGAAACAAGCGAAGCGCCCATTTTCTGTGTGCTTCAAACCTACGTTTAATAGCATTTGTGACAGTCAAATATGCAAAAACCAAAATTAAAGCCCCATTTAAACTTACGCTGATATCACCAACAAGACCTGATATGGTTCCTTTAGTGATAACCATATAAATTCCACTTAAACTGATCAATACTGCGGCACCTAAATAGAATCTTCCATTCCATCTATGAAATTTCGGTGCGAACTTTCGTAACTGCGGAACAAATTGAATTGGGCCACCAACCATCACAATTATGGCAAATAAAAGATGTATGGCCACTGCCGTATTTCCCATGGTCTCTCCTTCTATATATCCATGCGGCAATACTCTATTCCATCTCATGAAGTCACCTTCCATGGCAGCTCCCCCATAAAAAGAGGCAACATAAAAAGCAAAGATCCATTGGCCTAATACAGCAATAATAAACCAGAATTGCACTGAAAAATTTAGCAAAGACTTAGACCAATGCTTACTGGAAAGGGTTGGGGTTGTTGTTTTTGAATTAGAAATCATGACTGCTCATTTTTTGATTAATTGATGATTGATGATTGATGATTGATTTGGGTTATTCAGTTTGGATTTTGGTCGTAGAGAAGCCTTTCGCTATGAGCCATCCCATTAAAATGATCATATGAAGCCCATTTTGACTGAAAAAATAAAAACTAACCTTTACGTCAAAAATGTTAAGCCAACAAGCAACAAACACCAAGGAGATGGCAATCATGCCCCATGCGGATAATATTTTTGGAACAAGTTTGGTTCTAAATAAAAAATAATAAAACATAAAAGCTGCCGAAGCATAGAACATGATGCTAAAAAAGTGCGCCCAAAAGTAATCTTCGATTTTCATTGAGCCCGCAAGGGCAAAATATTCCGTATTGGGAACTTCGGCCTCTACAAATGCTTGACTGAGTGACAGTAGGGATAAATGGCTAATATTACTGAAGATGATTATGGCAAAATAGATCATCCAAATTCCAAAAAAGCCCAAAGCCAATCTACGGTTGAATTTTTTTATCATTGGGAATAATAGTGTTGCGGCCACAATCCATAATGCACTTGCAAGTACATCTAGAAATATGGAAATGCGCATTTCCATTGCATTCTCAAAGATTTGCGATAAAAAATTGGGCGAATCGGGAAATGAGGTCGATAAGCCTCTAAACATTACTGAGGGGATTCCCATCAACATGATGAGAAGCAATAAAAAGCCAATGATTCTACCGATTTTATGATTTTTTTCCATGATTTTTCGATTTTCGATTGATGATTATTTAATGATTGTAAATTTTCTTCATGCAGTCATCAAATAAGCTTAGGTGCGCTATTCCGGCTTTTCCTTTATCCATGTTGATGACTAACAGCTCTAACGCCTTTATAGTGTCATTATAAACACGTTCGGCTTGTTTTGCCTGATTGAAAATGAGAAATGATATAATTGAGACCATACCAACAATTGGAATTAGTCGCATACGTGACCGGTTTCGGTCCTTGGTTCGGTTATATCTCATGTCTGTTCGTTTTTGATTACTTATGAAGATGTACTATTCAGATATCAGATAGGGAATCTCTTAAATTGGAAAAAGGTTCTGATATAGTTTTTGAAAACATATTCCCATGGAATTACCGCGATATCAATGATAACCGCAGTAATACAAATCTGGTAGAACGATTCTGCTTCTGGAGTAACAATTCCAGCTGATTCCATAGGAAAATAGACCGTTAATACCCAAGTGGCTTTGTATGCCAATTGCAAAAAAAGAAAAGGCAACATTTTTATGGGATATCTTACACCCAATCCCATTAAAGTGGCATAAGTTGCCCAAAAACTAAAAGTAACACCAGTAATATAGTCGATGGGCTCTTCAGGATATAATAAATACTCCCAAGCTTCAAAAGCAAGCCCGATAAAGGTCAGCAAATAGAGCCCACGCATTAATACCAACCTAAATTTAGGAGGTTTTTGCGGTGTTTGATATACGTTCTTGTTTTCGGTTGATTTCATGACTATCCGTTTTTTGATTGATGATTGATTGATGATTGATGTTGATTAATAATGGCTAACTACATTCGTTCGTTTTTTGATTATTGTTTCATATTTGAGATAAGGTCTATTTGATTGATTTCGCCTTTTATATTGATTTCACCTTCCGAGTTGTTGAGGTACTGCACAAATTCATAGGACAAATTCAAGTTGCCTGAACTCTCACCTTTAAACTCAAGATGTATTTTTTCACCTGAAATTGACCCATTGGTTTCAAAATGTGAATTGTCGTTCAAGTCAATTTTGGTAAGCATTGGAGCATCTATAAGTAAGAGGATACTATCCGTATTCTTTAATTTTTTGGACGTGCTTACCACCAATTTTTTATCGACCACCTTGGTGCTTACAGAATCGATAATATTATTGGGCGCTTTCACAACTACTTTCACGGTATCATTTTGATTGAAAACTATTTTCACCCGATTAGTGGCGTTTATTGCGTCAAAATAGGATACGGTTCTAAACTCTGATATGATTTCTACCGGAATTTCGTTGGCTTTTCCTTTTTTTATATTACTATGCACAGCCACTTGAAATACTAGTGAAAAAAAGAGGACTGTACCCAGTGCGCCTAACAAGATTAGATTACTTTTCTTCATTTTTTTGTTGGTTGTATGCGTTCTTTAATTCATCAAAAGAGATATCCAATAGATTCAATTTTTTAAAAACATCAGGTAATATTTGCTCCATAAACTCCTTACGTTTTATATTCAGCACCTTTGTATAACCATCGCTTGCAACAAAGTATCCAATACCCCTTTTGTTATGAATCACCCCAAGATCTTGTAAATGGTTAAAAGCTCGTATAGCGGTGTTTGGGTTTACTTCGACCATCATGGCAACTTCACGCACAGAAGGTATTCGTTCTTCATCTGCCCATCGTTTTACAAGGATATTTTCGTAGAAAAAATCCACAATCTGTAAATAAATAGGTTTGCTATTGTCAAATTCCATTCTTAAACCTCCTTTTCCTTCATTTTAAAATAGGCCACAATGAGCATCACCGGGCCAAGGAGCAAACCATAAAACCATCTTCCCAAAGCTGAAAAATCCGCTGCTGTTTTATCAAATGCTTCTGATATTACAGCATCACCGGAAAACAAACCATAATTATGATTGAATATTCCAAATAGAAGGAAATTAAATAGTGTAAATACAAGTGCCAAAATTCCAAGGAACAGCAGGGTCTTGCCAATTCTATTTTTTCTGAATGAGATAGCACCTACTAAAAAAAATGGTTGTACCAAAAAATAGACTTTTAGCACGTTCCAATATTCTATTGAAAAAAGTGAGGAGATATTAAAATCAGCAGTAAGGACCACCACTCCAAATAGCAATGCCAATATTCCGGTGATTATCGCTAGAATCGTGTACACTAGGGTATATAAAATTGCAGCGGTAAACCACTTGGAAGCAAGTCTTTCTGGAATTGAAATAGGAATGGATAAGTATAATTGATTTGCTTTAGGGTCATTAAACTCTTTAAAAATAGAGAATGTGAATAGCACGCCCATGGGGATGTAAATCAATCCGAATGTGCCGAAAAACTCATCCTGAGACAATTGTTTATCCCAAATCATATTGAAAAAAGAGAATAGGAAAATCAAAACAATGCCTACAAGCAGTCCTGTGACAAATGTACTTTTATGGAGAGCAATATCACGACGAATGAAATGACCGATTCTTAGCAAACTAAACTCTTTCATCGTTCTGTGTTTGGTTCAAAATTGCATTTATTTTGTCTGGAGCACCCAATACTCCATTAAACAATAATTCTAGATCTACTTCAGTTTCATTTTTATCTAAACGAGGCAAGATTGCCTTTCCTCCAAAAGAAGATTCCGAATAGATTGGTTCGGAAGAATCATTTGTTGATGGTTTTCCAAACCATAGACCATCAGAGACTTTATCCAAAGGCTGGTCAAAAGCTACTTGGGCATTATCCAAGATCATCACATGGTTTATTAGGCTGTGCAAGTCTCGGACTTGATGGGTGGAAATAACAATGCACTTGTTTTCATCAGCTATTGAAGCCATTACCTTTCTAAATTGACTTTTGGAAGGAATGTCTAAACCATTGGTAGGCTCATCCATTAATAATAATTTAGTGTTGGTGGCGATGCCAAAAGCTATGAGTACTTTTTTCTTTTGCCCAAATGAGAGTTTTGAAATGACATCGGTAGGAGAGAGCTGAAACTCTTTTATAAGCTCATAAAATTGCTCTTTTGAAAATTGAGGATAAAAGCATGATTGAACCTTTTCAAATGACCGAATCGATATTGCTGGCAACTCAAAATCTTCTGGAACTAAAAATATATGATGAAGAGATTGCACTTCTCTTTTTCGCATCTCATTTCCCTCAAGCAGGCAATTCCCATTTTTTGGGAACAGCAATCCGGTCATAATCTTTAGTAAAGTGCTTTTGCCTTCCCCATTTTTTCCAAAAAGGCCGTAGATGTTTCCTGCTGTAAAATCCAAGTTGATGGATTTTAGCACGAACCGGCTTTTCGGATAATTAAAATTTAAATGTTTAATGGTTAACATTTATAGTGTATTAGATAACTAGAACACTACAAATGTATTTAAAAAAATTAAATCTGCAAACATTTTTTTCTAAGGTGCTTTAAGACACCCAGTTTGTACTACTGATTGATAGTAAAGATTATAATATACAAAGCCCCTGAAGTTGGGGCTTTTGTAACATTTGCACCTCAATGAATCCAGTTATTTTTGAAGGAATTCTTCAAGTCTATTAAAAACAGAACCCCAGCCGTTGTAGAAGCCCATTTGTTCCTGTTGTTTGCAATATTCCTCCGTTTCATGAACGCAATTAAAGGTAAAATGGGTAATCTTCTCCAGCCAATACAGTAAAACTTACTCTCCTTGGCCCAAGGAAAATCCTCTTTTACCATTAAACTCGTAAAGATTTTCTGTCTTAATTACATTAAAACTATTCTGATGAAGTTTTGATAATAAGGCAATTACTTGTTCGTATTCAACATTTTCGTATTTGGGTTCCTTGGTTTTGATGTTAGCGGCATTTGCTACAAAACGACATCTCCAATGGTCGGTGCAATACGTTTCTTTTAGCCCACCTGGAAAAACTTTAACGCCCCTATTGGTAATCATTTTGAGTTTCAAGTTATGTGACTTTATTTGCTTCAAACCATTTCCTATAACTTGCGGGTCATTTCCTTTCCAATCAATAAAAACATCAACACCAACTAATTCCTTGATAGATTCTTGTCTTTTGTATTCTGGAATTGTAATTGTTCCAGAACCTTTGGATAACAAGCTTATAGGTAGTTTTTTGGGAGCGGTGCCCAGACGTTCAATAATGGCCTCAGCAAATTCCTCGGTACCTACCTTTTTAGTGCTTATTGACTTTTGGTAGACATCAGCGGTATGAATACCATCTTCCAGGGTTGCCAACCATGCATTCTTGATGTTGTCGGCTACTTCTGCTTGACCAATGTGAGCCAACATCATAACTGCCGCATTTAATAATCCTGAAGGATTAGCAATTCTTTGCCCTGAAATATCGGGTGCTGACCCATGAATTGCCTCGAACATTGCAATATTCCTTCCAATGTTGGCAGAACCCGCCATACCTACAGAGCCTCCAATTTCAGCAACAATGTCAGAAATAATGTCCCCATACAGGTTTGAGGTGACGATTACATCAAAATCTTCTGGTGAGGCGGCAATTTTTGCGGAACCTATATCAATAATTTGTGAGTTGCTCTTAATTTCAGGGTACTCCAAAGCGATTTCTTTAAAAACGGCATGAAATAGGCCATCAGTTAATTTCATGATGTTGTCCTTTACCATGCAGGTTACCTTTTTTCTATTGTAAGCCCTGGCATACTCAAAAGCGTAACGCACAATTTTCTCACAGCCTGGCCTGGTAATTAGTTTAAGGCATTGTACAACATCTTCAGTTTGTCTGTGTTCAATACCGGCATATAGGTCTTCTTCATTCTCTCTGATGACTACAATATCCATATTAGGAAAGTTGGTCTTTACAAAAGGATGCAAGGCATTGACAGGTCTTACGTTGGCAAATAGGCCCAATGATTTTCTTAGGGTAACATTGAGGCTTTTATAGCCCTTACCCTGCGGAGTAGTTATAGGAGCTTTTAAGATAACCTTGTTTCGTGAAATAGCATCCCAAGCTGCTCCAGTAATGCCAGAACTATTACCAGACAAATACACCTGCTCTCCAATTTCCATGGATTCAGTTTCTATCTTAGCGCCAGCCGCTTTCATGATGTTTAGAGTGGCCTTCATAATCTCTGGGCCTATGCCATCACCATGGGCTATGGCAATTTTGGTTGTCTTGGTTAAAACCGAATTCTTTTCTGATTCTAAAACAGGGATACTTTCCATACGCTTTGAAATTTTTAAGTTTATCAAAGGTCTGAAATTGGATTCATAAAATTTTATTTATATTTAATATGTTAAGTATTAATTTTTTTTATGATAAATAATGAAGCGGAAAAGTAAAAGGTACATCGTTTATCAAAACACTAATAGTAATGAACAAGACCTAAGATATTTAATTGGGGTGAGGTGTATTTGTTTTACCAACAGCTTACGTGCAAGTGGTGCGGTTTTTTAGTGCTGATTTTTTATGGATTTTTCCATTCTTTCTATCCGCTCAAGTAGAGTTTTGACAATCTCATTTTGCTCAATTAGAATCTTATTTGCAGTTTTTAAATTATCGATTTCATTTTGTTGTTGGATGGTATATAAGGTCAGTTCTTCAATTTTTTGAAGCAACCTAGCATCCATCTTTCCTAAATCGATACCATTTTCTTTTACATTTTCAGCACTTGGGATGTTTGGTAAATGTCTGTTGTTGATAATAAACTTCTTTACCTCGTCTAGTCTCATAAGATCAAACTCTTCACCAAAAACAAAATCAGGCCAATCGCCTTCTAACTCTACTTTAACTCCCTCCGCAATTACATTACCAGCTACAGCGAGCATATATCCCTGTGTATTTGTGGTCCCTATTCCAACATTGCCGGTGGTATAAGAAATATCATTAGCAGAAGTTGCCCATTGAGAACTTGTAATAGCAGAACCGTTGAGCAGAATATTGGTTGCGTTCAAGGTTCCTGCCACATCTAGTGTAAAGTCAGGGTCGTTGGTTCCAATGCCCACGTTTCCTGTATTAAAGAATGCCTCCCCAGCGTTTAGACCCCATACAGGTGATTCTAGGGCAGAACCGTTGAGCAGAATATTGGTTGCGTTCAAGGTCCCTGCCACATCTAGTGTAAAGTCAGGGTCGTTGGTTCCAATGCCCACGTTTCCTGTATTAAAGAATGCCTCCCCAGCGTTTAGACCCCATACAGGTGATTCTAGGGCAGAACCGTTGAGCAGAATATTGGTTGCGTTCAGGGTCCCTGCCACATCTAGTGTAAAGTCAGGGTCGTTGGTTCCAATGCCCACGTTTCCTGTATTAAAGAATGCTTCCCCAGCGTTTAGACCCCATACAGGTAATTCTAGGGCAGAACCATTGAGAAGGATATCGGTTGCGTTCAAGGTTCCTGCCACATCTAGTGTAAAGTCAGGGTCGTTGGTTCCAATGCCCACGTTTCCAGAACTATAAAAAGCTTCACTCCCATTGAGGCTCCAAATAGGTGTTTCCAGGGCAGAACCGTTGAGCAGAATATTGCTAGCATTTAAGGTCCCTGCTACATCTAAAGTGAAATTTGGACTGTTTGTTCCAATACCAACATTGCCGGAGTTGTAAAACGTATTATTGCTCAAAACACTCCAGGGAGAATTCTGCAAAGGAGCACCATTAAGAAGAAGTTCAGTTGCATTTATTGAACCGTTTATATCCAAGGCATATCCAGGTGTAAGCGTTCCAATACCTACATTTCCCGAGGCAGGAAAGTAATTCTGTCCGAAGGAGAGAATGCTAAAAAGTAAAATAAAGAATGATATGGGTAAATGTGCATTTTTCATGGATACTTTGTAAAAATTTATCTTAATGACAAAATTGTTTGTAAAGATTATATTTCAAAAAAACTAAATTGATATAACTGAAACAGTTTGCGCTATTCATATTCTCGAAGTTCAAAAGATAAGTTATCAAAATTGTCGGCAAACACATTAATTCCGTTCTGTAATTCTAATCGAACCTGATTATCTCCTACCAATTCACCTCTAACTCCTGTATGCGTAGTGGGGGTAGAATAAAATATGACAGTTTTTCCAATGTCAATTGCATTATCAAGTGTTCCTAAATAGATTCCTTGGGATTCTCGTACCCAAGAAATATTCAATTCTAGACTGTTTCCCACAATTGCACTTTGCGGATCATCAGTGCCCGTTTGACTTATTAAGGCTACATAGGACAAATAGGGAAAGTCACTGTTGTCACCATTACACAGGTATTCTGAGTTGTCCACTTCTCCAGCATCCAGTTGACCATTGTTATTTAAATCCAGACCTGAGTCAATTTTAAAACCACCGTTGGAACAATTACTTCCTGGCTGTTCAATTAATGTAGTTATTAAACTGTTTGAGCCATCTACTCCATTTGTCCCATCCGTACCGTTGGTTCCATTCGAGCCATCGGTACCGTCTTCTGGACTACATGCTAAAAAGGAGATGAAAATAATGATTAATAGGCCAATTTTTCTAGTAAAATTCTTTTTCATGGGTTGATATACTATATGTAAGTAGCTAAAAGCAAAAATAGAAAACCATTCCCATTAGATGTTGTTTTGTATCAATAAAGTGTAAAATATTAGATAAAATGCACGGATTTATTTTTGTTAAACATAGTATATGATAGTCAAGTGTTCACATATTATAATTTATAAGGTATTAAGGGATCAATTTTAAATTCTAACAACATAGCCACGTCTAGTTTTTCTATAGTGATTTCCGTTCCAAAAGTAGTAACGCTTCCCCTTGACCCTTACTATTTTGTAGTTGGCAGGTCTAGTCTTGACCACGGTAACATTGGAATTGTTGGTGGTCACAACTCTAGTGCGTGTAGCACAGGATGAAAGACTTAAAAGTGCGATACTAAAAAGTAAAACTATATGTGATTTCATGATTTTTAAGTTTAGTCTATGACTAAAATCATGGACAAAGGTTTAAAAAGAGCTTTCTAGGATAAAAAATCATTCAACCTGTCAAAAACAGAGCCCCATCCATTGTAGAAGCCCATTTGTTCCTGTTGCTTGCAATATTCCTCCGTTTCATGAATACAATTAAAGGTAAAATGGGTTTTTTCGCCATCTGCCTTAAAAATTGCCTGTATTTCCACCCCTTCGGTCATGGGTTTAAAGTCAGCCGTTGAAATGATTTTTTCATGCTCCACAATTTCAATATAGCGGCCTTCAGAAATAAATTCATTGCCATCTGGCATCCGCATGGAATATTTCCAATTTCCGCCAACTTTAAAATCATGTTCCAAAACTTTGGTCTCCATTCCTTTTGGCCCCCACCATTGCGCAATATGCTCTGACTTTGTCCAGGCTTCCCAAACCAATGCAATGGGAGCATCAAAAGTACGTTCAAGGGTCAATGTTCTGTTTTTAGGGTTGTTTACTTCACTCATTTTTTTTGTTTTTGTTCTGTAATTGGATTAGGTAATTTTCAAAAGAATCTAGCTTTTCTTCCCATAGATTTTTATATTGATCAATCCATAAAAAAGCTGGGATAAGGTTTTTGGGTTGAATAATGCAGTAGCGTTCCCTCCCTTTTTGATTAAAGGTGACTATACCACATTCTTCCAGAATTTTTAAATGTTTTGAGATGGCTGGTCGGCTAACATCAAATTTTTCAGCAACAGTGTTTACTGTAAGTGCTTCTTTTGATAAAAGCTGAATGATATCCCTTCGTACGGGATCAGCAATGGCCTGAAAAACATCTCTTCGCATTTTATTATGTAACTGAATGGTTACAAATATAATGTAATCATTCGGTTACGCAAATACTTTGATGTTATAACGCAGTTTTTCTGCTAAAAAATAACGCCTTTCTATTTTAGATTTAGTTGGTATTGATTCCGCGACCTTCTACCTTTGTGAAAATTCAACAATTGAATCGCACAATAGCCATATTACTTCTAATATGTTTCCACGCGCAACCAATGATGATTGCTTCTGTATGGATAGATTATTGTGTGAACAATGATTATATAAAGGAAGTTCTCTGTATCAATAAAGAGCGGCCTAAATTGCAATGTGATGGTAAGTGTTACTTGGCCAAGCAATTAAAGAAGCAATCAGAACAAAAGGAATCAAAGGAAAAAGGAGTTGTTATTGAACAAAGCATCACTCCCGTATTTTTTGTTGTGATTCAAGATTTCGTCTTCAGAAAAAAAGAATCTTTATCAACTGATAAAAACCACTACTATTTCAACCACTATCAATTACTTTTTGATAGTGAAAAGGATAGACCTCCAATAATTTCTTCCGAGCTCTCCAAATATTTGGCTTACTGCTAAATAACAATTTAAAAATCTAAAAAATAATAACGACACTAAGCTATGGGTGCCACAGCTAACCTTTGCTAGTGCATATAAAATATTCTAATGAAATTATTTAAATTTTTCATAGCAATACTGCTATGCAATACCATTATTTCTTGTTCCAGCGACGACGATATGGGGTCGCTTGATGGACAATTTGGCAACCTAGTCATAAAATTTGACAATGGAGTGGAAGACCAAGATTTCATTTTTGGTGTAAACTATAGCAAATCTGCTAATGAGTCCTATCAACTGGAAACACTAAAATATATTATCAGCAATATTGAATTAATTGATGCAGACGGTACAACTTTCATGTACCCAACAGACGATAATGTCTTTATTGTGGACGAAGCTGATGCAAACAATGCTGGAGAAATCTGGATTACCTTAGAAGACATTCCTGCGGCAGATTATACCAAAATATCCTTTGGTATTGGCATAGATCAAGAACGTTATGGGCTAGGTGCTGAAGGCCAAGGCGATTTTTTGCAAACGGCACAGGATGAAGAAATGTTATGGTCATGGGCCACAGGTTTTCGCTTTATACGATTAGACGGGGTCTATTCAGATAATTCAGTAACCAATGAGGCACTCAATGTACATATGGGTAGTGTAGGGACCAGTCTTGACAATTACCGTGAAGTAAGTTTGGATTTACCCAATACGGTATTGGTAAGGGAAATGGCTGAACCAGAAGTGCATATCAAAGCAGATATCTCATTGGTTTTTGATGGGCAAACATCAGTTACCTTTTCAGAAGGTTATAGTCAAGTTCATACGGATGAGACTACTACTCCGATTATTGCCGATAATGTTATGGGAATGTTCGAAGTTCATCACGTGCACAATAACTAGATACATAAACCTTGTGCCGCAGTATTTCCTGCGGCACAACATTCTTTTTATTCAATGGACAAAAAAATCGTATTGGTTTTTGTGTGCACTATTTTTTTCTGGAGTTGTAACAATAACAGTCCTGAAAATGAATATGTACCTATAAACCTAACAGTCGAACATCCGGAAAATTTTCCGGAGATTCAATACACTCTCAGCAATAATCCTGTTACCGAACAGGGTTTTGAATTAGGTAAAAAATTGTTCTATGATGGCAAGCTTTCAGCAAATAACAGTATACCCTGTGCATTTTGCCATGAGCAAGCATTTGCTTTTACCCATCACGGTCATACGTTGAGTCATGGTGTAAATGGTGGAATTGGGTTTAGGAACTCGCAGCCTATACAAAACCTGGCATATTTTTCTGAGTTTATGTGGGACGGTGCCGCATCACATTTGGATCTACAACCGATCATTCCCATTACCAGTGATTTGGAAATGGGGGAGACGCTATCCAGCATAGTTGATAAACTTAAAGCGGATAGCTACTATCAAGAACAATTCCCACTTGCGTTTGATGATGGTGAGATTAACAGTGAAAATATACTCAAAGCACTTTCACAGTTTATGCTCATGATGGTTTCCTCAAATTCAAAGTATGATAAATATGTAAGAAAAGAAGAAGGCATAGAATTCACGGACACTGAACTTGAAGGGCAAAGTATCTTTAAAGACAAGTGTGCATCATGCCATGCAACAGATTTATTTACGGACCAGAGCTATCGGAACACAGGTTTGCCCATAAACCCAAAATTGGATGATAAAGGCAGATTTAATGTTTTCGAAAACCCAGATGACCTCTACAAATTTAAAGTGCCAAGTTTACGAAATGTGGAAAAAAGCTTTCCATATATGCACGATGGTCGTTTTGCTTCCTTGGAAGCGGTTCTGGATTTTTATAACGATGGTATGGTTGACAATGGAAATGTTGATGAAAGTTTACTGCGAAGTGACTCAAGTTTTGGTATTTCACTTACCGATGAAGAAAAAGGACAATTGATTGCCTTTTTAAAAACACTTACAGATGATGAATTTTTAAACGATACACGTTTTGCAGAATTTTAAACAATATATATTTTTACTTTTACTAGTTCTTTTTGCTCAGATAGCTTTTGCAAAAGTCATAAACCATTGTGATACACGGTATGAAAAAAGCATAAAACCCTATTGTGATTTATGCGGATGCGCTACTAATAATGGGAATTTTGGGTTTGGAACACTGTCCAATAGCAATTTCATTGGTTTTCGCTATATCCATCAAAGTTTTAAATCTAGAGATGGGATTTTTAGTGATTCACCCAGTAGTAATGAGTACTTGAACACCTATCAACTTTGGACGCAAGTACCAGTATTCCAAAGCTTTTATATAACGGCCAGTTTGCCCTATCAAGATTTGAAACGAACCTTTGAGAGTGGTTCGACAACTGAATCACTCAAAGGTATAGGTGATGCAAATGTGATGGGCTGGTATAAATTACAGTTTTTAAAAAAGCAGAATAATGACTCTATACCTTACCCGGTAGGGCGTCCCCTTTCCAGACATTCCATCCAGATTGGTATAGGAGCTAAACTGCCAACCGGAGAATTTGAGGAACGCCTAACCAATCGAGTAAATCCTGGTTTTCAGGTAGGTACCGGTAGTTTTGACGGAATTTTTTCATTGGGATATAATTATGGAGGGGACAAAATTGGCTTCAATGCACTTTTTACCTATTACCGAAAAGGGGAAAATAAAAATGAATACCGTTTTGGCAATCAATGGAGCTATGCTGGAAACCTGTACTATAAATTGGCTTTAAATACATTTTCATTGATGCCTTTTGTTGGGATTTCTGGAGATGATTATGATACTATTAAGCAGTTTGGGGAAACACTTCAAGATACTGATGGTCAGATTTTAAACGGAACACTTGGCGCGGAATGCACAATTGGTCAATTCATACTTGGTGCAAATGCATCGTTGCCAATTTCCCAGGATTTATTTGGAGGAAACGTGCAGGCTAATGAGCGCTTGTCTGTATATGTGAATTTTTCCTTGTGATTATGTAATGCTTGTGCGAATGAATGTTAAAAGAGGTGTTTACAATGATTTTTTGTAAACACCTCTTTTCATTAATTTGGGTCTGAGATAAATCAGATTTGGTAGGAACTATGATTTAATTTCCCTCCTCAGTTTTATAATGTCCGTTATATGAGTGTAGATTACAATCGGCACAATAGTAGCTGGCAATAAAACAAACGGAAAATAATTTATCCCTTTGTTAGGTTGATCAAATGCAAATTGTTGAAATGGAAGCTCAGCCGATAGTATCCCATTTGTAAGAATAAAGCTTACCAAAAAAAGACCCACAAAGTTCCATACAATCAGTATCTTTTTCGATACTTTGTTTTTGAGATAGAGTAGACCCATAATTGGGGCTGTAAGTCCAGCCAGAATGTCAAAATTTCTTCCTTCGAAAGTCATTAGTTCGGGAATCATTTTATGTATAAAGAGATAGAGCAAT
Source organism: uncultured Allomuricauda sp. (assembly GCF_947495325.1). GTDB lineage: Bacteria > Bacteroidota > Bacteroidia > Flavobacteriales > Flavobacteriaceae > Flagellimonas. Next base: position 1,012,706 of record NZ_CANLYK010000001.1, on the reverse strand, counting down.
ACAATTTCAACGGGTACTCTTATGGTATGCAGAAAAGTACTGATTCGTATATCTCTGTTTTTTTCCACCCACTTTAGGGCTCTTGGAGTAAGTCCGAGAATAATAAATAGGGTTGTCGGAATCAAAACCAATGCAAATCGAGGGGGTATTTTTTCTGTTTCCTGATAAAATCCACCAAATGCTATTGTAGACTGAATTATTGACCAAACGATAATAGATAGAGTCAGGAAACGTGACTTTCCATTGGCATAATGAAACAACACAATTGTCGCTAGACATGTTATCAAAAACAAAATTTCAATCCAATTTGGCAAATTAGCTATCATGCGCTGAATTTTTATTGATTACGCTATTTCTTTGCAACAGTATTAGTCGCCCAGTATTTTTGTTTCAAAACCATCAATACTTTCAGTGTTTTTATTACTCCAGTACGCCTCTATTCCTTCTTTCCCTTGTTTTTGGGCCCAAGAGTCCAACATGGTTCTTTCTTCATTGAAATCCATATACGGAACTGCGAATCCACAAGAAGTTTGAACAAGGTCAATATCCATCTCAATAATTTGTCTAGCACCTGTATTTTCATCAAACAACGCTACATATTTGTTGAACTGCTCGTGCCTATTGTGGTAAATTTTTGCATGACCATACAATCTTAGGATTAGGGGTTTACCTTCAAAAGCACAAAACATGATGGTCATTCTATCATTTTTCAACAAATGTGCTGCAGTTTCATTGCCACTGCCGGTCAAGTTCAACCAAACAATCTTATTTTTTTCAATCACCCTAAAAGAATCAGTCCCTTTTGGAGACAAATTAATCCGCCCTTCATTTGCCGCTGTAGCAACAAAGAATATTTTTTGATTTTCTATAAACTCTTTTAACGCAGGAGTAATATGGTCTAAAAGTTTTGACATTTATTTAAATTGAATCCCATGCAAAAATGCAGTGCAGTTTTGAAGTTTAAAAATAGTGAATTTCGAAACTTAAATTGGTCTATTGGCAACAGTTTATTCTGCAGTTGTAAGCGGATTTTGGCAATTTTAAAATTACAGGAGTTCACTTAACAAGTTCTATAAATAGGAGAATAACAAGGTATGTGTGCCATGATCAATCCCAAAGCGGTTTATACGTGCTGATTGCAATCCTATTCCAGACATTTATGGTGGCAATAGCCATGATAATCTGTGAAAAGTAATGTTCGTCAAATAGTGCAATTGCTTTTTGATAGGTTTCATCGCTCAATCCATTTCTATGAATCAGGGTAACTTCTTCCGTGATTTGAAGAATGACTTTTTCTTCCTCACTAAATAAACCAGCTGTTTTCCAAGCATCTAACAAAAAAAGACGTTGTTTGCTTTCACCATTTTTTAAGGCTTCTTTTGTGTGCATATCTATGCAGAATGCACATCCATTAAGTTGCGAAGCTCTAATCTTTATAAGCTCGTAATGTACCTTACTCAATCCACTTTGTTTCATATAATCCTCTAAACCAAAAATGGCTTTATAGGCTAAAGGTTCCGCTTCATCAATTTGAATTCTTTTATCCATTTTTAAGTGTTTTTTAAATTTTGATGCTAAGTTATTAGCACCAATCCCCAAAAAACTTAAACAGGTTTAAGAACGTTTTTTTGCGCGTATTTCACTTACATATTCTGGGGTGAGGCCCAAAAAAGAAGCAATTAAATATTGCGGCACCCGTTGGGCAAATTGAGGAAATTGGTCTGTAAATTGAAAATAGATTTCTTCTTTGGAAAGGTCTGTTAAATATTTCATTTTGACCAAAGCAGCTCCGTAGGAGATTTGATAGATGGTGCGAAAATATTTTTCAAGCTGTGGAAAATCCTTCAGGAGTTGTTCTTGTTGCTTGTGCGATATGGCAAGCAATCGGGTGTTCTCAACGGCTTGAATTGAAAAATTGGTAATGATTTGTTTGCTGTATGCCAAGTTGTCCGTCATCCACCAGTTTTCAAGGGCAAATTGAACCGTTCGCTCGGTACCTTTATCATTTAAAAAAAACATATGGAGACAGCCTTCCAATACAAAATGGTTATGCGTGCACATATTCCCTGCTTCCATGAGCACTTCTTTTTTCTTTAAAGTCCGAATTTCAAAAAAAGGAAGTATTTCCTGAAAATGCTCTTCGGTTAGTTCCAGGTATTTATTAAAATGATGGAAGAGTTGTTTTGGCATACTTCATCATTAATTTTGATTTTATCCTTCTATTTGGAGGCAAGTATTAATCCTCCCACTCCGTATGAAAAACTCCTTCTTTATCCAATCGCTCATAGGTATGCGAACCAAAATAATCCCGTTGTGCCTGTATTAAATTTAAAGGCAATCTGCTGCTGGTATAGGCATCAAAATAGGTAAGGGCATTGGATAGTCCAGGTAACGGAATACCATTTGTTGCCCCATAGGCCACCAATTCACGTGCGGCCCCAATGGTTTCTTGTACTTTATCAACAAAAGAAGATGAGAGCAATAAATTTTGCAATTGGGGTTCAGCTTTAAAGGCTTCGGTTATATCAGCCAATAATGCAGCACGAATAATACAGCCTGCTCTCCAGATTTTGGCAATTTCACCAAGTTCGAGTTTATAGCCGTACTCCTTTGAAGCATCGGCCAATTGATGCATGCCCTGTGCATAGGTAATAATAAAGGCAAAGTACAACGCACTTTCGGTCTTGTTTATCAATGTTTTCTTTACTACAGGTTCTGGAGTAGGGCGACCGTACAGCGCATCCGCTTTTACCCGTTCTTCCTTTAAAGCGGAAATCTCACGCATACTTACTGCTACATCTATGGTTGGCACAGGAATTCCCAAGTCCATGGCATTTTGAGAGGTCCACTTTCCGGTTCCTTTTTGTTTGGCTTTGTCCAATATTTTATCAACCAGATGCCCTTCTCCCAAATCGTCTTTTTGCTCAAAGATTTCCGAAGTAATTTCTACCAAAAATGACTGTAATCGTCCAGCATTCCAAGAAGCATAGGTTTCATGGAGTTCTTCATTCGTCAAATCCCCAGCTTTTTTCAAAAGGTCATAGATTTCAGATGTGAGTTGCATCAATCCATATTCAATGCCATTATGAACCATTTTCACATAATTTCCTGCCGATTTAGGACCTAAATATGCAACACAGGGTTCTCCTTTATATTTAGCGGAAACCGCTTCAAAAATGGGTTTTACATGTTGATAGGCATCCCGTGAACCTCCTGGCATAATGCTTGGTCCTTTTCTTGCTCCTTTGGCTCCACCGGAAACTCCAGCCCCAAAGAAGTTGATACCTTTCTCTTGCAAATAGGCCTCTCGACGGTCTGTATCGGTAAAAAAGGAATTCCCTCCATCAATAATAATATCTCCCTTATCCAAATGCGGAAGTAAATTTTCAATAACAATATCAACAACTTTTCCAGCTGGCACTAGCAACATAATTTTTCTTGGTGTACTCAATCCATTCACAAAAGTGACAACATCCGAAGTGGCATTTACTTTCGCAGAATCTCCCCCTTCTTCAATCAGTGCGCTTACTTTTTCTTCATCCAAATCGTTGCCAAAGGCAGTAAAACCATTATCCGCAACGTTTAAAATAAAATTACGCCCCATTACCCCAAGTCCTACCAGACCAAAATCGTATGTATTTGCCATGTTTATTGTTTTTTCAACTAGTGCTAATCCAAAACCAAGTAAGTTGTTTCCTCAATTCCGAACCTAAAATAAACGTTATATTCGTTATGCTCAAAATTAAATGGTTTTGTAAAATGTTTTTTTGAAAATAACATTTTGAGCCTTCTAGTTTTGAGGTACCCTAAACGGCAATACAAATACCTTTATGAAAAAGACCAACAACCAAATGCTTGTTATTTTTGGGGCTTCGGGAGATTTAACCGCAAGAAAACTCATTCCAGCTTTGTTCAATTTATATGTTGCAAAACAATTGCCCAAAAATTTTGTGGTTTTAGGAGCAAGTAGAAGTGACCTTACGGATGAAGAGTTCAGGGATAAAGTGATCAATAAAAGTCGATATCTGAAAGCTAAGCTAGATGACTTAAAAGAAAATTTTATCAAAGGCTTTACGGATATGTTTTTTTACGAAGATTTGGGTGGAGATTATACTTCTGAATATATCGGGCTTTCCAAGCGCATATCAAAATTAAATGCTGAGCATGGTACGGATAATAATTATATGTTTTATTTGTCCACACCTCCAAATTTGTATGAAACCATTTCGAAAAACCTATCAGAAGTTGGTTTAAGTAGTCAGGAAGAAGGATGGAAAAGGTTGATTGTGGAAAAACCTTTTGGGTATAGCTTGGAAAGTGCCAAAAAACTGAATTCGGGACTTCAACAATATTTTAAAGAACCACAGATTTACAGAATTGACCATTATTTGGGTAAGGAAACGGTTCAAAATCTGTTGGTCACTCGATTTTCCAATAGCATTTTTGAGCCCCTTTGGAACAGAAACTATATTCATCATGTTGAGATTACCAATGCCGAAAGCGGAGGTGTTGAAAAAAGAGGCGGATATTACGACAAGTCGGGTGCTTTACGGGATATGTTCCAAAACCATCTTCTGCAAATAGTTTCTCTTGTTGTGATGGAGCCTCCAATAGGTGATCAGCCCGAAGAAATTCGGAATGAAAAAGTCAAGGCATTGAAGTCATTACGAATTATGCACGATGAGAAAACTCTTTTTGACAATACCATTCGCGCACAATATGTGGCTTCAGAAATTAAAGGAGAAAAAGTAAAAGGGTATCGGGAAGAGGATGGTGTTGACCCAAATTCTACAACCGAAACCTATGCTGCAATCAAGTTTTTTGTAGATAATTGGAGATGGCACGGCGTTCCTTTTTATGTGCGAACGGCAAAACGGATGCCAACAAAGGTAACCGAGATAGTCATTCATTTTAAGCCCCCACATCATCAGATTTTTAGGGATTCGGGTGTTAGCAGTAAGGATAATAAATTGATAATTCGAATTCAACCTGATGAGGGAGTGTTGATCAAGTTTGGGGTGAAAGTTCCCGGACAAGGTTTTAAGGTGGAGCGTGCGAATTTAGATTTCTATTATTCCAGTTTAGCAGAAACCTATGTAATGGAAGCCTATGAACGACTTTTGTTGGATGCTATGCAGGGAGATGCCACTTTATATGCAAGAGCGGATGAGGTTGAAGCGGCCTGGGAATTTGTGGATCCAATTCTGGATTACTGGAAAAATGGAAAGGATGTACGAATGTATGGTTATGCAGCTGGTGTTTGGGGACCTGAGAATGGTGACGAACTTATAGATGATTTAGGGACTTGGCGTAACCCTGGAGAGAATTTAGCGGACGACCCTGGATTTTGTGTTATTTGTTAGTCCACATATGGTTATACATACCCATTGTCATTTCGAAGGAGTTTTTCGACTGAGAAATCCAAGAATAAGATGAGATTTCTCCCTACGTTCGAAATGACTACTAAACTTTTACTATGGAATTAAAAATATATAAAGATAAGAACGAAGTAGCCCAGCAGTTTTCAGCCTATTTTGCTGAATTGGTAAAAGGGAAACCCAATTTCCATGTGGCGCTGTCCGGGGGAAGCACCCCTAAAATAGTATTTGATGTTTTGGCTGATAAGTTTTCAGATATAATTGACTGGAACAAGATTCATTTTTATTGGGGGGATGAGCGCTGTGTACCACCAACTGATGATGATAGTAATTATAAGATGACGTTGGAACATCTTTTTTCCAAAATTGAGATCCCTGAAACAAACATCCACAGAATTTTAGGGGAAAACGACCCAATTTCAGAGGCTATGCGTTACGCGAACCTCTTGGAAATCAATTTGGATAGAGTGGGAGGAACTCCACAATTTGATTTGGTGATTTTAGGCATGGGTGATGACGGACATACCGCCTCCATTTTCCCCCATGAAATTGAATTATGGAATGCTGATGACCATTGTGTAGTGGCCACACATCCAGATTCAGGGCAAAAACGGGTTTCAATCAATGGCGAAGTCATTAACCAAGCAAAAGAAGTTGCTTTTTTAGTTACTGGTTCAGGAAAAGCGGAAAAAGTAGTGGCTATTCTTGAAAAAGGAGAAGGTTTTGAAATGTATCCAGCTTCTTTGGTTAACCCAAATTCAGGGAATTTAACTTGGTTTATGGATGAAGATGCCGCTTCAGGGCTGGGTTAATCCAAATCCAGTTTTACATTTTCCTTGGCAAGATACTTTAGGTACTCGTCCACTTTAAAATTTGCCGATTCATATTTGTTGTCCCTTGAACTGGCTGAAGCTTTTCGTTCCATGCTTCTGGCAAAGCGCCGTATACCTTGTTTATTGTTCAAAATTAGACCCGGAATAACAATGTTCTTTCCATTGGTATCTTTGGCAACCATTGTAAAATAAGAGGAATTGCAATGTTTGGTTTTACCCGTGGTAATATTTTCAGACTCCACCCGAACGCCTACCACCATAGAAGTCCTTCCCGTATAATTAATGGAAGCTTTCAGCGTAACTAATTCCCCAACTTCAATGGGGTTTAAAAAATCCACCCGATTCACCGAAGCGGTCACACAATAGGCTTGCGAGTGTTTTGAAGCACAGGCAAATGCAATCTGGTCCATTAAATTTAAAATATGACCACCATGCACCTTTCCTCCAAAGTTGGAATGGGAGGGGAGCATAAGTTCGGTAATGGCAACTTTTGATTCTTGGGATGTCTTGAATTTTTTCATTCTAATTTTTGAAATGTGGAGACGCTTCGGGTTGTACGTTTGTAATAAAATGTTTGGTGTCGCCCAACCAAAAGAATGTGGAATACCGCTCCTTATAGGTAACTTTTACGTATCGACCTTGATATTCCTTCATACTTTCAATAACTTCTTCTTGGCTATCCTCAACCGAAAAGGAAAAAATATTGGTCCCTGATACTCCCTGGCTTATTTGGCCTTCCCAAGTTTTTACCAATACGCCCTTTCTACTGAATTTGATTAACTCTCCCGAACGGTAGCCCTCACTAAAGGGTACATAATAGATAAAAGCAAAGTAGGCAGCGATTCCTAGTAGGACAACTGAAATACCAATAAATAGAATCTTTCTCATGATTTACAGTTCAAGGGTTGGTTCTTCATAATCATCTTCTTCAGCACGTTTTAAAATGGGTTCTGGAATTGACTTCTTTGCTTTCGCCCCCATTTTTTTAAGTTTTTCAATACTGGTAACAATATTTCCGCGTCCATCGACCAATTTGTTCATGGCACCGCGGTATTCCGTTTTTGCTTCGTCCATTTTTTTGCCAACCTTGGTTAAATCGGTTACAAACCCTTCAAATTTATCATAAAGTGCACCAGCCTGTCGCGCAATTTCAATAGCATTTTTTTGCTGTTTTTCATTGTTCCACATCGTATCAATAGTTCGCAGGGTCGCTAATAGGGTCGATGGAGTAACTATAACAATATTTTGCTCAAATGCTTTGTTGTACAAAGAGTTATCATGATTTATTGCAACTGCAAATGCAGGTTCAATAGGAACAAAGAGTAACACAAAATCAGGGCTTTCCATCTCATACAAATCCTCATACTTTTTGGCCGAGAGCTGCTCTACATGCTTCCTCAACGAATTGATGTGGTCTTTTAGATGTTTTTCCTTGAGTTCATCCTCGGCGTTGGTATAACGTTCATAATCCGTTAGGGAAACTTTTGAATCTACCACCATCTTTTTACCATCAGGCAGGTGGATGATGACATCGGGCAGTACCCGACTTCCATCTTCAAGAGTAAAACTTTGTTGCACGCTATACTCCCGATCTTTTTCCAAGCCAGATTTTTCCAAAACACGCTCCAAAACCAGTTCTCCCCAGTTTCCCTGCATTTTGCTATCCCCTTTTAAGGCTTTGGTCAAATTTTCAGCTTCTTGCGTTATTTTAAGGTTCTGATTTTGAAGGTTGAGCAATTGCTCTTTTAAAGCAGAATGTATACTGATGTTTTCCTTTTGGGTAGCCTCAACTTTTTTCTCGAACAATTGAATTTTTTCCTGAAGCGGGGTCAATATTTGCTTGATGTTTTTTTGATTCTGCTCAGTAAACTTGGTGCTTTTTTCATCAAGTATTTTATTTGCTAGATTTTCAAATTCCTTAGTGAATTTTTCCTGTAGCTTCTCTACCTCTTCCTTTTGTTCTGTATTAATGCGCTGCAAATTTTCCAAATCAGCCTGGTAACGAACTATTTGATTTCCCTGCTGTTCTTTTTCGGATTGTATTTGTTTTTTTTCTTCATCCCCAGCAAGCAACTTATCATTTAATGTATTGATGGTGCCGTTCAGTTGCTGTTCCCGTTCGCTCCAAACACTTTCATTGGACTTAGTCTTTAATTTTTGGATATACATGCCCAAAAACAAGCCAATTGCTATTGCCAACACTCCTACAATTACATAAATCAATTCGTTGCTCATAGAATTTGTTTCACTGGATAAAGATAATATTAATGTCATTCCGAGAGAACGAAGTGAAGAGGAATCTAATTGAGATTTCTCACGCTCTATAAAACTTGGTTTTAAATGACCTGTGTCACTTATTCACTTTAAAAGAACCCGTTTTGGCATCAAACTTTACCATTTCGGGCGGGAATAACCGTTCAAAGTGTTTTTGCTCGATCAGTTTACAAGGTTCGCCAAATGGGTTTTTTGTTCCATCCAAAATCAAGATGGTATCGCATAACTGAATGGCCAGATCAATTTCATGGGTAGTAAAGATGATAGTCTTTTGTTTTTCATGAGCCAATTGTTGCAACAATTTTAGAATTTGAACCTTATGGTATAGATCTAGATGGGTAGTTGGCTCATCTAACAAAATTAGAGGGGTATCCTGCGCCATTGCCCGGGCAATTAGTACACGTTGCAATTGACCATCGCTTAACTCATGGCATTTGTTGTGGCGTAGATCATTCAATAAAAAGGCTTCCAGACTATGTTGAACATACATTTTATCCGAAGAAGATAATGAACCAACCCAATTGGTATAGGGATGCCTTCCCAGAGCAATGAGCTCTTCAACTGTAAGATTTTTAGAAGAGGGTTGTTCTGTTAGTACTATACCAAGCTCTTGAGCCAATTGTGAGGATGAATACTCCTTTATATCTTTATTTTTTATTCTTATTGAACCGGATAGTTTTGGTTGTAGATTACCCAGAGTTCGCAGCAATGTGGATTTACCCACGCCATTGATGCCAACAATTGCACATAATTCTCCGGCATTACAAGAGAAATTGATGTCCTTGGCAACGGTTTTGGTTTTATAGCCAATTGCTAGATTTTGGGTTGATATGGTTACCTTCTTCTGTTCCGACATTAAAACAACATTTTACGTTTTCGTACCAACAACCAGATAACGACTGGTGCTCCCACCATGGAAGTTATAGCATTTATGGGAAGTACATTGGCTGAATTCGGTAGTTGCGCAATGGTATCGCAGAGTAGCATTAAAATAGCTCCATAAAGAAAAACCGCAGGGATTAGGGTTCGGTGATTCATGGTGTCAAAAATTTGTCGGGTTAGATGTGGTACAGCCAGGCCCACAAAAGCAATAGGCCCTGCAAAGGCAGTAATTACGCCTGCTAACAATCCTGTAGCCAATATAATCAGTAGTCTTGATTTTTTTAATGAAATGCCTAGACTTTGAGCATAATTTTCTCCCAATAAAAAGGTATTCAACGTTTTAATGGAAAGAATACTCAATAAAACTCCTAGAGCAACGATTCCACCGAGTAGCATTACTTGTTGCGCGGATAGGTTTCCAACACTTCCAAAGGACCAAAATACAAAACGTTGCAAATTTTCCGCATCGGAAAAAAAAGCCAAAACACTTACAATGGCGGCAGTAATGCTCCCGAACATTAAACCAATAATCAACAGTGCCATGGTATCCTTGATTCTATTTGCAACAAGCACTACAACCAATAAAATCAAAAAACTACCAATACTGGATGCAATAGCAAGTGATGCGTCATTCAAAAATGTAAAGGAAGTAAAACCGGTAATCAATGAAGTCCCCATTAAAAGCAGGGCGGCTCCCAAACTGGCTCCGGAACTGATACCCAGAACAAAAGGTCCTGCTAGTGGATTGCGAAACAGGGTTTGCATGAGTAACCCGCTTATGGAAAGCCCTCCACCCACCAAAATAGCAGTAAAAGCCTTTGGAATTCTATAGTTCCAAATAATATAATTCCATGAATCAACGTCAACTTTGCCACCGAAGAGTACAGTAAGCATAGCTTTAAAAGGTATTGTAATGGAACCCGAACTTATGTTCAAAATCCATGCAAAAAGCAATGCTAGGATAAGAAGCAGAAAGGAAATACGATATATTTTGGGTTCTTTCATTTAGCGCAGGGGCAAATAAAATTGAGGCTTGTGATCTGGTAAAAGTTCCGGATGCAAAATGGAAATAAGATCTAGCAATGCCAAATCTGGTCGTTGGGGAGCCAGCTCATAAAAAAGAAGTCCGCCCGTTGCACCTTTATTTATAGCATTTGAGAATATCTTTTTATGGGTAAATGCTGAAAATTTCTGATAATGCGAATTGGCTTCATGAAGTTCTTTGTAGGTAGTATATAACGAAGGGTTAAACCAAAAATCGGCTTGAACTCCCTTTTCTAAAACGGCTTCCAAGCTTAGTCCGATGCTACCCGTCTTTTCTGTATCTGCCCATAAATAATTGGCATTCGCATCTTTTAGAAATTGTGACATCCAACTATTTCCACCGGCAACATACCATACATCCTTATAAAGTCCACCCGTTAAAACAGTTGGCTTTTGTGTTGCTTTTTGCGCAAGGGTTTTGGCTTTAGTATAGGATTTTTCAATGCTATTGAAGATACTATCGGCCGCCTTTTCCTTATTAAAAAAAGGTGCAAAAAACTTAATCCACTCTGCTTTACCCAAAGGAGTGGACTCTGTCCAATCGCCATTGTAGATTATGGGAATACCAGACCTTTTTAAGGTCTCATAGGCTTTATTGGTGTCATTTATACCAAATCCAATAACAACTTCAGGATTCAGCTCCAAAACAATCTCTGTATTTATTTCTTCATTGGTTCCCAATTCTTTTATGGATCCGGAATCAATTCGTTTTCTTGCTTCAGGAGAAGAAATAAGGTCAGTATTTGGAAAACCTACCACGGCGTCCAACACCCCTATAGCTTCCAACGAAGGAATATGGGTGGTGGATGTAATGACCATTTTTTCAACCGGAATGGGCACTATAGCATCATAAGCATCACTGGGAAGTGTGATGGAAGCCAATTTTTCCCTGGGAACAAGGGCATAGGTGAACTTGGTTTCTGACCCAGGCCAAGCAGAGGTAACCTCTATAGTTTTAAAATTACCGTTTTCCTCAATAGAAAATCCCGTTGCATACCGAAGTGCAGATTCTTTTTGTATTTGTTCAACCTGTAGCGGCTTCTTTTTTTCCGTACAACCAGAAAAAATAACAACAAATACGATGCTAAGCACTTGTGTTAAAAACTGTTTTTTGGACATAGCCCCAAATGTAAGGTTATTTAACTTTTTCAAAAAAAGATTAAACAAAATGATTACATTCGCGCTGAATTTTGGTTTGCACGAAGATTTTTATCGTGTGATTAAAAGGGAATCCGGTGTAAATCCGGAACTGTTCCCGCAACTGTAAGTTTATGCCAAACTTGATTTGGCACCTCTTAGGAGGGTGTTGTTTTCTTCAAAGCCACTGTTCGTTAAGAATGGGAAGGCAAAACAGCATTGAGCAAGTCAGGAGACCTGCCAAATTCAAACAAGCATGTTAAACTTTCGGGATAAAGGTTTACGTATGGGTACAGACATACTATTCTCCCGTTTATTTTAGTAAACGAAATGAAAAAAGGTAATTTATTGTTATGCACTGCTATTTTAGCAGGCACAGGTCTCTTTGCACAAAATTCACAGCAAGATTCCATTCAAATTCAACAACTGGATGAAGTTGTTGTGAGTGATTCGCGATTTGAGTTGAAACGTGAAAATTCAGGAAAAACGGTTGTCAAGATTACCGCTGAAGAATTGGAGCGTAATCAAGGAAGAACGGTTGCTGAACTAATCAACACCAAAAGTGGTATTGAAATTACGGGAAGCAGGGGGCGTGACGGCTCTGTATTTGGTGTTTTTGCCCGTGGTGGTAGGGGCAAACAGGTATTGATTATCATTGATGGAGTACGAGTGGCGGATCCTTCATCTTTTTCTGCTGAGTACGATTTAAGATTGTTATCAACACCAGAGGTGGAATCCATTGAGATTATTAAAGGAGCAGCCAGTACGCTTTATGGTACCAATGCGGCAACCGCTGTCATCAACATTACTACGAAGAAAAGTTCTAAGGAACAGGTTTCTGGAAATTTTCAATCAACTGTAGGGACAAATCAGACCTCAGATGATCAAAACTATAACCTAGCGAGTTTTGCCAACAGCGCTTTGGTGAATGGCAGCTTAAATAAGTTTAGCTATAGCGTAGGCTTTTCAAATCGATATTCCGATGGGATATCCGCAGCGACCACTCCGGAAAATGAGGAAGATAGTTTTTCACAGTTTAGCACTACTATTAAACTGGGTTATCAATTTTCAGAAAAATTTGAACTAAATGTTTATGGAAATCAAACCAAATATGATACTGAGTTTGATGCTTCATTTACCGAAGCACCAAATCAAACCAAATTGGACCAAGAAAGAATAGGCCTTTCATCGTCCTTTACATATGGGAAAGGTTCACTGCATGTGAATGCCGCTTATTCCGATTATGAAACGGATTCCAAATCCACTTTTGGAGAAAGTTTATCAGAAGGAAAGAATCTTGTACTGAATCTTTATAACAAATATGTTTTTGCGGACAAGTTTTATACCGTTGTGGGTGTTGACTATTTAAAAGACGAAGCTATTTTTACGGATACTGAGGAACAGACTATTTTAGACCCTTATGCAAACGTGGTTTTTGTATCAGATTTTGGTCTTAATCTTAACGCTGGGGCAAGGTTCAATAACCATTCCGAATATGGAAATCACTTAGTCTACAACTTTAATCCATCTTACGTTTTTCCTACAACCAATGGGTATGTAAAGCTGTTAGGTTCTTATGCCACTTCATACATTACGCCTAATTTAACACAATTGTTCAGCAGTTTTGGAAATGAAGATTTAGAACCTGAGGAAAATAGGACAATTGAAGGCGGAGTGGAATATGCCGTTAATGATAAGTTACGGTTAAGTACTATTTATTTTAATAGAAATGAAAGAAATAGAATTGGTGCAGATGAAAATTTTATAAGCGCCAATATTTCTGACGAGATAGATGCTACTGGTATTGAAACCGAAATAACATGGAAGCCATCATCAACCTTGACTGTAGATATAAACTATGCCTTTACAGAGCGTAAAGGGGATAATGCTATCCGTATTCCAAAACATAAGGTCAACGCTTCTTTTGCGTACGCATTTTCGGATAAAACCTATGCTTCTCTTACGTATCAATACACAGGAGATCGATTTGATACGGACTTTAGAACTTTTGAAGATGTTGCATTGGAACCTTTTTCGTTGGTGAATCTCTATGCAGAACACCAACTGTGCGATAATTTTAAGTTGTTCATCAATGCCAATAATCTCTTAAATGAGGAATTTGTAGAGGTTATTGGCTTTACTACAAAAGGAAGAAATATTAACGCTGGTTTTAATCTAAGCTTGTAATTGATTAATTTGATACTATGTTGAAGGTCTGTTCTTTTATGCCCGCTGTGACCCAAATGATTTATGATATGGGTTTGGATGGGCATTTATATGGAGTTACGTTTGAGTGTCCAGAGCAAGCCTTAAAGGAGAAACAACCTGTGGTTCGCTGTATTTTGGAAGGAAAAAACCTGTCCAGTCAAGAGATTGATGCGCTCTTTTCTGCCAGCAAACATCAGGGCAAGGATCTGTATTATGTTGACGAACCACTTTTAGAGCAGATTTCTCCGGATATCATCTTTACCCAAGATATGTGTGATATCTGCCAAATTGATACAGCATGTACAGCTGCAGCTGTAGCAAACCTTGAAAAACAACCTGAATTGATTTCAATAAGTCCAGAGTCATTGGATGATGTTTTTCAATCGGCTATCACCATTGCCAAGGCAATAGGTAGGGAAGAAGTGGCTTACACCTATTTGGACCGCTTGCATAAACGTATCGATACAGTTATTGATACGTTAAGGGAAACGAAAGCGCTTCCTAAACGGGTTATGCTTATGGAGTGGTTAGACCCTATTTTTAATTGTGGTCATTGGATTCCGCATCAAATAGCATACGCTGGGGGAGTTGATATGCTTTCCAATCCCTCGGGAGACAGTATTGTGACGCAATGGGATAAAATTGTAAAGTATGACCCTGAAGTGTTGATTATTGCTCCTTGCGGGTTTACGGTCGACCGAACCTTGGAAGAAATGCACATATTAACCGAGAAAGAAGGTTGGAGCAGCCTAAAAGTTGTTCAGGATAACGCCGTTTTTATTGCTGATTTTGATATGTTTACCCAATCCTCGGCCAATACCCTTGTTGATGGGATTGAGCTTTTGGCAGGTCTCTTTCATCAAGATGTATTAAAGGTGCCGGACAGGTTAATGAAGAAGTATACACCGTTCAAGATAAAAGTAGTTCAATAAAAAAAGCGGCTTTTTAGCCGCTTTTTTTATTTGTTCAAATATAGAGGTTTGTCCAAATACATATTATCCTTTAAAGGAGTTTGTATTCTGGAACTTGTAAAACTTTTTGCGGGCATTTCTACAGCAAAGCTTCGTTTACTAACCCCTCCTGTAATTTCCTCAATTGCTCTGGCCAACAGTGGCTCATCAGGTTCACCCAAGATTCCTAAATTCGCCAAATCTTCTTCAAGCACATAGGTTGGAGCCAAACCAGAAGTATAATCAAAGAATCCATCAGCATTTTCGTTTCTGCCAACCAGAGGTTGTATACCCCAGTTATTTTCTGAATTTATTTCATCTTCACGATCTTCATTGTAAATGAAACTACCTTCTGGGTCATCAACCAAAGTGATGGAAAATTCATTCTTACCACGGGTAGTTTCCCCAATATGTACAACATCAACATAAGGTGCCAATCCATTCATGACCAATTCACTTGCAGATGCTGAACTATTGGTGGCCAATACATAAACCTTACTTAGATTTAGGGTATTGATGTTGCTTACTCCGGTAGAGCTGGCAAAATAATCCTCCAGCTGTTGGGAACTTAGTTGTACTTGAATTTTATCATTCCAACGCTGTCGTATATAAAGTTTATCTGTATCCGTGCTATGAACCATGCTCGCCAATAAACGTGAGGTATTTACGGAGCCACCTGGATTGTAACGCATGTCCAACACCAATTCTGTAGCTCCATCTGCAACAAATTGGCCAAAAGCAGCATTCAATTCCTCATTAAAGTTGCTTAAAAACCTATTGTACATGAGATAAGCAATTTTTGTGCCTCCCACATCCAAAGTTTTGGCCACTAAAATTGGATTTTCTACTTGATTCTCAATTTTGGTAAGGGATACTACTGTACTATTATCTGTAATTGTGCCATTTTCAATGTCTGCCAATCCCAAAGTATAGGTGTCGTTATCACCAAATAACAAATCAATATAGTTGTCAAGATTTAATTGTTGACCATCAACCCTTGTGAAAATGTCGCCTCTTTTTATCTCTTTTGTTGATGCATCAGAGTCAGGCAGAATGTATTCAACGTAGCCAAAGACATCCTGACTGCCAGAAAACTGAACAAGACCAAATTCCAAACCATTACTTTTTGAGACTCCGGATAAATTGCTTACCAATTCCTCGTAATTTTCATTCAAAAAACTAAAACGGTCCTCCTCAAACAGGAGCACATCAAAATAAAAATCTGAAGGGTCGGAGTTTTGCTCAAGAAATTCCGTAAACTCAGTATCATTTGCAAACCTTGTATCTGAGAGATCATCAACCTCTCCCTGCCAAAAATACCAGAGGTTCATTGCCTGCCACATAAAATTTTGGGCAATAACATCGGAACCCGGATCAGGATCTGGAGTTTCTGTATTTACAATTCCATCGTCATCACTTTTACAACCAATATTAAAAAGCAACAGCGCAAGTAAGGGGATCAAGTATTTTTTCATAGCTTTTTTTGATAAAAACCCTCAATTATCATTCCACTTAAATAAAGAAGGATAGTGGGTATGTGGGATAAACTTCTAAATTCTTACAATTTTTGGATACAAAATAGAGACATAAAAGGAGATTACAAATTTTTTGTAACAAAATTCGATATGTGTCGTCGTGATTATGTAGGCGAAATTAAATAGCTTACGAACAACTAAAAAACTAAATGAAACAGGCCGAATTTTTAAACGTGGTGATGCCCTTTAAGGATAAGCTCTTTAGGTTGGCTAAGCGTTTATTAGTTTCTAGGGAAGAAGCAGAAGATGCCACACAGGAAATTTTGCTAAAACTATGGTCAAAAAATGAAGCCATGGAGGACTATAAAAATGTGGAGGCTTTTGCGATGACCATGACCAAAAATTTCTGTTTGGACCGATTAAAATCCAAACAAGCGAGTAACTTAAAGTTGGTCCACAGCAATTATGAGGATGAAAAAACATCATTGCAAAGACAACTGGAAACAGAAGATAGTATTGCTTGGATGGAGCGTATTATGGAAGAACTTCCAGAACAGCAAAAAATGGTATTGCAATTAAGAGATGTAGAGCAATACGATTTTGAAGAAATATGTGAGCTTTTAGATATGAAACCAACGGCAGTTAGAGTAGCACTGTCAAGAGCAAGAAAAATGGTACGACAAGAATTAATAAAAAAACATAGCTATGGAATTGGATAACATAGAAAAATTATTGGAAAAGTATTTCGATGCAACAACAACTGTTGCGGAGGAAAAAACATTACAGGCGTATTTTTCCCAAGAAAGTGTAGCAACACATCTGGAGCAGTATAGACCCATGTTCAACTATTTTTCCAACGCCAAGGAAGAGCGGTATACCAAGCAGGTTCCATTAAAACCTAGAAGAAACTACTACAAATGGATTTCCGTAGCGGCCGTAGCAGTGTTAACCTTTGGCATCTATTTTGGTAATGAGTACCAAGAGAGAAAACAGGCAGAATATGCCTATAATGAAACAAAAAAAGCATTTGAACTCTTAGCGGATAATTTTGGGAAGGGCACAGAAAAGGTGGCCTATTTACAAGAGTTTGAAGTCGCAAAACAAAAAATTTATAACAATAATTAAATCGTAAAAAATGAAAAGGAATATTTTAATCATTTTAATAGCTGTACTACCACTTTCAGGGTTTTCGCAATCACTGTTCGATAAATTCGAAGATTCGGATGACGTTACCTCGGTTGTGGTGAACAAGAGCATGTTCAACCTATTGGCAAAGATAGATGTTGAGGTTGACGATAAGGAAGCTCAGGATTTCATGGATATTGCCAGTAGCCTTAAAAGTTTAAAAGTGTTCACTACGGACAATCAAGCCATTGGAGCGGATATGAAAGCCTCTGTGAACAAATACCTTAAGTCTTCAACCATGGAAGAGTTAATGCGTGTAAAGGACAAGGACGCCAATGTTAAGTTCTATATTAGGGAAGGCCGTGACTCCGATCATGTAAGTGAGTTGCTAATGTTCGTTACTGGTCTGAAAGATGTGGAAGCCGACGGGAGAAAGTTTGAAACCGTTTTGTTGTCGCTGACAGGGGATATTGATTTGAACAAAATCAATTCGTTGACCAATAAGATGAACTTACCAGATGAACTGAACAAAGCAGGTAAGAAGCAATAAACAGTAAACAGTTTTCGGTTGGTAGAGAATAAATTTTCTGTCAACTGGAAACTGATAGCTGACAACTATAAAATCAATCAATCAAAAACAATATTCATGAAAAATTTAATCGTATTAATTTGCGTGTTGGTATCAGCTCAGCTTTCTTCACAATCTATATTTGACAAATTCGAAGATTCTGATGGAATTGGCTCCATCACCATTAGTAAAGGGATGTTAGGCATTGTAGCAAGTGCTATGGCCAATAATTCAGATGAGGAAAGCAAGGAGTTTGTAGAATTGGCAAGAGGAATCAATTCTATTAAAATCTTTATGTCTGAAGATAAAGGTGCCTCTGCAGATATGACTACGACTATGAAACAATATGTTAGGTCATCCAAACTGGAGGAATTAATGAAGGTGAGGGATGGGGATACCAATCTTAGATTTTATATTAGGAATGGGAAAGATGATGATCATGTTGAGGAATTACTGATGCTTGCCACCGGGATAGAGGATAATAAGCGAAATAAAGGATATCATAATTTTGAAACAGTCTTATTGACGATGACCGGCGATATTGATTTGACCAAAGTTGGTGCATTGACAAAAAAAATGGATTTGCATCACGGATTGAACAAAGTGGGTGAAAAACATTGAGAGGTATTATAAATCAATCAAAAAAAGAACAGATGAAACATATTTTAAAAGGAATATTGGTAATGGGATTGGTTTTTTTGGCCTCTTGTTCCTCACAACAAAGTCTACAGGAATATTATGTGGACAATTCTGAAAACCCCAATTTCATTGCAGTTGATGTGCCAGCAAGCATTCTTAAAATGGAAGGTGCCAACTTAACGGACAAACAGCAGGAAGCTGTGGAATCCTTGCGCAAGTTTAACCTTTTGGCTTTTAAAAAAACCGCTGATAATGTGGCCGAGTACAAAATGGAAAAAGCAAAAGTGAAGGAAATTCTTAAGAATGATGAGTTTGTGGAGTTGATGAAAATCAATTCAACATATGGTAAAGGTGTCATTAAATATTTAGGAGATGAAGATGCCATAGACGAGGTCATTATTTATGGAGACAGTAAGGAAAAAGGCTTTGCCTTGGTACGTGTTCTTGGAAAAAACATGAATCCTGCCCATATTGCCCAATTGATGCAAGCCATTCAAAAATCTGATTTTAATGGAGAAGGCTTGGGAGAGATAGGAGAATTTTTAAAAGGATAAACCAAACTATCCAAATATGTGAATCCCGGATAACTCAGGTTATTCGGGATTTTTATTTTTCAAAATTTTAAAATCAAAGGATTTTCTGTGACCTTCTTTTTATATTAGTGTCTCAATGTAAGAACACTAACAAATTACAAAAACTATGGAAAAAGCACAAGAATGGATGAACTACGGTTTGGAATTGGCCAAAGAGTTTGGCCCCAAATTGGTTACCGCAATTCTCATTTATATTGTAGGTTCCTGGATAATCAAAAAGATTATTGGAGCAGCAAGAAAAGTAATGTCAAAAAGCAAGTATGATGAATCCTTGCAACGATTTTTATTGAATCTAATTTCTTGGATATTAAAAGTATTCCTGATCATTGTTGTTATTTCAAGATTAGGGGTTGATGTCACAACTTTTGCAGCTGTAATAGCTGCTGCCGGTCTGGCAATAGGCTTGGCATTGCAGGGGTCACTTTCCAACTTTGCCGGAGGGGTTTTACTTATGATTT
The DNA here is from genome assembly GCF_947495325.1 of uncultured Allomuricauda sp. Taxonomy (GTDB): domain Bacteria; phylum Bacteroidota; class Bacteroidia; order Flavobacteriales; family Flavobacteriaceae; genus Flagellimonas. The sequence continues at coordinate 993,142 of NZ_CANLYK010000001.1, read as the reverse complement.
TTAAACCCTATAAAATTGGTGATTTGGTTGAAGCACAAGGTGTTCTGGGGGTAGTTAAGGAGATAGAGATTTTTACGACCAAATTGGTATCTCCAGAGAATAAACTCTTAATAGTGCCCAATGGCGCTATGGCCAATGGAAATATTACCAATTATACGGCTGAAGGAAAAATTAGGGTAGATACCGTTATTGGAGTAGCCTATGAAGAGGATATAAAACAAGTTAAAGAGGTGTTGATGGAAGTTTTGACATCTAACCCAAAAGTTTTGCAAGACCCTGCACCATCGGTAAATGTATTGGAACTGGCCGACAGCTCAGTGAATTTTGCCGTTAGACCTTTCTCTAAACCGGAAGACTATTGGGATGTATATTTTGCTACCTATGAGGGCTGTAAACTTGCACTTGACAAGGCAGGCATTGAAATTCCATACCCACACGAGGTTGAGGTGCAAAAAGTATCGAAATAAAGAAAACATTTTTTTGAATTGGACCCCAGTATACTATGCTGGGGTTATTTTTTTCAACCTTTTGACTTAAAAAGGCATTATATGGAAAAAAGCACATCTGGATTTTCACATTAAAATTCCCGAACTTCACGTATAAGTTGCTAAAGACAATTAAAACAGCCCTTAGCTTAACGCTACCAGTAACTCCCCGCATATGTACTTCCGAAACAGACAGATTGAAATGAAAGATATTTATTTCTCAAGTTCGTATTAAAACCTTTTGTTAACCTAAAATGGATTACGGAAATTAAGTGAATGGTGATTAATCCGAATAAATTATTGAAAACCAGTGATTATTTTTACGTTAGCCAGAATTTTAAAAGAAGGCAACTATGAAGCAATTTATATTATTATTTGGGTTATTTATGTTATTTGGTTGTGCTAATAAAATCAGTAATGACAATATATTTCATCAAAATTGGGAAGATTCACCTGTAGAAGGCGCTTTTAAAATGGATGATTGGATAATATGGGGAGGTTCTGTTATCAAAGCGGATAACGGGAAGTATTATATGTATGCAAGCAGATGGCCAAAAAAACTTTCAATGAGTGCATGGATAACCAATTCAGAGATTGTATTAGCTGTTTCAGATACACCTGAAGGACCTTATAAATTTAAGCAAGTTGTTTTACCTTCTCGGGGGAAAGACTATTGGGACGGTATGATTACCCATAACCCTAACGTCCAGTATCATGATGGGAAGTATATTCTTTTTTATATAGGGTCAACATATAACTTTAATCAACCGATTGATACGATACCATCTCGAGGTTTTTACGAAAAAGCATGGAACAATAAGCGTATAGGTGTTGCTGTTGCTGATACACCTACAGGCCCATGGAAACGAATGGATAAACCTATTATAGAGCCTCGAAAAGGTATGTGGGACGGAGCTATAATCAGTAATCCAGCACCGGTTATTCATGAAGACGGCAGTGTTTTATTGATTTATAAAAGTGCTCCAGTGACCTACCCTGAGCGCAATAAAAATAGGAAAATGAGATTTGGGGTTTTAACAGCCAATCATTATTTAGGAGAATATACACGCTTGGGAATCGACAATAAAATTAGAATAAAACCCATTGATACCGATGTTGAAGATCCATACATTTGGCATGATGGCACAAAATATCTTATGCTTGCTAAATGCATGAACAAATCAATAACTGGTGAAAAAGGGGCAGGATTTATTGCATCTTCGAAAGATGGAATAGAATGGGAAACTCCTGAAAATCCAGCAGCCTATGGAAAAACCCTTAGTTTGTCAGATGGAACCACTGAGAAAATGAAAAAATTGGAACGTCCGCAAATACTCATAGAGAATGGAAAACCAACACATGTGTTTTTTGCATGTACAAATTCGAAATCTGAAATTTTTAATATGGTTAGGCCATTAAAAAGATAAACTAGTAGTAACATTTTGTATAAGTGATGGCAAAGAAAGTGGAAAAAATCAAAGCTTATACCTACTCTCACCTGATATGGTTATACAGGAAAGTACCACGTAATATGCCACTACTCATACAATCTACCGATAAGTGCAACCCAAATTCAACACACTTTTTTATTTGGTGTATGATTTTCCTTTTTCAAATTATTAATTGAACATTCATTATTTCTCCCAAAGGGTCATCTGTCAAATTAATCTGTGTTTTTTAAATAGAATTTCCGAGGTCGGTATAGTTTATTAAAACAAACGATATTTTAACCGTTGGAAGCAAGGTAAAACTAAGCCCCTCCGCAGCACTATTAGTTTGACCTTTTCAAAAACCCTCCTTTCTCTGACTACAACAATAATCGAGGAACATTATCCTTTAGAAAAGAATACTTTTTTACATAATGAAAAATAAAAAAACCGCAAGTTTTCAATTAGAATAACATCTAACTATAAAACCAAAAAAATATGATTTATAAAAAAATAGTATTCTTTACATTGGGCTCATTACTATTATGTTCTTGCGGTGGATTAAGTAGCAAAGGACAACAAGAAATAGGTAACGAACAACTAGAAGAAGATCGGAGACCACCTGAAGGAGATCGAAGACGACCTGAAGGAGGTAGAAGAGAATATGTAGCTGTGCCTACAGCTCCAGGTAAAGCCACGCCTTTATCTGCATTTGATGAATTTAATTCTAATTCGGTAACCATTTCATTTGATGGTGATGAAATCACAATTTCTTCAACTGGTTTTCCTAACCATACCACACCATATTGGCAAGAAACTGATTCTCTATACATTGAACCTGTAGTTGCCACTGCCCAAACGCCAGGTCGTATGGGTAGCCATCGCGATCGTAGTCATACGCTCACTGTGCCCACTGCACCAGGATTGGCTATAAGGAGTACAGCTACAAGTTTGGGCGCTATCGGTATTGCCGTAACTGGTGTACCTATTTTTAATGATTCTGAAGGGCCAGGCAGACCTTTGGAAGAAAAGATTGCAGAAACATTTGATTATGCCGGAGGCCATGTTGGCCCCTCGGGTTATCACTATCACTCAGAGTCTTTGGATGTTCCTGAAAACACTACGCTCTCCCATGACGATGAAAAATTAATAGGGATTATGGCAGATGGTTTTTTAATTTATGGTAGAAGAGAGATGGATGGCTCTTATCCTTTGGATTTAGATGAATCAGGCGGACATCTTGGAGCTACACAGCACAGTAATGGCGAAGAATTTTATCACTATCACATTGTAAATGAATATTATTTTGGAAACTTAATTGTACTCTTCGGTGGCGATTTTATGGGTTCTCCAAACACTATCTTGTAAAAACAACACGTCCTTAAAAATTAAAAAAGACATAGTTAGAGAAATTTACAATAGTTTGAACAAAACCTCAATTAAACAATTAATTGCTTGGTTTTAGAATACTTGTGAAAGTCCAAATTCAGCACCTGTTTTTTGAAAAACTTCTTAAACCCCAGTATAATTTGCTGGGGTTATTTTTTTGAGCTCATCTTTTATAGTGCCTGAAACCTCCAAAGTATCAATAAAGTCCGCAATAGACTTTTGGGTAATTTTTTCGTTGGTACGTGTAAGCCCTTTAAGGGCTTCATAGGGATTTGGATACCCTTCTCGTCGCAATATGGTCTGAATGGCCTCTGCCACTACGGCCCAGTTGTTTTCCAAGTCTTCTGCAAACTTTTCTGCATTCAACACCAACTTGTTCAAACCTTTAAGAGTAGATAGAAAAGCTACCTGCGTATGCCCAAAAGGAACGCCCACGTTTCTGAGTACCGTACTGTCGGTAAGGTCACGCTGTAAGCGTGAAACTGGAAGTTTTGCGGACAAATGTTCAAACAAGGCGTTGGCAAGACCCAAATTTCCCTCAGAATTCTCAAAATCGATGGGATTTACCTTATGTGGCATGGCCGAAGAGCCAACTTCCCCTTTTTTAATTTTTTGTTTAAAATAATCCATGGAAATGTAGGTCCAGAAATCCCTATTTAAATCAATATAGATTGTATTGATGCGCTTTAGGCAATCGAACAAGGCGGCCATATGGTCGTAATGTTCAATTTGGGTTGTTGGGAACGAATGGTGCAATCCCAATTTTTCCTGAACAAACTGTTGTCCAAAAACTTTCCAATCTATAGTTGGATAAGCTACTTTGTGCGCATTGTAATTTCCCGTTGCCCCACCAAATTTGGCAGCACTGGGAATATCATTTAATAAATTGAATTGTTCTTTCAATCGCTCCACATAAACCTCTATCTCTTTTCCCAATCGAGTAGGGGAGGCCGGCTGTCCGTGGGTCCGGGCCAGCATGGGTATGGCAGCCCATTCAGAAGCCAATGCCTTTAATTTTTCAAATACCTCAAAATAAAGAGGAACATAAACATCATTCATGGCCTCCTTGATGGAAAGCGGAATTGCCGTGTTGTTAATATCCTGTGAAGTAAGACCAAAATGGATAAATTCTTTGTTTTTTTTAAGTCCCAAACCATCAAACTTCTGCTTGATGAAATACTCAACGGCCTTTACATCATGATTTGTGGTTTTCTCTATTTCTTTTATGGCAGTTGCATCTTCTGAAGAAAAATCAAGGTAGATTTTCTGCAAGTCAGAAAATTTGGAGGTATCAAAATCCGCTAGCTGGGGAAGTGGAATTTCGCAGAGGGCAATAAAGTATTCAATCTCTACTTGCACCCGGTATTTAATGAGCGCTTCTTCGGAAAAATAGCCTCCTAAGGCTTCTGTTTTATTTCGGTATCGGCCATCAATTGGGGAAATGGCACTTAGCTGGTTTAAAGACATTGCTTTCAAATTTTGAAAGCATCAAAGATACTTAAACTCATAGAGTTTAGTGCCCATATTCCTTGAGCATATCCAAGGTTTTTTTTGCCCTGTTTTTGTATCCGGCACTTCCAGAGGATATTGTGTCTTCCAATACAAGTTTTAGTTCTGGGTGCACCCAGTCATATTTTGCTCCCAAATGATATAAACTTGTCATGGCAAAGACTTTTGCCGCCGCTTTATGTTCCCCTATCAACCAATCAAAACAGCTTGTAAGCATTAGTTCAAGTTGGGTAGCGTTGATATGCTTTTGAAATAGGGTATTTTTCTGTTCAAAATAGGCTTCGCAGACCAATTGGCATACATGTGCCATGGGTCGAATACAGGATTCTGATTGAAGCCCACTGAGTCCTTGGACAAATTCATCAAAATAGGGGAGTAGGTATGATAATTTTTTTCGCATAAGATGATCAAACACCCAACTTGCATTGAAGGTGCCTTCTTTGTCCTCAATATATATCTCCTGAAGAAGACAAGCCGTTAATTCAGGAAATTCCAACAGTTGGACCACCAATTGATTGATTTCTATTTTGGAGAGTCGCTTTGAATTTAATGAGGTGCGGAGTTGTTGTTCGGTCACAAAATACTATTTTTACTAAAAACACTTAGTTGATGAAAATAATAAAAAAAATAGGAATTGTACTCTTAATCATTTTTATTGGAATGCAATTTTATCGACCTGAAAAAAACACTGCAAGTGGGGATTATTTAGCAATTTTTGAAGCTGAAACAAAACCAAATGAGTCAGTAAAGAAAATTTTAAAAACCACTTGTTATGATTGCCACAGTGACCATACAGAGTACCCTTGGTACAACAACGTAGCTCCGATTTCCTATTGGTTGGACGATCATATTAGAGATGGGAAGAAGCATTTAAACTTTTCCGATTGGCAAAACTACTCGGCTAAAAAGAAGGACCATAAATTAGACGAACTTATAGAAGAGGTTGAGGAAGGAAAAATGCCCTTGAACGAATACACATGGACGCACAAAGAAGCCAAACTTACCGAAAACCAGGTGAAAACCTTATTGAAATGGGCACAACAGGCTAGGTTACCATATCAGAAAGCTCTGCAACAAGATTAGGCACTCCGTTTACAGCTGTTTTAGGTATTACTGTCAGATTCTTAAAATCTGACTTAACCACACTAGGTTTTGGGTCCACAAAGTAAATAGGGACTTGGTCCGATACATAATTTATCAAACTTGCCGCTGGATAAACTTGCATTGAAGTCCCAATAATGATAAGGATGTCCGCATTCAATGTAATATCGATTGCCGGTTTCAGCATAGGAACCATTTCACCAAACCAGACAATATGTGGCCGTAATTGATGACCGTTTTCGTCCAAATCTCCTAGGACCAGGTCTTTTTTCCAGGTTAGCACATGATTTTCGTTTGCTGTGCTTCTAACCTTAAACAGTTCGCCGTGCAAATGCACTACATGGGAACTTCCCGCCTGTTCATGCAGATTGTCTACATTTTGGGTTACAATGTTCACATCAAACCATTTTTCCAAGTCAACAAGGGCTTTGTGTCCGGCATTTGGGGAAACCTCTAAAAGCTGTCGCCTTCTTTGATTGTAAAAATCCAAGACCAATTCAGGATTCTTTGCAAACCCTTGGGGTGAAGCTACTTCCATAACATCATGCCCTTCCCATAATCCATCGGAATCCCTAAAAGTGTTTATACCACTTTCTGCGCTCATACCGGCACCGGTTAGCACAACGATTTTTTGTTTTCCACTCATTGGTCATAAAAATAAGAATTTCATTTTTCGTTATCTTGTGATTTATGTTTGACGATGATTTGTTGACATATCTTGAAGGTTTTCTTACAGAAGATAGAAAACAGCGGTTTTTGGAGGTATTACAAAACCGCTCTAAGTACATTACGGTTGCAATTGAAGATGTTTTCCAGTTGCATAACACGAGTGCCGTGATACGAAGTTGTGATGCATTTGGAGTTCAGGAGGTGCACGTTGTTGAGGGACGGTTTGGAGAGCGCCTTGATAAGAATATTGCCATGGGTGCGGAGCAGTGGGTAGATGTAAACAGATATCAAACCACATCTGAATGTATATCTACACTACGACAAAGAGGGTATCAAATTATTGCGACGACCCCACACAATGATTCGTGTTTGCTTTCTGATTTTAGATTGAAAAAAAAGACAGCCTTGTTTTTTGGCACGGAGAAAGAAGGGTTGAGCAATGAGGTAATGGCAAATGCGGATGGGTTTTTAAAAATACCAATGGTGGGTTTTTCAGAGAGCTTGAACATTTCTGTTTCGGCAGCTATCATTATACAGGAGTTGATGGAAAAACTCAGAAAAACTGATACTGAATGGCGGCTTTCGGATATTGAAATACTCGAAAAGCAATTGGATTGGACCAAAAAATCCATTAAAAACGTGGAAGGGATCATCGGCCGTTACCTAGAAAAATGACTTTTTTGTATTTTTAGCAATAACCAATTTTAAAACTAAAAAAATGACAACTGTACTTTACATTTTAGGAGGGATTGTTTTGTTGATTCTGTTTTTGGCTGCTATAGCTCCAAAATCGTATAATGTTTCACGATCTATTGAAATAGCCAAACCTAAGGCTGAAGTGTTTGAGAACCTTAAGTTTTTGAAAAATCAAGATGCTTGGTCACCTTGGAACAAGAAAGACCCCAACATGGAAAAAAAGTTTACTGGAACCGATGGGGAAGTTGGCGCTACAAGTTATTGGAACGGGAATAAGGATGTTGGCGAAGGTGAGCAGGAAATCACCAAGATTGTGGATGGTGAACGTGTTGAATCTGAACTCCGCTTTTTAAAACCTTGGAAATCGACTTCAGATGCCTACCTGACCACTGAGGAGGTTGATTCAGGCACTACCAAAGTTACCTGGGGCTTTTCTGGAAAGAATAAATTCCCAACAAGTATCTTTATGTTATTCATGAATATGGACAAAGCTGTTGGAGGAGATTTTGAGGAAGGATTGTCCAGTCTAAAAGAAACATTGGAAAAATAGGTATGGAACAAAATATGGTTGGATGGTTTGAGATTCCTGTTTTGGATATGGAACGGGCCAAGACGTTTTATGAAAAAGTTTTTCAAATCAAAATTCAAGTTCAGGATTTAGGCGGTACCCAAATGGGGTGGTTTCCTTGGGCAGAAGGAAAAAATGGAGCTGCTGGCTCATTGATTTTACAACCCGATTGGTATAAGCCTAGTGCAACAGATGGTGTACTGGTATATTTTGCAAGCACGGATGTCCAGATTGAACTGGATTTAATTGAAGCCGCTGGAGGAAAAATTTTAAAACCAAAAACCCAGATAAGCCCAGATGTGGGTTATATGGGACTGTTTTTGGATACCGAAGGGAATCGTGTTGCACTTCACTCGAGGAAGTAAACCTGCTATATTACTCGACCAATTCTAAGAGAGCGATGTCAAAATCATTATCAAGAATGACTTTGCCTTTGGCGACCATGACTTCGGTTTCAGAGTAGGTGTCATATAATTTGGTTCCATCCCCAAAAAAACCTTTTACCCAGAGTGATTTTTTGCCTTTGGGCAAATCCAAACCTACTACAACTTTGTCCTTAAATTCTCCATTTGTATAGGTTCTTGAGAATACATAGGGTGATTTTGCAAGTCTTTTGTGTTTACCGGCTCCTATTGCGGGATGATTTCGCCTAAATTGACCCAATTTCTGCCAATGTTTATGAATTTTTTGTGTTTGGGGCAAACTATCCAAGTCTTCCCAATTCATAAAGGAACGCAGCGTAGCATCTCCATTGGTGCCTTCTATGACTAGACTTCTAGCCGTTTCATCCCCATAATATACTTGAGAGGCTCCAGGTGTCATCAGTAAAACATTTGCTGCGTATATAGGTCTTTTGCGTTCTTTATCAAAAGGATTTCCATCATCATGGGAAGTCAAATAATTCAATACACTCTTTCCTTTTAATTTGGTATTCAATAGGCGATTGTACTTTTTGAAAATGGTTTCATAATTTTTAGTGGCATCAATCTTTAAATCAAAATTGATAAGACTTTTAAAGCCATTGCTGAAAAAATCGACTTTCGTATCACCAAAATTAAACTCCCTACCGCCTGAGATTCCATAATCATAAACTTCTCCCACCATATAAAATGGATTGTTGTCCAATACCTGGTCCGGATGTTTTTTCTTCCAGGTCTCAAAAGCGTAATCTGCCTCTTTGTATAGCTCACCCCACGCGTTTTCGTTCACGTGCTTTACTGTGTCTACACGGAAGCCATCTACCCCAAAGTCATTGATATAATCCGTCAACCATTTAATAATATAATACCTCGGAGCCCTTGGGTATCCTGTTCTTTCAAAAAATAACTGGAGTTCATCCAATTCTTGGCTCAATCGTCCTTCTTCCTTCCATTTGGCAAGTAGGGCATCAGGTAATTCAACAGCTTCGTTAGATGCGGTAAGTATGTCTGGAAGGTTTTCTACTAAAGTGCAGGCGGTTGTGTTCTCATAAGTGGTAAATTCACATTTGGGTCCAGTTTGCACCCATTCTTTTGGCCAAACAGGATCTTCTTCGGTAACAGGACCGGTATGGTTAAGGACCACATCCAATAAAACCCGTATTCCTTTTGCATGTGCAGTTTTGACCAATTTCTCCAGGTCTTTCCGTACACCAAAGTTAGGATCAATAGCGGTCCAATCCTTTGCCCAATAGCCATGATAACCATAGGTATTGCCAGTTCCTTCATCTGTAGCTCCATGGATTTGTTCAATGACAGGAGTAAACCAAATTGCATTTATTCCTAAATCGGTAAAATATCCTTCTTCAATTTTTTGCGTGATTCCTTGAATGTCCCCTCCCTCAAAACCCCTCAGAATAGCAGTTTCTTCGGTTCTTTCATAATTCATGTCATTCTCTGGATTGCCATTATTAAAACGGTCCGTAAGAAGAAAGTAAACATTGGCTCCTTCCCAAACAAAGGGGACTTCCTTTTTTGGAGCAGTTTCTTCAACTACATTCGTGTCTTTTTCAACGGGGGTTTTTACTTCTTTGCAGCCATGGAGAATAGATATCATGGACATAACAGCAAGTAGTTTTTTCATTTTTTGGGATTTTAGCTAAAGCTATAAAATGCATACGGAAATATAAAATTTATTTCCCATCACTTCTAAACCCCAATGTACGGAAGGTGAGCAGTATTATCAGCGTCTATTCAACACTTTGTATTCTTCGTAGCAACTAGAAATTGCATCAAGAATCTGAAGGTCGTTCGCGGTATTTATAAAAGATCTAGAGTAATTACAGTTATTTAGGATGTCCTCAAGATCAACTTTTTCCAACTGTAGCAATTCTGTAAGTGTTTCCCTATCAAACTTTGAAGCCAATAAATTTCTAATGTCTTCGTCTTCTTTCATTTGACGCAGTTTTCGCATTTGTTTTGGCTTTTTCCCAAAAAGATTTCGCAATAAGTCTGCTGGGTTTAATATCGCCCCCAATACTTTTGTAACCGCACTAGGGCTTTTGCTACCGCCCTCATAACTTTTTTGAAGCCCGGAAATGCTATATTGATATGCATTATTGATTGGAAGATTTTTTACGTCAATCTCAAGATATCCAGTCAATAGATAGGGCTTTACAATAACTTCTTCCAAGGCATATGCAAGCTCTGTAAGTGCTATTTCGGTTACCTCAAATTTGAGCATATCGTTGGTAACCCTAACTTTTTGGGATTTAAACCCTAAAAAAGAAAGGTACAGTGTATCGTTTACGGCAGCCTGAATTTTGAATTTCCCTTCTTGATCGGTAATGGTACCGACAACTTTATTAAGATTAATAACGTGCACACTTACCATGGGATAGCTTGTTTGTGCATTGATAACTGTGGCGTTTAATTCCCCCTCAACCACTGCATCATCCTCATTTTGAGCGAAACAAAAAAATGAAATAAAACAAAAAAATGTAAGTAAAACTCTTCTCATGCAATCTTTGTAGTCATAAAAGTACTAAACAAAGAAAAATAAATAGGTCTCCACCATCATTTAATATAGAATTAACTAATAAAAACCAGGTCGTTTTTTTCCACCCTTTTTCCCAGAGTTGTTTTTTCTACCTCCTCTGAAGGATTTATTGTCTCCACCTTTTCTGTGGCCACGTTTTTTATCTCGTTTTCTGCCCCCTCTTCCTGAACCACCTGGGTTTTTGGATACTTCAACATTGATGAAGCGCCCATCCACCTTAAATTCGGTAAAGGTTTGAAGTACTTTTTCTGTATGCTGTGCATCTGTATTAAAGAAGGAAAAACTGTCCTTGGTGTCCACATTGAAAATATCCTCTTTGTCTAGATCTAAGGTATCCCTTAAAAAATCTTTTAATGACATCCAGTCGTAATTGTCTCGCTCACCTACATTTATAAAGTAGCGCACAGATCCATTGGATGGAATATCACCTTTGGAACGATCTTTTCTTTCTCCGCGATCTACCCTATCATCTGATGAATTTAAATCTCGGGTCTTACTATAATAATTGTAGAAGCGGCTAAATTCTACAGAAATAATTTTCTTGATCAATTCTTCCCTGTCAACACCTTCCAGAACATCATTTATAGCTGGTAGATAATTGTCGATTTCGGGATTTATTTCGGTTTCTTTTATTCTGCTCGCTAAATGATACAGCTGAATCTCACAAATTTCAATTCCCGTTGGAATTTTTTTGGATAGAAATGCTTGTTGGATTTTTTGCTCAATGGACTTTATTTTCCGCAGTTCCGAACGGGTTACAATGACCATGGAAATACCAGACTTTCCTGCACGGCCTGTTCGTCCGCTTCGGTGGGTATAGGTTTCTATCTCATCAGGCAATTGGTAGTTGATAACATGTGTTATGTCATCCACATCGATTCCCCTTGCAGCAACATCAGTTGCAACAAGCATCTGTACTTGTTTTTTACGGAAGGAGTTCATGACCAAATCTCTTTGATTCTGGCTTAGATCGCCATGAAGCGCTCCTGCATTATAACCATCTTCAATAAGTTTTTCGGCAACTTTCTGGGTGTCTCTTTTTGTTCTGCAGAATATCACAGAGAAAATACCAGGATTGGCATCTGCAAGACGCTTAAGGGCTGGATAGCGATCACGCCCACCAACTACATAGTATTCATGTTGTACTGTTGAAGTTCCTGCATTTTTAGTCCCAATAGTAATTTCTTGGGGCTTGTGCATGAACTTTTTGGCGATTACCGATACCTCTTTTGGCATGGTAGCAGAAAACAACCATGTAAGTTTTTCTTTTGGTGTGTTGGATAAAATGTCTTTAATGTCTTCAAAGAAGCCCATGTTCAACATTTCATCTGCTTCATCAAGTACGCAATAGTCGATTTTTGAAATATCAACCATTTTTCGGCCGATCATATCCTTCATCCTTCCAGGAGTAGCAACAATAATCTGCGCTCCGCGTTTTATTTGCCTTGCTTGGTCGGATATACTCGCACCACCGTAAATGGCGACGGTACTAAGGCCTTTAACGTATTTGGAGTATAATTTTAGCTCATTTGTAATCTGCAAACAGAGCTCACGTGTTGGAGATAAAATAAGTCCTTGCGTTGTTCTGCTTTCAGATTGAATTTTTTGGATCATGGGGAAGCCAAAAGCAGCTGTTTTTCCCGTTCCCGTTTGTGCTAGAGCTACCAAATCGGTCTCTTGTTCCAATAAAATTGGGATTGCTTTTTCTTGTACTTCTGATGGAGTCTCAAATCCTAGGTCGGAAATAGCATCCAATAGGGGTTTCTCTAACCCCAGGGTTTCAAATTTTGTCATTCTGGTAAATACCTTAAATCGCAAATATGCTGTGTTGTACAGAGCGATTTTGTATTACCTATCCGAGCCCCCTCACAACACCATGCCCATACCGGCGGCGTTAATAAAGGCGCAAAGGTACATCAATTTGTTAAGGTGGTTACTATAAAGGTCTGTTTTTGAAGAAAGCAACTAATTTTTGGATTGCAAGCCCCCTGTGACTTATAGCATTTTTGGTTTCCGAGGAAAGTTCACCAAAAGTCTTGGTATGTCCTTCAGGTTTAAAAATTGGATCATAGCCAAACCCTCCGAGACCAAATTCTTTTTCCGTAATATGCCCGTGTACAATCCCCCTAAAAGAATAGCTCTCTTTTTTGAGATTGAGATGAATCACTGTTTTAAAGTGTGCCTTTCTGTTGGGGTTTCCATTTAATTCCAACAAAACTTTGGCCATGTTATCTTTTGCGTTCTTTTGCTCCCCTGCATAACGGGCAGAGTAAACTCCTGGTGCTCCTTTAAGTGCATCAATTAGTAAACCAGTATCATCGGAAAAGCAATCAAAACCGTATTTTTCAGTTACATAATCAGCTTTTATTTTGGCATTTTCCTCCAAAGTTTTTCCCGTCTCAGGAATCTCATCAAAACAACCAATGTCATTTAGCGATAACAGTCGGATTGTTGATGGCAAAAGTTCAAGGACTTCTTTTAATTTATTTTGATTGTGGGTGGCAAAAACAATTTTCAAAACAAGAAATGGTTAAATACAGTGCTAAAAATAGTAATTTCGAAATATTAGCACGGTTTAAATGAAATTGAGAATACTGCCACCTTTGGTGATGTTGATTTTTGGGTTTTTTATGTATGGCTTAAATCTATTACTGCCTTTTGGCAATTTTGATTTCTTTGGAAGAAGAGAGTTGGCAATCTTTCTGGTTGCCTTGGCTTTTTTGGTGATAACCATTGCATTATTTCAATTTTCAAGGGTAAAAACCACTACAAACCCTATTAATTTGAAAAAGACCAGTAGTTTGGTGACCAATGGGATATTTAAGTACACACGAAATCCTATGTATTTGGGCATGCTATTAATTTTATTGGGCTTTGGATTAAAGCTAGGGAATGCGTTTAATACACTTTTGGCAGCGGGATTTGTGTATTATATGAACCATTTTCAGATTAAAAAAGAGGAGCAAGCAATGATGAAGCTATTTGGGAAGGAATATACTTTGTATTGTAAAGCGACCAGAAGATGGTTTTAGATTTAAATAGGGTAAAACCGTGTTTTTGCATGAGTATTTTGTTGTTTGCATTTTCATTGAATGCGCAAACACAATTTTTCACTTCGTTTGATGGAAACCAAATAGCGTATACTGATGAAGGTGAAGGACAGACAGTATTGCTCGTTCATGGTTTTATCACCAATGGAGGAATGTGGGAGAGATCAATTTTAAAAAAAGAGCTTTTGAATTCTGGATATAGGGTTATAATTCCAGATTTGCGTGGCAATGGAAAATCTGACCAGCCTGAAAATCCAGAGGCATACCGAAATGACGCAGAAGTCAAAGATCTGGCCAACTTGATAGATTATTTAAAATTGAATGAACTAAGTGCTGTAGGCTATTCAAGGGGTAGCATTGTGCTTGCCAAACTTTTGGTAAAGGAAAAGCGCATAAAAAAAGCAGTTTTAGGCGGCATGGGAATTGATTTTACCAACCCAGAATGGGATAGAAGAATTCTTTTTATGAATGCTTTTGATGGTAAAACAAATGAAGAAACCCAAGGAGCTGTTGAGTATGCTACTTCAATAGGGGCAAACCATAGGATTTTGCATTTGCTGCAAAAACATCAACCAGTAACGACCAAGTTGGAGCTAAAAGAGATAGTTGCAGATGTGCTGATAATTGCTGGAGATCAGGATTTGGACAATGGAAATCCATCGGAGTTAAAAAACGAAATTCCAAACTCTAAATTACGTATTGTTGCTGGTGATCATAATCAAACCTACAAGACCCAATCTTTTTCAACCGAAATACTACAGTTTTTAGATTAAATCAGAGTTTTAAAACAATTTCCTTACGATTTTTTATATATATCCATTTATCAACTGTTTTTTATAACTTAAGATTTAAGAGATGGAATTAATGTTTAATTTTATGCCTTAATTTTTTGAGGCAATTCATGGTAGAAGTGGGACGAAAATACGTTTTTGATTTTGACAGTACCCTTACTAGGGTAGAAGCATTGGATGTTTTGGCGGAAATGACATTACAAGGAAAATCCAATAAAGATGAAGTCATCCAAGAAATCCAGGACATAACCAATCTAGGGATTGATGGAGATATTTCATTCACCGAATCCTTGGAAAGAAGAATAAAGCTTTTAAATGCCCATAAGAACGACTTGGAAGGTTTGGTTGAGGAGCTTCGTCAAAAAATTTCGAAATCCATAGCATCCAACAAGGAGTTTTTTGAAAAATTCTCAGACGATATTTATGTGATTTCCTGCGGATTCAAGGAATTTATAGACCCTATTGTTGAGGAATATAATATACCATCAGACAGGGTGTATGCCAACACATTTAAATTTAATGAGGAGGGAGATATTATTGGGTTTGATGAAACAAACGTACTGGCATCACATAATGGTAAAATAGAATGCCTCAAAAATCTTGACTTGGATGGTGAGGTACAGGTTATTGGGGATGGCTATAGTGATTATGTAATGCGGGAAGCGGGTATTGCGGACAAGTTCTTTGCTTACACAGAGAATGTGCATCGTGAAAAAGCGGCAAGCAATGCCGATCATGTTACGCCCAACCTGGATGAGTTTCTTTTTGTAAACGATTTACCAAGAAACATATCGTATCCAAAAAACAGGATAAAGATTCTCCTGCTGGAAAATGTGCACCCAGATGCTTTTGAAAACTTATCTGAGGATGGGTTTTCGGTAGAACTGGTCAAACATAGTTTGCCGGAGGAAGAACTTATAGAAAAAATTAAGGGAGTTCATGTATTGGGAATTCGCTCTAAGACCCAAGTAACCCACAAAGTGCTTGATGCGGCCAATAAATTATTGGTGGTCGGGGCTTTTTGTATAGGTACCACACAAATAGATTTGGAGCATTCCAAGGAAAAAGGAATAGTTGTTTTTAATGCGCCCTACAGTAATACACGTTCTGTAGTGGAGCTGGCAATAGGCCAGACCATTATGTTAATGCGCAATGTATTTACCCGAAGCACTGAAATACATCAAGGTGAATGGAATAAAACGGCTATCAATTCCAAGGAAGTTAGGGGTAAAAACATGGGAATTGTTGGTTATGGAAACATAGGGAAGCAAATGTCCGTTTTGGCCGAAGCAATTGGAATGCGGGTCTATTATTATGATGTGGCCGACCAACTTGCGCTGGGCAATGCGGTAAAGTGCAATTCTCTGGAAGACTTGTTATCAGTTTCAGATGTGGTGACCCTACATGTAGATGATAATAAGGCAAATAGGGATTTTATTGGGGAACGGGAAATAAACCAAATGCGTGATGGGGCAATGCTTATAAACCTTTCTCGTGGTTTTGTTGTTGATATTGATGCGTTGGCTGCTGGTTTAAAAAGCGGAAAATTAGGTGGAGCAGCTGTAGATGTATATCCAACCGAGCCCAGAAGTAATGGTAGCTTTGAAACTCCTTTACAAGGACTGCCAAATGTAATTCTGACACCGCATGTTGGCGGAAGTACAGAAGAAGCCCAACGCGATATAGCCAGTTTTGTACCAAATAAGATAATGGCCTACGTTAACTCCGGAAATACCGTGGATGCGGTAAACTTCCCTAACGTTAAATTACCAAAACAGAACAAGGCTCATCGTTTTTTACATATCCATAAGAACGTTCCAGGAGTAATGGCAAAAATCAGTGAAGTTCTGGCTAAATATGAAATGAATATCACGGGTCAATATCTTTCTACAGATGATAAAGTTGGCTACGTCATTACCGATTTGGATAAGGAGTACAACAAGGAAGTTGTAAAAGCCCTTAAGAATGTAGAAAACACTATAAAATTTAGGGTGCTGTACTAATCTATTTTACACTCCTACTTAATACTTGAGTTCATATTCAGAAACCATATGTTTCACAACATTTATAAACGTCATTAGTTTTTTTCAAATAAATTGTAGGTATATTCTCATAAAAAGTATGTACCTCCATGAAAATTGGAAAAACTGAAGTATTCAAAAAAGGTTTTAGAGCCTATTATTTGTTGGTGATTTCTATAGTGCTACTAACTATTGCCATCCAAACCATGACCCAGTATTCATTGAATAAACAGAGGTCTACGGCGTTAATCGTAAATTTGGCTGGTAGACAACGAATGCTAAGTCAGCGGTTGCTCAACGAGCTATATTCCTGTAGGTACCATAATTGTGATTATGCCGAAATGAAGCTTACATTAACTAAGCTGTACCAGATGAATGAATTTTTGCAAAAGGGAAATGAGACCTTGAAATTGGAACCTTTGGATGATGATGAAATCCGTAAAGAATTCAGCAGGTTATATCCTCATTTAGAATGGTTAAACAGTGAATTAAAGAATTACCAAAATTTCAAGAATGTTTCCTTTACGGATGTCAGATATCGTGTTGACCGATTTTTGTTCATCATGGATGGAATTGTGAACCAGTTTCAGAAAAAAGCGGAAAAGGATATACGGACCATGATGATTATTGAATTGGAACTTGCCATATTCTCCATTGTAATCATACTCTGTGAGATATTTTTTATTGTAAACCCTATTATCAATAATATTATCGACCAGAAGAGAAAACTTTCAGAAATAGCCTGGCACCAATCCCAAGTATTTAATTCACATATGAAAAACATTAACGACCTCGAATATGTTTTGAAAGTGGAAAAAAATCCCGAAAGACAAAAAGAGATTTATGGATTCATTGGGGAAGAGCTAAACCAGTTAAAAAAGGTTTCCCAGAATATGTTGAAGTCTTTGGAAAAAACCACAAATCAGGTTAGACCACACCATATGATAATTAGAAAGGTTGAAGGTTTTCTTGGAAAATTTAATATTGTGAGTTCTGATAAAGTGCTTACCGATGATGATACGGCTCATTCCGTAAAATAGTAAATCCTCTATATAGTTGTTCAATCAAGAACAAACGCACCATTTGATGCGAAAATGTCATTTTGGATAAACTTATTTTTTCATTGCTTCTTTTGTATACCTTTTCGCTGAACCCATATGGACCACCAACAACCAAAACAAGATTTTTTATCCCACTGTTCATTTTTTTTTGAAGGAACTGGGCAAAATCGGGAGATGAAAATTGCTTTCCCTTCTCGTCTAAAACCGCTAATACATCAGAATTTTGAATGTGGCCAAGTATTAATTTCCCTTCTTTATCCTTTTGCAAGGTTTCAGACAGGGTTTTACTGTTTTTGATATCTGGAATAACCAAAAACTTAAATTTTATGTAATGTTTTAGCCGCTTCTCATAAATAGCAATAAGTTTGGAGAGTTCAGGGCTATCTGTTTTGCCTATGGCAATTAACGTAATTTGCATACTCAAAATTAAAATTTTCAAAACAAACATTGGTATCATACAATAGATAGGATTAATGTTTTTATTATTTTCGTCAAAACCCCTTTTAGATGATAACAGAGGATCAATTCCAAAAAGAAATACAATTGATCATTGCAAACGCAATTCGCGAAGATGTGGGAGATGGAGACCATAGTTCCTTGGCATGTATTCCGAAGGAAGCCGAGGGTAAAGCCAAATTATTGGTAAAGGATGAGGGCATTATTGCTGGGGTAGATTTTGCAAAACAGGTTTTTGAATATATAGATCCGAATCTAAAAATCGAACTACTTGTTCTAGATGGTTCTTCCGTTAAATATGGGGATATTGTGTTTTACGTTTCCGGGAGTTCCCAAAGCATACTCAAGGCAGAAAGATTGGTATTGAATGCTATGCAACGTATGAGTGCAATCGCTACAAAGACAAAAAGTTATGTTCAACTTCTGGATGGAACAACTACCAAAATTTTGGATACCAGAAAAACTACTCCAGGAATTAGAGCCTTGGAGAAATGGGCAGTCAAGATTGGGGGAGGGGAGAATCATAGGTTTGCCTTGTATGATATGATTATGCTTAAGGATAACCATATAGATTTTGCAGGTGGAATTACACAGGCCATACAAAAGACAAAGCAATACCTTTTAGATACCAATAAGGTTTTAAAAATTATTGTGGAGGCAAGAAATTTGAAGGAGGTAGAGGAAATATTGCAATCTGAAGGAATCTATAGGATTCTACTGGATAATTTTAGTTTTGAGGACACACGAAAAGCCGTAAAATTTATTGGAAACCGCTGTCTTACTGAATCTTCTGGAGGAATAAATGAAAATACAATAAGAGACTATGCTAAATGTGGGGTAAACTACATTTCTTCTGGAGCGTTGACCCATTCAGTCCATAATATGGATTTAAGCCTAAAAGCAGTTTAATGTCAACAGTCATTGAAGAACGTTTAGAAAAGATTCCAGTTGTTAATTGGCTGGTCCGGTTGTTGAAAAACATAAGGCTCAGAGCGTTTGAAGGGCTTTCATTTTATGATTTAATAGAAATGTATGTTGTGGGTATTGTTGAGGGAACGCTTTCTTCCAGGGCAAGCTCAATAGCGTTTAGCATATTTATGGCGTTGTTTCCGCTGCTTATATTCTTGGTTACACTTTTACCCTTTGTAATCCCATATGTAAGTGTGGGAAATGAAAATTTTGATGCTCAGTTTCTGTTGTTTTTGGAATCATTTTTACCGACCGCAACAAGTGAATATTTCGGAGATATATATCAGCAGATAAAGGACCAAAAACGCGGGGGACTGTTATCTTCAACATTTGTGATCTCTATTTTTTTGGTAGCCAATGGCGTAAACGCAATTTTCGGAGGTTTTGAAAACTCGTATCATGTAGAGTTGACCAGAAATTTTTTCAGACAGTACCTCTATGCTTTTATGGTTGGGTTGATTCTTTCCATTTTGTTGGTAATTGGAGCTGTAACTTTTGTGTATTTTGAATTTTATATAGTTGAATATACAAGTGAATATCTAGGAAAGAAACTCGGATACGATATTGAAAAAAGTGATACTATAGGAATTCAAGTGACTAAAATTTTGTTCTTTATGTTACTTTCCTATCTTACCACCGCCATTCTCTATTACTTTGGTACGGCAGAAGGAAGAAAAGCAAGATTCTTTTCTGCGGGAGCGTTGATGACAACCTTGTTGTTTGTGCTCACGTCTTATCTTTTTGGAGTTTATGTTGAAAAGTTCGCACGTTATAATGAGCTTTATGGTGCATTGGGAGGATTATTGATTTTAATGGTATTCATATGGTTGAATTCCAATATTTTGTTACTAGGGTTTGAATTGAATGCTACCCTTAACTCTTTAAAGAAAAAACATGAAAAACAGCTTGAGGCTTGATACATTTATTGCACTTATTTGTTTACTGATAGTTCAAACCTCATGGTCCCAATCCGTATTTGGCAAATGGAGAACCATTGATGACCGCAATGGAGTTACCAAAGCAATTGTGGAAGTTTACGAAGAAAAAGGCCTTTTGCAAGCCAAAGTTCTTAAGGTTGTTGAAAAAGGGAAAGAAAATGCTCTCTGTATCAAATGCAAAGGAGAGTTGAAGGATAAACCGGTCAACGGAATGCAAATCATGTATGATTTTGAAAAAAACAGCAAAGGAGAATGGAAAGGTAGTAAACTCTTTGACCCTGAACAGGCAATGACTTTCAGGGGCAGGGTTTGGTTAGATTCAAAAGACACCAATAAACTCAAGGTAAGGGGATATCTAGCCTTTTTGTACAGAACCCAAACATGGTTAAGAGTACTAGACGAATAACAGTATGCACTATTTTTTAGATGTAGTCCTGCCGATTCCCTTGGAGCGGCTTTTCACCTATAAAATTTCAGAGCAGGAAGCAGATTTTTTAGAAGTGGGAATGCGGGTTGCTGTCCCGTTTGGGAAATCAAAAATTTATACAGCACTGGCCTACAACATCCATAATAACCCTCCTTTGGCCTATGAAGCTAAGGAAATTTACCAGATATTGGATGAGAAACCTCTGGTGAACAAAATCCAAGTGAGACATTGGGAGTGGATTGCCCGGTATTATATGTGCACGCTTGGAGAAGTGGTTAGAAGTGCACTACCCAGTGCTTTTTTGCTTGAAAGTGAAACCTTGGTGCTCCCCAATAAAGATGTTACGGTAGATGAGTTGGATTTAAAAGATGATGAATTTTTAGTTTATGAGGCATTTCAGCATCAAACGGTTTTAAAAATTGGGGAGATAAGTGGAATTGTGGACAAAAAAAATGTTTTGCCACTAGTAAATAGATTGGTCCAAAAGGGGATTGTCATCCAAAAAGAAGAACTCTACGAGCAATATAGGCCAAAGTTGGTCCGCTATGTAAAGTTGGGCAAAGAATTCCAGACTGATGCTAAACTGGAAGAATTGTTGTTGGAACTAGCAAGAGCTCCAAAGCAAAGTCAAGTTGTTTTGGCCCTTTTTCAAATGCAGACAGCAACTAAAAAGCCTATTCCCATTGCAGGTTTGGAAAAAGAAAGTGGTAGTTCAAGAGCAATAATAAAAGCCCTTATTGATAAATCAATTCTTGAAGAATACCATATTAGAACGGATAGGGTTCAATTTGATGATGAATCCAATTCGATAAACGGGATTACGCTAAACTCTTATCAAACAGAAGCTTTAACGGCTATCAATAAAAGTTTTACTGAAAATAAAGTTGCCTTGCTTCATGGGGTTACATCTTCTGGGAAGACCGAAGTGTACATCAAACTTATAGAGCAGTCGCTAAAGCTTGGTAAACAGGCTTTGTACCTATTGCCAGAAATAGCCTTGACCTCCCAGTTAATAGGAAGATTGCGTTCCTATTTTGGCAATAAAGTTTCTGTATATCATTCAAAGTATAGTATTCATGAACGCGTAGAGGTTTGGAACAATGTAAAGGATAATTCTGATAAAGCACAGATAGTAATCGGAGCGCGGTCATCCTTATTTTTACCATTTTCCAACTTGGGGTTAGTGGTTGTTGATGAGGAACATGAGAGTTCTTTTAAACAATTTGACCCAGCACCCAGATATCATGCCCGGGATGCAGCCATTGTTCTAGCGACATATCATAATGCGCATTGTGTTTTGGGTTCTGCAACACCAAGCATTGAGAGCATGGATAATGCTAAAAAAGGAAAATACGGGTACGCATCCATTAATTACAGGTATGGAGATGTACTCATGCCTGATATTACCTTGGTTGATATAAAGGAAGCAACCCGCAAGAAACGAATGAAAGGTCATTTCTCGGAAACCCTATTCAATGCAATTGCTGAAACTTTGGAAGGTGGGGAGCAGGTAATCCTGTTTCAAAATAGAAGGGGTTTTGCACCGATTATTGAATGTACAACCTGTGGAAATGTAAATCAATGTCCCAATTGCGATGTTAGTCTTACCTATCACCAACATAGAAATCAATTGCGATGTCATTATTGTGGGTATCACATGGCATTGCAACACGCCTGTCTTGCCTGTGGAAGCTCAACATTGGATAAAAAAGGATTTGGAACTGAGCAAATTCAGGAAGAACTAAAGCAGCTTTTTCCAGATACAAATGTGGGCAGAATGGATTTGGACACTACTAGGGGCAAGTACGCCTATGAAAAAATAATCACAGCATTTGAACAACAAGAAATGGACATTCTTGTAGGTACCCAAATGGTTACAAAGGGATTGGATTTTAGAAATGTAAGCCTAGTGGGTATTATGAACGCAGATTCTTTGTTGAATTTTCCAGACTATCGAGCCCATGAACGAAGTTTTCAATTATTGACACAGGTTGCGGGTAGGGCAGGGCGAACAAAGAAAAGGGGAAAAGTGCTTATCCAAACCTACAATCCATACCATCAAATATTGCAGCAAGTGACTACAAACAATTATGATAAAATGTTTGAAGAGCAACAGTATGAAAGGGAACAGTTTAAATACCCTCCCATTGTTCGAATTATTAAGCTTACTCTAAAGGATAAGGACTATAACAAGTTAAATGAGGCGGCCCAATGGTTCGCCAGTTCCTTGCAAAATGTATTGGGGCAACAAATTCTGGGTCCGGAATATCCTCCTGTGGCCAGAATACGAAGGGATTATTTAAAAAATATTCTTATAAAGACACCCAAGTCACAGTCAATTGCCCAAACAAAAAATAGCATTAAAGGAATTGAAAAATCCTTTAATGCTATTTCAAAGTATAAAAGTGTAAGACTGGTCTACAATGTGGACCACATATAATTTATACGTTGGCAAGAGCTTCAGCCAGCTCTGTCTTTTTATTTCTACTTAATGGAATCTGTCTACCCCCAACCTCTACATTCTTACTATTGAATTTTTCAATCTTTTCCAGATTCACTATATAAGACTTATGGATTCTAAGAAACTTTTCAGCAGGTAACTGCTTTTCGAAAGACTTCATGGTAGAAAGAATTACAATATTGGCTTCATCAGTAACCAACTTAATGTAATCTCCCAATGCTTCAATCCATTTAATATCATTTAAGATAACCTTACGTTTTTTAAGGTTACTTTTTACAAAAATATGCTCTTCATCCTCATCAACCCTGTTTATTTGCTCATACTTGGCAACAGCTCTTTTTACAGAAGCTTCAAATCTGGCTAGGGTTATAGGTTTGTGTAAATAATCGGTTACATCATAATCAAAAGCCTTAAGAGCGTAATCAGGCTTTCCTGTTATTAAAATAACTTGTGGAGGGTTCTCCAATGCCTCTAAAAGGTCAAAACCGCTAATAATTGGCATTTCAACATCTAGAAAGATTAAATCAATGTCGTGGTTCTTTAATCCATTTTTGGCCTCAATAGCATTACTGTACTCAGCTACGAGGGCAAGATGAGGGTGATTGTTGACCAATTTTGCAACAGCCATCCGTTGCATTGAGGAGTCGTCTACAATTATACTTTTTAATTTCATAGAATGGGGTGATTTGTAGGGTTTTAAATCATCGGCAAATTACATAAAAAAGGCGTTTAACGGCAACAAAAGATGTAAACATGGTCTATTTTGTTGTGTATATTACCATATACGTTACGTAGGCTTGCTTAGTTCATAATTGTTAATAACTATTGATGTTTAAACGAAGATTTTAAGCTTTTCTTGCGGGGAGAAGTATTTATTGTTAATTTTGCGCTCCTTTAAAAATATAATATATGAACCATTACGAAACTGTTTTCATTTTGAATCCCGTTCTGTCTGAAACACAGATAGAGGAAACAGTTAAGAAATTTGAAGATTTCTTAATTAAGAATGGTGGCAAAATGGTCTCCAAAGAAAACTGGGGACTAAAGAAATTAGCCTATCCCATTCAACACAAGAAAAGTGGTTTTTACCACTTATTTGAATTCACCGTTCCTGGTGAAGTAATTTCTCCTTATGAGCTGGAGTTTAGAAGAGATGAGCGTATCATGCGTTTTCTAACTGTTAAGTTGGACAAGCACGCTATTTCTTGGGCAGAAAGAAGAAGAACCAAATTAAAAGCAAAGGCATAGGGTTATGGCATCAATAGAACAACAAGCAAAATCAAAAAAAGATGGGGAAATCAGGTATTTGACCCCATTGAACATTGAGACCAACAAACAAAAGAAGTATTGTAGATTTAAAAAATCTGGAATTAAGTATATAGATTACAAAGATCCAGATTTTCTAATGAAGTTGGTAAACGAACAAGGTAAATTGCTTCCTAGAAGACTTACCGGTACATCTTTAAAGTACCAAAGAAAGGTAGCACAAGCTGTTAAGCGTGCACGCCATCTAGCCTTAATGCCGTACGTTGGCGATATGTTGAAATAAAAAATACTGAAGAATGGAACTTATTCTAAGAGAAGATATACAGGATTTGGGTTTTAAGGATGATGTCGTAACAGTGAAAAACGGTTATGGAAGAAACTACCTTATCCCCAAAGGATTGGCCGCTTTGGCTACACCATCTGCCAAAAAGGTTTTAGCAGAAAACCTAAAGCAGAGAGCGCATAAAGAAAAGAAGGTTGTTGACGAAGCCAGTAAAAAGGCAGAGGCGTTAAAACAATTGGAAATCCGTATCCCAGCGAAAGTGGGTGCAGGTGACAAGCTTTTCGGTTCTGTAAATAATATTGATTTGGCTGGAGCTTTAAGCAAAGCAGGTCATGAAATAGACAGAAAGTTCATTACTATAAAAGGAGGAACAATAAAAAGAGTTGGGCCATATGATGCCCAAATCAGACTTCATAGAGAAGTAATTGTAGACCTTCCTTTTGAAGTAATTGCTGAAGCCAAGTAAAAAAAAGCGAGGTTTTGGTTAAAGATTTATAAAAGAGCTGTGCATTGCATAGCTCTTTTTTGTTTTATCCAGCTAAATGAATATGGTTAGATGAAGTATACGAGATTAACACAACAGCAATTGGAGGAATTGCACCCAGAGTTCATCAATTTTTTGGCAACACAGTCCATCACGGCAGAGGAATGGGCAACCCTTAAAAAGGAAAAGCCAGAAGTTGCCGAGGAAGAATTGGATGTATTTAGTGATTTAATTTGGGAAGGCGTACTATCTAAAGTGGAATATCTGGAAAATATTTCAGAATTGCAGATGCATTTATTTCACCTAACGGATAAGGAGATGAAGTTACTTTCCGTAAAAGTGATGAATCCAGAAATAGACCTGCGCACCACCATTGGGTTTAATTGGTTCAAACGCAATTTTCAATCGGATTTTGTGGAGTATCTAACCGCTTCCAAAGCGTACTCTGAAGATAAAAACTTGGATAAGTTTAATCTAATCAAGCAAGGAGCCACAATTACCAAAGGGGATTTATACAAATGGTTTGACCAGATTATCGAATAAATTACTTGGAATCAAAAGCGTAATAAAAGGTCTGGCAATTAAGTATATTTACACGAGAATTACAATAACTACATGGCACAGAAACCATCCATACCCAAAGGGACCCGAGATTTTTCCCCAACAGAGGTTGCTAGGCGCAATTATATTATCCAGATTATAAAAAAACATTTTGAAGTGTATGGTTTTCAACCTATTGAGACACCATCATTTGAGAATTCGGAAACCCTATTGGGTAAATATGGGGATGAAGGTGACCGCTTGATTTTTAAGATTCTAAATTCTGGGGATTTTTTGAAGCAAGCAGACTATCTCCAAGAATTCAGAGCCAAGGTTTCAAAAAGTATTCACCTCATAAATAATGAAATACTTGATATTGTAAAGAAAAATGGCTTTACAAAAAAAGATTACTATAAGGATGGTTTTACAGAGACTCTTTTTTTTGGTTTAAAGAAAAAGTTTGGTGAGCACCATAGGTATTTAAAAAATGACACGATACTTAGGAGTCTACTAGATTTTAATTTTCTAAGAATACATGATTTTGGTCAAGATTCTTCAAAAATTGAGCGTTTTATTGATGAATTATATAAAAAAGAACGCTCGGGAGAATTTGCGCCTAAGATTTCTGAAAAAGCCCTTCGTTATGACCTTACGGTACCCTTTGCACGCTATGTAGTAATGCACCAGAATGAAATTGACTTTCCCTTTAAGCGTTATCAAATTCAACCCGTTTGGAGGGCAGATAGGCCCCAAAAAGGACGCTTTAGGGAGTTTTATCAATGTGATGCCGATGTGGTGGGCTCCGATTCATTATTGCAAGAAGTGGAATTGATACAACTATATGATGCAGTTTTTACCGATTTGAAACTGACTGGCACTACGATCAAACTAAACAATAGGAAAATATTATCCGGTATTGCCGAAGTCATAGGAGCAAAGCACTTATTGATAGACTTTACCGTTGCCTTGGATAAATTGGACAAGATTGGCGAGGAAAAAGTAAAAGAAGAAATGCTCAATAAAGGTATTTCTGAAATCGCTATTGAAAAAGCGTCGCCTTTATTCGCAATGAATGGGGATGCAGCAGAACAATTGGCTCAATTAAAAAGTTTATTGGCAGATTCAGAAGTGGGCATGAGTGGAATAAGCGAACTCGAAGAAATCATAAGTACCATAAAAGAACTTGGATTGAAATCAGCAAGTTTGCAATTAGATGTCACCCTTGCTCGTGGACTTAACTATTATACCGGAGCAATTTTTGAAGTAAGTGCACCGGAAGGAGTGAGCATGGGGTCTATTGGTGGAGGTGGTCGCTATGATGATTTGACGGGCATTTTTGGACTTAAAGACGTTAGTGGAATCGGTATTTCTTTTGGATTGGACAGAATTTACCTGGTTTTGGAAGAACTTGGCCTTTTTCCAGAACGTTTGGATAAGTCCATAGATGTTTTGTGCATCAACTTTGGGGAAAAAGAAAGTTTGTCGTCTTTAAAATTGGTTGGGAAGCTTAGGGAAAGTGGCATTAAAGCTGAAGTTTACCCATCGGCTGCCAAAATGCAGAAACAGATGAAATATGCCAATAACCGCAAAGTACCCTATGTTGTGTTGATTGGTGAACGCGAGCTTTTAAACCAAGAATTTGTGGTAAAGACCATGGCCACTGGGGAGCAGGAAACCTATTCACTGAAAAATCCTGGAAACTTTATTGATACACTATAACCGTTGCTCCACTTCGGCAATAATCTGTTTGTAGTAACTTGATTTGTGGGGAACAAATCCATCAAATTCGTTTTGGTTTAATTTTGATTTGAAATCTTCAATAGTAAATAAATTCAAATCGTCCACTTCGCTTTCTTGTTTGACCAAATCTTGTAGAGGTGTACTCAGTCTGCATAAAAAGGTATGATGGAACTCGTTATCCTTAAGGATTGGGGAATGCTTTTGCATTGACTTAAAAATTCCGATTTTATCCAAGTCAGAAGCTGAAATCTTTAAACCAATTTCTTCTTCTACCTCGCGAATGGCAGCTTCTACAATAGGCTCGCCGGCACCAATATGTCCAGCAACGGAAACATCCCAAAGCAGCGGAAAAGTTTTTTTATCCTTTCCTCGTTTCTGGAACAGCATTTTTCCATTCGTTGTATAAAACCAAACATGGACCGTTGGATGAAACAGCCCATTTAGGTGCGCTTCGGATTTTAGACAGGTCTGTCCTGTAAAATTTCCAGTTTCATCTAGAATGTCTACAAGTTCATCCATGATTGTTATAAAATTGTCACATCAAGCTATGTATGGATGTACTAAATTAAAAAGCTCTCGACTGCGCTCGAACAGATATATTTAATCAAAATAGCTAAACGTCTCGCCCTCTTTTATGGTCAACAGCGTTTCATATATTAATCGAATCACATTTTCAACATCGTCCTTATGCACAGTCTCAACAGTGGTGTGCATATATCTAAGTGGAAGTGAAATTAAAGCAGAGGCAACACCACCATTACTATATGCAAAAGCGTCTGTATCCGTTCCCGTATAACGAGATGAAGCCAGGCGTTGAAAAGGAATCTTTTTGGCCTCTGCGGTTTCAATGATTCGTTCCCTAAGCTTGTTCTGTACGGCTGGCGCATAGGAAATCACCGGACCTGAACCAATTGCAGTTTCTCCCTCCTTCTTTTTATCGATCATGGGGGTAGTGGTGTCATGGCAGACATCGGTCACTATGGCCACATCTGGTTTTATGGTTTGGGTAATCATTTCGGCACCACGCAATCCAATTTCCTCTTGTACGGAGTTGGTAATGTAAAGCCCAAACGGCAATTTATTTTTATTTTCATGTAATAAACGTGCAACTTCAGCAATCATAAAACCTCCTGCACGATTATCTATGGCTCGACAAACAAATTTATTTTTATTTAAAACTTGAAATTCATCTGGATAGGTGATAACGCAGCCCACATGGACCCCCATTTTACCAACTTCCTCCTTGTCCTTCGCACCAATATCAATACAAATATTATCAAGCTTTGGTGGTTCTTCCTTTCCTCTATTTCTGGTATGAATTGCTGGCCAACCAAAAATACCTTTTACAATGCCCTTTTTGGTATGGATGTTTACCCATTTGGAAGGGGCAATCTGGTGATCGCTTCCTCCGTTTCTAATAACATAGATCAATCCATTGTCCGTGATATAGTTAACATACCACGAGATTTCATCTGAATGGCCTTCAATAACAACTTTGTATTTGGCACTGGGGTTTATGACCCCAACTGCAGTACCGTACGTATCTGTAATAAAATCATCCACGTAAGGTTTCAAATAATCCATCCAAATTTTTTGCCCTTCCCATTCATAACCAGTAGGGGAGGCATTATTTAGATATTTTTCGAAGAACTTAAGAGATTTAGCGTTAATGATTTTTGAACTTGCCATGTATATATTTTAGTCCACAAACATAACAATATTCACTTTTAATTAATAGCCAATTCCTAGGTTTATCCTTAATTTTGACATTACTTTTGATAAATAAAACAAATGCTTCGCTGCAGTTTAGTTATTATTTTCTTCGCAATTTTCACTTTTGGGTTTTCTCAGGAAATCACCAAAGATTCTGTTGCGGATTATTATGTTAGGTTCGAAGGGGATTCCATTTTACAGAGTTCCATTGAGCTTGATGAGGTATTTATTTTTGGCAAATTGGAATTTGCCGACAGAAAGGAAAAGCTCAGATATTATATTCTTCGGAGAAAAACATTGAAAGTATATCCCTATGCAAAACTTGCTGCAGAACGTTTGGTGGAATTGAATGATAGTTTGGCCAAAATCAAAAAGAAAAGGCACAAAAAAAAATATACCAAAGAAGTTCAGAAATATATTGAGGGGGAGTTTTCCGACAAACTTAAAAAATTGACGCGTACAGAAGGACAGATTTTAATCAAGTTGATTTATCGTCAAACAGGTATAACAGCGTTCAATTTGGTGAAGGAGTTACGAAGCGGTTGGCGGGCATTTTGGTACAATACTACGGCCAAAGCATTTAAAATCAGCATAAAAGAAGAATTTCATCCTGAAGCAATACATGAAGACTATTTGATTGAGGATATTTTACAACGCGCATTTGCGTCCAATAGATTAGAGCGGCAAGAATCTGTTTTGGACTACGACTATGCTCAGCTTAACAATAAATGGAAGAATGATCCCAACGGGAAAAATTAGTTTTTCGATTTCTTTCCAAAAAGTGCGTCCATAAAAATTTTAATGCTATAAAACCCCAGGCCAATTGCAGCTACGGCCAATAGTAACCCTATAATCAAAACTGGAATGTACGCCGGGTGTTCTTGATTTTTGAAAGCTTGCGATAGTACAAAAGGTGCCAAAAACATAAATGCCACGGTGTACCCTATAAATTTAAGCCCTTTTACCAAAAGTTCCTTGTCTGTTCGCATGGATACTAAAATAGGAATATTAGCTTATATTTAGTTTATAGTAGCCAAAAACTTAAGCATGGAAATACTGATATTGGCAGGAGTTGTCCTGTTCATCATTTTTGCAACGGTAAAGTTTAAAATGCACCCAATTTTTTCATTGACCCTTGCGGCCCTTGCCACTGGATTTCTGCTTGGACTTTCTCCAAAGGATATTATGACAACGATTGGTGATGGATTTGGAAAAACACTTTCAGGAATAGGTTTGGTTATTGCTTTTGGGACCGTTATTGGGATTTATTTGGAAAAAACAGGAAGCACCAAGGTCTTGGCAAATACAGTACTGAAGTTTGTTGGACTGAAACGTTCTCCTTTGGCCATGAATTTGGCCGGATATATCATTTCCATACCTGTTTTTTGTGATTCGGGATTTATAATTCTTTCGTCTTTAAACAAAGCCATAAGCAAAAAGACAGGTATACCAGTTTTGGTTTTTGCCATTTCATTGGCCACCGGTCTTTATGCGGCACATGTATTCGTTCCACCAACACCAGGTCCCTTGGCGGCAGCAGCGATCTTAGGAGCTGATTTAGGAATGGTATTGGTATTGGGTTTGGCAGTTTCCATTCCGGTATCGTTAGCTGGTTATTTTTGGGCACGTTTTATTGGAAAATCTTTAAAACAAGATAAAAGTGAAGAAATCAAAGTATCAGAAGTTAAAGATGAGAAGCATAGTATTAAACCAATTCAAGCTTTTTTACCACTTTTGGTTCCCATTTGTTTAATTGCAATGAAGTCCGTGGTCAATTACCCAACCTTTCCTTTAGGAAAGGAGATTTTATTTGAAGTCTTTGATTTTTTAGGAAATCCTATCATTGCGTTGTTGATAGGCGTATTTTTTGCTTTCTTTTTAAGTAGAAAAATAGCTAAAGAACAGAAGGAAGGGTGGGTAACGGAAGCCTTTAAGCAAGCTGGGTTGATTGTTTTGATTACAGGTGCAGGTGGTGCCTTTGGGGCAATTCTTCGTACCATTGATATCGCATCGATAATCAACCTTGAATCCAGTTCGGGTATTGGAGGTCTTTTAATTTCATTTACCATTGCAATGGTATTAAAAACGGCTCAGGGTTCTTCCACTGTCGCAATAATAACCACATCTGCAATAATTGCTCCTTTGCTGGAAACCTTTGGATTATTTTCAATTTCTGACAAAGCCCTTGCGGTTCTTGCTATTGGGGCAGGTGCAATGACCGTTTCCCACATAAATGACAGTTATTTTTGGGTGGTATCCCAGTTTTCGAACATGAATGTAAAAACAGCTTTAAAAGGACATACTTTGGGTACTCTAGTACAGGGAACCGTTGGAATTTTGATGATTTTGGTTTTATATCAATTCCTTTAAAGGTGTTTGGAATCGTGTTTTGATTAAAACTTGAAATTGTAGGTTACTGAAGGTATAATTCCAAAAATAGAAGTCCGTAGTGCTTCGTTTCTTCCGTTATCTTCGTTTTCCCTAAAGTTGATGGAAGCGGCATTCATCCGATTATATGCATTGTAGATGCTGAACACCCATTCTGATTGTACTTTCCTTCTGCGGTTCTTTCTTGGGGTTAAAGTAGCTGAAATATCCAATCTGTGATAGGCGGGAAGGCGTTCATCATTTCGTAATCCATAATAGGGGATTGTTAAGCCTTGAAACTCAAACTGACCAATGGGATAGTTTGTAGGCTGTCCCGTTTGAAATACAAAATTGGCGTTGAAATTCCATTTCTCATTTAAATCATAACTACCAAATAATGAGAAGTCATGTGTTTTGTCATATGGCGTATTGTACCACTCTCCAAAATTAATTCCAGTTTCTAAACTTGATATTCCATTAGCTGGGGAAGCGGTTCTTCCCGGAGTGCGTTGTTCAGATTTGGACAAGGTATAGGATAGCCAACCTTTAAATCGGCCTTCATTTTTCCGCAGCAATACTTCCAATCCGTAAGCTCTGGCTTCACCACTTAAGATAACTTGTTCAATGGCATCATTTGCAATTAGATCGGCTCCATCTATGTAATCTATTCTATTTTGAATGTCTTTATAGAACAACTCGGTTTCAAAAGAAAATTCACCATCGTTTATATCTTGAAAATAGCCAACAGCGTATTGATCTAACAATTGCGGTTCTACAAACGGTCCGCTAGGCGTCCATACGTCCAAGGGAGTAGGAGAGCTAGTGTTTGAAAGAAGGTGTAAGTATTGCGCCAATCGCGTATAACTGGCCTTTATAGAGCGCTTTGCATTAAAATTATAGGAAAGGGAGACCCTAGGTTCCAAATTGGTAAACTTCTCCAAACTACTTCCTCTTCCAGGGTCAATAGTATCAATAGGGTTGCCTTCCCGGTAAATTTGAAAAGTAGGATCAAAGAATATCGGGTTGTCATTTTCGTAAACAAAAAATTCATCCTGTCCCAATCTGTTAAAATGACTCACTCTAAGACCATAATTTAAACTTAGCCTTTCATTTACTTTATGTTCGATATCCACATATGCTGCAGTTTCGTTAGCATATTTTTTGGTGATTTGATCTTCTACAATGCCAGAGTCTGCACGGTTAGGCTTTATTTTTCCAGGATTGAAGACATAATAGATATTGTTCAATCCATAATTGACCTGAAACTTATCGTTAAGGTAATGTTTAAGGTCATATTTCAGGTTAAAGTTTTGAATTCCCGAATCCCATTCAAAACCCACAAAATCAAGTACTAATCCATAGAAATAATCTGAATAGATTACGGACAGATTGGAAAACAATTTATCAGAAAACAAATGGTTCCACCTAAAATTACCGACCGCGTTTCCATAGGTATTGACAAAACTTTCATTAATACTGAATAAGTCGCGCCCAAAATAACCTGATAAGTAAATATTGTTCCTGTCGTTTATTTTGTGACTGATTTTCGTATTTAGGTCGTAGAAATAGGCTTTATTATTTATATCGAACAAGGGTAAAAAAAGATGGGCATAAGATGCCCTGCCACCAACCAAAAAAGAAGATCTATCTTTAGCAATAGGCCCTTCTATGAGCAACCTACTTGAAATGGCCCCAATTCCACCGTTTACTTTAAGTTCTTTACTATTTCCTTCCTTTTGAAAGATTTCCAGTACTGAGGACAACCTTCCGCCATATCTTGCTGGAATACCACCTTTAAAAAGTTTTACATCTTTAATGGCATCTGGATTGAAAACAGAAAATAAACCAAAAAGGTGCGATGAATTGAATACAATAGCCTCATCCAATAAGATGAGATTCTGATCTACGGCACCTCCTCTAACATTGAATCCGGAAGATGCCTCACCCGCGTTGGAGATACCGGGTAATAACAATAAAGACTTTATAACATCCGATTCTCCAAGGACCACAGGAATCTGTTTTATTGTGCCAGCGGACAAAGTGTTGATACTCATTTGGGGTTTTCGTATATCCAAACGCTCAACATCATCTGTAATGACTACCTCTTCGAGCTGTTCAGCTTCTTCCAATAAGCTGAAATCTTTTTTGATGTCTGTGCTTAAATCTATACTTTCCCTAACATCCTGAAAGCCTAAATAGCTTACAATGATTTCATATTGGCCTTCGGGGAGTGTTATGGAATAAAATCCATATTCATTGGTGGTAACACCTGTTTTTAGGCTAGGAAACAGCACATTGACCCCTATTAATGTTTCATTACTGCTGGCCTCTGAAATGGTACCGCTGAGTGTATACTTTTGTTGTGCTTCAGCCTGAAAACTATTTAAAACCAAAACTAAAAGAAGAAGGCAAATTTTCTTAGGCTGTATTTTAATTTCATTATAGTTTAATACCATAGGTTACAAAAGAATAAGCCCGAGTTATTGAATCATTAATAGTTTGGTGTCAAATTCGCTTAAAGCGAAATATCCAAAGGGAATGTTGGTTGAATTTGTTTCATTTATAATATTGCCTCTTAGGGTAGCAGGAGGGGTTGCAAAAGGACCACCTCCATCTTCGCCGGATTGTGCCAATGCCAAATTGGCGTAGGTTGCAAAGTTGCTATCAATTCCAAGAAGGGTTATAGCAACGATATCACCGGGTTCAACCTCTTCATAGAAATACGAAAATGTGAGTTGACCGTCTTGAAAAAACTCATCATCAACCACCAAAAAATTATCAAAACCAAACGAAAACAAATAGTGGTTAATCTCGTTGGGAATATCTGTGAAGGAGATCAAGATTTCGGTTTCTTCTTCTTCATCAAATAGAAACCCGTCCCCTTGTTCAACCATATCGATAACAGGAGATTTTTGCAATTGCTGTGTGGCTGTATAGACTTCATCATTATAATTGACCAACAATGTATAGTCCCTATCGAGTTCAAAAACTGGAAAGCCTGCACTAAAAACACCCGGAGCGTTTTCCACAAGTGAAAATGATTGCCCACTTTGCTCATCAATAATTGTGACTGTGGCATTTTCTGCCGGAAAAATTTCATCTTGAAAGAACGGCCCCGTCAATGTAAGTTTTACTTCACCATTTATAATAGGGTCGCCATTATTTTCATTGAACCCTATGATGGCATCTATAACAAGTCTTGTCTCTGACGTGGGTAGGTCTAAATCGATGGCCTCCTC
Organism: uncultured Allomuricauda sp.; assembly: GCF_947495325.1. Taxonomy (GTDB): domain Bacteria; phylum Bacteroidota; class Bacteroidia; order Flavobacteriales; family Flavobacteriaceae; genus Flagellimonas. Next base: position 958,516 of record NZ_CANLYK010000001.1, on the reverse strand, counting down.
ACAACTGATAAATAGAAAAAAGAAAAAGGTAAAATATAAACTGTTCTTTAAAACCATACTATTTGGGGTACGAAAGTCTAAAATAGGCAATCATTAGCTCAAATAACATAGTTTAACAATTTGTTAATTACCATAGCAGATAATTAGGCAATGGTATTTAAAATGCTATTGAAAGTTTCACTTGGACGCATAGCTTTGGAAGCTAGGTTCACATCTGGTAAATAATACCCTGCAATGTCAACTGCAGCTCCTTGGGCATCAATCAATTCTTGTGCTATTTGGCTTTCCTTTGATTGCAATTCCTGAAAAACTGTGGAAAAAATCGATTTTAATTCCTCATTTTCATTTTGAGTTGCCAGTTGTTCCGCCCAATAAAGCGTTAAATAAAAATGGCTGCCACGTGTATCCAGTTCATTCACTTTCCGTGAAGGTGATTTGTCGTTGTCCAGAAACTTTTCGGTAGCCTTATCCAATGCATCTGCAAGAACAGAGGCTTTTTTATTTTGATTTTTTTCTCCAAAGTGCTCCAAAGAAACCCCAAGTGCCAAAAATTCACCTAGAGAATCCCAGCGAAGATGTCCTTCCTCTAAAAACTGTTCTACATGCTTGGGCGCGGAACCACCTGCTCCTGTTTCAAACAACCCACCACCATTCATTAATGGAACTATGGATAACATCTTGGCACTGGTACCTACCTCAAGTATTGGGAACAAATCCGTAAGGTAATCGCGCAATACATTACCAGAAACTGAAATGGTGTCTTTTCCTTCTTTTATACGTTTTAGAGTGAATTTTGTAGCTTCAATCGGGGATAAAATCTGTATATCGAGACCCGTGGTGTCATGATGTTTAAGATATTCATCAACCTTAGTGATAAGTTCCGCATCATGGGCTCTTTCTTTATCCAACCAAAAAACAGCAGGGGTATTTGTTGCTCGTGCTCGTGAAACGGCCAGTTTAACCCAGTCCTGGATTGGGGCATCTTTTACCTGGCACATTCTCCATATATCCCCTTCTTCAACAGTATGCTGGATTAAGGTTTCATTGCTAGATACGTTTACAACCTTTACCGTGCCTGCGTTTTTAATTTCAAAAGTCTTGTCATGCGAGCCATATTCCTCTGCTTTTTGGGCCATAAGGCCTACATTGGGAACTGTTCCCATCGTGGTTGGGTCAAATGCCCCGTGTTCTTTGCAAAAATCAATGGTAGCTTGATAGATACCAGCATAACTACTATCTGGGATTACCGCCTTTGTGTCTTGAAGTTTTCCATTTTTGTCCCACATTTTACCTGAACTCCTAATCATGGCAGGCATTGATGCGTCAATGATAATATCACTGGGAACATGGAGGTTTGTAATTCCCTTGTCAGAATTAACCATTGCTAAATCAGGTCCGTTTGCTATTGCTTGGGCAATTGCATTTTTAATTTCTTGACGTGTATCTTCAGGGAGTTCTTCCAATTTATCAAGCAGGGTTTCCAATCCATTATTGGCGTTTATTCCCAAGGCATTGAAAGTGTCTTGATATTTTTCAAACAAATCTGAAAAATAGGCTTTAAGTGCATGGCCAAAAATGATTGGGTCTGAAACCTTCATCATGGTGGCCTTAAAATGAAGAGAAAGTAATAGGCTTTCGCTTTTGGCATCTGCAATTTCCTTTTTTAGGAAACTTACCAATGCGTTTTTGCTCATGACTGTAGCATCAATGACCTCATCTTTTTGAAGCGAAACATTTTCTTTGAGAACTGTTGTTGTCCCACTAGAATCTACTAGCTCTATGCGAACATCACCAGCAGCTTTCATGGTCAATGACTTTTCGTTGTGCTTAAAGTCCCCCTCGGCCATAGTGGCCACGTGGGTTTTGGATTCTGATGACCATGCACCCATTGAATGCGGGTTTTTCTTTGCATAGTTTTTAATTGCCTTTGGGGCTCTTCTATCTGAATTACCTTCTCTCAGCACAGGGTTTACGGCACTTCCTTTTATTTTATCGTATTTGGCTTTGATTGTTTTTTCCTCATCCGTTTTAGGCTCATCAGGATAACTTGGTAAATTATACCCTTTTTGTTGTAATTCTTCAATGGCTTCTTTTAATTGTGGAATAGAAGCACTTATATTGGGAAGTTTAATGATGTTTGCCTCTGGTGTTTTGGCCAATTCACCCAATTGAGCCAGGTTATCCGATATTTGCTGGTCGGCATTCAAGAATTCGGGAAATACTGAGATAATTCTACCTGCAAGAGAAATATCTTTGGTTTCTATACTAATGTCAGCAGTTTTTGTAAACGCTTTTACAACAGGTAAAAAAGATAATGTTGCCAAGGCTGGCGCCTCATCGGTTTTTGTATAAAAAATCTTAGCCATTTAGGTGTTTTTATTTGAGCGGTGCAAATATACAACTTATGACTGTTGCTATACTAGGTGATTTTACTAAAAAGTGTGATTTTGGATAGGGTTTGAAATAACAAAAGCCATATCTATGTGTGAACATTGATATGGCTTTCTGAAAAGAGCTAAAAGATATCATTTTGCGTTGCCACAAAATCGCAACCATTGATTGCATCCGTTGCCCTTTTGACGTTTACTCAACACTATGCTTCTAATTTTTCAACTAAACAACACTTGTGCAAAGTGGTCCAATAGTTTCCTAAATCTTATCAAAACAGAAAATTGCTCTTCCGTCCGCACATAAAATTTACTATTTCTCTTTGAGGTTGGCCGAAGCTTTCCAGAATTCGAAATTCCTTTTGTGATTAGTAGTGTTACCAATTAAAAAGGGAAACATCAGTTTTAAAGAACGTCAACTTCAAAATAGAAACCGAAACTTGATATAATCTCCTTCCATTTCTTTTACTAAAGTATGAGAAAGTTGCGGAAAACCAAATTTTGTAAGGGATTAAAAATCAACAATATATGAACTATGGTTATTAACAATTGTTCATAAAAAAAGCACCCGTTGAGGTGCTTTGTTATTTTGCGTAGTGATTGTAAATTAACCCCTAATCTCTTTGATACGGGCCTTTTTACCTGTAAGACCTCTAAAGTAGAAGATTCTTGATCTACGTACTTTACCTTTTTTGTTGACTTCTACTCTTTGAAGTGCTGGCATGTTTATTGGAAAAATTCTTTCTACACCAACTGTACCAGACATTTTTCTGATTGTAAAAGTCTCTGTAGCACCAGTTCCTCTTCGTTGGATAACAACTCCTTTAAAGAACTGTGTACGTGTTTTTTCACCTTCCTTAATCTCATAATAGACCGTTATGGTGTCACCTGACGAGAATTTTGGAAATTCTTTTTTTGGAACAAATTCGTCTTCAACAAATTTTATAAGGGATTCCATTTTATTTTTTTTAAACGTTTACCAAGATTAACTTACACGAGTTTCGTCAGAGGTTAATTTTGAGATTGCAAAAATAATGCAATATTTATAAATAGCAAGGTGTTTTTGACTTTTAAAAATAGAAAAGCAATTAACGCTTTTTATTTGAATAGCTCGTACCAAACAACAGCAACCCAATGCCAACAAGAATAAGGGGAAATTGGCCAATGGAATTCAATATAACTGTAGCCCGTGCAAGAAATGTAGTACCCTTGCCGACAGCAATAGAAGTCAAAAGAAAGCTCGCCAGTGCAAACAAAATAGATAAAATAGCCCCTATGAGCATTAAGATGGTTCCCCTGTTTTTCTTTTTTAGTACTAACACAATACAACCAATGAGAAAAAGAAGTTGTCCTATTATCTTTAAGATTCCGCCAAAAACAAAGTAACTTTCTAAATATTCCATAACTATTTCAGTAAATCAGGTCTTCTTTGACGCGTTCGCTCCATTGCTTGTTCTTCACGCCATTTTTCAATTTTTGGAAAGTCCCCGCTTAACAAAACCTCTGGCACTTTATGCCCTTTGTAATCTGAGGGTCTCGTGTATACGGGTGGTGCCAATAGATTATCTTGAAAAGTATCTGTCAGTGCCGATGTTTCGTCATTTAAAACCCCTGGAAGGAGCCTTATAATGGAATCACAGAAAACTGCTGCCGCCAATTCACCTCCTGAAAGTACGTAGTCACCGATTGATATTTCCCTTGTTATAAAGAGGTCTCGTACTCTTTGATCTACTCCTTTGTAATGCCCACAAAGTATAATAATGTTTTTTTTTAGGGAAATTTCATTTGAAATTCCTTGGTTCAGGGTATTGCCATCTGGGGTCATATAGATGATTTCATCGTATTCCCTTTCTTTTTTGAGTTCAGAAATACACTTATCTATGGGTTCTATCATTAAAACCATTCCAGCTCCACCACCAAATTGATAGTCATCAACTTGTTTGTAATTACCGATTGAGTATTTTCTGAGGTTGTGAAAATGTACCTCTACCAATTTTTTCTCAACAGCTCGTTTTAAAATAGAGGCTTCAAAAGGGCTTTTTAATAATTCGGGTAAAACTGTAATAATGTCTATTCGCATGGCTTACATAGAAAGTTGTCAAAGATAATGGTTAATTTATCTAGGAATTCTTCCAGAAGTAGTGAAAATATGCTTCATCTTTCTCCCAATCCAATCGCTCATAGAGTTTTTGGGCAGGGTTGTCTTTTGCTGTCTCAAGTGCCAGCCCTTTGAATCCTTGTTTTTTGCAAAATGCTTTGGCATGGTTTAATAATGCTTCGCCCACTCCTTTTTTTCGAAATTGAGGGACAACAAACAAATCATTCAGAACATAAAATGGTTGTAATGATACAGAAGAAAATGTTTTATAAAGCTGCGTAAATCCAACCAGTTTGTCATTTTCCAATGCTAAGAAAACTACATTCTCATTGTTTAAGAAGCGCTCTTTTAAGAAAAGCCTGCAAGCTTCTATGTCCGATGATTGTCCATAGAACATTCTATATGCATCAAATAGCGGAAGAATAAGTTCTATATCTGAAAGGGTTGCATTTTTAATTTCCATGGACGAATGTAATTAATTCACCCGTCTGCGCTCATCTTCAGAACCGGTTCCTCGTTGTCTTGAGGATTTTAGTTTGTCATTTCCAAAACTTCTGGAATAGGTGAGAAGAAAAGTACGATTGCTGAAGTCGAAGGTGTTTTCGGTATTTAGATTTTGCTCAGGTACCTGGGTTCTTCCTGTAAATTCGAAAGAGTCGAATACATCGTTTACGGCAAATCTGAGCGTTCCCCATTTGTCCCCGAGTTTTTTTTGAAAACCTATGTTCATACCGAATACAGGGTCAAATGTCCTTATTCCAAATAGACTGGCGCCAAAATAGTTTACGTTGATTTCTGAACTAAAAGTTTTTGTTATAGTAAAAGAATTAGAGCTGTTTGCCCGGAAGGTATTTTGTTCAAAATTGAATGAAGAATCTTGAAGTAAAGCGCTTACCTTGGTATTTATAAATATGAAATTGTTTTGCATTTTCCACCAATTGGTAAAGTTGATGGGTAATCCTAAAGTTATAGTAAATAATTTGGTTTGATCATTGTTGGCAGCCTCAAAAAACAATCTTCCTGTAGCTTCATCAAAACGTTCTTGAAAACCAGATATGGGTTGGTCCTCAACTGAATATTGAAAAGAAAGAAGTATGGATTTATAATTGGTATCGAACTTAACTGAGTTCGATGTGGCTGGTTGTAAAGCCGAATTACCTGATAAAAATGTAGTTGGGTCAATAAAAATAACAAAGGGTGCCAAATTATTGAACGTTGGTCGGGTGATTCGTTTAGAATAGGACAAATTAAAACTTAAGGTATCGCTTACCGAGTGGGAAACAAAGATGCTCGGAAAAAAGTTACCGAAATTTCGGTCCACAACTCGGCCTTCGGTTTCCGTATCCAGCTCAGAGTCGGTATGCTCATATCTAAGACCAAGTTTCATGCTTGTTTTTTCATTCAGTTTATAATCGACAGAAGTATACGCTGCTAGAATATGCTCGTTAAGGATACTTTTATTGGTCAAGGTAGGGTCTTCAATAAAGTTTTGTCCATCAAAAGTTGCGACAGATACATCATTTTCAAAGTCTGATATCACTGCTTTAATACCTGTTTCCAATTTCAAATTCTCATTTAATTGGTTGCTGTAATCTGCCTTGCCTACCGCAATGTTAATAGGGGTTGTTTTATCGCTGAGGGTAAGTTCTTCTCGAAGAAAATTGTTGTCCCCATCAAAAAAACTATTGGTGTAATCCGTAGGGTTTTCATCGTAATAGTGCAGGTAGTCCAAATCCACACTTATGAACTCATCGTCCTTAAAATTATGCTTAAGATTGACGTTGGAATTAAAATGTTGCCATTGGTTTCGTTCTGTGTTCAAAAGTTGCACAAAAGAAAAAGGAACACCGTTTTCGGTTTCTCTACTATCGTTCACGGCATCCATTGTCCATTTGTTATCATAAGCTCCTACCAGAATGCCTATGACAGTTTTGTCTGTGGCTTGATAATCCAGTCCCAACCGTATATTATGATTACGCTGTCTTGGGTCACGGTCGGAAACTGTTGCAAGATTAATCGTATTGTCTTGTTCATTAGTAAAAATTCTTGAGAAGTCGAATTGTTGCCCTTGTGTATCTATTAAGAAAGAATAGTTGCCAAAAAGATTTATCTTGTTTTTTCTAAAATTAAAGCTGATGTTATCTGAGGTGGTTTCACCGTTTCCAATTCCTCCCGAAACTGAATAGGTGCCGTTTAAACCCAAATCTGTTCTCTTTTTAAGCACAATATTTATAAAACCGGCATTTCCTTCCGCATCAAAATTTGCTGGAGGAGTAGTAATCAGTTCAATACTTTGAATATTGTCAGAGCTCATACCTTCCAACAACTGAACAATGCTTTCCTGCGGCATATAGCTTATTTTTCCATCAATCATTACCACAACTCCGTTTTTCCCTGCCAAGGATATGGCACTATTCTGTCTGTCCACGATCACTCCAGGGGAACGTTCTAAAACTTCTAGAGCTGAGCTACCGGCAGATACAATACTATTTTCAACATTGATTACCATTCGGTCAATCTTCTGGACAAAAATGGGCTTTGTGGTCTGGACCACAACCTCATCCAGTTCAACACCCTCGGTCAATGTTAATGTGGGAATGGTAAACGTTGAATTCTGTTGATAACTAAAAGCCTCGGTTGTTTTTGTTGAGAAGCCCACCATACTAGCAGTTATGATGTAATTTCCAGAAGCGACGCTTTCAAATGTAAATGTTCCTGTATCATTGGTAATTGCCCCTTTTACTAGTGTGGAATCTGATGCGGTTTGTAAAAGTACATTGGCAAAGGCAAGTCCTTGTCCATTACTATCGACTATTTCTCCATTTATTTCTTGGGCTTTTACAAAAAAGCATATCAGAAATAATGGAATAAAAGTCAGTTTTCTTTTGTCCATGTTTTTTGATTGATGATTAACTATATAGCAATAGTTGGTAAACGCAAAAGTGAGATTCTAGGCAGAAAGGAAAGACAGTAACTGTACCTGTGAATCCTTTTTGATAATGAAATTTAAACAAAAAAGCTTCCAAACAGGGAAGCTTTAACAAATATTTATTTCTTCTGTTTATTCAGCTCATCCTGGAGCTGACGGCTAATTTTCTGCTCACGTTCCAGTGCTCTTCTTCTATGGTCTTCGTATTCTTTTTCAACATCGGCAAGCGCAGTTTTGGCCTGATGGGTTAAAAAATTACTGTTCCTGAACTTGTAAATAAACAATAGCAAAAAGAGCAATAGACCAAAAATGATGGACCATAAAATAAAGTTGTAGGTTCCTTTGCTAATCAAAGCTCCAAAGAACGATATACTGTCTTTTTCGGCAGTAATGGTCTTTAAGTTGTTAGTGGTTTCTTGAAGTTTTGAGTTAAGGCTATTTATTTCAGCCTTATTGCTTGTAATAGTCGCAGTAAGGTCTTTTATAGATTGATTGGCCGAGCTAATGGTATCAAAAATATTCTTTTTGATTTTATTCAGTTCAATTAATCGAATTACCTCATAGCGTTTTCCCTGTGCATTATAATTTGTGGACTTTCGTTCCAGTACCTCAAACTGTCCGGCAATGGATGTATCCGTGTCAGGCGTAGTATCTTGATTTTGAGCTGAAATTGAAAAAACACTGATAAAAAGAACAAGGGATAAGAAAACTTGTAAACGTCTCATGGTAATTATGCGTTTTAATTTAGATTAAGGGTAAGGCGAAATTACACCAATAAACCAAAAATCAAAAGAAAATCATAGTTATGGAACCCGCTACTTGAATATTTCTGATTTAATAATACGTATATCGTCTTACTTTGGCAATGTATTTGGCAAGTCGGATTACTTGATGTGAATAACCGTACTCATTATCATACCATATATATAGGACCAAACTTTTTCCATCTGCAGAAACTAAAGTGGCCTTGCTGTCATATATGGATGGGGCAGAAATACCAACAATATCTGACGATACCAATTCATTGCTAAGAGAATATTGTATCTGCTCTACCAAATCACCTTCAAGGGCATATTTCTTTAAAATAGTATTTACACTTTCTTTTGAGGTTTTGTTCTTTATTTCAAGATTTAAGATGGCAAGCGAGCCGTTTGGAACTGGAACTCGTATTGCATTCGATGTCAATTTACCTTTTAAAGAGGGTAGGGCCTTGGCAACGGCCGCTCCTGCACCGGTTTCAGTAATGACCATATTAAGCGCTGCGGCACGTCCGCGACGGTACTTTTTATGCATATTATCAACAAGGTTCTGGTCGTTGGTATATGCATGGATGGTTTCCAAATGTCCTTTTTTTATCCCAAGCGAATCTTCAATAACCTTTAATATTGGGGTTATGGCATTTGTAGTACAAGAGGCCGCCGAATAGATTTTGGTCTTATCTGGATCAAATTCTTTTTGATTTACACCATGTACGATATTAGGCACTTCCTTTCCAGGAGCGGTAAGTAAAACCTTGCTTGCCCCTTTAGCTTCCAAATGGCGCGAGAGCGAAGCTTTATCCCTGAAAGCACCGGTATTGTCAATAATCAAGACATTATAGATGCCATATTTTGTGTAATCTATAGATTCAGGCTTATCTGCAGTAATAATTTTTACGGTAGTACCATTAATGACCAATGCACTATTTTCTATATCGACATCCACGGTACCCATAAACTGGCCATGAACAGAATCTGTTTTTAGCAATGCAGCTCTTTTTTCCAGGACTTCTTCATTGATTTCACCCCTTACAACAATAGCTCTTAAGCGCAATTGGCTTCCTCTTCCGGTTTTGGCCATAAGTTCGCGGGCAACCAATCTTCCAATACGTCCAAAACCATATAGTACCACGTCTTTTGGTTTGATTTCATGGTAAGATTGGGCATCTGTTAGTTTTTCTATTACGAATGCCTTTACATTGAGATGGTCATTATCATCAGAATGATATTCATAGGTAAGCTTTCCAATATCCAGCTTGGCAGGAGGTAGGTTGATATCATTGATTGCCCTAAGAATTTCAACAGAATCAAAAATGGAAATCGGTTTTTGGACAAATTCACCGGCATATTCATGCAAGTTTATAATATCACTTACATTTTTGTCTATGATTTGATTTTTGAAAAGGACCACTTCAATGGCCTTGTCGTACCATAGATCACTTATAATTTTAATAAATTCCGTTGTTGCTTTTCTTCTATCTGCTTGGAATGCGAGTTCCTTTTCGTAAGACTTGATATCGCCCATGAATTTTAATTGAGTTGAATTTAGTTGTCGGCAAAATTAGATATTTCAAACGTTTTCGTGAAATTATCGCAACAAAAAAAGGCACTCATTTAATGAGTGCCTTTTTTACATATTTAGATTCTATTATTGTAGGATTAAACGCTCCTTTTCACCTTTTTCATTGATCATGGTAAAACTTGTTCTACCGTACCTTGATATTTTACTAAATAAGTCTTTGGCGTCGTCAATATTTTTAATCTCATTGTCATCAACTTCAACGATTACTTTATCTTTTAAATCAAATTTGCTATAACCTTCTGGAACATCTATGACTTTTACGCCACTATCAACCCCAAATCTTTTTTTATCCTCTTTAGATAGATTCTTTACCATAAAACCGGTAGCGGGTAAAATAATGGTTTGTTGCTTTTTGAGCGTAACATTCTTAGATACTCTTTCTCCATCTCGATCCACCAAAACTTCTACCATATCGCCAGGTCTTTTGGAAGAAAGATAGCCTGTAAGTTCGGAAAACTTGCGTACTCGTATATTGTCTACTTGTTTAATAATGTCGCCTGTTTTTAAACCAGCTTCCTCTGCACCGGAATCCTCTGATACCTGAGAGATTACGACACCTTCAATTTCATCATAGCCAAGTTCAATGGCTTCTCTTGAATTTGTATTTGCAGCAGAGATTCCAAGCAATCCACGTTGTACATTGCCAAACTCCATAATATCCTCAACTACTTTTTTTGCGATATTACTTGGAACAGCAAAAGAATAACCAACATAGGACCCTGTCTGCGATGTAATTGCAGTGTTTATGCCAATTAGGTCACCGTTTGTGTTTACCAAGGCCCCACCACTGTTTCCTGGATTCACGGCAGCATCAGTTTGAATAAAGGATTGATTTCTTCCCAAAGATCTGGCTTTGGCACTTACAATTCCTGCGGTTACTGTAGAGGTAAGACTAAACGGATTCCCTACTGCTAAGACCCATTCCCCAATTTTTGAATTATCGGAATCACCAAAAGCCAAATAGGGCAATGGTTTATCGACCTCTATTTTTAACAAAGCAATATCGGAGTCAGAATCTGCTCCTATAACCTCTGCTTCATAAGTCTTGTTGTTATTTAAGGTAACCTCCAATTGGCTTGCATTGGCAATAACATGGTTGTTGGTAACGATAAATCCATCCGGTGAAATGATAACGCCCGATCCTGTACCAACTTGTGGAGTTTGTTTCTTTTCAAAACCATAAAAGAAATCTGAAAGACTGCTGGCACCCTTATTAATGGCTAAATTTTTGACGTGTACCACAGCGTTTACAGTTTTTTCCGCGGCTATGGTGAAATCAACTTCATTGATTCCTGCACCTTTGGCTGAGGTTGATAGGTTACTCGTACTCAAGAAAGGCGTTTCCTCATTTGAAACAACCCATTTATAAGCATCTTTTTCAAAAAATATTTTATAAGCTCCTAGTGTAATTGCACCTGCAAAAAGCGATACAAAAAATAAACTGGCTATTCTCTTCATAATTCTGTAATAATTTAACATTAAGCTTCAACAAAATTAAATGAAATCAATTTTAACATTATCAATTTAACTCGTTTTTAACTACCAAAAAAACCTTAAAGAATACGCTATATTTGTTCCTTTGCATCCAAATATGATACTACAGTTTTTCAAATATCAGGGTACGGGAAACGATTTTGTGTTTATAGACAACCGTCAACAAACTTTTCCAAAAGACAACACTGAATTAATCGCAAAGCTATGTGATAGAAGGTTTGGGATTGGCGGAGATGGACTCATTTTGTTGGAAAATGATAGTGCATCGGATTTTAATATGGATTATTATAATGCTGATGCAAGCCAGAGTATGTGTGGCAATGGAGGTAGATGTGCAGTTGCTTTTGCCAAATATTTGGGTATGATCGAAAACGAAACAACCTTTAACGCGATTGACGGCCTACATTTTGCAACTATTGAAGGTGACATTGTCAACCTTAAAATGAACGATGTTGATGAAATAAGAGAAAAACCTTTATATAGTTTTTTGGATACCGGTTCTCCGCATCATGTACAATTGGTGGAACATTTGGAGAAGTTTAATGTACGGAAGGAAGGAACAAAGCTTAGGTATGGACTTTATGGGGAATCAGGTAGTAACATCAACTTTGTTGAACAGTCTGATAATGGAGCGTTTAATGTCAGAACCTATGAAAGGGGAGTGGAAGATGAAACTTTATCTTGTGGGACAGGTGTTACAGCAGTTGCCTTGGCAATGCATAAATTGGGAAAAACGACTTCAAACAGTGTGGAAATCAATACCCTAGGTGGCGATTTGACCATTAGTTTTGAACTCAATGGAGGTACTTACACCGATATTTTCTTGAAAGGACCAGCAAAACAGGTTTATAAAGGAGAAGTAGCATGTTAAGCTTGAAAGGAAAACAGGTTTATTTGAGAGCTTTGGAACCCAGGGATTTGGATTTTCTTTACGAATTGGAAAATGATACTTCCATTTGGGAAATAAGCGGTACGCTTAAACCCTATTCGAAAAAAGTACTTAGTTTATACCTGGAGAATGTACATCGCGACATATATGATGTAAAACAATTGCGACTTTGTATTTGTGATATGGAAGATAGGTGTATTGGGTTAATCGACCTTTTTGATTTTGACCCAAAAAATAGACGCGCAGGGATTGGAATTGTTATTTCAAATTCAGAAAATAGAAACAAAGGCCTTGGCGCAGAGGCCATAACCTTGCTCAGCAATTATGCATTCTCAACGCTGGACCTCCATCAATTATATGCAAATATTTTATCTGACAATTCAGCCAGTATTCATTTATTTGAAAAACTAGGTTTTGACAAAGTGGGGCTGAAACGTGAATGGATTCGGACCAACAAAGGTTTTAAGGATGAGATAATGTTCCAAAAAGTAAATAGAAAAAATGTATCTTAAGAAAACACTTTGGGCTGTGGCCATATTAGGATTGTTGATTTGTGGTTTTGTTGCCTTCCAGATTTACAATGCCATTTTTTCGCCCAATACCCAATTCAATAATGAGCAGGCTTTTGTTTTTATCCCTTCGGATGCTTCATTTTCTGAGGTAAAAAAAATTGTAGAACCACTATTGAAAGATGTGGGGACTTTTGAAGCAGTAGCAGAGCGTAAAGGATATGTAACGAATATTAGAGCTGGAAAGTTCCCCATTAATAAAGGGATGAACAATAATGACATTATAAACTCCCTGCGTAGTAAGAATACCCCTGTCAGAGTCTCCTTCAACAATCAGGAATCCTTACAATCATTGGCAGGTAGAATTTCCGAACAGATTGAAGCAGATAGCCTTTCACTTCTTAATGCTGTTAATGATGATGAGTTTTTAAAGCAATCTGGGTTTGACGAAGACACGAAACTGGGCATGTACCTACCCAACACCTATGAGTTCTTTTGGAATACTAATGCGACGGATTTTAGGGAAAGAATGTATGAGGAGTATCAAAAATATTGGACTAAGGAAAGATTACTAAAAGCAGAGAAATTGAACCTGACACCAAACAAGGTCATTGCTTTGGCCGCTATTGTGCAGAAAGAAACGGTTAAGGCAGATGAGAGACCCAGGGTTGCTGGAGTGTATCTAAATAGAATCAAAAAAGGAATACTACTGCAGGCAGACCCAACGGTGATTTATGCAATCAAAAAAGAAACGGGAAATTACGACACAATCATCAAGCGTGTTTTATATAGGGATTTGGAAATGGATTCACCCTATAATACTTATAAGTATAGCGGGATTCCTCCTGGACCGATTACTATGCCCGATATTTCATCGATTGAGGCTGTTTTAAATCCTGAAAAACACGATTATTTATTTTTTGTGGCAGATGTTTCCAACTTTGGGTACCACATGTTTGCAAAAACACTGGCGCAGCACAACCGAAATAAGGTACAATATACCCGATGGTTAGATTCCCAAAAAGTGGTCAGATAATGTTGTTTGCCGTTTATTTTCAGCGCTTTAACGTAATTTGAGAGCTATTTAAGAAAAACTTAAGAGCTTCGTAAGTGTTAAGAAAAAGTCTCCCCCTATATTTGTCGACCAAATTTAATTTCAATGCTTAAACGCTTTGAAATTCTAAATATGTAAGTTATGAAAAGATGGATAGGTTTTGTTTTGCATCTTGCCATGATTGTGATTTTAACAAGTTTTGGTTACTATTCGGTTACTGAGACAGTAGATTACAAAGTTCCAGATTTTTTAAAGGTTGGGACAGATTTGGAGATTACCGTGCTGCAAGATTCAATTTCTGCGGAAGATGAAGTAGTTTACCCTCCTTTTTTAGGAAATGCCTATAATGGTTTTAAGGAGGCTTTGGCTTTCAAAGAATCGCAAGGAAAATATCATGCAATCAATACGTTGGGATATTTAGGGAAATATCAATTTGGATTGAGCACCTTGAATTTGATGGGGGTTTATAATGCAAATGATTTTATAAAAAACCCGGCACTTCAGGAAAGAACCTTTGAAACCAATATTGCACGGAACAAATGGATACTACGAAAAGATATCAAACGGTTTAATGGAAAGCGAATCCGTGGAATAGAAATCACAGAGTCTGGTATTTTGGCTGCTGCACATTTAGCCGGAGCAGGAAATGTAAAGAAATTTTTACGCTCCTATGGAAAGAATGATGTTGCAGATGCATACGGGAGTAATATCTCACAGTATATGAGAAAGTTTGCTGGATACGATATATCTAAAATCAAGCAAAAAAGAAACGCAAAAGTTTAAGAACAACTTTTAAAAGCAAGAAGAAAGACCCGGAATTTATTCTGGGTTTTTTTATGCCTGAACGATAAAAATAGTTGGCCTTTTGTTAAGGTCAATAGTTATCTCACTCCATTCATGAATGGTTTTGGTTTGAATGAACTCTGTTGGCAAAGTAATGTCACAGGCAATACACAGCCGAGTGCTTTTTTGAAGCGTTTTGGTTAATTCCAACAAAAGCTTATCATTCCTATATGGGGTTTCCATGAATATTTGTGATTGTCCTTTCTCTCGTGAAAGTTTCTCCAAACTTTTCACTTTGCTCTTGCGTTCTGTGGCATCTATCGGCAAATACCCATTAAAGGCAAAGTTCTGCCCGTTCATACCGCTAGACATCATTGCCATAAGGATAGAGGATGGACCAACAAGCGGAACCACCTGTATTCGTTTTTCATGTGCAATTCTTGCCACCTCGGCTCCTGGGTCAGCTATTCCTGGGCATCCAGCTTCCGATAAAACGCCAATGTCTTGACCACTTATGCAAGGCTCCAAATAGGCCGGGATGACTGCAGGGTCAGTATATTTATTTAATGTTTCAATATGTAAACTTGGTTGTGCCTTGCTGGGGCTTACTTTTTTAATGAATCTCCGGGCCGTTTTTTCATTCTCAACTATGTAATGGTCAATATTCTCAATAGTTCTTTTCACGGATATGGGAAGTACCTCCAATGGGGCATTGTCCCCGAGGGTAGTGGGAATAAGATAGACTTTGCCCAAAACTAAGCCTGGTTTCGTTTCTTCCATCTATTTGATTAGTTTTTTTTCAATTGCATTACAAGCAATGTCTATCATTTGATATACATTTTCAAAACCGTCCACTCCACCATAGTAAGGGTCTGGGACTTCAGAAAAACCTAAATCTATTTCATCCAATAACAATCTAACCTTTTTCTCATCTTTATCAGTATCAGCTAGGCTTAAAATATTGGAAAAATTACTTTCGTCCATGGCGTAGATTACATCAAACTCCTTAAAGTCGTTTTTAGAAAATCGTCTGCACTTTTGATTGCTGATATCAATTCCGTGCTTTTGTGCAACGGCAATAGACCTTTCGTCGGGTGGATTGCCCACATGGTATCCAGCAGTTCCTGCGGAATCTACTAAAATATTATCGGGGTCAACTTTTGATTTTAAAATGCCCTCAACCAAGGGTGATCTGCAAATATTTCCCAAGCAGACCATTAAGACTTTGGTTTTCATTAAGTTGAAGGAATTAGGAGAATTTTTTACTCAGATCTTCAATGTATTTTCTGAATTGCTTATCCGTTTCGGCAAGATTATCTACCGTTTTACATGCGTGAAGCACTGTGGCATGATCACGTTTCCCTATTTGGGAACCAATACTGGCCAGCGAAGCTTTGGTGAACTTTTTTGCAAAGAACATGGCCAATTGCCTGGCTTGGACAATATGTCTTTTTCTGGTTTTTGATTGCAAGGTGGCTACATCCATTTCAAAGTAATCAGAAACCACTTTTTGAATATAATCGATAGAAACTTCCCGTTTGGTATTTTTCACAAACTTTTCTACCACCTGTTGTGCTAATTCCAACGTAACCTCACGTTTATTGAAAGAGGATTGGGCTATCAAAGAAATTATAGCACCTTCCAATTCTCTAATATTGGTTTTTATGTTTTTAGCAACATGATCAATAATATCGTCTGGCATTTCAACCCCATCTCTATATAGCTTGTTCTTAAGTATTGAAATACGGGTTTCAAAATCTGGATTTTGCAACTCAGCTGAAAGTCCCCACTTAAAACGGGAAAGCAGTCGTTGCTCTATATCTTGCATATCAACCGGAGCTTTGTCCGATGTTAATATGACCTGTTTGCCATTCTGGTGCAGATGGTTGAATATATGGAAGAACACGTCCTGGGTACCAGACTTGCCAGATAAAAACTGGACATCATCAATGATTAGAACATCTATCAACTGATAAAAATGGATAAAATCATTGCGGGTATTCTTCTTTACCGACTCTATATATTGTTGGGTGAATTTTTCTGCTGAAATATAAAGCACCGTTTTTTCTGGGTACTTGTCTTTGATTTCAACCCCAATGGCATGTGCTAAATGTGTTTTACCTAAACCTACACCGCCAAAAACAAGCAAGGGATTAAACGATGTGCCACCTGGTTTATTGGCCACCGCCATACCTGCAGACCTTGCAAGTCTGTTGGAATCACCTTCCAAGAAATTTTCGAAATTGTAGCTAGGATTTAACTGTGATTCTATTTTTATATTCCGAATACCCGGTATTACAAAAGGATTCTTTAGCTCAGGACTTTTGGAGGTAATGGGCACATCCAATTCCTGCGGACCAACCGCGGTTCTATTGGAACTTGGAATCTGTTCAGTGAACGGTTCCTTGTTACCATACTTATTTTCCATTTTAATGATGTAGATAAGTTTTGCGCTATTTCCCAATTCTTTGGTTAGGGCAACTTTTAAAAGTTTTACGTAATGCTCTTCCAGCCACTCGTAGAAAAATTTACTGGGTACTTGAATGCTTAAGGCTTTATCTGTTAACTTAACTGGTTTTATAGGTTCAAACCAAGTTTTGAATGCCTGCGGTTGGATATTATCCTGGATAAAAGCCAAACAGTTTTTCCACACGGAATTTGCAGTAACACTCATAAAAGTTTTTCCTTAGTTTTGTTGGTTAGCTTTAAAGCTGTTAAGTTAAAACATCCAAATGGGGATATTTAGATGCTTTTTGGATGCGACAAATATGTGAACAAATCTTTGAAAAAAAAAATGATTTTGTGGTTGAATATTCTGTTTTTTTTTCGCATGTTTCCTCAACGTTAACCAAGCCTTTAAATATATAATTTTTCATTTAATATATGCGATTAAATTCATTTTCTTTTAGGGTCAGGTATGGAGAAACCGACCAAATGGGTGTGGTTTACCATGGAAACTATGCGCAATACTTGGAATTGGGCAGAATAGAATGGTTGCGGGCCTTGGGAGTTAGTTATAGGGGGATGGAAGAAAATGGAATCATGTTACCAGTAATTTCCTTACAGATAGATTACAAAAAGTCAGCGCTTTATGACGATTTGATCACGGTTGAAACATATATTAAAAAACAACCCATGGTAAAGATTGAATTTGACTATAAAATTTATAATGAAGCCAAGGAGTTATTGGCAACAGCAAATACGGTATTGGCCTTTATGGACAAACAAACAAACCGACCTATTAAATGCCCGGAGCACATTCTGGATAAATTGGACTTTTAACTTTCCTTTTGAATAGTTACCCGTTGCATCTCTTCAAAAAATTGTTGGGTTTGGAGTGCTTCACTTTTTCTAACTGAAATGGAAATAGAACATTTCAATTCCATCTTTTGGGAAGTGATGGTGATGTTTTTTCGTTTGATTGCACGCATTACTTTGTCCATTTCGGGATAATCGAAATCCAACTGAAAATAGGATTCTATTCTTTTTTCGATAATGGAAGAATTTTCCAAGGCCATTTTAGCTACGGTACGATAGGCTTGAATAAGTCCTCCAACACCAAGTTTGGTGCCACCAAAAATCCGAACAACGGTAATTAAGATGTTTGTTACACCAAAAGATTGAATTTGACCATAGATGGGCATTCCCGCCGAGTTGTTTGGTTCTCCATCATCATTGGCCTTATATGTGGTAGGAGTTACGCCAAGTTGCCAGGCATAACAAACATGATTAGCGGTATGATATTCTTTTCGCAAAGATTCAATTATGGGTTTAACTTCGTTCTCTGAGGAAATAGGAAATGCGCATCCGAAAAACTTACTTTTCTTATCCTTATAAAGTATTCCCAGAGTGGGTTCTTCAATGGTTCTATACGTATCTTTTTCCTCCATCAGAATAAAGCAACCAACATAATACTAACAATGGCCAAGGCTATCCCGCCCCAATTTTTTAAGCTGAGTTTTTCCTTGAAAATGGCAATTCCCAGAAGTGTGGAAAGCATTACAATAGCAACATTGTTCAATGTGAAGATAGCTGCGCTATCAAGTTCCTCATTTTGAAGTGCCCGTATCAAAAAGAATATAGAAAAGTAGTTGGGAACTCCCAAAACAATACCACCAACAATATTTTTAATGTTCACCCTTAAAGGCTTTTTAACGGATTTTACACCAATAAAAATCAAACCCGTTAAAGCAGCAAAGCCAAAAACCATAGCAGAGAAAATTGCAACTTCATGCTGGGCCAAATGATTCTCCTGAAAGTAATTCACACTTATATCTATAATCCCAGAACCCAAGAAAACCAGTAACGGGAGCAACAAGGTTTTTTTTGAAAACGCTATCGATTTTTCTTTCATTGAAGCAAAATAAACAGCGGCCAAAGCCAATAGAATTCCAATGATTTGATATAGTGATAATACCTCTTTGTAAAAAACAACAGCAAAAACAACCGGCATAACCAATGACATTTTTGTGGCTACGGATGCTACGGAAACCCCAGCAACCTGAGAAGCTTTTGCCATAAGATTAAAGACGAGGATAAAAAATATACCCAATGCCAATGTTCCCAAAAACCAAGATTCGTGTATAATTTGGTTAAAATCTATTTCCTTTTCATAAAGAATCAGCCCTACCGTACAGGCAACCACATAATTGGTGATGATGGCATAAAGAGTCTGTACTTTATAAACATCAAATAATTTAAAGATGACAAAAATTAGACTTGAGCAAAGAACACTGAGAACAAGGTTCAACATTATAAATGCGACTTTAATTGAGAAATATCTTCTTTTCCAACTTGAAGATTCCACACCTTGATTCCAATCTGAGCGGCCGAATCGGTGTTTTCTTTGGTATCGTCCACAAACAAAGTTTCAGAGGCTGTCAAACCATTCTCTTTTAAAACAAACTTAAAGATTTCAGAATCTGGTTTTCGCATCCCCATTTCATAAGATAAGTGAAACACATCGAATGAATTTTTAAACCGATTAAACTTTTCCATCCCCATTTTCTGTTTCACATATTCTATATGGATGTCATTGGTATTACTTAAAAGGAGTAGTTTATGTTGGTTTTCCCTTGCCAAAGATTCAATGAATTCCAATCGTCTATCCGGAAAATCCAGTAAAATAGAATTCCATGCTGCTATCAAATCCTGTTCATTGGCGCTTGGAATATAATTGGACAGTTCACTAAGAAATTTGGAAGAGCTCAATAGGCCTTTTTCATAGTCATTGAATAAAATCTCCAATGCTGGCGTAAGT
Organism: uncultured Allomuricauda sp.; assembly: GCF_947495325.1. Classification (GTDB taxonomy): domain Bacteria; phylum Bacteroidota; class Bacteroidia; order Flavobacteriales; family Flavobacteriaceae; genus Flagellimonas. Next base: position 938,773 of record NZ_CANLYK010000001.1, on the reverse strand, counting down.
GTTTCAAGGCCAAGTTCCCGCAAAGCCTTTGGAGTGGCCGATTTATCCAAATCGATAAAAATATCTCCAAAGTCCAAAATAATGTTTTTAATCATTTAAATATATAGATAAGGTATCCGTTAAAATTTGTTTTGATTCAAGTAGCTTTCCTGAAATCTCTGGTGCAGAAACCCCATTGTCAAATGTAATCGCCCCTTCAAATATTCTTGCTTCATCCCATAAGCCAACATTAATAAAAGTTTGGAGCGTTTTTGCCCCACCTTCAATGAACAAGCTTATTATGGAATGTTCGTAAAGTACCGAACAAATTTCTTGGGCTATGGGTTCGGAGAAATCAATCAATTCATAATCAATACCTTGCAAGTATTTTGATGAATCATTAATTTGAGTAAGCACAATTGTTTTCACACTGCAATCCATGACATGAAAATCCGCAGGAACCTTCAAATCTCTATCCAAAATAATCCTGATGGGATGCTTCCCCTGCCAATTTCTAACTGTCAACTTTGGATTATCTTCCAAAACGGTATTGGTACCCACCAAAATTGCCTGTTCCTCACTACGCCATTTATGAACCAATTGTTTGGAGTGTTTATTTGTTATCCAAACAGGTTCTGGGGTCTTTTTTCGCATTTTGGTTTCCGGAGCAATAAAACCATCCTTTGTTTCTGCCCATTTTAATATAATATAGGGACGTTTTTTTTCTTGAAAGCTTAAAAATCGCTTATGATGGATGCGACATTCTTTTTCAAGAACTCCGATGGTCACCTTACAACCAGACGCTCTTAACTTTTCAATTCCTTTTCCAGCAACTTTATCATGAGGGTCTTGTATCCCTATAAAAACTTCCGAAATCTTATGCTCTGTAATAAGATTTACACAGGGCGGCGTCTTTCCAAAATGGGAACAAGGTTCTAAGGTAACATAAAGAGTGGCCTCTTTAAGCAGTTCTCTATTCTTTACTGAATTGATAGCATTTACCTCGGCGTGGGGACCACCATATGGGCTTGTGAAACCTTCACCAATAATTATATGATCGTTAACAATTATACATCCCACCATTGGATTTGGAGCCGTAGTTCCAAGTCCTTTTTTGCCCAGTTCAATGCACCGTAGCATATATTTTTCGTGTATATTCACATCGCAAAAATAGAACAATAAAACACAATATGGGTGAAGCCATAATTAGGGAAATCACTCCGAACGACAACCTAGTTGTAGCAAAAGTGATTCGAAAAGTTTTACTGGAAATGGGTGTTCCCAAAGTAGGCACTGCTTATGCGGATAAGGCCTTGGATAATATGTACGAAGCCTATAATATTCCCAAAGCCACGTATTTTGTTATTGAAGATGAGGGGCAAATTATTGGTTGTTCCGGGATTGCACAATTGGATAATTATGAGGGCAATGTGTGTGAATTGCAAAAAATGTATTTGTTAGAGGTGGCCAGAGGTAGGGGATTGGGAGCCAAAATGATCAAGGTATGTTTGGAGAAAGCTAAATCCTACGGTTTTGAACAATGCTATCTGGAAACAATGCCCTATATGAAAGCAGCCCAAAAATTGTATAAAAAGAATAGTTTTGAATATATAGATGCCCCAATGGGTAACACAGGTCATTATTCATGTCCGGTTTGGATGCTTAAAACACTCTAGCATGCTGCTTAAGGAAATAAAAACCATTTTCCATAAAGAATTAGATGCCATCTATCCAAAAGAAGAAGTGGATGCCTTTTTTTATAGGCTGATTGAGTATTATTTGAGGCTTGATAGATTTGTTTTGGTATTACAACCCCATTTAACCGTTACAAAAGAAGAAGAACAACCACTTTTTGAAGCTTTGGCAGGGCTAAAGTTGGAAAAGCCCTTACAGTATATTTTAGGAGTGGCCTACTTTATGGATTTAGAGTTAAAAGTCAATAAACATGTGTTGATTCCAAGACCAGAAACTGAGGAATTGGTAGAGTGGATTTTGAATGAGTATCAGGTCGAGCGCAGTCGAGACCTAAATATTCTAGATGTAGGAACTGGAAGTGGATGCATTGCCATTGCCTTGGCAAGAAAACTGCCGAATGCCAAAGTGTATGCCATGGACGTGTCAGAAGAAGCATTGAAAGTGGCAAAAAGTAACGCTGAATTAAATCACGTAGAAGTAAACTTTTTTATGGCGGATGTTTTGAAACTCGAGCTCCAACCTGAACTTAAGTTTGACATCATAGTTTCCAACCCCCCTTATGTGAGGGAATTGGAAAAGAATGAAATCAAGAATAATGTAAAGGAATATGAGCCCAATTTGGCACTTTTTGTACCAGATGATGATGCCTTGTTATTTTACGGGGCGATTGCTACATCTGCCGAAAAACACCTTATGAAAAATGGGCGCTTGTATTTAGAAATTAATCAATACTTAGGAAAGGAGACCAAAGCACTTTTAGAAGCGCATAATTTTTCAGAAATTGAACTTCGCAAGGACCTCTTTGGAAATGACCGAATGCTTAAAGGAATAAAATCATGAATATCCAACAAAATATAGAATCACTCAGAGAAGAACTCCGAACTCATAATTATAGTTATTATGTATTGGATAAACCTACAATTTCTGATTATGAGTTTGACATAAAATTAAAAGAGCTTCAAAAATTAGAGGATGCCTATCCTGAGTTTTATGATGAAACATCACCTACACTAAGGGTAGGAGGAACGGTAACGAAGAATTTTCAGACCATCACACATGAACATCGAATGTACTCTTTGGATAATTCCTATTCCAAGGAAGATTTGGAGGATTGGGAAAAGCGTATTCAACGCATTCTGGGTGATGTTGAAGTGGAATTCACCTGTGAGCTAAAATACGACGGAGCTTCCATCAGTCTAACCTATGAAGAGGGAAAATTGGTTAAGGCGGTTACACGAGGTGATGGTTTTCAAGGGGATGATGTTACCGCAAATATAAAAACCATAAAATCTGTACCGCTACAATTAAAAGGAGATTATCCACCAAAGTTTGACATACGGGGCGAGATTATTTTAACCTTGGAAGGTTTTGCTAAAATGAACAAAGAACGCCTAGCAAATGGCGAAGAGGCCTACATGAACCCAAGAAACACGGCTTCAGGAAGTTTAAAACTGCAAGACAGTGCCTTGGTTGCCCAACGTCCATTAGAATGTTTGTTATACAGTATTACAGGTAAAAACTTGGATATTACCTCGCAATATGAAGTTTTGGATAAGGCGCGAGCATGGGGCTTTAAAGTACCAACGGTGGCAAAACTGTGCAAGACAACAGATGAGGTCATGGAGTTTGTTGAATATTGGGATGAAAAACGCCATGATTTGCCTTACGAAACAGATGGGGTGGTGGTAAAGGTCAATAGTCTGAGGCATCAAGAAGAATTGGGATATACCGCCAAAGCTCCACGTTGGGCAATGGCTTATAAATTTAAAGCAGAACAGGTTTCCACGGTATTGCATGAAATCACATATCAGGTGGGTAGAACAGGGGCAATAACCCCAGTGGCGAATCTGGAGCCAGTTTTGTTGGCCGGTACAACCGTGAAGCGTGCTTCCCTGCATAACGCCGATCAGATAGAAAAGCTTGATATTAGAGTAGGGGACACCGTTTTTGTTGAAAAGGGGGGTGAAATCATCCCAAAAATAATCGCAGTGGATTTTACCAAACGTCCTCCCGATTCGGCTCCAACATCCTATATTCAGAACTGCCCCGAATGTAATACGGAATTAGTGCGAAAAGAAGGTGAAGCACAACACTTTTGCCCAAATGATACCGGTTGTCCAACCCAAATTACCGGACGCATTCAACACTTTATATCACGAAAGGCAATGGATATTGAGGGGTTGGGCGGAGAAACGGTGGAATTACTTTTTAAAGAAGGATTGATTGCCAATTATGCAGATTTGTACACTTTGACTAAAGAACAGGTAGTACCGCTGGAGCGGATGGCGGAAAAGTCGGCTGAGAATCTGGTAAATGGTGTTGCCTTATCCAAATCCATTCCTTTTGAGAGGGTCTTGTTCGGTTTGGGCATTCGATATGTTGGGGAAACCGTTGCCAAAAAATTGGCAAAGGCCTATAAAAATATTGATGGGCTGATTTCTGCCACTGAAGAGGAATTAATTGCTGTGGATGAGATAGGGGGGCGAATTGCGGAAAGTGTGGTCCAGTTTTTTAGGGAACCTTCCAATATTGAAATTATTGAGCGATTAAAATCGTACAGGTTACAGTTTTCACTATCTGAAGAACAGCTGGAAAATCAATCCGAAAAACTCAAAGGAAAAACCTTTGTGGTTTCCGGTGTTTTTGAATCGCTTGGAAGAACGGAACTCAAAAAACTGATTGAGGACAATGGTGGCAAGGTGTCGTCTTCCATCTCATCTAAAACCTCTTTTTTGGTTGCTGGCGCCAATATGGGACCAAGCAAGAAAACAAAAGCCGAGGACCTTGGAGTGCCCATTATTTCTGAACAGGAGTTTTTAGCGTTGCTCTAGTTTTCGCAATTTTCACAATACGTGTTGTATAGGTAGTAGTCTTCCAGTAATTGAAAGGTTACGCCGCCTTTATGTGATTCATTGAACAATCTACAGAATCTTTCTTTGTTCAGATTGATTGCGTTAAGCATAATTGTACGGTACTCTGGATTCTGTATAATATTCTTATTTATCAAAGTTAGGTTCAAATAATAAAAAAGAAGATTTTCATTCACATCGACTGTCTTCATTTTGGGTTGTAAAAGGTGTTCGGCATTCTCCAAATCCGCATAATAGGTTAAAAATTGTGCAAGGCTTAAGTAATCGTAGTCTTGCATAGGTATGTTTTTATAATTTTTTAAAATAAAATCTACTGATTTGTCTTTGCTCACATAATCACGTTCTCGCATAAAGAGCTCACTTCTAATTATATGATAGTTTACCAACATACGATCTATAAGCTTTTGTTGAATACCGTACTTTTTAAGATTTAAGAGTTCTGTTTTGAAATTATTCTGTTTAACCGGCTCGACATTATAGCGCCAAATCCGCATTTTTAGGGCTGCTATATTATATTTAATCCTTTTATCCTGCGGAGCTAGCTTTTCCAGCTCCTGTAACTCTTTATATGCAATGAGAAGATTCCGTTCATCCTTTAAATAGCGAAAAGCAGAATTTTTGTTGAAAAAGGGGGCGTATTTTAACTGACGAGGTATTTCCATAGATGATAGAAGGTCTGGGTCTGCTTCCTTGACTTTTAATCGTTCAAAAATGGAATTCTGTAAAATTTTAGCCTCATCTAGATTGTCATTTCCAATAGCTTGATTGAAGAGATCGATAATGACCTCAGTCTTCATGTCTTTATATTGATCTATACGTTCAAGGTCTAATCGAATGACCGCTTTACGATGGTTACGTAAATATTTTTCCAATTCTTGGGAAGTAGTTCCTACTAGTTTCTGTTTTATTTTCAGTTTGCTTAGGTTCTTGAAAGATGCGTATGGTGTATCGGTAATATCATTTAAAAATTCGACCCAGTTTTCAGAGGTTGAAACTTTGGTTTCAATAGTAGGCTCTTGAAATGCTTGCATGGCCTGGACAATACTTGATGCCCGATCCTGTTGCAATTTTAGATTGCGTTCGGCATTGCCCTCCACAGAGGCGTATGCCTTAATATCTATTTTTTTGATATTGAAATCAGTAAGCCTTAATGAATCATATAGTGGTTTAATGTCCTCCTGTGAATAGCTGGACTTATTCTTTTCAAACGGAATGGTGAAAGTGAGTGTCTTTTGCTTCAGCGAGTATTGTTCTCCATCATTTCTGGAATTGTGTTGGGTTTTATAGGTCAGTGAATCCAAATACATGCCCATATCCAATAGATCCCACTGGTATGATTCAAGATTAAAGATGGTATTATATCTGCATAGTGTTCTATTACTTAAAAATAGAATGTTGAATTCCACTTCCTTGTTATAAAGTGAAGCAGGTAATTTACCCACTCTAACCCGGTACCTGTTTTCATCTGTAATCTTTAAAGTCTTTTTTAGGGCAGGGGTATAAACGGGTTTTAAAAGTGTTCCACGTATTTGTTGGGGTTCGGGCGCCAATTCAGAACAGTCATAGCGATTTTTAACAACAATATCCACGGCAATACCATCACCAGCATTTTTAAAAAGCATATTGAACCACTGTTTATCGCTAACTTCAAAGTACAGCGTGTTGGATTTGTCCATTTGGATTGAAAAACCAACTTCTTTGGGTTTTTGTGCGAAAACCTGTAAACAACGCGCACAATTGGCACTTCTTTCAACCTCTGTACGTGGAAATACGATGTCGAAGGTATTTTGGGCTACCACGGAAGTAAATGAAACCGTAGAGAATAGAAAAACGAAAAGGTGAGTTAGACGCATTGCTGATTTTATCTAAATTTATCTTGAAAAAGATTATGTTAAGGTCTAATTTAATCAAGAATGCGGATAAAAATCGATTTCATAGAAATAAATCAAATACGATTTAACTATTTAAAATGGCAGTACCAAGAACATATCAAGAATTTACGGATACTTTGATAGCATCCGCACCTATGGCAGATTGGCCTTTAGCTTTACAATCGCTTTGGTGGGCCGCAAAAGGAGACTGGAATTCTTCTCATGATATCGCACAGGATTTGCATACAGAAATGGGCAGCTGGATCCATGCGTATCTGCACCGATTGGAAGGTGATGAATGGAATGCTGGTTATTGGTACAGGCAGGCTAATCGTTCACTTCCAGAAATTACATTGGAAGATGAATTGAGAGAACTTATAGCGTTTGTTTTGGTATACTAGGGTTTTCGCACAAATCGCTCTTCTTGGGCATCAAACCCAAACTTATAAATGTCATATTTGCCTCCACGTCCATCTTTTTCCAATTTTTGGGCAACGATCATTTGTTCACCATCACTGCGTAAACTGATCATACCATAACGGGTAAGGTAGGAATTGATTTCCTTGTATTTCTTTACCATGTCATCTTTTAGGTCCGATAGGGTTTGTTGATTAGCAGGGGTATCCACAAAAGTTACTTTAAAGTCTTCATATGTGTCTTTAGCTTCTTCCCATTTTTGATATTTTTTCACCAATTCTGGAATGGTGGTCGAGGAGAAATCTTTGTTGGAACGTGCAAGTTCGGTGCTGAAAATCAATGGTTTTTTGCTGTATCCTGTCTTCCCTATGGCGCCTAGGGTATCTGGCCTGGGGTGACTGTAATTTTCGTTATCGCCACTAGAAATAACGGTTCCCAAAGCATTGATGTTTTCTAAAAATTCATAGCTAAACAAATGACTCCCATGATGGCAAGCTTTGGCAATATCTGCTTGTAGCTCCATCTTAGCATTGGCACCCAGCTTGTTGTTGATGTATTCTCCAGCTTCTTCATTAATATCACCACCCAACATAACCCTGAGTTTGTTGAATTTCAGCATCAGTAAAACGGAGTGTCCATTTTTGGTTTTTCCATTGTCCTTTAAAAAGGGGAGTACTTGCTTTCCATCTTTTTGAGAAATTATAGGTGCAATTACTTTTAATGAAAGTTCATTATCCCCACCACTGCCCAATAAGAATCCTGTAGTGTTGTTCAGGGCTTCAAAATCTGGTTGTGGTTGTTGTGTCAAGGATAATGCCATGGTCTCTGGATATTGCGATCCGGTCCCAGAAGAGTTTTGCGGATCACTTAGGATTGCTTTCATTTTTGCATCGGTAAGTTCCAAGGACAAGAGATAGTCTTCGCCATCGGACAGCTCCTTAACTTCACCTAACTGGGTATTCCAACCTTTGGTGTCATCAACCGGGCGTTGCACAATACCACTGTGATAGATTTTATCAAACTCAATTGCAGATTCCTTAAAGATATCGGCAAAGCCCAAATAATGGTCGTTATCCGGATGGCTAACAATAGCTTTGAACTTAAAGGGGAGACTATCGTTTTTATCAAGATTAAAACGCCAATATAAGTACCGGTACATATTATCACCTTTTCCGGCATCTATTAAATAATGCTGATCATCTGGAGTTACCATATGGCAGCCATCTCCTTGGCCAATGTCCACAAAATTTACTTCTAAGATCCTGTTCTTCTGGATATCTCCTATTCGAATCCAACCTGTTTTGTTTCTAGAATTGACCAATACCCTGTCATTTACTACCTCGGTATCCAAAATTGTAATGTAATCTCCAAAAAGCAAGTGTTGTTCCCATTTTGATGAGGTTTCGCTTTTAAGAATTTTAGCATCGGGAAAACCAGCGTAGGTAAATTTTCTTGACCCATTGGTGTTGAATAGGGTTGTATCTAGTTGTGGCATGATGTTTTAGAATGAGGTTATCGACCATATTTTAAAATTCATGTTTAATATAGGAATTTTCTTATAGGTTCTTTAGGGGTGTTGTAAAGTAGGTGTTAAATCTTGTATGGATGAATGGATTTAGATTATAAATGCATAATCCGGAGTTTAAACTTGCAGAAATTATAAAATGGATAAACCCTTAGACTGAAATACTGATCCCATTTGCCGATGCCTTGTTTTGGCCATCAAAATAAAAGTCAATTCGACCTACATTTATGCCGAACGCTCCAACCTGATTTACTAAAACGGAATCTCCATTTTTGTTGGTACGAATATCTGGTTTGTCCAAAAAGGTATGGGTATGACCACCAATAATTAAGTTGGTGTGATATGTACGCTGTGCCAGTTGGGTATCAGAAGGCCTTTCAGGTCTCTCATAATCGTAACCCAAATGGGAAAGGCAGATTATTAGATCACAGTTTTCAGCTTCTTTTAGGTTACGTTCCATATCCAATGCTATTTCATATGGATTTAAGTATTGGGTCTCCTTGTAAAGTCTTTTGGTAACCAAGCCATCCAAGGCAATACCAATGCCGTACACGCCAATCTTTATTCCATCGATTAGATAAATTTTATAGGGCTTTACAAAACCATCCATTACGGTATTTGAGAAGTCATAATTAGCGGATAACAACTCAAATGTTGCGTTGGGAACCTGTGCCAATAATCCATCAATACCATTATCAAAATCATGGTTTCCAATGGTTGCAGCATCATACTTGAGTTTGCTCATCAACTTAAACTCCAGTTCTCCTCCATAAAAATTGAAGTAGGGAGTGCCTTGAAAAATATCGCCAGCATCAAAAAGCAAGGTATTTGGATTTTCATTTCTTATCGCGTCAACTAATGCAGCTCTTCGTGCTATTCCACCCAAGTTGGCATAATGCGAATGTGAAGTGGGAAAAGGGTCAATATGACTATGGACATCGTTGGTATGCAAAATAGTGATGTGCTTGGCACCAAAATTTGCGCATGAATTAAGACCAAGACCGCCTAAACCAATAAAAGTTGAAGCCGCTGTTGTATTTGATAAAAAATCCCTTCTTTTCATTTATTTTAATTGAATAAACCTATCGTCAACTTCCGCTTTCAAAGTATCTACTTTTTTCAGGTGATCTATAATGGCGTTTCGTAGGAGATATCCTGTGTCGGTAACTGAAACTATTTCGTTAAAAAAACCAATACTAGCCCCACCTTGAACCAAATAATCTGATGTTGCCACGTAATAATTGCGATTCTCATCAAAAGGGCTATCATTTATACTAACTGATTCAAGTGTGCCTTTTTTGTCCAAAACAATTTGCATACCTGAAATGGGATGGACACGTTCAGCTTCTATTATAAAGGAAACAAGTTCCCTTACAGCTTTACCACTAAGCTCTACAACCGAAATATAGTTTTCAAAGGGCATAACTTCATATCCATTTCGCGCACTTACATTTCCTTTGGAAATAATTGAACGTATTCCCCCTCTATTCATCACAACAAAGTCAAGTTCTTTGCCTGTTTTAGACTTAAAGACGGGATAGGTCTCTTGAAAAACAATATCCGCAATTAAGTTGCCCATGGAGGTGTTGCGTTCACCATCATCCAATAAAAAAGATTTTGGAGCAAAAGCTAATGTGCTATCCAAAACTTCATCAATTCTATTTTTAAAGGGAGCTATAAAAGAGGTGATCGAATCTACCTCTTTAAAGGAACTATCCACAGATAGTTTATTGGCTTCGATTTTTGAAAGCTGGCCTTTATCCTGATTACAGGAAAGCAAAAAACAAAAAGTTGTAAACGTAACAAAATGTTTTAATTTTAAAATACTCACGTTATTATCTTTGTTAAGTAGTCTTGGTAGAATAATTACCTTTGTAAAAATGCATAAAAAATATGTTTTTAAGAGGGCTCCAGGATAAATTTAAAGTTAAATCGGGTCATAAACATTTACAAGAGGAGATAGAAAAGCCTTCTGCGGTCGTAAATAGAGAAAAGGGGATTACAAGTATTGGCTGTATTGTTGATATTGATAATTTTCAAAGTGCGGAGGTGTTTTACGAACTAATAGATGATTTTTCTCTTAGACCCAACGCAATTAAGATTATTGGGTACAAAAGGGAATATGACAAAAACTCACCGTATGCCATTCAAATTTTTTCCGACAAGGATTTAGGTTGGAAGGGAGTAATTGAAAATGGATACGTATTGGAGTTTTTAGGACGGGAATATGACATGTTGATCAATTATTATGAAGAGGATAATTTGATGATGAAGTTGTTATCCGTTAAAACCAGGGCAAGACTTAAAGTAGGTTTTGGAACCTTGGATCCAAAAATCAATGATTTAATTTTAAATACACCCTTAAAGGATTTTAAGGTTTTTAAAAGTGAATTGAAAAAGTATTTAAAGGTTTTAAAAGAATTATAATGGAACAGTTGATGGGTACGGGAGTTGCTTTGGTAACACCGTTCAATGATGATTTTTCTATAGATGTAAACGCATTGGAGCGTGTTGTGGAGCATACTATTCAAGGTGGTGTGGATTACCTTGTGGTATTGGGAACCACTGGAGAGTCCGTTACACTTTCCAAGAATGATAAACAGCTGGTAATCGATACGGTTATTAGGGCAAATGCAGGAAGACTTCCTTTGGTTTTGGGTGTTGGAGGGAATAATACCCAAACGGTAATTGATGATTTGAACACGATTGATTTATCTGAATTTACGGCGATTCTGTCTGTTTCTCCCTACTACAATAAGCCAACACAAGAAGGTATTTACCAACATTTTAGGGCGATTGCCAAAGCATCACCAAAACCTATTGTTCTTTATAATGTTCCCTCTAGGACGGGAAGCAACATCTTACCTGAAACCACAATTAGATTGGCTTTTGATATTCCAAATATTGTGGCGATCAAGGAAGCATCAGGGGATATGGTCCAGATTGATAAAATCATCAAGGAAAAACCAGAAGACTTTTTAGTTATTTCGGGAGATGATTTTACCGCCCTTCCAACAGTACTGGCAGGAGGCTCAGGTGTGATTTCCGTATTGGGACAAGCTTTACCCAATGAATTTTCCAAAATGATACGTTTGGGAAATGAAGGGAATTCAGATGAAGCCTATCAAATACACCAAGCACTTTTACCCATTATGCATTATATTTTTGAAGAGGGAAACCCCGCTGGAATCAAAAGTGTGTTTGAATCGTTGGGGCTTTGTAAAGGGATTGTGAGACTACCTTTGGTAGAAGCTACACCGGGTTTAAAAAATAAGATTGCCCACTTTCTAAAATCATTTGTAAGGGTCCATGCCTAAAGTAAGTTAAATGTTCGCTAAAACAGTAGCGAATGCGTATTGCTACACTTACTTTTGATTGATAAATCTATTTTTTTTAAATCCATTGATTATCACTAATTTTGCAAAATGTTTTTGAAAATGAGGTCTATTCTCCCTATACTCTTTGTAGCTATTTTTATTTCATCATGTAATGAGTACCAAAAAGTGCTCAAAAATGAGGATGTAAAGGCTAAATATGATTTAGCCCAAAAATATTATGATGAAGGGGATTATAAGAGAGCAAAAAGATTATACGAACAAATTGCCCCTAAATATGTGGGTAAGCCACAGGGAGAACGTGTTATATTCTTTTTTGCTGATACCTATTTTAAGACAAAGGACTATTATCTTTCCGGTTATCAGTTTGAACGATTCATAAAATCATATCCAAAAAGTGATAAGATTCAAGAAGCTTCTTTTTTAGGTGCAAAGAGTTACTATGAGCTTTCACCAGCATACTCGTTGGATCAAACGGATACGGACAAGGCGTTGGCAAGACTGCAACTGTTTATCAACACCTATCCAGAATCAGAATATTTTGAAGAAGCAAACATGATGGCGAAAGAGCTGACTTCAAAAAAAGAGAAGAAACAAATTGAGGTTGCCAAACAATTCAATAAATTAGGAGAGTTTAACTACCCAATTTTGGTATCGGCCATAAAAGCATTGGATAATTTTATTTCGGATAATCCAGGTTCAATCTATAGGGAGGAGGCTCTTTATTATCGTATTGAAGCAACCACAAACTTAGCTATGAACAGCTATGAAAATAAAAAGAAAGAACGTTTGGAAGAAGCATTGAACTCTTACAATAACTTGATGCGTTATTTTCCAGAATCAAAATTCAAAAAGAAAGCTGATGAGCTTTCTGAGAGAATTCAAAAAGAATTGAGCATATATTCCATTTCTAAATAAGCACAACACATGCAAGATTTAAAAAATACAAAGGCCCCAGTTTCTACCGTAACTCATGATAGAAACGAATTTGACGAAAAAACAGACAACATTTACGAAGCAATTTCCATTGCCTCTAAACGTGCGATCCAAATCAATTCTGAAATAAAAAAGGAATTATTGGAAAAACTGGAAGAATTTGCAACCTATAGTGATAGTTTGGAAGAGGTCTTTGAAAACAAAGAACAGATTGAAGTTTCCAAATTTTATGAAAAATTGCCAAAACCCCATGCATTGGCGGTTATGGAGTGGTTGGAAGATAAAATATACTATAGGAATACTGAGAAAGACGCCTAATAATGCTTAGCGGTAAACACATCCTTTTGGGCATTACCGGAGGAATTGCCGCATACAAAACAACATTTCTTGTTAGGATATTGATAAAAGCTGGTGCCGAGGTCAAAATTGTAATGACCCAAAGTGCCAGCTCTTTTGTTTCTCCCCTTACATTGGCCACATTATCTAAAAATCCTGTATTGACAGATTTTGTTAATAAGGAAGATGGAAGCATTTCTTGGAACAATCATGTAGAATTGGGGCTTTGGGCCGATTATATGATTGTTGCACCGGCAACTGCGAATACACTATCCAAAATGGCTCACGGTACCTGTGATAATCTCCTAATGGCAACGTACTTATCAGCCAAATGCCCTGTTTTTTATGCACCGGCAATGGACCTGGATATGTACAAACACCCTTCAACCAAGGCTTCTTTTGAAAAATTGGAATCATTTAACAATATCATGATTCCAGCAGAATCTGGAGAATTAGCCAGTGGATTACATGGGGAGGGACGTATGGCAGAACCCGAAACTATTGTGCAGTTTATCCAGGAGCATATCGCTAATGGACTTGTGCTAAATGGGAAAAAAGTATTGATTACGGCAGGACCAACCCATGAAGCTATTGATCCCGTTCGGTTTTTGGGGAATCGTTCTTCTGGAACAATGGGCTTTGAATTGGCCAAGCAGGCCGCCAATTTGGGAGCTGAAGTCATTTTGATTTCAGGCCCTACAAACCTAAATGTAGTCCATAGCAGCATTAATCTAGTACGGGTAACAACTGCACAAGAAATGTTTGATGCTTCGCATGAACATTATGAAAGTGTAGATGTAGCTGTTTGTGCTGCGGCTGTTGCGGATTATCGCCCAAAACATGTCGCTGAGGAAAAACTGAAAAAGAAAGATGATGATTTACAGATTGAGCTGGAACGAAACCCCGACATTCTTTTTTCGTTAGGGAAGGAAAAAAAGCATCAATTTTTGGTAGGATTTGCTTTGGAAACCGAAAATGAACTTGAAAATGCCAAGGGAAAATTAAAGCGGAAAAACCTAGATGCCATTGTGCTAAACTCCCTAAAGGATGAAGGGGCTGGTTTTGGTGGAAATACCAATAAAATAACCTTCGTTGATAAGAATTTGGATATAAAAACGTTTGAATTGAAGACAAAGCCAGATGTCGCTTCAGACATTTGGAAAGAAATCATCTCCAGAATTCATGTTTAGAATTGTACTGTTCGCTTTTTTTCTTTCAACTTCACAGTTAATTTGTGCCCAGGAATTGAATTGTACGGTCACTGTCAATTCAGATCAGGTTAGTCAAACAAACCAACAGATTTTTAGGACTCTGGAACGATCACTCAGTGATTTTGTGAACAAGAATAAATGGACCAATAGGGTTTACAACGAAAATGAACGGGTAAATGCAAGATTGTTCATAACCGTTACCCAATATGAATCAGATCGTTTTGATGCCAACATTCAAATTCAATCTTCAAGACCGGTCTTTAATAGTTCATATGAAAGCCCAGTTTTTAATTATAAAGACGATTCCTTCAACTTTCAATACCAAGAATTTCAACCTTTGGTATATAACGAGAATGTTTTTGAGTCCAATTTAATTGCAGTTGTATCCTATTACGTTTATATCATTTTAGGTTTGGATGCAGATACTTTTTCTTTAGAAGGTGGTGATGAAATGTTTAGAAAGGCTCAGAATATTGTTACGCAGGCCCAAGGCTCCAATGCTGCAGGCTGGAAACAAGAAACAGGAAGTCGTTCACGTTTTGAATTAGTGGACAATTTACTGAGCAATTCTTTTAGGGAGTACCGTATTGCCATGTACAACTACCATAGAAAAGGGTTGGATATTTTAGGTGATAACAATAGTACGGGAAAGCAAATTATTGCAGGAAGCATGCGTCTCTTTGAAACCCTGATCAAGCGTAGGCCCAACGCCTTTTTGATTCAGACATTTTTTGATTCAAAATCGGAAGAGATAAAAAACATTTTTTCTGATGGCCCTAAGGTAGATATCGTAAAACTCAAAGAAACCTTGAATAGGGTTGCGCCATTTTACTCCAATACCTGGAACCAAATAAAATACTAGTCAGTTTCTCTAAAGACATTTATCTTTACCGAGAAAATCTTCTACGTTGCTTAATAATCTTTCAATTCAAAATTACGCCTTAATAGACGATCTTAATGTGTCGTTTTCTAATGGATTTACTACTATTACTGGTGAGACAGGAGCAGGTAAGTCTATTTTGTTGGGTGGACTTTCTTTAGTTTTGGGGAAACGGGCCGATTTGTCTTCACTCAAAAACAAAGCCCAAAAATGCATCA
The DNA here is from genome assembly GCF_947495325.1 of uncultured Allomuricauda sp. Classification (GTDB taxonomy): domain Bacteria; phylum Bacteroidota; class Bacteroidia; order Flavobacteriales; family Flavobacteriaceae; genus Flagellimonas. The sequence continues at coordinate 923,500 of NZ_CANLYK010000001.1, read as the reverse complement.
TTGAAGCAGAGTTTGAAATTTCTAAATACGAACTGAACCCTTTTTTTGATGCAAATGATCTGGATTATGAAGCGGTAACCATTTTGAGAAGGGAAATTCTCCCAAGTGGAAAATCAAGGGCATTTGTAAACGATTCCCCGGTAGTACTTGAAGTACTGAGGAATTTGGGCGAACGTTTGGTCGATGTACACTCCCAACATCAAACTTTACGATTGACAGAAAATGATTTTCAATTAAAAGTTGTAGATGCGTTAGCGGAAAATAATGAAAACCTTGATGCGTATAAAAGGTTTTTAGAAAGGTATAAGAAAGCATCAAAGGAGCTGCAAGAACTGATGGATTTTCAATCCAATTCAAACAAAGAACATGATTACAACAGCTTTTTGCTGAAAGAACTTGAGTCGGCACAATTAAAAATTGGTGCTCAAGCGGAACTTGAAGCTGAATTTGAGCAATTGAACAATGTGGAACAGATTATGGAGCAATTATCCCGAGGGAATCAATTGCTAAATGACGAGCAGATTGGGATATTGGGGAAGTTGACGGATTTAAAGCGGGCGTTTCAAAACTTAGCTGATTTTGGGAATACGTATTCCGCACTAAATGAGCGAGTGCAGTCCATTTTTATAGAAATGGATGATATTGCTTCTGAACTTGAGCATGTAAAGGATGGTGTTGAGGCCAATCCCTTGAGATTGGAGACTGTAAACGCACAGTTACAGCAATTGTATGATTTACAGAAAAAGCATCAAGTAAATTCGGTTGAAGAACTTATTGAAATTAGGAATGAATTGTCTGTTAAAGTGGATGCTGTTGAAAATATTGAGTCGAAAATAAAAGATAAGGAAGTCGAAGTCTCGCAAATCACAAAGCAAGTTGAGGAAGAGGCAATCAAAATAAGGAAAGCAAGAAATACTTTAATTCCAAAGTTGAAGAGTACGCTTCAAGAAAGTCTGTATTCTTTGGGAATGCCTTCGGCTACTTTTAAAATTGAAGTTAATCCTGCCGCTACATTTAAATCGAACGGAAAGGACGATTTGGTATTTTTGTTTTCTGCCAACAAAGGTTCGGATTATGGTGAGCTAAAAAAAGTAGCATCAGGAGGAGAATTATCGCGGATTATGTTGACGATAAAATCCATTTTGGCCAAATACGAGCAATTGCCTACTATGATGTTCGATGAAATTGATACTGGAGTTTCAGGAGAAATTTCAAATCGAATGGGAGAAATTATGCAGCAGATGAGTAAGACCATGCAGGTTTTTTCCATTACCCATTTACCCCAGGTAGCTTCCAAGGGAGCACAGCAATTCAAAGTTTTTAAAGAAGAAATTGCAGATGGAACAAGTACGCAAATGAAAAAACTTAACCCTGAAGAACGCATAAATGAGCTGGCAGAAATGCTGGGCGGAAAATCTATATCAGAATCGGCCTTGGCCCATGCAAGACAACTTTTGCAGTAGGGTATGCGCGTTACTTTGTTGAATAATATCAAAACAGAAAAAATCGATAAGATTAAATATCTTTGTCGCAAACCAACATTAGATAAATACTATGGCTTATAATCTTTTAAAAGGTAAAAAAGGAATCATTTTTGGAGCTTTGGATGAGAATTCCATTGCATGGAAAACTGCAGAGCGTGTTCATGAAGAAGGCGGAACTTTTGTGTTGACGAATGCACCCATTGCAATGCGAATGGGACAGATTAAAGAGTTGGCCGCAAAGACAAATTCAGAAATCATTCCCGCGGATGCTACCAATGAAGAAGATTTGCAGAATTTGGTGACCCAGTCCATGGAAATTTTAGGTGGAAAGTTGGATTTTGTGTTACACTCCATTGGAATGTCCGTTAATGTTAGAAAAGGCAGGGCGTATACCGATGAAAAATATGACTTTACGGCAAAAGGGTGGGATGTTTCCGCACTCTCGTTCCATAAAGTAATGCAATCACTATATAAATCTGACGCCATGAACGAGTGGGGCAGTATAGTTGCCCTGACCTATATGGCAGCGCAGCGCACGTTTCCAGATTACAATGATATGGCCGACAACAAAGCCTATTTGGAATCTGTAGCCAGGAGTTTTGGATATTTCTTTGGAAAAGAAAAGAAGGTGCGGGTAAACACTATTTCCCAATCTCCAACGCCAACGACTGCTGGACAAGGGGTAAAAGGATTTGATGGATTTATCAGCTATGCTGAAAAAATGTCTCCTCTCGGAAATGCATCTGCCGCCGATTGTGCAGATTATACGGTAAGTCTTTTTTCAGATTTGACAAAAAAAGTTACCATGCAGAACCTATTCCATGATGGTGGATTTTCCAACACGGGGGTAAGTCAAGAAGTAATAGATGAATTCACAAAGTAAGAAGTGTGACTAATTATAAGAGCCATCCTTTTTGGGTGGCTTTTCTGTTTTTGGATGAACTTATTTTTTTCCATAATCGTTCCAGTTTTTAATAGGCCCGAAGAAATTCAGGAGCTGTTGGAAAGCCTGTTGCATCAAGATTTTAAGGAGAGCTATGAGATTGTGATTGTTGAAGATGGTTCTTCGGAAAGCTCTGAAGAAGCAGTTAAAAGATTTCAACAGAGTCTACAAATTTCGTATTACTTTAAAGAAAATTCAGGCCCGGGAGATTCCAGAAACTATGGAATGCAAAAAGCCAAGGGAAACTATTTTATCATATTGGATTCTGATTGCATATTGCCTCAACAATATCTTACTGAAGTGAACAATGAACTAAAAGAAGAGTTTGTACACTGCTTTGGCGGTCCTGATGCGGCACATGAGTCGTTCACTTCGGTCCAGAAAGCAATAAACTATGTAATGACTTCTTTTTTTACCACCGGAGGTATACGAGGGGGCAGTAATTCTGTCGATAAGTTTCAACCGCGAAGCTTCAATATGGGGATTTCCAAAGAAGCGTTTGAAAAATCAGGTGGATTTGGACAAATACACCCCGGCGAAGACCCTGACCTAACCTTTAGAATATGGAAAGCGGGCTATGCAACCAGATTGTTCTCAAAAGCCTTTGTATATCATAAAAGACGAATAGACTGGAAAAAATTCTATATTCAAGTCAATAAATTTGGAATGGTCAGGCCCATTCTGAATAAATGGCACCCAGGAACCGCAAAGTTGACCTATTGGTTTCCAACCCTGTTCATGATTGGATTATATGCATCCATATTTTTGGCGATAATAGGAATTATTCTTCCCTTGGGAATCATTGGGGCTTATGTAGTACTGTTGTTTTTGGATTCCCTGATTAAAACTAAGAACATAAAAGTGGCTTTTCTGACAATTTTTGCCACATTAATACAGTTTACAGGATATGGAATAGGTTTTATAAGATCCACAATCTTGCTTAACTTTAATAGCAAGGAACCAGAAAAGCTGTTCCCTAAATTATTCTTTAAAAGAAAGTAGAAGTGTTCAAAAAGTTGATAGGTGGTTTGAATAAAAGAAAAGTGAAGGTATTTTCACTTTTTTTGATATGCTCATTCCTTGCTTGGTTCCTGAGCAATCTATCGGAACCTTATGAATCCCGGGCCAACTTCAATTTAAATTATAAGAATCTGCCAGATACGTTGTTATTGGGTAACGATGCTGTCAATTCTATGGAAGCAAAAATCAGAACAAGTGGATTTCAATTTCTCTACTATAATTTTTCCAATAAACGTGTTGATGTAGATTTATCCCAAGTTGAGTATCGGAATGGAAATTACATTTTGACAGAGGATGCGGTTAAAAAACAAATGGAAAGACAGCTTTCCCAGAGCATTTCGTTAATTGACTTGGATAGAGACCAACTTGAAGTGAACCTTTATCAAGTAGCGTCAAAAGAAGTGCCAATTAAGGCCGATATTGATTTACAGTTCAAACAGAATTACATACTTAATGGAGATCTGAAACTCAGCCCCGATAAGATTCTTGTTAAGGGGCCTAAAGCAGAGATTGATACCCTTACCGCCATTTACACATCAAAAGTTGAAATGACCGATCTTTCTTCTGATTTTTCGGAGAATGTACTCCTCGTTTTTCCCAAAAGCCTAAATAATAGCATTTTTGCCACCAACAGAACCAATGTTTCTGGGAAAGTGGACAAATTCTCTGAGAAGGTTTTCGATATTCCAATTCAAGTTTTAAATTTTCCCGAAGGTTACAAAGTCAATACATTCCCTAATTCCATTACGGTTCTTTGTAAAGCAACAATAGACCAATTGAAAACAATTACGTCAAAAGATTTTGAAATTGTAGCTGATTATAAACAGCTGAATGGCTCAAACGGTAATGAGTTGTTTTTAGAAGTCACAAAGAAACCTGAAAAAGTTCATGGAGTACGATTGCTTGAAAATAAAATTAATTTTGTTTTAGAACAGGAATGAAGATTGTAGGGTTGACAGGTGGAATTGGAACGGGAAAGAGCACCGTGGCAGGAATGTTTAAGGATTTGGGAGTTCCAATATATGATTCAGATTCAGAAGCAAAGCGTTTGATGACCGAGTCTTCCCAACTAAAAAAAGCAATAATTTCTTTACTTGGTGAAAAGGCATATGAAGGCGAAGCCCTGAACAGAAATTTTATTGCGAGCAAGGTTTTTGAAAATCCCAAAATGTTGCAGGCATTAAATGAAATTGTACATCCCGCAGTAAAAGAAGATTTTAAAGAATGGGCGAAAATACAGCAATCGCCCTACGTGATTCAGGAAACTGCCCTTATTTTTGAAAAAGCATCCCAAGATCAATATGATTATGTAATTTTAATTACCGCACCCAACGGTTTAAGAATGGATAGGGTTATGAACAGGGATGGAGTTTCTGAAAAAGAAGTTTTAGGCCGTATTAAAAACCAGATGGAAGATCATGAAAAGTTGTCACTTGCACAATTCCATATAGACAACATTGATTTGAAAACAACCAAAAAAGAGGTTGTAAACCTGCATAAAAGACTTGTTGCCCTTGCAAATTGACCAACAATTTTAACATTTTTGTTAAGGTTAGGTTAAACGATAAAAGGCCTAAATGTTAAATTTCTAATTTTACCCCGATGAACAAGAAGCTATTCGTTCTTCTCGTCATTCTCATGAGCTTATCCCTTATAGGGATAATTTTTGTCCAAGTGTATTGGATAAGAACATCTGTAAATGACAAAGAGGAGCAATTCTCAAGAACGGTCACCGACATACTGGATAAAGTTGCAAGCAGGGTAGAGAAGAGGGAGATGAAAGATTATTCAGACCGATTGGCTTCACTGGTTGATAGTATTGGGGAACCCAAAACTACCCAGTTCAGAAATTTTATGTTTGTCGATAGGGATTTGAATTCTGATGAAATTCTGTTCTATTCACATGGAATTCTTGAAGAAGATTATAATATAACATCAACGTTCTTTGATAATTTAGGGGGGGAAGACACCACAATATTTAAAAATTTGACCAGTAAGCGGACCAAGACCGTTTTCAAGGAAGAATTTGGGCTGGACGGTAAAAGTTATAGTTTGACCCCAATTCAAAAAGCGGAAAAGATAGGAGGTCTGTCCAGTATTGATAAGGCAGCTTGGGAAGACGTTTTTATGGAGTATGCCAAAAGCAGTCCAATACACAAAAGGGTATCCAAAAAGGAATTGGAGCTGATGCTTAGTCAAGAATTGGGAAATAGAAACATAGATATCGATTATGAGTATGGGGTGTACAGCCAAGGCTATCCTACCAAAATCAAATCCAAAAAGTTCAAGTTTTCTGAATCCAAAATGTATAAGGCACCCATCTTTAAAGATGCTGAGGGAAATTCGAGTTTTTCGCTATTGCTCACATTTCCAACCATGAAGAAATTTCTTTTTCAGTCGATAATGAGTATGGCCTTATTATCCCTAATTTTTACGCTTGTGATTATGGTAGCTTATTCCAGTGCCATCTATCAATTGATAAAACAGAAACAGATATCTGAGATAAAGACAGACTTTATAAACAATATGACGCATGAGTTTAAGACTCCCATAGCCACAATAAATTTGGCAGTTGAAGCAATCAGAAATCCAAAATCAATTGAAGACAAGGAAAAAGTATTGCGGTATTTGGGAATGATCAAGGATGAAAATAAACGTATGCATGCCCAGGTAGAAAATGTGTTAAGAATATCCAAATTGGAAAAAAATCAGTTGGATATACGTAAGGATAGGGTAGATGTTCATGACATAATAGTAGATGCTATTGCACATATTGAATTGATTGTGGCTGATAGAGGAGGCTATATTAATTCGCATTGCGATGCCGAAAGGTCAGAGATTCTGGCGAATGATGTCCACTTTACCAATGTAATCGTCAACATTTTGGACAATGCGGTAAAGTATTCAACGGAATCCCCTAAAATAGATGTTTTTACCGAAGTGGTTAAAAACAGTATCATAGTTAAAGTGAAGGATCAGGGAGCTGGAATGAGCAAGGCGGTCCTTAAAAGAGTTTTTGAGAAATTTTACCGGGAACATACCGGAGACATTCACAATGTAAAGGGTCATGGATTAGGGTTGGCCTATGTAAAACGAATAATAGAAGATCATCAAGGAGAGGTCTATGCAGAAAGTGAAAAGGGAAAAGGAAGTACTTTCTACATAAAACTACCTTTAATTTAAAAAATCATGGAAATAGAAAAAAAGAAAATACTTTTAGTTGAGGACGATCCAAACTTTGGTATCGTGTTGAAGGATTATTTGTCCATGAACGACTTTGACGTTGTTCTGGCAAAGAACGGAATGGAAGGTTTTGAGAAGTTCAAAAAAGACAACTATGATGTTTGCATTCTGGACGTAATGATGCCTTATAAAGATGGGTTTACCTTGGCAAGGGAAATACGGGAAAAGAATGAGAATGTCCCAATTATTTTCCTTACTGCCAAAACCATGAAAGAAGATGTGCTTAAGGGGTATAAGGCCGGAGCAGATGATTATTTGAACAAGCCTTTTGATTCTGAAGTATTATTGATGAAACTTAAAGCAATACTTCAACGAAAAGCATCCAGCACCCTGGCAGACAGTAAGCAATTTGAATTTGAAATCGGAAATTTCCACCTTAATTCAAAGCTTCGCTTCCTAAAATATATGGATGAGGAAGCGGTTAAACTTTCTCCCAAGGAAAATGAGTTGTTGAGACTTCTCGCGCTTCATGAAAATGATTTAATGCCCAGGGAATTAGCGTTGACCAAAATATGGAGAGATGATAACTATTTCACTTCAAGAAGTATGGATGTTTACATAGCCAAATTAAGAAAATACCTTAAAAGGGATGATGTTGTGGAAATCCTAAATATTCACGGAGAAGGATTTAGATTGGTTGTCAAGGCTGAAAATCAATAAGATTTTCAAAATAAATAATACATAAAGAAAGCCACCCAAAGGGTGGTTTTTTTATACCAAAATGTAGATGATGGATACAGTAAAGATACCCACAAAAGCAAGAATTGTGGTCATGACCGTCCAGGATTTAAACGTTTGCTTTTCTGTAATACCTAAATATTGACCTACTAACCAAAAACCACTATCATTTACATGTGAAAAGATACTTGCACCGGATGCAATAGCAATAACCATGCAGGCAAGCTCTATCGGACTTAATGATGCGTTTAGCAACAATGGTGATATTAAACCTGCTGCGGTAATCATGGCAACCGTAGAAGAACCTTGAATCACTCTAACAATTGCAGCACTTATAAAAGCAAATGCCAATACAGGAAAACCAGCATTGCTTAAAGATGTGGCTAACAGTTCTCCCGCACCTGTATTTGTAAGCACTTGTTTAAAAACCCCACCAGCACCTGTTAGTAAAATAATGGTTCCCGCCGGAGCCAATGATTTAGTAGAAATATCAAAAAGTTGCTGTTTGGTGAATCCTCTTTTAATTCCAAAGAAGTACCATGCCAAAATATTTGCGATTAACAATGCAGAAAAGGGATGTCCTATCAAAGCAATACCGTTCAATACTGTTTTGTTGGTTATCCCTAATGCCCCGGTAGACACAATAGTGTTGAGCAAGATTAGAATAATTGGAAAGGCAATTATCAATAAGGTTTGACCAATGGGGGGTAGGGAAGAGGGTTGGGTATCTTCCAGCTGCTTAGGAGCCTCTACAAATATTTTCTTTGCTATAAACCGGCCAAATAAAAGTCCGGCAATCAATGCCGTAGGAATACCTGCAAGAAAACCGACCAAAATAACCCAGCCCAAATCAGCCCCGATGATATCTGCCACGGCGATAGGACCAGGGGTTGGAGGAATAAATGCATGGGTAATTGCCAAACCAGCTAGTAGGGGTATGGCATAGAGTAGAAGGGATTTTCCGGTTTTTCGTTGCAATGCATAGATCATGGGAACCAAAATGATAAAAGCAACATCAAAAAAAACAGGTATGGCTATTAAAAAACCAGAAATTACCATTGCTCCTGGAGCTTTTTTTAATCCAAATTTGGATACCATAAAATCGGCAATGGTTTTTGCGCCGCCCGAAGTTTCCAAGATAGCCCCGAACATTGCTCCAAGACCTACTACAGTGGCAACAAAGCCCAAAGTACTGCCCATGCCATCTTGAACGGTTTTAATAATTTCCTTTGCATCCAGTCCAGCAATTAAACCAACTGCAATACTCCCCATAAGTAAGGCAATAAAAGCATGGATCCGTAATTTTAAAATTAGGAATAGGAGTATGGCTATACCAGCTAAAACGGCTAGCAATAAATTGATTTCTATCATTGCGTTTGGTTTACAATATGATGTACAATGTCTTCAGGGGTCAAGGATATGGATACGGTAATTGCATCTTGGGGCGGTTCAAGTGTTTCAAATTGTGATTTGAGCAACTCCAAGGGCATAAAATGGTCTTTTCTATTTTCCAATCTAGATTTTATAAGCTCAAAAGTACCTTCCAAATGGACGAACTGGAGTTGATTCTCCATTTCATTCTGTAGCATTTCCCGATAGCTTTCCTTTAGGGCTGAGCATGCAATTATTGCACCGTTGAATTTATATTCCTTAGCCAATTCATTCAATCTGATGAGCCATCCTTGTCTGTCATCATCACTTAATGGTATACCAGCTCCCATTTTTTTAATATTTGCCTCAGGATGAAAATCATCTCCATCAAAAAAGGGAATGCCAAGTTTGTTGGAAAGCAAGTTGCCAATTGTGGATTTTCCGGTTCCGGAAACTCCCATTAGAATAAATACCTTTTGACTGTTAGGCATGCAGGTTGGTTTTAAGTTGGTCAGTTATTTTTTTCAGCATTACTTCGTGCCCATCATCAAAATTAACCCAAAAAATATCCTTGTTTTTGCGCAACCATGTCAATTGTCTTTTGGCGAAGCGTCGTGTATTTTTTTTGATTTCGGAAATGGCAAAATCCAAGGTGAAATGTCCGTCAAGATATTCAAAAAGTTCTTTGTAGCCAACTGTTTGCAATGCGTTGAGCTGTCTATGCTTGTAAAGTTTTTGCGCTTCTTCCAGCAAACCGGACTCCAACATAAGATCCACCCGTTGATTTATTCGGTCATAAATAATTTCCCTTTCTGCCTGTATGCCAATGTAAAAGGAAGTAAAATTTCTCGTTTTCTTTTTCTGTCCTAAAAATGAGGAATAGGGTTTATTGGAGGTTATACAAACTTCCAAAGCTCGGATTAGTCTGTGTGGATTTTCAATATCAACGTTGCCATAGTATTTAGGGTCGCGTGCCTTCAACTCTGTTTGTAAACTTTGTAATCCATCAGTTTCAAGCCTTTTGGTTAGGGTTTCACGCAGTTTTGGGTCTACTTCGGGGAATTCATCCAATCCTCCTATAACGGCATCAACATAAAGACCACTGCCGCCAACCATAACCGCAATATTATTTTCTTGAAAAAGCGTTTCAAGCAATGAAACAGCATCTTTTTCAAAATCACCAACGGAATAGGGTTCAAGAATGCTTTTGTGCTGTATAAAATGATGTTTAACGGTGTTTAGTTCATCAGAAGAAGGCACGGCAGTACCAATATTCATCTCCTTAAAAAATTGTCGGGAGTCAGCTGAAATAATTTCAGTCTTAAAATGCTTGGCAAGCAAAATGCCCAAAGCGGTCTTTCCAATAGCAGTTGGACCCACTACTGAAATTAAGATATTCGATTTCATAACAGTTCGCCGCAATTATAGCAGTTGGAAGCATCATCACGATGACCTTCTGAAGCGCAACTGGGACATGCTTGCGTATTGGTGTGCACAACACTTTTGGCCTTGTCTCCATTCTTATGCCTTGAGAATTCGACAGTGACAATACCGGTTGGTACTGCTATAATGCCGTAACCCAAAACCATGATAATAGTGGCCAGGAATTGCCCTAAGTTGGTTTGTGGTGCAATATCGCCATAGCCAACAGTGGTTAGCGTAACAATGGTCCAATAAATGCTTCGGGGAATGCTGGTAAATCCAGCTTCATTGCTTTCAATTAAATACATGATCGTTCCCATGATTACTGAAAGAATCAAAACAACATAGATGAAAACAGCTATTTTGGCCCTGCTTGCTTTTAAAGCGGCTTTTAGTTGTGACGCCTCCCCCATAAACTTAACAAGCTTAAGTATTCTAAAAATCCGTAGGAGCCTGAAGGCCCTTACCGCTAACAATACTTGCGAACCTGCAAAAATGTAGGATAGGTATAAAGGGATGGTGGAAACAAAATCAATAATTCCATAAAGACTGAAAACATATTTCCATGGTTTCTTAATGCTGATAAGTCTTGCTATATATTCCAGGGTAAAGAAAATGGTAACTACCCATTCCAAGGTCAATAAAATCTTATGGAAATTCTGATCAACTTCTTTGACACTTTCCAGCATTACTAAGATTACGCTGAGTACGATGAGAACAAAAAGGACAATGTCAAAGAATTTGCCCAAGGGTGTATCTGCCTCATAAATGATTTCATGCAGTGTGTTTTTCCAACCAGAATGTATTTTATGTTCTTTCAAAGGGCAGGTGTTAATTCTAAAACCTTGAATTTTTTATTTTTTCTTAAATAGGACTCAATAATGAATGAAGTGTTTTCGTCGCTTGACATTGGCGTCAAAATCGATTCCAATATATGAATATTATTTATTTGATGGTTTAACTCAACATAACCAAAACCCTGTAAAGCACCATTTTTGATTAAGATAAAACTGCGTTCACCAACTTCTCGACCTCTATCTACAAGGGCGATACTTTTCCCAAGAATACTGTATTTACTAAAAGCGGAGTTTAGTTTTTGATTATAATCCAATGCATCCCCAATCGTCATACAACTATCCGTACACCCATTCTCAAAATGGGCACAAATCGCATCCAAACCCAATGATGTTGGGCAAAGCTCAAATTCCTCGCTTATTTTGTTTAGAAAACTTTTTGCCGATGGAACACCGTTGAATCCAATTCTTTGATCTTTCTGAAATCTACTTTTCACAATATCGACCGAAATATGGGGCGCACCATTTTTTGAAAAATTGATAACGTGTGAAAAAAGCTTTTTTTTGGTAATGGCATTGTGTTTGGGATTTATTTTCTTTAGTTCTTGATATTCTTTTAAAATGGCTACCAGTTCATTTCCAGTTTGCTCATAGGTTACTTTTTTAGTTTCTTTTTGAAGCTTTCTGGCAAGCTGACTTACATTTGTAAAGTGTTGGTTCACTCTTTTTTTTATGTCTTTTGTCTTACCTAAAAAGATAATCTCACCATCTTTATCATGCATATAGTAAACGCCTGTTTCAGAAGGCAGGTCAGAAACTATGTCCAACTGTGTAGGGGACAATTCTCCTTGGGATTCCTCACGAATAACTTCTTTAATGATGACCTTTTCGGAATCTTTACCCAACAATAATTTAAAAAGTTTTAGTGTGGCCACCGCATCTCCATTTGCCCTATGACGGTCACTCAAGGGAATGCCCAATGAGCGAACGAGCTTTCCTAAACTGTGGGACTCCGCGTCTGGAAGCAATTTTTTGGACAAATCTACCGTACAAAGGGTTTTTCGCTGAAAATCATACCCCAGTCTTCTAAATTCGGTTCGAAGTATTCTATAATCAAACTGAGCATTATGTGCTACAATAATGGCATCTTCCGTAATTTCTACAATACGTTTTGCCACTTCGTGAAATTTAGGTGCCGACCGAAGCATTTTGTTATTGATTCCCGTGAGTTTTACTACAAATGGTTGAATTTCCCTTTCAGGATTTATTAAACCAATAAACGTATCCACCACTTTATGCCCATCAAACCTGTGGATTGCAATTTCCATGATACCTTCTTCATTGTATTTCCCCCCTGTGCTTTCAATATCGAGTATGGCGTACATGAAAAGTGTCTGAAAATAAGTTATGAATAGTTGCGAGCTCCAAATATACTACTTCCAATCCGCACCATAGTGCTGCCTTCTTCGATGGCAAGTGAATAATCCCCACTCATCCCCATAGATAAAACAGAGATGTCCGAAAGACTGTTTTTTAAGTCATCGAACATGGATTTTAGATTGGCAAATTCTTTTCTTACCTGCAACTTGTTATCAGTGAACGTTGCCATTCCCATCAAACCTATAATTTTGATGTTTTTAAGGACTTTAAATTCTTCAGAGCTTACAATATGGTTCAATTCTGAACTGTCCAATCCAAATTTGGTTTCTTCTTCCGCGATATGCATTTGCAACAAGCATGGTATTACACGATTGTGCTTTTTGGCTTGTTTGTCAATTTCTTTAAGCAACCTAAAACTGTCCACTCCGTGAATAAGCGAAACATATTCAGCCATGTACTTAACCTTATTTCGTTGTACATGACCTATCATATGCCACTCAATATCTTTTGGCAATGATTCCCACTTCTGGGTCATTTCCTGTATTTTGTTTTCTCCAAAAACGCGTTGTCCAGCTTTATAGGCTTCTAAAATAGTATCGTTGGGTTTGGTCTTGGATACAGCCACAAGGGTAACTTCTTTTGGAAGCTTATTTTTTATGCTTGTAAGATTGTCCTTTATCGACATAGAAATTAAAATTCAATTTGTATTAAAGCTCATAAATTGTAAGCCCACTTCTTAACTTTGGTTCAATATAGGTGCTTTTTGGCGGCATAACCAATCCGGCATCGGCAATGGACTTTATTTCATTAATATCGATAGCAACCAAACTGAAACCAACCGCAAACTCACCCCTGTCAATACTATCTTTCATTTTAAGGAGATTGTATTTCCCATACCCATAAGAAATGCGCTTATCGTTCCTTAAATCATGAATTCCCAAGATGGGTTCCAGTATGGTTTTATAAAGTATTTGGGTATCCAATTCGCTCAAAGCATCTGTAAATTCATACACTGTTTTTCTAAGGTAAAGCGAATAAAACTTACCATCCAAATACATACTAAAATGATGTTTTCGTGTAGGTTTGTACAATCCATCATCTTTTTTTTCGATCCTGAAATAGGTGTCCAGTTGAATTAAGAATTCCTCTTTTGAGTAGCCGTTCAAATCTTTGACCATCCTATTAAATTCGTATATTCTAATCTCCGATTCAGGAATTAGATAGGTCATAAAAAAATTATAGGCTTCATTACCAGTATGTGAGGTATTGGCAGCTTTCATTTTTTCTGCCAAAAGATTTGATGAAGCACTACGATGATGACCATCGGCAATATAAAGCGCATCGATTTTACCAAACGCATTTTCAAGTTTTGCAATGGTGCTCTTTTCTCCTATTTTCCAGAGCTTATGATTTATTTTGTCCGTAGTTGTAAAGTTATAATGCGGTTCTTTTGCAGCTTCATTTTGTAGCAATGCTTTTATGGATTCATTATCTGAATAGGTCATAAGCACAGGCTCGGCATTGAAACCCACGGTATTTAAGTAGTTGGCAAATAGCTCTTCTCTCCTATGTATAGTATTCTCATGCTTTTTAATGATATCATTCTGATAGTCCAACACATTACACGCACAGAAAAAACCTAAAGTTTTAAAGTCGCGTTTTGTTATTTGGTATAAATAGAAACAGGGTTGATTGTCTTTTGTGAAGATGGCATCCTCTAAAAACTCCAGATAGCGATTATGAACGAGTTTAAATCGTTCTTTTCCGGTAATGGTTTTATCAAACTTAAAACCAGGGTTGATAATGTGCAAGAACGAAAATGGATTGTACTTTAAAACAGATTTAAGCTCTTCTTTGGAATATTCTTCATAAGACCTTGAAGCAACGTAAGGTGCCTTGTCCTTAGTTGGGCGAATGGCCTTAAATGGTTTTATTAGGGCCATTGTTGTTTAATTAAATTGAGATGATACTTTTTCCGCTTTTCTGGATTGGGCATAATGATAAAACCCCTCACCGGACTTTACACCCAGTTTTCCAGCCATAACCATATTCACCAATAGGGGACAGGGAGCGTATTTTGGATTCTTGAACCCATCGTACATTACATTCAAAATGGACAGGCAAACATCCAGCCCAATAAAATCTGCGAGTTGTAAAGGTCCCATTGGGTGTGCCATTCCCAATTTCATAACGGTATCTATCTCTTGAACACCAGCCACTCCATTGTACAAGGTTTCAATTGCCTCATTGATCATGGGCATAAGGATACGGTTGGCCACAAACCCCGGGTAATCATTTACCTCGGTCGGGGTTTTGCCCAATTTGGAGGACAAGTCCATAACTGTTTTGGTCACTTCATCTGAAGTACTGTATCCCCGTATGATTTCTACCAGTTTCATAATTGGCACTGGATTCATAAAATGCATGCCTATTACCTTTTCTGGACGATTTGTGACCGCGGCAATTTGAGTTATTGATATGGAAGAAGTGTTTGTGGCTAAAATGGTTTTAGTGTCACAAATCCCATCTAAATCCTTAAAAATCTCTAGTTTGATGTCAAGATTTTCGGTTGCTGCCTCAACTACCAAATCCGTATTGGCAACTCCTGCTTTTAAACTGGTAAATGTCGCTATGTTATTGAGAGTATTCTCCTTGACTTTTTCCGTAATGACTGCTTTGGAAAGCATACGGTCCAAATTTTTGGTGATTGTTGCCAAACCTTTATCCAAAGAAGCCTGTGCAATGTCAACAAGATGTACTTGAAACCCATTTTGTGCGAAAACGTGAGCTATTCCATTGCCCATGGTACCTGCGCCAATTACTGCTATTGTTTTCATAGACTTATTGTTTAAACGATTCTATAATTTGAAGGGCAACACGCAACGCCTGTGTTCCTTGTTTTAAAGTCACTACAGGTTCAGTATTAGTATTTATAGCATTTGCGAAGGTTTCAAGCTCCTCCAAAATGGCATTGTTGGTTTCAATATCCGGATTTTCAAAATAGATTTGTTTTTTATCGCCTTCTGCATTTTGTAAAATCATATCAAAATCTCCAGGTTTTTCTGGGGCATCCTTCATTTTTACGACCTCGACCTTCTTTTCCAAAAAGTCAACTGAGATGTAAGCATCTTGTTGAAAGAATCGGGATTTACGCATGTTTTTTAATGATATCCTGCTTGAGGTTAAGTTAGCAACACAACCATTTTCAAATTCAATTCTGGCATTCGCAATATCTGGTGATTTACTTACCACGGAAACACCGCTGGCGTTTATCTGTTTCACTTCTGATTTTACAACGCTCAAAATCACATCAATGTCATGAATCATCAAATCCAAAACCACAGGGACATCAGTTCCCCTGGGATTAAACTCAGCCAATCTGTGCGTTTCAATGAACATTGGGTTTTCAATGGTGTCCCTAACCGCTATAAACGCCGGGTTAAAACGTTCCACATGTCCAACTTGACCCTTTACTTTAAATTCTTCGGCTAATTTTAATAGTTCTTCAGCTTCCTGAAAAGTATTGGTGATCGGCTTTTCAATAAAAATATGTTTCCCTTTGGTAATCGCTTTTTTGGCGCAGTCAAAATGGGATAGAGTGGGAGTAACAATATCAACTACATCAACAGCATCAATAAGGGTATTGATATTCTCAAAGTATGAATACCCAAATTCATCTGCTACTTTTTTTGCGTTGATTTCATCGGGATCATAAAAACCAACAAGTTCATAGTTGTCAGAATCATTTAAGAGCCTAAGGTGAATTTTACCTAAATGTCCTGCACCAAGAACACCAACTTTTAACATACGTACTGTTTTTGTCAAAAATAAGGATATGGCATCACTCTTCCATAAAAATAAGAGCGCATCTACCTATAAAATTCCTAAAGAACTTTTTAAATTCGTACGCCAGACTATAACAATGAGAGATACATTAAAGCATAAGGGCATGCGTAATAAACTAGCGGATGTTTTGTCTGCTAAGGGAATAACGGATACAAAGGTTTTGGATGCCATTAAAACGATTCCTCGACATTTGTTTTTGGATAGCGGTTTTGAGGACCATGCCTATCAGGATAAGGCTTTTCCCATTGGTGCGGAACAAACTATTTCCCAACCGTATACCGTTGCTTTTCAAACGGAGTTGCTAAAGATAAAACCAAACGACACTATTCTTGAAATAGGTACGGGAAGTGGATATCAAACAGCGGTATTGCTGCATCTAAAGGCAAAAGTATTTACTATTGAAAGACAGCAGGAACTCTTTAAAAAGACCAAATTGTTTTTTGCTAAAATGAACTATCGCCCAAAAAAGGTAATTTTTGGTGATGGTTACAAAGGTTTGCCCCAGCAGGCTCCTTTTGATGGGATTATAGTGACGGCTGGAGCTCCGGAAGTTCCAAAACCGTTAATGTCGCAGCTAAAGGTGGGAGGTCGTTTGGTGATTCCAGTAGGAGTGGAAGAACAGGTCATGACTCTTTTTACACGAAAATCTGAAAAGGAATTTGAAAAACAGGAATTAGGTTCTTTTCGATTTGTACCTCTGTTGGAAAATAAAAACTAAGCTCCTTTATTCGTTAAAACTTTTCTTAATTCTCGATAGGTCACGCTTATTGTCCCGATCCTTTATTGTTTCGCGTTTGTCGTACAGTTTTTTACCCTTGGCAAGTCCAATGTTTATCTTGGCCAAACCTCTTTCATTGATAAAAAGATTAAGTGGAATTATAGTGAGTCCTGAGGTTGTAACTTCTTTTCGTAATTTTTTCAATTCCTTTTTATTGAGAAGCAGTTTACGTTCTGCTTTGGGTTTATGGTTATAGTGGCCTCCATGACTGTATTCATCAACCTGCATGTTGATAACGAAAAGCTCTCCACTAGGATTGAATTCACAGAAACTTTGAGAAAGTGATGCCTTGCCCAAACGGATAGATTTTATTTCGGTACCCCCTAAAACAATACCAGCAGTATAGGTATCCAAAATCTCGTAATCAAATCTGGCTCTTCTGTTTTTTATGTTGATATTCTTCTGCATTGCGGACAAAAATAGAAACTCTTATGTAAGAAAATTGTAATGTTACAATAGATTTTACGATTATCAATAAAAACTGAACTAATGAATCGCTTTTTTGTTGGAACCTTTTTGCTTTTATCCCTTGCTTGCAAGGAGAAGCCCAAAAT
The DNA here is from genome assembly GCF_947495325.1 of uncultured Allomuricauda sp. Lineage (GTDB taxonomy): Bacteria > Bacteroidota > Bacteroidia > Flavobacteriales > Flavobacteriaceae > Flagellimonas. The sequence continues at coordinate 905,987 of NZ_CANLYK010000001.1, read as the reverse complement.
GAATATTACGGCACAGGAAATCGTGGATAAATCCATAAAAGATAGCGGGGGAATGCGTTACACCAATCATGAAACATCTTTTCTTTTTCGAAATAGAAAATACATTTCTGAAAGTTTTGGAGGAAAGAAAGTATTAAAACGAATCTCTTTTTTTGATTCCACTATTGTTACCGACATAAAAACAAATACCAGTTTTGAACGATATATGAATGATACGCTTGTAAAGCTATCAGACTCCATTGCAAATAGATATGCCAATTCTGTTAACTCCGTACACTATTTTTCAAAACTTCCTTTTGGTCTAAATGATAAAGCTGTAGATAAAGAACTTTTAGGAGAAGAAACCATTAAAGGGAAAAATTATTACAAGGTCAAGATTACCTTTGACCAAAATGGCGGAGGGGATGATTTTGATGATGTGTATGTGTATTGGTTCAATAAACAAACATTTAAGGCCGATTATTTAGCCTATGATTTTCACGTGAATGGGGGAGGCCAACGTTTTAGAGAGGCTTATAATGAGCGCTATGTAAATGGAATTCGTTTTGTTGACTATTATAACTTCAAACCAAAAAACAAAAAGACTTCAATTTTTGAAGTTGCCAAATTATTTGAAAAAGGAGAATTGGAACTTCTATCCAAGATTGAACTTTCGGAATTGGAAGTAGTCAAGAACTAATCCATGTTTAACCTGATATCGGTAGCAACTCCGTCTATAAATCTTACGATATAAAGGCTGCTGTTATCATCATCATCCATAGAATCATACTTTTCAAGCCCTAGTATTTTATTAACCAACTTCGGAGTTGTATTACTATGCCCTACAACTAAAATATTGAGGCCTTCATGGTCATTTTTAAAAGCTTCAATATCTAATGACGTTGGGTCGTAATATGATACGTCAATATCTTTTTTTATAGCGGTAGGCGCAGCGGTCATAGAAGTACGCTCATAGTTTGTAGAATAAATTACATCTAAAACAATAGGGTCAAAAACTTCTGCCCAGCGAATTGCTCGTCCCAAACCATCTTGATTTAATTCGGGATCTTTATTCTCGGGATCTGTTCTATCCTTTTCCGCGTGTCGTATAAAATAGAAAGTGGAAATAACCGGCTCTTTGTTATTTTCCATATCTTTAGTGGAGTCGTTGCAGCTAATGCTTCCAACAATAAAAAGTGTAATTGCAATTAAAAATCTGGTCATTCGCATGGTTACTAATCTAAAGGTCCCTCTTCCGTTACGCTTATGATATTTAAATGTAACATTTAATTTTCATTTTTTGTATGTATAAGTTCCTGGTTTGTTTTTCATTTTTTTTGATGACGACTACTATATGGTCGCAAGATGCAATACTACCACCAGATTTTAGACAGCATAACCTTACCCAATTCAATGCAAATTTATTGAACCCTTCGTATGGTATGGATTGGAACAACCCGAATTCCTTCTCCATTTGGACTCGTTGGCAATGGCAAACGGTAGATGGAGACCCAACAAGTATATATGCAAATTATACCCATCAACTTAACCAGGAATCCGCTTTGGGGGTTGGTTTTCTTCAGCATAATACGGGAGTTTTTTTAGATATAGGTGCCAATGTAAATTATGCGTATACTTTCTTATTTGAAAATAATATTAAGGTGATAGCGGGGTTTAACCTTAGTGGATTTCAAGAAAAACTGGCTGATGATCGATTTACCCCAGATCCAGATGATGTGTCCCAATTGGAGGATATAAATGAGTTTATTGTATCATTTTCGCCAGGAATACGGTTACAAGTAAATCAGTTTAGCTTTGGCTTAGCTTTAGAGAATGCATTGGACTTTAATCTTTCAGGAGGAGGAGACAGAATGGACTTTAGGATATTGACAGGAACTTTGAGCAATGACTTTCTTTTGACGATTTTTTCTGACAATGATAGTTTCGTAAGACCAATTATTTATGTCAGGTCAATACCAGATCAGGACACTCAATTTGGAATCAACGGACTTTTTTCTACTAGTAAATTTTGGGTGCAGGGAGGTTATAATAGTTTCTATGGTGTTTCTGGGGGCATAGGGGCAACCTTTGCCAAACAGTTTTCTATTGGTGGATTGTTAGAGTTTGGCACAGATACTTCTTTAAACGATGAAGACCCTACTTTTGAACTGATTGCTTCGTATCACTTTGGAAAACCTGACAATCGCAAAAAAGTTGTTGACTTTGATGTTGAAAAAGATGATGAGCTGGCTTTGGAAAGTATAAGAGCCGAGGAGGAATTACAAAAGCAAAAAGCATTTGAAACCCAAAAGAAATCTGACCTTGAGAAAACATCTGAAGCGACTACAAAGGAAATTACACAGCAACAAGAGGACTTTGAGAAAGAAAAAAGAATAAAAGACTCAATTGTAGCACTACAGTTGGCTAAAATGAAATTATTAGCTGAACAAAAAAAGCGTGATAGCATAGCTAAACTTCAAAACCAGAAAGTAGTAGTTGAAAAGAATGAAGTATACAGGGAAGTAGCTAAGGAAGAGGGTGTGGAACCTGGGTTTTATCTTATTGCCAACGTTTTTGGAACCAAAAGATATTATGAAAGCTTTATGCTTACTTTGAAGAAAAAAGGCTTAAATCCACAATCATTCTATAGAAGCAAGGACAAATTCAACTATGTTTATCTGGCACGATATAACACAATAGATGAGGCTCGTAGGGCAAGGGATAGTAAGTTTTTTGGAAGATACCCTGATAAAACCTGGATTTTTAGGGTGCGAGGGCAGTAGATTGTTGAGACTGCTACTTTTTTATTTCCTTTTGAACCAATTGTTCTAGATATGCAACCGTATTCATTAGGTATTTTCGGTCTTGGGTCATTGTAAACATGGCTACTGCTCCTTGAAGCATTGTAAACAATTGTTTAGCAAACTGCAATGGAGGCACCGGCAAATGAATTTCGCTTTGATTTACACCATTTTCTAGCACTAAGGCAATTTTACCTTCCATTTCCTTAATGGTTTCTTTGGCAGCTGCCGATAGCAAGCTGTTGTTATGTTGCGCATCGACCCCAACTTTTAAAATAGGACAACCTCCAAATGGGAGGGTAAACACATCATACTGTTTGTAAAAACGCAGCAAGGAGAAGAGTTTGTCCAATGCATTTCCTTCCACATTTAATTTTTCATCAATAGTGGTCAATAATTGGTTTCGGTTGTATTCAAATGCGGATAGGGCAAGCGCTTCTTTATTCTCAAAATTTCCATAAATGGCACCCTTGGTAAGTCCGGTCGCCTCTGTAAGGTCACTCATGCTTGTCCCCACATAACCAAACTTGTTAAACAGTGGGGCAACGGTTTCAATAATATAAGCTGTGGTTCTTTCTGCTTTTTTACTCATTGAGGTTCCGGTTGGTTTAGGGTATCGCTAATATATAAAAAACAGATACTGTATGGTATTTTAAAAAAGCAAAAGCCCTTACTTTTAACAAAATAAGAGCTTTTACAGGTTGAAAATGAGATTATTTCACTAATTCATTTTGATTTCTGAAGACCAACTCGTTATCAAATGAATCCAGAAGTATGATACTTTCTGCTTTAATTTTCCCAGCTAAAAGTTCTTTTGAGAGGTTGTTCAACACCTCTTTTTGAATAAGTCTTTTTACTGGCCTCGCACCAAATTGGGAATCAAATCCTTTTTCTGCCAAATAATCTATTGCCTCATCTGTGGCATCCAACGTAATATGTTGTTTGAAAACCATTTTTTTCAATTGTTCCAACTGTAGCCTCACAATGTCTCTAATATTGGACCTATCCAAAGGTGTGAACATAATAATATCGTCTATCCTGTTTAAAAATTCTGGACGAATGGTTTTTCGCAATAGTTCCATCGCCCCAAATCGTGCAGCGCTTGTTGCACTTTCAATATCTGTGGCATCCGTAAACTTTTCCTGAATGATTTGGCTACCCATATTACTTGTCATGATAATGATGGAGTTTTTAAAATCAGCAACACGCCCTTTATTATCGGTCAACCTTCCTTCATCCAAAACCTGCAATAAAATGTTGAACGTATCTGGGTGGGCTTTTTCAATTTCATCCAAAAGCACCACGGAATAGGGTTTTCTTCTAACAGCTTCAGTCAATTGGCCTCCTTCGTCATAGCCAACATACCCGGGAGGTGCCCCTACCAATCTACTTATGGAATGACGCTCTTGGTATTCACTCATATCAATGCGTGTTATGGCATTTTCGTCATCAAACAAATAAGCGGCCAAGGTTTTTGCCAATTCAGTTTTTCCAACTCCGGTGTTTCCAAGGAATAGAAAAGAGCCAATAGGCTTTTTTGCATCTTGTAGGCCGGCTCTACTTCTTCGTATGGCATCAGAAACCGCTACAATTGCTTCTTCTTGACCAACAACCCTTTTGTGTAGCACATCTTCAAGTTGCAAAAGCTTCTCACGTTCACTTTGCATCATTTTGGTAACGGGAATTCCGGTCCATTTTGCCACTACTTCAGCAATATCTTCATTGGTCACCTCTTCTTTTATAAGTGTCCCTGCACTTTGTTGATTTGCCAGTTCTTCCTGCAATTGTTCCAATTTTTCATGGGATTCTTTTATTTTCCCATACCGTAGCTCTGCTACTTTACCATAATCTCCATTACGTTCCGCACGTTCTGCTTCCAGTTTAAAGTTTTCAATATCCTGTTTTGTCTTTTGTATGTTGTCTACAACAGTTTTTTCACTTTCCCATTTGGCAAAGATTTCATTTCTATCTTCTTTAATATTGGCAAGCTCAAGATTTAAACTTTGTAATTTGACTTTGTCATTTTCACGTTTTATAGCCTCAATTTCAATCTCCAATTGCATAATTCTTCTATCCAACACATCCAGTTCTTCGGGCTTGGAATTAATTTCCATTCGTAACTTGGAGGCCGCTTCATCCATAAGGTCAATGGCCTTATCGGGTAGAAATCGATTTGTGATATAACGTTGTGAGAGCTCAACCGCGGAAATTACCGCTTCATCCTTTATACGTACTTTATGGTGTGCCTCATATTTCTCTTTGATTCCTCTTAAAATAGAAATTGCACTTTCAGTATCTGGTTCATCGATTATTACTTTTTGAAACCTTCGTTCCAAAGCCTTGTCTTTTTCAAAATATTTCTGATATTCATCAAGCGTGGTTGCACCAATGGCCCTAAGTTCTCCACGTGCCAAAGCTGGTTTTAATATGTTTGCTGCATCCATGGCACCTTGACCACTCCCAGCACCCACTAGGGTGTGAATCTCGTCTATAAAGAGTACAATATCCCCATCTGATGAGGTAACTTCCTTGATAACGGATTTTAATCGCTCTTCAAACTCACCTTTATATTTTGCTCCGGCAATTAAAGCTCCCATATCTAAAGAATAAATGATTTTTTCTTTTAGATTTTCAGGGATATCGCCTTGAATAATTCTGTGGGCCAATCCTTCGGCAATGGCGGTTTTACCAACACCAGGTTCCCCTACCAGCATTGGGTTGTTTTTTGTTCTTCGTGATAAGATTTGCAATACCCGTCTTATTTCTTCATCCCTTCCAATAACGGGATCAAGCTTCCCACTGTCAGCAAGCTCATTTAGATTTTTCGCATATTTATCCAAAGAGTTGTAGGTGTCCTCTGCACTTTGGGAAGTTACTTTTCCACCTTTCCGTAATTCATGAATTGCAGCGTTCAGGTCTTTTTCGGTAACTCCTTGGTCTTTTAGAATCTGGGCTATTTTGCTTTTTGATTTAAAAATTGCAAGTAATAAATGTTCAATGGATACATATTCATCACCTTGCTTTTTTGCTATGATGCTTGCTTCATTCAAAGATTTTCCAGCTTCTCTTGAAAGCATTATTTCTGCTCCGGATACTTTGGAAAAACTCTCCAATTCCTTTTCTAGGATTTGATTGAGAAGTGTTGTATTGACATTTAATTTTTTTAGAATAAAAGGCAATACATTCTCGTCCACTTCTGTTATGGCTTTGAATAAATGCTCATTTTCTATTTGTTGATGTCCATGCCCCTGGGCAAGCTGTTGCGCTTGCTGTATGGCTTCTTGTGATTTTATGGTATAATTGTTAAAATTCATTTTCAATTGTTTTTTGTTTCTATGGTTTCAACAACCTTACCATTGGGGAAACACAGTCAAAATGTCGCTAAAACCTTGAAAACAAAGGACATTTCGTCAGCTTTGTAAGCTTTTTGGACTTCCTCGACAGAACAACTAAATTTGTGACATGGGAATATTCGATAGTGTGTTTGGAAAGAAAGGCGATTCGGTAAGAGAGGAAAAAAGAATTCCTTGGATTCCCTTGGTGTCCATTGAGCAACTGGATATGATTGCTGAAAAGTCTAAAACAAGAACGCAACTTATATTTAAACATTCAACCACTTGTGGTATCAGCAGAATGGTATTAAATATGTTTACAGATTCATACCTACTTGGTGATGAACAGGACATTTATTTTCTGGATTTGCATGCCCATAGAGATGTTTCCAATGAAGTACAATATAAATTTCAGGTCATGCATCAATCTCCGCAACTTTTGATCATTAAGAACGGAGAGGTAACCTATCATACTTCGCACGGTGCTATAACAGATATTGATTTAACACAATACGTTTAAAGGAAAATAGGATAAATTCAAGTGCAGTTGGGAATTCCCAACTGCACTCGATAGAATTTCTTAATCGTTAAATCGATTCCCGGCAACAAACTGATTTTGGTTGACAATGGATTTCAATCTCATCTTTAGATCCTCACCGGCATCATAGACCATTTGCTCATTGGTTGGAAAAGGTATGGCTCTCAAATCCAAAAGTGTAATTAAATCCGTGTTCAAGGCTCTTTTGTCGCCTTTATAATTGGCATAGATGTGCTCAAAGATAAATTCACTAGACAAAGGGTAGGAGTTGATTTCTTGGCCATTGGACAAATCCGTTAGGCTTACCTGCGCTCCGATTTGTGCGCTTTTAAATTGGGTAAATTGATAGAAATTGCACTTTACCGTTTTAAGCCGATCTACCTTTATTCTGTTTCCAAGACTGTCCTTAACGGCATTACCTTGGTTATCCAGTAGGTACTCATACCCGTCCTTTATTTGTTTCTCCTTGATAATCTGAGTTTCATTTATTTGTTCCGGAGATATGTTGATTTCCCTAAAATTTAAATTCAAGGCATAGTCATATTGTATATCTTCCAAAGGTCTGGTATGGTATTCTGTCCAAAAATTATTGATGCCAAAGGTGTTAAAATCCAATAGTTCATTTTCCAATCTTTCAGGAATGATCTGTTCTGTTTCATTGGCAATATCAACACGTATGTACTCTAATCCTCTTTCATGGGCCTGATGCATCTTTACCACAGTCTCTTTATACCCAGGATTAATATTCTCTAAATACTTAAGATCGTCATATGCAGCTCTGTAATCTTCTTTTTCCCTTGCAGTTGTCAATAAGTTTGAAGCATTGGTATACAAATACTGGGACAGACTGTTTTTGGTGCTAAGAATGCTAGAGTCATAATTTGAAAAGCGAAAGTTTGCATCTCTACTCTCATCTATGATGGAGAGGGGCAATAGCGGTCTAATGCGCTCTTGAATTCCCTTTAATTGGTGATACTTTTTATAAATAGTTTCCAAATTCGCGGGATTACCGTCTTTTTCTAAAAAGGTAATTTGTTCAACTTCCCGTTCCGAGTTTTTGGCAAATGCGTCTTCAAGCATCAGAATATAGGCTTGATTTCCTTTTTTGGTTTTGTTTTCTGCCAAGTTTTTTATTGCCTTGTTCATTGCAGAAACGTAGTTGCCACTGTTTAAATCTTCTTGGGTTTTCTTTACTCCCCCGCAGGCAGCAAGCAAGACCATTATACTAATGAGTACTAATTTTTTCATGGTTTTTTGATTTTATGGGTTTGGATATGGTTTTCAATAGCTGTGCCAAAAAAGCACATTGTAGTAACGAAAAAGGACGAAGAGTAGTATAATATCGATGAAATACATAAAAAACAGCACTTGCTCCATTGTTAATTGTTGTTGGATAAAATCAATTTTTGCAACAATTTTTTTCGATTTAATTAGCTTTTCTATTCGTAATTTTAGCACTTCTTAATTTAAAAGCAAATGCAAAGAGACCAAGCAATTTTTGACTTAATAGCACAAGAAAAGGAACGTCAGATTGAAGGAATAGAGCTAATAGCTTCGGAGAACTTTACCAGTCCACAGGTTATGGAGGCTGCGGGCTCTGTATTGACCAACAAATATGCCGAGGGCTATCCGGGAAAGCGCTATTATGGTGGTTGCGAAGTGGTTGATGAAGTAGAGCAGCTTGCCATAGATCGTGCCAAAGAGCTTTTTGGCGCGGTATATGCCAATGTGCAGCCACATTCAGGTTCTCAAGCAAACGCTGCGGTGTATCATGCCTGTTTAAAGCCAGGAGATACCATTTTAGGTTTTGATTTATCCCACGGAGGGCATTTGACCCATGGGTCTCCCGTAAATTTTTCTGGTAGATTGTACAACCCTGTTTTTTATGGTGTTGATGAAGAAACGGGTACTTTGAACTATGATAAAATTCAAGAAATAGCTACCAAGGAACAGCCAAAATTGATTATCGCAGGTGCCTCTGCGTATTCCCGTGATATGGATTTTAAGCGATTTCGGAAAATTGCAGATAGTGTTGATGCCATATTACTTGCTGATATCTCTCATCCGGCCGGATTGATTGCCAAAGGAATTTTAAATGACCCTATTCCACATTGCCACATCGTTACTACAACTACCCATAAAACATTACGTGGACCAAGAGGGGGACTTATCTTAATGGGAGAGAATTTTGAAAACCCTTTTGGAATACGACTTAAAAATGGGAATCTCAGAAAAATGTCCGGTTTATTGGACCTTGCTGTGTTTCCTGGTAACCAAGGAGGTCCTTTGGAACACATAATAGCCGCGAAGGCAATCGCATTTGGTGAAGCACTTACTGACGAATTTTTGCACTACATGCTTCAGGTTAATAAAAATGCCGATGCAATGGCAAATGCATTTATGAAACGGGATTATAAAGTTATCTCTGGAGGAACGGATAACCATATGATGTTAATCGATCTTAGAAACAAAAACATTACTGGGAAAGATGCAGAGAAGGTTCTAGAGGAAGCTGCCATCACCGCAAATAAAAACATGGTTCCTTTTGACAATCAATCTCCTTTTATTACTTCTGGAATTCGTTTTGGAACCCCGGCAATAACTACGAGAGGTTTAAAGGAAGGCGATATGGAAACAATTGTTGACTTTATAGACCAAGTGCTAATGGACCCTGATAACGAACAGCATATTTCTCAAATAAAACAAAAGGTCAACGACTTAATGAAGTCAAGACCTTTGTTTAACGGTTAGCAATGTGAAGCGTTCTTAGACTAAGCCTAAGGGTCAAAAGTTTTTTTATTCCAAAAGAAAAAAGTCTTCTTTGCTGAGTTGTTTTGTTTTGAGGTTATAGACCATCGCATTATGTTGTGAGCCATCTTCAAAGTAAATGCCCCAATAATCAAAATAGTTTTGTTCAATTTCGAATATGTTTTGGGTTGGGTCTTCAAAAACAGGAACAAAAATTTCGTAGGGCATTTCGGTTAGTCCCTTTGTGAAATGAACGAAGTTTTCACTGGCCTTAAAAATAATTTCTCCAAGTTGCTCTGGAATGCTATGATCGTAAATTTTGGTAATAACTATGGATGTGTCATTAAAGTGAAACGAGGCTTCGGTTATATCAATAGTATTGGAATTATTATCGCAAAATTTTTGGAAAGCTGTATTGAAAGAAGATTGTATGGTGGAATCTTCTTCATTAATAGTAAAACCGCCCCAATTTTCGGTATTAAAATGATGTAGACTTTCGGTTAATCCATAATTACAGAATAGCTCCAGTACTAAATCAGTTTTTTCACTGTCTGAATGATAACTCCAGTGAACCTTTACTTTGGCAAAAAAGTCTTTTTCCAAGACTTTTATAAAATCATCCAAGCCGTCAAGTGTGGCAAATGAATTAATGCCATCTAGGGGGAAGTTTTTTTTCATTTTTTTTTCGAATGACATAGCGGATAGTTTGGTATATGTTCTCTACCAAAGTTATAACGAATCTTTTTTTTTGGATTGGAGGAAAACCTTAAAAATTCTGGGGGTTTTCTAGTATTTAGCCACTTTTTTTATAAATAAAACAAAATAATTCCTAGATGTGGACTTAATGAAGTAGTAGTGAAGATTCCGAGATTAGATAAAACCTCTATTTTTTGCAGCTAAAATCAATGCAAGATCATTTTCATTTTCTGTACCAAAAAGCGATTTCAAGTGTCGTTTTCTATTTTCTATTGAAGATGGGGAGAGCCTGATAAATTTTTCCAAATCCTTGTTTTTGGTTCCAATGGAAAGATGGTATAATATTTTTTTGTCCTTTTCATCAAGGCTGATGTCATTTGTCATTTTCTTCCGTATCGCAGCAAGTGCTTTTGACGAATAATAAGGTGGGTTTAGGACAACAGTTTTAACAGCCTCTTCCAATGTTTTTGGATCAATATCCGTTTTTACCAAATACCCATCTGGATCTACGGATTTTAGAATACTGTTTATTCTATAATTATCACTGAAAGAAGACATGAACACAATTTTGGTTTCCGGCACCAATCTACGGGCCAGTACCCCTAAATCTTCACCGGTGTGCGGTTGGTCTTCATTTGGCGGAAACAACTGAACGTCCATGAACAAAATATCATACTTAAACGAATCAACAGAATCTTCGATAAGCTTTTTACCTCTTTCATAGGTGTTGGCTGTGTCAACTATTATGCTATGACCCTCAAAAACAATTCGTTCCAAGATAAATTTATATCCTAGCATTGTCATCTCATGATCATCTATCGCTAATATTCGAAGTGTTGTCATCTCCATAATCATTTATCAAAATTAGACATTTACAGCTTGTCTACGTTCCAAAAAAACCTTTGGATCTTTCAGTTGTGTATAATTGGCCGGTAACGAAACAATTATCGTTGTGCCTCTCCCTTTTTTACTGATAATGGTATAGGTGCCCTTTATTTTTTTAACTCTTGCGGTTACATTTCGTAAACCGATGCCTCTTTTTCCTTTTGTGGTATCAAAACCAATACCGTCATCTTCAATGGTCAGGGTTAATTGCTCATTTTCTAACACAAAACTAACATTCACCATTTTGCACTGGGCATGCTTTACGCAATTTTGCAACGATTCTTGAATAATGCGATAAACATTAATTTTAATATCGCCATCCAAATTGTCCCATTGCACATTTTCAGTATAAACAAAAGAACATGAAATACCTGAAGACTTGCCAATGGTATTTATTAAATCTTCAAGTGATACAATAAAGTTATAAATTTTTTGATAAGCTGCATCATTAAGTTCATGCGAAATGGTCCGTATTTCCTCTTCAAGATCTCTTAGTTTTTCAATAAGAGCAGCCCTTTGATTCACGGAAGCTTCATCCTCTTTATCATTTAAACCACTTAATATTAAGCGTATACCAAGCATTTCTCCCAAAATACCATCATGCAGTTCTTCGGATATCCTTTTTTGCTCCAATTGCTTACCTTCTTCAAATTTACCCTGTTGGGAAAGCATAAGGTTATAAATTTCTTGATTGTTCTCTTGTTGTTTCTGTTGAAACTTAAGTTTGTTGTTGCTTATGCGTTGGTAGACAATTACAAATATGGATGCACCCAACAACAGCAGTCCAATCGCCACTCCAGTCCAAACTTGTTTTTGGCGGTATAAAATCTCATTGCGTTCAATGACCTCATCGGTTTCCAAGCGTATTCGGGCAAACTTATCCCGTATGGCACGTTCTTCATCTTTTATTCTCTCGCTTAACTCGTAGAACTCATTGGAGTACACAACAGCGTTTTGGTTATCCATATTAGTTAATAACCGAAGTACTTTTAAGTGCTGGTCATTGTTGGAGGTCACTTTTGCCAATGCCAATGCCTCCTGTGCATATTGTTTTGATTTGATGGTATCACCCTCTGCAGCCAAAAGCTCGGCATAGTATTTTTTTGCCCTTGATTGGTCCACAATAAAACCAATGCTGTCGTTTAAACGGATAGCTTTTGAAAGCAAATCATGTGCTTCGGAAATATTTTTTCTACCCTTGAATATAGCATATCCCTGACTAGCCAAAGCTTTGGAATAGAGGGATAGGTCTTCCAGTTTCAATTTTTGATCTGTCAATAATTCTAAATACGCCTTTTCTGCTTTAAAATAATCTTCACTCCTTAAAAATTCATTGGCGATGTTATTTCTATTTTCCCATAAATAAGCGTTTTCATTTGGAAATCTAATCTTCTTTATATTTAGGCCAGCTTTCTTATAGTATTCCAAGGATTTTTTAGAATTATTCATACCTCCTGCAATTATCCCCAGCATGTTGTTACAGCTGTAAATTCTTCTATAATCATTTAAATCATCAAAAATCCGTAATGCTTTTGTAATGCTTTTTTCAGCACCTAGATAATCCTTAAAGTAGTCCTGTATGCGCCCCATGTTATATAACATTCTTGCATTCAGGGATAAAGAGGTTGAATCAACAGGTAATTTGTTAAAACTCTTATACGCCTTTCTATAGTGGAAATAAGCACTGTCTGTAACATTATAGGAAAGCATAAAAGAAGCCATGTCCCAATGGGATTCTCCCAGTATTTTATAATTATTACGCTTTGTGGATTTTTCTTGCGCTTTTTTATTAGCATATCGAAAACCAGAGGAATCTTTAAGTTTTTTATAGGTTAATGAAGCAGATGAAAGGTATTTTAGGGATATGGAATCATTATCTAGGTCAAGAATTTCTTGCAAAGCCTTATCTAAAACTTCTTGACGTTTTTTAATGGGAAGGTGTATGCTATCATCTGCTGTATTGATCCAATTTTCTATAGTGGAAAACTCGGATTCCTCAGACGTAATAGTGCTATTTTTGGAATAATCACAACTATTGGAGCTAATTACAAGAACAAGTATAAGTAATACTTTTTTCACTTTTTGGAAGGCAATTTTTGATGTGGAAGTACTCTCTTTTATTACAAGGTAAACAAAAAAGCCCTGAACATTAACATATCCAGGGCTTTTTTGTTCCAATTATTATTGATTTACATGTCTCTAAAATCTTCCATTGAAGAAAAAATCTTATTGGAAAACACAAAATCTGAAGTTGTATTGCAATTATGTCTTCTCACCTCGGTTTTGACCTCATTTTTTGAATTAGTGTGTATGTTGTCGGATTTGTTTGAAAGTTTAGTTTCATAATCCGTTAACTTATTATCTCTGGTACATGCAGAAAAACTACAACACAGAGTAATGGATACTAAAACACGCAGGTTTTTTTTCAAGAGACAAAAATTTAATTTCAATTAATTTTCTCTAGCATCTTCTTTGGACTCACTTCCCTCGGTAGCATCTTGGTCCGCTATGCTTTCAAAAAGATCTTCGGTTTCTTGAACACTGGATTCTGCTTCACAAGATACCATTCCAATTGTCATTGCAGCAATAGCTAAAATACTTAACGTCTTTCTCATAATATGGATATTTAGTTGTTAATGGCGACAAGATACCTAGCACCTAAACCTGTAAGAATTAAATCTATAGGGTTTTAGTATTTTTCGGGATTCTACTAGAATTTTAAGAGGAACTGTAAGAATTAAACTAATTGAGTGTCTTAATGGCCGTTTTGGAGAGCATTTCTTTTAATGCGTCAATCTTATTCTTATACGTCTTGGAAAAAGGTAATTCGTCCTCACGTTCACTACGTAGGGTACAAACGGATTTACCATAATTGATTCGGGATACGTACCTACTATTCAATATATAGCTTTGATGAATGCGGATAAAGCTTTGGGGAAGTCTTTCCTCAAAAGACTTTAATGTTTTAAATGCGCTTACAACATTACCATCCAACATAAAAAAATCAGTGGCATTGTTGTCCGATTTTAAATATAGAATGTCATTGGTATCCAAATAGCGATAATCATTGTAGGATTTTAAACAAATGGTAGATGGAACGTTTTGTTTGGGATATAATTTACGCAGCCGCAATATAGTTTTCCTAATATCGAACTCATTGTGGGGAAGAATCCAATAATCAAAAAAACCACTTTTTATAGCATTGTATGCATATTTTTTAGAAGTCGAAAACCCAATGATGATTGGAATTGATTCCATAAACTGATTAAGTTCCGTGACCATCTGGAAATAACTCATCCCATCTTCATTAAGATTGATAAGAACGATATCTGGAGTATATTTTAAAATGGAATTCAGTCCATCGCTATGATTTCTAACAATATCTATACACGTGAAATCACCATAGTCTTGCAAGTACAACTGTAGCTGCAATTTAGATCCTGCATTGGCGTCTATAATAAGATAGGTGTAATCCATGTGTAACTTACTGGTTGCAAGTTACTAACGTGTGGAAAAAACTCATTGCAGTTTTGCCTTAAAAAAACTATGGATTTTCCCCAAAAACGCCTTTTCTTGTAAGAAAAGAACAATTTAAGCAAGAAAATTAGTTCATAATTCCATTTTCATAGGCACCAACATCCGGATCTTGCGTTCTGTCCACTCCTAAAATATCTGTCGGAATTGGAGGGAAAATATTGGATTCGGCTGCATCTATGGCAGCTGATTCTGGACCAATACTAAATTGATTGTCCAAAACTTGGATGAAATCTGGATCTTGGTTTAAAATGGTATTTTGGTAAAGTGAAGAATTGTCAAAATCATAAAGAGGTTCATTCGCAAATTGACCATTGGGGTCATTGAATTTTAAAAGACAATTGGTAAAGGTAAAATTGAATGTTTTGTTGGTGTCTTGTCTTAGCGTAAGTTCAATGGATTGGCTACCATATATAATACAGTTTGTGAAATTCGCATTTTCCAGATTCTCAGTGACTATATCTGTAGGCGTCTGAAGAAAATTATCCAACGCCAAAGCGGTTCCTTGTCTAAAACCATTGTTCCAATAATTGGCAAAGGTACAATGGGTAAAACTATACTTTCCTCCCAGGTTACCATAAAATGAATTGAAACCAGCGCTCCCCAGTACCGTATTTTCTGCAATAATATTGGCTGTGGTGGCCCAAAGGTTATAATTTAGACTGTTATAGACCTGTGTGTTCTTAATTGTTACTGTGGGGTCGTCTAAAATTCCATCCCCATCAATCCGTAATCCTATTGTAGCATTTTTGATTGTGAGGTACTCTATATAATTGTTTATACTTCCAGACCTTAACCAAATTGTTCCCCATTGCCCAGGTTCATCGGCGTATGTTGGTTCTAAGCGATCTCCTTCAAAAATGACCTCATTTTCAAGCAAATCTGAATCTTCACTTAAAAGGCCATTCACCTGTATTGAAGCTCCACCACTTACCAAGATTCCGGAATTTTGATGAAAATGAACCCTTGTACCTGCCTGCATGGTCAGCGTTGCATCTTCTGGAACAGCGGCATAGCCATAGATTACATAAGGTTTTTCATTTGTAAATTGGAGTTCATTCTCCTCAAGAAAAAAGCCCTCAATTTGAATTTCGTTGCCATCTTCGTCCAATCCAAGTGACAAAGTTTCTTTAGAACCATTGGAAAGCTCACTGGGATACAAGAAAACGGCATCTTTGACCAAAGTGACCAATTGTACTTCTTGGGCATTGGATCCGTTTCCAAATACCAGTGCTTCGGTGTATAAAAATTCATTTTCCGAAGTTTGGGAAACATCAAAAGTAGTCTCTATAAAAACAAAAAGACTATCCTTGGCCAATAATGGCACGTTGCTGAATTCTTTTCCAGCAGCTCCATCAACATTAAGCCTGTAGCTACTGTTCATACCATTTTCCAGACCGACAAAGGGAATGAAGATATCATCATTTCCTCTATTATAAACTTTAAGTGTATAGGTGCTACTGCCAATATTTGTGAAAACGGTATCAAGAAAAACTGTGTCCTTTGAGAACTGGAGATTTCCTGAACTAGGGGTATACTCAAAATCACTGCGGCAAGAACCTAGGAAGATAGCTAGGGCAAGCCCTAAAAAAATCATACTAAATTTTATATACCAGCGATTCACGTTCTACTAAATAGGTTTTGAATGGAATCAGGAACACGTTTCGGTCTAAGTGTCTTTGCGTCCAAAAGGCACCATTCTGTAGAGGCTTTAACTAAAAGCTTACCCGTTTTATTGTTTTTAACTTCCACAACTCGTGTGGAAAGAGCGCCTTTCGTATTCTTGATATAGGTGCTGACTTCAATTTGATCGTTCAGTTTTGCGGCCTTTTTATATGTGATGTTATGGTTTCTAACGACCCAAATACAATTGTTTCTAATGTTAATGTCCGTTGCCTTGAACCAATGATTTTTAGAAACCTGCTGAATCCATTCTATATATCTTATGTTGTTCACATGATCTAAGTCGTCCAAATCACTTTGAACCACTTCAAATACCTCTTTATATGAATTCATTAATTTTTTTTCCGAATTTTTACCTCAAACAGCTTGTTCCAGTTTTTTCCGGTAACAAAAAAAGTCTCTCTTTCTTTATGATAGGCCACACCATTTAAAACCGAATTGCCTTCGTCCCATTCGGGACCTTTTTTTACTTTGTTTTTAAGACCACCAAAATTAATTACCCCTTCAATTGCCCCAGAGGCAGCATCAATGATCATCATACTTTCTTTTTGATAGACGTTGGCGTATAACTTTCCATCAACATATTCCAATTCATTGGCCATATTAAAAATGGACTTGTTGGTCACTGTCTCAATGTAACCCATTTCTTGAAGCGTAGAGGGCTCTAAAAACCATATTTTCTCTGTACCATCACTCTTATAAAGCTGTTTACCATCATTGCACAGCCCCCAACCTTCACGACTTTCACCATAACTGAAATTTTTGATTTTCTCCAAATTGCTAGGATTGTATATGTAACCCAGCCCACTTCGCCATGTTAGTTGGTATAGTTTATCATTCAATAAGGTGATGCCTTCTCCAAATACAGTTTTGTCCAAATCTATTTTTTGAAGGATTTCCCCGGTCTCAAAATTTACTTTCCTAATGGTTGATGCTCCTTTTTTGCCCGTACTTTCATAAAGAATACCATTACTGAATTCCAATCCCTGTGTATAGGCCTTTGGGTCGTGCGGATAAGTGTTGATAATATCGTAGGTATACACCTCCGGTGCTGTGGCTGACAGTAGTTTGATTTTCTTTTCAAGCTCAACAGGTTGTCCTTCAACGGTTAGTTTGGCTTTCAACACTTTGTTGCCTAGAGTTTTGGGACTTAAGGTTAATTTGCCATCCGTTAAAACTAATTCCTGACCATCCATGCTATACTGGATTTCTGATATTTCAATATTTTTTTTGTTCCCTATGGCAACCCCAACTTTTTGATTGTGTTGGAACTTATTTTTATTTCCCTCTAATTGAATGGTAAAGAGTTTTGCTGGGTCCGTTTCTCCTCCACAACCCAAAAAAAAGAGCAAGAATCCAAAAATAGAAAGTAGCTTGACCATGGTTTTAATAATATGTTTCATTTGTAGCATCCTGGTCATCGAAATTAAGGATGAAATGGGATTGCAGCAAATTTAAAAGGTCGTATATTTGCATTTGGCAAGTCCTACACGACCAGCTCCTGCAAAATCCCCCAGGGTGGGAACGCAGCAAGGGTATGCGGTCGTAGCGGTGCGATGTAGGTAGCTTGCCTTTTTTTGTTCCCTAAAGTCACGTAATTGTGAATGCTTCAACTACAATTTTAAACCGTAATGATGGATAAAAAAGTTGTTTTGATAACAGGTGGTTCCTCAGGCTTGGGAAAGGCCATCGGAACCTATTTGACCTCCAAGAACTTTAAGGTTTATGGCACTGCCAGAAATCCCAAAAACTATCAAGATTTTGATGCTTTTGAGTTATTGCCACTTGATGTAAAGATTCCAGAGACTATTACCAAAGCGGTTGCCGAGGTCATTTCAAAAGAAAGAAGATTGGATATCTTGATTAATAATGCTGGTGTTGGAATTACAGGTCCAATTGAAGAAACACCCCATGAAGAAATCTTAAATGTTTTTGACATCAATTTTCATGGCCCCATACATGTAATAAAGGCTGTTTTGCCTCAAATGAGAGAACAGGGTGGGGGGAAGGTCATCAATATAACATCCATTGCAGGCTATATGGGTTTGCCATTTAGAGGGTATTATTCGGCCTCGAAGGGAGCGTTAGGAGTAATTACTGAAGCATTACGGATGGAGGTAAAAGATTTTGGGATTTCCATTACCAATCTTGCACCTGGAGATTTTGCTACTAACATAGCGGCGGGTAGATATCACGCACCGGTTATGGATGGTTCACCATACGAGGCGGTATATCAAAGATCCTTGGATTTAATGAACGAGCATGTGGATGCTGGCGGTGATCCCATTCAAGTTGCTGAGAAAGTGTATGCCATTATTCAAAAACAAAACCCGAAGATTCACAACCCTGTAGGAGAGTTTATGCAAAAGTTTTCGCTGTTTTTAAAGAAGGTCTTGCCAGACAAAATCTATGAGCGACTTTTGCTCAATCATTATAAGCTATAAAGTGATGGCATGTTTTTTGATAATTAGAAAAACATGATACAACTGAAAAGACTTACCGGAATTTGTTCACTCTCTCTGCTACTGCTTTTTGGAGGGTGTGACGAAATTTATGAATGCATTTTTAACATCAATCCAGAAATCCACAACAAACAATTGCTCATTGGTTTTGTTGGTGACGATTACTATGATATTGTCACTGCTGAGATAAGCAATGAGGTCAATGATAATGATTATGACTATTTCTTTGATGTCATAGGTGAGCTTCCTCCAGGCATTTTTTATGATTTTAATAGAAGATCAGTAGAATTTTTTGGTACTCCTGAAGAAACGGGCACGTATAGGTTTAGAGTGGAATTGTTTGTTGAAGGTTATGATTATGATGGGTATGATAGAAGTCCAACATGTTCAGAATCTACAGTAAGGGAGTTCACAATTCAGGTGGTGGAATAGAGCCCCGTACACATATTTTGGTCAAAGATGGGCGACAAGGTTTGTTAATGTTGTAAATTCGCAATTGATTCATTAGTAAACTTAAAAACAAGCAAATAAAAATGAAATTTTTTATTGATACAGCTAATCTTGACCAAATTTCCGAAGCACAACAACTTGGCGTTTTGGATGGCGTGACTACAAATCCATCATTGATGGCTAAAGAAGGAATAACAGGAAGAGAAAACATTCTTAAGCATTATGTGGATATCTGCAAGATTGTTGATGGTGATGTTTCTGCAGAAGTAGTTTCTACAGATTTTGATGGAATGGTCAAAGAAGGGGAGGAGCTTGCCAAATTGCACGAGCAAATAGTGGTAAAGGTCCCAATGATCAAAGATGGTGTAAAAGCTTTAAAATATTTTTCAGATAAAGGAATTAGAACCAATTGTACTTTAGTGTTTTCAGCAGGGCAGGCCTTGTTGGCAGCAAAAGCTGGAGCAACCTATGTTTCTCCATTTTTAGGAAGATTGGACGACATATCCACAGATGGTCTTAACCTGATTTCTGAAATCCGATTGATTTATGACAATTACGGGTTTGATACGCAAATATTGGCAGCATCAATACGTCATACAATGCATGTGATTGATTGTGCAAAAATAGGTGCTGATGTAATGACAGGACCATTATCTTCAATTGAAGGTCTTTTAAAACATCCACTTACTGATATTGGGTTGGAAAAATTCTTAGCAGATTATCGTAAAGGTAACGGGTAAAGAATCAGAAAAAATGCAAATTGAAAAAAGCTCTGGAAAAGTATGTTTTTAGAGCTTTTTCTGTTTTTCAAAAGATGCATATAGGTTTGCAAATGCATCAACAATAATAGTATCCTTTGCAATAACACATTTGTTTAGACCATCAATGATCATGGTGTTCCTCACTTCCTTAAAATTTTTCCCATGATATTGGTTGGTTTTGTCCATACTATGTTGGTCAAGCATTTTCACCCACTGTGCATGGCTATTGCGTAGATTGATGCCAACAAAATTTAAATCTGGGTTTTCTTTTTTCAGCTTTCTTACTTGTTTGCTAACATTTCTGAAATGTTTTTTTTGTGAAGCGGTCCAAAAATAGAAGACCGTATTTTTCTTCTTGCTAATGTCTTTCAAGGAAATTTCATTATTATTTGTGTCCAGAAGCATTAAATCAGGAAGGCTGTAATTTGGCTGTAGGTTTTGGATTCCTTGATATAGGTGTGCTATCTCTTCCTTGTGCTCGTCATTTGTAGACAATGAATCAAACTTATTAATGAAGGCTTGGCATTCCTTGTTGGAATCATGCTCTTTCAACAAATAATCCATGGCAATATTTCTAAAAAGCATATCCCTCAATTCAGTTTCTGCCACCAAACTATCTACCAGTTTAATCTTATGCTTGTTAAAATGTAAATGTTTCCCTCCCGGTTTTTCAGCAGACCCACAACTCTTCATACATGACATGTAGGACAGGTTGCCAAAATGGTATTTCACAAAATCGAAGTAAGGCCTAAAATAGGCAAGGTCTTTTCTATTTAAATCTAAAGTAGACCGGTAATCGTAAAAGCCATTGGACAATTCATGGATTGTCTCCTCGTCCGTTTTCTTTTTGTGGTAAAAAGGATATTTTTCTTTGTATATGAAGTTGTTGTAATCTATAGATGCTTTGGCAATGGAAAGAGCTTTTTCAGACAATAGATTGTCTTGGGTCATTTCTTCCAAGCTGGCAATTTTCAAATTTCGTAAAGAATCAATTTTTTGTTTGAATTCTTCAGGGTTCAATGCATAGTAGTCGTAAACAAAGGGTGATTCTTTTTCATAGGTCAAGAACATCTCTATTAAAAAGTTGTTGATTTCGCTTCCTTGACCGGAGAAGACCAATGATTCGTCAAACTCAACGGTGTTTAACCGAATTAAAATACTATCACCTTCCTGAAGATAAAGGTATTGCAGCTCTGGACTGTGATCAAAATGGTATAAACCTTCTTCTATTGCCTGTAGATTGAATGCAAATCGATTGCCTTCATCCAGTTTCACGGAATCAACATAGCTATCATTCTTGTAGAGAACAACGTAATCACTTGTTGGATTAACAATCTCTCCACCAAAAAAAACAGAAGGACACTCTCCGGATTTTTCAGAGCACCCTAAAATTGACAAAAAGGAGAGGCCAAGTAAAAGTCTAATCATATGCGGGAACCAACTTGTTCGATGGACAAAATTACGAATACCTTAAAACGACTCTTGTTAATAGCTAGTTAAATGTTGTAAAACCTTGTAATTGTGTAGTTTAATAATGTACGTTTAAATTGGTAATACGCATAGGTTTTAGCTATTTTTGCAAAAAATTTATTATTGCATGCTATCAGTATCTAATTTATCCGTTCAATTTGGAAAAAGAGTTTTGTTCGATGAGGTGAATGTTACCTTCACCCAAGGAAATTGTTATGGTATAATTGGCGCCAACGGTGCAGGAAAATCTACCTTTTTAAAAATAATAGCAGGACAAATAGACGCCACTTCTGGAAGCGTTCACTTGGAACCGGGAAAGCGGATGTCCATATTGGAACAGAATCATAATGCGTATGATGAAGTTCCGGTACTGGAGACAGTTGTTATGGGTAATAAGCCTCTTTTCACCATAAAAAAGGAGATAGATGCCCTCTATGCGGACTATACAGATGAGAATGCGGAAAAAATTGGAGAGCTTCAAGTTCAATTTGAAGAAATGAACGGTTGGAACGCCGATAGCAATGCTGCTGCGCTATTATCTAACTTAGGGATAGCAGAGGAGTTACATTACACCAATATGAGCGATATGGATTCCAAGCTAAAGGTTCGTGTGCTTTTGGCTCAGGCCTTATTTGGAAATCCGGATCTATTGATTATGGATGAGCCTACAAACGATTTGGATTATGAGACGATAAGTTGGTTGGAGAACTTCTTGGCCAATTATGAAAATACAGTAATCGTAGTATCTCACGATAGACACTTTTTAGATGCTGTTTGTACCAGTATTGCTGATATAGATTTTGGTAAGATTAATCTTTTTTCCGGAAATTATACATTTTGGTATGAAAGCAGTCAGTTGGCAGCCCGTCAACGTGCGCAGCAAAATAAAAAGGCTGAGGACAAAGCAAAGGAACTCCAAGAGTTTATAATGCGATTTAGCGCAAACGTTGCCAAGAGCAAACAAGCAACATCGCGTAAAAAAATGTTGAGCAAACTTAAAATTGAAGATATAAAGCCTTCAAGCAGAAGGTACCCAGCCATTATTTTTGAACGAGAACGCGAAGCTGGAGATCAAATTTTGAATATAGAAAAACTCTCTGCCACTTCTGAAGATGGAGATTTATTGTTTCAAGACGTTAATATCAACCTTGCCAAGGGCGATAAAGTTGCTATTATCTCAAAAGATTCAAGGGCAACTACGGCGTTTTATGATATTATCAATGGAAAGATAAAAGCTGATAGTGGTACATATCAATGGGGAATAACAACAACACATTCTTATTTGCCTGCTGATAATGCATCGTATTTTGAAGACAACATCAATTTAGTGGATTGGCTTCGTCAATGGACAAAAACTGAAGAAGAAAGGGAAGAAGTTTATGTAAGGGGGTTTTTAGGAAAAATGCTGTTCAGCGGTGAAGAGGCCCTAAAGAAATGTACGGTGCTTTCAGGCGGTGAAAAAGTACGCTGCATGTTAAGTAGGATGATGCTGTTACGCGCCAATGTATTGTTGTTGGATGAACCTACCAACCATTTGGACCTCGAGAGTATTACGGCGTTTAACAATTCTCTAAAGAATTTTAAAGGAACTGTTTTGCTAACGACACATGACCATGAGTTTGTCCACACAGTGGCAACCAGGATTATAGAGCTTACGCCAAAAGGCACAATTGATCGCTACGCAACTTTTGATGATTATATGTCTGATAAATCCATAAAAGAACAACGTGAGAAAATGTACGCTATGGCGACTGTATAGTCTAAGCGTTAAAGTATTTACTGTTCCAAATTGCTGGATTAAAGTTTTTACCCAGGGCAAAACCATAAAATAACGCCACTGAAGCAATACACTTGAACATAAAAAAGTAAATGATCCAGAACTCGGCGTTTGTGCTTTTTTTCGAAAATAGCCCGTCCGGAACCAAAAGGGTTGTCAAATAACTCATAAATAATAGCAGAAACAGTAGATTGACCATGTTTTTAAATGGCCAGACCAATACCTTACGAAAAGGGTGAAGGTCGTTTCCCCATTTATGGATCAAATAGAAATAATCATTCCCAATTGGTGCAAAAAGCAACGGGTCATCCTTGTCCTCCAACTTAAAGAGTTTAGAAGGTGCCATAATTTTGAATCCTTGAATTTCAATGTTATGGGAAGCTTCCAGTTTTTTAATTTTAGAAATGGCGCTTTGTGGAATTTTGCCTTTGAAATATCGACTATCTAAAAAACGAAGTCTATAATTTATACAAATCTCTTTGATTTGGTCTAAATGATAGATCCTTTTTGTTTCAAGAAGTTCAAAATCAAAATTATTGGTATGTGGGCTATTTTTGGAACCAAGCTGTTTGTTTATTTTGATTTCCTTTGCATTGTCCTCTTCCAAAATGTGATGTACATCCCGAAGAATACGATTTTCATTTAATGATTTATTCCGCAATGAGGAAAGTTCCCGCTCAATGTTGGTGTTTTTAAATAACATGTCTTTTTCTTAGCAATTCATTCAAATTTAACGAATTGTGTTTTTCAGTGTTGATCCTGCTAAAGATTGAAATGTTAATATTATGTTAAATAACATTTCATTTTTTAAATACAGAGAGCGTTTTCATAAAAATGTGTAACTTATCGAAGATTTTAGCATTTAATCGTCTAAACATACTTTTAAAGTGCATTAATTAAGGTAGTCCCAAAGATTAGAACATCTATGAAAGCCCCATTCAAGAAAACCCTACTTGGTCTATGTTTTGTCCTCACAGTTTCGACAAATGCGCAAGAGACTAATTCTTCAGAAACAAAATCGATAACCCAAAATACAATTGAATCCAACACGCATAAAATTTTGATGGCAGCTGTTAAGGCCACAAAAATGGATGATATTTTGGATAAGTCTGGACCCTTTACAGTTTTCGCACCTTCTGATAAGGCTTTTGAGAAGTTTTCAAGTACCAAAATAGAAGAGTTGATCAACTCAAAAGATAAATCAGAGTTGAAGTCTTTGTTAACCTATCATATAGTTGCGGGTAACTTATCGGCATCAAAAATTTTGAGGGCCATGTGCAAGGGAAATGGTAAAGCAAGCTTTACTACTATTCAGGGTAAAAAGCTCATCGCTCAGATGGATGGTTACGATATAGTATTAACAGATCATTTGGGCAATACAGCAAGAATAACAGTGGCAGATGTGAATCAGAAGAATGGGGTTATCCATGAAATTGATAGTGTCATACTTCCATCGCAGATGTAATCAGCGTAGTTCCGCGGACAATTCCTTTTGATAAGTGGTTAATAATTTTGCCATAATTTTATCTATTTGCTTATCGGTCAATGTCTTTTTCTCATCTGAAAGTGTAAAACTTATTGCATAGGATTTCTTCCCTTTGGGTAATTTACTCCCCGTATAAACATCAAATAGGTTCACTTTTTTCAGGAGATTTTTTTCAGTTTTCCAAGCCAAATCATATACTTGCTGGAATGATGTTGCCTCATCCAATAAAAGGGCAAAATCTCTGGTGACCTCTGGAAATTTTGGAATTTCCCTGAAAGTAATATTTTGGGTACTAATACAATCAAGAATAGCGTCCCAATCAAAATCAGCATAAAAAACATCTTGTTTTACATCAGATTTTTTGAGTATTTGTTTGCTTGCCAATCCGTAAGTACCTATTACTTTTCCATTTTTACTGCATGACAAACCTTCAGCATAAATAGTATCACTGTAGGGCTCAACATCAATTTCTTTTATGCCAAGGCGGTTAAAAATGGTTTCTACATATCCTTTGAGAAAGAAAAAATCAGTCTTCTTTGAATCTGTAGCCCAGCTATCCTCCGAACGATTTCCAGATATAAAAATGGCTAAATGCTGCTTCTCTTTGTATTCTGTACCAACCTTACAATATGTTTTACCAAATTCAAATAGGCGCAAATTGGTTTTTTGCCGATTGTTATTGTACCCAACTGTTTGTAGACCCGAATAAAGCATTGATGTTCTAAGCACCGACAAGTCTGAACTTAGCGGATTCATCATTTCCACAGGACTTGTTCCTGTATTGAACGCATTTTGACTTTCTGCCCCTACCAAGCTGTTGGTCATGATTTCATAAAAACCTTGAGCCGCTAACATAGTACCGACAACATCTTGAACCTTATAGTTTTCAAAATTGGAGGTTTTAGCAATAGAGGCTGTAAGTTTTTCTTTGAAATCTATATTGTTATATCCATAAACCCTAAGAATTTCCTCAATTACATCCACTTCTCTCTCAACATCTACTCGGTAAGTAGGAATTGTTAATCCTAGACCGGACTCGGTAACATTGTTGACTTTTATTTCTAGAGAACTCAAAATAGATTTTATGGTATCTCTTGGGATTTCCTGGCCAATTAGAGAGTTTATTTTATCAAAAGTCAAAAAAACCTGTTGCTCTTGGGCTCTTTTAGGGTAGAGGTCTACCACTTCCGAACTAATATCGCCCCCTGCAATTTCTCGTATCAACAAAGCGGCGCGTTTCAATGCGTATTCGGTTATGTTAATGTCAATACCACGTTCAAACCTAAAGGAAGCATCGGTGTTAAGGCCATGTCTTTTTGCCGTTTTCCGAATTGAGACAGAATCAAAATATGCGCTTTCCAAAAATATAGATGAAGTATGTTCCGTGACACCTGAGTGAATTCCTCCAAAAACTCCTGCAATACACATGGGTTTTTCATCATCACAAATCATAAGGTCATCTTCGTGAAGTTCCCGCTCCATATTATCCAGAGTTGTGAATTTTGTACCAGCGGGCAATGTCTTTACATTAATTTTGGCGCCTTTAATTTTTGATGCATCAAAAGCATGCAGCGGCTGACCGAGTTCATGTAATACATAGTTGGTAACATCAACAATATTATTTATTGGGGACAGGCCAATTGCCCTCAAACGATTTTTTAACCAATCTGGAGATTCCTGAACAATGATATTGTTAATGGTTAAACCACAATATCTTGGTGCCAGGGCAATATCTTCAACCTCAACATCAATTTTCAATGACCTATTATCAACTAAAAAATTACTTGTTGATGGGGTAACCAACTCTTTTTGAATTTCTTGTTGCTCCAGTCCAGCCTTAAGATCACGGGCAACACCATAATGACTCATGGCATCTGCACGATTGGGAGTAAGGCCTATTTCAAAAACTTCATCATTTTCAATTTCAAAAACATCTGCACATGGCGTTCCGGGCTCCAAAATCTCACTTAGCACCATAATGCCATCATGCCCTTTTCCTAAGCCTAATTCATCTTCAGCGCAAATCATTCCGTGGCTTTCCTCTCCTCGTATTTTTCCTTTTTTTATTTGCCAAGGTTCTCCTTCTGGTGAATACAATGTAGTGCCTATGGTTGCAACGGGAACTTTTTGACCTACGGCAACATTAGGGGCCCCACAAACAATTTGTACAGGAGCTTCCTCTCCAATATCAACCGTGGTTAGTTTAAGCCTATCCGCATTTGGGTGTTTGTCACATGTAAGTACATGTCCAACCACCACACCTTGCAATCCTCCTTTAACCGATTCAAAGCTGGAAATGCCCTCAACTTCAAGACCTAAGTCCGTCAACAGCTCTCCTGTTTTTTGCGAATTCCAGTCAATTTGCAAAAATTGCTTCAACCAGTTGTAAGAAATTTTCATACCCCAATTTTAAAGTGGACAAATATAAAACAATAGGGTTACAGATTCAATGTAAATATTATGCTAAACTCATGTAATGAGTGTAAGTTTTTGGTTGTATTTTAGATAAATGCAATAAATCTTCTTGATTATGAAAAGAATTTTTGTTTTGGTCTGCTCTCTATCGTTGCTATTTTTTTCATGTCAACAAGAAAAGAAAGAGCTGGCAATTGGGGATTGGTGGGGCAAGATGGATGTTTCATCCAGTAAAATACTACCCTTTACATTCAAAGTTTTGGAAAACCATAATGGCGAGTTAACTATTGAAATCTACAATTCCAATGAAGTGGTCACTGTTGATGAAATTGAAATCTACAATGATTCCATACGTATTAAAATGCCAATTTTTGAAGGTTATGTATTGGGTACTTTTTCGGAACACACGATAGAAGGAAACTTCATAAAAGAAAGTTTAAATCGTGTGGTGCCTTTTCATGCGAGTTATGGGAAACGAGACCGATTTGATGTAAAGTCCAATTCAAAAACCAATGTTTCTGGAGTTTGGGAGGCCCATTTTGATGATGGGGAGAATGGAGAATATCCTGCAAAAGGTATATTTATTCAGCAAAACAATAGGGTGACAGGTACGTTCCGAACCGAGACTGGGGATTACCGATATTTGGAAGGAGTTGTAGATGGGGATTCATTAAATCTTTCAACTTTTGATGGTGCTCATGTTTTTCTGTTTACTGCAAAGGTCACGGATAGTACTTTGAATGGCTATTTCTATTCAGGAAACCATTATGCGGAAAAATTTGTTGCAAAACGGAACGAAGCCTTTGAATTACCGGATGCGAGTACATTGACTTTTTTAAAAGAAGGCTATCATAAAATAGACTTCTCATTTCCAGATGAGACTGGTACTATGATTAGTCTGTCAGATACGAGATTTAAGGATAAAGTGGTATTGGTACAAATTATGGGTACATGGTGCCCCAATTGCTTGGATGAAACAAAATTTTATGTGAACTATGTGAAAGATTACCCCATGGAAGATGTTGAGTTTGTTGCATTGGCATTTGAGTATGCAAAAACAAAGGAAAAAGCATTTGAGGGAATAAAAAAACTTAAAAATAGGGTAGGGGTTGAATATCCAATAGTATTGGCCCAATATGGAACTTCCGATAAGAAAATTGCCAACGAAAAACTACCCATGTTAAACCATGTTCTCTCGTATCCCACCACAATTTATATAGATAAAAAGGGTGATGTACAAAAAATTCATACGGGTTTCAACGGTCCGGCGACGGGTGACAAACATGAAGAATTCAAAAAAGAGTTTGATGAGACAATTGGATTCCTACGAAGTAAGAAATAAGATGGTAATCAAATAATTGTTGATTGGCCTAGGTCGATATTTTCATCGTTAATATTGATATCATCCTCACTATCCACAATATTATCAGCAATAAAATCTCCCACCTGATTGGTGCCATACTTACTGGAAGCATCCAAATCTGGGGTCACAACGCCTTTTTTTAAAGATTTGTCAACCGCTTCCCTTACTGCCATTGCCTCTTCAAAAAGTTTAAAATGCTCTAAAAGCATCGCTGCTGAAAGTATAGACGCAATCGGATTGGCAATATCTTTTCCCGTAGCTTGTGGGTATGAGCCATGAATAGGTTCAAACATTGCACTTTCATTTCCAACGGAGGCAGAGGCCAATAAACCAATAGAGCCACCAATTACACTTCCTTCATCAGAAATAATATCACCAAACATATTCTCTGTAAGGATGACATCAAACTGACTTGGGTTTAAAATAATTTGCATGGCCGCATTGTCAACAAAAAGAAAATCCAAGGCGACATCAGGATAACTTTCGCCAATTTTAGCCACAACTTTCCTCCATAATCTGGAGGATTCCAAAACATTGGCCTTATCAACCAAAGTAAGTTTGTTTCTTCTATTTTTGGCTGCCTTAAAAGCTAAGTGGGCGATACGACTTATTTCTTTTTCTGAATACTCGCAAAGATCGGAGGCTACGGTACCTTCATCGTTCAATTTTTTTTCACCAAAATAGATTCCTCCTGTCAACTCACGATAAATAGTGAAATCGGTACCAGTAATGATTTCTTTTTTTAAGGGGGAGTTTTCAATTAGGGTAGGGAATATTTGAACAGGCCTAATATTTGCGAAGAGTCCAAGTTCTTTGCGCAATGTTAATAAGCCTTGCTCTGGTCTTACTTTGGAATTTGGATCATTATCATATTTTGGATCTCCAATAGCTCCAAATAAAACAGCATCTGCTTCCTTACATAGTTTCAGTGTGGTATCTGGAAGTGGACTTCCTTTTTTGTGGATTGCAATTGCCCCAACCAATGCTTCTTTATAGATGAAATTATGGTTAAAGGTTTCTTCAACGGCCTGAAGACATTTCACAGCTTGCCTTAATACTTCGGGGCCAATACCATCACCAGGTAGCAAAGCTATATTGAGATTCATGTAAGGCTTATTTGAAGGTTAAGAACAGGTAATTATGCCAAACTTTCGATAGAAATATCACAGGTATCAATAATTTGATGAATATCCTCATCCAAAATTTCCTTTTTTTGATCCGCAAATTTCAGAAAGTTTTCATAGACCACATCCAATTGTAGCTTGGTGAGTTCGTAGCCCACATTTTTTGCTCTATATGCCAAAGCTGCACGGCCACTTCTGGCTGTAAGTACAATGGAAGATTCGCTTACACCAACATCCTTTGGATCCATAATCTCATAGGTTTCACGCTGCTTGATAACCCCATCTTGATGTATTCCTGAGCTATGGGCAAAGGCATTGGAACCAACTATAGCTTTATTTGGCTGTACCGGCATTCCCATTTTTTGTGATACCATCTGACTGGTATCCAAAAGAAGTGTGCTGTTAACGTTTGTATCTAAATTTAAATAGGGATGCTGTCTTAAAATCATGACTACCTCTTCTAAAGAAGTGTTTCCAGCACGTTCTCCAATACCATTTATGGTACACTCAATTTGCCTGGCGCCATTTACTACTCCAGCAATGGAATTAGCGGTTGCCAAGCCCAAATCATTATGACAGTGACAAGAAAGTATGGCATTGTCTATTCCCTTGACATTTTCTTTTAGATACTTCATTTTTGCTCCATATTCTTCCGGTAAGCAATATCCAGTAGTATCCGGAATATTAAGAACGGTGGCACCAGCTTTGATCACAGCTTCGCAGACCTGCGCCAAGAATTCGTTATCCGTACGCCCTGCGTCCTCCGCATAAAACTCCACATCTTCCACAAAAGACTTTGCATATGTAACGGCCTCAACTGCGCGCTCAATGATTTTGTCTCGGGTGGTGTTAAACTTGTATTTTATATGGGAATCCGAAGTACCAATGCCAGTATGTATTCTTGGTCTTTTGGCAATCTTTATGGCTTCAGCGGCAACTTCTATATCTTTTTTAACGGCTCTGGTTAAGCCACAGACCGTTGCATTTTTGACCAATTTTGCGATTTCATGAACAGATTTGAAGTCTCCAGGACTTGAAATAGGAAAGCCAGCTTCAATAACATCAACTCCAAGTTGATCCAAACGCTCAGCTATGACCAATTTTTGAGTCGTATCCAACTTACAGCCAGGGACCTGTTCACCATCCCTAAGTGTAGTATCAAAAATTTGTACCTTATCTTTACTCATTATTTTAGTCAATTTATTCTAAGCTATACGAAGATATGGTAGGAGTTTTCAAGAACTAAAAAATGATAAAAATCATTACAACGTTAAATTGTATTTCATAGTATTTAAATGTCTGAATTACAATTGTTTAAATTATATATTTTACGATGACAAATGCCCATAGGGACACCTTATTTGTACTGATTAAGTCGCTTTCCAAATCAGAGAAACGTCAGTTTAAACTCTATGTTGGTCGTCTTGGGGTAAATACAGACGCTAAATTCCTGGCGCTTTTTAACCTTATGGATAAGATGCGGATGTATGACGAACGGCAAATTTTAGAAAGCGGAATTGTAAAAAAAGCGCAACTATCCAACCTAAAGGCACATCTCTACAAACAAATACTTGTAAGCTTGCGATTGAACCCCGTAAATCAAAATATTCGGGTTCAAATACGGGAGCAATTGGATTTTGCCACAATCCTTTATCAAAAGGGACTGTATAAGCAAAGTTTGAAAATTTTGGACAAGGCCAAAAATTTTGCAATAGAGAATGAGGAAAAGAATGTGGCTTATGAAATTGTGGAGCTCGAAAAAATAATTGAGACCCAATATATTACTAGAAGTATTCCTGATCGGGCGGATGAGCTTTCGGTACAAGCAAAAGAACTCTCAGCACACAATGTAATGACAAGCAAGCTTTCCAATTTGTCTTTACAGTTGTACGGAATGATGCTGAAAGTAGGTTATGTACGGAATGATGAAGATTTAAGAAGCGTAAAGAATTATTTTGAGAAGCACATGCCCATCTACAATCGGGATGATTTGGGCTTTCGCGAAAAATTATGGCTCTATAAAGCCCATTTATGGTATAGTTTTCTAACCCAAGATTTTTTGTCCTCTTATAAATATGCAAGTAAATGGGTAGATCTTTTCTATGATAATGAAGAAATGATTGCTTTGAACCCTGTTTTCTTTTTAAAGGGGAATCATTATCTATTGGAATCTCAGTTTTTTGTAAAATATAGATCTCAGTTCAAGGAGACCTTAGAGCGAATGGAAGCGCAAGTTGGTAGCCCTAAGTTTCCTCAGAATGATAATATAGCTTCGCTTGCGTTTTTATACATAAATTCAAACAAATTAAACCTTCATTTTTTAGAGGGCACCTTCAATAAAGGACTCTATTTGGTTAACATTATTGAGTACGGAATCAAAAAACATAAGGATAGGATTGATGAGCACCATATCATGCTTTTATATTATAAGATTGCATGTCTTTATTTTGGAAATGGAGACAATAAAAATTGCATTGTCTATCTAAAGAAAATCATTTCAAATAAAAACCTAAAAATGCGCGAGGATCTTATGTGTTTTGCCCGTGTATTGAGCCTCGTTGCACATTATGAGGCAGGAATGGACTATCACCTGGAAGTACAGCTTAAAAGCACCTACAAGTTCTTATTGAAAATGAACGACTTACATGCAGTTCAAAAAGAGATGATAAAGTTTTTACGTAGTCTTGGTGACATATACCCGAATGAACTTAGAAATGAATTTCAGAAGCTCTATAACGAGCTCAAGAAATATGAGAACCATCCATACGAAAAAAGAGCTTTTTTGTATTTGGATATTCTTTCCTGGTTAGAAAGCCATTTAGAAAATAAACCGGTTGGACAGATTATACGGGAAAAGGCGTTGGCAATCACCCGTTAGCGACATGCATTCCAAATAGCATCATTTGGTGGGTTGGCAACAAAGGTTAACATTTCTTTTTTTATGGGGTGTTCAAGTTCAAGACTTCTCGCATGTAAATGTATTCCCCCATTTTTGTTGCTTCTATCCGCCCCATATTTTAAATCCCCTTTTATAAAGCACCCCATAGTAGCCAACTGAGCCCTAATTTGGTGGTGTCTTCCTGTTTGTAAATCAATTTCTAGGAGAAAATAATTGTCCATTTTTTTTAGAATTCTATATTCTAGAACAGCCTTTTTACTATTTTGAATCTCTTTTTTATATGCGTAGGATTTGTTTTGCTTTGGATTCCGAACCAACCAGTGCGTTAAAACTCCATGTTCGTTTTCTGGAGCTTTTTTTACAACTGCCCAATAGGTCTTTTTAGGTTTTCCTTCTGAAAACATCTTGTTTAGTCGTGGCAGGGCTTTAGAAGTTTTGGCAAACAGCACAATTCCGGAAGTGGGCCTATCCAATCTATGCACAACACCCAAATAAACATTACCTGGTTTATTGTATTTTTCTTTGAGGGCCTGTTTTACTACTTCACTCAGTGGTATATCTCCTGTTTTGTCCCCTTGGACAATATCTCCAGGTCTTTTATTGATTACAATAAGGTGGTTGTCTTCGTGCAGGACTTCAAGGTTAGAAGAGTCTGAATGTAGGGTTTTATCAGCCAAAGGAATCAATATTGCTCATCTTCATTAGGGAAATCCTTGCTCTTAACGTCGTCAACATATTGGGAGATAGCGCCACTCATTTCCTCATATAAATTCATATACCTGCGGAGAAACCTGGGATTAAACTCATGGGTCATCCCCAACAGATCATGTACCACCAATACTTGCCCATCAACTCCATTTCCAGCGCCAATTCCAATAATGGGGATGGATACACTTTCAGCTACTTCTTTAGCTAGTTTTGCGGGTATTTTTTCCAAAACAATTCCAAAACATCCCAATTCTTCCAACATTTTGGCATCCTCTTTAAGCTTTTTTGCTTCCGCTTCCTCCTTGGCTCTAACGGTATATGTTCCGAATTTATAAATAGATTGGGGAGTGAGTCCCAAATGCCCCATTACAGGAATGCCCGCCTGCAGAATACGTTTTACCGATTCTTGGATTTCTTCACCACCCTCAACTTTTACAGCATGTCCTCCACTTTCTTTCATAATTCGGATGGCGGAGCGCAAAGCTTCTTTAGAATCACTTTGATAACTCCCAAAAGGAATATCAACAACAACCAAAGCTCGTTTTGCAGCCCTTACCACGGAACTTGCATGATAGATCATCTGGTCTAAGGTAATGGGCAAAGTGGTTTCATGCCCAGCAATAACATTACTGGCAGAATCTCCGACTAAAATCACATCTACATTGGCAGCATCAACAATTTTGGCCATGGAATAATCGTAGGAGGTAAGCATGGAAATTTTTTCCCCATTTTGCTTCATCTCTATTAAAGACTTAACGGTTACTCTCTTGTACTCTTTTTTTGCAACTGACATTATGGTTTGATTTTGATGGCTAAATGTAAGCAGATTTGTTTAATTTAGATTTCAATCAAAAAACATAAAAATGAAATACCTAGCACTTTCTTTGCTCCTACTCGTTTTCAAGGTCAATGCACAGGGACCCAATCCTCCAGAAGAGGACAAGTTTGCTGTTAAACAAGTTATTGAGGCTTTTTTCGATGGATTTCATAAACAGGATTCAATTGCCATGAGCAGTCTTGTCACAGATGATGTTGTTTTGCAGACAACAGCAAGAAACAAGAAGGGAGAAACCTTGTTTAAAACAGAGAAATTTGAAAAACTTATAACTTCTATTACCAGTATACCGGATAGTATTGCTTTTGAAGAAAAATTAACATCATGGTCTATTCAAGTAGATCGAACAATGGCCAATGCATGGGTTGGCTATGAATTTTGGATTAATGAGAAATTCAGCCACTGCGGCATAAATTCTTTTCAGCTCATTAATTTTGATGGGGAATGGAAGATTATTTATCTAATCGATACAAGGGGTAAGGCAGGTTGTCTTGAAGAATAGCTCAAAAAAATAGAATTGTCTCTTTTCGGTTCAAACGCAATATTAGTCCCTAATTTAAGTTTGAAAAAGATACTGATCAAGTGACGATTATGCATTATAGACTGTTCTTTTTGGTTTATCTTTTTATACTTAACCTTAGTTGTAAGAAAAATGATGAAAAACAGCTGGTTTTGCTAGCTGAAACCCAAAAAGAAAAGATTCAAGAAAAGCCAAGAACGCTCTATTTACCTGATTTCGGCCTTTACTTGAATAATTGGCCTCAAAATTGGGTATTGGCCAACCACGGTAATGGATGTCGCACGGGGAGTAACAGTGTCAGTTTTATTTTTGGTACTGCCTATGAAACAGAAGGTATTTTAGAAATAGAGACAATTGGCGATTTAGGTGAAGATTATTTTTCAACTTTTGAGTTAAAGCAACGTAGTCTTTGGGATGATAAAAAAAGAGTTGACCTCGATTTGGAAACTGTCGACGGGGGCAAGGTGAGGCTTAAATTTCTGAACCTTAACAAAAGACATGAAAAATGGGTTGTTGAAAATGTGGCCTTTTTACCTCCTTTTGAAGATGTAATCATAGATGAAGTTACTTTTCCAAGTTTTCCAATATACGGCCCGCAAAAACAACAACGAATCAATATAATTTTTGATTTTAATATACTATCCTCCACCCGTGATTATCAAATGACCTTCCAAAATCAAACCTCTAGACTTGGTGTTAGTTGCTCCTTGCGAAATGAAATTAAAGGGAATGTGGAAACATCGATAGGGAAATCTAGTAAAAGGTTTGGTATTGGAGATATTGTTTACATTGATGCCAAAGAAGAAAATGTAAGTTGGAAAGTGGTGCAAGAAAAAGGAAAATTGGTTGTTTTTGAAAAACAGCATGGAAAGACAAACACCCTTTATGAAATTCCAATTTCTGAAGACTATGATTTTACGTTTTACGCCAATGCAGAATAGTAATCTGTAAAATACCATCTATCCCCATCTATTAATTGTTTAAGCAATGCCTTAAGATTCGCTACCGCCTTAATCGTGCAAATAAAAATCAAGAACGTTTTCAAAATATCTTTTGTATTATCTTTTAAATAGCGGTTTAAAAAGGTTAAATGATTAATTCGATAAAATATTAATATCATCAATTAATCGAAGGATTTCATCATTGTTGGTTCCATCATAAACTCCTCGTATTTGTTTGGTCTTGTCCACTAGTATAAAATTGGGGGTATGGATAAAATCCTGCAAACCGCCATCACCTTGGTCTACAACGGCAAAATAACTTTTACGGGCCAAATTGTATATGTGTTTTTTGTCGCCTGTTGTTATGTTCCATTTAGAATCGACGACCCCTTTGTTATTGGCATATTTTCTTAGAACAGGAACACTATCCATTTCTGGTGTTACAGACATGGATAAAAACATGACATCATCATTATTCAAGAAAACCTGTTGCAATTTTTCCATATTGTTTGACATAATGGGGCAGATACTTGGGCAGCGGGTAAAAAAGAAATCAGTTACATAAATCTTTTTATCATAATCCTGCTGCGTAATAAGCTCTCCATTCTGGTTTGTCAATTTAAAATCCGCAACTGTATGATGGTTTTCAACATTCTGCAGACTAACATCCACTAATTCTGGGTTGAAATCTTTAGGGCCAAAAACTGGCAATTCTGAATTTCCTTGAAAAATTAAATAAGCAACAACCAAAACACCAATAGCAATAAAGGCCATTGGTAGTTTTGATTGTCCAAATTTTTTAAGCAATGTCACTTATTATAGGATTGACGTTTCAATTTCAATATCCGAATGCTCCCAGGCCTTATCAAATTCTTGTTTTATGGCCTCTGCTTCATCCACTTTTCCTTGAGCTTTCAAACTGTTGTGCAAACCCATTAATGACCATCCATTTTGTCTAAGCACATCCAGATCTTCTTTGTATATTTTTTCTGCCTCCTCATACTTTTTGGCGTTCATTAATATAGCTCCTAAGTTTTGCCTTGTTGGTATATGCCATGCCGCTGGTTCCGTGTAGGTAAGACCATCTTCAAATTCTACAGCATTTTCAAGGTGTTTTATTGCTTTGGAAGTGTCACCGTTCAATGCAGCCAATTCCCCAGCTACAACTTCATACGCTATATTGGCGGAATGAATTGATGCATTGTTGGCGGTAGCTACCAAATCTGCCAATTCTGGATCATTTTTCAATGTTTCAATCGCATCCAATTCTTCTTGGGCTTCTTTACTGTTTCCTTTACGGATAAAGGCAATTCCTCTAGCGTAATGCCTTATCAAATTCAAATGTTTAATTTCTGGGTTAGGTGCGGGTATGGTCAAAATTTCATTCCATTTGCCAAACCGAGTGTATGCTAACATTGGGGTCGCGGCAAAATCCTGTAGAAAAGGCATGGTTACAAATTCACCCACAGGTACTTTTTCGGCAGTTTTCTTAGCAGCATCTATTGCTATGTTGCTATCACCTAATAAACTGGCTGCAGACCATAGAAAATGAATATTATGTGGGTAGTACCCTAGTGGATATAATCCTTGCGAATAGCATTGCGAGATATAGTCCTCATCCGCCAGAATTGCTGCTTGATTAGCAGTTACTGCATCTAAATAACGACCTACCCGAATGTAAATATGTGATGGCATATGCACAATGTGTCCCGCGGCTGGCATTAACCCTCCCAACTTATCCGCACTTGCAACCGCGAGATCTGGTTTAGGTAGCTCTACCATATGAATATAATAGTGGTGGGCTCCAGGGTTGTTGGGATTTATTTCCATGGCTTTTTCAAGGGCTGCTTTGGCTTCAGCAATATTTGGAGAAGGATTCCCATCAGCATCCCAATAATTCCATGGTACAGTATTCATAACTGAAGCTGCATAAAGAATTTGTACATCTGCGTCCTCTGGAAATTCTTTCAGCACCTTGGCCATAGCGTTCATGTATGCCATGTTAAGTTCAGCCACATCTTTGGTCAGATCTTCACTGTATCTTGAGGTCAAAGCATTTATTAAAGCCTTTTCTTTGGGTGTGGCACTAGTAATCAAACTTTTGGCCTTGGCCATAGCCTCATTCGTTTTTATTTTACGATCATCTGGAGGCAATGGGTCATTGATATTTGGACCCAATGCGTAAGCTTGCCCCCAAAAGGTCATCGCGGATGTTGGATCTAAACGAGAAGCTTCCATAAATGACCTATGGGCTTCGGCATGGTTAAAAGCATAGGTGAGTTTTAATCCTTGATTAAAAAATGTTTGCGCACGCTCATTTTTGGTAGTGATTGTAAAACTCAAATCTCCCAAATTTTCAAAAAGAGGAGAAATCTGTTGTGTAGAATCCACTACCTCTAATAAATACTTGGTGGGTGTACATTTAATAAAGCTAAAAGACGCTTTCTGATAGTTTTTGGGTGTTCCCGTAGAATTGTTCTTGGTCAAAAAATGAACCGCAGTTAATAATCCTAACACTATTACGGCCAGGCCTAATTTTGTTTTCATAATGTTCTTGTTATAAGTTTTGTTTTTGATACTTTAAGTTAAATCAGCTTGCATATTGTTGAACAAATGCCTTTGCTTCTTTTATTTCAGGTCGTTCACTATTAGAATTCTTGGTCAGTTCAATAAGTTGATTGAAGTACTGTACTGCTTTTTCATTATTATCTGATTCTTTTGCGGCAATTGCAGCACCATAGACACCATTGAATCTATTAGGGTGTCCTTTTAAATTTATCTCATAAGCTTCTAGTGCTTCAACAGGTTTATTTAGGGCTAAGAGCATATCACCCAAAAGTTCATCAGCAGGTAGCACTTCGCCAGGAGTTACGGCATGTTTTGAGGTTTCACTTTCTAATTTAGCAGCTGTTTTCATTAAATTAAGTGCATCATCGTTATTGCCTTTTGCCAATTCAATCCAAGCTTTGGCGGAATGTATTTGTACATTTACTTGGCCGGCTTTGTAAACCTCTTTTGAATCTAGAAGACTTTGATGCAATGTCTCTAAGGATACTAGTTCATTTTCTGCTGATTTTACATCCGCAGTATGTGAATAACCCAATGCTTTACCAAAATGTAACATTGCTTTTTCCCAATGCAAATCCTCCCAAGGAAAGTTAATGGATGGGAGTTCAAGTTTAGAGGCCTGATCCCAGTTTTTGTTCTCTAAAGCCATTCTAACGGGCATGGCAGCTAAAGCATAAGTAGCTGCAAAATGGTCTTTAGGGAAGACATTTTTAACAACTTGCATTTCCTTTAATTGTTCAGCTGCTTTTTGATTATCTCCCATCTGCAAATAGCCATAGACCAAATAATCCACAGCATGAATTTCCTGTGCCCAACTTGCAGTTGGATTAACACTTTCTGCATAGCATGTTGCAGAAGATGCAGAATTTATGTTGGTATTGATAGACTCATCCCAAAGGCCTAAACGTGTGAATATGTGTGAAGGCATATGCTGCGCATGCGCAGATGCAGGAGCAATTTCGGCATAACGCCTTGCTGTAACCAACGCCTTTGCTGCAAGTTCTGGATAATCGTAATTATGAATAATATAATGTGCAATACCTGGATGGTTGGGTTGTTCCACAAAGAGGTCTTCTAAAATTTTTCCTGATTTTTTTTGTCTGGAATAGGTTTTATCATTGGGGTCTGCAGCGGCTCGGATGGCCAATGCATAGAAAACTGCAGCTTCAGTATCGCCTTCATGTTTATTATATAGCTCTTCCATTTTCTTTTCATACATTCTCTGTCTAGTCAGTTTGTCAATATTTTGCCAATCTGTATAGAAGACGCTAATCGCATCCAAATAATCTTTTTCCAAATCGGATTTTGGTAGTTTGTTTGCCAATTTTATAAGTTTCTCACCTTTTTCTAAATAACTAAGATCAGATTGCATCCAAAGTGATTGAAAGATACTCATTGAAACTCCCCAATAAGCCATTACACAATTTGGGTCCATATCAATTACTTTCACAAATGCTTTTTCAGCTTCGGCATATTCAAAAGAGTGCAGAAGTGATAATGCCAAATCAAAAGTGGCTCTGGTCTCATAACTACAGGATAACGAAAAATTTACCTCCCCAAAACTTTCTGTACTACACAATAAGAGCTCTCCTCTTTTAAGGTCGATGGAGGCCAATGCAGGGTTTTGTTTTTTGTTTTTACAGGAAAATAAGCAGACGGTCAGAATTGTGCTTACTGCCAACCATACCTTTTTTGAATGTCTCATGAATTGAATAGAATAAATAAAATGTTCCTTTTTGTTCTAGCGGGGGAATCAAATAGTGCTTAATGTGTCAATATTACGGTGCTGTCTCGGGAGATGGAAATCACGGCGCCGTAGGTCTGAATGGATAATTGTAACCAATAGTTGGTTGCAAATCAGGGCGTAAGGTAACAAAAGTTATGGGATGTTAGCAATAAAGATGTTCTATATGCTTGTTCTTAATATATTTTGGTGTGTTTTGCTGTATTACTTACCAGTAATCAATTTAAGATAGAGCTGCTCTACCTTATCTCTAGCCCATGGAGTTCTTCTCAAAAATTTAAGACTGGACTTTATTGAAGGGTCTTTTTTGAAACAATTGATATTAATTCTATTTGCCAACTCTTCCCATCCATAATGTTCCTCTAACAGCTCCAATATATCTACTAATTTTACACCATGCAATGGGTTGTTTGGTTGTCGATTGAAATTATTTTGATTTTCCATGCAGAGATTTAGATTAACAATCACTTAAGAACACGCCAACGGCAAGACCGCCCTCCGAAGTTTCCTTGTATTTGGAATTCATATCCTTAGCGGTTTCCCACATGGTATTGACTACTTTGTCCAATGGTACTTTGGTTTCCTTTGGATTTGTATCCAATGCCAGTTCTGCAGCGTTGATTGCCTTAATGGCTCCCATGGAGTTTCGTTCAATACAAGGAACTTGTACCAATCCGCCAATGGGATCACAGGTTAGCCCTAAGTGGTGCTCCATGGCAATTTCCGCTGCCACTAACACCTGTTCTGTGGTTCCTCCTAGAAGTTCTGTCAAAGCACCTGCCGCCATTGCGGACGAAACTCCGATTTCTGCTTGGCAACCACCCATTGCGGCTGATATTGTGGCACCTTTTTTAAAGATACTTCCTATTTCGCCCGCTACTAACAAGAATTTTTTGATGTGCTCAAAATCTGCTTTATGATTTTCAATGACCATATAATACATTAAAACTGCAGGAATGACCCCTGCGCTTCCATTGGTGGGTGCAGTAACCACTCTGCCTAAAGCAGCATTTACCTCATTAACACTAAGGGCAAAGCAACTTACCCATTTAAGAATTTCTCTAAACTTAACCTCTGTTTTCCGAATAGTTTGCAACCATTCCTGAGGATTGGAGTAGGGGAATTCGCCTTTCAGTTTTTCATGCATTTCAAAAGCTCGCCTTCGGACATTCAGTCCACCGGGTAATATACCTTCAGTATGACAACCCAAATACATACATTCCAACATGGTATCCCAGATTCGCTGTAATTCTATATCAATTTGAGAATCCGTTCTCAAGGAAAGTTCATTCTCCAGAACAATTGAAGAAATGGATTTGCTTTTCTCTTCACAATAACGAAGTAGTTCGTCACCAGTTTTTATGGGATATGGAAAAGTTTTGAATACTTCATCGTTTTCTTTTGAATGAAGTAACTCCTCTTTCACAACAAAACCACCACCAATGGAATAAAATGTCTCTAATGTAATATCTCCATTGACCAAAACCGCTTCGAATTGTATTGCATTGGAATGAAAGGGAAGAAATTCTTTTTTAAAAATAATATCTTCATCAATATTGAATGATACCTTTTGCGTACCGTCAAGATGAAGTTGTTTTTCAGTCTTTAACTTTGAAATTACAGTGTCTATATTTTCTGTAGGAACCGTTTCAGGATCGCTGCCTAATAAACCCATGACAACGGCAATATCTGTGGCATGTCCTTTTCCGGTAAGGGACAAAGACCCATACAAGTAAACTTTGACATTAAGAACAGCTTCAAAAATTTCTTGTTCCTTCAACTCTTTAATCCAACGCTCCGCAGCTCTCCAAGGCCCTAATGTATGGGAGCTTGAAGGGCCTACGCCAATTTTCAACATGTCAAAAACACTTATACATTCCATAGTATAACATTGTGTAGAGTCAAAGATAGACAGGCATTTTGAAATTAATACTATCCTTACATATCTTTATAATATGACACCTTGTCATATTCTTTGACATGGCATAATCATTGACATTTTTAGAGCGAGACAAAAATGAATTTTCAATATATATAACTTTAGATACAATGAGCAAAATTATAGGTATAGACTTGGGTACAACAAACTCCTGCGTCTCTGTGATGGAAGGAAACGAGCCCGTAGTAATCCCAAATGCTGAGGGTAAGCGTACAACTCCCTCTGTAATTGCATTTGTGGAAGGCGGAGAGATAAAAGTGGGTGACCCTGCAAAAAGACAAGCAGTAACAAATCCTCACAACACGATTTATTCCATCAAAAGATTTATGGGAAACAAATTCTCAGAATCTTCTAAAGAAGCAAAAAGAGTTCCTTATAAAGTGGTTAAAGGAGATAATGACACTCCAAGAGTAGATATTGATGGGCGCATGTACTCTCCTCAAGAATTGTCAGCAATGATACTTCAGAAAATGAAGAAAACTGCTGAGGATTATTTAGGTCAAGATGTTACAAGAGCCGTTATTACAGTACCTGCTTACTTTAACGATTCGCAAAGACAAGCTACAAAGGAAGCTGGTGAAATAGCTGGTTTAACTGTAGAACGAATCATAAACGAACCTACTGCGGCTTCTTTGGCCTATGGTATGGACAAAAAAGACACAGACCAAAAAATAGTAGTGTTTGATTTTGGTGGTGGTACACATGATGTTTCCATTCTAGAATTGGGTGACGGTGTTTTTGAAGTTTTGGCTACGGATGGAGATACACACTTAGGTGGGGATGATGTAGATCAAAAAATTATTGACTGGTTGGCCGAAGAGTTTAAAAAAGACGAATCAATGGATTTGCGTGAAGATGCTATGGCATTGCAAAGACTGAGAGAGGCAGCTGAAAAAGCAAAGATTGAATTATCATCTTCCGCGCAGACTGAAATCAATTTGCCTTATGTTACAGCTACGGCTTCCGGACCAAAGCACTTGGTAAGAACTTTGTCACGTGCAAAATTCGAGCAATTGATAGAAGATTTGGTAAAAAGAACTATTGAGCCTTGTGAAACGGCATTGAAATCTGCAGGACTTTCAAAAAGTGATATAGATGAAATTATCTTGGTAGGTGGTTCAACACGTATCCCAGCTGTACAAGAAGCTGTAGAGAAATTCTTTGGAAAGAAACCTTCAAAAGGAGTAAACCCTGATGAGGTTGTTGCGGTTGGAGCAGCGATTCAAGGAGGGGTGTTAACTGGAGATGTAAAAGATGTTCTGCTATTGGATGTTACCCCACTTTCTTTGGGAATTGAAACTATGGGAAGCGTCTTTACCAAGTTGATTGAAGCAAACACTACGATTCCTACAAAGAAATCACAGGTATTTTCTACTGCAGCTGATAACCAGCCTTCGGTTGAGATTCACGTATTGCAAGGAGAGCGTCCTATGGCTGCGGACAACAAAACTATTGGTAGATTCCATTTAGATGGAATTCCACCTGCGCCAAGAGGAACACCTCAGATTGAAGTAACTTTTGATATTGACGCAAATGGTATCATCAAAGTTTCAGCAACAGATAAGGCAACAAACAAAACACAGGATATCCGTATTGAAGCTTCTTCTGGATTAACAGAGGAGGAAATTCAGAAAATGAAAGCTGAGGCTGAAGCTAATGCTGAATCTGATAAAAAAGCAAAGGAAACTGCGGATAAGTTGAATGAAGCTGATGGGATGATTTTCCAAACGGAAAAACAACTGAAAGAGTTTGGGGATAAATTATCTGAGGATAAGAAAAAACCAATTGAAGATGCTCTGGAAGAGTTGAAGAAAGCTTTTGAAACCAAGGATTTGGTAGTTATTGAGCCAGCTTTGGAGAAAA
Organism: uncultured Allomuricauda sp.; assembly: GCF_947495325.1. Classification (GTDB taxonomy): domain Bacteria; phylum Bacteroidota; class Bacteroidia; order Flavobacteriales; family Flavobacteriaceae; genus Flagellimonas. Next base: position 862,466 of record NZ_CANLYK010000001.1, on the reverse strand, counting down.
TCAACGAAGCGTGGAAAGTTGCTTCTGAGGAAATGTACAAAGCCCAAGCAGAATCTGCGCAAGCAGGAGGTGACCCAACTGCTGGAGCAGGAGCGGAGGCATCATCCAATGGTGCTTCAGAAGGAGATAACGTTGAGGACGTAGACTTCGAAGAAGTCAAGTAGCCCGTCCTGAGCAGGGTCGAAGGATAGACTTTGAAGAAGTGAAATAATCACTGGGACTCATAAAAAAAGTCCGCAATTTGCGGGCTTTTTTTTATATAATAGGCCCACGTCATCTTTTCCTTGCTTTAAAATTTTTCATAAACTCTTCTGCGCTGGTTCCTGACGGTCCACGTCCAATCAATTTCAACTCATTAAGATGATTTTTAGCCTTTTCAAAATCATTTAGTATAGAATATATCAGAATACAGTTCCAATGGATTCCAGTGGCTACTTTTTTATTGATTCTTGCTTTTTTGTCTTTTACATTCTTTTCTAGTAATTCATTTTCCCATATCTGGGTAACTTCTTTCAATTTGTCCATTGAATCTTGGTCAGTGCCATCTCCAAAACTAATTAATGCACGTTGAACGATTTCAATTGCTCTGTCCAATTCTGGATAAGTGATTTTTTTTCCTTTTGCTGTATTGATTTTTATGGACTCCGATTTTTCTCGATAACCGAGCGCATCATTTATAAAATTTGCTCCTTTGGAGAGCGCAGAATTATAGGATGTTTTTTCCAATTCTTGAGTAAAAGCCAATTCGTTGTCTATCCAATACTTTTTTAGCTCATCGGAAGAATCTCTTTTTGGGGTTGTTTTGTGCAGTGTTGTGTTTTCGACAACCTCATCCAAGTACATCTTGCCTTCTTTATCGTAGATACTAACAGATACGGGGCATTTGTACATCACATCATAAAAGAACGCTGCATTATCCTTATTTTTTTCAAACTTTGTTTCTATTTCAAATCCGCTAAGTACAATTTCTGCAGTAAAATCTGCATTGTCCGATTTCTTATTGAACCCATCAATTTTGATATGTTCATTTGCAATAACCTGCTCATCAAGAATTAACCTTTCATAAATCATCTCAGGGAGTTTTGGTTTAATGGGCTTGCCGGCAATAAGCTTTTCAGCGGCTGAATAATTTTTGTAGGTTTCCACCTCGGCTAAATACTGTTCACTAATACTTTCGAGGTTTGCCAGATATGCTTCTTGCTCTTCCAAAATTGCTGTTTTGTTTTGCTGCACCACTTTGGGAGTGAATGTCCAAGTGAGGTCCATTCTAACAGTTGGATATTGAATGTAGTTGAACTCAATTTTTTTGCTACTAGATCTCTGGGCTTGAGTATGGAAGCAAAAAATAAGTGCAAATAATAGAACTATTTTTTTCATAACGCTTAGGTTGGGTTTATCATTTTTTAACTTGTATACAAGGAAGTGACATCCAAGGTTTTTTTTGGAAGAAACTTTTCAAAAACCTAACTTATACTAGATATTATGAATTTATCAGTTCCGGTTGATAACTGAAGCGTGTAGATTTGTGAAAGGGGATTTCGAATTGATATGAGTTTTGAGAAAGAAATTTGATTTCACCCAACTTCTTTATATTTGGTTAGCATCAAAAGGCATAAAAAAAACCGCAATGAATATTGCGGTTTTTTTGTTTAAAAGAGTAATCTAAGCTGCATTCAATTGGCGTATTTCCAACTCCTGAAGTTTTTTCAAAGCCTCGGCTTTTGAATTCACATTTAATTTCACATAAATATTTTGAATGTGAAAGTTTACAGCACTTGGAGTTACGCAAAACCTGTCTGCAATCATTTTATAGGTGTATCCTTGAGTAAGAAGCTCTATAATTTGATTTTCCTTTTTTGAAAATCTCTCAAAAGTTTTGATTTGGAAAGAGTGGATGATTTTCTTGGCAATATCGTGTTCCAAGACCACACCATGTTGGTGTAACTCTTCCAGGGCATTAAAGAATCGACTTTTGGTCAAAGGTTTGGTCAAAAAGCCATGGGCACCCTTTTTAAAGGCTTCCCTAATAATTTCAAAATCACATTTCTCACTTATCATCAAGACTTTGGGAGGAGTGTTTTGTTTAGTAAAATATTGGATTCCTTCTATTCCCGAGATTCCGGTCAAGTTTATTTCAGACACAATAATATCTGGATTGGTTCTTCCCGGATGAGACATAAATTTATTTACCGATGTATGTATTTCTACCAATTTATAGGATAGCTCTTCGCTAAAATAGAATCGATAAAGGGGGTGTAATTTTTCGTCATTATCAATGATTACAATTTTTAATGGGTTAGTTTTCATGTTTCGAAATTTGGATTATCTGATTTTGTCATTGTCTACCTTCATTTTACCTTGATTTAAGGCAATATGCATTCTGTCCGTCATATCCTGATAAGGTTACACCAAGGAAAAGCTTCTGATGTTTCAAAGGATTAATTTGAAAACAATGGTAAGCTTAACCGATGTCTTAATCGGATATGCTGATAACAATCCTATTAAAGGATTAAATCAATAGAAGTCTAGAAAAGGTTTTTGATATGCTAAAAAAACACCCTTATTTGGTCAGGGGGGCGTAATGTAGCACTGAGAATTGTAGCTTTTTTCATAGTTATAAGATTTGGGATCTTGTATTATTTCAAAATTTAAATTAGGATATTTTTTCTTTCAGAAGCAATTTTTGTGGCTTTTTTCGTTCAAATGCACTTTTCTGTTTTCAAGAAAAATAGGATATCCATGCAAACCAAAGAACTTCAAATAGCTAATAATCAAATAATAAGAGTATTTATAACCAACAAAATAGGATGCTCTTTTGGAGCATCCTATTCTAGTAAATCGGTTCAGTTGAAATAATACAACCCGTTTCTATGATAAAGTTTAGTTTTCCCTACGTCTAGTATATCATAGGTTAACAATCATTAGTATCTCGATATTTGACAAAATCAGATTAACCCTCAGGTAATGAACCGATCTATGTATTATTTTTAGTCTTGAAAAGAAGTACTTGTGTACTGGTGCATTAGCGTTGTTCTCAAGTTTTCATCACTGTAGGCCACCATGGTATCATCTGTGGATTGACTTCTATAAGCGATGGTAACTTGTTCAATGGTATGATTTTCTCCTCTGTTGGATACCACATAGCTTTCTCCTTTTTCAATATCAAGCTGTATGGCATAATCATCCCTGCTACTGTTAATGTGACTACCAAGGTTTACGGAAGGGGTAAGGCTATTGTATGCCACTTGGGAAGCATAAAGGTCTAGACCACCAAACCCATCACGCCCGGCAGAAGCAAAGAAAAGAAGCGTACCGTTGTAGATATTGGGGTACAATTCATCCTCTTTGGTATTTACCTTGGGGCCAAGATTTTTTGACACTCCTAAACTTCCATCCGCATTGATATCGGCAACGTAGATGTCATATTTTCCAAAGCTACCTCTCATGTTGGAAGCAAAGAAAAGACGCTTACCATCTGCTGTTATAGTTGGGTGTTTGGCGGAAGCATATTTTGGACACACCTTTAATTCAGTAATGTTAGTCCATTTACCATTTACCTTTTCGGCGCGATAAATTTTGTGTACCACTTCTTTTTTGGAGAAGACACCATATAATGGTTTTTGTTCACCAACCTGACTAAAATAAGCGATGTTGCCGTCATCGGTTATTGATTTCGACGGGATATAACCTTCAAGTGTTGATAAGTGACCGTTACTATTTTCAAGTTTCATTGGATTTTGCGCAGTAACTTGATTCATGCAAAACAGTCCGATAATTAGAGCGAAGTTGTAGGCTAGTAAACTTTTCATGATATAGGGATTTGGGGATTAATACATCACAAAGTTGGGGAAACATTTTTGAGAATTACTTATGAATTTTTCATAGGTTTTGAATTTTAACGATTAAAAGTGGTTTTTCATCGAATATATTTTAATCATTTAACATATGTAAAAATGAGTTATGTCGATTGACGATGTTTTTTGCACTTTGTCTGATATTTTGATTTGAGATGTGCGGGAATCACCAAGGACGGAAATTAGTATAGAACTGATGAAAGAATATTTCTAATGACTCTTGTCAATTGTTTATGTTTTTGTTAAATCCATTCAGCACTTTTTACTTGTATGTAGAAAAATTTATGAAAAAAATAAGAAAAATCTTAAATATGTTAGGAAAATAATAACAGTGGGCACGTTTTTTGAGGTAAGCTTTTGGTTAGTTTTATACGCAACTAAAATCAAACCAAGACAACCAATCATGAACAAAAAACGGTTACTATTAGTAGGTATCCCTATTGTCTTAATTCTTGTAGGGTATACTCTTTTTTCGGGCAGTTCCAATGAGGACATCGCCATAACGGCAAAAGTAAAAAAAGGTGATTTTTTTGATGAAGTAATCATTTCCGGGGAACTTCAATCTACAAGCCTAAAAAAAATCAACGGCCCCACCAACATTCGAAAGTACAAGTTGAACAGTGTCAAAATTCAGGATTTAATCCCTGAGGGTACCATTGTAAAAAAAGGTGATTATGTGGGGAGGTTAGACCCTTCGGAGGTTAGGGGTAAAATCATTGATGCCCAATTGAACTTAGAAACAGCTGAATCAAAATTTACCCAGGAACAATTGGATACTACCTTGACCTTAAAACAAGAAAGGACCGCAATCAAGGATTTGGAATTCAATATGCAAGAAGACCTGTTGGAGCTGAAAAGATCTACCTATGAGCCCCCTTCAACCGTTAGACAACTTGAAATAAAAATTGAGCGTACGGAGAGGGATTTAAAAGAGAAAAAAGAGGATTATAGTATAAAGAAACAGAAAGCGATTGCCAAAATGAGCGAGGTCAGTACGGAAGTTTCAAAAATTAGAAAGGAACTAAGCGATCTTGAAAAACTACAAAAATCATTTACAATTTTTTCTGATGCCAGTGGAATGGTAACCTATGCTAAAAATTGGGATGGCAGCAAGAAAAAAGTGGGATCAAGTATAAGTCCATGGGATCCATCTGTTGCCACTTTACCAGATTTGACCAAGATGGAATCCAAGACATATTCCAATGAAGTGGATATTAGAAAACTAAAAAAAGACCAAACCGTTATAATTGGCTTCGATGCTTTTCCAGATATCGAAATTGACGGATTGGTTACCAGCGTGGCCAATGTTGGAGAGAAGAAAAGAGGGTCGGACATAAATCTTTTCCAGGTGCTCATCAAATTGAACAACACCAATGAAAATTTAAGACCTGGGATGACGACTTCCAATAGGATTTTAATCCAAGAACAAAAAGATGTGTTGATGATACCACTGGAAGCGGTGTTTTCTAAAGATTCTACAAGCTATGCTTACGTTAAATCCGGTTTCTCCATCACAAAAAAAGAAATTGAACTTGGAGATGCCAATATTGATGAGGTTATTATAAAAGCAGGCTTAAAGGAAGGTGAAGTGGTGTATATGACCGAACCAGAAGGCATGGAAGAAAAAAGTATCAATCTATTGCAATGATAGACAAAATACTTCTTGAACAGGTCAAATCAGTTTTTGTTGAGGCCGTTCGTGTTATTACAGTCAACAAAATAAGAACCTTTCTCACCGCTTTGGGAATTATTTTTGGCGTTGCAGCGGTAATTACAATGCTGGCCATAGGAAATGGCGCCGAAAAAGAGATTTTATCACAATTGGAACTTGTAGGGGTGAATAATATTGTTGTCACTCCCATACCAGATGAAGAAGATGACTCTGAAGTAGATGAAGAAAACGCAGAAGACGCTGGACCTAACCAAACTAAAAAGTTCTCTAAAGGACTTGACCTCTTAGATGTTGAGAGTATTCAAAAAAATATTCCAACGGTTAAAAGAACAAGTCCTGAGATTGTTATGGACAGTTATGTCATTAACAAAGGCAAACAAAACTCGGTCAAGTTAATCGGAATTACCAACGATTTTTTTGAGACTTCCAACATTAGTTTAGGTAGGGGCGCTAAATTTTCAAAAGAACAAATGCTTCATGCAATGCCCGTTTGTATAATAGGGGAGAAGGTCGAAAAGAAAATATTCCCTGGAAAAAGTGCATTGGGCAATCATATTAAAGTAAAGGATGTTTGGTTAAAGGTTGTTGGAATCATAGAAGAGAAGTTGATTTCGGACAAGGCCCAGGAAAATTTGGGAATCCGAGATTTAAACCAAGATGTCTACATACCCATAAAGACATTTTTGGTGCGGTACCAGGACCGAAAAATTATTAGCGACGAGCCTTTGGATTTTAGTGGGGGAGTCATCATCATGGGAAATCAGAATGGTCCAAAAAAGAGAATTCCAAGAGGAAATTACCATCAACTGGATAAACTAACCATTCAGGTAAACAATTCCAACGAACTTAAGGCTACGGCAGAGGTTGTTAGCAAACTACTCAAAAGAAAGCACAATGGTATGCTCGACTTTGAAATTACCATACCCATTAACCTATTGAAACAGCAGCAAAAGACAAAGCAAGTGTTCAATGTTGTATTGAGCATCATTGCCGGAATTTCATTATTGATTGGTGGTATAGGCATTATGAACATTATGCTGGCTTCCGTTCTTGAGCGTACAAAGGAAATAGGTATCATAAGGGCATTGGGAGCCACACAACAAGATGTTATTTTACAATTTTTATCCGAATCCATGCTAATAAGCATTGGAGGTGGAATAGCTGGAATTGTTTTGGGGATTATAGCCTCTTACACATTACAACTGGTCACCGGTATCGAAACCATCTTGACCCTGGGTTCCATTATATTGTCATTTGTAGTGGCAACCATAACAGGCCTTGTTTTTGGGGTTTATCCTGCTAAGGCTGCTGCCAACAAAAGACCTATTGAAGCAATACGACACGATTAAAAAAAAACTTTTACAAAACCAATCAAAAAAATGAAAAGAGTATATCTTCTATTTGTTTTTCTAATACCGCTCATGGGTTTTTCCCAGATGAAACACATCACTTTGGATGAGGCGATTCACCTTGCCCAAAAAAAGTCGCCGGAGTACCAAGCACTTTTAAACACAACCCAGGCCAGATATTGGAGGTTCCGGAATTATAAGGCATCTTTTTTACCAGAATTGGCATTGAATCTATCTCCCAGATACGCTAACTCCTTAACAAGAATTACCAATGACGAGGGACAAGACATATTTGTTGACCAGAATCAGTCCATTATTGATGCTCAATTGGGGCTTACACAGCAAGTTCCCTATACTGGAGGTATTTTTTCAATAAACTCCCAATTGCAGCGTATAGATAGATTTGGAGATATTTCGGGAACAAGCTACTCTGTGGTTCCTTTTTCCATTAATTACTCCCAAAATTCATTGTTTTACAATCAATTCCGATGGGATAAAAAGATTGAACCGTTGCTTTATGAAGAATCCAAACGAGACTTTATAGAACAAATGGAAGATATTTCAATGACCACCTGCAACCGTTATTTTTCGCTGTTAAAAGCCCAAATGCAACTTGAAATAGCCGAGCGAAACCTTAAGAATCAAGATACACTTTTACAGATTGCCAAAGGAAGGTTTAGAATAGGGAATATAGCGGAGAACGAGCTACTACAAATGGAATTGAGGCATTTGAATTCGCAGAATAGAGTGACCCAATTTACTATTGAGCTTAAAAGGGCCTCACAGAATTTAGCCAGATATCTGGTACTGGAAAATGAAAATATTGAATTGGAAATTCCAGAGGAGCTGGAGCAATTTGAGATAAGTGTTGACAAGGCAATGGAAGAGGCACAGAACAACAGAAAAGCCGTAATTGAATATAGAAGACGAAGAATACAGGCCGAAAGGGATTTGGCCGAAGCAAAAGGCAATAACAGGTTAAGGTTGAGTGTGAACGCAAATTTTGGGTTGAACGGCCAGTCTGATGAATATAGCACACTTTTCCAAGATTACAGTCAGCAGCAAAACGTAAGCCTAAATTTAGGGATTCCGTTATTTGATTGGGGCGTTTCAAAATCTAGACGTAAAATGGCAGAAGCTGATCTTGATTTGGAAGAAACCAATATTAAAAGAGATCAACAGGAGTTTGAGCAAGAAATATTTCTACACACGCTCAACTGGTCAAATCAGCGGAATTTTTTAGAAACCTCGGATAAAGCCCAGGAAATTGCGCTCAAACGATACGACATATCCCAAAAAAGATATGTGCTGGGCAAAGTTGATATCACCAATTTGAATTTGGCACAGGAAGAACGGGACAAAGCCGTTTTGGATTATTTGAATTCCCTTGAAAGTTTTTGGACGGACTATTATCTGTTAAGAAGACTCACACTTTTTGATTTTTTGAAGGATCAAAAAATAAAAGTTGAGGATTTGGTGTTTGATTGAAATCCTTTAATTGAAGTAACCAACCCCAACTGGCCCAGGTCATTGGGGTTTTCTTTTCTTTTTTATCCTACTATATAAAAAACTCAACATCAGCTTTTTAGACATTGACTACAAAAGCTGCAACATGACACAACAAAAAGTAGGTTAAAACTTACAAATTATAGTTTTTTGACACCCAGATAACCATTTATCAAATCCAAAGTCAAAAAGCCATGAAATCCAACCCAATAAAACTATATCAAAAGGGAATTGTACTGTTCTTGTTTGTACTGCCTGTGCTAACAACAGCGCAAACCAATGTATCGCAACCCTCTGGTTCAGGTACTTCAGGAGATCCCTATCAAATTTCTTCACTGGCCCATTTATCATGGCTTACACAAACAAGCGCTGCTTGGAGCAGCTATTTTGAGCAAACAGCCAATATAGATGCCTCAGAAGCCCAATATTGGGATGATGCGGATGACAACAACGATGGTGATCTGTACAATGACCCCAATGACCTTACCAGTGACGGGAACAACGAAGGTTTTTCTCCAATAGGAAATAGCAGTACCTATTTTGAAGGGATATACAATGGCCAGGGCCATGTTATAGATGGTTTGTTCATTGACCGCCCCGTTACGGATTATGTGGGTTTTATTGGTAGATCAAATTATATTACAATAGGATTGGATTCCAGCTCTATTTTAGAGTTGGGAATAACCAACTGTAATATTACCGGAGAAGATCAGGTAGGAGCCTTAGTTGGACTAAGCAAACATAACATAATCGGTTGTTATGCGACTGGTATGGTTTTTGGCGATCAGATTGTGGGTGGTTTACTAGGCGAATCCAATCAGAATATTGAAAAATCATACACAATGGTTGCGGTATCAGGTTCGTTTATGGTGGGTGGTTTGGTGGGTTTTTCCAATGAATCAATCGAAAATTCATATGCAACTGGAGCGGTATCTGGACCATTCTATGTGGGCGGGTTGATTGGCAACTCATTTTTTGGGGAAAATGATATATTCTGGGATACAGATACTTCAGGACAGAGTACCAGTGGTGGTGATGCTGTGGGTAAGACAACAGCAGAAATGCAACTCGAAGAAACTTTTACCAATTGGGATTTTAGTACAATCTGGAAAATTGATGGGTTAAACAACGGGGGCTATCCATACCTGCAATGGCAGCAGTTTGACCCTGAGGTCACCACTGCTCCGGTTTCGGATATATCACAGACCACCGTAACGGCAAATGGCAGTTTGGACAACCTTGGAAACCCAGGTGCCACGGATCATGGGTTTGAGTTGTCGACAACATCGGATTTTTCCTCAGGCACCACCATTTTTGGCCCCGGTGCTCCCAGTGCCACGGGCAACTATACACAGGCATTTAGCGGTTTGTCCGCTGGCACTACCTATTATGTACGTGCCTATGCCACCAATAGCGCTGGCACCGTTTACGGAACCGTGGAAAGTTTTACCACACATATTGTGCCCACTAGTTATACGGCACCCTCCGGTTCGGGAACGGAAGCGGATCCCTATCAGATTTCCAACCTGCAGGAACTGTTGTGGATAAGCCAGACCCCGGATTCTTGGGACACGTATTATGAACAGACCGCGGATATAGATGCCACGGCTACCCAATTTTTGGATGATAGCGATGACAACAACGATGGTGATCCGTACAATGACCCCAACGACCTCACCAGTAACGGGAACAACGAAGGTTTTTCTCCTATAGGAAATAGCAGTACCCACTTTGAAGGGGACTATAATGGTCAGGGCCATATTGTTGATGGCCTGTTTATTGACCGCCCCACTATAGATAATGTCGGCTTTATAGGTAAGTCTAATGGATCTGATTCTAGCATTTTAGACTTGGGTATAACCAACTGCAACGTCATAGGAAAGGAAGAGGTAGGGACTTTAGTTGGTTCAAGCTCACATAACATAATCCGTTGTTATGCAACCGGAACGGTTGAGGGAGATAGGTATGTAGGCGGTTTAATTGGTCAATCCCATCGTAGTATTGAAAATTCTTTTTCAAGGGCATCTGTATCCTGTCCAGATGAAGTTGGGGGTTTAGTTGGCCAATCTACTCGGGATATTGAAAATTCTTTTTCAACGGGAGTGGTATCGGGTTCATCTTTCGTAGGCGGTTTAGTGGGGCTTCAAACAAATGTTTCAACAGATTGTTTCTGGGATACACAGACTTCAGGGCAAAGCAGCAGTCACGGTTCTGAAGTTGGAAAAACGACTTCGGAAATGCAACAACAGACCACCTTTACCAATTGGGATTTTAGCACGGTCTGGAAAATAGACGGGATAAACAATGACGGATACCCGTACCTGCAATGGCAGCAGTTTGATCCTGGGGTAACCACTGCAGCGGTCTCGGACATCTCACAGACCACCGTAACGGCAAATGGCAGTTTGGACAACCTTGGAAATCCAAGTGCAACCGATCATGGGTTTGATATAGGCTTAGACGCCAATTTTGATTTTAAGGCAACCTATTCATTGGGTGCCCCTTCCAGTACTGGCAATTTTTCCTTGGCAATAACCAATTTACAACCAAATACGGAAAACTTTATACGCAGTTGGGTAAGTTCGGATTCAGGAACCATCTATGGTGAAACTGTAAGCTTTACCACGCATATTGTGCCCACCAGTTATACAACACCTTCTGGCACGGGCACGCAATCGGACCCCTATCAGATTTCCAACCTGCAGGAACTGCTGTGGATAAGCCAGACCGCGGACTCTTGGGACATGTATTTTGCACAGACCGCGGATATAGATGCTACGGCGACCCAATTTTTGGATGATAACGATGACAACAACGATGGTGATCCATACAATGACCCCAACGACCTAACCAGTGACGGGAACAATGAAGGTTTTTCTCCTATTGGAAATAATACTATTCCTTTTGCGGGTCATTACGATGGCTTTGGATATGCCTTAAACAATTTTCATATTAATCGAACAACACAGGATATCGTTGGTTTATTTGGTCAAATTATCAGTTTTGAAAGTACCTTGGCCAATATCCAGATGTTGAATGTTGCTATTACAGGTGCGGATATCGTTGGTGGGCTCGTGGGTTTCAATGCAGCACAAATTACTAATGCTCATGTATCCGGTCACGTATCTGGGGGCATGAATGTTGGTGGGGTTGTTGGTTATTCGGCCTATGAGGTCGAGATAAATGGAGGAGATGTTACCCATACAAAATCTAGCATAAGCACCAGCTATAGCTCAGCAGATGTTTCGGGAACAAGCCAAACAGGAGGACTTATTGGCTATAATACAGGGAACATTACCAATAGCTATAGTATCGGTAATGTGGATGGAGATACCACCGTAGGGGGTTTGATAGGTACAAATGAATTGGGTGACATTGAGAACACTTTTTCCGTCGGTACTGTTGACGGAACAACCGACGTAGGGGGTCTTATAGGAAAGGAATTGACTTCGATTGACCTTGGAGGGTTTACTTTTTTGACTGGGGGGACAACAGATTCTTTCTGGAATACGGAATCTTCAATGCAGGGCACCAGTGCTGCTGGAAATGGAAAGACAACAGCAGAAATGCAACAACAGGCCACCTTTACCAATTGGGATTTTGGTACAATCTGGAAAATAGACGGGATAAACAATAACGGATATCCGTACCTGCAATGGCAGCAGTTTGATCCCGAGGTTACCACGCTTGCAGTTTCTGATCTAACAGCTACTTCCGTTACCGTAAATGGTGCTATGGAGAATTTAGGGAATCCACAAGTTCCGGAACATGGCTTACAGTTGGGAGAAGATGTCGATTTTATAACTAAAGGAACAATTGTGTTGGGTGCACCTTTGGACACAGGCAATTTTACCGCAGGTTTTACCGAACTAGATCAAAATACCACCTATTATGTACGCGCTTTTGTAAAAGACGCTTTTGATGTAATTCACTACGGCGATACCGTTGAATTTACCACATTGACAGATATAACAGCTCCTACGCCAAGTCTTCAGAACGTACCCGCTGTTGTGGATGGGCCTTTTACATTGGAACTGGTATTTGATGAGGAGGTAAGGGATTTATCTCCAAACCCTATAACTGTAGCTCCAGATGCAAATGGTCTAAGTATGGCTACTTTGGGAGATTTGGTCACGGTCATTGAGGGCTTTTCCTATACCATAGAAGTGACCCCAACTATAGAGGGTGAACTTCGCTTTTTTAATGAAAATGTTGGGATGGCCCGAGATTTGGCGGGGAACAATAGTAACCCTTTAGAGGAGGTCACCGTCATATATGATATTTCTGCTCCAGAGTTGCAATCCATTACCTTAAGTTCCAATAATGCAGGCTCAGCAAGTTTTGCTAGAGCAGGGGATGAGGTTTATCTGGATTTTGAATCGAATGAACCCTTATTGAATGCCATAGGAAACATTCATAGTACGGTGGTTACATTTTTTAATGTTGAGGATAATCTGTGGAGGGGCATATTACCCATTACAGAAAGCGCGTTGGAAGGAAACGTTACGTTTGAACTGTTCGTGACCGATTTGTACGATAATGGTTTGTTTGTAGAGAATACCTTGGATGGCAGTGCAGTTACCGTTGATGTTACAGCGCCAACAACAGTCTGCCAGCCTATGATCATTACTTTGGATGACTCGGGGAATGCCACTATTTCGGCAGAAGCCATTGATAACGATTCGTTTGATGCCAACGTCATAGTAAGTAGGTCCATTGATGTTACAGCATTTACCTGCGAAGATTTAGGGGAAGATGTAGTGAACCTAACTGTGACCGATGTGGCCGGAAATTCCAGTAGTTGTTCTTCGGTGGTGACCGTTGTTGACAATGTACTGCCTGTAGTTTTGACCACGGATATGGCCATAGTACTTGATGCAATTGCAACTGCCCAGATTACTGCAGAAGATATCGACAATGGTTCGTCAGATAATTGTGGTATTTCAACATTGCAGTTGGATATAGACAGCTTTACCGCAGACGATTTTGGAGAAAATATAGTGACGTTAACTGCAATTGATAGTAGTGGGAACAGTACTTCAGGTACTGCAACCGTCACTGTTTCGGTTTTGGATGATGATGGGGATGGGGTACCAAACTTTGAGGATGATTGTCCAGATACACCCAATGGAACGGCTGTGGATGGAACAGGTTGTACAATTCCGGAGTTGGAAATTAATGATTTTGTGGTTGAGATGTTGATTGCTTCCTGTACAGAACGTACAGATGGGGCATTGACAGTCAGTGCCACCAATACGGATTTTGGATATGAGGTGAGCTTTGAAGGCTTGGACACTTTTGGTTTGAATGTTACCGAAGGCTTTTCAACAATTATTGAGAATTTATCGGCTGGTTCCTATAACATTTGTTTTGCCATAGTCGGATTTCCACAAACGGAGGTGTGTACCACAGCAGTAATTATGGAACCTGAGCCACTTTTGGTAACAAACACGTTCAATACTGAATCTGGAGCTCTAGAGCTTAGCTTATCAGGAAGTAATGCATACACGATAACCCTAAATGATGAAGATTTTGACGTAACGGGCAATAGTTTCTCCACAGTACTTTCAGATACTTTGACGAACCTCAGGGTAAGCACAGGCTTTGACTGCCAGGGAATTTATGAGGAAGAGCTAATAGTTTCGGAAGAAATGCTATATGGGCCAAACCCAACGGATGGTATTCTAAATATTTATATTCCCGGAACGGATATTGAGGTCAAAATAGCGGTACATAATTTTTCAGGAAATATGGTTTTACTGTCTGACTATGAAGTCACCGCAAATAGAATGTTGGAATTGGATTTAGGGTTGCTAAGTGCTGGAACCTATATGATATCGATAGAAGGTGAAACGGTGCAAGAAGCCTTTAAAATAGTTCGTTTATAAGGGAAGTCTAGTCATGGGTTTTGGCAGAACTGGAAACCAGCCTATTGATTTCTTTTAATTCGGTTTCTGTTAGATGTCGCCATTTGCCTATGGGAACATCGAGATTGACATTCATGATCCGTACACGTTTTAATTTCCGTACCCGATAATCAAGATGTTCGCACATTCTACGGATTTGACGGTTAAGGCCTTGGGTTAAAACTATTCGAAATTGGTTTTGTCCCAGTTGCTCCACTTCACATTTTCGGGTCACGGTATCCAGAATTGGAATCCCATTTCGCATTCGCTTTAGGAAATTTGGGGTAATGGGTTTGTTTACGGTTACCACATATTCCTTTTCATGGTGATTTCTGGCTCGTAGAATTTTGTTTACGATATCCCCGTCATTGGTCATAAAAATGAGCCCTTCGCTGGGCTTGTCCAAACGGCCAATGGGAAAAATGCGCTTGGGGTAATTGATAAAATCAACGATATTGTCCTTTTCAACCCTGGTATCCGTGGTACAAACAATCCCAATGGGTTTGTTAAAAGCTAAATAGACTGGTTTTTCCTTGGGTTCGGAGATGAGCTCGCCATCAACGCGAACCTCATCTAAAGAACTTATTTTGGTCCCCATCTCCGGTACTTTTCCATTAATGGTCACGCGGCCCTGGTCTATAAGTTTATCGGCAGCACGTCTCGAGCAATAACCTACTTCGCTTAAATATTTATTGATTCGGGTTTCTTTCATAGGGTAAAAAGCATTGCTAATATCGCAATCTTAAAGAAACAAAAGAATGATTTATTGTATTCTCTTCAGGTTTCTTTGCAAAGTTATTTTGAAGACCATTCTTATTTTAATTCCAATTCACAAATTTGAAAATTACCATTTCTATATCCGGTGATAATTAATTTATTGCCATTTGGAGCCCAATTGGGCAATGTGTCACCATCTTCATTTGTGGTAATTCTCACTTGATTTTTACCATCGGAATCCATCACATAAATTTCTGGCCTTGTACCCTCCATGGAAGTTACGTAAGCAATTTTTGAACCATCACTGGACCATGATGGGCAAAAATTATGTTTTGGCCAATGGGTCAATCTCTTTCCGGCCCCATTCGTAATAGTATAACTATATATTTCATCATCTTGATTATTTGTCTCCTTTCGCGAAAAATAAACAATCTTACTTCCATCTTCGGACCATTTTGGATAGTTGCTCCTTTTATTGGAATTTGTTAATTCGCTTACCTTTATTCCCTTACGGTCAAGTAAAATAATATTGGTGATATCTTCTGATTCTTTGAGACCCACGGCAATTAATTTCCCGTCTGGAGAAAAATTTCCAAATAGAGGCTCTCCTTTCACAAAGTTTGTGATCTGTTTGGTCTTCAAATTCTTCAAATTCAGCGTGTAGAGTTCATTTTCGCCATTTCGGGTTGATTCAAACAATACCTTTTTTCCACTCGGATGCCAAGTGGGCCTTCTATCATCGGCTTCATTAAAAGTTAATCTGGTAACATTGTTTCCGGTGGAATCCATTAGATAAATTTCCCAATTTCCATCTCTGTTGGATTCAAATACAATTTTCTCACCAGAAGGGGAATAGGAAGCATATCGATCATCAAAGGAGTTATCTGTTAAGCACCTTTCATTTACCAATTTTGTTTGGGAGAATGTTTTGATTGGATTAACTAGAAAAACAAACAAAACTATTTTAAGTACACATTTTACCATGAATCTGTTCTTAATACCATTAAATATATCCTGTAGCTGTGTTGCTCTAAAAAAATCATTTTTTTTATGATTTTTAAGGAATATAACTCAATTAAACCTAATCACTCATTATATTATACCAAATTCTAATTTAGTAATTGAAAGGGATTTTGAGTAAGGTATATTTGGACACGAGTTTCCTCAATTATGAAAAGAGCTTTTTTAATTTTATGTATTATACTCTGCTGGAAAACGAGTATTGCTCAAAAAGTCACTTATAACCCTGACTATATAAGCACTAATTTTCCTGGAAAAGTTACCAAGGTAGAGCAAACAGGTACAGAAACAATTCTGCACTTTAGCATGAAAGCCCCTATTGGGAGTAGATTTTTGATAGCTGCCCGTACGTATATAGAGAATTCAGGGGAGGATACTGAAAGGTTGTATATAAAAAAATCTGAAGGTGTTAACATATCCGAATGGTTCCAAATATCACATTCTGGTGAAGTCAGGTATAAATTATATTTCCCCGCTTTAGGGAGGGATGTTAAAAAAATAAACTATGGCGAATCCAACCCCAAAGGCAATTGGTTCATTTATAAACTTGATCTGATCAAAAATGGAAGGGGTTTCATTAAAAACTCCAGTGAACCGATGTATGCGAATGGCGAAAGAGTGTTTTTTGGCAATAAGCACATTGAAAATGACGACTATGCCTCTACGGGAGAGCGTACTATGCTTCCAAAAGATTTACCAAAAGCTTTTTTTGGTAATTGGTATGATAAACATGGCACATTAATTTTAATCACCACACCAGATTATGTAGTCTCAAATTCAAGGGTTCAATACTATCAAAACATTAAACGGACAGGGAACATCAATTTCACCATAAAAACTAATAGGGGCAGTTTGGAAGTCTTGAATATAGAAGGAGATATTATGACCATAAGGCAAGATAAATTAAGTACCCTAAAAAGAAAACCCAGTAATAATACTATTCTGGGGTTTATGAAAGGTGAATGGTTGCATTGGCAAAGAGTGAAGAGAATTACCATTACGGACGACTACTTTTATAATGATGATAGGGGGTCGATGGGCGTCTATGATGTTATAAAAAGCCGCATAGACCATGTTGCAATATCACATTCTGGAGATGTAATCTGGTTTGTTCTATATAGAGAGGGAAACTATCAGCTCTATACGGCACGCAAAACAAACGGTAAATATATATTGACTCCTAGAGGTTATCCAGGGGCTAGATACACAAAAAATTAAAAATTAATCCTAGATTATTTTTATTTGAAACTGAAAAAGACATTCCTAATATTGGTATTGCTGGTTCCAATACTATCATCCGGACAGGGAGTGAGTATACTACCATCCGAGCTTGATGAATCAATTTTAGGAAGTTGGGTAGATGCTCAAAAGGAAGTTGTACTAATCATAGCAAGAGACTATATCGTTGTCAAAAATGAGCTGTTCTATTACAATGATATTGTAAAAGAAAAAGAAGTTTTAAATGTTATAGGAGTAAATAATGACAACATAAAATATTTTAGTCTTTCAATAATTGATACAGCCAAAATTAATTTGGATGAGGGCTATGCGATAAGTGGCCTAACTAAAGTAAAGGCCAACGGTCTTAAAAAAATACCTGAAATACTTCAGGGAAATTGGTATGGCTCTGAGGACAGAATAAGTGTATTGGATGATTCAGTGGTTTATTTGGGCGAACCGTACAGGTTGGTTTATGGTATTTCAGCCAATGGAATAAACTATTCCCTTATTTTATATAAGGAAGGAGAATACTATTATTCACATAACTTTATTAATGATGAGGGTCATTTTTTGAGTATGGGTTTTTTAATGATCGACGCCTTAAAGAAAGAATCCTTTTTTAAGAAACACAGTACCAGTCTTATTTCTCTTGGTATAGTCCTCTTCCTTATAGTAAGTTATTTTCTTTTTAGATGGAAAATGGCAATTACTGCAAAGAAGGAAGCTGCTAAGCGAAAATTTATGGAAATGCAGCTTAAAAGTATCCGTTCCCAAATGAACCCTCATTTTTTGTTCAATGCGTTAAGCGCAATTCAAAACCTTATAAACAGAGGGGATAGTGATAAGGCAAATCATTATTTGACTGAGTTTTCCCAACTAATGCGTTTAACATTGGATAAATCGGAAAAAGGTCTTGTTCTTTTGCATGAAGAAATTGATTCTATCAGGAAGTATTTGGAGCTGGAAAAATTACGCCTATCCTTTGACTACGAAATCGAAATATCCCCAGATTTGGATATACATCAAATTGAAATTCCAGCAATGTTGATTCAACCTTTTGTGGAAAATGCCATTATTCATGGTCTTAAGGAAAAAGAAGGCGATAAAAAACTGAGTGTTGAATTCAAAATTGTGGACGAAAAATTAACTTGTCTCATTAAGGACAATGGAGTAGGCATTGATACTTCGCAACCCAAAACCAATATGGGCGTAAAAAGAAAGAAGTATGGATTAAAACTAGCCCAAGACCGAATTGATTTAATCAATGAGAGCTATAAAACCGATGCAAAAATCAATATAACCAACATATCTAGGCAAAATAAAGAAGATACAGGAACTCTTGTTGAAATTTTAATGCCCTTACGGTATTGATGGACCAATTTTTTAGTTTGAAAAGAAAAATGACAATTAGAAGCATTTTAGTGGACGATGAAGAGCATAATTTAGAAAACCTAAATAGGTTATTGGAAAAAAACTGCTCATGTGTGGAAGTTGTCGGAGTAGCCACTTCGGCCCAACAGGCAATAAGCCTTATAGCAAAACAACAACCGGATTTGGTTTTTCTGGACATTGAAATGCCTAAAATGAATGGTTTTGAAATGTTGGAATCCGTGGAAGATGTAAATTTTGAAGTCATTTTTGTAACCGCATACAATCAGTATGTACTACAAGCTATAAAGTCTTGTGCTTTGGATTATTTAATGAAGCCTGTGGCAATAACAGAGCTACAGGAAGCAGTATCTAGGGTGTCCCAAGTAGTTTCAGAAAAAAAGGAAAACCAAAAATTAAAAGTTTTGGTGCAAAATCTGAAAAATTCTAATCAACCTAAAAAAATAGCCCTTCCAACCGCAGAGGAACTTTTTTTTGTTTCTATAGTGGATATTATTAGATGTAAAAGTGAAAACAATTACACCATGTTTTATCTTACCAACGGTAGTTCTGTTTTAGTGTCCCGAACATTAAAGGAGTGGGACGATTTACTTTCCCCGTATCAATTTATTAGAACACATCAATCCCATTTAATCAATAGCATTCATGTTAAGTCATTTGTTAAAAAAGATGGTGGTTATATCTTAATGAAAGATGGTAGCACCATAAGTGTTTCTAAACTAAAAAAGGAACAGACCTTGAATATGCTCTCCTCCATAAAATAATTCTAGACCAAATAGGCGGAATACTAAATAAATGTAGTTCAAGACTAATACGTGTTCTTAAATGTAATTGACATCCAATATATTTAGTACTCAGTTATTTCATCAATCAATAATCTAGTAATACAAAGATTCTTTTTTGCAAAATCGAGGCCTACTCACTAAACTCTTGCACTCTGTTTGGATCAAAACTTTGTATACACTATATGTAGGTTAAATATTGAACAGAATGCAGTAGTTAAACAAAAAATCTTACATCATGGAAAAAACAACAATCGCAAAAACTATTTCCCTTAAAAAACAATTGGTCAAGGATATTGAAACACTATCGGAAAAAGAGAACAGAACATTTAGTAACATGGCTGAAACACTTATGCTCATAGGCTTAAAAAAATCAAAGCTTCAAATATAAATGTTTAATGTGTTGGGTTTAGGATTGAATTGAGCACAAAACCAAGATCATTGTACAAATCACCCCAAAATGAATTCTAATCGAATAAGATAGATTGCTAAGTAAATCGTATTGATAGCTAATTGCTGACTTACTAAGTTCATCTCAAATATTAGGTTTGTCCGGCATAAATTAACCAAAAGACGAACCATCAATCATGCGTGTATTTTTTACAATAGTAGTAGTATGCTTTATTAATTTTTCTTTTTCCCAATCCAAATCTTTTGAAATTTCCGGAACCTTGATCTCAGAGGTTGATAAACAACCCATAGAATCTGCAACCGTATATCTTCAGCAAGTAAAAGACAGTTCATTGATTACGTACACCGTTTCTGATCAGCAGGGAAAGTTTCTGCTGGAAAACAATGGTAATGTTGCAGAGGCCGACCTCTATGTATCGCATATAGGGTATCAAACGTATTATAGGCGAATACAAATAAATCAATCTATAATAAATGCAGGCGAAATTTCGCTTATGATCAATACAAATGTATTGGATGAGGTAGTTGTAAAGTCCAGTGCACCCATAACCATAAAAAAAGATACTATTGAGTTTAACGTAAAATCTTTTAAGGCAAAAAAAGATGCAAATATTGAGGATTTATTAAAAGAACTCCCCGGTTTTGAAGTGGATGCAGATGGAAAAATAAAAGTAAACGGTAAAGAAATGAATAAAATACTGGTGAATGGAAAACCGTTTTTTGGAGATGACCCCACTATTGCCACAAGAAATTTAAGCAAAGAAATTGTAGAGAAAATACAAGTGTCCGATACCAAAACAGATTCGGAGGCCTTTACGGGAGAGGAAGGTGATAGAACAAATAAAACCGTGAATCTGGTTATAAAAAAAGAAAATAACAAAGGTATTTTTGGACGTTTTGCAGCTGGTGTTGGGACCGACAAGCGCTATGAATTTGCAGGGATGTTCAATACGTTCAATGATGATTTGCAGTTTAGTGTTTTAGGCGGGGGCAATAACATTAATTCACCAGGTTTTAGTTTTGGGGAGATCAGAAAAATGTTTGGGGGATCCTACAATATTAATAGACAACTATTCTACGACAAAGGTGATGGCGTATCGACTTCAAGAAATACCGGGCTAAATTATGCTGATGATTTAGGAGAAAAAGTAGTTATTTCCACAAACTATTTTGCTTCCAATGTGGATTTAGATAACATTAGAATATCAGAACGTGAAAATATACTGCCAGATAACAGATTTTTCACCAATTCCAGTTCCAATACCAATTCAAATATTGAAGAGCATAGTACAGAAACCAAATTGCAAATAAAAGTAGACTCTACCTTACAAATCATCGTAGAGCCTAAGTTTAGATACGCAATGAGCACAAACACTTCCAACAATGCTGAAGAATCTTTTGATGAGGATCAATTATTGATCAATGAATCCATTAGCGGTGCGTTCACCGAAAGGAGAGAAAAGTTCTTTTCAAACAATGTGAATTTTACAAAGCGCTTTGGAAATAAAGGCTCTTTTTTAAAACTTGATATTTTTAACAGAAACACTAAAACAGATATTGAAGATATATTTAATTCTCAAGTTGATGTGTACGGGGACGACCCAGAAAATATTACAAGAAATCAATTAGGGATGGAAGAGAAGAATGATGATACATTTATTGCTGGAATGTCGTACAGGTTGCCAATCAAAGGAAAAGAACTGTCAATGGATCTCAAATACGGCTACAGGAACAATATACAGGAAAATTTAAAAAACTCATTTGATTTTAATGAAGTAACGCAAGAATACGATACGGACATCAATGTAGACCTAAGTTCGGATTTTGAGTATAAAAACATAACCAGTACACCAGGCGTAAGCTTACAATATAAAAAAGATAAATGGTCATCCTCTTTAGGTATGGATTTGATTTTTAGAACATTGGAGAACAATGATTTTCTAAGACCTAGTTTTAACCTAAGCCGCAATTTTAATGCAGTTACAGTGGCCTATAGATTAAATTATAGAAGTCCTAAATCATCTTTGGGAGCTGGTTATAATTTAAGAAACAATCCTCCCCAATTAAACCAATTGCAAACCTTTATAGACATTACAAATCCACTGGAGATTGTTGTTGGTAACCCAAGTTTAAAACCTTCCAACTACCATGATTTTCACATGTATTATAATGCAAATAATTTTCAAAAAGGTAGAGACTTGTACACATATGTTAATGCACAGATACAGAACAACGGTATTACGGTGAAACGTACAATAAACGAAAACCTAACCCGGGAAACTACTTATGCCAATGTAAATGGTGGTTATAGAGTAAACATGTATATGGGTTATAACAAAAAAATAAAAATGGATACCTTGAAAACAATCCAGTTTAATTTTGGTTTCAACCCTGAACTTAGAAGAGTTATAAATTTTAATGGCGATATACAATATGCTAGTTTGTCAAAAACATTGTCACCAAGTTTGGGTACCAGATTTGTATGGAAAGACATTACTGAACTGGGGATAAATTATAGGATATCCCTAACTCAAAGTAATTTTGACATTGATGATTTTGATGATCAGAATTTTTCAAATCACTTACTGTTTTTAAGGACAGCTACTTTTGTTCCTAAAAATGTTGAGTGGCGCAATGAGATAACATATAACTATAACCCAGATGTAGCAGATGGCTTTGAAAAAAGCGCTTGGTTTTGGAACTCTACATTGGCCTATTCTTTTATGAAAGATAGAGCAACGCTGACCCTAAAGGCCTATGATCTACTCAATCAAAACACGAATGTTCGAAGAATTACGAATGAATATTTTATTGAAGATAGACAAAGTAATGTTTTACAACGATATTTTATGCTGGGTTTTAGTTGGAAATTCAATACCCTAGGGAAGGCAGGGGAAGTTAGGGATAGTGGGTACCGAATTATTAATTAATGGTTGCTGAAAGAGGAACTACCCAAAATTCCATTGGTCTAAAAGGCTTCTGAAATTTTAACTGCACACATACCAAACTACTTTTTATTATTTTTTTAAGTTTCGTTTAAAATGGATGACATAAGTAGCATTGAAACCAAAGTTTAAGTTTGGATTCTTAAAGTTGAAGTTGTTACGTGTTTGGGTTATAAATGCCCCGTCTTCAATCCTTTGGGCGTTTGTCAGCATAAATTGAAGCATTATATCCCCAATCTCCCAATTCACTCCTAAAGCGAAAGGTCCGTAAACATCAAAAGATTCAATTGGGTTTGCTGTGTAATAGTATTCAGAGACCAATGATAAATGGCTGCCCAGTTTATACCTTCCGCCAAAACCAATGGCAAAATGACTCTCAGAGTCGTCAACGGTAGCCAAACTTGCCCTATGTACAAACGTTGGTGCAATTTGGAGCGAAAAATCTTTTGAAAACTTTTTAGCAATCAGTACTTGGGAGGTGAACCCCAACCTGTGTGAAAAACTTTCTGTAACACTCGGAAAAGCATTGCTATTGTAACTTGAATTTTGTAATAGGGTGATGCTAAAAGGAGAACCTTTGCCATTGTCCCGCTGCTGTACCAATTTATATTTTAGATACCCATCAAATAATCCATCAAAAGAGGTGCCACCGAAACCAATGGAAAGCCTATCTGAGATTCCGTACTCCAGGGCAATACGGGAACTTAACCTATCCACAAAAAAGCTTTGTGTCCTTGTTTCCGGGGTGTTCCAGAACCGGTTGGCAACAAAAATTTCCAATATACCCTTTTTTCGGGTTTCTATGGAATGACCAATGGCGATTCTGGTCATTTTAAATGTGGCAGAAGTATATTTTGGTATCTCCTTTTGTTCATTGTCAAGAATACCGAGAAGATCCTGGGTGTATGAAAATTGGATACAGCCAATAATCATAAAAACCGGAAGTAAAATTCGTTTAGTTTTCATAAGGCTCATATTCAAATCTAAAATTAACTGAAATCCTTTCGGCAATGTTTCCGGCCAAAAGCGGAGGTATTTTTATTTCATAATCCTTTACCAAAGCTTCAAAGGTGCCAGACACCACATAGTTGCCCTGCTGCTTTTCTATTTTGGTTTTGATTTCCAATTTTTTGGTTACACCATGCATAGCAAATACACCCTTTACAATTTTGGTTTGACCATCACTCAAATTAGGGTCAAAATCAGCAATAGTTCCTTCGAAAGTGGCTTTGGGATAAATATCCGACTCAACATAACTTTCGTTGAAATGTTCTCGCATCAAGGCTTTTTCAAAAACAAAGGCGTTCATAAGCATACTTACTGCTATCTCCGATGTGCCCAAATCTATAATACTCAGCACCTGATTGTTCTCTGCCTTTATATGCTCAACAGACGTGTATGAAAAAAAGGAAACCTGTCCTTGCCGGGCAATTACTTTTTCTTGCGCATTGTTTATCCCATAAAATAACAGAATAAAGAAAAGCAGTAGTAATCTATTCATTGGTTTTTCTTTCTGAAATAACACAATTCAAAAAAATGGCATCTTTCAAGAACCCCTTGAAAACTCCTTTTATCCGAATTGTATCGGTTGGTTCAAGGTCTGTAAGACCTTCTTTCTGATTGGGTTGCATGTCGCAAATTATGTTTGACATTTTTGGGTCGCCACCTTCAATTAAAATGGTGAAACGGTTATTTTTGGTGTTAATTTCTTTTATAAGTCCCTCAAATTCAATAATGCTTTCAGCTTTTAAAAAAGTTTCATCTCCAGCGTTGAAATGAAGGAGCAATGTTTCTGCGTTTAGAAAAAACTCAGGCTCAGCTTCCACCAGATCTACATAGTCAGGCTTATTGAAAAAGTATAGAGCTACCATGGCAAAACTTAAAATTAGCACTAAAGCCCCAACCAAGAACTTATTTGTTTTTCCAAACATACCATCCAAAATTACCGTTTTCTATTTTCTTAGTAGATACCAGACCTTAAATCTTCAATAAAAACCTGGAGCCAAAACCAGCCCCAGGTCCAAAACTAATAAACACTACTCTTATTTTCAATCTGTAATCGTAAGGGTTCCAGTCATAGGTCCATGAAACTCACAAACATAAAATAAGGTGTCTGGAGCATCATTTGGCACAGTAAACGAAATGGTACCTGAGGATGCGCCATTATTGGTAACGCCATCATTGTATGCGTCACCCGTTCCCGTGCTTTGCACTGATTTAATTAGGAACGGATGCCCTGGCGCATCCACAACAAATTCGTAAGTTTCACCTCTTTTCAAGGTTAAGTTTGGGTTAACAGCATCGGTTAAGCCTTCGCCCGTAAAAAGATAGGCCGAGGCAGCCTGATTTGTTACGTTATATACTTTTTTATCCGTTTCCTCTTCTGGAGCGGCTTCCGTATCAGTATTGAGTATCGGCCAAATACCTGCCACAGGAAACCCAACGCCAAAATTGTCCCCCCGTTGTGTATCTTGTCCAAAGTAGTACAAAGGCCAACCCTTATAAGTTAATTGCTGTCTTCCAAAAACATCGATGGAACCAAAATCGGCTTCATCCAAGGTGCTAGGTATGTTCTCTAAAGTTTCCTCAAAAATGGGCCAAACAGGGTCATTGGAAAAGTCTTCTGCCGTAAAGTTGTTCTTGTTGTTGTTGTCGTTGCTAAAACTGTACAACGTATTGCCATCGGCATCGGTAATATAGAAGGTCTGCTCATCTCCTGGCTCGTAATTGCCAGTTAAATTGGTCTCATCGCCATTGGAATCCCTTCCCACCAATTGGGCTCTTGTTACCATAACTGAGTAATCGGGTTTTGCAACAAACCATACACCACCGGAACCGTCACCATTCACATCTCCGGCATTTGCATCATTTCCAAATAAGTACAACGGCCATCCTTTGTAGGTGGTTTGTACTGCGCCATCACCTCTTGTAATAGAACCAAAATCTCCTTCATCCAAGCCATTGTCCAAGGTAAGTTCGCTAGCATTAAATACTGGCCAGGCATCGATACATCCACCTGAACAATTGGATTCCCCATTGCTGTCCGGGGCAAAGAAATAAAGGGTAAAACCTTCGGAATTGGTCAAGATATTGCCAAAGGTGGCATCACTGGAAAGTCTCACAGCGTTTTCTTCAGGAGCGGGATTGTCATCTACCGGGTCATCACCATAACTGCCATCACTTGTGCAGCCAACTAAAAGTAAAAGGGTATATATTGATAAAAAGAACTTTTTCATTTTTTTTGATATTTAAATAGTTAATTAATTCTTGTTCGGTAATTTGTTACTGGGTATTTTTCGCTTATTAAACAATCAATTCCAAAAGGAACTTGGCTACCATCAAACCGCAATGAGGTTATGTAGACATGTACTTTTTTGTTTGATTCTAGTACAACTGCAATAGGGAGGATGGTAATTTTTGCCATTGATACGATCGCCTATCTGGGGATATCCTAAATCTGTCAATACATTCAGCGCTGTTGAAAGCTCATTGGCCCTCACGAAATTAAAGACGACCAAAGATTCTGTAGGGAAGAGATGGACGTTGCTTATATCCTCTATTTTTAGAAGCTCCTTCCTAATCTGATGGGAGCATGATGCACAGAACGAATTCTGCACTGGAATTTTTGCTAAACCTGTTTTCATATCGTTGTTTTTAAAAGACTCTTGAAAGATTAAAACCAAAGAAGAAATCACCACTTCCCCAATCACCCGTTGTTTGACCCAGAAAACCGTTGGTGTTCATAGGTTGGGCATTGGTAAAGTGTAATTGAAAAACATGCCCTCCCGTTTCTAAATCAAAACCAACGGAAAAAGGATTTTTAAAGGGAGAATTCTCCGCTCTATTTAAATGAATTCCGTAGTCAAGATTTAAAGACCATCTTTTGGAAAGTTTATGCCTCCCCCCAATGCCGATTGCCATTTGGGAATTGTCCTGCTCATCTATGGCCACAAAATTTTCATGGAAGAAGGTGGGGATAAGCTCCAATGAAAAGTTTTCGTTGAACTTTCTTGAAACCAGCACTTGAAAAGTATACCCCAGTCTATCAACGAATTCAAGGAGGGGGAGATTCACTTCATCCAATTGGGTGTTTATCAGAAATGTGTTGAAACTGACTATGGAAAATGGTGAACCTTGATCTCTTTGACTGAGTAGGCGCAACTTTAAAGAGGATTCATATATCTTTTGAAACGAACTGCGCGATACTCCAACATTGATACCATCCGATATACCGTAGATAAAATTCAGTCGGGTAACGGCCTGATCTAGTCCAAAAAAGTCTTCAAATCCAGTTTTTACAGATCCAAATCTATGGGATACCACAAAATAAAGTTCGCCCTGTGATACCATTTTTGTGGATTCAAAGTTGACAATCTTCAAACCCTTGAATGCGGATTTAACGGGATCGTTAAGACTCATGGTATCGATTTCCGCAAGAAGGTCATTTTCCTGCGATAGCACCATAAACGGAATTAATAGGATAGCGATTAATAAAAATTTCATGTATTAAAGGTTAAAGTCGTTAGTATTATTGTCGAGTAGCATGGCTTGATCCATTTTTACAACTTCCAGCAGGTCATCATATCCCACACATCTGCCCTTAACAGAAACTACACTACCTATTTGAACAGTGGAATCTGGATTATGGACCAAGTTTACTTGGACTTTGTAGTCCAACTCTAGGGTATTTCCCTCATAGGCAGTTACACTACCGTTTACCTGTGCAACCTCATCTATATAGGAAACAGCCGTTCTATGCTCCCCATTTTTAAAGGGATGTTGAAGTTCGTTGGCGTTGAGGACGAAACTGGCTTTCTCATCAAGGATGTTTCTTGGACCAGCCCCAAAAATTAGATAATAGCCTAGCCCTGCAAAGGCTGTTAGGCAAATGGCGCCTATGGAAATTATTTTTTTCCAGTTCATTTTTTAGAGAAATTAAATTCAACATTAATGGTTACCTCTTTGGCAATCTTGTTTTCAACTATTTTGGGAATTTTAATGTCAAAGTCAGATGGGGCCGCAATAAACGACCCCTTCATGACCACAGAACCGTCCAATTTTCTAAACATCAATGCGGGGGTTATCAGCTTTTCTTTTCCATGCAATGTTAATTTCCCATCCACTGAGATGTTTGTCCAATTGTCGGTTAGACTTTCAAAATCAAATCCATTCAATTTGCCTTTAAAGGAGGCTTTTGGATATTTTTCGGATTCTATATAATTTTCATTGAAATGTTCCTCCATTAATGAATTTTTAAAGCGGAATCCTTTTACCAATGCCAAGACGGCAATTTCTCCAGTTGCAACATCCAAGATTCCAGTTACAGATTCATGGGTAGCCTTGACTTCTTCAAACAATTTTTCTGAAGCTTCAAACTGAATTTTACCATTGCGTTCCACGTATCTATTTTGTGCAAAAACGTGTTGCGAGCCTAGGCTTCCTAAAAAAGTGGCCAAGATGATGGCACTCTTGAGTATACTTTTCATAGTTATTCTTTTAAAATTTTATTCTGGAGTACCGGCATTGATCCAAGCCTGTATTAAATCAATGTTTGCCTGGGGCAGTTTACCGCTTGGTGGCATCGTACCATTATTAGTTCTATTAAATATTCCACTGGCCCGGCTTTGTACTGCGCTAAAGGTGGTCAATGCCATTGGAGCACCATTTTGTGGTGGATTGGAATGACAACCCAGGCAATTACTGGATAGAAGCGGGGCTATGTCTGCAGTGTAGGTTACTTCTGTTGTGTTGTCCCCATCATCGCCATCTCCGGTTTCATCGGGTGGGATTAAATCTTCTGTACTTTCTGATGAGCAAGCTGCAATCAGCATGATAAGAATGAAGGACATAAGTTTGAGTACATGTTTCATAGGTGTTCTTTTTAGGTTACTAATTAAAATTGTTTCGAGTTCAAAGCAATTGAAAACCAAGTAGTTCTACCTATATATTCTGTGTGAAAGGGAAAAATTGGCTTTGATTGGGAAAAAACAGGGTTGAACGGATTCGTTAAAATGTGAATTGAATTGGAATTACACTTTTTGTTTTTCCAATTTTTCAAATTAGTATCTTAGGGCGCAAAAGAACTGCTATATAAATGCGCAAAGACAGGCTTTACCTCTACACCTTTCTTTCACTTACCATCATTTTTATTTTGATGGGAAGTATTGCCATCCACTATTTTGTAAAAGTGAGTGCCAATCAAATATTGGATACCCAATTGGAATTCGGAAAAAGGGAAGCAAAGGAACTCGGAACCTTTATAAGTTATCAACTAGAAAATGGAATTGACAAGGAACAACTCATAGACAATATTCAAAACAGCTTGGAAAGCTCTGATCTGGAAACAGGTTTTGTGAGTATTTTTGATTGGTCCGGTAATCAGGTTTGTCACCCAGATATTAAGCAAGTTGGGCAAAAGGTGAGTCCCAATCAGTCTTTTGTTTCTTCTGTTACCGATGATTTAAGCTCCGATGATTTTTACAACTTGCTCCAAACCCGGAAAGAGGTAGGCGGTGTACGGAATTTTGAAGGTTCGGAAAAGGAATCTGAGGTGATTTATCTATTCCCAATTAAGAACTCCGACTGGATTTTGGCCGCACACGCCAATACGGATAAAATTTCCCAGCGGATAAACAAGCTCCGAAATAATTTCTACACCATACTGTTGATTATGGGTTTTGTGGTTGTGTTGTCTTTCGTAATTGTGGTTCGCTTGATTGGGAGCAGTTATGAGAAGCGACTGGAACTCAAAAACAGAAAACTGGAAGATGAAGTAATCAATCTATCCAAGCTTAACCGGGCCGTGGGCGACTATCAGCAAAAGGTGAGCGATAAACAGGTTGAGGGACCCTCTAGGGAGAGTTCATCCAAAAAAAGAATATTGACTTACATAAGAAACGAGCTGCTACCTGTTCCCACAGAAGAAATTGCCCATATTTATACCGAAAACTCCATCACCTATGTGGTTTCCATTGAGGGGAGGAGGTCTGTTTCCAATTTAAGTCTGGACGAATTGTTCTCCAATTTGGACAGCAGTTATTTCTTTAGGGCCAACAGACAGGCTATAATTGCCATTTCCGCAATTGACAAAATTGTAAAATACGGTAACAACCAATTAAAAATATTGGTCAATCCAAATTCTGAAATTGATATTATTATAAGCAAGAACAAGGCTGCGGAGTTTAAACAGTGGTTGAATTTGTAAAAGGAGGTGAAGCAAATAATCTTTGATAATAATTTTATGATTAGTAGTATTTCCGCGGGGAAATAGGAACTATCTAAAATTCTGTTTTCTGTTTTATAGGTCTAAAAGGTTTTTGGAATTTTAACCGCACCCGATAAACCCTGTTTCACTATTTTTTTTGAGTTTTAAGATTGATATTTGGTCTCTAAGAGACTGTTAAAGTAGTCATAATGAAAACTTAACTTTTGTCAATATTATTTTGTTTAATTATATTTATATAAGTTTAAACAAAACTATATTATGGATATTTTGCAAGAGGCAGCAGCATTCGAAAAAACAAAAATGAGTCATATGTCCACTAGCGATAGAGTGGTAGCTTCAAGAGAAGCAAAACGACTGGTTTTAGCTATTAACGAGATTTATAAGAAGACTAAAGATACAAGCTTGATGGATGTGATGAAGCGTATAACCGCAAAGAAAAAAAGAATTGATATTCGTTTGAAAGGAAGGCCTAACCTCGGAATATAGCAGTCCTGTGCAACAGGAATCGTATTTGGGAGAAACAGTTCTAGAAATATTATCTTTTTAAAGCATTACTTATGAGAATAGTTGAAAAAGCAAAATTGGCACCAAGCGCTTCCAAGGATGTAAAAACCAATTCGCTTTATGATATCAACATTAATACTTTGGGTGGCATCCCTATCCGTCTTTCCCAATATAAAGGAAAGCACATTCTTTTTGTCAATGTAGCCTCTGAATGTGGTTTTACCAAACAATACAAAGAGCTACAAGCTTTGAGTGATAGGTACAAGGAAGAACTTGTTGTTATTGGTTTGCCGTGCAACCAGTTTGGTAAGCAAGAACCTGGTGATGCCTCGGAAATTCAAGAATTTTGTGAGCTGAATTTTGGTGTTACTTTTTTGCTTACTGAAAAGATACATGTGAAAGGAAGTAAACAACACCCTTTGTATAAGTGGCTAACTTCTAAAGACCTCAATGGCAAAAAGAGTTCTAATGTAAAATGGAATTTTCAAAAGTATTTAGTTGATGAAAAAGGCAATCTTATTGATTACTACTTTTCAACCACCAAACCAATGAGTCCAAAAATAACGAGGCACCTTTAATGTCTTTCCAAATCATTCGTCTTTTACTGGATTTTGGGCTAATGGTACTGATTTGGATCATACAGCGAATAGTATATCCGAGCTTCATTCATTATAGAACTGAAAACCTGGTCGGTTGGCATAAAGAATATATCCGCAAATTAAACCCCATAGTCATACCCTTAATGTTTGGGCAACTTGGTATTTATATCTATCAGGTAGTTATATCTGTTAATACATATACTATTATAAGTTTGGGTATTGTTTTAGTTATTTGGATATCTACCTTCTTGCAGTTTGTTCCTATTCATTCCAATATTTCAAAAGGAAAAGTGAGCGAGAAAATGCTCAGGTCATTGGTTAAGAAAAACTGGATTAGAACGTTCCTATGGACCACTTTGTTTCTATATAGCATGGTTAACCATTCCATTGCTTAATTAGCATCAGTATATGTTGTATTAAAAAAGTCTATTGGTAAAATATATACTAAAGTCTTTAGGCTTTAATTGATTCAATATTTATAAAGTTCGTATTAACTATTATTGTTGATCTTCTAAGGAAAATAAGTATTGCTCTCCTGCTTCAAGATGTTTTTGTTGCTTCTCAGCTGGCATTTTATCAAACATTTTTACAAGCATCCCCAATCTAGGGTTTGATAAAAAGAAATCACGGTGGGTATGCATAAATCGCCAAAAAAGCCCATCCCAGGTGGCTTGCCATTCACCTTTTTTATAATTACTCATTTTCATTAAATAATTACTACCACTTATATAGGGTTTGGTGGCCATTAGCCCGCCATCTGCAAATTGGCTCATACCATAAATATTGGTTACCATAACCCAATCATATGCATCAATAAAAAGTTCCATAAACCATCTATATACTTCATCTGGGTCAAACTCGCATAGCATCATAAAATTACCCAGCACCATTAAGCGTTCTATATGATGGCAATAACCAGTTTGCAGCACTTTTTTAATGGTTTGGTCTATAGGCGGAATGCCAGTAGTTCCATCATAAAATGAAACTGGTATTTTCTTTTTAAATTTCCAAAAATTGGTTGTACGTTCTTCACTTCCCCTAGATTCATAAACACCTCGTATAAACTCTCGCCAACCTATGATTTGGCGTACAAAACCTTCGGTAGAATTGATGGGAACATTGTTTTCTTCAGCATAGAGCAGACAAGCATCTATGATTTCTTTGGGAGTAATCAAACCTACATTCAGCATTGGTGTCAATACACTGTGATTTAGTATTGAATTTTCTGCAACAATCGCATCTTCATATACCCCGAATTCCATAAAGCGTCGCTCAAAAAATTGATTGAGCCAAGACTTTGTAGCCTTAAAATTTGTCGGGTATAATTGATACTCCGTAAGGTGTCCTAAATTGTTTGGGAAATGTTTTGCAACGTAGGCTTTGGCTTCTTCATAATATACATCTACATCCGGGAATTGAATAGCTGGAGGTGTTTTAGTGGCCGGATATTTTTTCCTGTTTTCAGTATCAAAAGTCCACTTTCCACCCGTAGGCTTTCCATCTGGTTCTATGAGAATGTTTTGCCTTTTACGTTGTTCCGTGTAAAATGTGGTTTGATGGTACTTCTTTTTATTGTTTCTGAAGAAATCACCCAGTTCATCCTTCGTATTTAAAAATAAAGGTGAATCATTGCGGGTAGCTGTTATTTTGTTTTCGCGAAAACCTTTGTCCAACCTTTTTTGAAGCCAATCATCCGTTGGGTCTATATAATTGATATGCTCAACACCTTGACGTTTCAGTTCGGGAATCAGCAATCTGATATCTGAAATATCCTTCGTAGCATCAATATAGTATACATCGAGGTGTTTATCCTTGGAAAGGAAATCTGCATAGCGTTTCATTGTTGCTCTGTGAAAAGCTATTTTTTGCTTATGAAAAGGGTATTGCTTGAAGAACAGATATTCTTCGACGATGTAAAATGGTGCAGCTACATTAAAAAGTGGCGATTTTTCAAATAGTTGATGCGGAAATATGATATTAATCTGTTTCATTTATTCTTTCTACAGCGTTCACTACAATATTTTACTTCTTCCCAACTTTTCTCCCATTTTTTGCGCCATGTAAACGCACGCTCGCAAACAATACATATTTTTTGGGGAAGGTGTTGTTTTTTCATTCTCTGGAAATTATATGGCATTGGATTTCAATAGGGAAGTTGTTTTTTACATTTTTTCCAATAGGCAAAGAAAGAGGGATAATAACCTTGCACATCAAACATCCATTCCCTGGGTTCTTCAACACCTTCATAGTTTTTGTTCAAAGGATGTTCCTTGTAATAGATATCTCTTAGGTTATATGCCATCATAAGTTCATTAAATTCTCCTATATAGATTTGTATACTGGTTATATTTTCTTCAGAAATGTTTAGTATAAAATCGATTGTATTTTGGGATATAGGATAGTGCGCAAAATGGGAGGGTTCTAACAATAGAATTCTATTTGCAGCAATATCCCTTTTCCAAAGAGGGTCTAAATTGTAAAAATTATAAATGCAAGTAGGAAGGACTTCATCTATACTAATCGTTTTTTGCTTTGGCAGGTGCGTTTTCAATGCTAGTGTACATGTATCTTCCAGAATTTCAGGAATTGGCATAGAAGCAAAAGCTTCATAGGGCACATCTAAAAAGGTGTTTTTTTGGTCTGTAAAACAGTACTTATTAATGTTTTCTTGATTGGCAACATATTTTTTGTTCGAATTTGCTCCAGCGACCCATTGCCAACTTAGCGCATTACTTGCCCAGTCTGCATCCAATAAATGGTAGTACATCCATTGTGCAGGCACTTTCCAATGACTTTGTCCTAAATTACAAGTCAATGCTGCAATATACATCCGTATGTGATTATGGAGATAGCCTGTTTCGTAAAATTCTTTAATGGCTTTGTCTATAGCTCTAATACCAGTATTGGCATCTACAATTGCTTTTGGAATAGCTGTATTGGAAACAGGATTTTGTTTGTGTTTTATGTCTTTGTTGATGGCATCGCCTTTTGCTATCCATACCTGTTGCCAGTAATCGCGCCAAGCCAATTCTTGTATAAATTTTTCAATTTGGGCAGGTTTATGGCCTTGTTTTAAAATTTCTGAAAGAATAAGTTTAGTCGAAATAATGCCTCTTGAAATATAAGGCGAAAGATAGGTGACCGAGCCATTTACGTAGTTTCGTGTTGAACCATACTTAACAGGATTTACATTTCTAACGCGTTGAAGGATTTCGGTATAAGAAAGAGGAAATATGGAACCTGGATTTTCAAATAACCCCATTTAGCGTTTACTTATTCTATTTCCTGAGATTGCCTTTTGTCGCGAGCATTTAAAACGGGTAATATCTGGATTACGTTTTTTTAGATGCTTTTGGCTTACACCACTATTTACACGTTTTCGCCATCGTTTAAAACTGGAAGATTTAAGATTTCCACGCATTATCTTAATAACATCTTTTTCTGGTACGCTAAACTGAAACAAAATAGCTTCAAAAGGAGTACGGTCTTCCCAAGCCATTTCTATAATACGGTCCAATTCTCTTTCGGTAAACTGTTTTGTTTCTGCCATCTCATTCCATTATTTTTTCCCAGATTTGGTCTGCATTCAAATAAAAACTGCCCATAGCGTTGAAGCGGCATTGTTCTGGTGCTATGATGGAGAGAAAAGTTTCATCATTCTCTTTTTTATAGAGATGATATACTTGGCCTACAATGGGTTCAAAATTAAATTTCGCATTAAAAATGAGCTTGTTCAATTCAAACTCAAGTAACATTTTATCGTATTCTGCTTTTAATTCTAAATATCGTGCTTCAATCTTATGGTTTACTTTGTTGATGCTTCTATTTTTCCATGCAATAGTATCTGTAGCAGTTATTACAGGGGCTCCAACAGAAGTAGCATACGGCTTGATAGCTGCATCATATTTCTGGGTTTCTGAATCGAAAACTACGTTGTCAGGTTTTTTTACTTCTTTCATTTTTATCAAACAGCATTAACTAAGTTTTTCAAGCTGTTTCATCACTTCTTCAGCCTCAAACGTTTTTTCGTCACTCAATTTTCTATTGGTAGTAGATAATGTATGAGCTTCCTTCAATAACTTTTTGTATTGCTCTTGCAATTTTTCTTTTTCTGATTTCTTTTTAAATAGTCCGAACATTACTTTTTTTTGATTCGAAAATTCTAGAGATGAACTTCCATTTTTTGTAAAAATACAAAATGTTCAACTATTTAATATTTAGATTAAACAAAGTGATATGATTTTTAGTTAATACTTAAGTGATTATGCTCAGAATTGGTATTCAGTATTGAAAGAGGGATGGATTTTTGATTGTACTTGAACTTTACTAAGGCTAATCAGATGACCCTTATCTGACTTTTGTAACATTCAGCAGGACAAGTCTAAATAAAAAAGATAATCCAATTAAACCATCAGCATAAATTTTAGTCATACTATAAATGTTAATTTTTTTCTAAAAATTATGATTGACAAAAAACTCTTTTCCTTGTGTTTTCTTTTCCTTTTTTTAAACTGTACCAGTGATTCGGAAGTAGCGGTTGATGACGAGGAAACTAGTATTGAAGAGACAAATGATGACGATGATGAAACTACAGAATTAAAGTATCAAGCTGAAGGGTATGTTAAAATAGAGAATGGCTCAGGTGGACTTGTTGCTGATTTAGACTCCGGAGATAGGTTCGCTAGAGATCATGATGCTATAGGTGATGTTAATGGAGATGGAGTCATAGATTTTGTTATTGGTGCAAGATCTGATGATGATGGTGGAACTGATGCAGGAGCCGTTTATATCTTATTTATGAATACTGACGGTTCCGTTTTGTCCAATCAAAAAATATCAACCTTGGAAGGTGGATTCAATGAAACGTTAAACGCTGGAAATTTCTTTGGTTATGGCGTGGCCGGTATTGGCGATTATGATGGTGATGGTATTCCTGATATTGCAGTATCATCTCCTGTCCCCCCAAATAACTCCTTGTACATTATTCATCTCAACGAAGATGGAACCGTAAAAGATTTTGTCAAGAATGAAAATATAATAGCTCAAGGGTTAACAGCTATTGGAGATATCAATAACGATAATAGAATAGATTTAGTTGCTTGTAACCCAGGATCAAATGATGGTGGAACAGATCGCGGTGCTATAGATATCTTGTTTTTAAATGAAGCATCACAAGTTATGTATGCCAATACCGTAACCATTAGTTCTACACAAGGTGGTTTTGGCACAGGATTGGAGGATGGAGATCAATTCGGAGGAAGGGAAGCTGCTATGCTTGGAGATTTGGATAATAATGGGACCATAGAGATGGCTGTGGGTGCATTTTTGTCTGGTGGTGGTAAAGGTGCCATATGGATACTTTCATTGGATGCAACAATGTACAATGTGGTTTCCAAAATTAAAATTACTGAAGGTTTAAACGGTTTTACAGAAACACTCGATTTGGAAGAGAATCCTAATGGTACTTTTGGTGCACAGTTTGGCCATGCCATGTGCGCTGCTGGAGACATTGATGGAGACGGAATTACGGATTTGGTTACGGGAGCAAATCAACAAAATGAAGGTAACGGTTATGTATTGTATTTAAATGCCGATAAAACAGTAAAATCGTATGATAAAATTAGTGCAACAGAAGGTGACTTTGATTTGGTTCTTGATACTGGAGATCGTTTTGCACGCTCTATTTCCTATGTTGGTGATTTAAAAGGAGATGGATCCATCGCAATAAACTTTGGTGGGGGAGTAGGATTGGGAGGTACGGGGTCACTGTACACTCTGTTTTTTAGACCTTTATAGTTCAAAATTAATGGTTGGCAGCAAAGATTTTTTAATCCTTTAAAATAAGAAAATGAAAAACCTATGTATTCTTTTTTCTACTTTATTAATCTTTAGTTGTAATAAGGACAAGAATGATGATATAGAAGAACAGGAGACTACGGAGAATGAATTGAATTCCCCTAGTATTCAAACACCAGAACCGGTTATTTATCTTGCAGATAATCTTGATGAGCAGGATAACTTGGGATGGTGCATAGACACCCAAGGAAATGGATTCAGTGATATAGTACATGCGCATTCCTGCAAGCCAACAGGAGGTGATGTACAATTTTATTATAACGAAGAAACACGTCAAATTTTCTCAGCTGAATATGATGGTTTTTGTATAGAAATGACTGGGGGGGCTGTACAAGGAATGACTTTGAATCTCGTTCAAAGTCATTCTAGTTCATCAAATCAAAAGTTTAATTACAATAGTGAAAGTGGGGAATTTATACCTGAAGGAGATGATACCCTTTGTCTTGCTGTTGGCGCTACTAGTGCTAGTGCCGGTCCTTATATGTCTCGTACACTATCGTTGGAACCAATTGCCACCACGGACGTACGCTTAAAAAAATGGGTAATTAAGGGTACAGCTCCAAATCCCGATTAGAAGTAGATTAAGAAAATTACTATTTAACAAAAATCTGTGGTTAGTGCTGTTCTATTTCTTCGTCACAAGTTGTGATGAAGTCCGTTAGGGTTGTTTGTTGTAGTTTTTTATCTAATTGTTCTGTATCATTTCTGTTGGATTAAGAATATCCAGACAAAGAAAATCAATAATTAGTAGTAATGGTTATCCTTTTAAATTCCTTTAAAAATAAAAAACCCTTGCAAATCAATGACTTACAAGGGATGAGCGGAGAAAGAGGGATTCGAACCCCCGGAGGTGTGACCCTCAACAGTTTTCAAGACTGCCGCATTCGACCACTCTGCCATTTCTCCTAATGCGGGTGCAAATATACTAACCTTTTTTATTTCTTTAAAAGCCCCGACACTTTATTTTTATAATGGAAAAGATTCCAATATTACCTACTACTTTTGCGCCCATGAACGAGTGGTACCATTATGCACTTTTAATAGTTGTTGGTTTTGCTGTCGGCTTTATAAATACCATTGCAGGAGGAGGGTCCTTGCTTTCATTGCCTACTCTAATCTTTTTAGGCTTGCCTCCCAGTGTAGCCAATGGTACCAATAGGGTCGCTATTGTAATCCAGACCGCTATGGCCACCGCCGGGTTCAAGAGCAAGGGGATATCTACATATCCCTTTAATGTGTATTTGGGGATTTCGGCTTTTTTGGGATCAATAATTGGAGCAAGGATTGCAGTTGATATCAAAGGTGAAACATTTAATCAGATTTTGGCTATTGTGATGATAGCCGTGGTACTGATTATTATTTTTAAGCCTAAAATGAAATTGATTGAAATGCAGGAACGGCTAACAGGTAAATACTTGTGGCTTAGTATCATTGTATTCTTCTTTTTTGGGATTTATGGGGGTTTCATAAATGCTGGATTAGGTTTTTTAATGATTTTGTTCATGCATTTTGTAAATCGTATGAACCTAGTTAGGGTAAACGCCACAAAAGTGGTGGTGGTCCTGATTTACATGTTATCGGCCCTAGCTGTTTTTGCGTTTAATGACAAGGTAAATTGGAAACTTGGCTTTATTTTAGCCATTGGAAATGGAACGGGGGCATGGGTTGCTAGTCGATTTTCCGTAAAAAAAGGAGACGGGTTTATAAAAACCTTTTTAGTAATAATGGTGGTTGTCATGGCCATCAAATTATGGTTTTTTACGTAACGCATCAGCATACTTGAAAACCGTAAAACAAAATATTTGTTAACCGAAATAATCTAAAACAAGAATGCCGGGATTTGAACTTTTTGGAGATAAAGAACGCACTCAGGTACAGGACGTGCTTGATTCTGGAGTTTTGATGCGATATGGTTTTGATGGAATGCGCAATGCGCATTGGAAAGCGAAAGAATTTGAAGCAGCACTTTCAAATCGAATGCAAGCGAAGTATACACATTTGGTCAGCAGTGGAACGGCTGCGTTGACTATAGCTTTGGCCAGTGCTGGAGTGGGTGCTGGTGATGAGGTAATTATGCCCACGTTTACTTTCGTTGCAAGTTTTGAATCTATATTGGCCTTAGGGGCTATCCCTATTTTAGTTAATGTTGATGATACCCTTACCCTTGATCCAGCAGCAGTGGAAAAAGCAGTAACCAAAAAAACGAAAGTGATCATGCCCGTACACATGTGCGGTTCCATGGCAGACTTGGGAGCATTAAAATCAATCTGTGAAAAACATAATCTATTATTGTTGGAAGACGCTTGTCAGGCAATAGGAGGGAGCTATCAGGGTAAACCCTTGGGGAGCATCGGTCATTTAGGCTGTTTCTCTTTTGATTATGTAAAAACGATAACCTGTGGGGAAGGTGGGGCATTGATAACCAATAGTGAGATATATTACGAGAATGCCCAAAAGTATTCTGATCATGGGCATGACCATATCGGCAATGACAGGGGAGCTGAGCAACATCCATTTTTAGGTTATAACTTTAGAATTTCCGAGTTGCATGCAGCGGTGGGTTTGGCTCAAGTTTCACGGTTGGATGAATTTTTGAAGCTTCAAGAACGTAACTATACTATTGTAAGAGAAGCGTTATCCACCATTCCTGAAGTAACTTTTAGGCGTGTACCTGAAGGAGGCATAGAAAACTATTCATTTTTAAGCTTTTATCTACCCACCATGGAAATCACTCAAAAAGTGCATAAATCCTTGGGTACGAATGGAATTGATGCCTGTTTTTATTGGTATGATAATAATTGGCACTACTACCGAAAATGGGAACATCTGACCAATTTGGAATCTTTGGGAAAACTACCCAATGAGGTTAAAGATAGTTTACCAGATTATTCAAGTGCAGATTTTTCAGGTTCTGACCATTGGGTAGGGCGGAATATTTCGTGTTTGATTAAACTAAGTTGGACAGAAGAAGAAGTTCAACAACGGGCAAAGAAAATGGTTGAGATTATTCAAAAAGTAATTCGATCATAAATAGCTTTTTGTTTTCGAATACTTTTCAACCAGAAAAGTTGCTCTCTTTTTAAGTTTTTATGTCATAAATTATGGTTGGTTGTAACTAAAAGATAAAGACAACCATCTTTATGGATAAAGATTTAGAGAACACCTACCTGAACATGCTGGATTCCTTGCAAGAAAGGATATTTCGCATCTGTATTTCATACGCAAAAGATACGGAAGATGCTAAAGATCTTTTTCAAGAAGTATTAGTCAATATTTGGAAGTCACTACCAAACTTTAAAGGTGATTCATCACTTTCTACATGGGTCTATCGGATTACAATCAATGTCAGCTTAAGATTTAAAACCAACTTGATAAAAGACAGAATCAAGTTTTCTCATGCAAATAGCATTGAAATTGAGCGTGTTGAGACTAGGGAAGAAGAACGTCCAGACGAAGAAAAATTGTTGTTGTTAAGGGCTTGCGTTAGAAGCCTAAATGAGGTGGACAAAGCAATTACCACCCTTTTTCTTGAAGAATTGTCATATAGGGAAATTTCTACAATTACAGGTTTAAAGGAGAATACCGTAGCTGTCAGAATAAAACGAATCAAAAAAAAGTTGTTGAACTGTATAAATGAAAAGTTATGATAGAGAACGAATTGATTGCGCTTTGGCAATCTTCCCCAAAACATGAACGTATAAAATTTGAAAAATCCAAATTGATGCTAGACGTACAATCAAGTTTGGACAGATTTGACAAGACGACAAGATTTTGGGACTTTACAGAAATCGGTTTAGCAGCAATGATGGTTCCCTTTTTTGCATACCAAGCATACCGATTGCCAAATACGCTGGCTAAGTCTGGAGCGATTTTAATTGCAATTTGGTGCCTATGCGTAATTTATAACGTTTTAAAACTTAAAAAAACAAAACCTCGTGAAGCTAATTCTTATCTCGAATACTTAAAGCAAGGTAGAAAGTACATTCAAAACCATATAAGTTTGTCAAATACCTTATTATATTATTATGTTCTTCCTTGTTTGATTGGGGTAGTTATGATTATGATTGGAAAATTAGACTTATTGGCAAAATCTTGGTCGCAGATAGCAAATACCAAGATGGTTTGGATCAGCGTTTCGGTTTTTATTTTGATTGGTGTATTCGCCAATCAACTCAATAAATGGGTTGTAAAAAAAGAATTTCTATCTAGACTGAAAAAAGTGGATAAACTAATCCGTTTAATGGAAGAAGATTGATTTTGCGATACTAAAGCAACACTTAATAATTCACATACTCTACAATCTCCAAGCCATAGCCTACCATACCTACACGGCGTGTTTTTCCAGAATTGGTAAGTAATCTAATTTTGGAAATGTTGAGATCGTGAAGAATTTGTGCTCCAATACCAAAATCCTTATTGTCCATTTCAATTTTTGGAGCCTTGGTAATTCCTTCTGGGGACTGTAATTTTTTGAATTCGGCCAAACGACTCAGCAGATTCACATTTTGATTCCCTTGGTTAATGAATATCATAGCGCATTTTTCCTCCGCATTGAGTGCGTTAAACATTTTATGCAATGTTTCATCAGGATTATTGGTCAAAGTACCCAACATATCATTGTTCACCAGAGTGGAATTTATTCGCGTTAATATAGGATCCCCGCTTTTCCATGTACCACGAACCAAAGCTATATGTACTTGGTCGTTGGTTGTTTGCTTGTAGGCGCGTAAGCGAAAGTCTCCAAACCTGGTTTTAATATCAAAAGCCTCCTTTCGCTCAATAAGGCTGTCATGTTCCATGCGATAGGCAATCAAATCCTCAATGGAAACAATCTTTAGATCAAACTTTTCGGCTACCTTAATAAGTTCTGGTAAGCGTGCCATACTGCCATCTTCATTCATGATTTCAACAATCACTCCAGCAGGTTTAAGATCTGCCAATCTGGCAAAATCAATGGCAGCTTCTGTATGCCCCGTTCTTCTTAAAACACCACCTTCCTTTGCAATCAATGGGAAAATATGTCCAGGTCTAGCCAATTCATGCGGTTTGGTATTCTTTTCTGTAAGTGCAATAACTGTTTTGGCCCGATCGGATGCCGAAATACCGGTGGTGACCCCATTACCTCTAAGGTCTACGGAAACTGTAAAAGCGGTTTCTAGAGGGTCGGAGTTGTGTGTGACCATCATATGCAGCCCTAATTCTTCACACCTACCTTCGGTAAGTGGTGCGCAAATAAGACCGCGTCCATGCTTGGCCATAAAGTTTATGGTCTCGGGGGTAATCAATTCGGCAGCAGCTAAAAAATCGCCTTCATTCTCACGGTTTTCATCATCCACGACGATTATGACCTTTCCTTGCCTAATGTCCTCAATAGCATCTTCTATTGCGTGCAATTTTATCTTCTTTTCCTTAGTCACCATTATTTTTCAGAAACTTTTTCTTTCTTTTTAAAAAAACCTTTTACTATATCTATAATATGTCCAAAACCGGTAAGCCCCCGGTCTGCAGTTGCCCTTTTGGTTAAAAAGATGCCAAGTGGGAGCATAATCAAAGTTGAAAGCCATGCGCCAAGCGCTGGGTGAATGTTTCCTTCTTTAGCATAATTCCCTGCAAAAACACCAATAAAATAGTAAGTCAAAAATAAAACAATAGCAACGACCATGGGTAGTCCAAGTCCTCCTTTTCTAATAATTGCACCTAATGGCGCTCCCACAAAAAATAGAATAATACACGAAAATGCGAGGGCATATTTTTTATGCAAGGACAAAATATGACTGTTATAGAACTTAAACCTTTTCTGCAATTCATCCTTTTTGGCAACGACCGTTGTTAAAATACTGGAAACGGAGTTCTTGGCTCTGTTAATCGTTTGGGTGTGCTGATATTCCTTTAGTTTTGATAAAAGCTGATCTATTGTCTCAATGCTATCCGTTTTGGTCCTGTTTTGCTTGACCAAATCATCCACATCATTTTCTACAACATCTTTGATAAGATTCGTCTTGGATTGTTTTCGTTTAGTGGAATCTATTTTTGCAGGATTGTAAAAAGCTCCCATTCTGGTAACGATATTTTTAGAGAAAGCTTCAACTTTTTCTAAGTTGTTCTTTTTTAAAGAATCAATATCCTTGATCAAACGCCCTACATTTTTCATCTTGTCCGTGGTAACATTACGGTCTTCGTCAAAATCTTGATTGTTCAGTTCCGAAACATCTATATTAATTGTATAAGTCTCAAATTTGGATTTGGCAAATGGATGCTTTCTTTTTTCCTTAGTGGATTTTGATATTAACTCTTCGTAATAGTTGCCATCTTTTAATACCAATTGAATAATATCTGAATCCTCACTACTGATCAATTCACCAGCCTCGGCTTTGATTACCGTATTATTTATACTTTGTTTGGTTTTCTTGTGAATAATAACATTGTCCAAGAAACGATCTTGTTCTCCATACTTCTTATCCACTTTGATATTCATTCCTTCGCCTGTACCTTCAAAATCACTAAAAA
The DNA here is from genome assembly GCF_947495325.1 of uncultured Allomuricauda sp. GTDB lineage: Bacteria > Bacteroidota > Bacteroidia > Flavobacteriales > Flavobacteriaceae > Flagellimonas. Next base: position 819,003 of record NZ_CANLYK010000001.1, on the reverse strand, counting down.
CACCCTCTGTAATTGCGGCTGCAGGTTTCACCTTGGCAATATTTCTTCTTAGGTTAAAGGTTTTTTGTTCTGATTTTGGAATAACATTGTTTGCGAAAAAAAAGGTGACACCTCCCAAGAAAATCACATATACAATAAGACTTCGCATACCTCTCTGTAAAGAAATACCTGAAGCCTTCATTGCCGCAAACTCATAATTTTCTGCAAAAGTACCAAAGGTAAGAATGGAGGAAAGCAGCACGGTAAGCGGTAACACCTTATCTACCAGACTGGGCATATAGTAAAAAAGAAACTTGCCAATAATAACGATACCAAGACCTTTTCCAGCTAAATCATCTATAAAAAGCCATATACCTTGAAAGATGAATATGACCATTAAGATGAAGAAAGAGCTGAAAAAGTTATAGAGAAATCTCGATAAAATATATCGGTCAAGAATTTTCAATACACTAGTTTCTTATGATGTAATACCCTTGGTCTTCGTATTTTTTCGCGTTAAAGGTAAACAAGGTATTTGACAAGGGCTGATCGGTTTTGAAAGAATTAACGGTAATGGTTGTTTTAGTACCATTTTTGCCCGTTTCTATTAATTTGTAGATATGTTTGGTTTGTGCATCCACGCCCAATAAAATAGATTTTATCTCTGTATTGGTATCAATGGGAATCAACTTAATGTATTGAATTTTTCTACCTTGTATATTTTGTGCGATATCCCATTTGTAATTGTGTCCATCCTTGTAAAAAGTCAACATTTTTGATGGAGTAATGGTATTTTCATCCTCGCCTTGGTCTTCAATCGTTACTTCTTCGTTATCAGGAACAATAGTGTAGACTTTGGAGCCATCAAATAACTGTTGAGATCCAAAAAGGTCAACCAGATATTTATTTCCTTCCAATGTTGCAGTTCCCCGGGTTTCACTCTTGGTATTGGCCTCAGTGTTCTCTAAAGAATATTTAAAATCAACATATATATTAGTGTAATCCATCACTTTAGTATAGACCTCATCAAGCAATGATTTTGCTTTAGCATCGCTTTGCCCATAAGAGAAAACCCCCAAGGTAAAAAGTCCAATAAAAAGAAGTTGTTTTTTAAGCATGATTTTATTTTGTTTCATTTTGTAATAGTTGTTCCAGGGAAAGGATGTCCGGTACTAAAACCTGACGGGCCTTGCTGCCTTCAAAAGGACCGACTATTCCTGCCGCTTCCAATTGATCAATGATTCTTCCGGCCCTATTATATCCCAATTTTAATTTTCGTTGGATAAGAGAGGCAGAACCTTGTTGTGCGGTTACGATAACCTCAGCAGCATCTCGGAACATAGCATCCCTTTCCGAAATATCATAATCAATCCCCGTGCCAGATTCTTCGCCAACATATTCCGGAAGCAAATGTGCATCTGGATAGGCACGTTGGGAGCCAATATATTCTGTAATCTTGCCAACTTCAGGAGTGTCTACAAAAGCACATTGCAATCGTGTAACATCATTGCCTTGGGTGAACAACATATCTCCCCGACCTATGAGTTGATCTGCGCCTTGAGTATCCAAAATTGTTCGGGAATCTATTTTTGAGGTAACCCTAAATGCAATCCTTGCAGGGAAGTTGGCCTTAATGATCCCTGTAATTACATTTACCGAAGGTCTCTGTGTGGCAATAATTAAGTGGATGCCAATTGCCCTTGCCAATTGTGCCAATCTGGCAATAGGGGTCTCTACTTCTTTCCCAGCGGTCATGATCAAGTCTGCAAACTCATCAATCACCAAAACAATATACGGGAGGAACTTATGCCCATCGTTAGGATTTAATTTTCTTGACTTGAACTTGACATTGTATTCTTTAATATTTCGGACCATTGCCAATTTGAGCAATTCATACCTGTTGTCCATTTCAATACAAAGCGAATTCAAGGTATTGATTACTTTGGTATTATCTGTAATGATTGCTTCATCCGAATCTGGAAGCTTTGCCAAGAAATGGCGTTCAATCTTGTTGTAAAGTGTCAACTCTACTTTTTTAGGATCAACCAAAATGAATTTGACCTCGGCCGGATGTTTTTTGTAAAGCAATGAAGTGATAACAGCATTTAACCCAACCGATTTCCCTTGACCCGTGGCACCCGCCATAAGCATGTGCGGCATTTTGGCCAGATCAACTACAAAAGTTTCGTTACTAATGGTTTTTCCAAAGGCAATGGGAAGCTCCATTTCTGCCTTTTGAAATTTATTCGACGCAATTACCGATCTCATGGATACTATGGTAGCATTCTTGTTGGGAACCTCAATACCAATAGTTCCTTTTCCAGGAATAGGAGCAATGATTCGTATACCCAATGCTGCTAATGAAAGTGCAATGTCGTCTTCAAGGTTTTTAATTTTGGATATGCGAACACCAGCTTCGGGGACAATTTCATAAAGCGTAACCGTAGGACCAATAGTGGCCTTTATTTGTGCAATCCCAATTTTGTAATTCTTGAGGGTGCTTACAATTCTGTTCTTATTTTCTTCAAGCTCTTCTTGGTTGATGGTGATACCACCGGAGGCTCCATGAGGTTCCAATAATTCCAATGGGGGGAATTTATAATTTCCAAGCTCCAATTTTGGGTCAAATTCCCCAAAATCCTTAACCAATTTGTCAGCCTTTATATCTTTTTCTTCTTTTTCTTCGGTTATTTTTTCAACCTTTAAATCAATATCTATTTCTTCTTCCTGCGGAAGGTTAACGTCCAAGCCAGCTTCATTTTCAAGTGGAGGAATGTCTTTTTTGTGTGTATAAGTATCTACAACAATGGGAGCAACAGTGTCCATGTTTAATTCAATACTACCTTCATCCGTTGTCAAAATTTTAGCTTTTGACTTTTCTTTTTTAAGGTCGGATTTAAGGTTTTGCCTTTGAGAACGAAAGAAGTTGGCAATACCTTCTGGTGAAAAGTTGAAGAGTTGCACCAAGATTATAATCAGAACAAATATCAATAACAGAAAAACACCTATTTTTCCAGTGTAGTCCTGAAGAAAATCATTCATTTCGTAACCGATAAGGCCACCCAAGAGCGGTTGTTCATATGCAAAAAAACCTAGCGCCACTGAAATCCAAATAACACCTGTCAGTCCCCAAATCCACTTACTTACAAGTCCTTTGCTGTTTAAACCAAGAAAAAGATATAGTCCGGTAATAGCCAATAATAACGGGAACGTAAATGAGGCAAGCCCAAAACCTTGGTACATGAAAAAGTGGCTTATGCCTGCACCAAATTTATTCAGCAAATTGCTTGCTTCGGCATTTCTATCGCTAAACTCAGAAAGCATGCTCTGGTCTTCCTGCCATGTAAAATAATATGACATAAAGGAGAAGAACAAAGCTATACTAAGGACAATCAAAAGACTGCCCAGAATAATTTTGTTTTGCTTTGAGAGTTTTAATGAAAAACCTTTTTTGGCGGATGTAGGTTTGGATTTTGTCCTCTTTTTTGCCATTAATCTTTATAATATGGGGGCTAATTTACAAATTTACGTTGCTAAAGATGTTCTTAGATGTAACTTATACCAATTTTGGCAAATAGATTAGCAATCCAACAATGCCGGCCAAAATAGATACAATCATTACGGCTCCTGCCGATATATCTTTTATAAAACCAATTTTGGGGTCATTTTTTGGTTGAATATAATCCGATAATTTTTCAACTGCAGTATTTAGTCCTTCAATTCCCATGACTGAACCAATGGCAATCAGTTGAATCATCCACTCAGTATAGGAAATATTAAAATAGAAGCCAGCTCCGGTGACCACCAAAGCAATTACAAACTGAATTTTAATACTTGCTTCGGTCCGTAAAAGAAGGAACATGCCCTTTAGGGCATATCCCACACTTTTGATTCTATTTTTTAAAAAAGATTCTTTAGGCATTCAAGATTGCGTCTAAAGCAGCTTTGTAATTTGGCTCATCCGCTGTTTCGGAAACTTGTTCAGTATGGACGATTTTTCCACTTTCATCCACTACAACAATACATCTTGAAAGGAGGGTTTTAAATGCGCTATCAGCAAAGGCAACTCCATAATCGTTACCAAAGTTTCCTGATTTGTAATCGGAAAGCATATCTACATTTTCAATTCCTTCAGCACCACAAAAACGTGCTTGTGCAAATGGAAGATCTTTTGAAATGCACAAAATTTTAGTGTTTTCAAGCTTAGCAGCTTCCTCATTAAATTGGCGAACTGATTTTGCACACGTCCCTGTATCCACACTTGGAAAAATATTCAGCACAATTTTATGACCGCTGTAATCCGACAAAGAAACTTCGGATAGGTCTGACTTTGTAAGTGTAAAACTTGGAGCATTTGTATTTAGCGATGGAAGTTCACCAACTGTATTTACTGGGTTTCCTCCTAAGGTAATTGAAGCCATATCGTATTGATTTATTTTGATGTGAAGGTAAAAAGATAAACGCTTATAGGCACGCTTATCTTAAAATATTTAATCTAAATTTAAAGGTTTCCTTATGCTTTTTCAGGTGTTGCCAATTGTTTTATTTTTATTCTTAGGGCAGCAAATAGTAAGGTCATAAAAGGACTTAACCAGTTGAATATGGCATACATGAAATATTCTCCCACACCAACACCTAAAACCCCGCTGTGATATGCCCCGCAGGTATTCCAGGGAACCAGAACTGAGGTAACCGTACCTGAATCTTCCAACGTTCTACTTAGATTTTCAGGGGCCAGTCCTCTTTCCCTATATGCTTTTGAAAACATTTTTCCTGGAACAACCAAGGCGAGATATTGATCGGATGCCGTTACGTTCAGGGCTAGACAGCTGCCAACCGTACTTGCAAAGAGCCCGAATGTTGTTTTAGCCATACTTAAAAGTGATTTGGTAATGCGTGCCAGAGCGCCAATACCATCCATAATGCCGCCAAAAACCATGGCACAAACAATCAACCAGATAGTACCTAACATTCCAGCCATGCCTCCAGAAGAAAATAAATCATTTAGTGCAGGATCATCCGTTGCTATATTGGTGTCAACAGTAATTGCATTTAAGATTCCCTTGTATCCAGATTCAAAATTTAAGCTTGTACCACCACCTAAAGTTGTTACAATCTCAGGTTGAAAAATTAATGCAAAGACTCCTCCCAATAAAGTTCCAATCAATAAAGCCAAAAGCGGCGGAGCTTTTTTAACGATTAAAAAGATAACTACCAACGGCACTATAAAAAGCCATCCATTCACATTGAACGTTGCGCTGATATTTTTGAGAATAGTATCGGTATCCGCAACTCCAGAGGTATCAATTGTAAATCCAAGAATTATAAATACTATGAGGGTAATCGATATGGTGGGAATTGTCGTCCAGGTCATATACCTTATATGGGAAAACAAATCACCACCTGCCATTGCCGGAGCCAAATTCGTCGTATCACTTAACGGTGACATTTTATCACCAAAATAGGCCCCTGAAAGAACCGCTCCCGCAGTCATTCCCAGAGAAATGCCCAAAGCCTCCCCAATGCCAATAAGAGCAATACCAACCGTGGCAGCAGTTGTCCAGCTACTGCCCGTGGCAATGGAAATAATGGCGCAGATAATTACGCATGCAGCTAGAAAAATAGTAGGATTCAATATTTGTAAACCATAATAAATCATAGCAGGAATAATACCACTGACCAACCAAGTTCCGGAAAGTGCACCAACCATTAATAAAATAAGCAAGGCACCAGTTGTGGATTTCACGTTTTCCGCTACTTCGGCAAGCATTTGCTTGTAGGATACTTTATTGAAAAACCCAACTATAGCAGCAACTGCTCCTCCCAACAGTAAAATGAATTGGTTGGAACCACTTAAGGCATCATCTCCAAAAACATAAACGTTGTAAGCCAACATACCTACTAAAGCAAAAACTGGAATAAGGGCTTCCCAAATATTCAGTTCTCTATTTTCAATGATGTTTTCGTCTTCCCTATACTTGGCTTTTTGCTTTTCTTTTGACATTAGTTGGTGTTTGGTGAAAGGTAATATTACGATTTTGAAGCTTGTTCTCCAAACAGGGTAATATTCCCTTTTTATGCCAAAAGCATTGTTTTAGGTAGGATGTTCAATTTCTCCATACAAGAACGCATGATTAAATATGTTTTATGGATATCATTGTCCAAACCTATTGAAAAGCGAATGAGTCCTTGGGATAGGCCCAATTCTTCCTGCTCCTCCAGAGGAATTTCCGAAGACGTGGATGTGCCTGGAGCGCTAAACAATGTTTTATAAAAACCAAGACTAACGGCCAGATAGCCTAATTTCTCTTTTTGCATTAATTCCATCAAGGCATTGGCATTTTCCAAAGAACCAACATCCAAAGTCATTAATCCGCCAAAACCATATTCAGGGTTCATTTGATTTTTCATGGTTTCATGTCCGGGATGATTTTCTAGCCCTGGGTATACTACTTTAAGTCCATCATTTTTAAATGCTGAAGCTAGATAGTGTGCATTTTCACTATGCTTTTTAATACGGATGTGCAATGTTCGCATGTTTTTTAGGATTGATGCCGCTCTAAGACTATCCAAAGTACTGCCCAACAGCATTCCAGCGCCATCGTTTACATCCTTTAAATTAAGACAAAACTCTGTAGAAGCACAGACTGCTCCCGCAACACAATCACTGCTGCCATTTATGAATTTGGTAAGGCTATGCACAACAATGTCAGCTCCAAGTTTGGCCGCGTTTATGTTTAGCGGCGAAAAGGTATTGTCCACAACCAATGGAATGCCATATTTTTTAGCAAGTTTAGAAAGAGACGTAATATCAGCTACCTCAAGCAGTGGATTGCTAACCGCTTCGCAATAAATCATTTTTGTGTTTGATGTAATGGACTTTTCTACTATCTCCAAGTTAGTTATATCAACAAATGAGGTAGAGAGATTGAATTTCTTTAAAAAGTTTTTTAGAAACGCGTAGGTGCCTCCATAAATGGTTCGGCTACATACAATATGCTCATTGGTATTGCACAATTGCATGATTACAGCGCTGATGGCTCCCATACCGCTGGCGTAAACATTTGCGGATTCGGTTCCTTCCAATTGTGCCAATGCTTCACCCAAATATAGATTGGAAGGAGAGGAGTGTCTACTGTACAGATAACAGCCCTCAGTATTGCCTTCAAAAGTATCGAACATTGTTTTTGCTGAAAGAAATGTATAGGTCGATGAATCTGAAATTGAGGGATTTACTCCTCCAAATTCACCAAAATACTGTAATTCCTGAATGTTTTCCGATGCTTTATAGTCCATTTGAATGTTTTAACAGTAAAAATATTAGAATAATGAATTATTGTCAATGATAATATTTTAATATAGATTTTAAACTTATTTATTGTATATATTTAGATTTTAGTTCTATTTTAGGAAAGTATTTATGATTTAACCGAAAAATAATCAGTATGGAACTTGATGATAAGGATAAGCAATTGGTGAAATTACTTCAAGAAGACTGTAAAAAAACCACAAAAGAGTATGCGGATAGTTTGCAATTATCCAAAACCGCTGTTTACGAACGGATTCGTCGTCTGGAGCGGACGGGGGTCATAACCGGTTATGTTGCCTTATTGGATAAGGAAAAAGTACAGCGTGACTTCACAGTGTTATGCCATATACGATTGGTACAGCATACCAAGGAAAATGTACTTCGATTTGAGCGGGAAATTCTAAAATTAGAAGAAGTTTCGGAATGTTTTCATGTGAGCGGGGATTATGATTATATCTTGAAGGTGAATGTAAAGAACATGAAAAAATATAGAGAGTTTATGGTAACCAAACTCACTGCCATCAGCAATATTGGTAGTACACAGAGCTCGTTTTCCATACAGGAAGTAAAGTACAGTCCCTCCGTTTATATTTAGGAAACTTTAACCTAAAGAGGTGTTAAAAGAGAAGTTGATTTGGGGTGATATTCCTAAATTTCTACTCCAATCAAGAAACAAACAACAATCAAAAAACACCTTTTCACAAATGAATTCCCGTACGCGAGTCTTTCTCACGGTTCTGGCAACAATCATTGGCGGACTGTCCTTGACGCTTTACACCACTATTTCAGAGGATATCTTATTTGAAAATTTAAGTTTTTGTTCCTCCTCATCCCAAGACCTTGTGCTTGGAAGTATGTCGCTTTTCACTTCGGCTATTTTAGCTGGATTCATTGCCACGTTGATTGTGGTTAAAGACAATTTTGTACCACATTTTTTCATTTCCCTTTTTATTATTGGAAAAATGTCTGTGGCTGCCGCCTGCGGACAATGGCATGGCCCCCTATGGTTTGAAACAGGAATGAATCTGTCTCTTATTGGAGGTATTTGGCTGGGGAGATATGGTGCCGTTAAATTTCCTTTGGCTCCTTTTTAAATGGGGTTAGAGTGATTTAAGGTGTGCAACCATTTTGTTTCTCAAATTAATATCAGGTATTTTGCCCAATCCTGCTCCCATATTGTCAATCATATGGTGTGGTTTTGAAGTACCCGGAATTACGCAGCTCACATTTTCATTGGCCAGAATGAATTTTAAAAAGTATTGCCCCCAACTATTGATATCCTGTTCTTTGGCCCATTGCGGGAGTTCCTTTCCTTTTATCAACCTGAACAACGAACCACTTTCATACGGCTGATTTATTAGTGTTGCCGTTTTATACTTTCTGGCTGTATCAAATAACGATTTTTCAGCATGCCTAGACCTTATGGAATAGTTGAATTGAACAAAATCGGGTCTTTCAGATTTAATAATTTCTTCCAAAGAGCTATGGGATGAATCCACATAATGTGTAATGCCCCAATAGCGTATCTTTCCTTGTTCTTTCCAGTCTTTTAATGTTTTAACATGGGTTTTCCAGTCCGTTAGATTATGAATTTGAATCAAATCCATTTTTGTTCGCTGCATTTTTTTCATGGATGCCTCCATTTGCTGAATTCCTGCTTGCTTGCCCGATGTCCAAACTTTGGTGGCGTAAAACAATTTGTTTTTAAAGTCCAACATACTTGTCAAATCCCCGACCACTTTTTCGGAACTACCATACATAGGTGATGAATCAATAACGGTGCCTCCAAGTCTATTCATCTCGACCAGTACTTGGTTTAGAATTTTACGTTTTTCAGAAGAATTACCAACATCAAAAGTCTGCCAGGTGCCAAGACCAACTATTGGAATTGCCTCCCCGGTTGAGGGTATAATCCTGGTATGAATTTTATCATTTGCGTTCAATGGGTTTCCATAAGATTGTAATGAAAGTCCAATTCCTGCCAATAGCGATAGTTTTACGGCTTCCCTTCTGTTATACACTGTTTTCATAAGTTTTGCTGTTTAAAGTTAATACTTTCTCCTTTTTTACCTGCTGTTTTCCAAGTCGATAACCTATAAAACTCCATAAGAAAGAAAGGGGGATAGCCAAAAAAGCAATGGCTCCCAATCCCCAGCCCATAGCTACGAACCCTGCAAAAAGCCATCCAACAAGAGCATCTCCTCCGCGATAGATTGCCGTATCGATGAAGTTCTTGGATTTGTATTTGTCCTTAAAAGAGGAAACAGTAAATAGGATTTCCTTTCCAGGTCGCAACAACATAAAATTTCCAGCTCTGTGAACCACCATCAACATAGCAATACTACTCAAAGATGGATTCAACCCTAGAACCATCAATCCAACACTCATTATAAATGGAATGGAAGCCAAAACCACAGATAGCCCAGACTTTTTTATAATATGTCCTGTAAAAAACAATTGACCAATAATAGCAATTGCATTTACCCTAAAATCAATACTTGAAAAATAGCGAATCCTATCACCACTGCTCGTCAACATTTCCTCTACAATATGGGCTTGCTCAAAATAAAGCACTGTTGAAATTGTGGTGTATAGTAGCACAAAGGTTACAATACCCAGAAGATATGTTGATTTGACTATATTTTTAACCCCTTCAAAAAGACTTGCGAGTTTAACAGGGTTTAACTCAGCGGTTTTATTAAAATACTGTTTCTTTTCTGACAGGTCTAAAATACCACGAATGCATAAAAGAGCAGTTGCCAAAAAGAAAGCTGCTACTAACAATAGCATGGCGATAGAAAATTTAGAGCTTAGATGATTTGCCAATATAGGACCAGTAAGAGCTCCTAAACTTCCGCCAGATGCAATTACTCCAAAGAATCGCTTGGATGATTTACTGGAAAATACATCAGCCATAAAACTCCAGAACAATGACACCACAAATAAGTTGAAAACACTCAACCAAATAAAAAAGGAAATGGCAAACCATTTGGATACACCAAAAATTTGGAATGCCAGATAAAACAAAAGAATGTTACCAATAAAGAAGGAATACGAAAAAAACAGAATCCTTTTTATTGAATTTCGTGACACCAAGAGGCTAAATACTGGAACAATGCAGAGCATGGCAACAAAAGTTCCGCTAAACAGCCATTGCATATTTATGGCACCATTTACAATTCCCATCTCATCTCGCAATGGGCGTAGGATAAAATAAGAACATAGTAAACAGAAAAAATAAAGAAAGGAGTAACCGATTAGACGAAGTTCTCGACCCTCTGTTTCTTTTAGTGATTTAAAAATTGATGTATAGAAAAAATATTTCACGAAGTCCTAATTCCATTCTGTTCGAAATCGAATATGGAAATTAATGTTTACCAATCCTTTTTAATTGGTGAATACGTCTGATGAATTTATAAATGGCTAAAAGGATGCGTTGTTCTTTTGAAACTTTGTAGGGGTTGTTCCCGTAAATTTTTTAAAAGCGCTGTTAAAAGAGGAAAGTGTATTGAATCCACAATCATAAGCAATATTGGCAATTTTAATTTGGGCATATTCTGGATGGAGAAGTTTTCCTTTGGCATCCTCAATTCTATACCAGTTCATAAAATCTGGAAAGCTTTTTCCAATGGTGTTATTAACAACGTGGGAAACCAAATAGGCGGGGAGTTTTGCTTGCCTTGCAACACTATTCAAAGTGCAATCCGAGTCTAAATACAGTTTTTTGCCCTGCATTAAGGATTCAAGCTGTTTTGCATAAAGACCAAGCTCTTCTTGAGTCAATCGGATGTTTTGATGCTTCCTAGTTGGGTCATGTTTTAAGAGCGATGGTTTTTTGAACAATAGAAAAGCAAGGAAGTAAATAAAGGGAAGGTAGATTACTGGCCCAAGTAAATACGGAGTTAAACCCAGAATATAGTTGGAGAAATATAAAAATTGAAACAAGACCGTTCCAAGAATCAAGGTTGTTATCCAGATTACGGAAGTCCTATCCATTGGAGACTTGTGTTTTTTAGATAAAAATCGGATACCCAAGAGACCCAACGTCATAAAGCCATAGGCAACTTGATGAAAAAGAAGAAGGGAATACCCACCAGAATACCAAAAATTTGATAAGGTCAAAGAGGATACAAGCAGCAGCAGAAGGGCACTGGGAATAAAATGTAAAATAGTATAAGAGGACCATTTCTTTGGAAATAGAAAATACAAACTGTAAAGAAACAAAGCCGGCCCTGAAATGGAATGCGCCAGAAAACCTAAATTGATTAACCACAGAGGAGTGAAATCCAGATATACCCAAAGAATGGACTTGGTCAATCGTAATGCCACGGATAGAAAAAGCAGACAAAGCAAAAGGTTCCTAAAGTCCTTTTTCCGCACATAGAAACTATAAAAAGCCATTAAAAAACTTTGGGTTGCCCCAATTCCAGCTATGAAAATCTCAAGTTCCTTGTTTAGTCGTATAGTTCGCATTAACTAAATATAAACAGAATTTGCATAAAATTTATGGATATAAGATAACCTTAACAGCAAATGGCTTTTGTAACAAAATTGATGTAAAATCAAATCTTAAAAGAACAGAGTCTTTTCAGATAACATTGTTATTTTTGTAGTTATTATCGAAATCAAAACATTATCCCTAAGAAATAGATATGAATCAATATGATGTGGCCGTTATTGGCTCTGGACCTGGAGGCTATGTGGCGGCAATTCGCTGTGCACAATTAGGAATGAAAACTGCAATTATAGAAAAGTATAGCACTTTGGGTGGCACTTGCCTCAATGTTGGGTGTATCCCTTCCAAAGCACTTTTAGATTCATCACATCATTATGAAGATGCCATAAAACATTTTGAAGAGCATGGAATTGATATTCCCGGTGAAGTCAAAGTGAATTTAAAACAAATGATTGCCAGAAAGCAAGGTGTAGTTGATCAAACCACCAAAGGCATTCAGTTTTTGATGGATAAAAACAAGATTGATGTCTATGAAGGTGTTGGTAGTTTTAAGGATGCTAAGCACATTGACGTGGATAAGGTGGATGGTAAAAAGGAAACCATAGAAGCTAAACATACGATCATAGCAACAGGTTCCAAACCATCAACACTTCCTTTTATTAAGATTGATAAGGAACGCATTATTACTTCAACAGAAGCTTTAGAGCTCAAAGAGATTCCAAAACACATGATTGTGATTGGGGGAGGTGTCATTGGTTTGGAATTGGGTCAGGTTTATAAGAGACTTGGTACCGAAGTTACCGTTGTGGAATTCATGGACCGTATAATTCCAGGAATGGATGGAGCGCTTTCCAAAGAATTGATGAAGGCGATGAAAAAACAGAAGGTCAAGTTCAACTTATCCCATAAGGTGAAGTCCGTTGAGCGAAATGGAAATGAGATTGTGGTAAAAGCTGATGATAAAAAAGGACAAGAGGTCACCTTTACTGGGGATTATTGTCTGGTTTCTGTGGGGAGAAGACCCTATACGGATGGATTGAATGCTGAGGCTGCTGGAGTAAAATTGGATGACAGGGGTAGAGTAGAGGTCAATGACCATTTACAGACCAATGTTTCCAACATTTATGCAATTGGTGACGTGGTTCGAGGAGCTATGTTAGCACATAAAGCGGAGGAAGAAGGAACCATGGTCGCTGAATTGATTGCTGGACAAAAACCACACATCAATTATAATTTAATTCCTGGTGTTGTATACACCTGGCCAGAAGTTGCTGCGGTCGGTAAAACAGAAGAAGAACTGAAAGAAGCCGGAGTTGCATATAAATCAGGACAATTTCCTATGCGCGCTTTGGGACGTGCAAGAGCTAGTATGGATATTGATGGCTTTGTGAAAATACTTGCAGATAAAACCACTGATGAGGTTCTTGGAGTCCATATGATCGGCGCTCGTTGTGCCGATTTAATTACTGAAGGGGTTACAGCTATGGAATTTAGGGCATCAGCAGAAGATATTGCACGCATGAGTCATGCGCATCCAACCTATGCTGAAGCTGTAAAAGAAGCAGCCTTGGCTGCTACAGAAGATAGAGCAATACATATCTAGAATTAAGTTTTCAATGAAGATTAGAGATAAGTCAGGAGTAACGGAATATCGTGCCAGTGCTGACAGGTATGAAACCATGCAATACAACCGAACAGGTAAAAGCGGAGTGCTCTTACCAGCGTTGTCCATAGGATTATGGCATAATTTCGGTTTTGTGGATAGCCTTCAGAATGGGAGGGATATTTTGCGTTGTGCATTTGATTTGGGTATCACCCATTTTGATCTTGCCAATAATTATGGGCCTCCATATGGTTCTGCAGAGGAAAATTTTGGAACAATCTTCAAAAAGGATTTTAAGCCCTACAGGGACGAGTTGTTCATTGCTTCAAAAGCGGGTTTTGATATGTGGCCTGGGCCTTATGGGAACCATGGTTCAAGGAAATATCTTATTTCCAGTCTTGATCAAAGCCTGAAACGAATGGGGTTGGATTATGTGGATATATTTTACCACCATAGACCAGACCCAGAAACGCCACTTGAAGAGACCATGATTGCATTATCAGATATTGTGCGTCAAGGAAAAGCCTTATATGTTGGTATTTCAAACTACAAACCAAAAGAGACAGCAGAAGCAGCAAAACTGCTCCGAGAATTAAAAACACCATTTATATTGCACCAAGCCAGATATTCTATTTTTGACCGGTGGGTGGAAGATGGTTTACTGGATACTTTGGAGGAAGAGGGAGTGGGCTGTATTGCTTTTTCTCCTTTGGCACAAGGTATGCTCACAAATAAATATGTAAATGGCATTCCTGATAATTCGAGAGCGGCAAGAAACCTTACTTATTTGGAAAAAGAGCAGGTAGAGGCGAATTTGACAAGAATACAAAGTTTGGCGAAAATAGCTGATGCAAGAGGTCAAAAACTGTCTCAAATGGCCATTGCCTGGCTATTGAACAGACCGGCGGTTGCATCTGTTCTTATTGGAGCAAGTTCTGCTGAGCAATTAAGGGAAAATGTAGGTGCTTTGGAGCAATTACACTTTTCTGATGAAGAATTAAAACTGATTGACAGTAACTAAACTAGTTTTTTATCAATCCAAAAAGTCTGGTAAGGAAAAGCTTGGCTTTTAGCACTAATTCTTTCAGGGTGGGTTTGCTTACTGTCAATAAATTAAGACTTTGAGTCTTGATATATTCTCTGCCCCAAGCAATATTACCTTTAATTTCCGATTCATATTTGTTGTATCTCAGGGCCAAAAACGTACAGGTGAACATAAATGCCAATGCTCCCGGAATTACAACAGAGGGTATTAGTATATGATTAAAGAACCGATATAATCCCAATCCAGTGAAACTTCCATACAGAATTACAAAATGAATCACATAAATGGAAAGTGTACTGGCGCCAATACTCAGTACAGTCTTGTTGGTCATAAACTTTCGAAGCAACATGAAAATTGCAAAGACCAAGAAGACATCACCCAGACGGATAAACAAATAATTATTGAAGAAGATATCTGCAAAAAGCTGAATTTTCGTCAACCTATGTATATACAAAAAGGCATCCGACGAAGTGAAAATCAATAAAGACCCCAAAACTAACGCCGAGCTTATAGCAACTTCGTACAGATATTTAAAGTCTTTGAATCTATTGAATAAGATGGATATGAATCCGCCCATGGTAGCATAGCCCAACCATGGAATTATGGTAAATACGGAACCATTTACTTTGGTAAAGTAGTTTGCAATAGAATTGGGTAAAAATGAAAACGTCCATTGTTTAAATAACGGCTCAAACAGGAACAACACGATAGTAATCCCTAAGAGTAGCGTTGGAAAGAGATATTTTTTTCTCTTAACGGTAAAAAGATAAACCCCAATCAAAGCTAAAATGGAAAGTCCGATACAGTGCAGGACATCAACCAAATAAAACGAATCATAAATTTCACCACTTAGAATTCCAAAAAGGTTCATTCGCAATAGGTAGCCTATAAGAAGCAATTGCAATCCGCGACGGATTCCTTTTTTTACTCTTGGGTTGTCAAACCCTTTTTGAGGCACTTTTATTAGAAGATATGTGAAAATAAATCCTGAAACAGTAAAGAAAACTGGGGCGGTAATACCTCTAAAATAAAGCCAAATGGAAAAAACCATATTTTCCCCATCTCTAAAGACAGGATCTAAGAGTCCGTCAATGAAATGTCCCTGAAGCATCATTAAGATGGCCCAAGCTCGCATTGCATCTATGAAAAATAATCTGTCGGCTTTGGTTTTCATTTGCAAATAATTACCCTATATACCTGCTTAACAACTAGTTTGGATGTTTTGCAACGCAAAATTAGGTAAAATACTCGCATGTATTGTACAATTGCGGTATTTTAGCTAAAACAATTAAAGTTTTACATGTATGGCTGCAATTTTGGCATTGGCGGGAAGCAATTCCTCAACTTCCATCAATTTTAAATTAGTACAATTTACAACCTCATTGATAGATGGACATCAAATACAACAGTTGAACATGACATATTATCCTTTTCCCATGTACAGTACCGATGATGAAAAACAGAAAGGATACTCCAATTCATTGATAGAACTTAAGAACGATTTTCAAAAAACAGATGGGGTCATACTTTCTGTAAACGAGCACAATGGCAATCCATCGGCTTATTTCAAAAATGTATTGGATTGGCTGTCTAGATTGGAACGAAAGTTTTTACAGGATAAAAAAGTACTGTTAATGTCTACTTCCGGAGGAAAAAGAGGTGGTATAGGGTCACTTGGAGTAGTACAGGATATGTTGCCCAGGTTTGGAGCCGATATAGTAAGCACATTTTCATTACCATCTTTCAATGAAAACTTTGGACCGGAGGGAATTATCAATGACGAATTTAAAAATCAGCATAAAGTTGCTTTGGATGCTTTTCTAAAAACATTAAAGTAAAAATCCATTGCGTAAGCATCTTTCATTTACAATTTCTTCCCCTTTAAAATTTAAAGAAGCCTTATTAGAGTGGTCAAAAAAAAATCAGAAAATTGTCTGGTTGGATAGCAATGGACATGCTGATAAGTATGGTTCTTTTGATGCTGTTTTGGCAATTTCCGAACAGACCGATAAGTCCAGAGTTGATTTAAAAAACATCGATAAATTAAACGATTTTATCGATAAAAAGGGTGATTGGTTATTTGGATACCTTACCTATGATGTTAAAAATGAACTGGAAGACTTGGTATCTACCAACTACGATAGTCTTGGATTTCCTATAATTTACTTCTTTCAACCAGAGAAAATTATCACCCTAAAAGGCAATGAAGTCAATTTTCTCTACCTTGATGATTATGCTCAAGAAATTGAAGGAGATTATACGCAAATAGAAGCAATTAAGAAATCCCAGAAGGTTGAAAAGGAACTGAAACAATCTGTTCACATAAAATTACGCATCCACAAAGACGCTTATTTTGAAAAGATTGACAAGCTATTAAGCCATATTCATCGCGGAGATGTTTATGAAGCTAATTTTTGTCAGGAATTTTATTCAGAAGACACAAGTATTGATCCTTTATACACCTATAAGAATTTAAACACGATTTCAAAACCGCCGTTTGCCTCCTTTATGCGATTGGATGATAAATATTTAATGTGTGGGTCACCAGAACGTTATTTAAAAAGAAATGGTCAAACTGTTGTTTCCCAACCCATTAAAGGAACAGCAGCTCGCGGATTAAATGAGGTTGAAGATGAAAAGCTCAAAATTCAGCTAGGAAATGACGAGAAGGAACGAACGGAAAATATCATGATTACAGATTTAGTACGTAATGATCTTTCCAAGAGTGCATTAAGAGGAAGTGTTGAAGTAAAGGAGTTTTGCAAGGTGTATACTTTTGAACAAGTGCATCAGATGATTTCAACAATAGTTTCCAAAGTTCCAAAAGATAAAAATCCGGTAGAGTTGATTCAGGAAACTTTCCCTATGGGAAGTATGACAGGAGCCCCCAAAATTTCTGCAATGAAAATTATTGAAGAACTAGAGGAAACAAAACGGGGATTGTATAGTGGCACTGTTGGGTATTTTGACCCAAATGGGAATTTCGATTTTAATGTGGTCATTCGCAGTATTCTATATAATGCCACTAGAAAGTATGTTTCTTTTTCTGTGGGAAGCGCCATAACTGCAAAGTCAAACCCTGAAAAGGAATATCAAGAGTGTTTGCTTAAAGCAAAGGCAATGCGCAGCGTATTGGAAGGGAGCTGAAGTTTATTGTTAATTTTACACTATGTTGACGCAATTTATAGCTCATATCAAAACAGGTTTTCCCTTTTTAAAAGAGAAGCGATTGCTATTGGCTTGTAGTGGGGGAGTGGATAGTGTTGTGTTGGCACATTTGTGCGTTAAACTGGGGTTGAATGTTACATTGGCGCACTGCAATTTTAACCTTAGAGGAGCGGAAAGTGATGAAGACGAATTATTTGTCAGAGAGCTGGCCAAGCAACTAAAAATACCTATCCTCGTAAAATCCTTTGACACAAAAAAATATACCCAAACCCATAAGGGTTCGGTGCAGATGGCAGCGAGGGAACTACGCTATCAATGGTTTCACGAAATTATGGATGCTGATGGTTTTGATTTTGTATTGACGGCACATCATGCGGATGATAGTTTGGAAACATTTATAATAAATCTTTCAAGAGGAACGGGTATTGATGGTTTGTCTGGAATTCCAGCTCAAAATGGACGTGTCTTTAGGCCACTTCTGAATTTTTCACGAAATAAAATCCTGGAATTTGCAAAAGCAGAACAAATTGAATGGAGAGAAGATAGTAGCAATGTAGAAAGTAAATATCTACGGAATAAAATCCGTCATGAAATTGTGCCCAAATTAAAGGAACTGCATCCAACATTTATGGGAAATTTTAAAAAGACACAAGAGCACTTAATTCAAACCAATGCCTTGATTCAGAATCATATCAATGAGCTCAAAGAGAAGTTGTTTGTGCAGGAGGTAGGCCATTACAGAATACGCATAGAAGATTTAGCGGAACTGCATCCTATTGAACCTTATCTATATCAACTTTTTAATGAGTTTGGATTTACGGAATGGGTGGATGTTAAAGGACTTTTAGCCGCTATGAGTGGCAAAAAAGTAGAATCAAAAACCTATAAATTGATTAAAGACCGAGAACATTTACTCCTTTCAAAAAAGGAAAGTAAAAAAAACACGGTCTTTGTGATTTCAGAAGATGATAGCCATATTATAAATCCAGTCCAATTAAAGATTGAAACCGTTAAAACCTTGCAAAAGCCTTTGCAAAATGTAATTTATATAGATAAGGAAAAGTTAAACTATCCGTTACTATTAAGGAATTGGGAAAAAGGCGACTATTTTTATCCCTTTGGTATGCAAGGAAAAAAGAAACTGTCAAAATTCTTTAAAGATGAAAAGACAGATGTCCTGTCCAAGGAAAAACAATGGCTGTTATGTTCGGGAAAGAACATTGTTTGGGTTGTTGGTAAAAGATTGGATGAGCGTTTTAAGGTTGATGAATCAACAAAAAGTATTTTAAAAATTACACTTTCTGTATGAGGTTTTTGTTTCTATTCTTGGGATTGTTTTTTGCCAACTTAACTGTTCAAGGGCAAACTGGGGATAACCCAGCGCTATGGTCACATGAAGTAAAGAAGCTATCGGATTCAGAATATGAGCTAGTATTCAAAGGAGAAATTTTAGAAGGTTGGCATGTCTATTCCCAATATACGGCAGAAGGCGGCTCACTTCCCAGTGAGTTTACATTTGAAGGAGCTGGTGAGGACTACGAATTGGTTGGTAAAACCACTGAGAGCAAAACCATAACAGAATTTAGTGACGTTTTTGAGGTTGATGAAACCTTTTTCAAGAAAGAAGCCATTTTTACACAAAGGATTAAGCTCTTAAAATCAAATGTTACCCAGGTTTCGGTTAATTTATTCTATCAGATATGTAAGGAAGTCTGTATCCCAAAAGATGAATTATTCCAAATTTCACTGGATGGGAGCGATTTCGTAAGCCAGGAAAAGAATCTGGACGAACGTAGCCTTGCGTTGGGCACATTATTAAAGTTGGATTTAAAAAACAAAGCACTTTTAAATCAGGGCGCTTTGCAAGGAGAACAGGGTAAATCTAACCTATGGATGGTATTTGGTTTAGGATTTTTAGGAGGCCTAATCGCATTGTTGACTCCCTGTGTTTTTCCAATGATACCTCTTACGGTTTCCTTTTTTACAAAGCAATCCCAACAAAAATCAAAAGGTATTGCAAATGCCATTTTATATGGATTCTTTATTGTACTGATTTATTTTTTGTTGAGTCTGCCGTTTCATTTGTTTGATTCCATAGACTCCCAAATTCTAAATACGATTGCAACCAACATTTGGTTGAATGTCTTTTTCTTCGTCATTTTTGTGTTTTTCGCCTTTTCGTTTTTTGGATATTACGAGTTGACACTACCCAATTCTTGGGCCAACAAAATGGATGCGGCTTCCACCAAGGTAGGAGGTGGAATGGGAATATTTTTTATGGCATTGACCCTGGCCATAGTTTCATTTTCATGTACCGGGCCAATTTTGGGAGGACTTTTGGGAAGTACCACCTTGGCTGAAGGAAACGTGGCAACGAACCTATCGGCCGGAATGGTTGGTTTTGGTTTGGCCTTGGCCTTGCCATTTGCCTTATTTGCCCTTTTCCCAGCTTGGTTGAATTCTTTGCCGAAATCTGGTGGATGGATGACTACTGTAAAAGTGGTCTTGGGATTTTTAGAGTTGGCACTTGCATTCAAATTTCTTTCTAATGCTGATTTGGTAGGAAATTGGGGGATTTTTAAGAGAGAAATATTTTTAGGTATTTGGATAGTACTTTTTGTACTATTGGCACTGTACCTTTTTGGAATATTTAAATTCCCACATGATGGTCCAAAGCAAAAACTTTCACTGACTCGAAAACTCATTGGATTGGTTAGCATTGTTTTTTCCGTATACCTTGTATTGGGTCTATTTACTATTACAAACCTCAAATTACTTAGCGGTTTTCCTCCTCCTGATTTCTATAGTATAACAGAAACAGAAAGTGATTGTCCGTTAGGTTTGGATTGTTTTAAGGATTTTGAAGAAGGGGTTGCTTACGCACAGGAAGTAAATAAACCTATTTTGTTGGATTTCACAGGATGGGCCTGTGTGAATTGCCGTAAAATGGAAGAAAACGTATGGAGTGATGCAAACATATATCCAATCCTAAAGGATGAATACGTATTGATTTCATTATATGTTGACGATAGAAAAGAGCTTCCGGAAGAAGAAAAGTTTGATTTTAAATACGATTCTGGAAGAATTAAGACTATTGAAACCATAGGACAAAAATGGGGCACTTTCCAAACCATAAACTTCAATGCTGCATCCCAGCCGTATTATGTGCTGCTCTCTCCAAACCTCGAAATCTTGAACGAATCTGTACAATATGTTGATGCAAATGTCTATGAAAGGTGGTTGAAATCTGGTTTGGAAAAGTATCAGCTTTCCATGAACAAATAATTTTCTGTTTTTCAGGTAATTTTCCCTTTTTAGAAAAAATAGTACCTTAGTTAGACTAATAACTCAATCAAAAAACCCCAGTGAAAAAATTAAAAAAAGTACTTCTCGTACTTATTAGTGCCCTATGCCTTGTTGTCATTGGTCTGCTGATATTCATAAATTCCCTTAAGCCAGATTACAACGGAAAAAAGACATTATCAGGAATACAAACCGAGGTCAACGTATTTTACGACGCCTACGGAATCCCTCATATATATGCCAGCAATAAAGAAGATGCTTTCCGAAGTTTGGGATATGTCCATGCCCAAGATCGTCTATGGCAAATGGAATTGCTAAGGAGAATAGCAAAAGGAGGACTTTCCGAAGTGTTTGGTAAAGATTTAGTAGGAACGGACAAGTTTTTTCTTTCTCTTGGGATAGATGATTATACAACGAAAACGGTTTCCAACTTGGATATGGGAAGCGAAATGGTAACGCTCTCAAATGCTTATCTAGACGGAATTAATCAGTTTATAGCAGAAGGCCCAACCCCAGTGGAATTTTATCTTACCGGCTTGGAAAAAAAACCATTTTCCATTGAAGATGTATACAACACTATGGGTTACATGGCCTTTAGTTTTGCAATGGCCCATAAAACAGACCCGTTGTTGACCAATCTTAGAAATCAGCTCGGGGATGAATATGTAAATGAATTGGCAATAGAGTCCGATACATCAACCCTTTGGATCAAGAATTTCAAAAAGACCGTTTCAGATTCCCTAAAAACGAACATTACGGCAAACGTTACCAGTGTTATGGAAAAACTTCCAGTACCAAAGTTTGTTGGAAGCAATAGCTGGGTGCTATCACCAGAGAAAACCAAAAATGGCAAGGTTATATTTGCAAACGATCCCCATATAGAATTTGCTCAACCTTCCGTTTGGTATGAAGCCCATGTCATCACCCCGAAATATGAAAAATACGGATACTACTTGGCGGGGGTTCCATTTCCCATTCTTGCCCACGATAGAAATTTGGCATTTGGATTGACAATGTTTGAGAACGATGATATTGATTTTTATTTTGAAGAAACCCATCCATCGGATAGTACAAAATATAAAACCGAATCTGGTTGGAAGAATTATGAGTATGTAACAAAAAACATTAAGGTAAAGGATGGGGAAACTATTGTTTTCAAATACAAGAAAACAAGGCATGGTCCAGTGCTTAACAATATAGCCAATCAAATTAAGGGAGAAACACCGATTTCGATGTCATGGATCTATACACAGGTGGACAATAAGATAATGAAAGGTTTATATGGTATGTGCACGGCCAAGGATATTGATGAGTTTAAGAAAGCCCTCCCCAAAATACATGCCCCAGGCTTAAATATAATGTATGGAGATGCCAAGGGTAATGTAGCTTGGTGGGCAACTGCAAAATTGTATCAGATGCCAGATAGTGTATCTACTAAATTTGTTCTGAATGGAGCTTCTGGTGAGGAAGAACGTTTAGATTATTTGGATTTTTCAGAGAACCCAAGCGCCATAAACCCTCCATGGAATTATGTATACTCGGCTAACAACCAACCTGATCCCATTTCTGGAATGGTTTATCCTGGCTACTACCTCCCGGAAAACAGAGCTGTTAGAATTGTAGAGCTATTAAGTGCAAAAGATGATTGGGACTTGGAATCCACTTCTAAAATGACACTTGACATTACTTCCCCAATTAATCCAAAAATGGTGTCCGAATTGATAAAACTCTTGGATATCACCCCCTTATCAAATGACCAATTAGTACAATTAGACGCACTTAAGAATTGGGATGGAACGTATACCTTGGAAAGTACAAGTGCCCTACTTTATCATAGATGCGAATATTTTGTGCTTAAAAATACCTTTGAAGATGAAATGGGCACAGAACAATTTAACCAGTTTTTGGCAACACATTTATTCAAACGTCATATTGCCTTTGGCACTCGAAAGGAAAAAGGAATATGGTGGGATAATATTACAACTAAGGATAAAGTTGAAACCAGGGACGAAATCGCATTAAAATCATTTGCGGATGCATGGAAATCATTGGTCGCTGATTTTGGTCCAGACCCAAGTGAATGGACCTGGGATAAAGCCCATACATTGGAACACCCACATCCTATTGGTCAAGTGGAATCCTTGCGTAAATTTTTTAATGTAGGCCCATACCCGGTAGAGGGTACACAAGAAGTAATCAACAATATGAGCTTTAAGTATGATAGTACAGGTCTGTATCGTGTAAGTTCTGGACCATCTACACGCCGTATAATTGATTTTTCAGACGTGGAAAACAGTATAAGCATCCTACCAACAGGACAATCAGGAAACCCCCTGAGCAAATACTATAAGGATCAAGCGGAACTTTTTGTAAATGGAGAATTTAGAAAAATGATGATGAACAAGGAGGAGATCGAGGAGACCGCAGCCTCATTACTTGTTTTTAAGCCCTCAAAGGAGTAAGCCATTTCAAACTTCTCATTTTAAAACACTACTTATTATTAATCAAGCAGTTAATCTTAAGAAATAATTTAATTTAAAAATATTCCGCTGGTTATACTGCTTTATTATTTTTAAATATATATTTTAGTGTTGATAGCTATTTTTTTGAATTTAAATGTTTTGCTTTGGACTGTTCCAAAAAAACTTTCATTAATAGCTATTTCCAACTGTTTTCTTTCCTAGTTGGGTTCCTGCTCAATTTTGTTTTTTGTCATGGTCAAATCTCTGAGAAGGAGAGGGACTACTACTTATTGTTTGATGATTTTATCGGAGTCGATAACACTAACTTATATCAAGGAGTTCTATATGTTCAAGAGTATAGAACCATCAACGAAAACACCCAGTTTTTTAAAAGTGATGATTTCCACAGTGGTTCTATAGATTACAATGGACAGAGGTATTTTGACCTTGATCTAAAGTATGACGTCTATAACGATGAATTATTGCTGAAAATAATTCAGAAAGCAGGCGTAGGAACAATTAAACTGTTTAAAGAAAACATTGAAAGTTTTGAAATAGAAGGAAGGGTATTTGAGCAGATTAATGCAGAAAGTTTACCGACTGGATTCTATGAAGTTTTGGTGAAAAACGCATTTTTCACACTTTATGCAAAGCGGGTAAAAAAGAAGTTTGAAAGAAAAGACACATTCATTTTTGATGAGTTTTTAGATGGACGAAGTGAATATGTCTTATACTATACTAACAAATATGTTTTACTAAAATCTAAAAAAAGCATAACAAGTCTATTTCCAGAATTTAAAAATGATATTAATGAATATTATAGAAAGGTAAATTGGCGTAACAAAACGGATACTGATGGGTTTCATATTGGCCTTATGAAGCGTATAGAAATACAATTGTCCAATACGAAAAAACCATTGGTGAAATGAAAAGAATCCTAGTGAGCCTCATGCTTTTAGTAAGTATGCAATATGTACATTCCCAAGCGGAGATTCCAAAGATTTCGGTGTCTTTCAACGACACAGATTTAAATGAGGCACTTTCTGCTATTGAAGAGAAAACAGAATACAGTTTTTTCTATATCGTATCATGGCTAAAAGGGGTAAAGGTTTCCGGAGAATATACAGATTTAAGAATTGATGAAGTCCTGGAAGAATTATTCAAGAATACGGCATTCAATTTCCACATCATGGACGAACAAAGAATATTTCTACTTCAGAATAACCAAATTTATAATTCCTTGCCAAAGGACTTTTTTGGAAAGGAAGAAGAGCTGACCGACTCCGAAATTGAGGTTGAAGAATTAGAAAATTTAGCCCCTTTATTTGTGGAAACAGATGAAAATGACATAAACAAAGAATTAAAAGTTGTTAAAATTGGAAAAGAAAATAAGAGCAATCGAAGAAGGACATTTACACTGACTGGAAAAGCTGTTAATGCTAAAGGGCAACCTATCCCGGATTTAGCTATTATTCTTCAAGGAAAAGATATTGGTACATCTACCAATGCAAATGGAAATTATAGCATTGACCTTCCTGCAGGCGAAAACATTTTAGAAACCAAAGGACTTGGTATTCAAGGCTCAAGAACCAAAATTATTCTGTATAATGATGGTGTTTTTAATTTTCAACTGAATGAAAGTCTAGAGGTCTTGGACGAGGTTATTGTAGAGGCAAATAGAGATAGAAATGTAGAAACGGCATTGACGGGGGTAACCTTGATTGAAGTTGAGAAAATAAAGAACATTCCTTTGGTGTTGGGGGAAAGGGATGTATTGAAAGCAGCAGTTACTTTACCAGGTATTACCACTGCTGGTGAGGGGGCTGCTGGTTATAATGTAAGAGGAGGGAGAGCTGACCAAAATCTAATCTTATTGGATGATGGGGTTGTTTACAATCCATCTCATTTTTTTGGTATCTTTTCAGCAATCAACCCATATAGTACGGGGTTGGCAGAGATTTATAAAGGAAACATTCCTGCGGAATTTGGAGGAAGGCTTTCCTCGGTCTTTGATATTACCACCAAAGATGGAAACACACAAAAATTTGCAGGAGAGGCTTCCATAGGGCCGGTAACAAGCAATATTGTACTTGAAACCCCTATAGTAAAGGATAAATCGGCATTACTTATTGGTGGCAGGGGTACTTATTCAGATTGGATATTACGCGCATTGGATGATGAGCAACTGAGTAATAGTACAGCCTCATTTTTCGACCTCATCGCTAAGTACAACCATACCATAAACGACAATAACGAAATAAAAGCTACGGGCTATTTTAGTCGAGATGCCTTTAGCATTACATCAGATTCCATATTTGATTACAGCAATAGATTGGTTTCATTGAAATGGGACCATAAGTTTAATGAAAAGAACACAGGAAGTCTCATACTTTCCAATAGCGAATATAAATTTGGGATTGAGTTTGATGGTGAATCCAACGATGATTTTGATTTAGGGTACAAAAACAACGAAACCGAGATTAAGATTAAGATAAAATACCTTCATAGTGATAAACACAAATTTGATTATGGTTTATCCAGCAAGCTTTATGTTGTAAACCCTGGAGAAATTGCCCCACTAACTTCAGATTCTGATGTTTCGACTTTGACCCTAGCTGAAGAAAAAGGTCTGGAGTCTGCAATCTTTTTATCTGACAGGTATAAGGTAAGTGATAAGTTATTAGTAGATATGGGGCTCAGGTATTCCTTTTATGCCGCGCTTGGTGCTTCAGCACAGCGTATTTACGAAGATAACGCACCGCGAAGTAGTGCTACTTTAGCAGAAATACGGGAATTTGATAAAAACGAAGTAATAGAAACATTTGGAGGTCCAGAAGTACGGATTTCCGCGAGGTATTTCATTAAGCCTGACTTTTCAGTGAAAGCAAGCCTTAATAATGCTTTTCAGTACATTCATACGTTATCCAATAATACCACGGCATCTCCAACAGATACATGGAAATTATCCGATTTAAACATCAAGCCCCAAGAAGCATATCAAGCTTCTTTAGGTTTTTATAAAAACTTAGAAGGTAATAAGTATGAACTAAGCATTGAAGGTTATTATAAACAGCAAAGAAATTTGTTGGACTATAAGGTAGGGGCCCAACTACTGCTTAATCAAGCCATTGAGACAGAGGTGTTACAAGGAGATGGAAAAGCCTATGGGGTCGAATTCTTACTAAAGAAAAACGAAGGAAGGCTAAACGGTTGGTTGGGTTATACATACTCAAGATCATTTGTGAAATTGGATAGTGAATTCAATGAAGAAGTAGTTAACAATGGTGATTTTTTTCCATCAAATTATGATAAACCACACGATATAAGTGTCGTGGCCAACTATAAGTTTACCAAGAGGTTTAGTGCATCTGCCAATTTTGTATACCAAACAGGAAGACCTGTAACTTTTCCGATAGGAAGTTTTACGTTCAATAATTCTGAATTTGTGTTGTATAGTGACCGGAATAAGTTTAGGATTCCTGACTACTATCGATTGGATTTGAGTTTTAATGTGGAGGGAAATCATAAAATAAAGAAGTTTGCCCATAGTTTTTGGAGTTTTTCCATCTATAACGTATTGGGAAGAAATAACCCGTATTCAGTATTCTTTGTTACGGAAGACGGAGGGATAAAGGCCTTTCAAAGTTCTATTTTCTCCATACCAGTGCCCACAATAACATATAATTTCAAATTTTGAACATGCTAGAGATAAAAGTTGGAAGCATACTATTTGAAAAAAATCTTTTTTTTTCTGCACTGCTTATTTTTTTGATGAATAGCTGTATTGAACCTTTCGATACGGAATTTGTAGGCTTTGAAAGTGTTTTGGTAATTGAAGCCACAATCACCAATGAAACAAAACAACAAAAGGTTTATTTGACCCGGACTTTTGAGTTTGAGGTTGATAACACTACAGCAGTTAGAAATGCAAGTGTTGAAGTGACCGATGATATGGGTAGTACCTTTACTTTTCTTGAATCCGAACCGGGTATCTATGTTTCGGTTGATACATTTGCAGCATTACCGGACAGAAACTATAAACTTTCCATTAGTACACAAGATGGAAAATCGTATGGTTCAAGTGAAATGCAATTAACACAGGCAACCCAACTGGATAACATTACGGCCAGAAGAATTACAAATGACGATGGTATTGACGGTATTGCAATTTTGGCGGACAGCTTTGATCCTACCGGAAATTCTGTAAACTACCGCTATGATTACGAAGAAACCTATAAAATAATTGCTCCCAAATGGTCGGCGATAGATTTGGAAGGAGACCCAGCCGGAGGTTGTGGGCTTGTTAAAATAAGAAATGTACGGGATGAACAAATATGTTACAACACGGATTTTTCCAATAAAATTATATTGACCAACACAGGCGATTTAGCAGAAGATCGGGTGTCGGAATTTGTGGTTCGCTTTATCAATAGGGACAATTATATCATATCCCATCGATATTCAATTCTTGTTCGGCAATATATACAATCCAATGAAGCCTATACTTTTTATGATAATCTGAATCAATTTTCCCAGAGTGAAAGTCTTTTTTCAGAAACGCAACCTGGATTTCTAAAAGGCAATATTACATCTGATCAAGATGAAAACGAGAAGGTGTTGGGTTTTTTTGATGTCTCATCCATTTCAGAGAAACGTATCTTTTTTGATTATACCGACTTTTATCCAAATGAGCCATTACCTCCATATGTTGATCCCTGTAATAATAACTCGCCCCCCCTGGTAGATGCATTGGGAGGGTGTCTGCTTCGTCCAATATTTGAAGATAAATCAGCTCGGTATTGGGCAGATAATTCGACACCTGGACCACAAGAAGGTCCTTTTTTTATTGTTAATAGAGTCTGCGGTGATTGCACCTTATTGGGAAAAACAGAAATACCAAGTTTTTGGGTCGAATAACAGAGAAAAAATGGGAAAATTTAAAAACATAGCTAAAATAGTTTTCTTGATAGCAACAACGGTAGTTGCCCAAAGCGGTACAGATAAGCCCAATTTTTCTGAAGCGTTGGAAGTTATTCCCCAAGAAAGTGTGTATGTTCAGTATAACACAGGCTTATTGTTTGCGGGCGAATATTTAAAATACAAGTTGTATAATTTTAATAACGATACAAAAAAGATCAGTGGTTTAAGTAAGATAGCCTATGTGGCTCTTATTGGAAGGGATGGAACCGTAATTGCAAAACAAAAGATACGTTTGACTTTTGGTACCGGCTATGGAGATTTTTTTATACCAACATCAGTTTCTACAGGAAGTTATAAAATTGTGGGATATACGGAATGGATGAAGAATTTTGGGATAAAGCATTTTTTTCAATCCGATATCCATATCATCAACCCTTATCAAACTACACCGAAATCACACTTAAAACAGTCAATAGACTCTTCACAATCAACCACTCATGAGATTGTGAATGCCAAACATAAAAATGGAGTTACATCCATGTTTGAGGGAGATTTGGTAAAAGTTGAGTTGAATAAAAAGGATTTCAAAAAGCGTGAAAGAATAAATATCAATATTTCTACTTTAAATGAAATTGTTTCCAAGGGTACTTATGGAATTTCAGTGCGGAAGATTGATTCAATTTGCATGCCGATGCAAAGAACCTCTAAAGATTTCTATGCTGATTTTCAGAATGGAAGTACTACAAAAATCGCATTGGAAGATTCAAACATCAATTTGCCCGAACTTAGAGGAGAAATCATTTCAGGAGTTATAAAAGAGAAAAGTTCAGGAAGGCCGGTCAAGAATCAAAAGATATCAATTTCCTTACCTGGCAATGATTTTCTATTTAAGATTGCCACCTCAACTGATGAGGGTAAGTTTTGGTTTAACATTAGCGAGGAATATGCAAATATGAGGGCAGCCATCCAAGTACTGTCCGATAATTGGGAGAATTATGAGATTACTATTGATGACCATCAGATGGATTATGATGGACTAAGTTTCGGTAATTTTGTCATTTCAAAAGAAATAGAGAATTTCATACTGGAAAGAAGTGTTCAGAATCAAATAGAAAATGTATATCGAGAAATTAAAACAGATTCTATTAAGCAGGCAAGTCATAAAGAACCTTTTTACAGGAAGTATACTACGGTATATAACTTAGATGATTTCACTCGGTTTAGTAACCTACAAGAGACGATTATTGAAGTTGTAAATCAGGTATCCATTAGAAAATTGAATAACAAAGGCCGGGTTTTCGAAATTAGACCTGAAGAGGGGCTTACAGATACCAACCTCCAGCCCATGGTTTTTGTAGATGGTCTTTTTATGAAAAGGCACGAGGATTTTATGGATTATAGTGCAAAAAAGATTAAGACCATAAGCTTTTCGCGGGGTAAGTACTTTTTAGGGACACAGCTATTCCAAGGTGTGATTTCTTTTGAAACAATAGGAGGCGATTTTTATAATGATTTTTATGCCCCATATATCATAGATGTAGACTTGTTTAAGCCACAACCCCAAAAAGAATATCATACTCAAGACTATTCAGGGAATAAATTGCAAAAGCGCATACCAGATTTTAGACATCAATTACTTTGGGAGCCAAATCTAGATTTATCAGATGAAGATAAAGAGCTTGTTTTTTATGCTTCTGATGTTGTAGGAAATTATGAATTGGTTCTAGAAGGGTTTACGTCAATTGGAAAACCAGTATCCGTCAAAAAGAGTTTTGTTGTTAGATGAGATTAAATATCTTGATAAGGATGTTTAACAAGACTTTCTTTTAATGACTTATGCTCATAAAAGTATTTGGTAGCTCCGTCTTTGGGGTAGAGGCCACCACAATTGTTGTAGAGGTAAATGTAGACAAAGGAATAGGGTATCATTTGGTCGGCCTTCCCGATAATGCCATAAAAGAAAGTAATTACCGTATTGCCGCGGCACTTCAAAATAATGGATATCGAATTCCCGGAAAGAAAATCACCATCAATATGGCTCCTGCCGATTTGCGAAAGGAAGGTTCTGCTTATGATCTTACCTTAGCGTTGGGAATATTGGCCGCTTCCAATCAAATTAAATCAGAGAACATAGAAAAATACCTGATTATGGGAGAACTTTCCTTGGATGGAAGTCTTCAGCCAATAAAGGGAGCTCTGCCCATTGCCATAAAAGCCCAAGAGGAAGGTTTTAAAGGGTTCATTCTTCCAAATCAAAATGCGAAAGAAGCGGCAATAGTTGGGGATTTAGAAGTTTATGGCGTAGAGAACATTGAAGAGGTGATAGCTTTTTTTGACTTAGGAAAGCCACTGGAAAGGACCCATGTGGATACTCGTGCGGAGTTTTATAAGAGTTTGGATTTTCCTGAATTTGATTTTTCTGATGTAAAAGGGCAAGAAAGTATAAAACGCTGTATGGAAATTGCAGCTGCAGGCGGGCATAATATTATTCTGATAGGACCTCCAGGTGCAGGTAAGACGATGCTTGCAAAACGACTGCCCTCAATTTTACCCCCAATGACTTTGAATGAAGCATTGGAAACGACCAAAATACATAGTGTGGTCGGCAAGGTGAAGAATATGGGGTTAATGAGTCAAAGACCTTTTCGCAATCCGCATCATACAATAAGCAGTGCTGCTCTTGTTGGCGGGGGCAGTTATCCGCAACCTGGCGAAATTTCCTTGTCGCACAATGGGGTTCTTTTTTTAGACGAACTGCCAGAATTTGAACGCAGGGTTCTTGAGGTCATGCGTCAGCCCATGGAAGATAGGGAAGTGACCATTGCTCGAGCTAAATTTACAGTTACGTATCCAAGCAGCTTTATGTTGGTCGCGAGTATGAATCCAAGCCCTAGCGGTTATTTTAATGACAAAGATGCCCTGGTGAGCACATCTTCAATTGAAATGCAGCGTTATTTAGGAAAGATATCTGGCCCCTTGTTGGATAGGATTGATATACATATTGAAGTAACACCAGTGCCTTTTGAAAAATTATCTGATGATAACAAGGCTGAGAACAGTGTGACAATACGAAAACGGGTGACCAGGGCACGAGATATTCAAACAAAGCGATTCGCACAAATTGAAAACCTACATTACAATGCACAAATGAACACAAAACAGATTAGGGAGTTTTGTATGTTGAATGTTGCATCAAAAGAATTATTAAAAAATGCGATGGAACGGCTTAATCTTTCGGCTAGGGCCTATGACCGGATTTTGAAAGTTTCAAGAACGATTGCCGATTTAGAAAGGGCTGATAATATTTCTGGGGACCATATTGCCGAGGCCATTCAATATAGAAGTTTGGATAGAGAAGGATGGTTGGGATAACACGATCATTTAATTTTAAATTATTTTTTAAGTATTTCATCTTCAATTTCTTAAGTAAAAGAGAAAATTACTATCAAAATGTTTAAAAATAAGTTAATTCCTACATCAAATTGAACTTAAAGAGCTGTTTTAGAGTACTTTTGCGGCCGTTTTAAAAAAATGCCCATGCAATGTGTAGAGTTAAACCCAGTTGGAAATTTTGATCCGTGGGAGCAAAAAATGATAGATGAATTGTTTCACCAAGAGATTTCACCATCTTTAGGTGGGCGATTGGTGTTTGAGAACGACAACGTCAAACTTTGGGACATTAAGCTAATTCCAGGCGAACGTATTCCATTCAGAAAACATTTCACAAATTTCAGTTGTGTATGTACTACTGGCGGCTTGACCCTCACTCGTTCTGGTAATGGCAAGATATCTATGGTAAAAATAAACCCTGGCGATACCGAATATTTTGAGTTCGAGGGAAAAAACCACATCTATGATTTGGAAAACATTGGTGAGGAATCTATTCTTATCAATATTTTGGAATACAAAAAAAACAGCATTGGAAAACAGTTATTGTTTTCCGATTAAATCGCTTTAATATTGGATTTTAGACCGGTAATTATTCCCAAGATATTTTGCACAGTATCATCTAAGTAATACTTAACTGCCAAATGAGGAATTCTAACGGTGGTAAAGCCATTTTTAAAGGAATGCATAGCTTCCTCTAAATCACTGATGGCTTGTTCATGGGTTATCATGTTATAATCCTTGTCAATTTCAATATTGAGTTTTACTCTTGAAATAGCTACATCCACAGATTTTTTTCCATCCCACCATTCTAACATTGGATGGGCGCCGGCTTCTTTCAATGCATAAAACAGTTGAATGGCCTCAACAGGGGTGCCGTTGTCGAGAATAATTTTTTTGATAAGTCGAGTATGTCTCTCACAGAGTTCAACACCTAAAGAATCCATGGATTCTTTGTGTTGTTTATACCCGATTGCTTTGTCACAATCCTTGCACGTCATAAGTATTGGTCAAGTTTAGGTCAATTATACGATTTGGGACTATTATAACTTTGACATTTTTAGAATCGTATAAAATGTCGATGTAAAACATGCTATTTTTAGACGAAATGCATTTTTTTAGATGAAATGCATTTTTTGTGGCAAAACACTTACCTTGACTAACCATAAAATAGATGCCTATGTTCAAAAAAATGGGACCAGGAGTATTGATAGCTGCGGCTTTTATAGGCCCTGGTACAATTGCAGCCTGCACTATAGCTGGGGTCACCTTTGGTTATACATTACTTTGGGCTTTACTGCTTTCCATTTTTGCCACTATTGTTTTACAGGAAATGGCAGCGCGTTTAGGAATCATTACCCAAAAAGGATTGGCCGATGTCATTAAATCCGAAATCACTTCAAAATGGATTAGAATTGCCGTAATCACGATTATCTTAGGAGCTATACTGGTTGGAAACGCCGCCTATGAAGCAGGAAACATTGGAGGTGCTACCTTAGGTATGGAAGCATTGTTTGGAAATACATATAAACAGTATTATCCGCTTATTGTGGGATTCTTTGCTTTTATACTACTTTGGATTGGTAATTATAAAATACTGGAAAGAGCGTTTGTGGGGTTGATTGCCTTAATGAGTATCTCCTTTATTGTAACAGCAGTTTTGACAAAGCCTAACCTAATAG
Source organism: uncultured Allomuricauda sp. (assembly GCF_947495325.1). Taxonomy (GTDB): domain Bacteria; phylum Bacteroidota; class Bacteroidia; order Flavobacteriales; family Flavobacteriaceae; genus Flagellimonas. Next base: position 785,689 of record NZ_CANLYK010000001.1, on the reverse strand, counting down.
AAGTTGCAAAAGGTCTTTTTGTTCCTTTACTCCCAAAAGATAGTTTGCTTACGGTTATCGCCCTGGTTGGAACAACTGTGGTTCCATATAATTTATTTCTACATGCTTCTTTGGTCAATGAGAAATGGAAGTCAAGAAGCGACCTAAAGGCAATACGTTGGGATACTATGATTTCAATTGGATTGGGAGGGTTGGTTTCTATGGCCATTGTTATTGCAGCGACCGCAATTCCAACTCAAGATGTGACTGGGGCAATGGATTTGGCAATGGGACTTCAACCCCTATTTGGGAACGCCGCAGTTTATTTTATGGGCATTGGGTTGTTCGCAGCTGGAATTACCTCTTCAATAACTGCGCCCTTGGCAGCAGCTTATGTTGCAAATAGCTGTTTTGGGTGGAATGCGGATATGAAGGATAGACGCTATAGAGTTGTTTGGGGTACCATACTTTTTTTGGGAGTTTTGTTCATGTCATTTAATATTAAGCCTATTGAAGTTATCAAATTCGCTCAGATTTCTAATGGCATATTACTACCGGTAATCGCAATACTTTTAATATGGATGGTAAATAAGACCAGTGTTATGGGGAAGTTCCGAAATACGCTGATTCAAAACATCTTTGGTTTCTTTATCATTATACTATCCTTAATTTTGGGCGCAAAAAGTATCTTTAAAGTGATTGGGTTGTTTTAAATGAAAAGCTGGTACATTGATATTAATTCTGATGTAGGTGAAGGAGTTGGCAACGAAACAAAGTTGTTCCCATATATTACTTCGTGCAATATTGCATGTGGGGGTCATGCAGGTGATGAAAATTCCATTAGAGAGATACTAAAATTATCCAAAGTACATAAGGTCAAAATAGGCGCACACCCGAGCTATCCAGATAGGGAAAATTTTGGTCGAAAGGCGATGGGGATTTCCCCAGAAAAACTTCAAAAGAGCATTCAGGAACAACTGGCGACCTTTGTTAAAATTGTAAAAGAAGAAGATGTCCATTTGCACCACATCAAACCTCATGGCGCACTTTACAATGATATAGCAAAGGACAGACAATTGGCAATCATTTTTTTAAAAGCCATAGAAAAGTATAAAGAGCAGGTCTTTCTCTACGCTCCCTATGCTTCGGAAATTGCAAAGGAAGCCGATACGCAAAATTTTAAAATAAAGTTTGAAGCCTTTGGGGATAGAAATTATAACCTTGATTTGAGTTTGGTGTCACGAACAAGAGAGAATGCTTTGATACAAGATCCTGAGGAAGTTTTGATGCATATAGTGCAAATAATAAAAACAAATACGGTAAATACGGTTTCAGGTCAAAGCCCAAAAATTCTTGCAGATACCTTCTGTATCCATGGAGATACACCTTCAGCTTTGAAAATATTGATGTATCTTTCACAAGAATTGCCAAATCACCAAGCACAACCAAACAAGTGAATAAGTACCCCATTACCATAAAACCTTTTGGTGAAAACGCTGTTTTAATAGAATGGCCCAATAAGGTTGAAGAAGTAATTTTGGATGACATACTAAGATTCCAGGCACTTCTACAGTTAGAAATTGAAAATGATTGGGAATTTATACCAGCCTATAATTCATTAACCCTTATCAATCTTAAAACTAAAATAGATTTTTCAACAATTGAAAAACAACTGTTGAAAATGCATAAGGATTCAGACAGTACTTCAAAGCGACAAAACTACCTATGGAAGTTACCTGTTTGCTATGATTTGGAATTCGGCATAGACTTGGAAGAATTGTCGAAAGAATTAAAGATGTCAATCGAGGAGATTATAAAGATGCATTCTTCCCATGAATATATAGTCTATGGAATAGGTTTTTTACCAGGTTTCATGTATTTGGGGGGATTACCAAAAAGTTTGGAAACCCTGCGTAAAAGTGAACCTAGGCTAAAGGTTGAAAAAGGTGCAGTTGGATTGGCAGGAAAACAAACAGGTATTTATCCGCAAGAGTCCCCTGGTGGTTGGAACATAATTGGAAATTGTCCAATACCAGTATTCAATGTAAAATCAGAAGAGCCCTGTTTTGTGAGTGTTGGAGACAAGATTAAGTTTGAAGCAATACCCCGCGCAGAGTACGAGTTACATAAGATTGAGGGGGAAGTAGGAATATATACGCCAGAAAAAATCGTTTTGAATGCTTAAAATATTAAAATCTGGTTTTTTTACTACCATTCAAGATACTGGTCGATTCGGTTTCAGAAATAAAGGAGTTCCCATTTCCGGGGTAATGGATTCTATTTCTGTAGAAAGAATTAATGCATTGCTTGAAAATGAACCTTCCGCAGCGGTTCTCGAAATCACAATGACCGGGCCAACTTTGTTATTTGAGGAGAATACATATATATGTTTGGCAGGAGCATTGATTTCACCAACATTAAACAACGAGCCCGTTGAAAATTATAAGGTATACAAAGTTTCTTCGGGGGATATCCTTTCCTATGGTAGACTTGAAAAAGGTTTTAGAAGTTATTTAGCGGTAAAAGGCGGACTGAAAACCGAAAAAGTATTGGGTAGTTACTCACAATACGTTCCATTGACCTCAAAAAAATGTGTTTTGGAGAATGAGGAAATCCAGTATGAAGCTTGTAATTTATTTGAACCCAAGATATCAGAAGTAAAGATGGATACCTATTTGGATTTTGACTTTTTGGAAGTCCAAAGAGGGCCAGAGTTCAATATTTTAACGGACAATCATTTGGAGGCACTTTTTTCCAAAGCTTTTACAATTTCAAAAAAAAATAACCGAATGGCGTATCAATTGGATGAGAAAATTGAGGGCCATTCCTATTCTATGTTGACCTCTGCCACTTTACCGGGAACTGTTCAACTTACACCAGCGGGTAAGTTGATTGTTTTAATGAAAGACGGTCAGACCACAGGTGGATACCCAAGAATCTTACAACTTTCCGAAACCTCAATTTGCGTTTTGGCACAGAAAAAATTTGGAGACTTCATCAATTTTAAACTTACCTAGAGACTTCAGATTTTAGGTACACTATTAATGAAATTTTCTAATTGGGTCAGAAGACACCTATCCAGCGCATACCTTTTATTCAATTCCAAAATTGATTTGAACTCCATCAGATAAGGTAATATTTCACTTCTTCACATGCCTAAAAAATGATTGAATATGATATTTTGTTTAACGTTAAATTACTGACATACAGCAATATGGGTCAATATTATTTTAAATGAATTTAAATACAATAAATGTGTTAAAATTATTGGCCTTTTTAAACATTTATCTTTGAATATTGAAGTAAATCTAAAGAAATCCAAGATTTGAAATAATTCTATTAATGGAACTGAACAAGTTTAGTAAAAATGTCACCCAAGACCCAACGCAACCCGCAGCACAAGCAATGCTTTATGCCATTGGACTTAATGAGGAGGATCTTAAAAAACCTCTTATTGGAATTGGCAGTACCGGCTACGAGGGGAACCCCTGTAATATGCATTTAAATGATTTGGCTCAAGAAGTCAAAGCGGGTACAAATAAGGGCGGGCTAATAGGTTTAGTTTTTAATACCATAGGCGTTAGTGATGGTATTTCAATGGGCACCTATGGAATGCGTTATTCACTTCCATCAAGAGATATTATTGCAGATTCCATGGAAACCGTTGTTCAGGCAATGAATTATGATGGATTGGTCACCGTTGTGGGATGTGATAAAAATATGCCCGGTGCACTTATGGCAATGATCCGTTTAGATAGACCCTCTGTCATGGTGTATGGAGGAACTATTGCTTCTGGTTGTTTCAAGGATAAAAAATTGGATATTGTTTCCGCTTTTGAAGCGTGGGGGGAGAAAGTGGCTGGAACCATGGATGAAGATGATTATAAAGGTGTTATTCAAAATGCGTGTCCAGGAGCGGGAGCTTGTGGAGGTATGTATACGGCAAACACAATGGCTTCGGCTATTGAAGCTTTGGGTATGGCAATGCCTTACAACTCATCCAATCCTGCAATTGGTAAGGAAAAACAAAAAGATGCAATAAACTCTGGTTTCGCACTTAGGCGCTTGATTGAAAATGATATTAAACCGAGTGACATTATTACAAGAAAATCGTTTGAAAATGCGGTTCGTTTACTTACCCTTCTCGGAGGTTCCACAAATGCGGTTCTACACTTTTTGGCTATTGCCAAAGCAGCTGAAGTTGATTTTACAATTGATGATTTTCAGAAAATTAGCGATACCACACCATTTTTGGCTGACTTAAAGCCAAGTGGAAAATATTTAATGGAAGACCTTCATCGTGTTGGGGGAACCCCAGCGGTAATGAAGTTTATGCTGGAAAATGGAATGCTCCATGGCGATTGTCTTACTGTCACAGGAAAAACCATTGCTGAAAATTTAGCAGAGCTTCCTGAACTTTCAGAGGGTCAAGATGTGATAAAACCTATTGATGCCCCTATTAAGGAGACAGGTCACCTACGTATTCTCTACGGGAATTTGGCAGAAGATGGGGCGGTCGCAAAGATTACAGGTAAAGAGGGATTGCATTTCTCAGGTCCTGCAAAGGTATATGACGATGAATTTTTGGCTAATGCCGGAATTGGAAGGGGAGAAGTAAGCAAAGGAGATGTGGTGGTTATTCGGTATGAAGGACCAAAAGGAGGTCCAGGTATGCCAGAAATGCTAAAACCGACAGCTGCGATTATGGGAGCTGGCCTTGGAAAAGATGTCGCCTTGATTACCGACGGGAGATTTTCCGGAGGAACTCATGGGTTTGTTGTGGGACACGTTTGTCCGGAAGCGCAAGAAGGAGGAATGATTGGTTTGCTGAAAGATGGTGACATTATTACCATTGATGCCGAAAAGAACCAGATTTCAGTTGATCTAACCGATTCTGAAATAGCTGAAAGAAGAGCAAACTGGAAACAACCCCCATTAAAAGTTAAAAAAGGAAGTTTGTATAAATATGCCAAAACGGTTTCATCCGCCTCTCAGGGTTGTGTTACTGATTTGATTTAAAACAGTTGTTTTATGGAAACACTGAAAGAACAAAAAAAGGATGCCAAAAATTCAACCGCTCTTAAAATAAGTGGTGCAGAAGCAGTTATACATTGTTTGTTGGCAGAGGGTGTGGATTTGATTTACGGATATCCCGGAGGGGCAATCATGCCAATATATGATGAGCTTTATAAGTTTCAAGATAAATTAACCCACATATTAACTAGACATGAACAGGGCGCAACACATGCCGCTCAGGGATATGCAAGGGTTAGCGGAAAAGTGGGTGTAGCCATGGCAACCTCAGGACCAGGCGCAACGAACTTGGTAACCGGATTGGCCGATGCCCAAATAGATTCCACTCCAATGGTCTGTATTACGGGTCAAGTGCCTAGGCATTTATTGGGGTCGGATGCCTTTCAGGAAACCGATATTGTAGGAATATCTACTCCAGTTACCAAATGGAACTATCAAATTACCCGAGCTGATGAGATTCCCGAAATTATGGCAAAAGCTTTTTATATAGCCAGATCAGGAAGACCGGGACCGGTTTTGATTGATATTACCAAGAATGCCCAATTTGATGAGTTGGACTTTACATATGAGAAATGTTCAGGTGTACGCAGTTATAAACCAGTTCCAAAACCGGATATAAAGGCTATTGAAGCTGCGGCTGAACTTATCAATGCTGCCAAAAAACCCATGATTGTTTTTGGACAAGGTGTTATACTGGGAGAAGCTGAAGAAGAATTGAAAGCATTTGTTGAGAAGACCGGAATTCCTGCAGCGTGGACTATTTTAGGGCTCTCCGCTATGGATACCAGTCATCCATTAAATGTCGGTATGGTGGGTATGCATGGAAACTATGGCCCAAATGTGCTTACCAATGAATGTGACCTTCTAATTGCTATCGGAATGCGTTTTGATGATCGTGTTACCGGTAGTTTGGATACCTATGCCAAGCAAGCCAAGGTCATACATTTTGAAATTGACCCGGCTGAAATCAATAAAAATGTAAATGCAGATGTAGCTGTACTGGGTAACGCAAAACAAACTTTGGATTTGTTATTGCCCTTGGTTTATAAAAATGAGCATAAAGACTGGAAGGCTGAGTTTGATAAAAAACATCAAATAGAGTTTGATACGGTTATAAAAAACGATATCACGCCCACAAAGGAGGGTCTTACCATGGGTGAAGTTATTGAGCAGATCAATATTGCATCCGAACATAAGGCAGTTATTGTAACGGATGTGGGGCAACACCAAATGATTGCCTGTAGATATGCCAAATTCAAGCAGTCCAAAAGCAATATTACTTCCGGAGGACTGGGAACTATGGGATTTGCATTGCCAGCTGCCATAGGTGCCAAGATGGGGGCAATGGATCGTGAAGTAGTTGCAATTATTGGCGATGGGGGTTATCAAATGACCATTCAAGAGCTTGGTGTTATTTTTCAACACAATGTTCCAGTTAAAATAGTGGTTCTAAATAACGACCATTTAGGAATGGTGCGTCAGTGGCAAGAGCTTTTCTTTGAAAGCAGATATGCCTCCACTGTAATGGTAAATCCAGATTTTGTAAAGATTGCAGAGGGTTATCACATCAAATCAAAAAGAGTGTCTGTCCGATCAGAACTAAAGGATACGATTTCGGAAATGATGGCGTCAAAAGATCCGTATTTTTTAGAAGTTAAGGTGGAAAAAGAAGACAATGTATTTCCAATGATTCCTTCTGGGGCATCAGTTTCTGATATCAGATTAAAATAATGGATCAGACCAAGATTTTAGATACACCAAGCATATATCCAGAATTACTTGCCAAGTCGGAAGAGATTGGTTTTACCATGCCTTCGGATATGTACATTGGTACTCTACTAAAAACATTGATTTCCTCCAAACCTGCTGGAAATTTTTTAGAGCTTGGAACAGGAATGAGCCTATCACTTGCTTGGATGCTGGAGGGAATGGATAAAAACTCCAAACTCATCAGCATAGACAATGACGAGGAACTCATCCAAATTGCTGAACATTTTTTTGGGGAAGAAAAAAGATTACAATTGATATGCGAAGATGGCGAAGACTGGTTATCAGCATACAAAGGTGAAAAATTTGATTTGATTTTTGCAGATGCATGGCCTGGAAAGTATAGTTTTTTAGATCAAACATTGGCTTTGATAAAAGAAGGGGGCTTTTATGTAATTGATGATATGAAAAGTCAACCAAACTGGCCCAAAGGTCATGAAAATAATGTATCCGACTTGGTTGCTATTCTGGAATCAAGGGAGGATTTTACAATTACAAAAATGGACTGGTCAACAGGGGTAATAGTTGCAGTTAAAACAAAATAGTATGGAAAAACAATGGTATACCATATCGGTTTATTCAGAAAATAATATTGGCTTGTTGAATAGAATATCAGGTATATTCTTAAAGCGTCACATTAATATTGAAAGTTTAAATGTCTCAAAATCAGAGATTGAAAACGTATCCAAATTTACCATCGTCATTTTTGCTTCCGAGGAATGGACTAGAAAAATTGTAGGTCAAATTGAAAAGCAAATAGAAGTTATCAAGGCCTTTTACCATACAGACGATGAAACCATTTATCAAGAATCTGCTCTTTTTAAAATTGAATCCCATTTGTTGTTTGATGAACGACAGATTCAAAACATTATAAAAGAGAGTAATTCACAAATTGTTACAGTCGCAAGAGACTTTTTTGTGTTGGCAAAATCGGGCCGTAGGCATGAAATTGATGAAATGCACGATGCTTTGGAACCCTATGGAATAATGCAGTTTGTCCGTTCCGGAAGAATTGCGGTTAGTAAGGCGGCCATGCCAATCACAAATATCTTATCAGAATTTCAAAATAAATAAACAGCGTAAACCAAAAGATAAAATGACAAATTATTTTAATACACTATCACTACGAGATCAATTGACACAATTGGGAAAATGCAGGTTCATGGATGCCAGCGAGTTTGCTGACGGTGTAACAGCATTAAAAGGTAAAAAAATTGTAATTGTCGGTTGTGGGGCCCAAGGCCTCAATCAAGGCTTGAACATGAGAGATTCAGGATTGGACATTTCATACACTTTACGGGAAGCTGCCATAAAAGAACAAAGACAGTCCTATAAAAATGCCAAGGAGAATAATTTTAATGTAGGAACCTATGAAGAACTGATTCCTACCGCGGATTTGGTTATCAACCTTACTCCAGACAAACAGCACACCAATGTAGTAAGTACGGTTATGCCCCTTATGAAAAAGGGTGCTACGCTGTCCTATTCACATGGTTTCAATATAGTGGAAGAGGGCATACAGGTTCGAGAGGATTTAACCGTTATCATGGTCGCTCCAAAAAGCCCGGGTTCTGAGGTGCGTGAGGAATACAAAAGAGGTTTTGGTGTACCTACGTTGATTGCCGTACATCCAGAGAACGATCCTGAAGGCAAAGGTCTGGAGCAAGCAAAAGCCTATGCTGCGGGTACCGGAGGACACAAAGCTGGAGTTTTGGAGTCTTCTTTCGTAGCTGAAGTAAAATCTGATTTGATGGGAGAGCAGACTATTCTTTGTGGACTTCTACAAACAGGATCGATACTTTCCTTTACTAAAATGTTGGAAAAAGGGATTGATGCAGGGTATGCCTCCAAATTGATTCAATACGGATGGGAAACGATTACCGAAGGATTAAAATATGGAGGAATCACCAACATGATGGATAGATTGTCCAACCCTGCCAAGATAAAAGCATTTGATTTGGCCGAAGATTTAAAAGATATTATGCGTCCGTTGTTCCAAAAGCATATGGATGATATTATGAGTGGTCATTTCTCCAAAACTATGATGGAAGATTGGGCGAGCGGCGACAAAAACTTGTTAGATTGGAGAGCAGCTACAGGAGATACCGCTTTTGAGAAGACTCCTGCTGGAGCTGTTGAAATTTCAGAGCAAGAGTTTTATGATAATGGTGTGTTGATGGTTGCTTTTGTGAAATCTGGAGTAGAGCTGGCCTATGAAACCATGACTGAATCGGGAATCATTGGAGAATCTGCCTACTATGAGTCATTGCATGAAACCCCATTGATTGCCAATACAATTGCAAGAAAGAAATTGTTTGAAATGAACCGTGTAATTTCTGATACGGCTGAATATGGTTGTTATTTATTTGATCATGCATGCAAACCGTTATTGACCGATTTCATGAAAACCGTGGATACGGATATTATTGGCAAACACTTTGGCGAAGGTAAAGGGAATGGTGTGGACAACGTAAAATTGATTGCCGTTAACAAAGCATTACGAGAACATCCTGTAGAGATTGTGGGTGCTCGACTTCGGGAATCCATGACTGCAATGAAACCCATTGTATAACGACTAAATCCCTGAGCAATCGGGGATTTTTTAATTACTCAAAATCTATTTGAACACATGAAAAAAACAACTCTTGAAATACCTGAAGAATTTCAAATAAAAGAACAGATTCATCAACAAGAATATCTTGTTAACGGTGAATTAAAGAAATGGAACGGGAATAGCACAGAAGTGTTTTCAACGATTTCATCAACAGTAGAATATGCCCCAACTCTATTGGGCAGTATTCCTGATATGGGCGAACCAGAAGCCATGGATGCTTTGGATGCGGCTGTGGGCGCATATAACCAAGGTCAAGGTGTGTGGCCAACAATGAAGGTGAAAGATCGCATAGAGTGTATGGAGGCTTTTGTAAAAAAGATGGAAGCGAAACGGGAGGAGGTTGTAAAACTGCTGATGTGGGAAATTGGTAAATCCTTACCAGATTCACAAAAGGAGTTTGACCGAACTGTAGAGTACATTTACGATACCATTGAGGATTACAAACAATTGGATCGCGATTCTGCTAAGTTTCAAAAGCATGATGGGGTATATGCGCATATTCGTAGAGGTCCACTAGGAGTGGTATTGTGCTTGGGGCCCTACAATTATCCATTGAACGAAACATTTGCCCTCTTGATTCCGGCAATCATAATGGGAAACACTACGGTTTTTAAACCCGCAAAGCATGGTGTCTTGTTGATTACGCCACTTTTGGAAGCTTTTCAAAGTAGTTTTCCTAAAGGGGTGGTGAATATTCTTTTTGGTAGGGGTAGGGCAGTGGCAGCTCCAATTATGAAGACCGGAAAAGTAGATGTGCTGGCCTTGATAGGAAACAGTAAATCTGCCAATGCGCTGCAAGATCAGCACCCAAAGAGCAATAGATTACGATTGGTTTTGGGGTTGGAAGCTAAAAATCCGGCAATTATTTTACCAGATGCCGATTTGGACCTTACCATAAATGAATGTTTGGCTGGTACATTATCTTTTAATGGGCAGCGTTGTACGGCCTTAAAAGTGGTTTATGTGCATGAGGACATAAAAGAAGAATTCTTAAAACGATTTTCTGAAAAGGTAGATGCATTAAAATTTGGCAACCCATGGGATGATGGAGCAAAACTAACTCCATTGCCTGAACCTGGAAAACCAGCATATATCCAAGAATTGTTGGATGATGCCAAAACGAAGGGAGCAAAAGTTCACAACAAAAAAGGAGGAAAGCAGTCGGATAATTTTATTTGGCCTGCCGTTTTATACCCTGTTTCCAAAGACATGAGGGTGTATGAAGAGGAACAATTTGGCCCTATAATACCAGTTCTTTCTTTTATGGATATTGAAGAGCCCTTGAACGATATGGCAGAGTCCAATTACGGACAGCAGGTTAGCTTGTTTGGAAAGGATGTATATACCCTTTCCCCGTTAATTGATACACTGGCCAATTTGGTTTGTAGGGTGAATTTGAACAGTTCTTGCCAACGTGGTCCGGATGTATATCCCTTTACAGGTAGAAAAGACTCTGCGCAATCTACACTAAGTGTACATGATGCGTTGCGTTCTTTCTCTGTGCGTACGTTTGTAGCCTTTAAGGATAATGAGTTGAACAATGAAACCATTGAGCAGCTGCTGGAAGCCAAAGTGAGCAACTTTTTAAGTACGGATTATATTTTATAATCCGTACTTAGTTTTTGGGATTTAATATTTGTGTAGTTGGGCACGTACCCCGTATTGCTCTTTTATAGCAATAGCATTGGCAAGTCCTTGAAGGTAATATGTAAAACTACCATCCCAGATGGTTTTAGAACCTAATTCTTCATATTCAGGGATGTTTTTGATATGAAATTTTGCAGCTTCAATGTCTCCCAAAATTAATAGTACCGCTGAAAGATTGGCATTGAGCGCATTTTGTATGGTCGGATCTGTAGTTCGGGTTAATTTATCGGTCCAATAATCCCTTGCGTATTCCAAATCGGGTTTAATCTCGCTTAGCAGCTTTCTTTTCTTTTTGCTCAATGCTGAAAGGGAGTTGATGCTCTTTTTTGCTATTTCATTTGCATCGTTCAAAGCTTCATAATCTTTACTTTTGACTCCGAACATGGCGCTATAAGCATTTACTTGTTGAACCAAATAGTGTTCTTTTAAAATGCGCCCGGCTTCTTGGATAAAATACTCCAAAATGTCGGCCTCGTATTTTTTTATTCTTTTTTCTAGGAGTTTTCTTTTTTTCTCGGGCTTTTTAGTCATTTTGTATTTTACCTTGAAAGAAGGGTTAAAAACTAAATGCCTAAGACGCAGTTTGTTTGTCAATCCATCTTTATCATCAATATAATACCGGATTTCCTTGTCAAGAAGTACTTCGTCTTGAGCCGTCTTTACCAACAACCTGGCTGCAACATTGATTTCTCCCATAATGCTCTCTGGGTTGGAATAGTCCACATCCAATTGTACATGTTCCATTTTAAAGGTATCCGTGCTTAGCTCAACATAGAAATCAGGGTTGGTTTTCACCCATACAAAGGGTCGGGAATTTAATAGGTATTGTTTACTCCATTTTGCAATGGTATCCTTCGCGGCTTGTCTTCTAAGTCTTGCGCGTTCTTCCAAATCCATTTCACCCATTTGCATGGCCCAGTTGATATCGTCCCAAAAATCCATGGGATCTAATTTGGTATTCACTGTTGCAGAAAAGGTGCGGAGGCTTTCATCCAAAGGGGTGGAGGGTGAAATTTCGTATGTCCATGCCACCGGGGCTTTGGTAAGCTTTATTTTTTTTTGCCCCATACAGAACAGGGGTAAAACACAGAGAAGAAATAGCTTTTTCATAATTTAAAAGGTTAAGTTAAAATGGGGTTGATTTGGAAATAAAAAATTTTACCGATTGAGATTTTTGGGTTTTTAGAATTGATATGATAGGAATCATTTAATCCTTAATTTTTTTAGAATGCCGTGCTTCCAATGGATACGTATTTAGAATTATGTGAAAGAACAGAAGGCCCCAGGAAACTAGTTCCCGAAGCCTTATCTGAATTGAAAAAAACACTGAACAAACTCAAACTAACTAAACTTTTTATTTAAATTTTTATAGCGTTGGTGTATATCCTGCATAGTATACAGCAATCAAAAGAATACAGGTAGCTAAAATCAATAGGATTAATGTTGCCATAAGGGCCTTGAAAATATTTGAGGTTTTCATAATTCTTCTTAGAGGTTTAATGATGTTTTTTAAAAAGAAAGGAATACTGTGTTTTGTAGTATCCGATTACAAATTTATAGGCATTGAAAACGCTTTTTGGGCTCAGATATACGAATTAGGCTTTACAGTTGATAAACACCCAATCTGGATGGATTTAAACAAAATAACGTAGGATAAAAACTACTCTAAAAAATCAAGTGATTGAGATTCAATGGATTATTAAAGGAGTTAGTATAGTGCGAACAAAAGACCTGCATTGAGGCGCTTTTGTAAAACAATACATAATCTAAACATTGTTTTGAAGCTTCTGGTAGATTTTTAATACAGTTTGGGAAAACAAAGAAAGGAGCCCGAAGGCCCCTTTTTTGACTAATTCAACCTGTTGCCATTTTGAAGTTTATCAGTTTCAAAAAACTGTCAGTTCGAGTTTTTCCATTGGGAAAGTATCGAGAACAAGGTTTACCATCTGAAAATTCTAATTCTCGATACAATTTTTATGGGCAAAAACCATAAAAACCACTCGAATTGACGAATTTTTATTATAATACACAAGGGGTAAATTCAATAGAATAGACATTTTCTACTCAAGTTCGGCAACTGGTTTTCCTGTTCCGTAATTGACATTTACAATCTTGGTCTCTCCATTTTTTACGGTAATTACCTGACTTGCTGTTCCTGGGGTAAAGGGTTCTTCAGGAATGTTCACGTCAAGGGTGTAACCGGAACCACCGTCTGTTATAATGAAATTTTCGCTCCAAGTTAACTCACCTGTTCGTTCATTTATTGTACTAAAACCTACCAACTCCAGTGCAGCCCCCGAGCCTGGAAGACCATCCAAAGTGGTAAATTGAACATCGTAGGTAGTATTATATCCCTTACCATGTGAAATGTTGGAAAGACCAATGATTTCACCATCTGCATTCACATCTACATCTGCCGTGGTTTGTGAATGGGTGGGTTCAATCACAATGGCTCTAGGTGTAGAGAATGAGGATTCTACAACCATTCCTTTCTCTATATCCATTGTTCCAAATGCTTCAAAGTAAGCATCACTGTCAAAAACAAGGGAATTGCCCGAAACTCCTAAAGCCTCTTGAAGAGGGGCAGCAACCCCATTACTGTCTTTTACCTGCACAGAACCCAATATAAAGCCATCGCCATATAAGTATGGTAAATACGCATTACTTGTAGTCATTGTTGATCCCGGTGCATCTTCATATTCAAACATGATTTGGGGTAGAACAACATAAGCTTGGGTCACCCCACTATTGTCCAATTCATAAGAGTGCCGAAAAGCCATATCCGTAATCTCAAGAGAGGCCGGAGTAGTTGGGCTGCCCTCATCGCCAATGGTTATTGTGGGAATTGATGTGTATCCCAAACCAGAAACATCTATCGCAAATGAGGTAATTGAGCCGTTTATTACAATGTTTACAGAATTTACAATGCCATTTGGCGAGTCAAATTCCCCTTGCGAGATTGTAATATTGGTTACTTCTTTGGTTGTACCGAAAGTAAAACCGACATTGGTGTAAGAGTCAGCTAACAAATCACCACCAAAACCTGCTTGTTGGTTAAGACCTGTATCAAATCTTTCAGTCGTTGCATCACTGTAAGTGACTTCAACACTCAAATCTACAAATTCACCTCCATTAAAATTCGATCCCCCTGTTACATCGAAAGACTCAAGTGTCCATACCATTTCTGCCACTAGCCTCGCTGTATGTCCAAAGCCAGTATTAATGTCCGGATCTGAGACTGTAATTATGGGGGATAGCTGGAAGTCAGCAGATCCTGGATTGCCTCTAAATCGTAATCGGTTCAAATCGTCTTCTATAGGAAAATCGTCAATTATACCATTAGTTAATCCCCTGGGGATGGGCTGAAAGTTACCTAGGGCAAACCCTCTCCCCGGCTCCGGAGGAGCCGTGAACTCAGCAACAACACCGGCAACGGAAGGAGTTGTAGTGGCCACAATGTCAGGGCCGAAAGCGGCCGCTTGTGGCCCAACCTGTGGTCCAACGTATTCTCCATTTTCATATTCCCAGCCCAATGTCTGTTCTGTCTCCACCAGTGGGAACAGAAGTTGTATGTCTGTACCATCATCGGTGGCCGGTACCTGCATGGTGTATTCCCCAGTGGTGTTGTCCACCGTTGCCACACCTATATCCCCTTCTGTAAAGGTAAAGGAGCCACTTACATAGATAGAAGTGTTGTTCTGGTTGTACGCCTCATCAATAAAGGAGTGGGAGTTCGCGGGGGTAAGGCCGTCCAAATTCGCACGTATGGTAATGTCCTGTGGCACCTCTGGGTCATTGTTCGTAAGATCGGTCTCTATTTCAACTTTCCCTGTTAGGGTGGCCATTTGCATTGCACTCAAGTTATAGAGTTCCACTTTGGAGGACTCTGCGTTGGTTCCAAGGGAATATACTTTTCCATCTATGATTTCGTAGTGGGTACCTTGTACAGGTGTTCCAAAATCTACGTTATAGGACGCGTCCAAGTAGTCTGAAGACGAAATGGATACGGTATGTCCTCCCATGGCAAGACCCGTGAAAATAGCATTTCCACTGGAGTCGGTGGTTACGGATGCCGTGGTTCCGGCATTGTTGGTAAGATTCACGGCAACGCCTTCTGCAGGCACATCGTCGGAGTGCAAGGTAAGGGTATAATCCAACAACTGTGCAGCTGCCAGGGCAGCAGCATTGGCTGCTTCTTGCGCTGCTTCCGCATCAGCTTCTTGTTGCGCTAAGTCATCAGCACGTTGTTGCTGACGATTCAGAAATTGTTCTGTATCCAACTCATCGTTACATGAGGTGACCAATACTCCACAGGCGAATATCATGCCTATGATGGAAAAATAGTTTCTGTTTTTTGATGTTTTAAATTTTCGTGTTGTCATGGCAGTTCTTTTAAATTCTACTTTTTGGAATACATAAAAAGGAGCCCGAAGGCCCCTTTTAAATAATATATTAATAAGAAACTCATATTTGGTTACGGGTTAGGGTCGAGAATGTTTGCAACCGGAGTCCCTGTGCCGTAGTTTACATTCAGGATTTTGGTCTCTCCATTTCTTACTGTAATGGATTGATTAGCTAGAAACGGTTCCTCGGCAATATTTACATCATCTGTATATCCAGAACCGCGCTCAACTACAATAACATCATTTACGGCTCCACCCCAAGTAACTTCGTTAGTTGCCACAGTGGTAGTAAAATCTACCAAATCAAGTACAGCGCCTGCACCCGCAAGACCGTTTTGTGTAACCAAGGTGACGTCGTATTCTGAGGTATATCCTGAACCTACCGAAATATCGGATAGACCAGTAACTTCACCATCATCATTCACATCTACATCTGCAGTAGTTTGCTCATGGGTAGGCTCTACGATAATAACTCTTGGCATGGAGTAAGAAAAAGCAGTTTGCCCTTTATCCACATTAGTGATCGCACCTGAATTGTTTTGAAACTGATCATTGTTAAAGGCCAGGTTACCATTACTGGAAACCATCAACCCGTCAGTTAAATTAGCTTGTGTATCCAATGAAGGATTTAGCGTATTAAACCCTTCCACAAAACCATTAGCATCTAATGTTACAAGATTTACTGATGAATCGGTACGAAATTCTCCAGGTATTCTTTCAACTTCGAAAGTTACCTCAGGAAGTACTACATACCCCTGGGTTACCCCGGTGTTGTCCAAATCAAAAGAGTATTTAAAGGACATCTCATAAATTTCAATCGATGCATTTGTACCTCCATTTGGAGCGTCGGCCACAGTAATGGTAGGAATAGCGGTATATCCTTCGCCATCATCTGTGATTGCGAATCTATCCACACTACCAGACCTTGTCAGTGTTCCGGAAGGATTGCTAGCTTGATTTCCTGTAAAAGCTATATTAAAACTGGTGACTACATAATTGGTAGTTATTAGGTTGTCACCATTTGGAGCCTGAAGTTGCATAGGATCCACATCTACGGAGCCAGCAACCAATGACCCGTCTGCTTCGGCATTCACCTCTGCAAGATCATAGACATCTCGTATGCCATTCTCATCAGAAATTTCTACACTAATGGTAATCGTCTCATTAATACCATAAGTTAATGCAGGTTGAGCTGCATACGCTACGGACCATAATGTCCAGTCCATCCATGCTTCTATAGCAGCATTGACTGCATCGGGTCCGGCTAGATCCGGAGCGGAAACAGCCACGGTAGGTGTCAATTGGTAGCCTGAACCTTGATTGCTCCTATATCTGACACCTGAAAGAGCGTCTAATGGGAAAGTATCAACAAAAACAGTATCACCTTCATCATCAGCATTAGCATTAAGATCCGCCGGCATGCGCTCAAGGTTACCTACAGTAAACCCTCTTCCTGGAGCTTCAGGTTCAGGGAATTCAGCCACAACTCCAAAAAGATCAGGAGTTGAGGAAGCAGTAATATCCGGACCAAAAACAGCGGCTTGTGTACCTACTTGGGCGCCTACATATTCGTCATTTTCATAGGACCAGCCCAATGTTTGGTCTGCTTCTACCAATGGGAACAGAAGTTCTATGGCAGCGCTATCATCGGTTGCAGGTACCTGCATGCTGTATTCTCCAGTGGTGTTGTCCACCGTTGCCACGCCTATATCCCCTTCGGTAAAGGTAAAGGAGCCATCTACATAAATAGAGGAACTGTTTTGATTGTATTCGTCAATGAAGGAATGGGAGTTCGTAGGGGTAAGGCCGTCAAGATTTGCACGTATGGTAATGTCCTGCGGCACTTCTGGGGCATTGTTTGTAAGATCGGTCTCTATTTCCACATTTCCTGTTAGGGTAGCTGTTTGCATTCCACTCAGGCTATAGAGCTCTACTTTGGAGGACTCTGCGTTGGTTCCAAGGGGATATACTTTTCCATCTATAATTTGGTAATTGACCCCAGCTATCGGTGTTCCAAAGTCTACATTATAAGATGCGTCCAAGAAATCGGAAGATGAAATGGATACGGTGTGACCGCCCATGGAAAGACCCGTGAAAATGGCATTTCCATCAGCATCGGTAGTTACGGAGACCGTGGTCCCGGCATTGTTGGTAAGATTCACGGCAACGCCTTCTGCGGGCACATCGTCGGAGTGTAAGGTAATGGTATAGTCCAACAATTGTGCAGCTGCCAGAGCAGCGGCATTTTCCGCCGAAAGTGCGTCTTCCGCATCAGCTTCTCGCTGTGCTATTTCATCAGCACGGTCTTGCTGGCTGAGCAGTAGTTGTTCTTCATCGAACTCATCTTTACATGAGGTGATGAACATTCCACATGCGAGTACCAACATTATGGTAGATACATAATTTCTGTTTTTCATAGGATTGAAATTTTTAAATAGATTTAAGAATGGATTATTACTTTTAATGGTATTTATATTTGTTTTCATGGTTTAAAACTTTAAAAAGGTGTAGGAGAAGCCGATACCAAAACGGTGGGTCCTCAGTACTTCAATATTTTCTGGTTGTCCGATCCGAATATTGTTGAGGTCCGTAAACCCTCTGTCATAAATGAATTCAATGGAGAACACTTGTGTATTTGGCAGGTCAAAATCTAGTCCAAAGCCAAAGTGTATGGCGGTGTTCATGCTTTTGTAGTCATTGCTGACCACCTCCCAATCATTGGATAGGATGATGCTGGAGCCATCATCAAAAACCATGTGCTGGTCCCTGTTCTCCCGAGCTCCAAAAATGAAAGATTGATTAAGACCCAAAATTAGCTGGGGCTGTATGGCTCCTTCGTTAAGTTCTGGTAATGAGAGCCTAGCGGAAAGCTGTGCTTTTGCAGAATGGAAGAACACTTGCCGATTAAGGTACCGCAGTGAACTTACCAATCCCGATTCAACACTTCTGACTTCATCTGGTACTTCAGGTAAATCACGAGTGAACCTGGAACGACCCCCGCCATAGGAATCATACAACAGATCTAACTGCACCTGCAGAAAAGGCAATGCCTGATATCTACCAAATGCCCCCAAATTTCCCGTTATTACGGTTCCAGGTTGTGTAAATTGACTAAAACTACCCCCGGCTTTTGCTCCAACAATGATAGGAGGCCTTCCGGTAGTTGTTGTTTCATCTGTATCCTGCGCAATTCCATTTAGAGGAGCTGCCATAAAACACAGGATCGATGTAAAAAAGAGTATATGCTTCATAATTTTCTATTTGATTGAAGGCATTAATGAATGGTTTCTATTGCGTAGCGCACATTTAATAAATTGATTTGTTTTTTTCTTAAGTTTCTGTTTCTGCATATGCATGGTTTTTAAATGGGTTATTATATATTCAAATTGATTAAAAAGCATTAGTGTCCACATGCCAAGAGTCTTTATAGTGGTTCTAATACAAGACTTTTGGGCAACTTGAGCGTGAACAAAAGAGCGGATTGGATTGATTTTATTTTGAGATTGATTATTCATTAATAAATACAAACACTGGTTATGGTGCTTTTAATGATTTTTAGCCATACATGGCATAAGTTTGAGTCAAAATTAAAGAGGGGTGTGATTGTAGATTCGGGACAATTGACGGATGTGGAGTTTCAGTTGATGAAGTGTAACACTGAACTGATTTGGTGTTTTTTTGGCACTGTATTGTCCAGATGAGGACATTACATATATATAGATGCTACGGTCACTATGTGATATGCAGAATATAAGTGTTGCCTAGACCGTATTGGAAAGATAAAAGGTGTATACACAAAAAAAGCTCCGCGAATTTCACGGAGCTTTTTTGGTTATTTATGTTTTGGGGGTCCTTTCGACCGCGTTCAAAACAGCATTTTGATATCTCGACTGCACTCGATATGACAGTGGTGGCTCTTTTTACTACATTAGAGGTTTTGGGCCAGCCAATCGCCAACTTCACTTGTTTTGTAGGCTTTTCCGCCATCCGCTAAATCTTCGGTAACGATACCTTCAGCCAAAGATTTGTTTACGACCGATCTAATGGTTTCAGCTTCTTCAGTAAGGTTAAAATCTTCAAACAGCATAGCTGCAGATAATACGGTTGCCAGGGGATTGGCAATATCCTTGCCCGCCGCTTGTGGGTAAGAACCATGAATTGGCTCGTACAGTTTTGTCTTTTCACCCAAGGAGGAAGAGGGCATTAATCCCATTGACCCGGAAATCACAGAAGCCTCATCGGTTAAAATGTCTCCAAACAAATTAGCGGTTATCATGACATCATATTCTTTGGGCCACTGAACCAAGCGCATTGCCACGGCATCCACAAATTCATAGGAAACTTCTACTTCTGGATAATCTTTTTCCATGGCTTGGACGGTTTCTCTCCATAAGCGAGAAGCTTCCAATACGTTGGCCTTGTCCACACAGCAAAGTTTTTTACCACGCTTCATGGCCATTTCAAAACCCTTTTTTGCCAACCGCTGAATTTCGGAGCGGGAATAGGTCATGGTATCAAAAGCAGTATTTCCATTATCTTTTCTACCTCTCACGCCAAAATACACGCCTCCGGTCAATTCTCGCAGAATAATCAGGTCAGTGCCTTCAATCCGTTCTCTTTTTAATGGGGATTTGTCTATTAAGGATGGAAAGGTAAATGTTGGGCGTACATTGGCAAACAACCCCAATTTTTTGCGCATTTTAAGTAACCCTTGCTCAGGACGCACCTTTGCCGATGGGTCATTGTCAAAACGGGGATGTCCAATTGCTCCAAAAAGAACTGCGTCCGCATTGGCGCAAATTTCATGGGTTTCATCTGGATACGGCTCACCAACGGCATCAATGGCTGCAGCTCCTGTCAATGCTGGTGTCCAATTAATTTCATGATTGAATTTTGAGGCAATCGCATTTGATACTTTTACGGCTTGGTCTATTACTTCGGGACCAATTCCATCTCCTGCCAGAAGGGCAATGTTTAATTTCATATTTTGGGTATTCAGTTGTTTATTATTAGTTGTCGGTTATCAGTTATCAGATGTCAGATGTCAGACTTCAGATGACTGTAACCTGAATTCTACTTAAATTAAGTTGAGCATTTTTTCCGTTGCTTTTATGGCGGATACCGTTTGATCGGAATCTAAACCACGGGTGGTAAAGTCATTTTCTTTGGTTTGCCAGGTTATAATTGTTTCGCAAAGCGCATCGGAAGTACTCCCAGGCGGTATTCTAACAGCGTAATCCACCAATTTGGGCAATTCCATTTTTTCCTTCTGATATACTTTTTTAAGTGCATTGATAAAAGCATCAAACTGTCCGTCTCCCTGTGCATGTTCTTCATACAGTTTACCGTCAATTTCTATGGAGAGGGTAGTGGAAGGTTTTAGACCTTTTGAATGGGTGAGTACATATGATTTTACAAATACACGTTGTTGATATAACTCACTATCGAGAACATCAGAAATAATATAAGGAAGATCTTCTTTGGTAACGCGTTCCTTTTTATCCCCAAGTTCAATAATGCGCTCTGTAACCTTTTTAAGCTCATCGTCATTTAAGGTCAATCCCAACTCCTGAAGATTTTTTTGAATATTCGCTTTTCCAGATGTTTTTCCTAAGGCATATTTCCGCTTTCTACCAAAACGCTCGGGCAATAAATCATTAAAGTAAAGGTTCTTTTTGCTATCTCCATCTGCATGTATTCCAGCTGTTTGTGTAAAAACATTATCTCCAACAATTGGTTTGTTGTCCGGAATGCCAAAACCGGTAAAAGCGGACACTAATTTACTCACTTTGTAAAGTGATGATTCTTTGACACCTATTGAAATTTCGGGCATAAAATCATTGATTACAGCAACGACGCTTGCCAAAGGCGCATTCCCTGCACGCTCACCCATTCCATTAACTGTTAGGTGCAATCCGTGGCACCCTGCTTTTAGCGCTTCCATAACGTTTGCAACACTAAGATCATAGTCGTTATGACCGTGAAAATCAAAATGTGTATTGGGATATTTTGCAATAATTTGATCCAGAAAGTCTGAAGTCTCATCATGGGTTAAAACTCCCAAGGTATCCGGTAAAAGGATTCTTTTTATAGGCTGGGCAGTAAGAAAATCAAGAAATTGAAATACATATTCTGGAGAATTTCGCATTCCGTTGCTCCAGTCCTCCAAATATACATTGGTTTCAATGCCCAAAGCTTCTGCTTTAGAAACGACTATTTCAATATCGTTAAAATGTTGTTCAGGTGTCTTTTTTAGTTGATGGGTAAGATGGTTTAACGAGCCTTTTGTAAGCAAGTTTTGAACCTTGGCACCACTTTCTTGCATCCAATTTAAGGAGACACCCTTGTCCACAAAGGTCAGCACTTCCACCTTTGACAGATACCCTTCTCCAGCAGCCCAATCCGTAATGTTCTTGACCGCAGTGAACTCTCCGTCCGATACACGCGCCGAAGCCACCTCTATGCGATCTACTTTGAGCTCTTCCAATAGCAGTTTTGCCAGCGTAAGCTTTTCTGATGAAGAGAAGGACACACCTGAAGTTTGTTCACCATCCCTTAGGGTGGTATCCATAATCTCAACAGTACGTTTTTCCATTTTTACTTTAGTAATCTTCCTATAATGACTTAAAGTGGGGTATCCTGGGCAAACACCTCAATGTCTTTTTTGATGTTCAACAGATAGTCGATATCATCAAAGCCATTCAGCATGTTTTCTTTCTTATAATCATTGATGGCAAAGCCTTCACTTTCTCCTGTTTCTAAAATTGTGATGGTTTGCTCTGGAAGGCTGATTTCCAATTCAGTGTTTGGATCTGCTTCGATAGCCTTGAAGATTTTGTCCAAAAATTCAGGACTTACCTGAACTGGAAGAACCCCAATATTTAAGCAATTATTTCTGAAGATATCTGCAAAAAAACTGGATACAACACATCTGAAGCCATAATCATAAACCGCCCATGCTGCGTGTTCCCTTGAAGAACCAGAACCAAAATTTTTACCTCCCACTAATATTTTGCCACTATAAATGGGATTGTTTAGTACAAAGTGTTCTTTAGGCGTGTTATCTGGATTGTAGCGCCAGTCTCTAAAAAGATTATCTCCAAACCCTTTTCGCTCTGTTGCTTTTAAAAATCGGGCTGGGATTATCTGATCAGTATCCACATTTTCTATTGGAAGTGGTACTGCGGAGCTTTTTAGTATATTGAATTTATCGTAAGCCATTTTTATCAGTTTTAAGTTATCAGCTATCAGTTTCCTGAATTCTGAAACAGATTTTGTTATACTGTTATGCGGTCTGCAATTCCATTAATTCTCGCGGATCGGTTACTTTTCCGGTTACCGCCGCCGCCGCCGCAACCAATGGACTAGCCAAAAGTGTGCGTGAACCGGGGCCTTGTCTTCCTTCAAAATTTCTGTTTGATGTGCTTACCGCGTACTTTCCTGCTGGAATTTTATCGTCATTCATTGCCAAACATGCGGAACACCCAGGTTCTCTTAATTCGAAACCTGCAGTATTTAAAATATCCAGAATACCTTCCCTTTTAATGGCTTCCTCCACACGATGCGAACCTGGAACCAACCATGCAGTTACATTGTCAGCCTTTTTTCTTCCTTTAATAATAGAGGCAAATGCTCTAAAATCTTCAATTCTTCCGTTGGTACAACTTCCTAAAAACACAAAGTCAATAGGTTTTCCAATCATGGCTTCACCTTCATTAAAGGCCATGTATTGAAGTGATTTTTTATAGGTTGCATTTCCGCCCTCAACTGCATCTGCAGAAGGGATACCATTTTGAATTCCGATGCCCATTCCAGGGTTTGTACCATAGGTGATCATCGGTTCTATTTCATTTGCGGTGAAAGTGATTTCCTTATCAAAAACGGCATTTTCATCAGAATAAAGTGTTTGCCAGTATTTCATAGCCTTATCCCATGCGGCACCTTTAGGTGTGTATTCCCTTCCTTTGATATAGTCAAAGGTCTTTTCATCTGGGGCAATCATTCCACCACGAGCACCCATTTCAATGCTTAGGTTGCAAACGGTCATACGGCCTTCCATCGACATATTTCTAAAAACTTCTCCAGCGTATTCCACAAAATAACCTGTGGCACCAGAAGTGGTTAGTTTGGAAATTATAAACAGCGCCACGTCTTTTGGCGTTACACCTATATTTAAATCACCATCAATAGTAATACGCAAACTTTTGGCCTTGGGCTGCATAATGCATTGTGTGGACAGCACCATCTCAACTTCACTAGTACCAATACCAAAAGCAATGGCACCAAAAGCACCATGTGTAGACGTATGTGAATCTCCGCAGACAATTGTTGCCCCAGGAGCCGTAATTCCATTTTCGGGCCCAATAACATGAACAATTCCATTTTTCTCGTGTCCAAGCCCCCAGTATGGAATATTGTGTGCTTTGGAGTTTTCCTCCAAGGCTTTTAACTGTTTTGCCGATAACTTATCTTTTACGGGTAAGTGTTGATTCCGCGTTGGAGTGTTATGATCGGCAGTGGCAAAAGTGCGTTCCGGGTATAAAACTTTGATATTTCTATTTTTTAACCCAAGAAAAGCTACTGGGCTTGTTACCTCGTGCACTAAATGCCTATCAATAAACAGTACATCGGGGCCATTTTCAATGTGTTTTACCACATGAGAGTCCCAAACCTTGTCAAATAGTGTTTTACTCATCGTTACAATCAATAATTTATAAGCTTGTAAAATTAGAATATGTATAAAAAACTGTTTTCATTTTGATGTGAAAATTACGATGTTCAAGGTTGATTTTTTATATAATAGTGCAAAAGACTTTTAAGATTCATTGTTTTAAAACAAAATCTGATGCAAATGTTATCAGCCTATATGCACTTTGCAGATAGTAAAATCAGAAAAATTTAGACATATGGGAAATAGCCGATAAAAATTTACCTTTTAAAGTGTGAATCTGATAGTTTTTAAGTATTGATTTTGAGTATTTTACACATAAACCCCTGAATTTTAACAAGTTTCGTTTTATTTTAACATTGCTGTAACGTTGTGGAAACTCTGAGCGTTCTACTTTAGAGGCACACCTAAGCAGTTTATTCATCAATCAAAAACCTAAACTGAACATCAACAAATCAAAAACAATTAACTAATGAAGACAAACTACTCGGTCATTTCGACCATGATTTTAATCGCAATTTTTTGTATCACCAACAGTACTTCAGCCCAACTTGACTTTTTACCACGTGGTAGCCAGATGGCAAAAATTGGGCAACGAATAGGAAATACTGATGTAACCATTATTTATTCCCGACCTAGTGTTAATGACCGGGAAATATGGGGTGCACTTGTTCCATATGGAATGAACAATTTGGGTTTTGGCACAGCCAAAGAGTCTCCCTGGAGAGCTGGTGCCAATGAGAATACCATATTCAAGACCTCACACGATCTTACTATTGGAGGGAAAACTTTGCCTGCCGGTAAGTATGGGTTGCATATGATTGTCAACGAAGATAATTCCGCAACAATAATTTTTTCTAAAAACTATAGCGCATGGGGGAGTTATTTTTACGAACCTAGTGAGGATGCTTTGCGTGTAGATGTTGAAACTAAGGAAGTTTCCCATGTAGAGCAGCTTACATTTAACTTTAATGAGGTGGATGCCAAATCTGCAGTTGTAGCCCTAAGCTGGGAGAAAAAACAAATTCCATTTAAGATAGAAACGGATGTTACGGCAAATGTTTTGGCAGAAGTTCGCCAGCAATTGCAGACCAATCCTGGGTTTAATCGACCAAGTTGGGAGCAAGCTGCTAATTTCGCCCTCAATAATGATGGGGATTTGGACGAAGCTTTGGGTTGGGTAGATGCAGCAATCGCGGGTCAGTTTTTTAGTCAGAAAACTTTTAATAACCTTCAGATTAAGTCACAGATTATGGCCAAGAAGGGAAAAACCGCAGAAGCTGAAGCATTGATGCAGGAAGCTTTGCCATTGGGGACGGTTTTTCAAGTACATGGATATGGGAGACAACTTATAGGCCAAGGAAAAACTGCGGAAGCATTGGAGATCTTCAAATGGAACGTAAAGAATAACAAAGATACATGGCCAGTGCACTATGGATTGGCGAGAGGGTATTCTGCGATAGGAGATAACAAATCAACATTGAAGCATTTAAAGATAGCTCTTGAAAACGCTCCAGCACAAGCTAACAGGGATAGGGTCGCGGCAAATATTGCCAAGGCTGAAAAAGGAGAATCAATCAACTAAACCATATTTTTTGAAGATTCCAGCGAGAAATGCCCGGCCTTGGTCGGGCATTTTAGCTTATATAATTCCAGATTGATGATTGTTTCATCATTTTTGTGTAGGCTATACGAATGGATTTATTTTCTTCCTTTTCCATTTTTGGGTCTTCTTTCAACAACTGTATTGCATAATACCTAGCTGTTTTTAAGATTTGATTATCTTTTACAATGTCAGCAATTTTTAAGTTTAGTAGTCCGCTTTGTTGCGTACCCATTAAATCCCCTGGGCCACGTAATTTTAAATCTACTTCAGCAATATCAAAACCATCATTGGTCCGTACCATGGTCTGCAAACGTGTTTTGGCATCTTCAGACAATTTATGACTTGTCATTAAAATACAAAAACTCTGTTCCGCACCTCTACCCACACGACCGCGCAACTGATGCAATTGCGAAAGTCCAAATCGTTCAGCGCTTTCAATGATCATTACAGAAGCATTTGGAACATTGACCCCAACTTCAATTACGGTAGTTGCCACCATAATTTGAGTTTCGCCTTTTACAAAGCGTTCCATTTCATAATCCTTGTCCTTGGGTTTCATTTTTCCATGAACAATGGAAATTTGATAATCGGGTAGTGGAAAATCTCTAGAAATACTTTCATATCCATCCATTAAATCCTTGTAGTCCAGTGCTTCAGATTCTTGTATTAATGGATAGACCATATAAATTTGCCTTCCCTTTTTTATTTCATCTTTTATGAATTGAAAGACTTTTAATCTATTGCTATCAAATCGATGCACTGTTTTAATGGGCTTACGGCCAGGAGGTAGTTCATCAATTACGGATATGTCCAAATCCCCATACAAACTCATGGCCAACGTTCGTGGAATTGGAGTAGCGGTCATGACCAAAATATGGGGAGGTACCTCGTTTTTATGCCATAATTTTGAACGCTGGGCCACTCCAAACCTGTGTTGCTCATCTATGATTGCCAAACCAAGGTTATTAAATTGCACCTTATCTTCCAAAACGGCATGTGTACCTACCAAAATATGCAATTCCCCATTTTCCAATTGCTCATGAATACGTGTCCGGACTGATTTTTTTGTAGAACCGGTCAATAAAGAAATAGTTATTTCCATTTCACCCAGTAATTCCTTTAGCCCGCTATAATGTTGGTTAGCCAAAATTTCCGTGGGTGCCATCAAACAGGTTTGAAAACCATTGTCTATCGCCAAAATCATGCACATTAGGGCCACAATTGTCTTTCCAGAGCCTACATCTCCTTGTAACAACCTATTCATTTGGGCGTTGCTACCCATATCGTTTCTAATTTCTTTGATTACCTTCTTTTGGGCATTGGTCAATTCAAAAGGAAGATGATTTTTGAAGAAAACATTGAATTTTTCACCTACGTTTTCAAATGGAAGGCCTTTTATTTTTTGTTTACGGATTAGTTTTTTTGAAATAAGCTGCAATTGAACATAGAAAAGCTCTTCAAACTTTAATCTAAATTGGGCTCTTGCCAATAGCTCTTGGTTTTTGGGAAAATGTATATTAAACAGTGCTTCACTCTTTGAAATCAGTTTTAATTCATCCAGAATAGTGGATGATAGCGACTCTGGAAATTGACCTTTTGATTCCAAAAATAATTGTTGCATCATTTTACCAATAACACGATTGGTAATCCCTTTGGCGCTTAGCTTTTCTGTTGAAGGATAAATAGGTTGCATTGCAACTTTTAAACCTTTTTGATGCTCGGATAGCAGTTCCATTTCTGGATGCGGCATGGAAAAAATGCTTCCATAGCGGGTAGTTTTCCCAAATACCACATAAGGTTCGTTGAGTTTCAGGTTTTCCCGTATCCATTTGTGCCCACGAAACCAAACCAATTCCATTTGCCCTGATTCGTCAATGAAACTGGCCACCAAACGTTTTCCACGTTTTTGCTCCACGGTCTTAATATGCACTATTTTACCAACCACTTGAACATCTGCACCACTGGGTTGTAGTTGATTGATCTTATAATAACTTGTTTTGTCCAGATATCTGTTGGGAAACAAATGAAGTAGGTCACGGTAGGTTTGAATGCCTAGTTCTGCACCCAAGGTTTCTGCCCTGTTTGGACCAACACCCTTAAGGTATGGAATGGGAGTTTGTAGAAAATTGGGATTCATCAAACTAAAATATGTAATTTGGATTGACTTTTGCTATTTACAAATGATGAAGCTAGGCCCCATTGTTCTTTTTTTTCTTTTTGGACAGATTCTATACTCCCAAATTCAGGATAAAGTAGATTTTACACATGCGGAAGTTTATATTGAACCATTTCCAAAGGAAAAGCAGATTAAAGGTACCGTTAGATATGAGTTTCAGGTTTTAAAGGACGTGGACTCAATCTTCTTGGATGCGGTGAATATGGATTTTTCATCAGTTTTATTGGACTTGAAAAAGATGAAATTCGTAAATGATGGAAAAGTGATTTCCATAGACAAGAAATTCAAAAAAGGAGATACACATTTTTTGGTCTTGACCTATACAGCGAAACCAAAACAAACGGTATATTTTTTAGGATGGGATGATGACGACCTATCAAACAATCAAATCTGGACGCAAGGACAGGGAAAATATACAAGCCATTGGTTGCCTAGCTTTGATGACATGAATGAGAAGGTTGAATTCGATTTAAGAATTACATCGGAAAGACACCTGGCTGTAATTTCAAATGGAAGACTTTTAAGCAGGGATGAAAGTAGGGATGAGAAGTTTTCATGGCGCTTCGACATGAGAAAGCCCATGAGCAGTTATTTATTGAGTTTTGCAATTGGAAACTTTCAAAAAACAGAGATTAGCTCTCTCTCTGGAATACCAATTGAATTGTATTATGAACCAAAGGACAGTTTAAAAGTTGAACCGACCTATCGGCATACCAAGAAAGTTTTTGATTTTCTGGAAAAAGAAATTGGCATTCCTTATCCTTGGCAGAACTACAAGCAGGTTCCAGTACAGGATTTTTTATATGCTGGAATGGAAAATACTGGAGCTACTACCTTTTCCAACACTTATATGGTAGATTCCATTGCTTTTACCGATAAAAACTATGTAAATGTAAATGCACATGAACTGGCGCATCAATGGTTTGGGAATTTAGTGACGGAACAAAGCGGGGAACATCATTGGTTGCATGAAGGTTTCGCAACCTATTATGCCTATTTGGCAGAGCGAGAGGTTTTTGGAGAGGACTATTTTTATTGGCGGTTATTGGAAACTGCCAAGTCACTCGTTAATTTTTCTGGTGATGGAAATGGAGAAGCTCTTACGAGTTCCAGTGCTGGTAGTCTTACGTTCTATGAAAAGGGAGCATGGGCATTGGTAATGTTGAGAGAACGAGTAGGGGATGTTAATTTTCGAGGAGGGGTACAGAATTATTTGGCGAAATACGCATATCAAAATGTAACCATATCAGATTTTATGTGGGAAATGGAGAAAGCATCTGGAATGGAGCTTTCAGATTTTGATACTACTTGGTTGCAAGAATCTGAGTTTCCATTTGAAACGGTCAAGAAATTTTTAATTGGGAAGAATGCTTCTATCAAAACATATTTTGAGTTTAAAGATCGTATTGGAGAAAATTTAACTTCAGCGGAAGCCATTCTAAAGAACGATTGGAACAAACTGGAATCTGATTACTTAAAAAAGCAACTGGTTTTGGATTATGGAAATGCTTTTTCAGTAGATTTTTTAATCCAAATACTTAAAAATGAAAGTATAAAAGTAAGGCAGGCGGTTGCTTTTTCATTACAGCAAATACCTTTGGAAATTCAATCAGATTATGAAAAACTATTAGTGGACAAGAGTTATACTACAGTAGAATCGGCACTCTATAGGTTATGGACAGATTTTCCCAGTAATCAGAACAAATACTTGAATAAAACCTCTGGGATTATTGGAATGCCCAATAAAAATGTGCGCTTACTTTGGTTGACACTGGCACTAGTGAGTCCAGATTACAACATTGGATTAAAGCCAACATATTTTGATGAACTGAGTGGTTACACAAGTTTAAAACATCATTTTGAGGTACGCCTTTTAGCATTTCAGTATTTAAAAACTATAGGAGGGTTTAACGACTCAACCCTTAAAAATTTGATTGAAGCATGTAACCACCATGTATGGCATTTTAAGAAATCCTCTAGAAAAATTTTAAAAGAATTTTTAAAAGGTGAAGAAAATGTAGCCC
This sequence comes from uncultured Allomuricauda sp., assembly GCF_947495325.1. GTDB lineage: Bacteria > Bacteroidota > Bacteroidia > Flavobacteriales > Flavobacteriaceae > Flagellimonas. The sequence continues at coordinate 755,771 of NZ_CANLYK010000001.1, read as the reverse complement.
GAATTAAAGATATTTACCCTTCTTTAAATCAACAGGAAAAACAATATTTAGATAAAGCTTTGGGTAAATGAGAGCATTGGTTATTTCTGGAGGTGGGAGCAAAGGTGCATTTGCGGGCGGAGTCGCCCAATTTTTAATACAGGAGGCCAACCACAAATACGATTTGTTTGTTGGCACCTCAACTGGAAGTTTGCTGATATCCCATTTAGCGCTCAACAAACTTGATAAGATAAAGCGGATATACTCTTCCGTAAATCAGAAAAGTATTTTTAATAGCTGTCCTTTCGTTGTCAAAAAGAAACATGGAATTGACATAATTGCAATTAACCATTGGAATGTTGTGAAGAATTTTATCAAAGGAAAAAAAACCTTTGGTGAGAGTGAAAACTTGAGGTACCTAATTCGTGAGTCAATAACTCAAAATGAGTTCAATGAGTTAAAACAGGGTTTGACCGATGTTGTGGTCACGGTATCCAATTTATCGTTAAACCAAGTGGAGTATAAATCGATTAAGGATTGTACGTATGATGAATTTTGCGACTGGATATGGATCTCATCCAATTACGCACCATTTATGAGTCTTGTAAAAAAAAATGGATGTGAATATGCTGATGGCGGATTGGGAAGCTTGGTGCCCATTGAGGAGGCCTTAAAACGAGGTGCTACGGAAGTGGATGTGGTTGTTTTGCATACAGAGGTAAACTATCTAAATCGTATGCATTCCAGGAACCCGTTTGAATTGATGACAACCATCTTCAGTTTTGTGTTGGATCGCATAGAAAACCAAAATGTGCGTATTGGTAAACTGGTTGCCAATCAAAAAGATGCAATTATCAATTTCTACTATACCCCAGCAGTTTTAACAACAAATTCCTTAATTTTTAATAAGGAGCGAATGACCTTATGGTGGAAAAGAGGGTATTTATATGCAAAAAACAAGAACGAGGAAACCAGCCCTATTGACCCAGAACATCAAGATAGGTAATTACCATAGATCTCCTACTTCTTTCTTTACAAATGCAAGAGCAGTTGCAGAAGGGGATTGTTTTTCCATGGTTTGGTTTAAAATATCTTCCCTTAACTTATCCGGAGAATCTGTTTCACTCATTCCAGCTGAACGAATTATCTGAATAGTAGCATTTTTTGCTGCTTTAATAATGTTCCAGCATTCTTCAGACATATAGATTTGTTGCGAAAGGTTATGGTCAAATTCGGTTTCGACTTGTTTTATCAGCAGGTTTTCGTACTCACTTTTGTCCTTACTTTTTGGAGCTACACGCACCACCAAACTATTTATTGAAATTCTTTCCAAGAACAAGACCATTCTTTCATATGCCTGGAGCCTAATGGGCAAGGTGTCTTTTTGGGAATCTTTGTGCAATAAGAAACGTCTGCGTCCTTCCTCATTTTTGGTGTGTAACCTAAAGAAATAAAAAGCAACAGCGCCTGTAACTACTGCCGGCAATAAGAAAGCAAAAAGTTGAAAGATATTATCTCCACTCATGATATAGTTTGGTTTTTGATTTTATAAAAATTAAAACGAACTAAAACTATAAAAAGTATGAGTGCGGTACAATCCTAGCTCTAGTTGGTTTTCACACTTGCCTTGGCCATGTCATAAAACCCCTTGTAGTCAGGTTGAAAACTTATGGCAATTCCTTCCTTAAAATTCCCATCCTTTGCAGAGATGCCCACACTGCTGCTAGGGATACCCAAGGTAACCACCAATTCTTTTGTAACGACAGCAGCTTGATCGTAGGTAATTCCAAATTCACCTGTCATGTTAAGACCTTCCACCTGCGCTTTAAGGTTGGGGCTTGCTAACAACACCTTAGCTATTTGGGCGAGCCAATTTTTACCCTCCTCAGTGAGTTCAATTCCTGTGTCGGATCCAAATAGGGTGTTCAAACCCTTTGAGAGCACTACCGCACCATCTGATATATTAGGATTTGCATTTTCGCCCATGGTCTGTTTTATTCGTGTTAGCAAAACAATGGAAGTAGAGTCACTGGAAGCTATCATGTCCGAAATCCCACTAAGTTGTTTTTCCTTTCGGCTTAAGGCTGCCAAGGTGGCGTTCACATTTTCACTGTTCTTTTTTGAAAGCTCCGAGAAACTACTCAAATTTTTCAATAAAGTCGCATTGGCATCGCGCAAACTTGCATTTTCACTTTCAAACGTTTCAGCGGTGGCTTTGCTAGATGAAATTTCACGCTTGGCCTTGGCCAATTCCTGTTCAACACCACTTTTCTCAGTTTTCAAGTCCTCAATTTGGGCCAAGAGCTCACTCTTTTTTTGTGAAAAGCCCATAGTGGTTAAAATCAAAAAACATAGGGTAGGTAATAGTTTTTTCATGCGTAAGTAAATTTGGTTTTAAATGTATAATTGTTTCAAAATTAGGGTGTTTTTTCCACATTGGTTTTTCCACCTAGAAAATTGCACTCATAAAATTCCTGTACCGAGGTAAAAGGGACTTTTGATTTTTTGTATTTATAAACGGTTTCCAAATCGCTGCTCAAATAGTCATCATCTACATTTACCTGAATATCATTCATGGTAAACTGGCAAGGATGCTCATAACCTGCAGCATGGGTAATCTCTAAAAACTCTTTTCTAAAGGTTTTAAAGTATTGTGCCAACCTATCGGATTTCAAGGGAACGTTTATCCCATTTTGTAACCATTTGCTTTGTGTGGCAACACCAGCCGGGCATCTATTGGTGTGGCATATTTGGGCTTGAATACAGCCAATACTCATCATTGCTTCCCTAGCCACATTTATACAATCAATCCCCATGGCAAAGGCCATTGCTGCCTTAGCTGGAAAACCCAATTTCCCACTTCCAATAAAAACGATACGGTCTGCCAAATCTTTTTCTTTAAAAATTTTATAGACTGATGCAAACCCATAGACCCAAGGCAAAGAAACGTGATCGGCAAAACTAGGTGGGGCTGCTCCAGTTCCCCCTTCACCACCATCAACGGTAATAAAGTCTGGTCCTTTCCCGGATTTTTTCATTAAATCTGCCAATTCTTCCCATTGGTCCAATTTCCCAATGGCCGCTTTAATTCCCACAGGCAATCCAGTTTCGTTGGCAATTGATTCTATTAAACCTAAAAGCTCGGGAATGGAGCTGAATGCTTTATGCGTGGCAGGGGAGAGGACATCTTTTCCAATAGCCACACCACGTATTTCAGCAATTTCGGGACTGATCTTTGCACCTGGTAGAACACCCCCCTTTCCCGGCTTTGCACCTTGGGATAATTTAATCTCTATGGCTTTTATACATGGGTTCTCATCGACCAGAATCTTCATTTTTTCCATGGAGAAATTACCTTCTCTAGACCGAACGCCAAAATATCCGGTTCCAAAATGAAAAATAACATCACCGCCTTGCTTGTGGTAAGGGGATAATCCACCCTCACCCGTATTGTGGTAAGCGCCACTTTTTTCTACCCCTTTGTTCATTGCCTTTATGGCTGCAGCTGATAGAGATCCAAAACTCATTGCCGAAATGTTGATTATCGAAGCAGGCCTATACGGTTTTTTTCGCTTGTTATATGCACCTATTATCTTGGCACAAGGCAAAAAGTATGGATTTTCAATATTGGGATGCCCTTTAGGCATTTGATACCCAATCATGGCATTTTTTACAAAAATATGTTGATGCGCATAAATGTCCCTGTCAGTACCAAACCCTTCGTAATTATTTTCCTTTTTGGCCGAAGCATAGATCCAACCGCGTTCAATCCTATTAAAAGGAAGTTCTTCCCTGTTATTTGCCACAAAGTACTGTCGCATTTCCGGACCTATACTTTCCAACCAATACCTTAGGTGTCCAACAAGGGGGAAATTATGGTTAATGGTGTGTTTCTTTTGAAGAAATACATCCCATACCCCAACTAACAGAAGGGCAATTAGAATCCAGCTCCACCAAGGAATATTCGCTAAAAATTCAAGAAATTGATCCATAAAGTACTTTCAATATGATAGGATGATTGTGTTTTGTTAAAACTTGATAAGACGATAGTCTTGGTTTTGTAATTGAATAAGAGCCGTCATGGCCGAAAGAGAAATTTGCACACCGGAAATCAAATCCTCTTTTGGAAAATTTCTGGATTTTGAAGATTGCCCACAAAGAATAACCTCGACCCCAGCTTCCATCAAATCTTTGACCAGGTCATAGTTTGGGTTTGAAACCCCGTATCTGATCTTATATGCCTCATTTTCAATAATATCTTTAGAAGCTTTATTGTGAACCACCAATGCAACTTTAAGCTGTGTGTGGGGAACACCTCCCTTTGCGTGCATATTCAGAAATCGCGCCGCGGTCTCAATGCTTTTATTGATTTCCGTGTGTGATTCGGGGCTGTTCATAATATCAAAGACTACTTTAAAGTCTGCGGTTGCGTCTGTCTTAAAATTTGGGTTCTCTATTGACCACACTTTGCCGTAATTTTCAACAATGGGTCCAGCTGTTTTCTCTTGTGAATGTCCACTAAGGCAAATCAAAATAAAAAATAGAAAGAAGTTGTGGTTATAATTCATGCAAGTTGGAATTAAGTTCCTAAATATATTCAAATTCGAGATAAAACTAATTTTCTGTTAGTAAGTATTCATAGGATGATTTTAGCATAAAACCATTATTGTCTAATTTCACCTTTACTTTTTATTAAAGCCTATTGTTTGAGTACTTTTTTGGATGAATTAAATGATGCGCAACGCGATCCAGTGTTGCATAAGGATGGTCCGCTGATGGTAATTGCCGGTGCGGGTTCTGGAAAGACGCGTGTGCTTACCTATAGGATTGCGCATTTAATGGAGCAAGGGGTAGATTCTTTTAATATTTTGGCCCTTACCTTTACCAATAAGGCTGCCCGTGAAATGAAAAAGCGGATTGCCCTTATTGCCGGAAGTTCGGAAACGAAAAACTTGTGGATGGGAACTTTCCATTCCGTATTTGCAAAATTGCTGCGTTTTGATGGTGACAAATTAGGGTTCCCTAGTAATTACACTATTTATGACACCCAAGATTCCCAACGTTTGATTGCTTCGATCATAAAAGAAATGGGACTTGATAAGGATATCTATAAGTACAAGCAGATTCAAAATAGAATATCATCCTATAAGAATAGTTTAATCACGGTCAAAGCATATTTTCAAAACCCTGAATTGGTGGAAGCCGATGCTATGGCCAAAAGACCAAGGCTTGGAGAAATCTATCAAAACTATGTGGATCGTTGTTTTAAGGCGGGCGCGATGGATTTTGATGACCTTTTACTGCGCACCAACGAACTTTTGACACGTTTTCCTGAGGTGCTGATGAAGTACCAAGATAGGTTTAGGTATATTTTGGTTGATGAGTACCAAGATACCAATCATTCACAATATCTAATCGTAAAGGCACTCTCGGACCGTTACCAAAACATATGCGTTGTGGGTGACGATGCCCAAAGCATCTATTCCTTTAGAGGGGCCAATATTAATAATATCCTCAATTTTCAAAAGGATTATGACAATGTGGGGATGTACCGTTTGGAACAGAATTACCGTTCCACAAAAAATATCGTGAATGCTGCCAATTCCATTATAGCCAAGAATAAAAACCAATTAGAGAAGGTGGTTTGGACCTCTAACGATGAAGGCAACAAGATAAAAATACACCGAAGCATAACAGATGCAGAGGAGGGTAGGTATGTGGCAAGTTCCATTTTTGAAAACAAAATGCAACAACAGATGCAGAATGGAGAGTTTGCCGTTCTGTATCGTACCAATTCCCAATCGAGGGCTATTGAAGATGCATTGCGAAAGCGGGATATCCCATATCGAATTTATGGTGGACTTTCCTTTTATCAACGTAAAGAAATCAAAGATGTTCTGGCGTATCTGCGAATGATTATCAACCCAAAAGATGAAGAAGCTTTAAAACGGGTCATCAATTTTCCGGCTCGGGGTATTGGTCAAACTACAATTGATAAACTAATTGTTGCGGCCAACCATTATGGACGTTCCATTTTTGAGGTAATAGAGCATTTGGAAAAACTTGATTTAAAAATCAATACAGGAACCAAACGAAAGTTGGGAGATTTTGTGACCATGATCAAGAGCTTTCAGATTATGAATGAAGGTTCTGATGCGTTTACTCTTGCAGAGCATGTCGCAAAAAAAACCGGTCTGCTGCTGGAGTTTAAAAAAGATGGAACTCCGGAGGGAATTGCCAGAATGGAGAATATTGAGGAACTCTTGAACGGGATAAAGGATTTTGTTGAAGGACAAAAAGAACTAGCGGACGCTACTGGAGGTTTATCTGAGTTTTTAGAAGATGTTGCTTTGGCTACGGACTTGGACAAGGATACAGGTGATGACGACCGGGTAGCCTTGATGACCATTCACTTGGCAAAAGGATTGGAGTTCCCGTATGTGTATGTGGTTGGAATGGAAGAAGATTTGTTTCCTTCTGCCATGAGTATGAACACACGAAGCGAACTGGAGGAAGAACGAAGGCTTTTTTATGTGGCATTGACAAGGGCTGAGAAACAGGCCTATTTGACCTATACCCAAAACAGATACCGTTGGGGAAAGCTTATTGACGCCGAACCAAGTAGGTTTTTGGAGGAAATTGAAGAACAGTATGTTGAAAACCTCACTCCAGTGAATGATGGGTACCGGTATAAATCTTTGATTGATGCTGATATTTTTGGAGAGGTTGACAAGAGCAAGTTGAGACAAATAAAACCTAAGAACGGAACACCTCCGAGTGTTCAAAAACCAAATGAGAACCAATTACGAAAGCTCAGAAAATTAAAACCCCAATTATCCTCGCCAACACAAAGTACCAACACCATAGATTCCAGTTTATCTGAGGGTTCCCTTGTAAATCACACTCGTTTTGGGCGAGGAACCGTTTTAAAGATCGAAGGGATAGGAAACGATAAAAAGGCAGAAATTAAGTTTGAAAAAGGAGACATTAAAAAACTGTTGCTCAGATTTGCCAAGCTTGAAGTATTACAAGGCTAGTACGAAGGTCCTTGGTTCTCCAAATTCAAAATCTTTTCCCACACACATCTGATTTCACCTTCTATATTTTAACAGCTATTACTTTTAATCTTTGTTACTTTGCTTAAAATGGCTGAATTCATAAAAATATTTGAAGAGAACCCTAACCCAAAACAAGTGGAGAAAGTAGGGAATATACTTCGTAAAGGAGGGCTGATTATCTACCCAACGGATACGGTATATGGTCTGGGATGCGATATTTCAAATTCAAAAGCGTTAGAGCGTATTGCTCGTATAAAAGGAATAAAATTGGCAAAGGCCAATTGGTCTTTTGTATGTGCGGATTTGAGCAACCTCTCTGATTATGTTAGACAATTGGATTCGGCAACGTTCAAAATTCTTAAAAGGGCATTACCTGGCCCCTATACTTTTATTCTGCCGGGCAATAACAATCTTCCAAAAGATTTCAAAAAAAGGAAAACTGTTGGAATTAGAGTTCCGGATAATGAAATAGCTAAATCTTTAGTCAAAGAATTGGGAAATCCAATTGTTTCCACATCAATTAGAGATGAGGATGATATCTTGGAGTATACTACCGATCCAGAGCTGATTTATGAAAAATGGCAAAATCTTGTTGATGTGGTTATTGATGGCGGATACGGAGGGAATATTGCTTCGACTGTAGTTGATTTATCATCTGGACAACCTGAAATAGTACGAGAAGGGAAAGGTGAGTTGGATATTTTTTAAACAAAAAAAGCGGCCCTAAGGCCGCTTCCTATATTTTAATTGAAAGAAAGGCTTATTTTCCAGAACCTCCAATAGCAGGATCTTTCATTCCTTCTTCTATCATGTTGTAGAACTGATCAATTTTTGGAAGAACAACAATACGCGTTCTTCTGTTTTTAGCACGTTCAGCTGCCGTATCATTAGAAGCTAATGGTACATAAAAACTTCTTCCTGCTGCTGTCATACGCTCAGGAGCAACGTTGAATTCGTTTTGTAAAGTTCTTACAATGGCCGTTGCTCTTTTGGCACTTAAATCCCAGTTGTCTACCAACACTCCTCTGGAGAAAGGTTGATTATCCGTATGCCCTTCTACCAAGAATTCAAAATCTGGCTTGTTGTTGACCACTTTGGCTACTTTACCCAAAACGCTTTTTGCTGCGTTGGTAATATTATAGCTTCCGCTTCTGAATAATAATTTGTCAGAAATTGAAACAAAGACAACACCTTTCTCAACGCTTACTTCAATGTCTTCATCATCCAAGTTCCCAAGAACTCCTTTTAAACTTTGTACCAAGGAAAGATTTACAGAATCCCTTCTGGTAACAGCATCTTGTAATTTTCTGATGGTTAAATCTTTTTCTTGTAGACTTTCCAAAGATTTTTCAAGATTCTCGGCACCCTTGGTAGTCAAGGTCGTTAGATTACCCATATTGTTGATAAGTTCCTGATTGTTTGCTTTTAAAAATGCATTTTGATCTTCAAGAGTCTTTAGCTTGGACGATGCCGAGGCTTTTTCCTCTAAGCAATCGTTCAACTTTACAGTTGCAGAGTTTAATAAATCTTGAGTTTCTTGCTGCTGTGCTTCAAGCTCAGCATATTTTTTTTGTGATACACATGATGACAACAAAACTGCCATTGCCAATGATCCTAGGAAAACTTTCTTCATGATTTTGATTATAAGTTAAATATTGTTATTAGGTTGATGCTAAATTTGTCAGGCAAAATTATATAAAAACTCAACCCACATTAATTTACGCATCGTTAATCTTTTACTAAAATGTTAAAATTCTTTACTTGATGTACGAAGTGAGACCAAACTATGGATGTTGTCGAGTAATACTTTAATATAAAATTAGCTTTCTCCCTTTTACCATATATCTTTCTAAAATTAGCATAAAAACTGAAATGAGCCCTTAAAATAGCGGCACAATGGCTAAATTTAAATTGAAGAATAAAACGCAGTGCTGCTATTCCATCCAATATCAATCGGAAAAAAATAATTGGGAATGCCTTTTTTCTTGGTAAATTCTTGGTTATGGAATATAAAGAGTTTCTAAAATTGAGGAAAGTTTTTTTTGGATTCATGTTTTCCAATGTTGAACCTCCAAGATGAAAAATGTGGCTCTTACCAACATAATAAACACTATGCCCCAAGTTTTTGGCCCTCCAACATAGATCAATTTCTTCTTGATGCGCAAAATAGTCTTCATCAAACCCATTTAAAGACCTGAAAACTTCACTCTTTATAAACATACATGCCCCTGTGGCCCAGAAAACTTCCTTTACATCATCATATTGACCTTCATCTTTTTCTAAGGCTTGAAATATTCTGCCACGGCAAAAAGGATACCCCAACTTGTCTATGAATCCTCCAGCTGCACCGGCATACTCAAAATATTCTTTCCGCTTTAGGTCCAGTATTTTTGGTTGAACAATAGCAGCTTCAGGAACAGTATTAAAAAGAGTGGTAACGGGGTCTAACCAATTTGGAGTAACCTCAACATCAGAATTTAAAAGACAAAAGATATCGGCCTCAATATTTTTTAAGCCATCATTATAGCCTTTGGCAAAGCCACCGTTCGATGCATTTTGGATAATATTGATGGTTGAATAATTTTTCTTGACAAATGCAACAGAGTCATCAGTGCTCGCATTGTCAACAAGGTGGATACTAGCGCCATTTGAGTGCGTTACAATACTGGGAAGAAACTTTTCCAACAATGTTTTCCCATTCCAGTTCAGTATGACAACAGCGACATTCAAATCGGCAGCAAATTAACGGCTAAAATCAGGAATTTCCTTCAAAAACTTGTATTTTTCATTTTCGTGGTCCATTTTACAATAATAATGTTGCATGCCATTTGTAACCATAAGGTACTTGGACTTTAATTGATAATTGTACTGGGCAATCTGGTCAAACGTTTTTTGGTCAATTTTAATTTCTGGCGCTTTGCATTCCACTAAGATTTGGATTGAGCCGTTGGGTTCAAAAACGACAACATCATAACGTTTTTTCAAGGTGTTGACAATCAGCTGTTTTTCTACGTTGATGAGGCTTTCGGGATACTTCTTTGTAGCGATTAAAAAATGGACAATATGTTGGCGCACCCATTCTTCGGGTTGCAGCACAACAAATTTTTTACGAATAGGGTCAAAGATATGGAGGCCATTTTCGCTATTTTTGACTCTAAACGAATACTTGGGGAAGTTCAAGGCTTGCATTGGACAAATTTGATAATTTTTTCTGAATGGACAGCGTAAAGGAAATTGTAGCCAATATAAATCAGGGAAATCCGAAACCCATTTATTTTTTAATGGGTGATGAGCCTTATTATATTGATAAGATTTCAAAGTACATTGCGGATAATGTTTTAACCGAAGAGGAACAGGGTTTTAACCAAATGGTGCTTTATGGGCGTGAGACCAGTGTTGATGAGGTTATATCCAATGCGAAACGATTTCCCATGATGGCAGAATACCAAGTTGTTATAGTTAAAGAGGCACAGCATCTTTCCCGTTCTATTGAAAACCTTAACGCTTACGTTGAAAACCCTCAGCCAACTACAATACTAGTCTTCTGTTATAAATACAAAAAACTTGATAAGCGGAAAAAATTATATAAATCTATTCTGAAAACGGGAGAATTATTTGAGAGTAAGAAGTTATACGATAATCAAGTAGCTGATTGGATACGAAAAATTTTAAATGGAAAGAAATATAAGATTTCTCCCAAAGCTTGCATGTTGCTTGTAGAGTTTCTGGGAACGGATCTTAGCAAGATCAGTAATGAACTTGACAAACTAATGATAGTAGTACCTGAAACCATAGAAATCACTCCAGAATTAATTGAACAGCATATAGGTATTAGCAAGGATTTTAACAATTTTGAACTTAAAAAGGCTCTTGGCGAACGAAATGTTGGTAAAGCTACCCGTATAATCAATTATTTTTCGCAAAATCCCAAGGACAATCCTTTTGTGGTCACTATTACATTATTGAATACTTTTTTTACCCAGCTATTGCAATATCATGGTCTCAAAGACCATTCCCCAGGCAATGTTGCAAAGGCACTTGGTGTAAACCCGTATTTTGTAAATGAATATACAGTTGCTGCCAAAAACTACCCAATGCGGAGAGTGAGTTCAATTATCTCAAACCTAAGACAATTGGATTTAAAAAGTAAAGGTGTGGGGGCAAGCAATCTTACTCAAGCCGACCTTCTTAAAGAGCTGCTGACCAAAATTGTATAGATTATTTTTTGTCGATACTGTATTTACCCGGTCCTAGTAGAAATACTACTGCAAAAATGGTAAGATATAGTAAGGCCAATTCTTTTTTTCCAAAAGGATCTGAACCATGAACTACAAAAGCAGCTACAAACATGGTAATAGCCGTTGGAATTGTTGCCCAACGTGTCTTAAATCCTATGATAATAAGAATGGGACAAATAAACTCACCTATTACAGTTAAGAAGAGCGAAGGAGCTTGTCCAATACCCAAAGGGTTGGCAAATTCGGTATTACCACTGATAAGCTTTTGAAATTTAGAATAACCATGGGTTAGCATAAATGCAGAGGGGACGATTCTTAATAGCGCAAGACCTAGGTGTATTAAAAGATTATTTTTCATGAAAGGGGAATTTAGGTACTGTGAAAATATGAATTATGTCCAAATGAAAGTAGGAATGGACTATTAAAGTTAGTTTAAGTAAGTAATTAAGGACAAAACTGATAGGCTTAATACTATGTTTGTGCTTAAGTGAGAACAAATGTTCTTCAATTATCGTAAACTGGGAAAAGACTTTGGGTCAGCCTCATGCATAATTTGGCAGATTTTCTCAAAAATATCCTCGGCACTTGGTTTTGAAAAATAATCCCCATCTGAAGCATAAGCTGGTCGATGAGCTTTTGCCGTTAGTGTCTGCGGAGCACTATCTAAATATTGATAACCTCCTTGTTCTTCGATTATTTGTTGTAGAAGATAAGCCGAACATCCTCCAGGTACATCTTCATCAATAATTAAGAGTCTATTAGTTTTTTTCAAACTTTTGGTTACATCATGGTCCAAATCAAATGGTAATAAGGATTGTGCATCAATAACTTCAGCATCAATGCCAACCTCCAGTAGTTCTTGAGCTGTTTTTTCTACAATTCTAAGCGTTGAACCATATGAAAGAAGAGTAATATCGTTACCTTCCTTGATAGTTTCAACCTTTCCTATTGGGGTGCGAAATTCTCCAAGGTTAACAGGCATTTTTTCTTTTAAACGATAACCGTTGAGACTTTCAATAACCAAGGCTGGTTCATCACTTTTCATTAGGGTATTGTAAAAACCTGCAGCTTGGGTCATGTTTCTAGGCACTAAAATATACATGCCGCGTAACAGATGAACAAGCCCACCCATTTGTGACCCTGAATGCCAAATACCTTCTAATCGATGGCCTCTAGTCCTTACAATGAGAGGTGCTTTTTGCTTACCGACTGTACGGTACATGAGTGATGCTAAATCATCACTTAAGGTCTGTATTGCGTAAAGAATATAATCTAAATATTGAATTTCTGCTATTGGTCTTAAACCTCTTAGCGCAAGACCAATACCTTGTCCAATAATGGTCGTTTCCCGAATCCCTGTATCCGCTACACGCAATGGCCCGTATTTTTTCTGTAGGCCTTCTAGCCCCTGATTTACATCTCCAATTGCCCCAGTATCTTCTCCAAATACCATTGCCTCTGGATACTTGTTAAAAATAGTATCGAAATTATCTCGTAAGATAATCCTACCATCCACAGATTTCGAGTCATCTGAATAAGATGGAGGTATGGAATTGATATTTGTTGCCTTGGTTGGGCCTTCGTTGTAAAGATGTGAACTATACTTGGGTTGGTTTACAACCAAGAAGTTTTTGATCCATTGTTGCAGGGCCTTTTTTTCTTGTGCTGATTCACCCAAAAGATAACGCAGAGCCTTTCTTGATTGGGATGCTAGGTCCTTTTTTAAAGGTTCTTCAATAGCAATCAAATCATTTTTTATTTTTGATATGAAGCTCTTGTTCGGACTTTTAGCTGATACATTCTCCAACAATCGGATAAGCTGCTTTTTTGCAATAAGATGTGGTTCCAAAAATTCGGCCCATGCTTCTTTTTTTGCAGCCCTAACTTCTTGTTTTATTTGCCGCTCCAATTTTTTTAATTCCTCTTCAGTGGAAATATTATTTTCAAGAACCCATTCCCTAAAACGTTTGTTACAATCGTTTTCCCGTTCCCATTCCAAGCGATCCTCAGATTTATAGCGCTCATGGGAACCAGAGGTTGAATGCCCTTGAGGTTGCGTAAGGTCAGTAACATGTATAAGAACAGGAATATGGTTTTCCCTAGCAATATCGGAAGCATTCTCAAAAGCATGTATCAAACCCGTGTAGTCCCAACCTTTAACCTTCAGCATTTCATAGCCTTCGTTGGATTCATCGCGTTGTAGCCCTTTTAGCATTTCTGAGATATCGCCTTTTGTAGTATGAAACTCTGCAGGAACGGAAATACCATAGGCATCATCCCAAATGGCAATAACCATAGGTACTTGCATTACCCCGGCAGCGTTTACGGTTTCAAAAAAGTGGCCTTCACTTGTGCTTGCATTACCTATAGTCCCCCAAGCAACTTCGTTTCCATTTTTTGAAAAGTTGGTTTGGTTAATCTCTTTTACGTTTCTATAGATTTTTGAAGCTTGGGCCAATCCCAACAAGCGTGGCATTTGACCTGCTGTACACGAAATATCTGCGCTACTATTCTTTTGTTGGGTTAAATCTTTCCAGGTACCATCATTATTCAGGCTGTGGGTTACAAAGTGTGCTCCCATCTGTCTGCCTGCACTCATGGGTTCCTTTTCTATATCCGTAGTGGCATAGAGACCATGAAAAAATTCTTTGGGACTCAGGTTTCCTAGGGCCATCATAAAAGTTTGGTCCCTGTAATAACCACTTCTAAAATCACCATTTTGGAATGCTCTCGCCATTGCAAGCTGAGGCAATTCCTTACCATCTCCAAAAATTCCAAACTTCGCCTTTCCAGATAACACTTCCCGTCTACCTAGCAAGCTACATTCTCTACTGGTGACCGCAACTACATAATCCTTAAGGATTTGTGATTGAAAATCATCAAAAGAAATATCGCTACTTGTGCTAGAATCTGGCTTCATAGGTGATTTTTAGTTTTGCAAAAATACAAAAACACCATCAAAATGGCAATAGGATATATTGCTAAAAAAATGATAATTTGATAAAAAATAGTGTAATAGAGTAGAAGTTATTGAAAATATACCTTCTTAAAGACTTAATATTTAGGAATAATTCAATACTAAAACCACTGCCTTGTAAACAGCCCGATAAGCGTACGTGGGCTTAATGTTACAATGAATCTAATGCGTTCACCATAGTTTTGCTGCGCAATCTCCCATCCTCTATTTGAATATACGGGAAAGTAAAGTTCAAAATAGTCAGTTACAAGATTCAATCGGACTCCTGAATCATAAACGAATCGCGCGTTTTCACCTCTGTTTTTTATGTAACCAAGATCGCCATACGCCTCAACCCATTTCCATATGTTGGTGCTTGCATTGGTTGTAGCGATCCAATCATTTGCAAAAGGATTTTCCAATTGGGATTTAAAACCACCTTCCGCTATAATTATTTGTTGACTATAAATACCTGAATCCTCAGAACGGCCTAGGTAGGGAAGATCAAAAAGATAATCTGTTGGTCTATCCAAAGCAAAGCTAAAAAAATCTGAATCCGTTTTATTGCGTAAAAACTTCCCGGCGTAAAAACGGAAATTAAACTGCCTGTTGCTTTCAAACAGTTTTCTATACTCCAATTCAAATGCCAATTTCGTAAAATCACTTGAATGCTGTGCATCCAAAAACCAAGAGGTATAGTTTAGAATGTTATTGTCCACATCCCTGTACCTTAAATTCAACACACTATAATCTGGATCTGTATCTATCTGTTGAGCTATATTTTCATCAATATTTCTAAATACATTCCTGAAACGGAAAAGCAACGATTGTCTTCTATTTGAAATGAGGTCATTGGGCCTCCAACCAAAACTAACAGCTGGTGTAAGGGTGGAAAAACGTGAATTTACCTGAAAGTGTGACGTGGAACCCGAAAGAGAATAATTGGAAACATATAGACCACTCTTGCCATGGTACTTTCTATACCTAAAACTTGCTTTACCTACCAATGTCCGCTCTAAAAAGGAATAAGTTGGGGCAATATCATAATTAAAAGGTCTTTCAAGAAATGGCTTGTTATAAAGCCTCAATCCCGGTGTAATTCCATCATAGACATTAAAATTGGCAATGGGCACATAAAACACCTGATTGTAATAAGGGTCTTCGGTATCTTTAAAGAATTGGAATTTTAGCTTTTTATTGCTCGAAAAAAAGCCGTTCAAAGTTTTCCAATTGTCCCTTTGATTAAACTCAGGAATTTTCTGATCATAATTAAGGACAAGACGATCTTCGGAATTTCTTGGTATTGTAAAAGTTTTTGAGGTATCAATATCTGAAAACCAATAGTGGGAAATCACAGAGTCTTTTTGCAGCCCAAATAATGAAATGGGTACATTGGTCTGCCTTTTGTTTTTAATGGTAAAGGTTATGGAATCTTCAGTTTTTTTGAGCTTTTTAATTTTGAAATCGATTTTTTTCCGTGTTGCCACATATTCATCAAAAAACCAATCGATATCTTTATCGGAAAAGGTGTTTATCTCATTTTTAAAATCCGTTGCATTTACTCTTGGATTTAGACCATGGGATTTGTAGAATGATATAATACTGCTGTCAATTTTTTCACCGCCCAAGTATGCTGATAAATAGGACATTCCCAACCCGGCTTTGTAGCTATTGGCGATTTTTCGATTAAATTTTATTAGGGAATCGTTGGGAGTCGTCAATGCTTGATCAATATTTTTCCGAGCAGAAAGCATACTAAGCAGAGCGTATTGCTCGTTAAAGTCCATTTTTGCCATGTGGAAGTTTTTAAACCCCCATAAGTTGGAAAGTTTTCCCGCCAATTTTTGATTGGGGTAATTATCCTCAACATACTTTATCATAAGATAAGTGCCAATAGCATCATTTACCCATCGTTCACGTCTTGGGTCCAAATAAAGGGTTTCCTGCAGAAAACTATGAATGGCGGTTTTTAAAAACTTCATTTCAAATTGAAACTGTTTTTCATAGGGTCGTATGAATGAAGGCAACTGATTTATTCCATAGAGCGGCGTTTTGTTATAATCCAACTCACTTACCAATAGGTTTGGATGCGGATATCTTCCTAAATTTTCATCAAGAAATGAAGCTACTTTATTAATTGAGATACCCTGGGATATTTCATCAAAATTGTTGGACTCCAGATCAGTCGTAACCGTTAAAAACTGTGTTACATGTTTTGTGAATCTTTTAGTTCGACTTAGAACCAACTTACAGTTTGTTCTATTATTGGCCATAAGTTTTACATATTGTCCCTCTGTAAAATCCACCAGACCATCTTCATCATAGTTGGATGCCAGAAAAAGTTTGGACGGAAATGTAAAATCAATTAAAGTGTTGATAGGTTCCGTATACTGATCATCCAAATCCATATTATCGTATAGCTTCCATTCCCCATCATAAATTGCTGGAGTTAGATACCAATCTTTTAGATAATATTCTCCATTGGATTTAAATCCATAGGCAGTAAATTTACTGTGAGGAAGCCTAATGGTATAGGTTAGAAAGAGTTGAACAGATTCGCCAGGATCTAACGCTTCCGCCAATTCCACCCGTAAGATATCCTTGTTCCCCAATCGCTCCCAATGCAATCCCTGATAGTCTTGGCCTACAATGCTTGTTATTTTTGTGTATCCTCTTTCGCGATCTTTGGCCAAATGAAGACTGCGTTTAAATTCCTCGGCAAAACGTTTGGCCAAAGCTGTTTTTTTGTTGGAATAGGCATGGTTCCAATCGTTAAGATAGATTACGGAAAGTCCATCGTTACTACTATTGTAATAGGTTAGTTTTTGTTTGATGTAGATTTCTTTGGTGGCATCCCTTAAAGTAGCGGTAATCTCATTTTTGTGTTGCGACCAACATACTGATTGTACTAAAAAGAACAATACTGATATGCTTAAAATGAGATTTTTATTTACCAAAGTTGTAGTGATATTAGAAATTAGGACTCAAGGTTCGTCCTTTATAGAAAGCATCAATAATTGTGACCACTTCTTCCTCTGTATCAACAATTTTAATTAGATCAAGGTCCTTTGCGCTTATATTTCCAGCTTCAAGCATTGTATCTTTTATCCAGTCAATCAAACCGCTCCAAAATTTAGACCCAACCAAAATAATTGGGAAGGTGTGTATTTTGTTGGTTTGAATAAGCGTAATTGCCTCAAAAAGTTCATCCAAAGTGCCAAATCCACCGGGCATTACAACAAAACCCTGCGAGTACTTGACAAACATCACCTTTCTAACGAAGAAGTAATCAAAATCCAAACTTTTATCTCGATCAATATATGGATTGTCATGCTGTTCAAAAGGAAGTTCTATATTAAGCCCTACGGAAGTACCACCTGCTAAACTTGCACCTTTATTACCAGCTTCCATAATACCGGGTCCTCCACCAGTTATTACTCCATAACCTGCTTCGGCAATACTCTTTGCAACCTTTACGGCTAGATCATAGTATGCATCTCCAGGTTTTACCCGTGCAGAACCAAAAATGGAAACACAGGGACCAATAGCGCTCATTTTTTCAAAACCACTAACAAATTCCCCCATGATTTTAAAGATGGCCCAGGAGTCATTTGTTTTTATCTCATTCCACCCCTTATGATGTTGTTCTTTACGCATTTTTACTGTATTTACATTTTTATACTGCTGGGGCTATTTTACGTTTAACCGCTTCCAACTCCTTTTTCAAAAACTTCGCTGTATAGCTTTTATTGTCCTTAGCAACCTCTTCCGGGGTTCCTTTTGCCACAATCATTCCGCCACCACGACCACCTTCATACCCTATATCGATAATATGATCCATCATTTTAATGACATCCATATTATGTTCGATCACCAAAATGGTATTTCCTTTGTCTACCAATTGATTCAAAACTTCCATTAAGACCCTAATATCTTCAAAATGGAGTCCTGTTGTTGGCTCATCTAAGATATAGAAGGTATTCCCCGTATCTCGTTTTGAAAGTTCTGTGGCCAATTTTACCCGCTGGGCTTCACCACCAGATAGGGTAGTGGACTGTTGTCCCAAAGAGATATAACCGAGTCCCACATCTTTAATGGTTTTGAGCTTTCTATGAATCTTGGGAATGTTCTCAAAGAAATCAACGGCTTCATTAATGGTCATTTCCAAGACATCCGCAATAGATTTACCCTTATACCGAATCTCCAAAGTTTCTCGATTAAAGCGTTTGCCGTTACAAGTTTCACATTCTACATAAACATCGGGCAAAAAATTCATTTCAATAACCTTAAGCCCACCACCTTGGCAGGTTTCACATCTTCCACCAGCAACATTAAAACTAAATCGTCCGGGCTTATATCCACGAATGGTTGCTTCCGTTGTTTTGGAAAACAGTGTACGGATTTCGCTAAAAGTACCTGTATATGTTGCAGGATTGGAGCGTGGAGTTCTTCCAATAGGTGACTGATTAATATCAATGACCTTGTCCGCATGTTCCAAACCGGTAATTTTTTTATAGGGCATTGGTTTTTTCACCCCATTGAAATAATGGGCATTCATTATGGGATAAAGTGTTTCATTGATTAGCGTGGATTTACCACTTCCAGAAACACCAGTTACACCAATCAATTTCCCTAGGGGAAATTCTGCAGTTACATTTTTTAAGTTATTTCCGTTACATCCTGAAAGCACAATTTTTTTTCCAGTCCCTTTTCTGCGATTGGATGGAACGGGAATTTCCCGCTCTCCAGTAATATATTCAGCTGTTAGGGTATTGTGTTTTCTAAGTTCTTCTGGCTTTCCCTCTGAAATAATTTCTCCACCATGCCTACCGGCTTTCGGACCAATATCAATCACATGATCTGCATGTTCAATCATATCACGGTCATGTTCTACTACAATAACAGAATTTCCTATGTCCCGAAGCGAAATCAAAGAATTGATTAAGCGTTCATTGTCCCGTTGATGTAAACCTATACTTGGCTCATCTAAAATATAGAGCACCCCAACCAATTGTGAACCAATTTGTGTTGCCAATCGAATACGTTGTGCCTCCCCACCTGAAAGTGATTTGGAACTTCGATTCAGGGATAAATAATCCAATCCAACATCCAGTAAAAATTGGATTCGAGTTCTGATTTCCTTAATGATTTCCTCTGCTATTTTCTTTTGGTTTCCCTCTAGAGTGTCATCCAACTCCTTAAAAAAAGCTGCAAGCTCGGCAATATCCAAATGTGCCAGTTCGGCAATATTCTTTTCTCCAATTTTAAAGTACAAAGATTCTTTTCGTAATCGTGCTCCTTGGCAATTTGGACATTCAACTTTGTCCATATAATCTTTTGCCCAACGTTTTATAGAGGTAGAATTGGCTTCTTCAAATTGGTTTTTGATAAAATTGGAAATGCCTTCATAATCAATTTTATACTGCCTTTTGACGCCCAAAGTCTTGGAGTCCACTTCAAAGCTATCCTTCCCGCCATTTAAAATGACATCCATTGCTTCTTTTGGAATCTTGCTCAAGGAATCTGTCAATTCAAACTTATAGCGCTGCGCAATGGTCTCTAGCTGTTTAAAAGCCCATAACTTTTTGTATTCGCCCAATGGGGCAATACCACCAGCTTTTATTGATAATTTTTTATCTGGAAATATTTTTTGCTCATTGACTTGGAACACATGGCCCAAGCCATTGCATTCCGGGCACATTCCCTTTGGTGAGTTAAAGGAAAAGGTGTTTGGTTCAGGAGTGGGGTAGGAGATTCCAGAAGTTGGGCACATTAAATCACGACTAAAATAACGCGGTTCTTTTTCTCCTTCTTCCAAGACCATAAGCACATTATTTCCGCTATACATGGCCGTGTTTATGGTTTCATTCAAACGTTTGTGGAGATCTTCACTTTCAATCACCTTTAAGCGATCAATGACTATTTCAATGTCATGCATCTTGTAGCGATCTACTTTCATTCCTTTGGTGATATCCACTATTTCACCATCAACACGCACTTTTACAAAACCTTGTTTGGCAATTTGCTCAAAAAGCTCTCGGTAATGTCCTTTTCTTGATTTGACCACCGGGGCCAGAATGTTGATTTTCTTTTCGCGATAGGAATCAATAATCAAGCTTTTGATTTGTTCATCACTATAGCTTACCATCTTTTGACCTGTATTGTAACTATACGCATCACCAGCTCTTGCAAACAAGAGTCGTAAAAAATCGTAAACTTCCGTTATAGTGCCTACGGTGGAGCGTGGAGATTTTGAAGTGGTTTTTTGTTCTATGGCAATTACGGGAGAAAGGCCATCTATTTTATCAACATCTGGACGCTCCAACCCTCCTAAAAATTGACGTGCATAGGCCGAAAATGTCTCAATATAGCGGCGTTGTCCTTCTGCATAAATGGTGTCGAACGCCAGTGAAGATTTTCCGCTTCCTGAAAGCCCCGTGATTACAACAAGTTTTTCACGGGGAATAGTAACATCAATATTTTTTAAGTTATGGACCCGGGCCCCTCGAACTTCAATGTTTTCTTCGTAGTTGATCATAGCAAAAGCTGCTAAAATACGGTTTTGAATCTTAAAAAGGAAGCGACTTCTAGTTTCGTTTTTGTTAATTGATACCTTATTTTTGGAACCGAACAAATGTCATTTCGAAGAAGTGGAACGACTGAGAAAGCTGGAATTGAGATTTCTCACATATGTTCGAAATGACAAAACAATTAAAATATGAAAATATTGGGAATAGGCTCTCGAATTAACCACTCTGAGTATGGAAAAGGAGTGATAACGAATGTATCCTCAAAACACTATTGGGTCACTTTTTTGGAAAACGGATTGGAAACTATTGATATTGATTCTGAATTTGAAGTAATTGAAGGGGTAAAGGATGAAGTTGATAGCGTTAGCTTTTTTGATGTAGAACGTTCTTTAGTATCCATTCTGCAAAAATGGAGCGATACTTCGGAGAGAATAGCCATTGCGGATAAATGGCGAGGAGGAAAATTGATTTTAGAACCCGGCGATGATTTGGCCAATAAGGAAATGCCCATTGACACCTTTTTTCATAAAATTGTGATGGTTCGTGATCGTATTCGTGTGATGGAACAAAAAATAAACAGTAGCAAAAACTTAGACGACCAGGAAAAGGTAGATTTACAACAATACATTACCCGTATTTATGGAAGTTTGACGACGTTTAATGTGCTCTTTAAAAATAAAAGTGACCAGTTTGTAGGGGAGCGGAGTAAATAACAAACGCTATTGAAAAAATACCTAAACAGGGCTAAATACCATAAAGGTTAGAATACGTAAACTGTTAATTTTGTATTATTTCACTTATTTGAACCACTGGTTTAATGTTGGTGTAATTGGGAATATCGCTCAATATTTTTTCTCCATTTACCTTAAAGGCATTTTGATAATCCGATAGTTTATTGAAATAAAGGTAACCGATTGCCACATAAGGGGCGGAATCTTCTGGTGTTCTTCCTGAAACACCCTTGTCAACGGCATAATGCTTTAATAAATTGCCAAACAAATCTGCCACTAGAGGCATATGTTTGTTTGCGTAATACTCCATGTCAAATGTTTCACCCTCTTCATTAGGGTATAAAATGGCCACTTTCACCATGCCCTTTTCAACAGGGACTGTTTTTTCTTGTGCATTAACATGTGACATGGTCAATACTAAAAGAAACGAAAAAAGGATTTTAGATTTCATAGGTATTTAATTAGAAGTATGAAAATACTTTAAAAAAGGAAGAACGCGTAGTACTTAGGAAATTTTAGTTGTGCGTAAATACTTGAAAAATAAAAGGTTTTTACGATTTTGTTTCTTTTTTTCTGGAGAAACTTGAGTATTTACTGTATTTGGTTTCTTTCACTCTACAAGCAAGAGACCAAAAAAGATAACTGATAGAAGTTTATTCATTGTGTTTGTATTATTATTACTTCAACCATTAAATCAGTTATATTATTCTTTTGATAGTTTTACTATATCCGAAACCTCTAATACTTGTTTTTCATAGCCCTTTGTCGCCGAATTAATCATAGCTAACCCCAATTCTTTTAAAGTAGAAACATATTTTGGTAAGGTCAATCTAAAAAAAGGATAAAAAAACTTGAATACAGAATAAAATTTGTGATAGTTCTTTAGGCCTTTGGTAGGGTTTAATATTGCTGGCCTAAACATATATACTCTTTTAAAGGGTAATTTCATTAGGTCATCCTCTGTCATACCTTTTATTCTTGCCCACATTTGCCCTCCCTTTTTTTCACTATTGGCTCCTGTACTTGAAATATAACAAAATATCATGCTTGGATTAAATTGTATCAGCTTTTGAGCGATATACATGGTTAGGGTATGAGTCAAGGAAAAATATTCTTGCTCCTTTTTTCCAACAGAGCTCACTCCTAGGCAAAAAAAACAAGAATTAAACCCGCTCAATTGATTTTCAATTTGAGAAAAGTCAAAGAAATTTGTATGTATAATCTCAAATAATTTTGGATTCGATATGCCACAGGGTCTTCTGTTTATCACTAGAATTTTCTCAACATTAGGATGTTGAAGACACTCATGAAGAACACCTTCCCCTACCATACCCGTGCTCCCAGTAATAATGACTTTGAGTTTCATTTTAAGGGCTATTAAGCAACCTATAGCGAAGTTCGTTGAATTTCATTCTAAAATCAAGCAGTCTCTTTCTTTTCACTCAAATATTTCCAATAGCGTTTCGGTACATGTTGTGTATGCAGTTTTCTATTGATACGGGATTTGATATTGGTACTCTTAAAGTAATCGTTCCAAAGCGTTTGGTAATCGTATTCCTCGCTTAAAAAGGCATCACTCTTGTGAACTTTATTAAAATGGACTTCCTTGAGGTTAAGCGATACCAGTTCCACATGTTCCAAATCATAATGGATGCCATACTTTCGTTTTACGTCATAAATAAGCCATTGCTGGTCGGCATAACGGTTACGGAAATGTTTTGAAATCAAGGGTAGCACATCAAAATCGGGCTCAATATTGGCAAAGTATATCTCATCTTTTGTGAGTTGAAAGCGCACAAAAGCTTCCATACGATGCTTTTCCCTACCTACCGAGCGTGCCAATTGACTTATGCGCAGAACAATGCCATCGGAATAATCCAGCTGCTTCCCGTTTTTGGATGCCATTAATTTTTGAATGTAGGTATAGAGTATAAGTTCAATGCCTTCGGCCTCGCTTAAAAATGCAAAATAGACATTGGTAATGGCATTGTGGCTTTTGCTGCGTATGCCGTTCCATACCCGTTTGGCCTTATGGACATCTGTAAATATGGTTTCTGTTTCGGAAAAAAGGACATTTTGTCCATGACTGTTTCGTTGAATGTCCGATACATTTATTTTTTCTTCAAAAGCAATGAAGACTGCAGTGAGAAAGCCATTAAAGCTTCCGTCGTAAATAAGGGTTTTCGTATTCTCCATAGTGTTCTATTTTTATGCTGTCATTTCACTCTTCTATCTTGACTGCACTCGATAGGCGGTTCGAAACAACCACGATTATTTTATAAATCTCGTTTTCAATAGACCCATTTTTTTCTTTGTTTTATTTCTAAATCGAACAAAATCGTAACCTAAGTTTAAGATGGCACTACGGCTACGTTCCAAGAAATCGAGGTTGTTTTGGGTTTGTAAGGTATTCATTGTGTTCTGGTTTTTGTTTAATTAAACAATGCTAATTGATTGCTATACTGATTCCTAAACTTCCCGGAAGAAGTCTGTAGAATCATTCCTTTAATTTTTTCCGCATCCAAATCGCGACGCTCCCAATTTCTTGAATCGCTTACCATAAAATATTTGGCACGGTTGAGGGCCACTCCAATCTTCTTGAGATGATCCCAGTTCAGTTTTCTAAATCGTCTTGCACTCACTATTTTTTCCACGGAGCGCATACCCAGACCTGGAATACGAGCCAACATACGCCTGTCTGCCGTATTCACATCCACAGGAAAGTGGTGCATGTTCCGCAAGGCCCAAGAAAGTTTGGGGTCCACATCGATATCCAAATTAGGATGGTCGTTGTTCAATATTTCATTCACGGCAAAACCATAAAAGCGCAACAACCAATCCGTTTGGTACAATCTGTTTTCCCGCAACATGGGAACTTGGGAACCAATGGACGGTAAACGGCTGTCTTCTGCCACGGGCACGTAGCCCGAATAATACACCCGTTTCATATGATACTTTTTATAATAGTATGTGGCGGAATACATAATGTCTTTGTCCGTTTCACCAGTGGCGCCCACAATCATCTGTGTGCTTTGTCCCGCTGGCGCATATTTTGGAGTGCTTTTAATGATTTTACGCTCATTTTTAAAGCGTAACAGTTCGTTTTTGACCTTTAGCATGGGTTTGGTAAAATCCTCATGCTTTTTGTCCGGCGCCAATAATTTAAGACCGGAAATAGTTGGTACTTCTATGTTTACAGAGAGTCGGTCTGCATACAATCCAGCCTCATACATCAATTCATCACTGGCGTCGGGAATGGATTTTAGATGGATGTACCCATTAAAATTTTCCTCTTCACGTAATTTTTTGGCCACTGCGATTAAGCGTTCCATCGTATAATCGGCATTTTTAAAAATACCAGAGCTCAAAAACAAACCCTCTATATAATTTCTGCGGTAAAAGTTGATGGTCAAATCCACAACTTCCTGAATCTTAAAAGCAGCTCGTTTTACATCATTGCTTTTACGGGTTACGCAGTAAGCACAATCAAAAATGCAATGGTTGGTCAATAAAATCTTAAGAAGGGATACACAACGTCCATCTTCGGTGTAACTATGACAGATTCCCATTTTGGAAGCATCGCCAAGACCTTTATTTGTATTGGTCCGATTGCTGCCACTACTTGCACAGGAGACATCATATTTGGCAGCATCGGCTAGAATATTCAGCTTTTCTTGTATTCGGTCAAAGTCCATATTGAGATTGTAATTAATCCAAAATTATGGAAATATTCCTAAAAATGGAAATATTCCAAATTATTTTTTGGAAATATTCCAAAATTCCTATATTTGATGTATTAATATGCCTCTAGTACAGTAAAGAGGTTTTACAATGAATAGTTTAATAAGGTCTCGACTGCGCTCGACCTGACAGAAAAGAAAGTATGGAGAATGAATCAACCTTAAAGCGTTTTATTGAAATTAGACGGGAATTAGGCCATACCCAAGCCGAGTTTGCCAAGTTATTGGGAATTTCAAATACTACAGCTGATATTGAGCGCGGGCGTACCAAATTATCTGGAAAAGTGGTGTCGGAGCTGTTACGACAATTTAATATAAATCCACTTTGGTTGTTTGCCGAAAGCGAAGAAAAGCATTTGGAGACTTCCCGTACCAGTGTAATTCCAAAGGTGGTTACCGTTGATAGTTCTGAAAATGATAATATGGTATTGGTAAACGCCAAGGCGGCGGCTGGATATCCCCAAAACATTGCTGATACAAGTTGGTATCGTCAATTGCCCGCTTTTGATTTGCCTATTCCTGAGTTTCGTAATGCTACATACCGTGGTTTTCAAGTGGAGGGAGACAGTATGTTACCCAATTTAAAGCCAAGTGATTGGGTTTTGGCACGTGCTATTGAACATATTGACCACGTAAGTGCCAATAAGATGTATGTGGTAGTGTTACAAGATGCGGTTTTGGTCAAGAAGATTGAGAAAAGACCAAATTCCAACAACATTACTTTGGTCTCTTTGAACGAAACGTATCCTCCATATGATATAAAACCTTTCCAAATTCAGGAGATTTGGGAGGTGAGCAGTAAACTTACCTTTAATGTTGATGCCACTACAGAAACAGGGCTGTTACGGCAATTGCAACAATCCATGGAAGAGTTAAAGCAGCAAATGGGTCAAGTAAAAAACTAGGATACCTATTTAGGCAACTAAATCTAATCAAAATTATATCCTTTTACGTTTCCCATGCTCAATTCCAAAGGCCCAAGTTTATGGGTTTTTGGCAAAAAAGCACCGCTTTCCATTACCTGCAAATCTTCCCAAGTGGCTTCTAGGCCACCGAGGGGTATTATTTTTACCCACATTTTAAAGCTGCTGGGAAACCCATGTGGATTCAACTTCCATAAATAACCATCTCCTGGAGTGGTTCCACCTTTGGAGTATGAAACCAAAAGCGCTTGCGAACCATCTTCCAACACTACAATACTTCTTGTTGTTCCTTTATCAAAAACTTTATAGGGTGCCACCAACCAAAAAGAATCATTATGGAACATTTTGAGCGCTTTGGTAACCACTTTTTTTTCTTTTTCCCCATAAATGCTTTCGCCTGATTTTGTTACTTTACTTTTGATGTTACTGGTTAGATTGAGGGTCACTTTGTAGTCATCCCATTTTACTGCAACAATACCTTTTTGCTTGTCCCATTTGTACTGATTGGCGCCATTTCTATAGGACCATTCCAAAAAACGTGTGTCTTTATATTTTTGATAATCAAGGGCGTTCAGCATTTTATATGCAAGTTGGTCTGCCTCTACACCTGAAGTCCCTTGGGGTAATGGTTCGTGCATAAACCAGAGCAAAAACAGGAGCCCTAAACCAAGAAACCCGATAATTTTTAAAATTCGCTTCAAGGAAAAAATTGGTCTTTTATTTTTTTAGCTAGAATGTTCGCTGCCTTCGGATTGAGCCTAAACCACAGTTCGGGTTCAAAAATTTCAAGTTCAGCAAGCGCCAGATTACCGTCATTATCCTCAAAAATATCCACTCGAGCATAAATGGGCAGTTCTGGAGCAGCTTTTACGACCTTTTGGGCAAAATCTATTTCTGATTGTGTTGGTCTATACACTTGAATACTTCCACCAAAATCATCTTGTACCCTAAAATCGCCAGATTTGGCAATTTTAAGCACGGCATGTGTAAATTCCCCATGAAATACCATCATTGATATTTCCCCCTCGGCCACAATGTTTTGCTGAAATTCTTGTAGCATCATGGCTTCATCTACTATTAATTCCTGAAAAGTTGTCTCATATTTTTCCGCTTCAACCTCCTGAAATTTATATGTATGCCTTGCAGCACCAGAAACGCAGGGTTTTAAGATAAAATCGTTTGCTACAAAACCAAGGGTATTTTTAGCCTTTTTAATAGAATCTTTTAAGGTTGTCCTTGTTTGTGGTTCAATGTATAAGGTTTTTGGAATATTGACCCCTTTTGTAAAAAGATCCTGTAGGTAGTGTTTGTCAATATTCCAATCAATTAGTTTTTTTGAATTTATAAGTTGGGTATGTTCGGAAACTTTGGAAAGCCATTTTGAAAATTCTTGAAACCTATCAAAATAATCCCAGGTGGCCCTGAAAAGTGCATACGTTGTGGTTGTCCAATCAAACTCTACATCATCCCAGGATTTCCGGACCACTTGAAGCCCTTCTTCCTTTAGGGCATTGGATACCAGTTCATCTTCCAAGAGCACATTTTTTACATACACATCTTGTATACTGGGGTTTAAATACCTTTTGTCTGTCAGGATTACAACATCGTATGTCATACCATTAAATTTAAAACCCTACAGCAGTATCATCACCACGTTTATCTGCTCCACCTTCCAATTTTCCATCTTCCAAGACACGAATTGCGTCTACCTTACCTATAATTCGGGTTCTACCTTCAAGAATTTCATAGCCTTTTTCCTTTAGGTTTGATTTTAGACCTTCTTCAAAACCTTCCGCTTCAAACATTAACATATCTGGCAGCCATTGATGGTGAAAGCGGGGTGCGTTTACCGCTTCTTGCATACTTAAGTTAAATTCATACACATTAAGAATGGTTTGTGCCACTGCCGTAATAATCGTAGAACCTCCTGGAGTACCTACTACCATATAAAGTTCACCATCTTTCTCAACTATTGTGGGAGTCATGCTGCTTAGCATGCGCTTTTCTGGAGCAATACTATTGGCTTCGGCCCCAATTAATCCAAACATATTGGGCACACCGGGTTTGGCGCTAAAGTCATCCATTTCATTATTTAGGAAAAAACCAAGCTCATCACAGTACAATTTGGAACCATAGGCGCCGTTCAATGTTATGGTTGTGGATATGGCGTTTCCATCTGCATCAACAATGGAGTAATGGGTGGTTTCGTCACTCTCTATAATCTCAACATCACCATGTGATACATCTGATGATAATGTGGCCTTTTCAAATGAAAAGCCCCGCATTCTTTGCTTTAGGTAGTCATCGTTCTGAAGAACATCTAGAGGAATGTCCACAAAATCTGGATCACCAAGAAAATAATTCCGGTCTGCGTAGGCTCTTCGAGCAGCTTCAACAAAAAGTTGAACCGTTTCAATGGAATTATGTCCATATTTTGAAACGGGATACGGCTCCATCATTTTAAAAATTTGGTTCATGGTAATCCCGCCGCTGCTGGGTGGACTCATTGAAATTATCCGTATGTCCCTATAATCAAAGACTATAGGTTCACGCCATTTTGCATCATATTTGGCCAAATCCTTAACAGTAACAAATCCACCATTTTGTTGAATAAAAGCTGCTAATTTTTCAGCTATCTCTCCTTTATAAAACCCATCCTTACCTTGTTTTAGAATTTTATCCAAGGTTTGGGCCAACTCGGGGTATTTAATGGTATCCCCCGGTTTGAAATTCGCAGCATATTTGGTACTATAGTCATTTACCTCGATAAAACTTTCTTTTACCCTTTCCAGTCGTGCCGCCTGTTTTTCCGTGACCACTACACCTTTTTTAGCCAGTGCAATAACCGGTTCCAAAATATCCTCCAATGGCAATGAACCTAATTTTCTGTGCACCTCCATGGCTCCCGCAACGGTCCCGGGGACTCCAACCGCTGTTGCTCCAACAGTGCTCATACTAGGGATAACATTACCCAAGGAATCCAAGTACATATCCTTGTGGGCAGACAATGGTGCCTTTTCGCGGTAATCCAGTGCTCCAATTTCTCCATCATTCTTTCGGTAGACCATGAAGCCTCCGCCACCCAGACTTCCTGCAAATGGGTAAGCCGCCGCCAACGAAAGTTCCACACCTACCATGGCATCAAAAGCATTTCCTCCTTTTTTCATGATTTCCACCCCAATTTTTGAGGCTTCTTCCCTTGCTGATACCACCATGGCTTTTTCCGTAACGAGACCGGTGGCAATGGCAGGTTGTTTTTTACAGTTTAAAAATAAAATCAGTGGGACAAAAAGTATCAATCTTCGCATAATAGAGTTAGTTTTTGTTGAGAAAAATTAATTAATTCTTTAAAAAATTCGGTGAATTCATTCTCAAATGCTGAGTAATGTTCTTCCAAATCCAAGATGGCAAAATTCATTTTGGACTTGTTGTTTGTTCGCCTATTCATACCATTAAGGACCCTTGAAATCCCTTCAAGACTAGCATAGCTATATAGCCAATTATCTGCAATCATGTATGGCATGAGCCGTTGAGTACCTAAAGGAAGGATTTCATAATTGTCTTCCAGTAAATCGTAAAAGTTTTCCACATAAACATGTAAAGGCACTTCGGAATACGTTGTCCAATTTTTGGCCAAAAAATGATCGTAGAAAATATCAACGATTACCCTACTGTAATGACTATAGTTTTTATGTAGCCTTTTACTACTTTGTTTGGCAATAGGATGGGAGTCAGTAAAGGTGTCTATCTCTCGGTGCAGTAAAATTCCTTTTTGGATTTTTTCTGGAAAATGTTTGAACTTATTCCCACGTATGTGATCTGCAAAGAAATTTCCAAGGGTAATTTCTTTGTCATCAAAGGATAAATAGATATGGGCAAGAAAGTTCATAGCGTTAAATTTCTTTTCCGGTGAAATTTACAAATTCAGAACATGGAAAATGGAATAGCCGTTTATATTTGCAAAAACTTTTTTAACAATTTATGACGCTGATTAAATCAATTTCCGGAATTCGTGGAACCATAGGAGGAGCTACAAGTGATAATCTTACACCTATAGACGCTGTGAAATTTGCCGCAGCATACGGTACTTGGTTAAAAGATTATTCAGGAAAGCAAGAGTTAACGGTCGTTATTGGTCGTGATGCGCGCTTATCTGGCGAAATGATTCAGAATTTGGTGGTTTCTACCTTAGTAGGTCTTGGGATTGATTTAGTAGACTTGGGATTATCCACAACACCAACGGTTGAAATTGCAGTTCCATTGGAGAAAGCTGATGGTGGAATAATTTTAACCGCCAGTCATAACCCCAAACAATGGAATGCGCTTAAATTATTGAATGAGCGTGGGGAGTTTCTGGATGCAGAACAAGGCGCTATTATTTTAGAGTTGGCCGAAAAAGAGGATTTTGATTTTGCCGAAGTGGATGACTTAGGAACAATCACTAAAAATGATTCCTATATAGATATCCATATTGATGAAGTGTTGAATCTTTCCCTAGTTGATAAAGAGACTATCAAAAAAGCTGGTTTTAAGGTAGTGGTTGATGGTGTTAATTCTACCGGTGGAATAGCCATTCCAAAATTGTTGGAGGAACTTGGAGTAGAAGTCGTTAAGTTGTATTGTGAGCCCACAGGTCATTTTCCGCATAACCCTGAACCGCTCAAGGAGCATTTAGGGGATATTTGTGAATTGGTAGTAAAAGAGAATGCTGATTTTGGAATTGTTGTGGATCCAGATGTGGACCGTCTTGCATTTATCAGCAATGATGGGGAAATGTTTGGAGAAGAGTATACTTTGGTAGCCTGTGCAGATTACGTACTGGGTAAAACCAAGGGGAACACAGTTTCTAATTTATCTTCTTCGAGGGCCCTCCGCGATGTTACGGAAAAACACGGAGGAACCTATGAAGCTGCCGCCGTTGGGGAGGTCAATGTAGTTGCCAAAATGAAGGCCAACAATGCAATTATTGGAGGTGAAGGAAACGGAGGAATTATTTATCCTGAAAGCCATTATGGTAGGGATTCTTTGGTAGGTACTGCTTTGTTTTTAATGCTGATGGCAGAAAAGGGCGGAACTGTTGCAGAATTGCGAGCAAGTTACCCTAGTTATTTTATGAGTAAAAAGAAAATCCAATTGACCCCAGACTTAGATGTTGATGGAATTCTTGTTGCCATGCATGAAAAATACAAGGACGAAGACGTAAGTACAATAGATGGGGTAAAAATAGATTTTCCCGAGAATTGGGTTCACCTCAGAAAATCGAACACCGAACCAATAATTCGAATCTATACTGAAGCCAAATCTCAAGCAGAGGCCAACGACTTGGCAGATAAAATTATTGGAGAAATCAAAGAAGTGGCGGGTATCTAAAAACGCCTTTGAATAAATATTTTATATATCTTCTTGCGAAGTAGCCGCATCGGTAGCTAGATACTCTTTTGGGACTTTATCCCTATGTTTCCAACGTTTATGGGTCCAAAAGTAAAATTCTGGAGCTTCTAGAATTGACTTTTCCGTTTCTTTTAAAAAAGCTTCGGTAATTTCATAGGAAACGGATTTTTCAACATTTTCTACTAAAGGTTTAAAAGTTGCTTCATAGTAACCTCTGCCTACTTTTTTCACCTTTAAGTACAGTGGGGTCAAATTGTGTTTTTTACACAGTTCTTCCCCTCCCACATGAACAGGCACTGTAATGCCCATAAATTTGGTCCAGTGTTTTGCTTTGAAATACATGGGTGATTGGTCGCTTATAATCCCAACGGTAAATAAGGTATCATTTTTGGTTAGATTGGAAATTATTTTGCGGGAATCAAAGGTTGGGATAAGTGTTGTTCCATATTTGCTACGAATATCCCGGACCAATTTATCAAAATACTTATTTTGGACGCGTTGATAAATAGCATATCCTTCTGATGTAACGTGCCTATTAAGGGAAAAAACCCATTCCCAGCTAGCATAATGGGGCATCATTACGATAATACTTTTTTTCTGGTGCTCCAAGTTTAAAACTTCTTCAATATTGGTGAAATAATATCTTTTTTGGATTTGGGCATTCGTTATGCCCAACGTCTTTATCATTTCCAAAAACATATCACAAAGATGTTTGAAGAATTTCTTTTCTATTTGTAAACGCTCTGAACCTGATTTTTCTGGAAAAACCAATTCCAAATTGTCGCGCACTACTTTTTTACGGTAACCAACAACATGGTACAGCAATTGGTATACGCCATCAGAGATTAAATAAAGTACTCTAAATGGTAGCCTGGAAATTAACCAGAGAAGCGGATAAACAAGAATAAAAACGGCTAATTGCATAGATAATTCTTGCGGCAAATATAGCTATATTTGTCTCTAATTTTATCAGCATATGTACAATTTGCATGCGGCTACCATTGCAATTATCGCCGCCAATATTGTTGTGTCTCTAAAAGGATTTAGCGACACCGTTTTTTTCGACAGATACAAGTTTAGCATTGGGAGTATTAAGGCTGGACAAAAGGAAAGAACTGTCACCTCTGGGTTTTTACATGTGGATATTTCCCATCTGTTTTTTAACATGTTCACGCTATATTTTTTTGCAGATGTAGTCATCAATTGGTTTGGTGCAACAAAGTTTTTGATTATTTATTTCATTAGTTTGATAGGAGGTAGTCTGCTGGCCCTTTTCTTTCATAAAGATGAACCCTATTATAGCGCTGTTGGCGCAAGTGGCGCAGTAACGGGAATTTTATATGCGGCAATTTTACTGAACCCTAATATGCAATTGGGAATTATGTTCATTCCAATACCTTTGCCGGCCTATGTTTTAGGAATAGCATATCTGCTCTATTCCATTTATGGTATGAAAAGCAGACTTGGGAATATTGGTCATACAGCACATTTTGGAGGTGCAATAGGGGGGTATGTAACTACACTTGTACTTAGGCCGGAACTTTTGATGACGGATACCTTAATAGTCCTTCTCTTGGCGCTTCCCATATTGATTCTCTTTGTTCTAGAAAAAATGGGAAAAATATAGATTCTATTTTTTAGAAATAAAAAAAGCCCAAAAGTTAAGTCTTGGGCTTTCAATGTTGATTTTTATAAACCTTAGTTAAGGTATTCAGCTACTTTTTGTTCCAAAGCTGGACCTCTCAGGTCTTTCGCCACTATAACTCCGTTTTCATCTAGGAGGAAAGCGGCTGGGATGGCATTTATATTATATAATTGTGCCACAGGATCTTGAAAGCGTTTTAAATTGGAAATATGATTCCAAGCTAGTCCATCTGCTTCTATTGCACCAGTCCAGTCTTGGGCTCTTGTATCCAACGATACACCAATTACATTTAAGCCTTTATCATGGTATTTATTATAAACCGAAACAATATTGGGATTTTCTTCTCTACATGGCCTACACCAAGCTGCCCAGAAATCAACAAGGGTCAATTTCCCTTTTACCTCATTGAGTGCCAATAAATCTCCATTGGGTGTGGGAGCAGAAAATTCTGGCGCTACACTGCCAATATCAGTACTTTTCATCTTGTCCAGTTGCTCTTTTAGTTGTTTTGCTGGTTGCAAGGCCTTTATTTCTGGGGTAAGTGCTTCATACAAAGCTTTAACCTCATCACTGGGAAGCCCTTTGCTCATCATTAAATTTCCTAATATCAATACAGATATCAAGGCATCTGGATTTTCTTTTGCAAAATCAACATTAAAGTTTTTTACTTCATCTTGGAATTCAATATATTCTTCACGTATTGCAGTAACAGTAGCCGTATCTTGCTTTTGTGAAGCTGTTCGCATATCTTCCTGCATAGATCTTGCCCGTTCGGATAGCTTTCTGGATTCACTCAAAAAGCCCATAAAAAGCTCGTTTTGGGGAGTACCCTTTAGTTTGGCGTAACCAAGACTATCTTTTTGAAATTTTAAATCGATATCCCCATTTTCTAAAATAAAAGGGATGTTTCCTCTATTCGATTCTAAGAAAATATAATGAAGTTTGGGTTCTGCTTGCGTTCCATTAAAGCTGAAAACTCCATTTTCTACTGTTGTGGTATCGATATCGATTAACTGATTAAGGGAATCAGTAGTCTTCAGATAAATCTGGGTGCCATTGTCCAATTCCCCGCTTACCGTGGCATTTAAGCTAAATCCTTCAGGTTTCGAGTTGCATGAAGCAATTAACAATACCACTATACCAATTACAAATATTTTTTTCATTTGTTTCAAATTAAGGAGCTAAGATATTCATTACATATCGCATAAAAAAGCCCTTGATGCTTTGGAAAGGTCAAGGGCTTTAGATTTTATTCTCTTTCACTAAAATTGATAGCGTATTCCTAGTGCAATATCAAAATCAAAATCGTTGTCAAAGCCATCATATCCCAATAGCCCAATTTCTGGTCTAAAATCAAGCGACAGGAGTAGGGGGATATCAAAATTATATTCTACACCAATATCACCTGCGGCAAATACAAATAACCCATCGTTATCATCCGAATTGGGTATGGGTTCAAAATCTACGCTTCCCAATCCACCACCAACTCCATAGTACCAATTAAAATTTCCATCCAATTGATGCACCCACTGGTATAGTCCAGATAATTTGAAGGCATCAAAAGCCCTGCTATCCCTCCATCCGAGGTTAAATTCTGCTCGATTGTACCGGGAAATGGATTTTTGATAGGAAATTTCAGCTCCAAAACCATCACTGTCTCCTAACCTAAGGCCCAATGCATGGTTAGAAATGTCTTGTGCGTGGGTTGCGAAAGTTGCAAATAAAAAAAGACCTGTAAATAATGTGGTAATCTTCATAAGTTTCTCTATTAGTTAAAAATTAAAGATAGCTTTGTAAAGCTTTCTGACAATAAAA
This sequence comes from uncultured Allomuricauda sp., assembly GCF_947495325.1. Taxonomy (GTDB): domain Bacteria; phylum Bacteroidota; class Bacteroidia; order Flavobacteriales; family Flavobacteriaceae; genus Flagellimonas. The sequence continues at coordinate 720,765 of NZ_CANLYK010000001.1, read as the reverse complement.
CTGAATTAAATAACCAAAAATTGTTCCAGATTGGATAAATCTTTTTTTAAATCCCTTTCCGAAGAATTACAAGGCGAATTATTTGCAGATGACTTAAGCAGGGCCCTTTATGCCACAGATGCTTCGGTCTATCGAAAAACACCTGTCGCTGTGGTCTATCCAAAGAACAAAGAAGACGTTAAAACGTTAATTGCATTTGCAAATAAACAACATATTGGTCTTATTCCAAGAACAGCAGGAACCTCTCTAGCCGGGCAATGCGTAGGAACTGGTATTGTGGTGGATGTATCAAAACATTTCACCCAAATTTTGAGCTTGGACAAAGAGAAGAAACAAGTTAAGGTTCAACCGGGGGTAGTTAGGGACGAATTAAATCAATATTTAAAACCATACGGTCTTTTTTTTGGCCCTAATACATCAACATCCAATAGATGTATGATTGGTGGAATGGTGGGGAACAATTCATCTGGTACAACATCGATACAATATGGGGTAACGCGTGATAAGGTAGTTGCCTTGGAATGTATTTTGTCTGACGGAAGTGAGACTTTTTTCTCCAATATTGATAAAGAAAAGTTTCTGGATAAAAAGAATCAAAATTCACTGGAAGGAGTCATTTACAACAAGCTATATACAGAGCTTTCCAATGACCAGAATCAGGAAAATATTAAAAAAGAGTTCCCCAAGCCGAGTATCCATAGAAGGAATACGGGTTATGCCGTGGATGAGCTTTTAAAAAACAAAATTTTTGGCAACGGCCAAGATCCAGATTTCAATCTAAGTAAGTTATTATCTGGTAGTGAGGGAACTTTGGCATTTACTACTGAGATAACATTGCAATTGGATGATTTACCACCTTCATTATCTGCAATGGTGGCAACCCATTATCATACGTTGGAAGATTGTTTAAGTGACGTGGTTCCTGTTATGCAACACAATTTGCATACCTGTGAGATGATGGATAGGGTAATTCTTGATTGTACAAAAAATAACAGGGCACAATTGGCCAATCGATTTTTTGTGGATGGAGACCCAGCCGGAATTTTAATGTTGGAAGTGAAGGCCGATACCGACGACGAATTAGAAAAACAGCTTCAAGAATTAGTAAAGACCATAAAGAAATCTGGCTTAAGCTATGCCAATCCAATTCTAAAGGGAGGAGATATTAACAAAGCTATTGAACTGCGCAAAGCTGGACTGGGGTTGTTGGGTAATATGGTAGGTGACCGAAAAGCGGTGGCGTGTATTGAAGATACTGCCGTAGCCTTGGAAGACCTTAAGGACTTCATTGGTGAGTTCACCCAAATCATGAAGGGGTATGATCAAGATGCGGTGTATTACGCACATGCAGGAGCGGGAGAGCTTCATTTAAGGCCTATCCTTAACCTGAAAAAATCTGAGGATGTTACCTTATTTCGTTCCATTACTACGGATGTTGCAAAGTTGACCAAAAAATATAAGGGTAGTTTTAGTGGAGAACACGGGGATGGTATTGTAAGGGCAGAGTTTATTCCATTGATGATTGGTGAAGCCAATTATGAATTATTGAAACGGATAAAATTGGTTTTTGACCCAAATAACATTTTCAATCCAGGAAAAATTGTTGATGCTTTTCCCATGGATGAATCCCTGCGCTATGAAATTGATAGGGAAGAACCTGCGGTAGATACTTTGATGGATTTTTCGGATAGTGAAGGAATTTTAAAGGCCGCCGAGAAATGCAATGGTAGCGGAGATTGCAGGAAAAGTCATAACATGGCAGGTGGAATGTGCCCCAGCTATCATGCTACCAAAAACGAAAAAGATACTACCCGTGGTAGGGCCAACGCCTTAAGGGAATTTTTGACCAACTCTGAAAAACCAAACCGATTTGACCAAAAAGAACTCAAGGAGGTTTTTGATCTATGTTTAAGTTGTAAAGCTTGCGCAAGCGAATGCCCCAGCAATGTGGATATTGCAGTATTAAAAGCTGAGTTTTTATATCAATTTCAGGAAACAAATGGTTATTCGTTGCGAAGTAAGTTGTTTGCCTACAATACAAAGTTGAATGCTTTTGGAAGTAAAATTTCTGGATTGACAAATGCCTTGTATGAATCAAAAACTTTAAGTGGACTCCTCAAAAAAGCCTCTGGTGTAGCACCTGAAAGAAGTTTGCCGAAAGTCCATAACTTTAATTTTGAAGGCTTTTTGGACAAATTCAAAAAGGAAAGCGAACCATCTGGTAAAAAAGTGGTTTTATATATTGATGAATTCACACAATATCTTGATGTTGAAGTAGGAAAGGATGCCATTGAATTGCTCTGCAAGCTAGGATATGACGTTCAATTGTTCTTTGGAGAAAGTGGTAGAACATACCTATCAAAGGGATTTTTAAAGCAGGCTAAAAAACTGGTTCATAAAAACCTGGAGAAACTAGAAACGATTCTGGAAGAGAATCTTCCAATAGTTGGTTTGGAGCCTTCCGCGATTTTATCTTTCCGAGATGAATATAAGAGACTGCATCACAATAAAAAACAAGCAGAAAAATTGGCAGGCATTTCTTTTTTAATGGAGGAATTTTTAGCATCAGAAATCCATAAGGGAAATATATCTTCAGATAGTTTTACATTGGAGGAGAGAGTGGTTAAGATTCACAATCATTGTCATCAAAAAGCATTGTCCAATCAGAAAGTGACCTTTGATGTACTTAATTTGCCCAAAAATTATAAGGTTACCATTATTGCATCAGGATGTTGTGGAATGGCAGGTTCTTTTGGATATGAAAAGGAGCATTATAAAACAAGCATGCTGGTGGGAGAACTTAAATTGTTTCCGGCGGTAAGAAAAAGTTCAGTGGATACCATTGTTGCAGCAAATGGCACAAGTTGTAGGCATCAAATTAAGGATGGGACGAAAAGGGAGGCTCAACACCCAGTATCAATCTTGCGTCAGGCTTTGAGTATTTAATTTTTTTTCTTTTTCAATATTTTCCGTTAGCTCCGTCGCATCCATTTCCTTATCTGTTATGGAAGCGATAAGTTCGGTCATATCCATGTCTTTAAGGTCTTCATCCACAAAGAAAGGTGACAACTTATCATGATTGTAATGGTAAATCTTCCATCGCTTGAAGGAATATTCCAAAGCTGTCAAGTTTTCAACCCAATCACCAGAATTTAGATACAAACACTTACCATTTTTGTTTTCGTAAAATTCCTTTTTTGGTTGATGAATGTGTCCGCAGATTACATAATCATAATGATTTTCAATAGCGAGGTCAGCAGCAGTCTTTTCAAAGTTGCTTATGTATTTTATGGCACCTTTTACGCTATTTTTGATGCGTTTGGAAAGGGAATAACGTTCACGTCCCATTTTGGCCAAGCCCCAATTAACCCAGCTGTTTGTGCGAATAAGAATATCATAACCGTAGCCTCCCAATTTTGCCAACCATTTTGCATTTTGAATGGATACATCAAAAACATCACCATGAAAAATCCATGCTTTTTTACCGTCTAAATTAAGGACAAGTTTATTGGTGATTTTAAAATTTCCCATTGAAGTATCACTGAACTTACGAAGCATTTCATCGTGATTTCCAGTAATATAATAAACCTCTGTGCCTTTGGAGGCCATACCAATGATTCTTTTAAGAACTTTTAAATGTGAAGGAGGAAAATAACGTTTTTTAAACTGCCAAATATCAATGATATCACCGTTCAAAATAAGCTTTTTAGGCTGAATGCTGTTTAAATATGCAATGAGTTCATCTGCGTGACAGCCATAGGTTCCTAAGTGAACATCTGAAATAACAGCTAACTCTATCTTCCTTTTTTTCAATAGTTTGTAATTTCCTACAAAGTAACTGTGAAAGCATAAACTTAAAATCAATTTCAAATCAATAATTCATAAGTATATCGTTAAAAAAACATCAACCAGAATCATTAAATGTTACATAAACATTAACTGGCAAGCCAGTTTTTGAAAACGGTTTATAACATATACCTTTGATGCATATTGAATTTTAGCAAATGGCAGGTAATAGTTTTGGACATCTTTTTAGACTTACTTCTTTTGGAGAATCACATGGCAGGGCACTAGGTGGTGTAATAGATGGCTGCCCAGCAGGCATAGTATTGGATTTGGAAAAAATTCAATTGGAGTTGAATCGCAGAAAACCAGGGCAATCAGCCATTGTTACCCAGAGAAAAGAACCGGATACGGTTGAGATATACTCAGGAATTTTTGAGGGAAAGACGACAGGAACACCCATTGGTTTTGCAATTCATAATACCAATCAGAAATCAAAAGATTATTCCCATATAAAAGATTCGTACAGACCTTCCCATGCGGATTATGTATACGATAAAAAATACGGTTTTCGTGACTATCGCGGAGGTGGCCGAAGCTCAGCCAGAGAAACTGCCAGTAGGGTAGTGGCCGGTGCCATTGCAAAGCAGTTTCTGGAGAACATAAAAATTACCGCCTTCGTATCACAAGTTGGTGAGATGAAACTGGACAAGGACTATGCGGAACTTGACTTTTCCAAAATAGAGGCTAATCCTGTTCGTTGTCCAGATATGGAAATGGCACAAAAAATGGAAGATTATATAAAATCCATTAAAAAAGAAGGAGATACTATTGGAGGTGTCATCACTTGTGTCATTCAAAATGTACCAATTGGTTTGGGAGAGCCTGTGTTTGATAAATTGCATGCAGAACTTGGTAAGGCAATGCTGTCCATTAACGCTGTGAAGGGTTTTGAATATGGCAGTGGTTTTGATGGGGTTCTCATGAAAGGAAGTGAGCACAATGACAAGTTCAATGCGGATGGAACTACTAAAACCAATAGAAGTGGGGGTGTTCAAGGAGGCATTAGCAATGGAATGGACATCTATTTCAACATAGCGTTTAAACCCGTTGCAACCGTGCTGCAATCGTATGAAACCATCAATAAGGAAGGTGAAAAAGTTACTACCCAGGGTAAGGGAAGGCATGACCCCTGTGTAGTACCTAGAGCGGTCCCAATTGTTGAGGCTATGGCAGCCCTGGTTTTGGCCGACTTCACCTTATTATCAAAAACAAACAAAATCTAATAATTTCGTTATTTTTTTCCCTTCAAAATAGTATCTTACTGCGCAAATTCCAACTATGCGTAAATTAGAACTACACTGGAAAATCCTAATAGGAATGGTATTAGGTATTGTTTTCGGTTTTGCGATGACCCAAATAAGCGGAGGAAAAGATTTTGTCTCCGATTGGATTCAACCTCTGGGTACCATTTTTGTCAAACTATTAAAATTAATTGCCATACCATTGATTTTGGCCTCGTTGATCAAGGGGATATCCGATTTAAAGGACATTTCCAAGTTCAAGAACATTGGTTTACGCACAATTGGCATCTACATGGGAACCACAGTTGTGGCAATTGTTTTGGGTTTATTGCTTGTAAATATATTGCAACCTGGTGATGGCATTTCAACTGAGACCATAGATAAGCTTACAACTACGTATGCAAGCGATAGTGGGGTAACATCAAAGCTTGAGGAAGCCACACGGCAGAAGAGTGCGGGCCCCTTAAAATTTTTGGAGGACATGGTTCCCGATAATGCCATAGCTGCGATGAGCAACAATCGTCTCATGTTACAGGTGATATTCTTTACCATATTTATGGGGATTTCATTGCTTTTGATAGGGGAGAAGCGGGCGAAACCTTTAAAGGATTTTTTCGATTCCCTTAATGATGTGGTCCTTAAAATGGTAGACCTGATCATGTTGGTGGCCCCCTATGCTGTCTTTGCCTTATTGGCCAATGTTGTGGTGTCCTCTGGGGACCCAGAACTTTTGGTGGCACTGTTAAAGTATGCCGGGGTTGTTGTTTTGGGCTTGTCATTAATGATTGTTTTTTACTGCATCCTTGTAAAAGTATTTACAGGAAAAAACCCATTGTGGTTTCTAAAGGAAATAAGTCCGGCGCAATTGTTGGCATTTTCTACCAGTTCCAGTGCGGCCACCTTACCGGTAACCATGGAAAGGGTGGAGGAGCATATAGGAGTGGATAAAGAAGTATCCAGTTTTGTTTTGCCAGTTGGGGCTACCATCAACATGGATGGGACCAGTTTGTATCAAGGAGTTGCAGCTGTTTTTATAGCGCAAGCTTTGGCTTTTGACCTTCCTCTATCGGGTCAACTGACCATTATTCTGACCGCCCTATTAGCTTCTATTGGTACTGCAGCGGTACCTGGCGCAGGAATGGTAATGCTGGTGATTGTATTGGAGTCAGTTGGCTTTCCGGCAGATAAACTTGCCATAGGCCTGGCTTTGATTTTTGCTGTTGACCGTCCGTTGGACATGTTTAGGACCGTGGTCAATATTACTGGAGATGCTACCGTTTCAATGCTGGTTGCCAAATCAGTTGGTAAATTGGGCAAACCTCGTGTAAAAGAATGGGATGACCATTTGGATGAAGTAAAATAACAAACTATAAAGAGTCATGAATATCTGTTTTTTAATGTATCCATGGGAAGATATTGAACCCGACAATGATACCAGCCTTGCCTTAATACATGAATGTGTAAAGCGTAATCATGGAGTTGCCTTATGTACCCCTTCAAATTTGACCATAAGAAACAGTGTCACCAATGCTTTTTGCACGGTAATTAATAGAATGGAAAAGGTTTCCAATAGTCATAAAACCTTTTACAAACAAGCTAGTATACGTGAAGAGATGCTTCCACTTGCTGGTTTTGATGTCATTTTTATGCGTGCAAACCCACCTTTGGACCCGATAATGCTGAACTTTTTGGATTCAGTAAAGGATGATGTGTTTATAATGAACTCTTTACAAGGCCTAAGAGAAGCTAACAATAAGTTATATACCGCAGCATTTGGTGATAGCCACAGCAATATTATTCCAGCTACCCATGTATCCAAAAACAAAAATTATTTGGTGCGTCAAATAAAGGAGTCCAGCGCAGATAAAATGATATTAAAACCTCTGAATGGTTTTGGAGGTTCAGGAGTTATTTTAATTGAAAAATCGGCAATGAGCAATATAAAATCCCTTCTGGATTTTTATATTACAAACTCTGATGGTTCATCAAACTATGTAATACTTCAAGAATACATTGAAGGGGCAGATCAAGGCGATGTCCGTATCCTGATTTTAAATGGAGAGCCAATAGGAGCAATGAAGAGGGTGCCAGGCAATGACGACCATCGTTCTAATGTTTCGGCTGGAGGATCCGTAGCCAGACATGCAATGACCAAGCAAGAAAAGGCACTTTGCAAACAAATTGGCCCAAAATTGGTTAAAGACGGACTCTTTTTTGTTGGGATTGATGTAATTGGGGGCAAACTGGTTGAAGTGAATGTTATGTCACCAGGAGGAATCACCTATATGAACAAAGTCTACAAAACGAAAATACAAAGTAAGGTGATTGACTTTGTGGAGAGCAAAGTGTTGGATAAGCTACAAGCTTTTGACAGAAGATCAAGATTAAGAAGCGAAGTTGAGAATGCATAAACGATCCGTTGATGATATTGTACTCTTAATTAAAGGAGGTGCATGTTTTGAAGCAGTTTCCGATGATTATTCCTTTACCATAAAGATTGAAAAATACGTTCCTTTTGTATGTGGGGCCGTACATGACGGACATCAATTTCGAAAATCACTTTGGGCCAACTGCTTGCACACAGAATATGAGCGATGGTATGAAGAAGACCCATCTACCAAACAAATGGTGCAAAACTTTCCCATTGTAATTGCCGGATGTGACAGCCGCTTTGAATATGATCTGAACCGTGAACCTGAAAGGGCAATTTATGAAGATGCGTGGGGAAAACAACTCTGGAAAAAACCACTTTCCGATAATGAAAAACAACAGAGCCTGACAAAGCACCATAATTTTTATAAGGTAGTAAATGCTCTCATAGGCAAACTGGAAGAAGAGTTTCAGAATGTTTTGGTTTTTGATATGCACAGCTATAATTGGAAACGATGGGATAGGGCAGTACCTGTTTGGAATTTAGGAACTTCCAATGTTGATACCAAAAGGTATGAGGCCTTAATAGAGAGTTGGCGCTCCAAATTGGGTTCCATACAATTACCCAATAAGATAGAATCAACCTCAAAAATCAATGATACCTTCCAAGGGAATGGATACTTTTTAAAGTACATTACCAAAAACTTTACTAATACTTTGGTCTTGGCCACCGAAATTTCAAAAATATACTGTGATGAACTTTCGGGCGTTATGTATCCCGAAGTAATAAAATCGGTTGAGAATCAACTTAAAGATTTGATACCTTTGCAAGTTGAGGAGTTTCAGAAGAGCGTATGATCCAGGTAAAACAGCAACAAGAATTACAAAAGCAGTATCCTGCTCTGTTTGATATTGATTCAAACCTAAACCGTTTGGTCAAGAGAATTGAGTTGCTCAGTTATGTAAACCCACTGAACATAGAAAAGGAAAAGCATCGTTTTTTTGCCTCAAAATATACCATTGAACCAGAGTTCAAGTATCCAAAATTAAAATTTGACCCCTATAAACTTCAGCGTCTTTTTTTCTCACAACGATTAGATCGCATTGAAGATGAATCTATACGTAAGTTATACCAAGATGTAATATACTATTATGCCAATATGATCCAGTGCATTGAGACCATTGGAAAAGGTAAAAAGTTCTATTACAATTCTCTTCGTGCCTTTGGTACTCCTACAGAAAGGGACGTTCAGAATGCTAGGTTCATACTACATTTTAAGGATGAACCAAGCTCGGCGGACATGGACAAGGTGTTTACTCCAGATGAAGCAAAGACCTATTTTGAAGGGTTCATTCCACGGTATAATTTTCCATTAAAAATTCGTTTTTCCACAAATATTTCTGCCGATGCAATGGTGAGCAATAGCTCCCAAACGTTGTTGATTAAGAAAAATGTCAAATTCAGTAAAAATCAGTTATTGACCTTGGCAAATCATGAAATCGGCGTGCATTTGGTAACTACTTATAATGGGTTGGAGCAGCCCTTGAAGATATTTTCCAACGGATTGCCCAAAAATGTGGAAACCCAAGAAGGATTGGCAGTTTTTAGCGAGTATATGGGTGGCGCCCTTACATTAAAACGCCTTAAGGAGCTGGCATATAGGGTTATGGCTGCCGATGGTCTAATAAAGGGCTATAGCTTTGCTGATACTTTTGATTTGATTCATGGCCAATATAAATTAAACAGGGACGAGGCTTTTGGAATAACCTTACGGGCGCACAGGGGAGGTGGCTTTACCAAGGACAGATTGTATTTGAGCGGATTACGGAAAATTTATAAAAGATACCAAAATGAAGAACCAATGGATATTCTTTTTACCGGTAAGGTCTCCTTGGACTATGAAGAACAGATGAACCATCTTCGACAATTAGGTTTGATTCAGTCCATTACGCATAAAAGCCTTTCTTTTGAGCAAAAACGTAATACCAACAAGGCCTTGGATTTTATCTTAAATAATCTAAAATAACTACCACATATCCCAATTCTTTATAAAACGTTAAAAAGACACCTTATGCAAATTTTGTATCAGTTGGTGCAAAATTTTTGCTAATAATCTGACCTTAAAAGTATTAATTTCGAATACATCAATTAATCAGTTAAAGTGGACGATAACAAAATCGAACAAAAGAAGGTGAAAAAGGAAAATAAGAAGTCCCTTATTTTAGGTGCAATAGCCGTTACAATTGTTACTTTGACCATACCTTTTTTACCCATGGATGCTGATGAAATGCATTGGTTATTAGGTTTTTTTGGAAAGTTTCACCCTATTTTAGTACACCTCCCCATTGGTATTTTATTGGCGCTGTTCTTTCTGGAACTTGCTAGCTATTTTAGACCTTCGCTACAACTTGGTGGAGCAAGTGGCCTTTTACTTTGGTCTGCGGTAATTACAGCCGTTCCTACCGCACTGGCTGGAACATTATTGGCGGCATCTGGGGAGTATGGAAGTCAAAGTTTTGCCATGCACAAATGGTATGGATTGGCTACGGTGATACTAAGTATTTGGCTTTTAGTGATCCACAAACAAAAAACTGTTTCATTAGTAGGGAAATTCACATTGTATAGGGCCATTTTGGTGGTCAATGTTGTACTGTTGGGCATTGCCGGTCATTATGGAGGCTCATTGACACACGGGTCCAATTATCTTACCAAGGATTTACCAGATGAAATCAGGGAATTTCTTGGGGACGACCCATATTCCATGGACGGGTTACTTGCCTTGGATGATGGTGAAGTGACTAAAATTCTAAAAGAAAAGGATTATGACACAGATATAAAACCTATTGTAAACACCTATTGCTATAGCTGCCATGGGGTAGAGGAGCAAAAAGGAGGGTTGCGTTTGGATGAAATTGACCCTGATTTGGTCAAAGGCCAAGATGCCGAAACTTGGCGATTTATGTTGGATATGGTCAATAGTGGCGAAATGCCACCAGAAGAAGAAAAACAACCAACAGAGGAAGAAAGGGCACTTTTGGTTGATTGGATAACGGCATCCGTACAAAATGCGGTAAAAATTAAGAAAGCCGAGCAGAAGCCTGTAATCCGCAGGTTGACAAAAAAGCAGTACACGCATTCCGTAAGTAATTTATTGAACCTTCCCATGAATTTTGGAGAAGTTTTGCCCGAAGACGGAAAGTCTGAAATGGGTTTTAGCAATAATGGACAGGTACAGCAAGTGTCTCCACTTCATATTGAATATTACAAACAGATTGCACGACAAGCCTTGGACAAGGCCATACCACCTGCCGAAAAACCAGAATCAACCCGATATAAAATTACTTTTGGAAAAGGTATTGGCGTGGACAAACCTGCAGGTAAAATCGGGGGTTATCAGAGTGATCCAATTGACCCTGATGATTTTATTGTTGAAATTTTGGATACCAATGGTAGACCAAAAATTGGTTTGGATAGTATTGAAACGGCACGCCTTATCAACATCAAAGAAAATATTGGAATAGGAATGAGGGGGTCTCACAAGGATCGCTATCAGGTAGTTGAAAATGGGATTACCCTTTATTCAGCGCTGCCCCACAAGGAAGTTTCCCCAAAATCTTGGCAAGGTCCATCACCTAACCTTAAACTTTTGATCAAGGATAATTTTCCTATGAACGGTAACTTCAAGTTAAGGGTAAAAGCTTCAAAAGGGCAACAGTTGTATTCGCAAATACCTGGTCTAATAGCATTGCGAAACCAGCTACCTGCAGAAGATTTGACAGGGGCAATACAATTAAACGCTTATGCCTGTCGCACAAAATCTAATCTAAAACTGGTTTCGAAAAGACTTGTAGCTAGGGATTTAACAGAAAACAGTAAGGCAAAATACACTTTTTTTGCACCTCAGGATGGGTATTATCAAATTGATTTTACGCATCCTTATGTTGCGGATGATGGGATGCCGTCTTTGAAACTAAAACTGGATAGAGACCAACTTCAGGAACGTTTACACATAAATGATAGCCTTAAAAATAGGAAAGAAATTACTACTCCCATTACTATGGCCTATTTAGAAAAAGGTGAGCATAGTCTTGAAATTGGGGGTCGTTTTTTTGTTGGGTTTAGTAAAATTGTTATCACCCCCTATCCTGATTCGCATCCAATAGCTATAGAGCTTATGGAAGAAGCCGAAAAAAGTAGGTTGAAGTTCACAAATGACTCTCCAATTTTAAGAGCCTTTGCAGGAGCAAGAACGGATGATGGGATGGACTATAAAACCTTTGGCGACTTTAAAGGTGTTACTGCTTCCTATGGAAACCCTGAAGACTATACATTCTACGACAGGCTGGAAAACCTGCCAATTCCCGTAATTGATACCGTTGAGACCGAAATTCTTGCCAATATTATGATTATTGGGCTGTGGAATGATTTTCTGGTAAAGGACAATCACGATTCCGGACCACCACTTTTAATTCAAGAACTGGAATTTGAAGCTCCCTATCATTCAGTTTGGCCACCCGAAAGCCAAACGACCATATTCTTCCCTTCTGAAGACAAAATAGATAAGGAAAAATATACAAAACAAGTACTTACCAGATTTATGGAGCGTGCATACCGTAGACCTTTGGATAAGGGGGAAGTTGACCCATATTTGGATTTTTGGAAAAGCATCAAAAATGATTATGAACGTTATGAAGACGGGGTTAAGGAAGTTCTTGTGGCAGTTCTGTGTTCTCCAAGCTTCATTTATTTGGCAGAGCCTGAAGGAGGGTCATCAGATGACGAGCGGGAGTTTTACCTGGCATCAAGATTGGCCTATTTCCTATGGGATTCACCACCAGATAGTTTGTTGATGGAAGTTGCGGACGATGGCAAATTACATCGGAAGAAAGAATTGAAAAAACAAGTACAGCGAATGTTACAGGATGACAAAAGCTGGCGAATGATTCAACAATTTTCAGAGGAATGGTTGCGGATTGACCGTCATAAAGCCATGAACACCAATGTGGATGAGTATGAAGACTTTACTCGCTTTGTGAAACGTGACATGGAAGATGAAACGTATCACTTCATAAATTATGTGCTTCAAAAGGATATGGGTATCCACAATTTGATTGAATCCAATTTTGCATTGCTGAATCAGAATTTAGCTGAGTTTTACGGAATTGATAGTGTTAAGGGGAATCATTTTAGGCCGGTTAATTTAACTGGTGAAATGAAAAGAGGTGGATTATTATCCCAAGGTTCTTTCTTAAGCGGTCATTCAGACGGTACACAGGCCCATGCAATCAAAAGGGCCGTATGGTTAAAATCGAAGATACTTGGTGATCATCCGCCAGATCCGCCACCAAATGTTCCCGAATTAGATCCTGAAACTCCAGGATTTGAAAACCTTACCTTAAAAGAGCAGTTGTTTATTCATAGGGACAAGGTTTCCTGTATGGGTTGCCACAGAAAAATTGACCCTTACGGAATTGTATTTGAGAATTACAATGCGGTAGGACTTTTTCAGACGGAGGTCATGGAAAAACCAATAGATGCAAAAACAGAACTTCCCGATGGCACTGTTGTTGATGGGATTGAAGGTATAAAGTCGTATATTCTAAGGGAGAAAAAGGATGATTTTACACGCTCTTTGGTAAAACATTTGTTTTCCTATGCATTGGGACGAGATATCACTTTTGTGGATGAACGTGAAATAGAGTCGATTGTAAGAGCTGTTAAAAAGGAAGACTACAGATTTCAATCGGTGTTTGAAAATATAGTAACAAGTCGCTCTTTTAGAGGAGAATTTTAAAAATTTGATATGGCGCGTAAATCATGGCATTTAGATAGAAGAACCTTTTTAAAAGGATTGGGCGTAACCTGTATGATTCCCTATATGGAAGCAATGGGGATGGGCAACACTTTTAATGCTTTTGGATTGGAAACAAAGAGCACGAAAAGACTCTGTTTTGTTTATTTTCCAAATGGGGCTGGGTTACCGGAACCCGATAGTCCATACTATAAAAAATGGAGTTGGTTCCCTATGGGGAAAGGTAAAGATTATCAGTTTACAAATTCATTGTCCCCACTTGCTTCGCATAGAGAAGATTTATCTATTTTAGGGGGACTTAGTCACCCTAGGAGCAGGCGTCTTCTGGGGCATTTGGCCGGAGATACTTGGTTAACCGGTGGAGATTTAAGGGGAAGTCAATACAATAACAATATTTCCGTAGATCAAGTAGTTGCCCAAAAATTTGGACAGGATACACGATACCCCTATTTGGCACTTTCAACGGATGGGGGAGTAGGATACAAGTCAAGGGTTTCCACACTTTCTTTTGACCATTCCGGTAAGGCAATCCCTTCGGAGCATAGGCATCGCGAAATATTTGAGCGTTATTTTGCACCAAATGGAGGAGCTACAACGGCTAGTCGTCGCAAGAGCATCCAACAAGAACAAAAAATCGTTGATATTGTTTTGGAAGACAGTAAACGCCTTCACAGACGTTTGGGAAGACATGACCAAATTAAAATGGATGAGTATTTGCATTCCTTGAATAAAGTGGAAGAGCAGGTAAAACGAAATGAGAGATGGTTGGATATTCCAATGAAGGACTTTAGTGCAGACCATATTAATTTGAATACAAATGCAACAGTAGACCCGGAAGGTTATATGAGAACTACCTTTGACTTAATGATTTTAGGAATGCAGGTAGATTTGACCCGGGTAATGACCTATATGATGGCCAGGGAAGATGGTTTAGGACTTGGGGAAAGTTTTCCAAAACTAGCCCTTGGTCTGAAAAAAGGACATCATACCATAAGCCACGACCGTACAACAGGTCATTGGGAGGAATGGGGACGTTATGACCAATGGTTAGCCAAGCAATTTTCATACTTCTTGGATAGAATGAAAAACACCCATGATGAATACGGATCACTATTGGAAAATACCCTTGTACTTTATGGAAGTGCTTGCAGTACGACCCATAATGCGGTAAACTATCCCTTGGTGCTGGCCGGTGGTTCTAAAATGGGAATGAAACACGGTTCCTACCAAAAATTTGATGATGTTCCAATGTCAAACCTTTTTGTAAGCATGCTACATAAATTAGGGATTGAAAGAGAAAGCTTTTCGGATAGTACTGGGAGATTGGATACGGATATTTTTGGATAGATGTGTAGTGTTTAAAACTACTGAGCTAGTAAAATACTAAAGCCATCCGCTCCAGAACCCGTAGATATCTCATTTTGATTTAGAAAAAGTAGTTCATTTGCAAATGAAATGCCAGCAAACTCCTGATCATCAATTACTAAGTAATTTTTGCTGTCAATTTTTAAAATAGAATAAGAATAGGTTCCTGAATCCAATCCGTCGTAAATAACATCTACCAACACATTATTGTTGGCGACTGTCAACATCGAACTACTTGCATCAAAGGTCCAGGTAATAGTTCCGCTTTCAAAATCTTGATCCATACCTGCAAAACCTCCACTAACATTTGCAACGTTCCAAGTTCCATTCAAAATATCATCGACGCTATCATATGAATCTGAACAACTGGAAATCAATAGAAATGAAAAAAAAGAAACCAAGAAAATCTTCATAATCAAATACTTTTAACATAGATGCAAAAGGGCAGAAACGTTGCTTTTGTACATCTTGTTACCTAATCTAGATTATTATCCCAAAAACTTGGCTTGTAACTCTGGAGTGGGAATCATACATTGGTCTTTTTTTCCGAACCATTTGTAGCGATTACGGGCCACTAAATCGTAAATGGTGTCCCTGAAAGTTGTGGGAATCCAAGTGAAAATGGCTAGGGCCTTCCAAAGTCCACCAAAAGATTTTCCAATATGCAAGGCCGCATCGGATTTGGTAAAGTAGGCCACCCCTGGTTCAATTAAAATAATGGAATCTACCTTAGTGGTATCAATAGATCGCTCCGCAATTAACCGCTCACCAATTTCACTTTGCAGCGCTGCATAGCGGAACATATCCTTTTTATCACGTTTGATGATAAATTGGATTGCGCCATTACAGAGATTGCAGACCCCATCGAAGAGGATTATTTTTTTATCATTTTCCACGGTGTAAAGATACGCACCTATGTTATAAAACCCTAGTGGACGGAAAGGGGCTTTGTTTAACTAATCCAGGATGATGCCTTGTTTTACTTTTAGGCTGATGGATTGGTTAACCTCCTTGATTTGTTCCAAGGGATTTACATCCAATACCAAAAAGCTGGCCTCATACCCTTCTTTTAAATGTCCGATTTTTCTATGGGGCAGGGTAGTGGTAGCTGAGTTTTCACACCACATTTTTAGCAATTCCAAATTACTGAACAGGTCTAGGCTATGCAGTAACTGGAATTCCCCTAAGGAATTGTCGTTGTACATATCGGAACCAATAGCCAGGGTTACGCCGGCCTCTTTTAAGATGGCCAGATTGGAACGCACATTGGCCAACAATTGATTGTAATTGGGCTTTTCCTTGTTTTTGGTGACCAAGGATGCCGTGGTGACGACCACAATGCCTTTTTCTGCCGCCAGTTGGGCATCTTCCGGTTGAATGGGTTGGCCATTATGAATTTCAGGAAGGTGCGCAATTTCATCCACTCCTGCAGTTACCGCTACATGAAAATCATGGGCCGTCGCCACGTGTACGCTTACACGTAAATTGCTTTTATGTGCTTTGGAAACGATTGAAGGCACTAAGTCTGGGTCTAGCCCTTTTTTGCCAAAATAGGCGGTATCATTTTTTCGTTTTTGGTATTCTTCAGAATAGAGGAGATTGATTTTGATAAAGTCGGGTTGAAACGATAATACTTGTTCCCATTTTTTTTGCAAATCCGCTTCATTGTCCATGATGAAATAACCGTGGGATTCAATTTCTTCCAACGTATTGAAAAGTCCATCAAAATAGCCATACTCCAAATACCGTTTTCTGAGGGCTATAGGGTGACCTTCGGTTGCGGTTAGTGGTGCGTGCGCTAGGCTTACGTCTATGCCCGCGGGTTTGTTATAGTTGTGCATTAAAGAATCCATTCGCTTTTTTATAGAGGATAGGTGCTTTACATAAAATACGCCAGCGTCTAGGTAAGCATTAATACGTTTTTCCAATCCATAGTCGCTTTCCAGATTATGGTTGTGCGCCTCGGCAAAGGGCGGTATCACGTACGTACCGCTAAGATCTATAATAGTATCGGCTATAGTATTTTCTTGGTTAAAACTAAGCGTGCCGTCTTTTACCCAAACCGTTTGTTCACTAAAGGTGTTTCCGTTAAACCAATGCCCGTTGGTGAGCTTAATTTGCGTAGGTTCCAGGTTTTGTTTTTCGGTATTTTGTTTACAAGAAATTAGGAGAAAGGCCAAAAAAAGCCCAAATACTAGCTGTTTCATGATTAGATAGTTTGTATAAAGACAAGAATTCTATATCACTGTTACACAACTATAGGTCCTAAATCATTGTTTGATTGGACTTATGACCACAAGAAATATTTGCAAAGCGCAAAACCCCGTTTCCTTGTCATTTCGAATGTAAGTGAGAAATCTAAAAAAACTGTTGTTAAGTCAAGCGCAGTCGTGACCACTTTAAAAAGAAGGAATATATAAGTTTCACGGCTGCGCTCGAAGTGAGATAGGAATGGGAAGTCAAGAGACCTCAACCCTTGCTTTGTAATATCTCTCTTTAATTTCCATGGGTTGTTTGCTTTTTTACTGCTATCATCATATGTGGACTGAAAGGTAACAGGTAACTATCGTTTTCTGTGATTTCAATTAGTTCCAATAATGTTTTTTTTCTTTTATGATTTAACATATTTGAAAAGTAAGCTTTGTCCAACCAAGCCATACCTTCAATTGCATATATGTTAAGATAGGTTAACCCCTGATTTAAGAATTCGTCCTTGAGTTGTTCAGGCCTATGATAATATGCTTCGGCCAGAAGCCAGGGAAAATTATCTGGTGGGTTATGTATTCCCGTTGTTAATTCTTCCTTGCACATGTCAAAAAATGTTTCTTTGTGAATAAGACCATTTAAAAGGCCAACTAAAGTGGATGCTGTATAATTGATTGCGAAACCTAATATAATTCCATTGTTTTTAATAACCCGTTTTGCTTCGCAAATGGTTAATTTTCGATCAGTCTGGTCCTGAAGATGATACAGGGGACCATGTAAGATTATCAGATCTGCAAAATTGTCTGGAAAATTCAATTTGCGAGATTCGCCTATATGAACGGAAAACTTGTTCTTTAATTTTTGAGACCTGTCTTTAGCTATTTTAATATGCTTTGAAACAGGCTCAATTAAATGAACTTGATGTCCTTTCTTGGCAAGCCATTCCGAATACTTTCCTGTCCCGCCACCCACATCAATTATTTTTGAAGGTATTGTGGTGGTGTGCTTTGCAATTAGTGATTTAATTCTTTCAAATTCGAATATTCCCATTCCCTTTTCAAGTCTGGTATCTTCAGATGCTCTATTGTAAAATACTTCTATATTGTGGCTTATTAACTGTTTTCTTTTCATTTTAATTCAATGTATTTATACCACATCGTGATGCATGAAATTCATGTAAAATGTGACATAACAATTGATTTTACGGTCAATTGTTTTTGTTTTAAAGGTTAGATGAAATAAATTGACGAGATTATCCGTGCACTAAAAAATCGGAAGACTTAATGCATTTATATTCCGTTTAACGGAATTGTCTTTTTTAAAGACTTGGATAATATGTTTAATTAGTAAAACAGACAACAAAAATAAAAATTCCAATTTTATTCCATGGAACTTTGTTGTTTTTAATTGCAGTAATCGAAAAATAAGCGATTATAACTTGTTGGTTTCGTCTATAGGGAATTCAAAAAACTGTTTAAATCCGTTTCCTTATCCAATTCCAATTTCTTTTTTAATCGGTATTTGGATTTTAGGATACTGTCCGGGAGCACGTTCAAAGTGGCTGCAATCTCCTTGGTGGTCAGGTTCATCCGTAAAAAGGCTGCCAACCGGATTTCCTTTTCGGAGATTTCAGGATAGAGGGTCTTGAGTTTTTGGTCAAAGTCGTTGTGCACCTCTGAGAAATAGGATTTAAACACTTCCCAGTCCTTATCGGACGCATTCTGTTTTTTCAACAACATTACGATACGCCGAAACTTCATCTTGAATTTTTCCGGGGAGTTTTTGAGGTTTTCCAAATTCTCCTTTAATTCTTGTATAAAGGTGTTCTTTTGAACCAAATGCAGGGTCTGGCTGGTCAACTCTTTCTTTTTGTGTTCGATTTCCTGCTTATAGATTTCTTCTTGTTTTTCACGAGCAATCCGATTCTTTTTGATTCTTTGTCGAAAACCGAATACCAAAAGTCCAGATAAGGCTAGGGCAGAAGCCATCCCTCCGGCATAGAGTCCCTTTTTAAGATTACTGATTTCCACTTCTTGGTTCAAGGTTTTGATTTCTTCTTCTTGGAGCGCAATGGCAGCTTCTTTCTTCTCCGTTTCATAGATAGTTTTGAGTTCTTCTATATAATTTTCACTATCTAAGTTGTTTAAACTGTCCCTTAGCGCATTATATATTTTGTTTTCCTTTATAGCTTTTTTAAAGAGCCCGGCTCTTTCAAATGCATTTGCCTTAGCTCTATAAATTTCTTTTTCAATTCTTTTGCCTCCATATTTCTTGGATAATTCATAAGCTGTATCCAAAAATGAAAAGGCTATATCATGCTTTCCCAAATGGCTATAGGCTCTTCCTAGATGCATATTATTGAACATTATCTGTTCTTTGACGTTATTTTTGGTTGCAATATTGAGAGCCTTTTGCAATTCAGCAATGGCGTTTGAGTATTCGCCATCTTGAATGTACTGCATTCCCATGTTGGAGTATGCACTTTCGATATTTCTTTTGAGGTTATGTTTTTTGGCTAGGTCAAGAGCCAATTCAAACTCCTGAATAGCTTTTTGCGATTGTTTTAGATTGAAATAGGCATTGCCAAGTTGTATATGGGCATTACTCTCATAAATTTCATCATTTAATTGCTTGAAGATTTTTATGGCTTTTTGAAAGTAGCCAACTGCTTCCTCAAAATTGCTTCTATCGCACTCAATATTGCCGATCTGTATATTTAAATCCGCATCTCGAAATTCTTCCCTTTGAATGGTATCCAAAATACGCAGAGCTTTCAAAGACTCTTCATAAGCAATAGTATAGCTTCCCTTGTCTATAAAAAGTTGTGCTCTCTGACCAATTCCAATGGCATAGTTTAGGTAATCTTTTATCTCAAGCAATATTTGATTGGCGGTATCCCTCATTTTAATGGCTCTTTCCAAACCATTCTTTCCATTTTCAAGAAGGGCAAGAGATGATAATGATTTGGCCAGCGTCTGTTTATCATCTATTTCTTTTGCTAAATTCTTTGCCTTTGTGTAATATATTTTTGCTGAATCCCTTTGTTGTTTTATAAAATGAAAGTTGGCAATAGCATAAATAGCTCTGACCTCTCGGTTTTTACGACCTAGTTTTTTTGAAAGAATGAGTGCATTCTGGACATATTTTCGGGCTTCTTTTGGATTACTATAAAGAAGTTGAGAAAACAGGTTTTCAGATAAGCGAAGTCTAGTTGTATCACTTTTTGCTGTTTTTAGTTCCATCCTTAGACTATCTGCCTTTTGCTGGTTTTGGGAAGAGACTTCATAAGCCCAAAAGGTGAGTGTGGTGAGTATCAGTAATAATTTTCTCATGAAATATTGAGGTTGATTGGCTTTTACTAAGATAATCTATAAATCAGATTATGGGTCATAAGGAGCCCATTGACTCCTGCTACTGTAAGCTAAAACGGATTTCCTCCCCATTGTCATTTTCAAAAATGATATCGGTTTGGCTAATGAGACCACGGAGCCCTTCAATTTCATAGGTGATAAAGATGCTGTCGCTTACAATTTCAAAAACGCCTGTCCAGTCCACCTGTATTTCTTGTTCTGCTCTTTTGGTCAGCGCTTGTACCCGGGTTTCGGATAGAAAATCCAACAAGGCATATTCTACACTTGTCCCTGGAAAACTTGGAGCTTCCCATGTCGTTCCCACAAGATTTTCGGGAATGGAATAATCGATATCCACGACCTCATCCTTTGAACATGCCAATACCAGTAGGGTCAGCATGGTAATTCCTATATGTTGTATCTGTTTTTTCATGATTTTTAGTTTTTTAGTCCCATTGTTTTACGGTAGTGGCCAGTCCCTGGTATTTAAAGGCCTTTTGGTTGTAAACATATCCGTCCAAGTCGGAAACATCACCGGCCCCGTAATAGTACTCCTCGGAAATAAATTGGGAGTTGGTATAGATATAAGTGTCCTTGTACATGCCCAGGTATCCAATACTGTTGAGTGGGCTATCGTTACCCTTAAGTACAAAAAACGAATCGTCCATACGGTGCGTTGGAAGTGCGGGTCCCAAATTCTGATAACCGCTATCCACGGCCTCCACCGAAATTTTCACCTGGGAATCATCGATATTTATTTTGGAAGCATGTGCTCTAAATTCATATTTAAAGGCGAACACGTAACCTCCTTCTGGAATTTCCGCCCCATTGTTATTGGCGATGGTATAGGCGCCTTCGTGCAATGCATCCGGATTAGTTGCAAACTCCGTATTGAATTGCTCTTTGGTAGAACCACAATAATGGATTTCACTAAGATTTTCGGCCAAGGTTTCGTATTCCGCTTCGGTTATCATGATCCAATTGCCGGGATTTGACAGTTCGTATAGTCCCTTGCTTGTGGATAGAAAGTGAAGGATGTCATCTCCATTTTCCAACAAGACCTTGAGCTCAAATTGCTGGGTCCCCTCGGATGTGTCATAATCCACCAAGGCCGTTATCAACGGATTGGTTTCATAATCAAAAAGCAGCGGGCTTTTTACCGTTAGGGTGCCGGTGCTTGTATCAATGTCCAATGCGTCTTTATGGGATTGCAGGGCAATGCTAAAATTGGAACCTCCGCTCACCCGGGTTGATAGCTGGTCTATGGTAGCTCCCATTTCCGGGTTTTCCATAAAATTGATCTCTGCAGATGATGGTGCTTCTTCCGGTAATTCACCATCATCCGAACTGCATGCTGCTAAAAAGCTTAAGCAGCAAACCAAAATGGATGTTCTAACTATTTCTTTCATACTAATTTTTTAATCTGCTTGTTTTTGGGGCGTATAAAGGGCCTGAATCTGCACGTAGAATTGGGTATCTGTGGCATTGGTGCCAGGAATCAATTGCTGTAGGTCGCCCTCGCCAATATAGGTAGCCACAGAAGGTGAACCATCGCCATAAAGGGTGGCAGTGGGGTTATAAAAGGCCAAATAACTCGGGGCTGTGGCGCTACTAGGCGTCCTATTTCCCTTAAGCACAAACACATGGTTGTTTCCGGGGGTATACGTAGGCAAGGTGCCTCCCAGACTCTCCAAGGGTCCAAGCGGACCTTGTTCCGCCAATTTTATCTGAGATCCAGGATAGGACGCAAAGTTGCTTGAAGTGGCAATCTTGAATCCTATCACATAGGAATTGGGTGGGATGGTTTCATTGTTACCATGTACCACCATAGTGGCAGGAATCGTTACCAGGGAGTAGAAATCCTCCGATTGCCACGAATAACTGCTATCGCTTGCACCTACGGTCTCAGCTCCGGGAAAGTTGAACTTCATATAGTCGTATTCGTAGGCATTTATCAAGACCCAATCCCCATCTTCTGCAGCCAAATACCGCGCTAGGGATTCGTTTTCCAATATTTCCAGGATTTCGTCAATATCTTCCAGATTAACGGTAACATCAAAAGTACTTTCTGAAGTACCATCGGAAACCTGAACTTGTGCGGTGAGTTGTGGAAATACTTCAAAGTCAAATACGGAAGCATCGTTTACACTTAATTCTCCCGTTGTGCTATTCAAATTAAATGAGAAGGTAGGGGATTGACTAAGTAGCGTGTATTCCAATCCTTCCGCAGGTTGGGGCAGGGTGGTAACCAAGGTACCACTGAGTTTGTGCTCCGGGAAGGTTACCTGGACATCCCCAATGTTCAATGGGTTATCTGCATCTTTGCTGCAGGAGGTTAGGAGCAGGGATGCTACTAGTGTTATCTTAAAATATATTGAATTTTTCATTTTTTTGGTTTTAGGGTTAATCCCATTGTTTTTGGGTGGAGGTTAAGGCCTGGTACTGCATTAAGTAAGGGGTTTCTGCAACAGTTTCTCCGGGTATGATTTCATAAAGGTTACCATCGCCCATATAAGTGTTCCCTTGGCCATAACCTTGGGAGTAGGCAGTCCAGAAACTGCTATAGAAGCCTATGTAACCAATACCATCCCTGGAAGCGGGGGTATTATTCCCTTTTAGCACGTAGTAAGAAACATTGGCGTCGTATCTGGGTAATGGTCCACCTAGGTCTTGTAACCCGTTCAATGGACTTCTGTCTGCCTGTTTCACCTGGGGATTGCCTTCCCAACCATAGTACAGATTCCAGAGTACCTTAAAGGCAAAGACATATCCATTTTGAGGGATTCCCTCGTCTTCAATATTGTAGACACTGGTAAAATCGTTGGTGCCAAAAAAGTAATTGTAATACCCTCCAGTACCAGCACCAAAATTGCTGGAATTGTCTGGGGCACCGGTTACGGTAACTTCGTTAAGGGACTCCCGAAGCGCATTGTACTCGTCTTGGGTTATACTTATCCACTCTCCAGTAGCTGCCGATAAATAGGCTGGCTTTGAATCTGACAGAAAATGGAAGATGTCGTCCATATCATTTAGAGAGACACCTAAAGTCACTGTGTCCTCGGATACACCGTCGGTTACATATACCGTAAGGGATAGCTCTGGGTTGGCCTCGTAATCAAAAACATCGGGATTGTTCACCCGGATTTCGCCATTACTGGCATTCAGCAAGAAGGCGTTTGGAACACTTTGGGTTACCACGGTGAATTCGTAATTGCTGGTATTGTCCTTGCCCAAAGTGGCCAATAGTTGTCCATTAGATGGGTTTTCTTCAATAGTTACTTCAATGTCTTGGATGTTTATTCCTTCGTCATCTTTGCTACAGGCACCTAACACAAGTAGGCACAACAGACTTAATTTTAAATAGACTTTGGTTTTCATAGTGGAGTTTTTATGAATTAATCCCATTGTTTTATTGGTGTACTTAGGCCTTGGTATAGGCAGATGGTCTGAACCACATTAAAATTGGCTCCAATGGTGGCCTGATCTCCTTCTACGAAGTAGTGGTTTCCAGGAGCGTTCCCTCTTACATCATACGCAAGACCCGCTTGGGAATACATGCCTAAATACCCGCTCCCGGTAGTTGGGGAATCACCACCCTTGAGCACAAAGTGGTGCTCTCCTTCTTCAACGGTGGGCAAAGTTCCACCCAGGTCCGAATAGCCGTCGGTCAAGGAGGTACTCGATACTTTTACTTTATTCCCGGAGGCATCACTGGCATCCGACCAATATTTAAAGGCAAAGACATAACTGTCTTCCGGTATGGGCGCAGCATCGTTCGCCACCGTATAGTCGAAATACGTGTTATACACATCAACAACAACGCCGGCTTCAAATAGTTCATCGGTTGTGCCCGATTTGCTTGTTTCTGAAATTTGAACAAAAAGACTCAAGTATTCGTTGGAGGTAATGGGAACCCAATCCCCGGCATTTGCGGCTTCATAATCGGCTTTGGAATCCGTAAGTATGTATGCAATGTCATCGATGTCAATGACCTCTACGAATACCGAAAGTACCTCAGTCTCCGTTCCGTTGGTTACCGTGATTTCCCCGGTGATTTCCGTATTGGTTTCGTAATCAAAGGCAAAAGGGTTGGCAACCGTAAGTTCGCCCGTTGTATCGTCCAACAAAAAAGCATCACCTACCGATACAGCGGTAAGGCCAAAA
The DNA here is from genome assembly GCF_947495325.1 of uncultured Allomuricauda sp. Classification (GTDB taxonomy): domain Bacteria; phylum Bacteroidota; class Bacteroidia; order Flavobacteriales; family Flavobacteriaceae; genus Flagellimonas. The sequence continues at coordinate 696,411 of NZ_CANLYK010000001.1, read as the reverse complement.
GTCAAATCTCCGCTCAGACTTGATGTGGCGGTGGCCAAAAAATCTCCATTCCTTGGATATTCTTCAACTTGTGCGCTTACATCGGAATTATTGAGCGGCCCTCCATCTTCCTCTTCGCTGCAGGAGATAAATGTGGTACTTGTGATTAAAAGAATTAGTAGTGGATACTGTAATAGAGTATTGGTTTTCATAATTATAATTGTTTTGTGATTAGTTCCATTGTTTTATAGGTGTGCTCAATCCATGATAGATACAAACCGTGGTGACCACTGTTGCATTATTGAAATCGGCGATGGTGTTGGTGTCGCCTGATCTGATGAGGTGTTGAACACCATTGGAATTGTAAAAGGGGTTCCAGCCAATACTGGTTCCGCAATACACGGCCAAATAGGAGTCCGTGGGATAGGTGGTGCTGTTCCCTTTTAGTACAAAATAGACCTGATCGGCACCGTGCAGTGGCAGGACGGAACCAAAGTCCTCATAGCCTGAAGACAATCCTGTTGGTGATACTTTCAATTTGGTCTGATTAGCCTCGGTGGCTCCGGAGATATAGGTAAAGGCATACAGGTATTCCTCCTTGGGCATAGGTACTCCTTCATTGGCCAAGGTGCTATTCGAATGGTATTCAAAATACTTCAAGTCTTCTAGGGATTCATTGAAGTGGCTCTCGGAAGTGCCTACGAAACTTATTTCATTAAGTACGGTGAACAAACTATCATATTCTTGTTTGGTAACCTCTACCCATTCGTTCTCCGCTGCACTTTGATAATCAGCTTTGGAGTCCGAGAGTACATATTCAATGTCATCTATATCATTTACCGTGATGGCTACCTCAATGCTCTCTAAATCAGTACCGTTGGAAGCGGTGATAGTCCCGGTAACAATAGGATTGGTTTCAAAATCAAATATCAAGGGGTCATCTATGGTAACTGTTCCGGAAGAGTTGTTCAAGGCAAAGGCACCTTGTGCCGACTGGAACGTAATGGCGTATTGAACCGTTCCGCCTAGATTGGACTCCATGGTAGCGACGATTGTTCCGGCACTAGGGTATTCATCCAGACTTAGGGCAATGTCATTGTTGCCATCACCTCCCGAATCCTTACTGCAGCTTCCAAGGATAAGTCCCAGAAAGATGCATGTTTTCAAAAAATAATTGGTTGTTTTCATTTTGGTATCGTTTTGTGGTTATTTCCATTGTTTTATGGTAGTACTAAGTCCTTGGTAACGTGGTATGAAATTGCTGTAGTTCTGTTCCATGGTATTGATGTCGCCAAACCCAAAATAGAAGCGGGTATCAAGACCTTCTGTTCTAATCCAACGAAGACCATGTTCATTATAGAATCCCAAAAACCCTTCACTTTCAAGGGACATCTCATTCCCCTTTAATAGAAAGAAATTTTCGCCCACTTCATGGTATGGAAGTACAGAAGCAAAATCTTCATACCCACCCCAAATATCTTGCGTGATTTTCAGCTTGGAACGAATAGATCGAAAATTGGCATTGTCATATTTGAAGGCAAAAACAAATCCTCCTTCGGGAATTTTGGCGCCGTCAAGTGCAAAAGTGAAATGATCAATTGAATTACTTATTTCCCCTTCGGCATCGTACTCGTCTTTTGATGTTCCGATTCGGGTTATCTCATTTAGCGAATTGGCCAAGACTTCATACTCTTCCTCAGTTATTAAGACCCAGGAACCCCTTTCAGCATTTTTGTAGGCATCTTTAGAATCGGTAAGGAAGAATTCAATATCATCAATATCAGTTAAGGTTACTTCAATGTTGAATTGATTACTAGACACTTGATTGTTGACTGTTAAAGTAGCTGTCAAAATGGGGTTGATTTCGTAATCGAAAACCGTTGAATCAAGCACCGTAATCTCACCTGTGTTTGGGTCAACAAACATTCCTCCTTGAGGATTTTGGGATACCAAGCTGAATGTTGCACCTTCAAGATTGTCACCTTCAACCTGGGCCAGCTTCTGACCGGTTTCGGGATGTTCCGGAAGCTCGATAGTAATATCAAATGCTTCAACGAGGACAGCTTCTGCAGCCCCGCCGTCTGAGGAGCAGGATTGAAAGAAAAAAGGCAGTGCAAGTATGGTTATGGCTATTCTTTTCATCTTATTTTGGTTTAATCCCATTGAATGATATCTGTACTCAATCCTTGATATTTGGCAACTGCATTTTCTGTAGGAGGGAATTCATCCAGGATCCCAACATTTCCCCTTGAGATGAGCACTTCAGAGTCTAACTCTGGTTCTATAACTACCAACCCTCCTTTTGGGGAATACATGCCCAACCGTAATTCTCGAATCGCTGGATCACTACCACCTTTGAGCACAAAGAACTGGTCGCCTTTTCTATGGGGTGGCAAGACGGTTGGCAGTGATACGTAGGCAGGTGAAACATCGGCCAAAGAAATCTTTATATATACTTCCTCCACATTCTCTTCAGTGGCATAGTACTTAAAAGCAAAGAGGCGATGATTCTCAGGAATATTGTGTGCATTATAGTTTCCGAATGTGATATTTAACAGTTCAAAGGATGTGGTGCCCTCCAAGGCATACTCGGCGTCATTGGTTCCGCTTTGGGCAACATTAGCCATCCGCTCGCCCAAAAGATTGTATTCGCTTTCCGTTATGGTGATCCAATCCCCGTTTTCCGCCTCTAGATAGGCTGGCTTTGAACTGTCCAAAAAGGAAACCACGTCGTCAAGGTTGTTGAGTTGGATAACAACATCAACCGTAGTACTGCCGTTTGGATTTGCCACTCTTATGGTGGCCTGCAGTTGGGGATGTAGCTCGTAATCAAATAAAAGTTCATCGGCTACGTACAGTTCACCTGTGGCGGCATTGACCTGTACTGCTCCCACTGGTTTCTGACTTTCGATGGTGAACACATAGCCGTCGGCAAGTGATTTGTTAACAGTGCCGATGGGACTTCCATTTTCAATGTTTTCATCCAATTGCAGTGTTTGGTCCTCGAAGGTATTGTTGAGTCCTGTTGATTCCTTGGAGCAAGAGAGAAATATCAACAGTAGCAAAGCAAAGATTACTAGGAGACTTGTTTTGTTCGTATGCATCGTTTTGTGTGTGAGGTTGAAACTGTTTTGCGTTTCTTACCCAGATTTGGTCTGCAGCCCTCGGCCGGATAAGAATTCACAAAACGGTTATCAAAATTGATGGGGTAAAATTAGAGGCGAAGTATGGGATTTGCTAAAAATGGGCATGGACAAAGCATGGACAGCAAATTGTTTTTAAAAGAAACGTTTGAGATGTTAATGGTTTAGTATGTGTTTGATAATCAAAGATTTATAATAAATATTGATACCTTAAAACTATGTATGGACAATGATTTTTATTTGGACAATCACATTCGGAAAGGAGGACAGTAGCATCAAAAACCAAAAAAACAAGATGATGGTGTATGGCATTCTTTCTAATAAGAATATTTCATGATGTCCAGAAATTCTACTTGGTGTTTAATTGAAAATGGGCACAAGCATTTCTATAGACTGTAGTTGGTAACTAGACTATTGATTTTTATTTTGTTAGATATGCAAAAGAAGAAAATGTAAATGTTTACACGACCTACTACACCTCAGCTGCTAAACGAATTCTCGAACTTATAAAGCAATAATAGTTTTATAAATGGTTGGTTGGATTAGTGATCTCTAATTGCTAATAATGATCGGTCACTACCTTTCTTAGAGTCACTTGGGCTGTTTTTTCATAATCGTCATGCCAACCAAAGTAGTTACCGGTCTTGAAGTAATTCCAGTGTGCATAACCATTGCCAACATAATCATACATTAAAGTGTAGTCAATGTTAATATCCTTGGCCTCGCAAATCAGTGCATAGTAGCATTTTCCATCTTCAACTTTTAGTTTAAAGGTGAATATTTCATTGTCTACCTGTGCAACGTCAACTTTGGTGTCAAATTCACTGGTCCAGGGTTCACCTTCGTCTGGTTTCACGTAGTGATCCAATTGGATCATGCCGCTGTTCCATCGTATTTTTACAGTTGCAGGCGATTCTTCCAGACCTTCCGTTTCCTTACCATGAATTTGCGCCACTATAGTACGACCGTTTCCTTCAACAAAATCCACATTCAAGGTGGTTTCCAAAATATGGGTGCCTTCATTCATAAACCAATTGTCATTGGTGTCCTGATTGCCCCTCCAAAATTCGCGAAGCTCTGTTCTACAGTATTTATCACCTAGTTCCGAAAGACCAGAAGTGGTAAAACCAGTGAATTTGGTGAATAGGGTATATGTCCCATCTTCGTTTTTATAGAAATAACCGGATTCCTCAGAAGTCAGAGCATCATTTTCAATGTCTTCATAAAAAATAGAAGTTGCTTTGCCTTCCCCATTGTTTATGGGAACGGACAAGTACCAATTTTCCCAGGTAATGATATCTTCGCTGGTTTCCTCTTCCTGTTCCTCATTGGTTTCCTCCTCTTGTTCTTCAACATCGGAAATAGGGTCTTCTGGAATTTCAGGTTCAGCAGTTTCCGAGGAACTACAGGACAATATAAACAAAACACAAAGTGTAAATAGATGGATAAATTTCATAGCAAAATTGGTTAACCAATTTTTAAATATAGTAATCAAAAGTTATATAACTCTATTATTTTCGATGAGTTGATGAAAGTAAATGGTAGATTTTTTGCTTGTTATTTCTTAGATTCGACCAGTTCCAGTTGATCAACATTTACATTGGTCATAAATATGCCATAGTTAACAGATGCCTTGTTTTTTTCTAGGGTATCAATGGTTCCAACCGCTTTGCCATCAAAAAGTCTAACACGGTCGCCAATTTTAAATATGGGCCTTGGCTTGTTCTTTTCGTTTTGAATGGCCTTTTTCTTTTCAACCTTTTTTTCTTGACGTACTTTAACTATTTTCTTTTCCAGTTCTTGGGCCACCTGTTTTTTTTGTGCTTGTTTAGCCTTGGTCTGTTTGGCTGAGGTTTTTTTACGCTTACTGTTTTCTGTTTCTACGATACGAAGCAATTCGGAAATTAAGGGACGTTTTTTATTATCCAAAAAATACCTTTCTGCTGCTGTATTGACCTTGTCCCCAAGATGAATCATACGTTGGTTGTGATCATACAATTCTTGGTAATTCTCAAGCTTAGACTTTATTTTGGCGTTGAGTTGCTCTAAACGTGAAGCTTCATCCCTTGCCTTGGCTTCTTCATCTTGCAATCTAGAGCCTGTCTGCACCATTTTAGATCGCTCTTTTTGCAATTTTGCTATTGTGGCATCAAACCTAACCTTACCCCGTTCAATTTTCTTCTTTGCTTTATTGATAAGGGAGTAGGGGATACCATTCTTTTGTGCGACCTCAAATGTAAATGAGCTGCCCGCTTCTCCCAAAATCAATTGAAAGGTAGGTTCCAATGTTTTGGAATTGAAAAGCATATTGGCATTGGTAGCATGTGGCAATTCATTGGCAAGAGCCTTTAAATTAGCATAATGGGTGGTGATAACTCCATAAGCCTCTCGCTCATAAAACACCTCTAGAAATGCTTCAGCAAGTGCTCCTCCCAATTCCGGGTCACTTCCAGTACCAAACTCATCAATCAGGAACAGTGTTTTATCGTTGCATCGTTTAAGAAATTGATTCATGTTCTTAAGTCGATAGCTATAGGTACTTAAATGATTTTCAATGGATTGATTGTCACCAATATCCGTTAAAATCTTATCGAAAAGGCATACCGTACTTCGTTCATGTACAGGAATCAATAAACCACTCTGCAACATCACCTGTAGCAATCCAATGGTCTTTAAGGTGATACTTTTACCACCTGCATTTGGCCCAGAAATAACAATTATCCTGTTTTCTTTATGCAGTTTAATGGTTTGTGGCCAAGTTTTTTCCTTTTTGTATTTGTTGTTTAAATAGAGTAGGGGGTGATAGGCATCCCGAAGAAAGAGCTCCTTTTCCTTATTGATTTTTGGGAGCAAAGCGTTCATCTCCGAGGCATATTTTGCTTTAGCTCCAGTGATATCAACATGTGTAAGGTAATCCTGGTAGTGCTTCAGCAGATAACCATAAGGCCTGATGGCATCGGTAAGTTGGTTTAGGATACGTTGTACCTCTTCTTTTTCTTCAAACTCTAGATTATTGAGTTGGCGTACAAAGTTTAAGGTAGTCTCTGGAACAATATAGACTATGCTACCCGTTTTGGAACTTCCCATTACCGTTCCTTTTACTTTTTTACGGTACATTGCTTTTACGGCCAAAACCCTACGGTTTTCAACTACGGATTCACGAATTTCATCTAAAAATTCAGAGGTTTGATATCGTGTTAGGGCAACTCCGAAGCTTTGGTTGATTTTTCCACGAACTTCATTGATTTGCATTCGGATTCTGCGTAATTCTTCTGATGCATCATCCCTTATCTCTCCAAATTTGTCAATTACATTGTCTATTGCGATTGGAATGGCCTCATTAGTTTCGAAGGCATCCATGGTGGCAAACAGCAATGGATAGTATTCTTTAAACTTTTTAAAGAATTTTTGATGCAATGAAACTGTTTTGCAAATATTTCCTATTCTTCGAAATCCTGAAATTTCCAAGGTGGTGTTTTCAATGGTAAGCAACTTCAATTCACTGTTTATAGCATCAAAACCGTGGTTGGGAATTCTGTTATCATTGGAAAATGAAGCTAGATATTCAGAAGTCTGTCCTAAAATTTTCAACAAATGACCATTATCAGTGATAGGCATAATCTCCAAGACCACTTCCTTTCCCAACTCAGTGTTACAGCGGGCTGAAACCTGCTCCAATACGGTTGGAAATTCTAAATCTTGAAGTGTTTTGGGATGTATGCTTTGCATGTTCTCTTTCTGGCTGCGCAAAGATAGGGAACTATGGAAAAAGAGGAACACACACTAAAAAGAACGGTTTCCAATGACTAATGAATTAATAGATTTTACAGTTCTAGTTTAAAAATAAACGCCAATCGTTAGCATTATCATGGCTAAAACAGCCAAAAGTGCAACCAAAGGCCAAACAAACTTTAACCATTTATCGTAGCCTACATTAACCAGGGCTAGGGAGGCCAAAATAATACCCGTTGGGTTGATGAACTTAAAAAGCCCTACTCCAAACTGATAAGCATTTACCATAATTTCCCTTCCTATTCCAACACTATCTGCCAAGGGCGACATAATGGGCATTGTTAGGACTGCCATACCAGAGGAAGAAGGAATGAAAAATGAAAGACCATTATATAAAATGAAAGTCACATTAATAAATACACCTTTATGCATTCCCGCCGTTAGCTCACTGGCATAAAACAATAGGGTGTCACTGACTTGGCCATCTTCCATAAGTACTGTTATTCCTCTTGCAATACCGATTATGAACGCTACGCTAAGTAAGTCTTTTGCGCCAGACATGAATTCTTGAACAAATTTCTGTTCATTTAATCTTGCAATAATTCCTATAAACAAAGCTCCAGCAAGAAAAACCGAGGTCATTTCTAAAAACCACCATCCCATTTGTGAAACACCATAAACCATAATAAGAAAACAACTTGCAAATACCAAAAGCACCAATTTAAGTTTTCCAGTGAGCTTTGAGGTTGTAGACAATGAACTTGAGAAAAGATTCTCAATCTCCTTTTTTTGATTATATATTAGGGACTTTTCAGGATCTTTTTTTACTCGTTGCGCATAACGGATAATATAAAATATGCATATGGCCAGACCTAACAATAACATAATCAAACGGCTATTTAAACCCTCAATCCAATTGATTCCTGCTGTATCCGAAGCAATTATGGTGCTAAAAGGATTGGTCGTAGATGCTAAAGTACCAATTGATGAGCCAATATAAATTGAGGCAATACAGACAATTGCATCATATTTGGCTGCCAAAAAAATTGGAATTAAAATTGGATAAAAGGCAATGGTTTCTTCCTCCAACCCAAAAGTGGTTCCTCCCAAGGCAATTAGCGTGGTCACCATTATTATCAAAATAAACTCCCTTCCTTTTAATTTTAGGGCCAGCCAAGCGATTCCTGCCTCGAATGCTTTGGTAGCATTTACAATACTTATTAAACCACCTATAATCAACACCAATAAAATAATATCAGCAGATTGCATAATTCCCTTCAGCGGAGCTTGGATAAAACCAATAAAACCTTGAGGTTCACCTTGTAGCTTTTTGTAAGTATCAGGAATACTAATCGGTTTTGAAATAGCCCCTTTTTTGAATTTTTCTATTGGAATTTGAATTCCTAAATCATCAAGCGTTTGTTGGGTAGCTACAAGATTTGAACTTTTTCCTTCAGAAATTCGGATAAAGGTATCCATATCACTCTCATAGGATAATCGGTCGTATTGGCCAGCTGGAATAATCCATGTAGAAATGGCAACAACCGCAGCAATAATAAACAAGATAGTATGTGCTGTTGGAAACTTGTTTTTTTGGAGAAAGGACATTGGTTGGTTTTGATTTTTAGTTGTACGGTAAGATATTATTTTTAGATTTATCGCAAGAATTAATTATGATTTAATGAAAGTGAATATTGATCCTAGCTGGAAAGCTCATTTACAGCCTGAATTTGAGAAAGACTATTTTAAACAGTTGACACAGTTTATAAAACAAGAGTATAAACAGCACACTTGTTACCCAAAAGGAGGTGATATTTTTGCCGCTTTTGATCATTGCCCTTTTCAGGAAGTAAAAGTTGTTGTTATAGGTCAAGACCCATACCATGGTCCAAATCAGGCCAACGGACTTTGTTTTTCAGTAAAAGATAGTATTCCCCATCCACCATCATTGGTAAATATATTCAAGGAAATAAAAGTTGATGTGGAAAAACCATACCCCAAGAGTGGCAATTTGGAACGGTGGGCGCAGCAGGGCGTACTGCTTTTAAATGCCACCTTGACTGTGAGGGCACATCAGGCGGGAAGTCACCAAAAGAAGGGCTGGGAGGAATTCACGGATGCCGTTATTAAAACAGTTTCGGAAAAACAGGAGGGTGTTGTCTTTTTGCTTTGGGGAGGATTTGCCAAGAAGAAGATGGTGTTGATAGATAAAACAAAACATCATATACTTACTTCTGGACATCCCTCACCGTTGAGTGCTAACCGAGGACTTTGGTTTGGCAATCAACATTTTAGTAAAACCAATACAATTTTAGCCCAAAATGGAAGACAGTTGATAAGTTGGTGAATTACTTCTTACTCAATTGTTAATAAAATACAAGTAAATTTGTTACGTTTATATAACATAACCCGTACGAAAATTCTTATATTTTGCGCAAACCAAAATCAGTTTTGTTAGTTGATGATGATGATACAACTAATTTCTTAAATAGATTTTTTGTAAAACAAGTAGATACCAATTTAACGGTCAACACGGCAAGTAATGGCAAGGAGGCCATTGAATTTTTAGAAACCTCTCTAAGCGAAGAACATACACCTTGTTTGCTTATTCTAGATACCAATATGCCAGTAATGAATGGATGGGAATTTCTGGATGTCTATGAGGAAAGGCTTAATGAAGAATTAAGGAAAAACATTGTTGTTATTATGCTAACCGCTTTAGACACGGATGAAACAACAATAATGGCAAAGGCAAACCCAAATGTTACAGATACTGCCCAAAAGCCTCTTTCAGATTTAAAATTTAAGGTATTGATCAAAAAGTATTTTTCTTAGGTTGCTTAAATCATAAATTCCTGCGGTTTTTTAATACCGTCTATAAGCTTTAAACTAAGAAGTCTTTCCTGAACCCTATCCAAAGTTTCGATTGTCAATTGCTTTTGTCCCCAATCTGTTTTGGAAAGCCAATCTTGAATATCCTCCAATTTTTGCCCATATCTATTTGCCAAGGTTCTATCTATACTTGGGATTGCTTTAAATTCAATAGTGTACATATTAATAACTTCCAGAATATGGGTTAGTACATCAGCATGGGAAGTTAAGAACGAATCAGTTGCTGCAATTACAAAGCAAGGCCATGGAGTAGGGCAATCTCCTAAATGTTTAAACATACCTTGTTCCACCAAGGGTTTTGTTGTAAAATGTTCCCACATAAAATAGGCATTGGAACCAGAACTTAAATTTTTAACCGCACCATTAAGGTTATTTATGATTTCAAATTGTAATTGCGCTGTATCCCAACCTTGATTTTGGGCATTTACATATGCCATTAGATGACTTCCGCTACCCATTCGGCTAATAGCGGCCTTATCATTTTTCAATTCGGAAATAGATGTACGTTGGCTGTTTGCGGCAACATGAATTCCCCAGAGTAGTGGAGAGGAAACATATTCTTGTACTATTTTAGATGGATTTCCCTGAGAAATACTTTTTACCAAACCTTCTGTAAGGATAATTGCCAAATCCGTTTCGTTTTCCTGTAACAACTGGCACATTTCACCAGTCCCTTCGGGAACATCCGTCCATTGCAGTTTTATTCCTCGATCTTCAAAAGCACCCTCTTCTATAGCTAAATGCCAGGGGAGATTAAAATGTTCTGGGACACCAATTATTTTGACAGTTTTCATTCAGTTTTGTTCAGAATTACATTCGTACATCTTACGTTTTAAATATATGGAAAAGAGTTTGATTGGGTTAAGTCAATATTTTAAGAACCAAGTTTTTCAAGGGTATATTGAATAAGACTGTCGACTGTTTTATTTGCATTGGATGAAAATTCGCCTGTTACCCTATTTGCAAGAATGGCATTTAGCGAAACAGCTCGGTGTCCATGCAGTTTGGCCAAACCATAAATGCCAGAGGTCTCCATTTCTAGGTTGGTAATCTTCTGATTTTCATAAGTAAAAGCTGTTAACTTGCTATTGAAGTCTAGAATCTTTGGACTCAATCTCAAACTTCTACCTTGTGGACCATAAAACCCTGAATTAGTAGCTGTTATGCCTAATCGTATACGATTTGACAAAATTTTATCTTTCAAAACTTCATCAACATCAACTGCATAAGCAACGATATTATGGGTATCCCAGCCCAAATAACTATTAAGTTGTGTTTCCAATTTACCGTTTCTGACATGTCCAGTATCATAAAAGTGTAAAAGCCCTTCTAAACCAATAGCAGATTGGCTCAATACAAAGGAATCTACAGGAATATCGGCTTGAATGGCACCAGATGTACCAATCCGTATAAAATCTATTTGTGTTTTATCTTCTTTTATTTTTCGTGTGGTAAAATCTATATTGAAAAGTGCATCTAATTCATTAAAGACGATATCAATATTGTCGGTTCCTATACCTGTGGAGATGACAGTAATTTTTTTGTCTTTGTAGGTCCCAGTATGTGCCAAGAATTCCCGTTTTCCCTTTCTAATTTCTATGGAATCAAAATACTTGGTTACGGAGTGGACGCGGTCTGGGTCACCCACTGTAATTATTGTAGATGCAACATCTCCAGGTAAAAGATTAAGATGATAGATGCTTCCATCAGGGTTCAGAATTAATTCTGAGTCGCCTAATGCCATTTTAAAGTTTTAAAATACGGTCCGAAGTTGAATTATATAAGAAGTTATACTTTAAGGAGCCGCCTAAATATAATTGATTATCACGTATTTGCGAATAATAATTTGCCTTATTAGCTAAAACTTCTTTTCCTTTTTTAGTTAGCTTTACTGGGTTAAAAGAACCAAATAGTGGTTTTAAAGAAGTAATGATACGTTCATATTGCGTGTCTCCAAAACCATAATAGCCCTGATCTGACAAAATGCTTCCCAATAGCTCTTTTCTAGATTCTGGTTTTTGATCAACAACAGTAGCTAAAACACGATTTTCCAATTCGTTAAGCCCATTTTTAATTGTTGGGTATCTCTTAAGATGTGTCTTTAAGGCACTTGAAAGGTATTCAAACTGAAAGTTGTTGTGTGCAACCAGATTTTCCAAACGAATTGGGTTATCGCTGCAATACAATTGCCATACATAATCAGCAAATTCAATATCATCTTGAGATAAAACTGTTCTATTCTCATACAAATTCAACAGTTTTTCATCACTTAGTTCATTTAAACCATATAATTTGTCACTTTCATCTTCTTTTCCACTACAAATCAAGGATATTTCTGCATGTCTTCTGTGGGTTTTTAACCAGCTAAGGACCGCTAGCATATTTATTTGGCAAAAAAGGTCGTATTCAAACCAAAGTACAATTTGATCCTGTTGCTTATGGTTGCATAGAGACCGGTACTCTTTTAAGGTTTTTTCAACAAACCAAGATTTGGAAACTTTATAATTTTTGTTCAAAAACTCAAACCGGGTCTTCCAAAAGGATTCGCTACCTACCGCACAAAGGGTCTTGCCTTCACAAAGCATTTCCCTCCATGTAATAATATCTCCTTTAAGTTTGAGTGATTGTAGTCTTGACGTGAAATTGTCCCCGTTGGTGATATGCAACAGTGATTTCATTTTCGTTTTTGTTTTCGTCGGTTAGAAGGATAAATGTAAGATTTAAACTAAGAACACAAAAATTTTTTCGTAAAACATTGGTTACCAGAGACTGATTTTAACAGCGGATAAAAAAAAAGAGCTCTTTTTAAGAAAAAAGTATTACCCGCCTACTCTTTTTACAGAAAATCCACGGTCTTTTAAGAAATCCATGATTTTATCCCGATAATCACCTTGAATGATAATCGAATCATTTTTATAACTGCCTCCAACACTTAAATAGGACTTTAGATCTTTGGCTAATTTTTTAAAATCACTGTCAGCCCCAGTATAACCTTCAAGAATGGTGACCGGTTTGCCCTTTCGCTTTTCATATTTGCAGATAATAGGGGCATCCTGTAGCCAATAGTCAGATTTCTCTTTAGGTGGTTCATTGTCCTGCTGAACATGATCCGGAAACAGATTTTTAAGCTGATCTTGTAAGTCCATGCTACTTTTTTACAAGACCCAATTCTATGAGTCTCTCATTTAAATATTCCCCGGCCGTTATGTCTTCAAACCCTTTTGGATGTTCTTCATCAATACAATCTTCCAAGCAATTTAGTGGCATTTCACTAACCGGATGCATAAAAAATGGAATAGAGTAGCGGGATGTGCCCCAAAGTTCTTTGGGTGGATTTACTACTTGATGTATGGTTGATTTTAATTTATTATTGGTTAGGCGTGAAAGCATATCGCCAACATTGATCATTAGTTGGTCCGATTCCGCAATTGCATCTACCCATGCACCTTGATGGTTTTTCACCTGTAACCCCTTTCCATGAGCACCCATAAGCAGCGTAATCAAGTTGATGTCTCCATGCGCAGCTGCTCGCACCGCGTTTTTTGGTTCTTCTTGAATAGGGGGGTAGTGGATAGGTCTCAATATGGAGTTTCCGTTTTTTATCCAATCATCAAAATAAGTCTCTGTCAATCCAAGATGAAGTGCCAGGGCTCTAAGAACATATTTGGCTGTTTTTTCCAGCATTTTATAGGTTTCTTCACCTACTTTATTAAAATTGGGGAGTTCAGACACCATTACATTTTCTGGGTATTCCGCTTCAAGTTTTGAGTTGTCCTCAACATATTGCCCAAAGTGCCAAAATTCTTTGAGATCTCCTTCTTTTTTTCCCTTTGCATGTTCTTTTCCGAAAGAAGTATAGCCTCTCTGACCGCCAATCCCCTCTATTTCGTATTTATCTTTTGATTCCTGTGGGAGTTGGAAGAATTTTTTAATTTCACTATAAAGTTGCTCCACAAGTTCATCAGATAAAAAATGACCTCTTAAAGCCACAAAGCCAATATCTTCGAACGCGGCTCCTATTTCTTTGATAAACTTTTCTTTTTTCTTAGAATCTTCAGAAACAAAATCCTTTAAATCTACACTTGGAATTGCGCTCATGATATCAATATTAATTTCCAATCAAAAATAATGAATTAACCGGAACGTTTCGGAAATTAAGTGACCTATGGATAGCTTTTTCATTACTTTTATCTCCTCTGAATTTTGACTTTATGCGATATCATATAGGAGATCTGAATCATCAAAAGTTGCTGGACTTGTATGCAGGAATGCTTAAGCCAAGAATGATAGAAGAAAAGATGCTGGTTTTGTTAAGACAAGGCAAAATCTCCAAATGGTTCAGTGGTATAGGTCAGGAGGCCATATCCGTTGGAGTAACCAATGCATTGAAACAAGAGGAATATATTCTGCCCATGCACCGAAATTTAGGTGTATTTACCTCAAGGGGAGTACCTCTTAATAGGCTTTTTGGGCAATGGCAGGGAAAACAAAGTGGGTTTACCCAAGGTAGAGATCGCAGCTTTCATTTTGGCACACAAGAATATAAAATTGTGGGTATGATATCCCACCTTGGCCCTCAACTGGGGGTCGCAGATGGTATTGCACTAGCAGATATGCTTGGAAGAAAGAAGAGAGTTACCGCTGTTTTTACTGGGGAAGGGGCTACCAGTGAAGGGGATTTTCATGAAGCTCTCAATATTGCATCTGTATGGAAACTTCCGGTTATTTTTTGTATCGAAAATAATGGTTATGGTCTTTCCACCCCGACCAATGAGCAGTACAATTGCAAGAATCTTGCCGATAGGGCCAAGGGGTATGGAATGGAATCCCGGATTATTGATGGAAATAATGTTTTAGAGGTCTATTCCAAGGTAAATGAACTATGCAAATCCATTCGAAAAAGGCCAAGACCTGTGCTGTTGGAATTTCAAACGTTTAGAATGCGTGGGCATGAGGAGGCAAGTGGGACAAAATATGTTCCGGAGAAATTGATGAAAAAGTGGGCAAAAAAGGACCCTATTGCAAACTACGAAGCTTTTTTGCTGAAAGAGAAGCTTATATCCCAAGAAGATATTGAGCGATTAAAAAGCGAAATTACTGAAGAAATCAATTCAAATCTAAAACTTGCCTTTGAAGAACCCGCAATTGAAGTTATTGAAACTAAAGAATTAAGTGAAGTATATAAATATTTTGATTATGAACATATTGAAGCAAAAGAAAAAGTAAAGAATATTCGTTTAGTGGATGCAATTTCAGAGGGTCTGGAACAATCCATGGAGCGTTATAATGAATTGATTCTGTTAGGTCAAGATATTGCGGATTATGGAGGTGTTTTTAAGATAACGGAAGGATTTACATCCAAGTTCGGAAAAAGCAGGGTCAGAAATACGCCAATTTGTGAATCAGCAGTAGTTTCAGCTGCAATGGGTCTCTCAATAAATGGGATGAAAGCTGTAATGGAGATGCAGTTTGCGGATTTTGCAACCTCTGGTTTTAATCCAATTGTAAATTATTTGGCAAAAGTACATTACAGATGGGGTGAAAAAGCGGACGTTGTTATTAGAATGCCTTGTGGGGGAGGCGTTGGAGCAGGACCGTTTCATTCCCAGACCAATGAAGCCTGGTTCACAAAGACTCCAGGACTCAAAGTGGTCTATCCTGCCTTTCCATATGATGCAAAAGGATTGTTGAATACTGCAATAAATGACCCCAACCCAGTGCTATTTTTTGAGCATAAAGGATTATATAGAAGTGTTTATGGAGATGTGCCAACAGACTACTACACCCTACCTTTGG
The DNA here is from genome assembly GCF_947495325.1 of uncultured Allomuricauda sp. Lineage (GTDB taxonomy): Bacteria > Bacteroidota > Bacteroidia > Flavobacteriales > Flavobacteriaceae > Flagellimonas. The sequence goes on along the minus strand of NZ_CANLYK010000001.1, from coordinate 680,869 downwards.
GAAAAGCCAGTTTGGTAAGCACGGGAAAATCGTTGTCAGTGGTCACCTATGGAACTGGAGTGCATTGGGCTTTGGAAATTTTGGAAAAACATAAAGAAATTGATGCGGATCTTATAGATTTGCGAACACTTCAACCTCTCGATATAGAAACTGTTTACACCTCGGTGAAAAAAACAGGAAAACTAATTATTTTACAGGAAGATACATTGTTTGGTGGTATTGCTAGCGATATTTCAGCAATGGTTATGGAGCAATGCTTTGAACACTTGGATGCACCTGTAATGAGGGTTGGTAGTTTGGAAACACCAGTACCTTTTGCTAAGGGACTCGAGGATAATTACCTTCCTAAACAGAGATTTGAAACACGTTTGTTGGAACTCTTTGCGTATTGAATGTGTCATTTTAAGGATAATTTAACATATCTATGTGATCAATATGGTGTCTCAACCGTATATACTAAAACTTAATAACCTAAATTTCTTATGGTAAAACAAACATTTTTATTTGTGGTATTATCATCGTTTATGATGATATCATGCTCGGTTTCCAAAAATGCAAAGGCCCAGCGAAATCTTCTTAGTGGCACTTGGAGTTTGAACAATGTTTCTTATGAAAACAATACTGGTAATTTCAAGTCAGTCATTTTTAATGATGCGGAGGATATTTGTTTTGAAGGGAGCGATTGGTTCTTCAGGGATAATAACAGTACTGGGAGATACACAATTTCTTCAAGTACCCTTTGTCAGGGTGGAGATCGTTTCTTTAGATGGTCTGTGGTAGAACCATCTCAAAACTACAGCAGTCAATTGCAGTTTAAATTTATTGATGAGAAACGCAAGGATATCTCAGGAGGTTTTGGATACCGCTTAACCATTGCTGCGATAAATGAGCAGGTAATGACACTTAAATCCAATGTAACCGTTGACGGAGAACTTGTTACAATAGTTTATGAATTCACAAAAAAATAACTAGATGAAAAATATAATATTTAAAAGTACTACGATTGTTCTGGCATTAAGTCTGATAGTAAGCTGTAATGCAGTTCAAAATGCTAACAAAACACAGAAAGGCGCTGCAATAGGGGCTGCTGGAGGTGCTGTTATTGGAGGTATAATTGGCAATAATGTAGGAAAGAACGGAAATACAGCCCTTGGAGCAATTATCGGAGCGGTTGTCGGCGGCGCGGCCGGAGGATATATCGGAAATAGAATGGATAAACAGGCAGAGCGTATTGAAGAAGAAATTCCTGGAGCAGAGGTTACAAGGGTAGGAGAGGGAATTAATGTAACCTTCAATGAAGATGCTGGTGTTTACTTTGACACCAACAGGTCTGATGTTAAGGGAACTTCCGCTTCCACATTGGATAAATTGGCTGGAATATTCAAGGAATATCCTAATTCAAATGTTTTGGTTGAAGGGCATACCGATAGCGCTGGTAGCGAAGAGTACAATTGGAGCCTTTCACAGCAAAGAGCTGAATCTGTAACCAGTTATTTGGTTTCCAAAGGAATTTCTAGCGGAAGGTTCACCACTAAATGGTATGGAGAAACCCAACCTCGTGAAAGTAATGAAACTGCTGAGGGCAAAGCGAAAAATAGACGTGTTGAATTGGCCATTGTTGCAAGTGAAGAGCTTAAACAAGAGGCTTACCAAAAAACAAACTAAAAACACACAGAACATTTCTTTGGAAAACCGATGCAATTGCATCGGTTTTTTTGTTTTTAAAGGGTTATCTTCATGAAGTGAATAGTCCCGAAGTACTTATTATTGGAGGTGGGCTGGCAGGATTAACAGCTGCTTTGGATTTGGCGAATAAAGGAAAAGAGGTATTGGTCATTGAAAAGAACCTATATCCAAATCATAAAGTATGTGGTGAATATGTATCCAATGAGGTGTTACCATATTTAGAACATTTGGGTGTAACATTCAATGGCTTTCAGTTGCCAAAAATCGACACATTTCAACTCAGCACACAAGCAGGTAAATTAGTTCAGGTGAATTTACCATTGGGCGGTTTTGGTATTAGTCGCTATGCCTTGGATAATCAACTTTACATTCTAGCAAAGAAAAGGGGAGTGGTTTTTCTTTTTGATACCGTAACGGAGGTACAGTATGTACAGGATAATTTTTTTGTAACACTATCAACGAAGCAAAAAATAACCTGTAAAGTTGTATTAGGGGCGTTTGGCAAGCGTTCAAACCTTGATGTAAAGCTCAAGCGAAATTTTATCCAACAGAAATCTCCCTGGTTGGGAATAAAATCCCATTATGAAAATACGGGACTGCCTTCTAACGTTGTGGGACTTCATAATTTTTCTGGGGGCTACGGTGGGCTTTCCCAAATAGAAGATGGAAGCATAAATTTCTGTTGCTTGGTTCGTTACGATGATTTTAAAACAGAAGGTGATATTGCGTCATTTTATAAAAAGATTGCTTCGCAAAACCCAATATTGAAGGATTTTCTATCAAACGCAAAATCAAAATTTGAAAAACCTTTAAGCATTGCACAGATTTCATTTGAAAGAAAAAAAGCAGTTGAAAACCATGTTTTAATGTGTGGCGACACGGCAGGTTTAATTCACCCTCTTTGTGGTAACGGAATGGCCATGGCAATACATAGTGCAAAATTAGCTGCCGATCAAGTGGTAATTTTTTTGGAAAAAGCTAATTTCACCCGAGAAGATATGGAAAAAGAGTATCAAGCCCTTTGGGAAAAGAATTTTAAAAACAGATTATGGATGGGTAGGCAATTACAAACCCTTATGATGCATACCAATTGGTTTAATTTTGGAATGAATACCGTGGCAAATTCTAAATTGATGCTCCGTAGTTTGATTAGGAATACGCATGGAAACCCAATTTTGAGTTAATGGATTTTTCGGTAAGAAGTAGAGAACTGGAACTCATGGACAATCCAGATATGGGATTTGACACACTAAGTGATGCCTATGCAGACATTAATAGATGCAATAGGTTACTGGGAGGAGAGTCAATTACAGTAAATGCGGTTTGGAATCTGGTTAAATTGGACATTGAAAAATCGTATACGATTTTAGATATGGGCTGTGGAGATGGTACCATGCTTCGAAAACTTTCAGTTTTTCTCAGTAAAAAAGGCGTTTCGCACAGTATGACAGGAATAGACTTAAGAGATGATGTTTTACACATTGCAAGCCAAAAATCATTGGATTTTTCTAATATAGAGTTTATGAAAGTTGACATTCTTAAGGCTGATTCTTCTCTTTCATGCGATATCTTAATCAACACGTTGACCATGCATCATTTTGAAGAGGAGCGTATAGACGCTTTTTTGAACAAGTTTGTAAGCTTGGCCAAGGTTGGGGTGGTAATAAATGACCTTCAACGTAGTAGGTTGGCATATTTCCTTTTTCAAGTATTTGGTTTTTTCTTCATAAAGACCGATTTAGCAAAATACGATGGGTTAGTGTCCATAAGTAAAGGTTTTCGGAAGTATGAACTTATCGCTTTATCAAAAAAAATACCAAGTGTTATGCATGAAATTAAGTGGAAATGGGCATTTCGGTATGTATGGGTAATGAAATTTAATCGACAGACTAATTAATGAATCCAGTTCACATAGTAGAGGTATCAAAACAGTTGCCAAAGTATAGCAGAAAAACTTCGGATATAATCCCTTTCATTGATGTATGGCTTTCAGGTCAAGACAGTCGTTTTAGAAGAAAAGTGGTCAAAATATTTGAAGGGGCTGGTGTGGATTGCCGTTATGGGATTATGGATATTGATGAGGTCTTTACTGCAACCTCCTTTGAAGAAAAAAATGCCATTTATGCCAGGGAAGTAAAAGTTCTAGGCGAGCAAGTGCTTGAAAAAGCATTAAAGGGAGCTGATTGGAAGCCTGAATCGTTGGACTATATTATTACAGTAAGTTGCACGGGCATCATGATTCCTTCTTTGGATGCATATTTGGTCAACTCATTGGGATTACGACAGGATATTGTTAGACTTCCAGTAACAGAAATGGGATGCGCAGCTGGAGTTTCTGGTTTAATTTATGCCTCTAACTTTCTTAAATCAAATCCGGGAAAACGGGCGGCTATTATCGCTGTAGAAAGTCCCACAGCAACCTTTCAATTAAATGATTTTTCAATGGCCAATATGGTGAGTGCAGCTATATTCGGGGACGGTGCGGCATGCGTTCTGCTATCCTCCGAAACTGAAGGACAGGGGCCTAGAATTGTCGGCGAAGAAATGTATCATTTTACCAATGCCACACATTTAATGGGCTTTGATTTGACAAATACTGGTTTAAAGATGATTTTAGACCCGGCTGTTCCTGAAGTAATAGCGAAGTATTTTCCAGAAATTGTCCACCCTTTTTTAGAAAAATTTGATTCTAATATTGAAAAAGTAGAACATCTAATTTTTCACCCTGGAGGAAAGAAAATTGTACAGACTGTTGAAGAATTGTTTGGTAAATTGGGAAAGAATATTGATGATACCAGAGAAGTGTTGCATAGCTATGGTAATATGAGCAGTGTTACCGTACTTTATGTTTTGGAACGTTTTTTAAGTAAAGAAATCAAAAAAGGAGAGCAGGGCATGGTATTGAGTTTTGGCCCTGGGTTTTCCGCACAGCGTTTACTATTGGAATGGTAATACTATTTTAAAGGAATGGAAAATCGACCTGAATGGGCTTTAATATTGGGAGGTAGCAGTGGATTGGGCCTCGCTACTGCAAAGAAATTGGCAAAAGAAGGATTTCATATATTGATTGTACACCGAGACAGGAAATCTGATTTCGAGGTCATCCAAAAAGACTTTGAAGAAATAACAGCAAAAAGTATACTTCATAGTTTTAATCTAGATGCCACAAATCCTACAAAACGCAATGAATTGATTCAAGAAATCAAGAAATCAATCGGAACCGATAAGATAAAAGTGTTGGTTCATAGCATTGCTAAAGGAAACTTAAAGCCAATGCAAGGTGAAAGTGATAAAATACTCAGTAATCAAGATTTTCATTTGACCATTGATGCGATGGCAATAAGTCTTTATGATTGGGTAGATACCTTGGTTACGGAGAAATTACTTGCAGAAGATGCGCGAGTAATAGCGTTTACCAGTGAGGGCAACTCAAAAGCTTGGAAAAATTATGCTGCGGTCTCTGCTGCCAAGGCCGCATTGGAGGCGATAACACGCAATATCGCCTTGGAGTTTGCCCAAGTTGGCATAAAGGCCAATTGTATTCAGGCCGGTGTTACGGATACCAGGTCACTGCAGATGATTCCCAATAGCGATATCCTTAAAAAAGAAGCTTTAAAACGAAACCCCAACAATAGACTTACGACACCCGACGATATTGCCAATGTGGTTTACCTGTTAACACGTGAAGAAGCAAAATGGATTACGGGAACTGTGCTAAAAGTTGATGGAGGAGAAAGCTTGCAATAAGATTATGACTTCAAAAGAAATACTTTCGCAATTACCATACAGTGAACCGTTCCTTTTTGTGGATGAAATTGACTTTGTTGATGAAAATGGTGTGGAAGGGAGATATACATTTAAAAAAACTTCTCATTTTTATCAAGGTCATTTTAAAGATTATCCCATAACACCAGGTGTGCTATTAACCGAGTGCTGCGCCCAAATAGGCTTGGTATGTCTCGGTATTTATCTTTTAAAAGGAAGAACTAAAACTTCTGACATAAATGAAAATACACTTCAAATAGCAATGAGTAGCTCGGAAATGGAATTTTATTTACCCGTAATTCCTGGTGAAACCGTGAAAGTGGTCTCTGAAAAAAAATATTTTCGATTTAATAAGTTGAAATGCAACGTAAGGCTTTTTAATTCTGAAGAGAAATTGGTTTGCAAAGGCGTTTTAGCTGGAATGTTTAAACAAACTTCGGATGGAAAATAGGGTAGTGGTTACAGGTTTAGGGGTTTGCGCCCCAAATGGAACTGGTATTCCAGAGTTTACCTCATCCTTAAAACAAGGAAAAAGTGGAATACGTTTTCATACAGAACTTGAAAAATTAAAATTTGGATGTCAAATAGCTGGAAAACCGAATATTAATGATGTTAACCTAAATAATTACTTCACTAATGTTCAATTAAAAGGATTGAATGCAAGTGGTATGTTTTACGGCGTAATTGCTGGTAAGGATGCTTGGGAAAATGCGGGTTTATCGCCTTTAGGTTCAGAAAGCCCAGATTGGGATAGTGGCGTCATTTTTGGTACGGGAATTCTTGGAGTGGATAAGTTTAGAGAGGCCATATATCAAGTTGATGAAGGCAATGTGAGACGATTGGGCAGCACCTCGGTAGTCCAAACTATGGCTAGTGGTATCAGTGCTTATCTTGGGGGTATGCTGGGTTGTGGAAATCAAGTGACCACTAATTCATCAGCTTGTACAACGGGAACAGAAGCCATATTAATGGGGTACGAGCGTATAAAATCTAAAAAGGCAACAAGAATGCTGGTGGGGAGTTGCAGTGATAGTGGCCCCTATGTTTGGGGAGGCTTTGATGCTATGCGTATACTTCCAAGAAGTTTTAACGATAACCCAACCAAAGCGAGCAGGCCACTAAGTGAGACCGCTTCTGGATTTGTCCCAGGAAGTGGGGCAGGAGCCTTGGTGCTGGAGTCACTAGAAAGTGCAAAACGTCGTGGTGCGCCTATTTACGGAGAAATTGTCGGTGGAGCCATTAATAGTGGTGGACAACGCGGAGGGGGAACAATGACAGCGCCAAATAATGACGCGGTGATTCGTTGCATTCAGGCCGCAATTAAAGATGCTAGTGTTAATGCGGATGAAATAGATGCCGTAAATGGACATCTAACAGCCACTACAAAAGACCCAATGGAAATACAAAACTGGTGTAATGCGCTTGGGCGATCTGGAACAGATTTTCCTTATATAAATTCTTTTAAGGGAATGTTCGGACATTGCTTGGCCGCGGCCGGAAGTATTGAATGTGTTGGGGCCTTACTTCAATTTAGGGAGAATCAAGTTTTTGGAAACGTAAATTGTGAGGATGTGCACCCAGAAATAAGTAAAATTATAGATACATCTAAAATTCCTCAAACAACAATCGATTTTGCCCCCAGAATTATTGCAAAAGCAAGTTTTGGTTTTGGGGATGTAAATGCTTGTGTCATTTTTAAAGCTTTTAGTCAGGATTAAATTCTTAATATTGAAAATGCAAGAACGATATCAAAAATTAAAGGAAATAGTTCAAATCTATCTGCCGGATGATGTTTCTGCGGATGATATACAATTGGAAAGCAACTTTACGCAGGAACTGAACATTAACTCCGCAAATTTGGTGGATATTGTTCTGGATGTTGAAGATACTTTTGACATTATGTTGGAGAATGAGGATATGGACGGAATGCTAACTGTAGCAGACGCATTAAAAATCATAGACACCAAAATAGCCGATAAATGAAGGAGTTCTTGAACTTTGTTATTCAAAAGATAAAGGTTGACAGGCGTTTGTTAGTGATATACTGTCTTGTTTATTTTTTGTGGGGCCTTGGTATGAACTGGTTTGGAGCCCAGGTTGAAATTGCCAAATTTACCTTTTGGTGGCAGGTTATTACCTGTTATATTTTTTATATGGTTCCAATTTCTTTAGTGCTCCGAGGATTGCCGTTTCATGCACAATACGCGTATGGATTGGTTGCCATGGGATTATTGGAATTTAGTGGCTACGCATTGCAGACTTCCTATGCCTATCCCAATAACATTTTAGATCAATTCTTTAATGTGCGTAATTTCAGTTTGGGAATGGCTTTGTTTTTTGCCCTGTACTTTCCGTTGGGCAATTGGGGAGTGGGTAAAATTTATAAAATGTTGTTTGGGAAGAACTAGGGTACTATATCAAATAACATTTTAACCTTTACAAGGTTATCCTCTCTTTTTTTCTTGATTTTGATTCCGTAATCAATCGAATATAGGCTTGTTGTTCCAACAAGTTGACTTCCCTTTCTGATAAATTTCACTGTAATTGGCTTAGTGGTTTCCTTAATTGTCAGCTTGCCTTTTACTATCAAATTATTTCCTTCAAAAACAAGATGATTACTTTCAAATGAAATTGATGGGTAATCATCAACATCAAAATATTTTCCACTCCGTAAAGACCAGTTTCGTAATCCATTGTTGGTATCGATGGTTTCAGAGGCAACCGAACCTTTAAAAAAAGAATTTTCCAAGTTATCCAAATCAACTTTGGATTCGGTCTTAAAACCCGCCATGGTTCCCTTTACCCCAGTGGAAACAAATTCAAACGATATTTCTGCATTACCTAGTTTCTGGGATTGACCATTGAGATTAGGAACTGAAAGTCCAATGAATAGAAAAAAGGAGACCAATACAGTTTTCATGATAAATACTTTGCTCTAAGGTATAAATATTAGTTAATTAACAATGAAAATTGTAAGATAATTAGTATATTATTGTGGATTTAATATAACAATATCCATAAGTAGAAAGTCATGAATAACGTAACCGAAAACGGTAAGGTTCATATCCAAGAATTACTAATTCGCATGGAACGGAATGGTAATACTATTCAAAGACTTTTTAAACAACTTAGTTCGTATACCTGTGAACCTAATAATTACTCTTGTTTTGAAAAACTATATGATTTAAAACAAAACTTCCAGGCTTTTTTTAAGGAACAAAAACATATTGTGGCTGAATTAAAAAGAGAACATGTAGAGGCTAAACATCTGAACAGTGACGTTCAACTTCACCTTAAAAAGTTCAAGCAATTGGAAATGCAAATGGCCCAATATCTTCTGGATATGAATCAGTATTCATAAGCTTGGGTGGTTCCTTTAAAAATTCAAATTAATTTCATTTCAAAACTTATCCAAAATATATTTTTTACTCCTGTAAACATGTGTAATATTGTAGGATAATAACCAAATTCTGCAATGGGAAAATCCTCAAATTCTGCACTGGTGGTTTTGGCTTTTTTTGCTATTTATGTGATCTGGGGGTCTACGTACTTGTTGAATAAGATTGCCGTACAGGAACTTCCGCCTTTTATGTTGGCATCTTTTCGGTTTACCACAGCGGGTCTTTTGATTTTTATTTTGGCCAAACTCCTGGGCATAAAAATATCCATCACAAAAAAACAGCTATGGAATACGATAATCGCCGGTTTTTTGTTCTTAAGCTTTGGCAACGGGGTTGTTGTTTGGGCTCTTAAATATGTTGATTCTGGGTTTGCTGCACTGGAAATTTCCGCACAACCGCTCATTATTTTACTCCTAATGCGGATATTACAGGGAAAACGAATACAGCCCATGTCCGTTATTGGTGTTGTTCTTGGGGTAATAGGGATTTATCTTCTCGTTAGCCAAAAACAAATTATCACCAAGGAAGGTACCGTTTTGGGGATGGTAATGATATTTTTCTGCATGCTTAGTTGGGGTTACGGAAGTCTCTTTGTTTCAAAAGCGGACCTACCAACAAATTACTTTGTAAATACCGGATACCAAATGTTTACGGGGGGCATTATGCTTGCTATCATGAGCTTAGGATTGGGAGAGGATTGGTCATCTCCATTGGTATGGACAGGGAAAGTGCAGGTTGTAATGATTTTACTGGTTATTTTTGGTAGCATTTTGGCCTTTACTTCTTTTAATTACCTACTGAAATCCGTTTCTCCGGAAAAAGTAGCTACTTCCACTTATGTAAACCCTATTGTAGCATTGATTTTAGGATGGTATTTTTTAAACGAACAGATTACTACGCAATCCGTCGTTGCTGCCACTGTGCTGTTGACAGGTGTCTATTTTATAAATACAAAAAAGACCTTGGCCATTTTTGAAAGATTTAAAAGATAGCAACCTTGCCGTTTTTTGGTCTTTGTACAGTTCAATACATTTCTTGTCCAATTCATTACATTTCATTTTTTAAGAAAGGAATTGTGCCACATCTTTGCTGCATCAATCAAAACAAATCATCAATCAAAAAACGAACAATCATGAATCAATTGTCAAAAATCTTGGCGGCCCTTCTTCTAAAGCTTCTTCTTTTTATTTTGTTGTTTGGGAGCAACTCGTTACAGGGGCAAAAAAAGAGCACTTCAATAAGCATCAGCAACAAAGGAAAAACCACAATTTCGGTTGACAATGGTTTTGGAAATAGTTTTCATGTTGAATACAGAGGTGAAATTAAACTTTCTGATGATGACAGTGATGTTGTTACTATCTCTCCCGGAGGTTATATGGAAATAAAAAAATCTGCCTTTGGAAATCGCAGGAAGATTTTTATTGAACCAAATAGCTCTGGAAAGCTCATCAAAAAATACTATGTAGGCAGTTCTGAAAGAAGTTTTGATTCTGAGGGAAGAAAATGGATGGCTGAAATTCTTTTGGAAGTGGTCCGATCAACTACACTTGGTTCTGAACAGCGGGTAAATAGGATTTATAGAAAAACTGGTGCATACGGTGTACTCAAAGAAGTGGATTATATAGGAGGTGACCATGTTAAAGCCAAGTATATAAATCTGCTGCTTCAAAAAGACCTTAAAAACGCAGATTATATATCCATTCTCAATGTAATCGGTGATGATATCGACTCAGACCATCACAAAGCCGATATTCTAAAAAACAACACCTCTGAATTTTTAAAAACTGAGGCAAGTGCAGCCGCTTATATTGAAGCAGCTTCTGAAATAGATTCAGATCACCATAAAGCAGAAGTGCTCAAAAAATCAATAAAAGATGGAAGGATAACAGATAATCAAATGAACTCACTTTTTATGATAGCAAGAAATATTGATTCTGATCATCATAAATCAAATGTTTTATTGACGGTATTGAAATCAAGATCCTTAAACTCCAGTAACCTAAAGCTATTGATATCCAGTTCTAAGGATATTGATTCTGACCACCATAAGGCAGAAGTTTTGAGGGCAGCCCTGGACACTGAAGGTATAACTCCAAGCAGTTTTCATGCTTTGCTAAACTCTTTGGATGGAATGAGTTCTGACTACCATATTTCCACAGTACTTTCCAAATTGCTTCGAGAGGACCTAGATCCATCTTCGTTTTCCCATGCCCTTAAGCAAACGGGGCAAATTAGTTCTGATAGTCACAAAGCCAGTATTTTAAAGTCTGCTGTAAAAAAAGAATTATCCAATGAAAACGTTGAAATTTTAATAGATGTTTTGAATCATATGGGTTCTGATAACCATAAAGCGGATGTATATAAACAGTTGGCAAGAAATAGATATTCTGACATGCAGCTTTCCAAAATTTTGCTGAGTATTAAAGATATTAGTTCTGATTACCATAAGGCTGATGCTTTATTAGCATTCTCTAGAATTGTAAAAGAAAAAGGAGGGCCTGTTGAGGATTCCTATAACTCGGTTTGCAGCAGCATTTCATCGGACTCTCATTTTAGAAGGGCATTAAACGCAATTCGATAACCAATCCAAATTCCAACTATCAGAGACTCAAACTGCATAGCGGAATAATGAGTATTTTGGTAGTATGGAGCGAATAGCAAACTATTTTATAGATAGACCAACCATGGGAAGGAACCTTTTTTTGTGTCTTCTTGGCTTCATTGTAGGCATTTTGTTCTACAGTTTTCACAATTTCAATGTAAAACCAAACGCATCAGAATTTTTGCTGAACGGGGTACTTGGAATCACTATCAGCTACGCTTTTCATTATTCCAATTTGTTTTTGAACAAAACCATAGGCTGGAAAAAACAAACAGGATTTAGACTTTTATCGGGAATAATGGTGCACTTACTTATTGGTTTTGGGTTTGTTTTATTGGCTCTTAAGAGCTACGAATTTATTAGACCGGAGTATGTGTTTTTTTCCAAGGAAGGGGTTAATGTGTTGTTGGAAATAGGAATCTTACTGTTCTGCACCGTTTTAATATACAATGTCATTTATTTTGCATTCTACTCCTACCAGCAGTATACAACAGGTCAGGTATTGCAAGTACGTTTTGAACGAAAGCAAACGGAACTTCAATTAAAAGCATTGAAATCCCAACTCAGTCCACACTTTCTTTTCAATAGCCTTAACACCTTATCCTCTTTGTTTCAAAAGGATGTAAAAAAGGCCGACGTATTTATACGTTCGTTGGCAAAATCATACCAATATACACTTACTACGTACAAAGATGTTTTGGTATCCATTAAAGATGAATTGACCTTTGTGGATTCGTATTGTTTTATGGTAAAAACGCGTTTTGGAGATTATTTGTCCTTAGATCTACAATTGTCAGATAAAGAATTGAAAAGTAAATTACCCCCATTGACCCTTCAAATGCTGGTTGAAAATGCAGTTAAGCACAACATTATCAATCAAGAAAACCAATTAAAAGTGGAAATTAAAACTAAGAATGGATTTCTGGAAATAAGCAATAATAAGACGGTAAAACGTCCTGAAGTTAAATCTTTGAAAATAGGCCTCAAGAATATTATTTCCAGGTATGAACTTCTTGGGTACAAAAAGGTTCAGGTAATTGATGATGACATTTTCACGGTAATATTACCCTTACTTGCATGAAAAAACTTTTTATCCATAAACCGTTTTTTAGGCTATTGAGTCCTCTGTTTAGTGGAACCTTGGTATATCTTCTCATTTTACTGATCAATAATTCCGTTGCTGACCTTAATGAAAACTTTTTTGGACAAGAGCTATATGTGTGTATCGGACTTGCTTATCTAATTCAGGAATATGTCCGTTTCTCCATTGTAATTTTTAAGCGCATTACAAGACCTTCTTCCTTTGTGTATAGAATAGCGCTGCAGATTGTAAGTACACTTATGATCAATATCGTTTTGGTATCCTTGGCAATGCACGTTTACTTCACGAACGTGCTTTTCTATTCACTTAATAGTAGGGAGCTATTAATTTTCAACAGTATTTTCTCGGTTATTGCTTTGATCTACATATTGTTATACGTAAGCCATCAATTTTTATTTAAGATAAATACTGAAAAGATGGAGAAAGAGGAGTGGGCCAGACAAGAAATAGAAGAAGATTTTGTAGAATTCAAGAGAGATATTAATCCAATGTTGCTTTTTGAGAGCCTTGAAGCCATATTGGCCATTATGAAAGAGGACCCGGACAAAGCAGAATTGGTGACAGATCGCTTTGCGTTGGTATACAGATATTTTTTATCAAGGAAAAAGGACGAGCTAGTGCCTGTTAAAGAAGAAGTTGAAGTCCTGGAAGAGTTGACACAATTACTTTCAGAATTACCTTACAGGAAAGTAAGTTTAGGAAAAGTAGAGCTTGGAAATACGGTCACGGTACCTGGAAGTATGTTGCAACTTCTAGAACTTATAATGCGAAGCACAATACCTTCTAAAAACAAGTCATTGGTTGTTGATATTAAAGAATCTGAAAATGAAATAATATTTAAATATATACATGAAGAAAAGATAAGTAAAGAGTTAAATATCAAAAACTTAAAATTTTTATCAAAAGAATTTAGTTATTACGCTTCACAGCCTATACAAATACTTCATGAAGAAGACTTTAAAACCATCCATTTACCAAAACTGACCCTAGCATGAAAATTGCCATTATAGAAGACGAACCATTGGCAGCAGATAAGTTACAGCGCTATCTCTTAAAATATAGTGAAGAAATTGAAGTGCTGGCCACATTGCCATCTTTAGAAACCGCCATACCGTGGATAGCGGAGCATCAACAAAAAGTGGATTTGTTTTTTATGGACATTCAATTGATAGATGGGCTTAGTTTTGAAATTTTCACAAAGACATCAGTACAAAAACCTGTTATTTTCACAACTGCTTTTGATGAATTTGCCATTGATGCCTTTAAGGTGAACAGTATTGACTATTTAATGAAACCGATCATGTTCACGGACTTGTCCAGAGCACTTCAGAAACTAAAATCATTGAAGGCGCAGTTTTCAAATCCGGTAGAATTGGTTCCGTTGCTTCAAAAAATACAGGAAAAAGCCTTTAAGGATAGGTTTTTAGTGCGGATGGGCAATCACATCCATTCTGTTCCAAGTACTTCCATAAATGCCTTTTTTGCCGAAGGGAGAGATGTATATTTGGTAACGGATCAGGGCAAGAAGTATATCATTGAGTATAAATTGGAAGCTTTGGAAGAACTGTTGGACCCAAAACACTTTTTTAGGGTAAACAGAACATTTATTGTTCATCTCAATGCAATTACAGATGTTACGGTTTATGCCAACCGAAGATTAAAATTGGCATTGAGCTCAAAATTGGACAAGGAAGTTATCATAAGCAGGGAAAAAGTGGCCGATTTTAAAAAATGGTTTGAAGGATTGGCTTAAATCTGGTTGTTTTTTTCTTTTAGATCTTTTAAAGCCCTGTTTAGACTTCTTACTGTAACCCCAATATAATTGGCAATATCTTTTTTGCATATCACGGAGGTAAATTCTGGAAATATTTTTTTTAACCGTAGTAAGTTATCCTCAATAGGGTAGGAGTGCTGGTAAGAATGCCTTGGAGCCTTATATCTAATTTTATCCGCAAGGGCCTTCATGACCAATTGATTAAAAAGACTGTCATTTTCTAAAAGTTCATTAAACCCAGAGTGTGAAATGGAAAGGGTTTTTAAAGGAGTTATGGTTTCGATGGAGCATATAGTATGTTTTTTACTAAATACCTCCAATTCTCCAAATTCCATTCCCTCACCCAAAAATTCTTGGATAAATTCCTTTCCATTTTCATCAGAAATATAACATTTTGAAATTCCTTCAACAATAACATAGACTCTATTATACCTTCTGTCCTGTTCAATTATTTTATGCTTGGCATTAAATTGTTCTTCTCTAATATCATAAGCTCCTTTCTTATACAGCATTTGTATATAAGCGGCTAATTCTAAGTTAGATCTAATCATTTTTATGAATGGGACAAATGTCCTTTTTAGTACTGCGGAGATGCAATTTCTTTGCCCCTAAAGTTATGGAATACCAATTGGGATATCAATAAAAGAAATCTAATGCAGCTAAAAAAAAATGGAATATACACACCGAAGTTTGTACTTATCTGTCTAAGTTCTCTTTTCTTTTCGGCAAGTTATAATATGCTGATTCCTGAACTTCCATCGTACTTGAGCAGTTTGGGAGGGGCAAAATATATAGGACTGATCATAGCCCTTTTTACCCTTACAGCCGGTATTTCCAGACCTTTCAGTGGCAAGTTAACGGATACTATTGGGCGAAAACCGGTGATGCTTTTTGGTGCAATGGTCTGTTTGGTTTGTGGATTGTTTTATCCTGTATTGACCACCGTATATGGTTTCTTGTTATTACGCTTGTTTCATGGTTTTTCCACAGGATTTACGCCAACGGCAGCTTCTACTTTTGTATCTGATGTAGTACCAAAAGAAAGACTCGGCGAGGCAATGGGTATACAGGGAATAGCTTTTAGTACAGGCTTGGCTTTAGGCCCAGCTCTGGGAAGCTATATCAAACTCTATTTTTCGTATTCAGTACTATTTTATAGCTCCTCCATTGTCGCTTTTTTAGCTCTTGTGTTGATATTGAATTTAAAAGAGACACTACCAAATAAAGAAAGGTTTAGGCTGGGATTATTAAAGATATCAAAGAATGACATTATTGCCTTTGAAGCATTACCTCCGGCAATAATCACTTTTTTAGCGTATGTTGGCTTTGGAGTTATCCTGACCCTTATCCCAGATTGGACAGAGGCCGTAGGCTTTGTGAACAAAGGAGTGTTTTTCATTGTTTTTACCGTTTCGTCTTTGTTGGTTCGGTTTATGGCGGGAAGATTTTCCGATCGTTACGGTAGAGAGAAAGTAATTGTAGTGGGCCTTGTGTTACTTTTAATTGCTTTAAGTGTAATCGGCTACGTAAACACAAAATCTGGACTGCTGATAGGTGCATCAATATATGGTCTTGCAATGGGTATAATGTCACCAGCAATCAATGCATGGACCATAGATTTAAGCCGGCCTATGCAAAAAGGAAAAGCAATGGCAACCATGTACATAGCATTGGAAACCGGCATTGGGTTAGGGGCGCTTTGTTCTGGGTGGTACTATCAAGAAGTCATTCAGCGAATTCCATTAATAATGTATTGCTGTGCTGGATTGGCACTCCTTGGAGTGGGATATATTCTTTTACTAAAAAGAAATAATATCGCTAAATATTAAAAAATATACCATTTAAAAGCTTCATTCATTATCTTTAGGCGATTTAATAATTCAACTAAAAAAATTAGGAGTATATTTTATGGCTAAATCGCAACAGACGTACAACAAATCTGAAAGAGAAAAAAAACGCTTAAAGAAAAGAGAAGAAAAGCAGAAAAAGAAGAACGCCAGAAAAGCTGAAGCAAAAGAAAGCGGCAAGTCAGGCATCCAGTTTGCGTACGTAGACCATAACGGTAATTTAACCGATACTCCACCAGATCCCTCCCAAAAATTGGCTGTAGAAGCGGAAAGCATTACACTTGGTATTCCTAAAAAGGAAGAGGGTGATGAAGAAGAATTTGACCCAGTACGAAATGGGAAAGTCTCGTTCTTTGATACTTCTAAAGGTTTCGGGTTTATTATTGATACCGAAAATCAAGAAAAATACTTTTGTCATGTTAGCGGCTTAATTGATGAAATTGCAGAGAATGACAAAGTATCCTTTGAACTTGAAAAAGGAATGAAGGGCATGAATGCCGTTCGCGTTAAGAAAATATAACCATATTCTTTCATCTAAATCCTTGATTTTTCAACATCGGCGCCACTTCTAATGTTGGTCCCTTTTACCTTTTTGTTGCCAAAAGGATAGGAGAAGCTAATTCTATAAATTCTTGAAAATCCTGATTCAGGACTATAATTGACCAAAAATTCGTCACCAAAAGCCTCTCTGGTCAAGGTTCCTATTCTTGATTCAATATCTATGCTTTCAAAAATATCGGTTACTGAAAACTGTAGGCTACTTCCATTTTTGAATTCTTTTTTAATCCCGGCATTTAAGCTTCCAAAGCCTTCAACCCGAATACTGGCATTAAAATGTTGTGAGGTATACCATCCGGAAAGTTCCAATGAGAGATTTTTTGGAAATAAAAAGGTTTGGTTCCCATTGAAATTATAGTGGGCATAATTATGTTTTAACTTTTCATCGGTATGTAACAACTTAAAGCTTCGTATTCCTGCAGTACCATTTAGGTTGATGTTCCACCAATTGCTAATGTTGATTGGAATGTTTGTCTGTATGTCCAGACTTTTTTGGTATTGCAAATTTACCGGTGCTATTACAGCAATAGTACTAGCTTCATTTCTGGTAATCTGAAAACGGGCAATCTGGTTTTCTTCGTTTGAAGCCAATACGGAAACACTAAAGGATTTATTGTTATAGGTAAGGGTTATATTGTCCGTTATGGCAGGCAACAATTGGGGATTTCCACTAAAAACTGATGTTGGCCCATTATAGGTAAGGGAAGACGCCAAATCGCTGTAGTTTGGTCTTGTAATACGTTTTGTATATGCTAGGTTTAAGGCAGTAGTGTCTGAGAGGGCATGAGTAATAAAAAATGAGGGAAATAGTTTACCGAAACTTCGATTTAAGCTACTATCATCAAAATTTTGGTCCCAATACTCATAGCGCAACCCAAGTTGAGCTTTTAGTTTTTTGTTTAGTTGAAAATCTGCAAGGGAGTATACTGCCCCAATTTTCTCCTCATTCTCTATGTTATTGATAAAACGTTCATCAGATATAAAAGTATCTCCTTCCAGTATTTCAATTTTAGCATCATTCACCGTTTTTGAAAGTGATGTTTTAAGACCAACCTCCATTGACGAATTTTCATTTAAAATGTGCTTGTAATCTAATTTTAAGACGCCTAGGTTAATGTTGGTTTCACTGAAACCGCGATTTCCTTTATTATATATTTCACTTTCAGGTTGAAATTGAATCCCATCTTCATCAAAATAGGAGCTATTGACCCTATTTGGGGATTGATTGTTGTAATTGATGTAATCTGCGGTCACTGCAAATGTGTTTTTCTCCTTCTTTGTTTCAAAATACATGGAAGCGTTAAGGTTTTTCCACATGCCATCGCCATCCAATCGAATTTGGGCCTCTAAAAAAGGATCAATGGTGAAATCGTACAACCCTCGATTTCTTGTTGAAGTTAATGGACTTGATTGATTGTATACCAAATTTGTCCCTATTAATGAAGTTTCTGACAACTTATACTCGTATCCTACATTAAAATTATGACTGCGATTTATCTGGTACATATCGCTCTGGAAAACTATTTCCGTATCACCTCCCAAGACAGGTAAATCCGTAACACCGCGGCCAATCCAGCCATGAAAAAAATCATCATAGGAAAAAGTGTAGGAGCCAAAAAGGTTTGAGCGTTCAGAACCATAGGTCAAGGTAAACCCTGTTGTCTGTTTGGGACCTTCACCATATCCAGCACTTAAATTGATGGAGCCACGTAGCCCTAATGCTTCATTTTTGGACAGAACAATATTGATGATTCCAGCAGTACCATCAACATCATATCTGGCAGAAGGATTGGTCAATAGTTGAATTTTCTCAATGTTATCAGCACTCATGCCACTCAACATGGCAATTAAATCCGCGGTTGGTATGCGTTGTGGTTTACCGTTGATCATAATTAATGTTCCACTTTTTCCATTTAAGGAAAAGCTATTGTTTCGCTGATCTAAGAGAACTCCGGGAGAACGTTCAAGTAACTGTAGGGCAGAACTACCTTTGGTAAGAATACTTTCTTGTACATTAATTACACTTCCTTCTTGAGTTCTTTGTATTAACTTTCTCTTGCCTACAACTGCAACACCTTCTAGTGATGTTACCTCTTCCAATAACGTAATGGGAGGAAAGGATAGTTGCTGTGAATTTGAAGTAATTGTAAAGGGTTCAGATTCCCAGGTTTCAAATGCAAGTAGACTTACCCGAAAAATATAGGTTCCAGAACCTGGAAAATCAAGCTCAAACCTTCCATTTTCATCAGTTATGGTTCCTGTTTGTAAAATTGCTTCAGGAGAACTAAGTAAGGTAATATTGGCATATGGTATCTCATTTTCTTCTTTATCCTGGACGGAACCTGTAAGCTGACCTAAAAGACTTTGAACGCAAGTGAAAAAAACTAAAAGGAATAGCCCGATTGATTTCATTATATGATTTTGAAGGCAAGTAGGCAAAATCATTTCTGTATCGAAAAACTGAATGACAAAGTGGTTTTATTTCATTACAAGAGGTCTTTTGGATTTGATTTTCATGATTTTATGACCGAAAAGCGATTTAAATTCCTTTCATCAATAAATAGTAACCTGATGTCAAGTTGGAGGCTACCATATTTGAATAACCAAAAGAGCCATCGTATCTTGTTGAATCTATGTCGACAGGAAGACTATCATCAAATACAGTTACTACCTCGTTAGCGTTCATAGAACGTTATAAAATACATCATGTCCTGTTTTGGGCGGTGTATCATTTTACGTGGTGGACCATATTTTCCGGAAGTGTAACAGAAGTGTTTCAATCCGTTACTGAACCTCATGGAATTGTAAAATATCTAGGATATGTCCTCTACCAAGCAGCTGGCGTGTATTTCTGCTTATATGTTTTAATTCCTAGATTACTTCAAAAAAGGAAATACATCTTTTTTTTCCTTTCTACAGTAGGCGTTGTAGTATTGATGGCCACATTGATTACCTCCAATTATTTTTTAGCGGCTAGGGTTGCAGATATGCCTGTATACGATTTGTTTAAGATTTCACCGGAAAGCCCCATTTCAATTTTTAAATACAATGCACTTCCTTCATGTGTTGGAGCCGTGACCTTGGGTATGAGTATAAAACTTACAAAGATTTGGATCGCTTCCCAAAAAAGGCAACAGGTCCTTGAAAAGGAAAAGCTTGAAACTGAGCTAAAATTCTTGAAATCGCAATTTAACCCGCACTTTTTATTTAATACGATCAATTCAATATTTGTATTGATTAACAAGAACCCAGAAATGGCGTCTGAGTCATTGGTCAAGTTTTCAAGTTTGCTGCGATATCAATTGTATGAATGCAACAGTAATCAAATTCCACTGCAAAACGAATTGGGATATATTGAAAGTTTTATGGAACTGGAAAGCCTTCGTCAAAACAATAATTTTGAACTTACATCCAATATTGCCAAAAGGGAAGGAGAACGTTTCACCATTGCTCCATTTATATTGATTCCTTTTATTGAAAACGCCTTTAAGCATCTTTCAGAGGATTTTAAACTTAAAAAATGGATGCGTTTGGATATCCATATGGATGGGAAAAGATTGCAATTTGAACTTGAGAACAGTGCAAACTTTGAATTCCAAAACACATTGGATGAAATGCATGTATATGGTGGTTTGGGGTTAAAAAATGTGAAACGCAGATTGGATATTATCTACCCAGATTCCCATACCTTGGTCGTTACAAAAGGAAAAGATACCTATTCGGTAAAATTGGAAATCGTTTTACCAGGTGAAGAGGGAACCGTACTTAAAAAAGTAGGCTCATGATCAATTGTATCGTTATCGATGATGAACCCTTAGCGCGCGAGGGCATTATTAGCTACATTGAGCAATTGGATTTTCTGAAATGCGTAGGTACCGGAATATCTGCGCTTGATATTCCAAAGCTTTTGGGAAGTGGGGAAGTGGATTTGCTCTTCTTGGATATACAAATGCCCTTGATGAACGGTTTGGAATATTTAAGATCCAATCCAAAACCTCCAATGACGGTTTTGACGACTGCCTTTCCCAACTATGCCATTGAGGGGTTTGATTTGAACGTATTGGATTATCTTTTAAAACCAGTTTCCTTTAATCGTTTTTTTGCGGCGGCTACCAAGGCCAAACAGCAATTCGCACTTAGGCATCAGGATACTGTCTTGGCAAAGGAAGAGGAACAAAGCTGCTTTTTTATTAAGTGTGATGGAAAATATGAAAAGATATTTTTGGAAGGTATACTTTTTGTGCAAGCGTTACAGAATTATGTTGTTATTCAAACCACAAAAAGAAAGTATGTAAGTCTACTTTTTTTAAAAAACGTGGAAGAAAGGTTAGATTCAACCAATTTTATTCGGGTACATAAATCATATATTGTTGCCATAGACAAAATTGAGGGGGTTGCCCAACACGAGATTCAAATAGGTTCCTATAAAATTCCCTTAAGTCGTAATTACAAGAAAGAGGTAATGCCAAAAATTTTGGGGGATAATCTTTGGAGTGGAAAGTAACTTTATGCCTATTCCGAATTAAACCTACTTTATATTTAAAGTTTGAAAATCTTCATCCATAAGTATTATTTCTTCTTTCAGGTCCGTAAGTTTTATACTGTTTATTTCCCCAGCGCCCAAAAAGCGATAGCGGATACCCGTCAAATCGCCAATAGATTCATTGTAAGTTTTTGAAAACAGCTTTTTACCTTCTACGAAAATGGTAAGTTGTTTTTCTACCGCCTCAATTCTAATGGTTTTCGCTGTTTCCAATGAGATACCCAAACCGGATAGGTCATGTTCTTTTCCGCTCAAAAAAGTTTCACTTAACATAATTCCAATTTCTGAAATACATCCTGGAATGGAAAAAGGAATGATCAGCGAGCTCTTTGTTCCCATAATAACAATGGACACATGTTGACAAACGGCCCATTTGTCTCGATATACATTTTTTATTTCAGTGACTAGCTTAAAATTGTCTCCAGAGACTTTTTCAAACGCTTCAATAAAATGGAACGAAGAAATCAAAGGCTCATCGCTCTGCATAATTTCATTGATGCTATGGGCTGGTAGCGATAATTTATTAGGGTTTAAATACAGTTCCTTTACATATTTTGGAACTGGGCTATAATCAAGTGTTCCCAACCAACCATCACTTTTAATATAGAGATCATGCTGCTTTATTCGTTTACCATCGATAAGTAGTCGTGCCCTAAAATATCCGGGGTAATAATAGATTCCTGTTGCCTGTTTTTGTTCCGGTTTTATTTTGATGGTTTTTGTTTTGTCCCAAAACTGCTGAATATGGATACTGTCAGATTGCACTCCTTTTAAATCAAAATCAAAAACAACGGAATTGGGAATGCCCTCTGCAATTGGATGACTTGAAAATTTTATCTGTGAAGAATCAAAAGCAGCATTATTGTTTCCAATGCCAATCATCGAAAACAATGAAATGAACACCAGGGTCATTATGGATGCAGACACTACTATAATTCTCAGGTTGGGGGTAAGCTTGCGGTCAATCCATGAAGGGTTTTTGTTGCCCACCTTATTTTTAAAATCACGCCAGTTAAGATATCCGGCAAATTGTGATAATGCATTCAACGTGCTGATACTTGGGGCGTTCTTATAATCTATTCTCCCCCAAACTCTTTTTAGTGTGGTTGGACTTAAAAGCACATGGGTTTCTTTCTCTATAGCTTCGCTTAATTCAGTGAACACCTCATTGTGCCATTTTGCTGAATTGCCCCAACCCAACTTGTCTTCAATTTGTTGAAGGCACTTACCAACCGTTTTATGTTCTGCGTATAGTTTCATTTAGGGTACAAACATCCTCAAAATAAATATAATTGTCCAATAATGATTCGGATTGAACCAACTTGTTTCACTTTTTTCAAGCAATTATTTTGAGTTTAGCTCCAAAACAACAAGAAAATGAAATTAAGAGCGACAATAAACCTGACTTTTTGCATTACCCTGTTTTGTGTACAACAGAGCTTCTCGCAAAATATCATCCCATTGGATACATTACATTGGAAAATCGAAGCCAAATCATATGTTTTGGAAACCTATAAGGATCAGGCTTCCATTTATCTTCAAAGGGGGGCGATTACGCTTAAAGATGAGACTTTTTTAAACGGCACCATAGAATATGATGTGCACTTAAAGCAGAATGTACGGGGATTTCCAGGTGTACATTTTAGAGTGTATGATGCAAACGCCGAAGAATTTTATATTAGGCCGCATCAATCGGGTAATCCAGATGCAAATCAAGCAACGCCCATAACGAATGGAATAACCCCATGGCAGTTCTACTTTGGCCCAAAATATTCCTTCCCCTATCACTATAAATTTGATGATTGGACGCATGTGAAATTAGTGGTGAACAATGATCGGGCGCAGGTATTTTTGGATTATTCGGATACTCCCAATCTCTCATGGAAGCTATTTCACAAAGCCAAAGCCGGGGAGGTACGGTTTACGGGTGGAAATAATCAAGCGCTGCATATTGCAAATATTGTTATAGATAAGGAAAAAGATGTTATTAAGGACTTTATGCCCATTGAACGGGAACCTATTGAGGGATTAGTCCCAAGCTGGGAAATATCGGATAAGTTTGAAGAATCATTGTTGACCGACCATACTAAACTCACTTCGGTTATTGAATCCAGGACATGGGGAAAGGAAATTACCATTGAAGAGGGAACTGCGGCAAACATTTCAAGACAGGTTGAGTTGCGTGATGGAAAACCGGGAAATACTGTTTTTGCAAAAATTACCATTCATTCCGATAGACCCCAGACAAAACTATTTGATTTTGGATATTCAGATAGGGTTGTGGCCATTTTAAATGGTCAGCCCATTTATAAAGGCACCAACAACTTCCGATCTAGGGACTATCGGTATTTAGGAACCATAGGTCTGTTCGATGCAATTTATCTTGACCTTAAAAAAGGAGAAAATATGCTTTTTATGGCAGTTTCTGAAGATTTTGGAGGGTGGCTAATTACCGGAAAATTTCAGGATAACTCGGGTATAAAAATCAAATAAGTGAAATGGTTTTATCTGATGTAGTAGACTTGAACATAATCCAGAAATTTATAGGTGTAGTTATATAGAAAAGTTAAAGTATAGGCGATTTAAAACAACTTTGTGTAACTTAAGGTCAACGATAAATCTATGTGCTATGAGAAAGTTGTTCCAATTTAGTTTTGTGCTGTTGCTTGGATTGGTTTTGAGTTGTTCCTCAACATCAAAAACGAATTATAACGCGGCAAAAAAGGAAGCCTTGGATACTATGGTGGCCGAAAGGACATTCGAGATTGTGGCCCGTTCCGCACTGCCTTTGGCAACAAATAGCTTAGTCAGTATCTCCAATGCTGGGTTGTTGCCCTTAGGTAGTACAGGAAATCGGATTGATTTAACTACCACCCCCAATTATTTGCGAATTATTGGAGATAGTTTAGATGTTTTTCTTCCCTATTTTGGAGAGCGACAAATGGGAGGGGGTTACAATAGCACGAATGTTGGAATTACGTTTAAAGGATTGCCCAAGAAATTTGAGATAACCCAAAATGAAAAAACACAAGGATATACCATGAGTTTTGTAATCAAGAATCAAGGGGAAAGCTATACAGTGACCACAGAATTGTTTCCGAATCATAATAGCTCAATCAATGTTATTAGTACCCATAGAACACCCATAGGGTATAACGGGAGGGTTTCTGAATATTCAGTTAACGAATGATTTACCATTCAATAGGTTTAAAAGACTGCCCAATTTTCAACCTTTCCTTTGATTTAAGAACAATATATTCTTCCCTTTTTTCCTTTTCCATGGCAAAGATTTGATTTTTGTTCACAATATACTTTCGGTGTATTCTTACGAAGTCTGGGTGTAATTGTTTTGCCAATGCTCCAATACGATTCCGTTGCAAATATTTTTCCGTTTGGGTATAAAAGTTAAGGTAATGTCCCTCAGCTTCAATCCAATGAATCATTTCCAATGGAATCGTAACCAATTTTCTGCCTTTATACACCTCAATGGTTTGTTTTTGGCTTTTTTGGAAGTAAACATATGCAGCGGATGTTAAAACAAAAAATAAATGGTATAGGGCTTCCCTTCCATAATAGTATCTGGCATAATCGGAATCTATATAATTTTCAAAATACCCTAAACTATGCAGTATAACATTTGATAGCACATAAAAAAGCAGCAAAACAAGTAATGCGAAGCCGATATTCAACGTCCAATACCATTTTTTGTAGTTGTTCTTTATTTTTTTTTGAACTTGAAGGCCAAGTACAATTACGGGTATAAATAAAAGAACGGAAACACAGAGATAAATTATTGATGTCCAAATACTATAACTTGAATGATGACTGTACCGAATGATATTCTGTACAAGAGTGATGATGAAAATTAGGGCTAGCAGTGCTATTGATAAAAAATAAAACCTTTTTTCATTGGCTATAAACTGCATTGAAATAGGAAATTAGGAATGACACATTGTTTCAATATCATTAATCACAAATATAGGCTATTAACGATTTTGTCCTTGTTTATCCAAAAATCCCCTTAAAATGTGTTTCGGTCAACCCTTTTGATTTTAACCATTTAGCTAACTCTTTACGTTCACCTACTTCAGCATGGTGCAATAGTGTAAAACCATGGGGTCCAGGAGCATTGAGCAAATTTGAATGATTCTGCACTAGTTTTTTAACAATCTCGTCATACCCTAAAAAAGCGTAGTTAAAAATATCCAGTCTTGCACCTTTGCCTACCAGATAATCTGCTACATCTCGTCTGCCCATATGCGATGCACCTCCTATAGCCGTTTCAAAATCTCCTTTTTTGAATTGATTGGTACAGTTAAGCAGTAAAGGGTGCTTTTCAAGAATTTTACGCGTATCCTCAAGGCTTTTGTGAGCTGCGAATACAAATGCTTGAATCAATTCCTTGTCAAAAACCTCTTCCTGGTTTGTATGCGAATTTGCAATTAGTAAAGTTGGAGCACCTATGGCCATGCCACCTATAATCAAATTGTTTTTAAGAAATTCCTTTCTGTTCATAATATGTGGATTTTTGATTGAGATACAAATAACAGGGAATCTAATAGTTTGTTCGGTTCTTGAATGAACATTTGTCCTGAAGTCGTAGTAAAACGACATAAAAGTTCCTATAAAAATTTGTTCTTGGCCAGATGTTTTGAATATCAAGTTTGGATATGCATTATGGTTTTTTGGGTATCTTTAGACAGCTCATGAAGCTTTAACTATGAAAAAGTGTATTTACCTAGTATTAGTTATTATTCCAATAATTGCCTGTAATCCTGAACCCAAAAGCCTTCTTACAGGAAATACGCTTGATGGTTGGCATATTGATGTTCCGGAAATGGATTCCGTACCTAGTGAAAAAAATCCATTTATCATGAAGAATGGTAACCTCATAAGTCTTGGTACGCCAAGAGGACACCTTATTTCAGATGCAATCCATAAAAATTATCGATTAACGGTGGAGTACCGGTTTACAGCTGAACCGGGAAATTGTGGGATATTGGTACATGCGTCCACACCTAGGGCACTTTACAAGATGTTTCCAAAATCCATTGAAGTGCAAATGAAGCATAAGAACGCTGGTGACTTTTGGGTGATTGTTGAAGATATTGAGGTAGATAATATGGAGGAGCGCAGAGGTCCTAAAAATGAATGGGGAATTACTGAAGGCAAGAAGCGAAGAATCACCAATTTAACCGATAATTCAGAAAAGGAATTGGGTCACTGGAACTCAATGACCATAGAATGTTTAAATGATGAGATAAAAGTTTGGGTAAATGGAGACTTCGTAAATCATGGGTATAACGCCACAGCCACGATGGGTCAAATTGCGATTCAGGCTGAAGGATCAGAGGTTGAGTTTCGAAAAATTGATTTAGAACCTATTTCAAAACTTACCAATTAAAACGTTTCGATACTGACAAAGCTATGTTTGGAAAAATCACTTGTGCATTATTGTTGACTATATTCCTCTTTTCCTGTAATGGGAAAAAAGAAGAAACAAAGAAAGAAATTGACGAAAATCTAATAGAGACAGATCTACCGTTAATGAACCTCAATTTACCGGAAGGCTTTAAGATAACTATTTTTGCTGAAGGTATTGATGGAGCACGATCCATGACAATGGGGGATAATGGAACTCTTTTTGTTGGTACACGTAATGAAAAACAGGTATATGCCCTTCAAGATTTGGATGGAGATTTTAGAGCGGATAGTATCATCACTTTGGATACAGATTTAGAATCTCCCAATGGAGTTGCCTTTAAAGACGGTGCTTTATACGTTGCTGAGGTAAGTAGATTACTTAAATACCAAAACATAGAGGAACAATTATCAAATCCACCAGAGCCAGAGGTTATTTATGATGACTATCCTACTGAGTTCCATCACGGTTGGAAATATATCGCTTTTGGTCCAGATGAAAAATTATACGTTCCCGTGGGAGCTCCATGCAATATTTGCGATTCCACAACCGTAGATGAACGTTATGCGACCATAACTCGAATGGACCCTGATGGTAGCAACAGGGAAATTTATGCAAAAGGTGTCCGCAATACTGTTGGATTTACATGGCACCCAGAAACCGAACAGATGTGGTTTACGGATAATGGTCGTGATATGATGGGTGATGATATTCCTCCCTGTGAGCTTAACCGTGTAGACCAGGCTGGGCAACATTACGGATACCCATATTGCCATGGTGGAACGGTTAAGGATACCGAGTTTGGTGATCAATTCCCTTGCGAAGACTTTGTACCCCCCGTACAGCAGCTGGGAGCTCATGTCGCACCTTTGGGAGTAAAGTTTTATACAGGGAATATGTTTCCGTCTTCCTATAAAAATCAGGCATTTATTGCTGAACACGGCTCATGGAACCGATCAAGCAAGGTGGGATATAAAATCTCTTTGGTACGTCTTCAGGATAATGAAGCAATAAGTTATGAGACCTTTATAGATGGTTGGTTGGATGAGGAAAGTCAAGAAAGGTTTGGCAGACCTGTGGACATTTTGTTTTTGGAAGATGGTTCAATGTTGATTTCAGATGATTTTGGCGATGCCATTTACAGGGTGAGTTATAGCGTTGACGGCTGAAAGATTGAGAGGCTTACTATTGGCTATCTTTCATAGAAACCATTGACATAGTTGTTCACTATACTACTATTAGGTGTCCTACACGTATTTGGAAAGTCAAAGAAATATATACAATCTGGAAGCCCATTGGTCAGTGTTAACTTTACAGAACCACTATTTTGTCCACTAAAATCATTGTATCCGAATCGAGCAAAAATTACAGCGGGTCTTCCATTGTCGTCCCTTAAGCTAACATGAACATCTGAGGTGCTACCAATTATAAATTTGTTGGATATCCATCTTCT
The DNA here is from genome assembly GCF_947495325.1 of uncultured Allomuricauda sp. Lineage (GTDB taxonomy): Bacteria > Bacteroidota > Bacteroidia > Flavobacteriales > Flavobacteriaceae > Flagellimonas. The sequence goes on along the minus strand of NZ_CANLYK010000001.1, from coordinate 652,716 downwards.
GGATTGGTCCTTTATCAAATCTTCCATGAACAGTCTAAAATCGTGATCACCAGTGGGACCAATTCTGACTTGCGGATTTTCCGTTTCCAAAACCTGCTGGATGGATGGACTATCCATAGCGAACAGTCTAAGGTTTTCGGCAAACTTTTGAAGCCCAAGACCATCACATTTGTTCATTAGGAATAGCGCAGCCATATCCTGTTCGGCCTTTCGTGAATTTTTCAATAGCTCTTTTAGGTCGTCCGAAGGATTATCATGGGCAGTGGTATGAAAAATGCTTCGGAAGGATTCCCCAGCCTTAAGTTTGTCCAGAGCTAATTTTGCTTCATACATTTTCGGATCAGCATGAAGTCCTGTTCCAACCGATGTCCATTCTGCACATACGCTATGGGTTTCAATACCATATTCATCAGTGATAACCTCTTCAGAAGCACATTTTGGTATTGCAATCTCAACCTTATCTGGAGGTAAGGAACCCTCGCACCCCATTCCATAGGCATTGAGATAAGCATTGTATAAAATAACAAACTTTGTATTGTCCCTACCAAAGGGAATATCCGAAAAGTTTCCCTTGTATATGTTGCTAAATACATTTTCAAAATACAGTCCTTTTGTTGTAAAAACATCTTGTCCATGTATTATATGTGAAATTGATGTGATAAGGAAAACTAGGATTATCCTTAAACCAGAAAATTCCAGAAAGACTTTTTTAGTTGTTATTTCTAAATGTGGACGTATAAATTTTCCCAAGGCACTATAAATTGTTAAACTTACCCTATAAAGATAGTTAGATTGGCATACAACCCTAAAAATATCGGAGACTAATACACCGTTAAATCAAGAAAAGAAGCCTATATTGTTTTAAGACTTCCTATTTGGTGAATTCGGAAAGTAGGGTAGTGCCAAAATTGATAATTATTGGATTTGAAAACACTAAAAAAATATCTGAAACGAATGTTGGTTGTCATACTTTCTCTAATAGGAATATTAATAATTGCCTATCTCCTTTTCGTAAACTTTTACCCAAGCTTTGGAGGTGATATATCCAAAGAGAAACAAAAAGAATATCAAAAGTCAAGAAACTATAAAGACGGTAAATTTGTAAATCAGAAAGACGTTCCAAAAGATTTAAGTTTTGGCGAAACAGTCAAACTTGCCTATGCATTTTTTACTACTAAAGTTCCCAATGGACGGCCTAAACAAAATCTAGAAGTTGAGAAGTTGGACTCTCTAGACGTTGCCGATTATAAGGGCGGTTCCCGTCTCATCTGGTATGGTCATTCAGCTTTCTTACTCCAGATGGATGGAAAGAATATCCTGATTGACCCTATGTTTGGAGAAGTCGCGGCGCCCCATCCGTTGTTGGGTGAAAATCGTTTCAATAGGGAAATGCCATTAACCATTGATAAACTCCCAAAAATAGATGCAGTACTTATTTCACATGACCATTACGACCATTTAGATTACAAATCCATTATCACGTTAAAAGATAAGGTAGACATGTTCTATGTTCCATTGGGTGTGGGCGTTCACTTGGAAAAATGGGGCATTAAAAAGGAAAGCGTGGTTGAATTGGATTGGTGGCAAGAAGTTAACTATAAAGGTTTGCAGTTTGCATGTACGCCAGCGCAACATTTTTCTGGACGTAAATTTGGAGGTAATCAAACCACACTATGGAGTTCTTGGGTGATAATATCTGCAACTGATAAACTATTCTTCAGCGGAGACAGTGGCTATGGAAGTCATTTCAAGGAGATTGGAAAGAAATACGGACCATTTGATTTTGCTATGATGGAGTGCGGTCAATACAACACTAGGTGGCCAGATATTCATATGTTTCCCGAAGAAACTGCCCAGGCGGGTTTGGATGTAAGTGCCAAAATAGTAATGCCTATTCACTGGGGTGCTTTTAAATTGGCATTGCATTCCTGGACAGATCCTATTGAGAGGGTTACCCAAAAAGCAGATGAATTGGGACTTCAGCTTGTTGCCCCACAGATAGGGCAGGTGATTAGCTTAAATAAACTAGACCAAAAAGTAACAGATAAATGGTGGTAATTAGGAAAATAACACCAATTAAATAAACATCTTACACTTTTTTCTCCAATCATCAATACGTTGTGGCTTTCAATTGAACAAAAAAATATTCAAGGCATCCAAAATTGCTATACCTCCGTATATAGGACATCACATTTGTGAGATGATACAATAACGGGACACTAATTTTAAATTCATTTTTCTTGTGAAATCAACCTTACGGTCATGGCCTTTGATAGTACTGATTTTCTCGATGCTATGTTTTTCACCATCCATTATAGGACAAGAGGAATTACATTATACAGGCCCTTTTCAGGTAGGTAATTATACTGGAGAGGTAGATTACACCTATCAAATTACCAACGGAGATACACTTCTTCAGGGACCTTTCAACTTCCGGCGATCAAATTTGGGAGCGTTATTGAATCAAAAGGACAAAACATTTTCTTTTTCTGGGGATTTTATCGATGGATACCCTAATGGTCCATGGCAGTTTCTGTTTGGGGAATTTGAATCGGACAAAAAAACAGAAGTAATAGGCTATCAGTACCGAGTCAATATCAATGGTATTCAAAAAGAGGCCAAGGGTAACATTTCGATGGGAAAACCAGATGGTCTATGGACCATTTCGGAAGCTCTAATAGCGGATTCCAAAATAAAGGTAACCTTGTTTCGGAGTACCATCAATTATGCTGATGGTGTACCACAACAAAGTTTTCGGATTGAATATGGGAAAAGTACCCTGGTAGGACGTTTTTTAAGAAATGGATTGGCCCATGACGATTGGACCATGTTTGGGGAAGGCTCAACAGAGACCTGGACATTTGATGATGGGGTGTTGACTGATATTGAATTGGGAACAGAGGAGGAGCGGAAGTCCATTCCAATATATCAAGAATCTTTTGGTACGTTCAAAATCATTAATCTTGACACCCGTTTTTCACAATTGTTAAAACTACAATTGAGCGAGAATGATGCACATTCCTTACAGGAAGGCATCACCATGGTTTTGGATGAAAATGCCTCACATTACAAAAAACTGGATGATATTCTTTCCCAATTGGGGCCATCAGAATTTATGCCCATGTTTAAGGTAAAGGTACCCTATGCACCTCTTGATTCAGTAGAGAACAAACAACTTGTAAAGATTAAAAATAGCTATGAGGATGCCCAAAGATTAGCCAAAGGGCTATTGGAGAACACGCAGTTGAATCTATTAAAACGGTCAGATAGTGAAGCACAGTTTTTATATGAGGTGGTGCAGCATTTGAATACCTTTTTTGTTGGTCCATTGAAAAAACTGGCATCCTACCAACAACAGGATGTGTTGGATTATGCAACGCGTGAACAATTAATGAATCATTTGTTTGCAAAAGGCGTTCCCTCCAAGCGGGTTTCAGTGTCTCTGGGTGAAGAAGAACTACAATTCTTTGAACTTGAGGATTCTGATAATTATGAGTTTGAAGCACCAGCATATGAAAGCCTATCGCAAATAGCCCAATACGCCAACGAAAGTTTAAGGCATATAGCCGACCTGCTGTACAAAAAGGTTGAAAATGAGCAGCAACAGCAAGAGTTTGTAACCTTAGAAGCCCGGATGATTACCCAAATTAATCAATTGAACCAAGTAATCGATAGCACGGAAGCTTCAGGCAAAGTATTGCAGGCTTTGGAAAGCATTAAAACACAAGCTGAGAACAACTTAAATTCCTACTCGACCTTAGCCAAAACTGAAGGAAAATTGGAAAAGGCACAATTGCTTGTAGGCTGTTTGAACACCTTTCAAAATTTGGCACAAAATATTGGATCGCTTCCTCAAAAAGCGTTGGAAATCCAGGAGCTATATAAGGATGCGGTTTGGAATCCGTTTATGGCCAATATAATGGATGAAGAAGTAAAAAAGCGCATTACCAGTGCATATCACAACGTATTGATACCCCATATTTTGACACAGGTCAATAGCGATTTGGGTTGTGAAAAGGCCATTGCGTTAAACCGCCTGTTGGTTAATCTCCATAATCGAATGCTTCAATTGCGAGATGAAGATACCGTAAAACTGGAACGCAAGTTGCGAAAAGAAAGGAATCCAAATACCGTCTTGGAATTGTTCAACCTTCAATCCTTGGAAAAATAGTGATGAAAAAAATCATAAAACATTCCATGTGGGTTGTGACCCTATTCTTCTTGATAGGGACGGTGCAAGCCCAAGAAGGAGAGGTGTTGCCCTCTGAATCCGAATACAAGGACCCAAAAACCAAGATTTGGTTTAATACCTATGGAAATATTCGAATTTCCAAACGGTTGTTTTGGGATGCGCAGACCCATTTTCGATTTGAAGAGAGTAAAAATACGCCATGGATTGGTCAAATAGGGCAGGTTTATAACCGTCATGCCATTGGATATATCTATTCCAAAAAAGTGAACTTTAGTTTAGGGGGTGTGCTTCGTGTCAACTTTAATACCGATGAGGCATCGGAAGACCGTTCCGTAGTGCCTGAATTTCGGATTTGGCACCAATATCAATTTGCCATGCCGCTCTATAATTTCATGATCTATCACAGACTGCGGATAGAGCACCGTTGGACGCAGGATTTTCCAGATGAAAGCGAATATATTTTTAGAAACCGATGGCGTTATATGTTCAGGGCCAAGATTCCGTTGAGCAATTACAAGCTGGAGCCCAAGACGTTATATGTGTCTCCGGAAGCCGAGTTGATTATGCAGAGTGGGAAGGCGGTGGTGGCCAGCCCCATGGAGGATTTGCGATTGACCGCTACTTTGGGCTACATTTTAACGCCCAGACTTACGGTTGCGGCAGGTATGATGTATTCTCAGGGGCAGACCTTGGAAAATGGTGGTATTTACAAACAAAATTGGACGATGCGGTTCCATGTGTATTTCTCACCGGACATTCGGAAAGTAAAAAATAAGCTGCCCGCCATCCATTTTGAGGATTAACATCGTATATGTAGCGTAGTCATTCAAATCCATCATGAAAAAACAACATTTCCATCAGTTCCTATATCTTGTTTTAGTATTGAGCATTGGTCTTACGGTCTTTTATCAATTCAAGACAAAAGATTTGAAAAATCAACTGCTTACATTAGAGTCTAGGCAAACAGAACAGTCTCAGAGCACCAGGGTTGATCATAACGAACTCAATGAAATAGATGCGTTGATCATTGACGGCGATGATTATAGCGGAGCCTTACGGGCATATCAAGAAAAATATCAGGAACATCTTACTGAAGAGGAGAGGGAATTGGAACTGCGAATTGCTTTGACACAAAAAATGATGTCCTTACGAGCGCAATCAAACCAAAATTTGGAAAATGAGGAACTACAACATAAAGTGGATTCCCTAGTTGCGCTTCAAACATCGGCTCCAAAGGAAATCCAACAATATGATTCCCTGTATTTTGCCATGGAAAAGGCCAAGGTGCAGATTGCAATGATGCAAAAACAACTTAAGCATAAAACCTCTGGCGAGTATCTTACTTTTACAAATGCCAAGGGAAGTCAAATGCACTATGTGGGCCAGGTTAAAAATGGCAAGGCAAACGGCTTTGGAGTAGCTATTTTGAGTACAGGAAGCAGGTATGTTGGTGACTGGAAAGACAATCAACGGAACGGAGAGGGTTCCTTTTATTGGGCAGATGGAGAATATTATACAGGACACTATGTCAACGACAAGCGATCTGGAAAAGGTACCTATCATTGGCCAAATGGAGAAAAATTTGTTGGGTTTTGGAAAGATGATGAACGCACTGGCGAAGGCGCTTTTTATGGTAAAAAAGGTGATTTAGTGGCCAGTGGGGTCTGGAACCATGATGAATTGATTGCTACCAACAAGCCTTAATCCCTTCTTTTTAGTTGATTGCCATCTTTTTTATAATTTATCAAACTAATAGGAACTTTAGTTGTTATCCTTTCAGGAGACGACTAATATTACTGAACAAGGAAATCTTTGTCCTCAATGAAATATGAGCTCACAAATATGGATGAGACTCTTTCTATATGACTTATTGCATAATCAGGAATTATGTTCTTTTAAATAATACAAACATTGATTATTTGTTTGGGGTATTATCCGGTTAAATATCAAATCGTGGGAGATTAGGCTTACGAAACAGTAGTATCGATAAATTTGGGACCAATAGTTTTCAACATACGGGGGAATGTCCACAACATATCGATTTATTGTCCATTTGCACTTTATTAAATACTATTTTAGCAGCGTTTACAACAGTAGTAATAATTAAGCACTACACATGACGTAACTATGAGGATAAAACTTAACCAATGGCTGGTGACAGCCTTCTTGTGTATAGTCACGACGTTAACCGCTCAGGACTGGGAACCTTTGGGGCCAGACGATTATAACCAACCTTCTTTTGAAGCTGCTGAATTTACCTCAATAATCTTAGATAATATGGGCAGGCCCTGTATTGCTTTCAGTGATTATAGAAATTCGAAGAAAGCAACAGTTAGGAGGTTTGAAGGAACAAGTTGGGAAATGGTTGGGAGTCCTGGTTTTTCTGATGGGCAAGCGGATTATACTTCTATAGCAATGAATAGTTCAGGTATTTTTTATGTTGTTTATAGTGATGTGGCCAACTCTGGAAAAGCAACGGTAAAGCGTTTCAACGGAACAACTTGGGAATCTGTGGGTGAAGGGATTTCCAGTGGTCTTGCCAGCGACACTACTATAGCTATTGACCATAATGGAGTTCCATATGTAGCCTATGTTGATGAAGATAATTTTGGAAAAGCTACTGTTTCCCGTTTCAATGGTGCAAGCTGGGAGGTGGTAGGCGAAGCAGGTTTTTCAGGGTCAAGATCCACGTACCTCAATATTGATATAGACACCAATGGTATTCCCTATGTGGCTTATCGTGATACAGCGACCGATTGGAAAGCCTCTGTTCAAAGGTTCAATGGTACTTCATGGGAAGCGGTAGGTAGCTTGGGTCTTTCAGATGCAGAAGTAAATTATGTATCCATGGCTTTGGACAATTCCAATGTTCCCTATGTAATCTATCGCGATTGGGCGAATGACTCTAAGTCTACAGTAAAACGATTTAATGGCACCATTTGGGAATTAGTTGGAAGTGCGGGATTTTCCAATAATATAGCCAATTACACGCAAATAGATATTGATGACTCCGGAGTTCCCTATGTCATATATTCAGATGTTGAAAGCAGCAATGGATTATCCGGTAAGGCTACTATACAGCGATTCAATGGATTAACTTGGGAAACTGTCGGAGGTTCTTTTTTTTCAAGTATTAGCGAAATTGTAAGTTATACGGGAATAGTACTGGATAATTCAGGTATGCCTTATGTCACCTATGTTAATGGAGACGGTGCAAGTGCTAAAAAAGCCAATGTTTATCATTTGGACAATACATCATGGGTAAGGGTTGGAACTGCGGGCTTATCAGAAGGATTTACTGGTTCTTCTGCCATGACTATCGACACAAATAATGTTCCTTATGTCGTGTATAGAGATGGTGAAAATGACAACAAGGCAACCGTTCGAAGATATACCGGAGGTAGTTGGGAAATTGTGGGTAACGCAGGTTTCTCAGTTAATGAACCAGGATCTTCTTTTATAACCATCGACAACTTAGGATTGCCTTGGATTGCCTATATAAGTTTAGGCAACCCCTCGTTGGAAGTGGAACATTTTAATGGTGTCGAATGGGAAGCCGTAGGAGGGCTTTTTGACAATGGTGTAAATTATCCATCAATGACTATGGACAATTCAGGGACACCATACATTGCCTACGGGGAACCAGGTCTTTCCGGTAAAATTATTGTTCGTAGATTCAACGGTACTGCATGGGAATACATAGGAGATACTGGTTTTTCCCCGGACAGTGCAGACCACATCTCTATAGCCTTGGATAACTCCAATGTGCCCTATGTAGCTTATGGCGATGCCGCAAATTCTGGAAAGATAGTGGTCCAACGCTATAATGGTACTGATTGGGAATATGTTGGTGATGCTGGTTTTTCTTCTGGGACAGCCTATGGCATCTCAATTAAACTCGACAAATTTGACACTCCCTATGTTGTTTATAGCAACCAAGAAGGTTCCCTAGATGGGGAAGCAACCGTACAACGTTTCAATGGAGTAAATTGGGAAAAATTGGGTAGTCTTGGTGTCTCTTCCTTCCTGGCATATCCTGTTTTGAACTTTGATAATCCAGGTGTTCCTTATGTATTCTATAGGGATTCGGGTAATGGTAATCTTGTATACCGTTTTAATGAAACCAATTGGGAAGTGGTAGGTGATAACCAGGTAACCGCCAGTAGGGGCGCTAGACCAATGGATATGGTTGTTGATGATGACAAAAATATAACCGTGGTCTATATTGATGGTATTTCTGGAGGCCCTGTCTTTGCTAAAATGTTGGCAGTTGATAACGGAGCTACTACGAATACCGCCTTCATAACCACATGGAAAACCGATAACCCAGGTGTTTCGGAAGATAACCAAATTACCATACCGACCCACCTGGGCGAAGTGTACGATTATGCTGTTGATTGGGGCGATGGAACCTCGGATACCAATGTGACCGGTGATATTACCCATACATATACAACACCTGGAACCTATGAGGTTGCTATTTCTGGGAATTTTCCAAGGATTTACTTCAATTTTAGCGGAGACAAAGAGAAAATAATTTCTGTTGACCAATGGGGTGAAATAAGCTGGAAATCGATGGAATGGGCATTTGCTGGATGTGCCAACCTTGATGTGCTAGCTATGGATGTGCCCAACTTCACCCAATTAAATTCCTTGGCCACCATGTTTGTGGATTGCACAGGATTAGTGGGAAATGATACTTTCAATGATTGGGACCTATCTACAGTTACTACCATAGATAGCATGTTTAGGGGAGCGACTAACTTTAATAGCAACATCGGGGATTGGAACACAACCAATATTACCTCGATGATTTCGGTTTTCTACGAAGCAAATTCTTTTAACCAAGACATAGAGAAATGGGACACTTCTAAGGTAGAGAGTATGAGAAGTATGTTCTTGGCGGCTAGGATGTTCAATTCGGATATTGGCAATTGGAATGTTAGCAATGTTATGGATATGACCCAGGTTTTTACAGCTGCGGAAAACTTTAATCAAGATATTGGAAATTGGGATGTAAGTAATGCAATTACAATGGATGCTATGTTTGCGGGCGCAACTTTGTTCAATCAGAACATTGAAAATTGGAATGTTAGCAAAGTCATTAATATGAATAGCATGTTTGCGGAAAGTACATTTAATCATGATATAAGTTCCTGGGATGTTAGCGAAGTAAGAAATATAGGAGGAATGTTCACTAGAAATAATGTGTTCAATCAGGATATTGGTAACTGGGATGTCAGCAATGTTGAATACATGAGCTCAGTGTTTTCTGATGCCATTAGCTTTGATCAAAATCTTGGCAATTGGAATGTGAGCAAAGTAAAAGATATGACTGGTATGTTCTGGGGATGCAGATTATCTTTGGAGAATTATGATAGCTTGTTAATTGGATGGAGTAGTCTAGCAAGTCTGCAAAGTGGCGTTTATTTTGCAGGCGACACCAATCTATATTGCGAGTCCGAAATTGCTAGGCAGTTTATTATTGACACTTATGGCTGGACAATAAACGATGGAGGTAAAATGCCATTGTGCAATGAAGACGATGATGCGGATGGGGTCTTGGATCATTTGGACAGTTGTTTATATACACTCCCCTCGGTTCCCGTCAATGCTCAGGGATGTGAAATAATTGATTCCAGTGAGATACTGGTCTATACCGAAACGCCCACTTGTGTCGGGGAGTCCAATGGGGCTATTAGTATTTCAACATCATTGATTGGATACCTATTTGATATCGAAATTACCGGAAATAATTTTACACAGGAGTACACCGCCGTAACGCTTTCGGAACCCCTAAAAATAGGGGGATTGGCAACAGGGATCTATTCAATTCGTATATCGATTCCGGACGCACTGCATGTACAAGAATTTGGAGCCTCCATAAATGAGATCAATGCCATCACCGGAAAACGTGGACCCGTTGATTCGAAAAATGGAACAGTGCATTATAGTGTTTCAGGAAGTGAAAGCTACGTTGTTGACCTAAATGGGCAATTACAGGAGTTTAACTTTGGTTCAGCTGCGGAAAACGTCATTTCACTATCAGGTTTGGAAAGCTCAAATTCGATAATCATTTCGGGAATAAACGAATGTCAAGGTAAGGTATCTGATACATTTTCAATGTCCGATGAAATATTTTTGTATCCAATACTGACATCGGGAAAAGTCTATGTGGATGGCATTTATGATAAAGTGCAGGTAAAAGTTTTTGATATTACAGGTAAATTGGTCATTGATGTCCAGCTGAAAAATGGAGATACTAATTTTATAGACTTTCAAGGCTTTGGAACAGGAGTATATCCTGTTACTATGACTACTGGAACAAGCACTAAATCATTTAAGATTATTAAAAAATGAAAATGATTTCACACAAAAATATACTAGGAATAATTGTATTATCTTCTCTTTTGTTTGCTTGTGGGGGAAGCGATTCTTCAGGAGATACTCCTCCAGATGAACAAGCTCAGGTTCCAGCCAAAACAGTTGGAACGCTACCAGAAAATGGTGAACCCTGTTCTGATTTCGAAGAAGTTTCTGGTAACCCCTTTAAGGTATCCGTAAGGTTCGGGTGGAATTCCGCCCAATTTGCACAAAATTATGCGCTCAAAGTGTTCGAAAACCAAACGGAGGTAAGTAGCACTACCGTGAACACTTTGCAAACTGATGTTGTATTGGACCGAGGTAAAACCTATACCTGGTCAGTTACGGCGATCAACTCGGATGGTGAAACCCTAGGGGACACCTATTCTTTTACCACGCCGGGTGTTCCGGTTGGTAATTACGCTCCTTATGCAGCTGAAATAACTGTCAATTTTGACATGACTTCCTCAGAGATGTCGGTTTCTTGGATTGGAAGAGATGAAGATGGGGACACTTTAGTATATGATGTAAAGGTTATCGAAGGGGAAAATGCAATTGTCGAGGAAACCGAGGTTTCCACAAATTTCTTACAACCTATTAACTATATGAGCGAAGTGGAATATGGTGTAGAGGTTATATCAAGAGACCCCAATGGGAATTTTTCAATTTCTTTGACTGAGATGAAGGCACCAAATTAGCAAAAACAGCTTAGATCATCATTTCATAATATGGTGGTAGGGAGCCATGAATTATACGCTTATTTTACCCAATTTAAATTCCAGTAGCCAGTAATTGTGATTGAGCTTCCTAAAAAATATAGGTGATTCACCGCAAGTTTTTTCGAAAATAGCTATCTAACCATATTGAGGTTTAAACTTTAAATGGGATGATGAAACTAAAATTTATTTTTTTGGTTGTATTAGCGAGTAATTTGATGTTTTCGCAAAAGGAAAGGACTAAGGATAAAGGCGAAGACAAGCTATCACATGAGGCCTTACTTGATGGTGATATGGTCGTTGTGAAACTCAGTTCTAATCATCGAGAAACAATGATGTCTATGTTACACCGTGGGTTTAGTGTCTATTTTGATGTAAAAGGGAAAAAGAAAAAAAACGTTGCTGTAAAATATCCATCGGAAACAGCACGCCCAGATAGAGAGCAAAGACCAGAAGGACAGACTACAGAGCAAAATGAAGAGGAAGAAGGTAAAGGTCCGGATATGATGGAGGTCATAAACAAACTCCCCCGGACAGCCGAATATACTTTTTATGATATGACACAGGATATTCACTTGGATATCAATGCGGTGAACATCGCTATCACCTATTCATTTATGGAGCAGAAACGTATCTTAAATTACGAGCTGCGAATTCCCAAAGATGCTATTCTAAAGGATGGTCAGGACCTATCAAAACTCACCATTGGTATTGTTTCAACAAAGCTTGAGGAAAAAGAAGGAAGTCGTCCACAAATGTCCATGAATATGGGCGGGGGCGGTAGACAAGGTGGTGGTCCTGGTGGAGGCGGCGGCCGAGGAGGAGGTTCTGGAGGTGGAATGGGTGGACCCCCATCTGGCGGAAATGGCGGAGGCTCTCAACAACAGGGACAACGTCCACAACCAGAATCATTAAATATTTGGTTTAAGGCAAACCTGAATCCTTAGATCTCCCATGCTTTTCTAATGATTTCCTTGCCCAGTTGGGTATGATTATCAAGTAATTGTGATGTCTTATTGTTTGAATTGGATATATTTGGATTAATGGATTTCAAATAAGCCACTGTGTTTTAGCATAAACATACCCAACCGTCGAACAATTTTAGCTCACTAATGAATAATAAAACATTCCTCTGTCTTAATATATTGTTACTGCTCAATTTTTATGTGAATGGCCAAATTGAAGCTAAAGCCAAAGGTTTTGATATAAACAAAGAAGCTGTTTGGTCAAACCTTTTTGCACAAGGTAAACTTGGAACTACCTATGAAATCAATGCAGACCATAAGGATGCCCAGAAACTATTTGAAATAAAAGGCAATCGCACAGAAGTACTGTATAATTGGCCAGATGGTGAAGCACCCTTTGGGATGATCAGCACCATGAAGGAATACAGCCGTTTTAATTTGGAGTTTGAATATAAATGGGGTGATCGCAAATTTGCTCCAAGAGATTCTGTAAAACGCGATGCAGGGGTACTTTTTCATTGCAAGGGCCCAAAAAAAATATGGCCATCTTCCTTGGAATGTCAGGTACAGGAAGGCGATACTGGTGACTTATGGGTCATAAAAGGCCCGAAGGTTACGGTAAAGAATCCGGATGGGACCCAAAGAGAAGTAGATGCATCTGGGGGAAAAGAGTATCAACGCAATGTGAAGTTCAATGACTATGAAAAGGAAGGGTGGAACCATGTAAGGGTAGAAGTGCGTGGTGCCGAGGCCGCTCGATTTTTCGTCAATAGCCACCTTGTTAATGAGATAGCAAACTTTATTTCCAAAGATGGAAGTCCCTTAGATTCCGGATATATTACCTTTCAAGCTGAAGGTGCCGAATTGGTTTATAAAGAAATACGGATACAAAATTTAGAATAGCTTTCTCAGTTGATGATGGTTTTCTGTCATCATTCCCCTCAATTCAATCCAATACACATACAAGAGCTTGTTTAATTAGCATATCGCATATGCGATAAGCAATGAATAAACATTTATTAACCGAACTACGACAGTAGGAGGGGAGTACAAAGTGTGTGGAATGGTATTTACACTAAAAGGCCTGAACCAAAAGTATACTTTTTTGGACCAAATGATAAATCCATTGATATAATGACACGGTAGTTTTGAAGTGTAACTACTAAAATAGAGATGATGAAAACAATCAAATTAATCTTAATCCTAACAGTAATAACTACAAATTATGCCGTAGGTCAACAAGAACAAAATCAAGAAATAACAAAAAACAACGATATTATGAAGACCTATGTAATTGAACGTATTATTCCAGGAGCAGGAGATTTAACAACAGAACAGCTAAAAGGAATCTCTCAAACATCTTGTACTGTACTAAAAGAAATGGGTCCAATCATAACATGGCAGCATAGCTATGTTACAGGCGATAAAGTATACTGTGTTTACAAAGCGGAAAATAAAGAATTGATTGAAGAACATGCAAAAAAAGGAGGTTTTCCGGCAAATTCAATAAGTGAGGTGGCAACTATGATTAGTCCAGCAACAGCAAAACTGTAAATCAAATCGCTTTTTTCCAAGAGGTTATCGATTTTAAAGACGGCTTCTTGTTTTTTTTATTGAGTACCTTAACTAAAAATTAGTCACATGCCAATATATATGGATTTGCATGATTTACCAGATGGTATTACGGCAAAAGATATTGCAGAAATGCATCAAGAAGATTTAAAAATTGAACACAAATATAATTGTCGCGGATTAACCTATTGGTGTGATGAGCGAAGGCGAACGGCATTTTGTTTAATGGAAGCTCCTAGCGAACAAGCCGTAATAGATTTGCACCAAAAAGCACATGGTGCAATTCCGCAACGTATTCTTGAAGTAAACGAAGCTATTGTAGAATCTTTTTTGGGTAGGATACAAGACCCCGTAAAATCACAGAATACCAGCCTCAATATTATAAATGATTCAGCCTTTAGAACATTAATGGTTGTTAGCTTAAAAAAGAAGGTTTTAAGAAACAAAGAATTTGAAACCTTAAACGCTGCTATTCGGGGTTATCATAAATCAATATCCAATATCGTTAGCAATCATAACGGACGTATCGTTAAAGAAAAATCAAATACCTATTTAATGTCCTTTGATTCGGTAACAAATGCAATCCAAAGTGCGATTAAAATTCAAGAGATTCATAATTGTGTGATTACTCCGGATTTAGAATTCAAAATTGGCATAAGTGCAGGTATACCGGTAACCAAAAAAGAGAGCATTTTTGAAGACACAATAAAAAGAGCTACTAATTTGGCATTAATATCAAAAGAAAAGGTATGTATATCAAAAGAAGTTAAAGACCTGTATGAAAGTGAAAATCAAAATAATTCCATTCCTAACGAAATTGACTCATTGAATGTTCAAGAAGAAAAATTTGTGGCTCAATTGATGGAATATACGGAAGATAACTGGTCCCATTCAAATATGACGGTAAGTGACTTTCAAAAAAGTTTAGGATACAGTAAATCCAAATTGTATAGAACCATGATGGCAATACTGGGAAAATCACCTAATAGCTTTTTAAAGGAATACAGATTAAACGAAGCACTTCAATTATTGGACAAGCAAAATTCAAATATTTCTGAAATAGCTTATAAAACTGGATTTAGTAGCCCGGCTTATTTTTCAAAGTGCTTTCAGGAGCGATATGGTGTGCTGCCATCAAAATATAGTAAGCAAATAGCTTAGTACGATTTGCTTACCCCATCAACGCACAATTACTTTTTTTAGGATACAGGTTGACTCATCGGATAGGATTATTCGCCAATCATTTACAAAACCTAATTCTAAACTTGTTAGCTTGGGTCAAAAAGTAATCGATTCATGACATTTTGTTCGTGGTTTCAATTTGTTTGCTGTACTTCACAAACAAAACGCGACATATGTCATTTCGAAAATTAGCAATAGCTTCAGTTATTATCTTGCTTTCTTGTGCTAAAGCGGAAAAAGAAGCACCATCAGGAACAGGCATTCCCAATCCAATTGAGTCAGACGAAATAATTGGCCCTTCAAATGATTTTGAAATCAATACGGTTCCTATTGTAACTGAATTGCGTATTATTTCTTCTGAAGAGGGGAATACCTTTTCTTTTGATTTAGAAGATGATGATCCTGAAGTCGATGTAAAAATATACGGCCTTTCAATAGAAAATGGGGAGTACGTTGAGATTACTTCAGATTGGGCGGGGGATGTTGGTATGGGTATAGCACCGGGAGAGAATAAGATAATCCAATGGACGCAACAGGGAAGCACAGACTACAGTAAAATCAAAGTTGTAGCAAATGATGGACGGGACCGAAGTATTCCATATTTGGTCAACCTTGTTTCAAAACAGCGGATTAAAAGTGATGTAGGTCAAATGACAGGTATACGACATTATCAAAGTGGTCCAAACCTTCTATCACAAACGAGGGACTACATAGACAAACAATTTGGGCAATATGGTTTATCTGTCGATAGACACACTTTTTCATGGCAATCCACCCAAGGAATAAATATCATTGGAAATCATATAGGGAATTCACCTAACTCAAATGACCTGTTAATAATTGCACATTACGATACTGTTGGAAATACCCCTGGTGCGGACGATAACTTATCTGGTACCGCCGGAATGCTCGAGGCAATGAGGGTACTTAGTCAATTTGAGTATAGTGAATCTATACGTTTTATCGGTTTTGATCTTGAGGAACAAGGCTTGATCGGAAGTAGTAGATATGTCTCAGAAATTGCCCAAAACCAAAACATCATGGGTGTCGTTAATTTCGAAATGATAGGTTATACCTGTAGAAGTCCCATTTGTGCAAATCTCCAATTAGCCGATACTTCAATATACAATATCGCCAATCCCAACTCAAGTACGTTGAGGATAAATTTTGACGAGAAGGGAAGTTCCTACGTTTCCAATTTAAAGATAGTTTCTGTTGTGGCGGATGGAGACCCAAACTTTAGAAGAAGCGATCACGCTCCATTTTGGGATGCAGGTATTCCGGCTTTGTTCATTACTGACGGGGCCAATTTTAGAAACCCTCATTACCATAAAAGTTCAGATAGTTTTGATACGCTGGATTTTGATTTCACCACCAAAATTGTTAAGACAGCGGTCGCAACAATTGCTTCATTAGCCGGAATCAAAACAGCGGGAGAGGCCATAATTGATATTTAGATTATGTAAACGACATATTTTTCCAATAAATTTGTTTGGGCTTTTAGGTTCGAGCCTCACTAAGTCTTAAATAATCTCGAATCGTATCTTTATAGGATTCACTAATATTGACTTTATCGCCATTGGACATGATCAAAGCATACGTATTCCTGTTTCTTCTGTTTATTTCTAGAATATGATCAATATTTATCAGGGAGGACCTGTGGACTCTTCTAAATAAGGTGTTGCCCAGCTTTTCATGAAACTGCGACATGGTTTCCCTGATGTAAAAAAAAGAGGTTTTTGTATAGACACGTAGATAATGACCATCACTTTTTACCAAGATGATGTCTTCTAACTTTACCTTGGAGATGTTTCTCTTTAAGTCTTTAAGTAAAATAAATCTCTTGTTATTGACTTCGCTTTGCTCATATTGTTTTAAATACCTAGTTAGGTACTGGTTTCTTTCCAATACTATTTCGAACGTAATGGGTATGATACCCAATTTCAACGTGTTCCATTGAATCCTCCAAAAAATCTCCAAAAAAGATAATTTGGACATATCCATACTAGCAAACAGGGCATTGAAAAAACCAATTTGAAAAAGAATAATAAAACTTGAAATCAATTCCAATTGATTGTTCCATTTTCCTAGTTTAAATGCTACATAGTATTTTAGAAACGAATTGACAAACACCGTTATAAATGTGATAACACCATATTTAATTCCCACTTTTATAAGCCATTCTTGTGGAGCTAAATGGAGACCAAATGGCTTATAGATTAGAAGAAAAAAGGTGACAAAAAGTCCGTAACCGAATGCAATCAAGAACCGATACCTAATTGCTTTTTTATAGCGATAAGGTTGTTTTAGAAAGTTTTTTATTGGCAATTGCCATTGGAGCTTAGGCATAATTTTGTAATCAAGTGACCTTTCAGCCATTCATCAAAAAACCAGTCTTATACTAGATAGACCTTGTTCAATTTAATAAAAATAGTATTCCGATACGAAGCTGAGGCCAAAGTTATTTAAACCCACTTCGCCTTTAAGTCTTTATAATTTGTTTTCCAATTGGCTACTGATAGACCAAGGCACTACGTAATTAAAAAGATTACATATGAGCCGTCTACACCAAAACTTTAGGCTATTCTGTTTCTAAATTTATCTATCAAGCCAAATCATCTCCAATTGAATTTTATCTTTACCATATGAAAAGTACAGGGGTATAAATTTTTATGGATACTAATTTAACGTTAATAGCCGCAGGTATTGGTGCCGTTCAATCCATGTTGTTTGCGATTCTGATTATAATCAAAAAGAAGAACAAGAAACATGATTGGCTATTGGTTGTTTGGTTCTTGGTTTTTTTCATACATCTATCCCTTGCAATAAGTAAACAGTTCCAACATTTCGCATTACAAGATGAGCTCATATTGAACATGAGTTTTTTGCACGGTCCTTTATTCCTCTTTTATGTAAAAAGCTTGAAGCAGCAAGTTTTGTCAAAACTTGATTATATCCATCTCTTGCCCTTTCTATTGTTCTTGGTACTCAGCATCCTTTTCCTAAATAAGCTACAGCAAGTCTGGCAGATGATTGTTCTTGGGCCCAAACTTATATCCCTTACGGCTTATCCCCTTTACGTACTTACCGTTGTACCATCAAAACCCAACCCTAAGGAGGTCTATTTACAAAATGCGCGATGGATCAGAGCTATTGCCTTCCTGTTCCTGCTTAGCACTGGAATAAGTATACTCAGGATGGTATTGGAACTTTTACTGGGTATTCAATATTTCAGATTCTGGGATACCACAAGATATGTAGTTCTGGTAATAATAATTGGTTTTTTTGGGCTTAGATACGGAACGCTCTACCAACCGTTATCCCTTCGACATAAAGATGCTAAAAAATATAAAACCAGCCCGCTCAGGGAATATGATATCGAAAAAGTAAAAATTGACTTAGAACGTATTTTTGATATGGATAAACCTTATCTAAATCCCGATTTTTCTTTAGAAGAATTGGCCAACTTACTGTATATCGCCAAACATCATCTCTCACAGATCTTAAATTCTGAAATGAACACTAATTTTTACAATTTGGTCAATCAAAGAAGAATAGAACACTCCATAGAAAAAATAAAGCAACGTACAACACTGGGTCTTACAATTGAAGGTATTGGATACGAGTGCGGTTTCAGTTCAAAATCTTCTTTTTTCAATAATTTCAAAAAAATTGTTGGTCTTACGCCAGGTCAATATATCAGAAAAATCAGTACTGCTTAATTAAGGGCTATTCAATGCTCGAAAAAAATACACTCTTTTGTATTCAGATTACCAATGGGTATAGCCCTAATTGGTAAATCGGGTTAAATAGTATTGGAAATTAATGCAATAGGTACCGACCCATTCCTTTAGGAACCGTGATTCTTTGGATGCTATCCATTCAGCAAAAAAGTCCCAAATACTATATTTAAATAACAATTGATATTCTATCGAAAATGAAAAAAAGAAAATTTCTCAAAGGTATGGGAGCTGCCACTGCACTTCTTTTTGCTGATCCATTTGAAGCTTTAGGACAAGCTGTAATGATTCCAGGCACTACAAAAAAAACAGCATTAGTATTGGGAGGAAGGGGTTTTATTGGACCTTCAATAGTCCAATCCCTATTGGCTAATGGATATGAAGTCACCCTGTTAAACCGAAATAAGACCAATACACATCTTTTCAATAATTTACCCTTGATCGTATGTGATAGGGAAAAGGAGGATAAAGCTGGCCTAAAATCGATTGATTCCAAGTACGGAAAAACCTATTGGGATGTAGTGGTCGATACTTGGCAGAAATCACCAAAAGCAGTTTCAGATTTTTTGGATGAATTTAAAGATCAGATAGGGCATTACCATTATATCTCAACTGTTTCTGTTTATGATAAATGGGATAAAAAATTTATTGTTGAGACGGAACCCTTAAACCCCCTTCCCAATTTTCCAAAAACTATCAAAGAAGAGTATCGATATGCAATTCGGAAAACATTGGCCGAAGAGGCTATAAGAGAACGCATAACTAATTACACGATATATCGATCTCATGGAATGAGGGATTTTAGAAGTTCTAATCCTAAAAAACTAATTGACGAACCATTTTGGCCCATACGTTTTTATAGAGGAGGGGAAATTTTACTGCCTAATGTAAAGAATCATCACATGCAAATGACTGATGTTAAGAGTATGGTTGATTTTATTATACACTGCTCAAACCATAAAGTTTTTGGGGAATATAATATTGCTTGTCGACCAACGCTATTTAAGGATTATGTTTCCAGTTTAATACATGCAACTAAAAAGCCTGAAAAATTGCATTGGATCGATGGAGATTTTTTAATTGAAAATGGGCTTATTCCTTACAAGGTAGTACCGTTTTGGAGAACACAACCCCAAGGCTCGTATTATTTTAATGTACAAAAGGCAATTGAGGCCGGTTTTGAGCATAGACCTTTGGTAGACGTGATAACTGACCAAATAAATGGATATAGATATAGACATCCAAATGATGATGTGAGATTTGGAAAGCAGGCCAACGGTACCATGAAGTGTTATTCTCCAGATCAAGAGAAAGACATAATAAAGAAATGGAAGTTGAAAAATGGTATTGATTGAAAATTTTATTCTTGAAGATTGGATTAAGCTATTTTAAACCCACTTCGCCTTTATGTCTTTGTATTTGGTTCTTCCGATGGGGATGCGTTCGCCATTCTTCAACTCAGCCATATATTTACTTCCAGATGAAACATTAATTTCCTTGATTTCCGACATCTTCACTAAATATGATTTATGTATCCGTTCAAAAGAATAGGATAAGAGTTGTTCCAGTTTTTCGAGGGATTTATCATGCAGTTCTTTTCTTCCATCTATTAAGAAAAGTTCTGTGTAGACGCCAGCACCTTTTATATAAACGATATCCTCAATAGGTACTAATTGCGTCCTGCCTTTTTTTTTTATCCCCAAAAACCTGATTTTACTGTTTTCTACTTTTTCTTTCGCGGTTGCCCTATTAAAGGCTTGTGCCAACCTATCTTGATTAAAAGGTTTGGGAACAAAATCTAGAACACCATGTTCAAATGCAGTAATAGCTTGATTCTTGTAAGCGGAAATAATAATAGTATGAAATGACTCAGAAACTGCCTTTGTAAGAAGGTCAAAGCCATTGTCTCCATTGAGGTTCAAGTCCAAGAGAACTAGGTCCAATTTACTGTTTTCAATATAATTTAACGCCTCGTGCAGTGTGTTTAAATGTTTCAAGGATTGTATGGCACTTCCAAAAATATCACGAGTCATTCGTTCAATTCTTTTGGCGATTCTTAATTCATCTTCAACAATTAAAATGTTCATCTTCTTACCTATAAATTTTTATGACATTTTTCCAACCATGATGTGCGGGTTCTGAAATAAGTTCCCATAGGTCATGATAACTTTCTGTAAGTCGGGCTTTAATGTATTTCAGTCCCGTACCTTCTTGTCTTTGAGCTGAAGCCTGCTTTACAATCTCGGCATAGGTTAAAAATGTGTAGCAATCATAATCAGCACTTGACTCAAAATACAGTTTAAATTTGATGCTATTATCTTTCAGAGGTAGACTATGCGTAATTCCGTTTTCCAACAAAGTATGAAGAATTCCAGGGGGTATTTTTTGCTCAGAATCAATGTCTTCTTCCTGCCAGGAATAGTTCACTTCTTTTCGGTATTCCATAATCTCCAAATGCGCACGACAAAGCGCTATTTCTTGGCTAATTGGTATTAAGGTTTGGTTTTCTATCTGATTTAGCAAATCAAATTCCTTGGCCAGGGCTTCTATAAACAAAACACCTTTTTTTGGAGTCTCTTCTATCCAATCTATCAACGAAGTGAGCGTGTTCATCAGAAAATGGGGTTGAATATTCTTTTTAAGTAATTCTAAGCGTAGGCGCGTAGATTGGACCAATGAATTTTCATAGGCCAAACGTTGTTCTTTGATTCGTAGGGAAAGCAAATACAACATATTAAGCAGAATTAGACTAAAACCTGTGAAAAGACTAATGTTTAATGAAACATAATGGCGAATGAATATACAAAGTAGTAAGGTAAGTAACACCAGAAGAGCACCTTTTGCTTTTTTGTAAACCCCAAAAACCGCAATGCATAGGGAAAACAGCAATAAGCTTAGCGTCATATTTAATATGGTGAGATCAAATAAGTGGTGCTCAATAGAAAATATAAACAAAAGAATAGCGGTGTAAATACCCAAGATGAGTTTCCATTTGGGGTAGGGGAACTGCATGGAAAAATAGAGTGGAATTAAAAACGAAATACCGAACATTAAGCTAGTTATAACTTCTAAGCGTATAACGTGCAAACTATAATGAATCGGCACAGTCGTTTTCACAAAGTGGGTCATTGTTAAACCAAAAAAGAGCAAACAACTGATGCTAAAAATAAGCGCAGGATATTCTTTTTTATTGCCGATGAATAGAAAAAGAAAATAGATGGCGGTAATAAGAAAAGCTCCTGCAAACACATGCATATAGGAGTTTTGAATGAGCCTGTCTGTTAATAAATCATCATAATAATCAATCTTCAGACCGTAATTGCCAGTATGATCCGGGTAATAATAATTGCTCAAACGCAAGGCCATTACATGCTCGCCTACATTGGTCAAATGGGCAGGTATTGTAAAGGTAGTCCACAATCTACCTTCCGGGGGTAAATCTGCTTCCTGTCCCGGATTTCCATTTTTGCCTATTAAGACGCCATCCCAAAATACTTCATACTCACCATAGACTTCCAATCGAAGACCATAAGGTTTTAATGTTTCGGGGGCTTCTAGAATATCAATTTTGGTTCTAGACCAGAAAACCTGACCATCTGGCACTAATGCCATGCGATTTTCCCAGTGCCTAGCATTCAAGTCTTTGACCGCCCATTCGGGTTGATCTCCAATTTGAAACACTGTCCTATATCGCGTAAAAACTGGCTCCTTGTTTTGAGAACAAGAGGTTGCCAATAATACGGGACATATGAGAAGAAAGTATAGTAGATGTCTCAAGCTCGTCTTGATGCGGTTAAAGACGCAAGATAATCATTACAATCCGCCTCTTGGAGCAGTTCACTAGCGCATAGAGCAGTTGGGAAAATTTAGATTGAATTCATGAAAGAAAAATTCATCTTTTGTATAACAAATGCTATGAAAAACAATTGGTACAGATAAACGAGTTCTTTTTTTATAGGAGTAAAAAGAAATGCTTTAATCAAAAAAGCAATCATACCGGTTATAAGAAAACAAACATGAAATTTATGCATATGAAACACGTAAAAATCTCACTTATTTTGACCCTCCTACCTGTCATTTTTGCTTATGGCCAGAATAGTGAAATATCCAAATCAACATCATATGCGATTGGTTATACTTCCTTAGAAACTGGTAATATAGAAATTTATTCAGTTGATATAGAAGGTAAATCAACTAGAAAAAGTACCAATGAGAATGGTGGCTATGTAGCTTGGTCTCCAGATGGAAAGCGCATTGCTTTTTATTCAAAATATGATGAAAAGAAGACTTGGTCCATTCATACAATGAATAGTGATGGCACGGATAGAAAACGATTAACTCATTTAAAAAATAAATGGGATAATGCACCAGATTGGTCTCCTGATGGAACAAAAATTGTTTTTGCAAGAGCCTACAAAGATTCAGAAAGCGTCTGGCAGCACGAAATTTGGATTATGAATTCAGATGGTAGCGAGCAGACTCAAATAAAGGGTCTGAAAGGAAGTAATCCTTACTTTACTCCAGATGGTAGAATTGTCTTTTCTGAGGAATTTAAAGATAAGAGCAGTGCAATAAGTATCGTTGATATTGATGGAAATAACATCATTCGGTTGACGAATAATAAAGGGGCTCAAGAATGGCATCCAGATGTTTCTCCTAACGGAAAGCAAATTGCTTTTATGTCTGATAGAGATGGAAATTTTGAAATTTATGTGATGGATATTGATGGCTCCAATCAAAAGCGATTAACATTTAATGATGCCCGTGATTCCATGCCTTCTTGGTCACCCGACGGTTCTCATCTAATTTTTCACTCAAAGAAGGGTGAAAATAGGAATGTTTATATGATGGATAAGAATGGTACTTCAGTAAAAAAAATTATAACTAATGGTGGTCAAGCGGCGTGGTTGAAAATAGCAACTACTAGCTTTACCCAACAAAGTCAGAGTAAAGCACCATTAGCTACAGCCGCCGAAGCCGAACTCTCTTTCCGAGATATTCCTTATCTCAAAGAAGCTTTTATCGATGCAGCGCCAACTGATAGAAAAGATGGTATTTCTGTGAGTGAATTAGGCATCGATGGTGGTAATAAAGCGGTGGTTCTTGAGCTGGCAAGGGAAATCGCTAATAACAATGATGGTAAATTCGATAGCTTTCTTATAGTTCATAAGGATAAACTCTTGTTTGAGTCCTATTATTTAAGAGGTAGAATCGATTTGCCCCACTTCCAAGCGTCGGCTACCAAAACATATACCTCTATGGCACTTGGTCGCGCAATCCAGATGGGATATCTGACCTTGAACGATTTAGACAAACCATTAGTTAGCTTTCTAAAAGAGTTGGATACTACAAAATTTGTTGAAGGGGTAGAGCTGATTACTTTACATAAAGCGTTGACCATGAGTACTGGTATCCGTATACCAGAGGAACAATGGGAAGCGTTCAGAAAAGACCCCAGCAAGATAAAAGGTCAGCAGCAGGTCCAAGCTATTTTGGAGCAGAGTGCGCCTATAACCCCAGCGTCCCAACATTTTTTATATGGCACTGGTCCTGGTTTGGTAATGCAGGTTCTTGAAGCTGTCGTACCCGGATCGGCAAAAGATTTTATTAAAAATGAACTTCTGGATAAAATGGGTATCACCAATTACTTCTGGCGGACACAGCCTAGTGGCTTGCCAGAAGCAGGTTGGCGAACTAGCATGACTTCGCGGGATATGGTCAAGTGGGGAACTTTAGCAATGAACAAAGGCAAATGGAATGGAGAACAACTGGTTGCGGAGGCTTTTCTAGCCAAAGCAACCAGCAGGATTCTCTTAACCGGCGATGATGATGTCTATGGTGGAGGCAAAGATGTCTCTAATCAAGGATATGGCTATTATTGGTGGTCGGCAGATTTGAATTTTGAAGGTAAAAGCTATTTCAGCAGGTCTGCCCAGGGCGGTGGAGGCCAGTATATCATCTTGATTGAAGAACTCGATTTAGTGATTGTGGTTACTGCTCATAATAATGATAACCGCACCCTACAAATAATCGCAGAGCGGATTTTACCCGCATTTATCAAGAAATAACAAGGAGTATCAAAATCGAAGAGATGAGAAAAACGTATTTCATTTGGATATTTATAGGTGTGTTGTTTTTAAATGCCTGCGGATCTGAAAATCAGAAAGTGAGCGACAATGCTTCATCATCTGTGGAGCTCTATTTTGGACTTAAACCTCCAGGATTGGAAGCTGTACCACTTGAATTAAATAACATGTCACAAAAAGGGTGGGAGCTAGGGGGTATACATGCTCCAAACATGAAAGAGTTTTACTTGACCTCTACTTTGGAGACACCTCTTCGCCCTATTGTTGTAAGTTTTCGCAAGGAAAACAGAGCTTGGAAGAAATATAAGTTTTATGATACAGGCGGAGATGTTTTATACTCGAAAGATAAATATATTGAACGAACCGACTCCGGTTGGTCGGCCATAAAAAGTCTTGGAGCTCCTTTTGATACTATTCCCATTATGCGTTTGACAGCTTCTTCCAAAGGAACTTTGGTTTTTGATGAAGCCACTAGAGATGGAAGTGGTATTCTTAGATATTCACGACTCATAAATGGAAAGCGGGAAGCACCGAGACCTTTTGGAGCAACTATAAATACTGGTAAATGGACAGCACACCCTTTTATTGCTCCAGATGAGTCATACATTATTTGGGACAGTGAGCGTGAAGGTGGATATGGCGATAGTGATATGTATATCAGTTTTCGACAGTCAGATGGTTCATGGGGAACGGCCATTAACTTTGGGGATAAGATAAACACAGATGGCGAAGACGGTGGAGGTTATGTAACGCCAGACGGAAAATATCTTTCGTATTGTCCCCGTTGCAGCCCACCTTATGATAGAATGTGGGTGGATGCAGAGATTATTGAAACACTAAGACCAAAAACAGAAAAATGAGAAAACTGAAGTTATTTCTAGCGCTAGCCATAGCGGCGCTACATGCGCTCTCTGCTCAGGATAATCATATTAAAAAAGATGCGGAGGTAGCGAGAATCTCTAATTTTGAATTGCCAAAGATTCAGGTTGTCCCAATAACGGATACTAATGCCAATAGACAATACGAACTTTATATTAAGCTACCAGAGGCGTATTCAGAAAACAATGATAAATCGTATCCGGTAATTTATACAACCGATGCAATGTGGCATATGGAGATGTTATCCGGTTCCACAGAATACATGCTGGAAGATGTTATTCTAGTTGGAATTTCTTGGCAGAAAGACATTAATGGAGACTTAAAAAAAGAGTTTGGAGACCACGTAAGTCGATATAGGGATTATAGTTTTAGGAAACATGATAATCCTGAAATTCAAAAAAAAATACAGTTTGGACAAGCTAACAAACATTTAGATTTTATTCGTAATGCTGTCATTACCTATATTGACAATACGTATCGCACTGACCCAAATAGTCGTACCTATTTCGGTTATTCAATGGGTGGTGAATTTGGTGCTTATATATTATTGTCTCAACCTGATACCTTTAATAATTACATTCTTGGTAGTCCATCAATCAAAAATGAAGTTGAATATCTATCTGAACTTAATACGAAATTCGGAGCCTATGAAGCCTCAAATAGAAACTCGAGTCTGAATACCAATGTTTTCATTTCATATGGTTCGTTGGAAGAAACGATGATGGAGCCTATCGAAGCGTTTATTAAATTATTAAATGATAGAAGAGATGACGGTTTAACTGTACTAAAAGAAGTGATTGATGGAAATCATGGAACTGCATTCCCTATGACCGTAGTGCGAAGCATTAGCTGGTTGGCACAATTGAATGAAACTGTAGTTAAAAGTCCATATTTAGGGCAAAAAGTACCCGGTTTGGTACCAAAACCTTTTGCTCCTGGGACTGTTACAAGCGAAAACTGGGAATATGGCGGGGTTTTTACACCCGACTTAAAAGAGTTTTACTTTATAAGGGAAGTTCCGGAAAGTGAAAAACAGGAATTCGTGGTTTTTGAGTACAAAAATAAGCAATGGACTGAGTCCGTTATCTCAACCAGGGTAGGGCAGCCCTTTATTTCTCCTGATGGCAAAACAATGCATTTGGGCAAACGATATAAGAAACGAACCGAGACAGGCTGGTCAGAGATAGAGCGTCTTGAATCTCCCTTCGAGGAAATACAGATCATGCGCATGACGTCCTCATTCAATGGAACCTTTGTTTTTGATGAGATAGGTATGCCCAACGGAGATGGGGTACTTCGTTATTCAAGACTGATAGAAGGGAAACGTGAAGCACCCAGACCATTTGGAAAAGCAATCAATACAGGAAGAATGAATGCGCATCCTTTCATTGCTCCCGATGAATCCTACCTAATTTTTGATGGAGAGCGGGAAGGTGGTTTTGGAGATTCTGACCTCTATATCAGTTTTCGACAACAAGATGGTTCTTGGGGTACTGCCATAAATTTGGGTGATGCCATTAACACCGAAGCATGGGAAGCCGCGGCGACTGTGACACCGGATGGCAAGTATTTATTCTTTAACAGAAATATAGGCTCGGATGATTATGAAAATGTAGATATCTATTGGGTAGATGCTCAGGTTATTGAGAATCTCAGACCTAATAACAATAAAAGGTCGAACCTCGCTTTACTAAGCTCTCAAATCCCCACTAATATGCCTTTGGTATTTGGAGAAGGCATTATTACGGTTGATTCCCTTCTTCAAGGCACAATCACTTTCAATCCAGAAATGACAGAATTATTTTTCGCACGCAGAAAACCAGAAGGAAGCCATAACATCTATACTTCAAAATTAGTTGATGGTAAATGGTCAGAACCCAGACCAACATTTTTTTCAACCAACGAAGAAATCTTAGATTTCCACCCTCACGTTACCCCAAAAGGAGACCGACTCTATTTTGGAAGCAGAAGACCGCTTAACGGTACCGCAGAATCTCCAACATTACGTCAATGGTATATAGAAAAAAAGGCCGACAACTGGGGGCAACCCATTCCAATGGAAAAACCATTTGAAGGTAGATTTATCATGCGCAGCACGGCTGCAAACAACGGAAATCTTTATTTCACTTCCCGGGAGAATGATGACAAACCTGAGAATGAAGGTATTTACATCGCAATCAACCGAGAAGGTGAATATGTAGATATTGAAAGATTGGGTGATGCAATAAACGGTATAGGCAAGTGGACCGCTCACTCATACATAGCACCGGACGAAAGCTATATGCTATTTGATAGTGAAAGCGACTCTGGATTTGGGGCTTGTGATTTATACATCAGCTTTAATAAAAACGGCACCTGGACTAAGGCCCAAAACCTGGGGCCTAAAATAAATACTGAATTGTGTGAAGGCGGCCCCAGTGTTTCTCCTGATGGCAAGTATTTATTTTTTGGGAGATACAACAAAGCAACCGGCCTATCAAAAATGTTTTGGGTGAGCACAGCGGCTATTGATGCATTCAGGACCAAATAATAGGTAAATTTGCGAGCATATTTCAAATAATAGTTGACAAGAAATATCATCCATCGATTAAAAATAATAGTTTATCTATCAAATTAGATCAAGCATATAATATGTTTTTATAGAGGTTACTTAATTTTGATATTGAGGTATGTTTAACAAAACTTCAACGCTATGAGATACCTCACATTTTTTTTTGTAACGCTTATTATAACACTAAATTATAATGTAGCATTTGCACAAAATTCAGCAGCAACTAAAAAACTAAACCCAACTGAATTCAAAATTTTTAAAAAGAAAATTAAAGGAGCAACTATATCAATTGATCCGCGGATTGAACTTTTTCAAATATTTGAATTGGTTGCAGGAAACCCCAATGTTAATGGTATTGAGACAGACTACAAACTCAAGATTATCAATTATTTTCAAAAGCATAGAAACCATCCATCTCTCGAATTTTACAGGAAAAACCATCAAAAATATTTCAAATCTATTGATGCTCCGTATCCTTTATTAATTTCTTTAAACAAAGACTTTGCATTTAGAAACGATTTAATTCATAATAATTGGGAGAACCATGAAGACATAGATAAACTTTTGGATGCAATAAAAGTATTTGCCTTAGATACAGAATTTATACAATTCTTTAATTCTCAAAGTAACTTTTATGAATTGCTCATTGCAAATACTGTTTATTCATTAAATGATTTTGATGAGAAAGACAGAATGTTAGATTATTACGGAATTGACCAAAAACAAGAACATACATTCAATATAGTCTTAAACATTTTAGGGATGGGTAATTTTGGACCAGGAATAGAATCCAATTCTGGTACAGAACACTATGCTATTGTTTCAGCGGGTGATTCAAATGGAGAGCTTCCTTCTTTTTCAAAAGGTCCATTGGAATATTTAATTTGGCATGAATTTGGACATTCTTTTACTAACCCGTTAGTGGATAAATACTGGAATGAGTTTCATAAATTGTCTGTATTAAATGTTCCCATAAAAGAAAGTATGTCTGCACAAGCATATAAAAACTGGAAAGCTGTAGTATGTGAGCATATGACAAGAGCTGTAAGTTGCAGGATGAGTGCTTCAAAATACTCTGAAGTTTATACTGACATAAACACAAAGAGGCATGAAGTAGGAAGAAAATTTATATATACGATACCTATACTAGATGCACTAAAAGAATATGAACAGTCCCGAACCGTTTACCCAACTTTGGATAGCTTTATGCCCATACTAATTAGTCGACTAAAAGAAATAAAACAAGATAGTATTGATTTATGGTTAACTCAAGTAAAGGAAATAAGAAAACCTGACTTAGATGATATTCCTGAAAGTTCGGATTTTTTTGAAAGAGATAATCAACTTATCATTTTTTCAACAGGTGAGAGTGATATAAATGCCAATAATAAATTGAAAAAGTATGTCTTTACTAGATTTCCTAACATAGAAATCATGGCTGATACACTAGCTTTAAAAACCAATCTATCAAATTACAATTTACTAGTACTAGGAACACCTACTGGAAATAAATTTATTGAAAAATATATTTCTGAGTTACCTATAAAAATGAATTCTGAGCAATTAATTACTAATAAAATATATGAGGGAACAGGATATGCCTTTCTTACAGGATGGGTTCATCCACAAAGTACTTCAAAAACGATGACCTTATATATAGCCCAAAACCCAATTGATTTAGTAAATTTTACTATGGTAGATAGAGGAGGTACAGATTATCATATCATGAAAAATTTAATTACATTAAAGGCAAAAGATTATATCAGAATTAACAAAATATGGAGTTGCAAATAAATCAAAGTAAAACAGGCCCTAGAAAGAATAAAAAAAAGTTTTTTTTTTACTTTTTTTACATATCCTTTTTTGGTTTTTAATACTCATTGTTTTTAATGTTGTAATTGCCTCAACGTATCATTCCATGTTACAACTAAGAGGTAATCCTTTTCAAGTACGGTGGGTAATAATGAGCACTTTACTAGTAGGCATAGTTTCTTTCTATGCCTCTTTTTTTATAATGAAAAAGTATCATTCTAATGATAACAATCTAGATCATTATGTTGAAATTGTTTCAATTGTACTCATTTTGTCAATGGCATACTTTTACGTGTTCATAAGACTTTATTATAACGGAGATTTGCTAACTTACTTTATATCTTATCAAACCTCTATTCAAACACCTCCATATTTGGCATTACTTCCTGCGACCCTTTTTGCAATTCTAGGGATTGTATTCCAAAGATATCATCATTCAATAAAACAACAAGGAAACGTATATATACTAAAGAATGAGAAATTAGAATTAGAATTGGCACTTGTAAAAAGTCAGTTAAATCCGCATTTCTTATTTAATACTCTAAATAATATAGAGTATCTAATAAAAAAGGCTCCAGACAAAGCTTCTGAAAGCGTAATACAATTATCTTCTTTATTAAGGTATCAGGTTTATGAGATGCCAGAAAGAAAGGTAAAAGTAGAGAAGGATATCAATATGATAGAAAATTATTTAGCTTTGGAATTAGCTAGATTAAACAATCCAGAGTTAGTAATGTTTAAAAAAACCGTTACTAATACTGATGTTTTAATTGCCCCAGCATTACTTTTCCCTTTTATAGAGAATGCCTTTAAACATTGCAATCTCAATGAGTTGGATGCTTATATTGAAATAAATTTAAAAGGATCTGATACTATAATTGATTTTACTATTAAAAACAGTAAGTATGAATCTAGATCAATAGAAAATCCGGCACACAATGGGGTGGGATTATCTCTAGTTCATAAAAGATTGAATCTTTCTTACCCAAATCTTTACAAAATTAATGTTGAAGATTTAAAGAATTCTTTTTCAGTATCACTACAAATTAGCCTTACATGAAATATTCATGCATTATCGTTGAAGATGAACCAATAGCAAGAGAAAAACTTGAGGAGTATATAAAAGAAATTCCATTTCTTGAATTAAAGAAATCATTCATTAATCCAATAAACGTACCTCAATATCTTTCTGAAAATAAAATAGATTTAATGTTTCTTGATATTGAAATGGGTAAATTTAGTGGATTGGATTTACTAAGTACTTTGGATACTCATCTAAAAGTAATCATTACTACAGCGTATGAACAATACGCAATCAATGGTTATGAATTTAATATTTTAGATTATCTCTTAAAACCATATTCATTTAGTCGGTTTGTAAAAGCAACTAGCAAAGTCGTTGAAAAACAGAACGAGAATGGTCATCATTCTTCCCATGAATATGTTTTTATAAAAACAGAAAATCGAATTGAAAAAGTAGATTTAAAAGAAATTCTTTATATCGAAGGAATGAAGGATTATATGAAAATTGTTACATCAAATAAAAAGATTATGACATTAATGAATTTTAAAAAAATGCTCAATTTATTACCTAAAAAACAATTTATTAGGGTGCACAATTCTTTTATAGTTTCATTGGATAAAATTGAGCATATTGAAAGAGATCGAATTCTAATTGAAAAAAACCTCATTCCAATTAGTAATACATATAAAAATGATTTTTTTGATGTGATAAAGAGAGGTAACTGATAGCACTCCATACAATAATAATTAGGAGATTAATGAAATGTGTTTGGTTTTTCAGTATCGATGAAACCTTTGTGAACCCCTACTTCATTAGCAATTTTGTCTTTCCAAATCTGAAAAGTTATCCACGGGAAGAAAGTGGAACATAAAAATGGTCTTGTCCAAACTTTTAAAGGTTACTTTATAGCGAAATTGAACAAGAATTTGGCAGTAATCTGCTGATAACCAATGCTATTTCGACTTCCCAACCCAATACTTTATTTTAATTGTCAACGTTACATATATATGTAACGTTGATACACTAAGTGCTAAAATGGATAATTATGGCCACACACACCTCAAATCTGTTTTCCAAGATAGCTTTACCAATAAAGAACGCTTACCAATGGTTAGAGACAACACCGAAATTGGTATTGTTGTTTCTTTTGTCCATTCTATTGAGCTGTAACAATTCACTGGAACCTGTGTCGTCTGAAGAAGAAATTGATCCAGGCAATGAAATTGTGGATTCAGGAGATGCTGCTCTCAATTATAGAAACAACTGTGGAGGTTGCCATGGACAAGACCTTGGCTCATTTGTTGAACGCGAGTGGACCTACGGCAATGCTCAGGACGATGTCATGAACTCCATAACCGATGGGTACGCGAGCAATGGTATGCCAGCATACGGGTCTGCTTTAAGTCCGCAAGCAATCGAGGATTTGACCACTTTTATACTTACCGAGATTGATGGGAAAACCAAAGCGATGTTGGAGGAAGAGAACCCCGATTTATCAGGCTTAATCTCATCCGATGACCTTACATTCCGACTGGAAACCCTAACCGATGAGATTCCTGGCATTCCATGGGGGATAGCACAATTGCCCACTGGCGAAATTTTAGTGACCGAGCGTGGGGGAGGGCTATTTTTGGTTAATAATGACAAGCAATTGACAGCAATTACCGGCGTCCCAGCTGTGGTTTCACAAGGGCAGGGGGGACTGTTGGATGTACTGATACATCCAGATTTTGAAAACAATGCATTTGTGTATCTATCCTATTCCCGGGGTAACCCCAATAATGCATCCGAGCGGACCACTGCAGTGGCAAGGGGTAGGTTAGAGGGCAACAACTTGGTTCAAGTGGAGAACATATTTACGGCACTTCCGTATCTTGGTAGTACCCACCACTATGGCTCAAGACTAGAATTTGATAACGATGGCTACCTATATGTTTCTGTGGGTGATCGAGGATTTAGAGAGGTTTACCCTCAGGAATTGGACAATGCTATCGGAAAAATACACCGTATCCATGACGATGGTCAAGTTCCTACCGATAATCCATTTTATAATACAGCAGGAGCAGTCAATTCAATTTTCACCTACGGCACACGTAATCCCCAAGGCATGAGCTTGCATCCGGAAACCGGAGCGCTTTGGGAAGGTGAGCATGGGCCTCAGGGCGGTGATGAGATCAATATTTTGGAAGCTGGGAACAACAATGGTTGGCCGGTTATTTCATACGGTATCAATTATGATGGCACCATATTTACAGACCTTACTGCATTGGCTGGTATGGAACAACCCGTGTACTACTGGACTCCATCTATTGCACCTTGTGGAATGACATTTGTGTCTGGCAATTTTTATGGAAATTGGAGAAATGACCTGTTCGTCAGCTCACTCAAATTCGAATACCTCCATCGTTTAAAGATGAATGGCAACGAGGTTATTGGCCATGAAACGCTGGTGGATGGTATAGGCAGGGTGCGTGACGCTGAAATGGGCAGCGATGGGTATCTGTACATTGTAGTAGAGGGTCCCGGTAGACTTATACGCTTGGTACCTGAACAATAGCGCCCAACTTTATTTGAAAATAATGAAGAAAAAACCATTCTTGACAAACTAGATGATAGAAGGGAGGTAAAAGTATATCGAACGGAAACGGTATTGCACTATTTGTTTTGATTCATAAATTGTATCACTTCCTCTGCAAACTGGTTTGGTTCAGTGAACATGGGTGCGTGTCCAGATCCTTCAAAAAACACAAACTTTTTTTCGCTGGAACCTAAATTATCAAAAGCTTCTTGGGCATAGAATTCTGGAACGACCATATCATGCCTTCCCCAAAGAATCAAAGAAGGAATGGTAATCTCTGAAAGTCTTTCAGTGAAAGACAATTCGCCAATGATATCTTCGTCCAAGATGGATTGAATTTTTAATAAGTTCCAGATAAAAGTGAGTACATTATAATCCGAAACCTTAACGTTTCCATTTTCTGCATTGTTAATTATTCCGTCATCATTCAGATATTCTTCAGCATCAAACGCAAGGGTATTCAAAATGGCAAAATCGTCAAGACTCACTTCATCCGCATCTACCTTATCCAGTTCATCATAAACCGACTCCCAAAAGGGAACACTATTTCCAAGCTCAATTTGAGCGGCTGCTACGCGCTCAAAGTTTCGTATGTACTCAAAATAAAGGTCTTTTGGGTTGTGGCTGCCATCCACATTGATCCAGCCCAAAAATTCACTTTGGTCTTTCAATAAGGTAGCCGGGCCCAATGCGCCTCCCCAGCTATGTCCCAATAAAAAGAACCGAGAATCATTACCATAAATACGCTTTATAACTTTAACCAAGGCGAGTACATCCTCGGCCATTACATCAATCGTAACATCATCTTCTGAATAATTTCCCTGTGACATTCCAGAACCTCGTTGGTCAAAATATACCACACCATAGTTATCTTCTATCTGATTAAATGCATTTCCTCTAAAACCTAATCCTAAACCGCCCGGACCACCATGTAAGGTAATAAGGAATATCTTTTCATTAGCATTCCCCTTGATATAGGCTGGCATATCGGCACCTTTATGACGTACAAAAACTGTAGCATCAAGATTACTTAGGGTATGGTCGTTCGAACAGGCATTGACCAACAATGTGGCTATTGCCAGAAATCCTATTTTGATGGTATAGGCAAGTGGTCGCTTCATTGTTTTTTATTTTTAAAATTGAACCGGAAACCATATTGCAACGAAAAGGTAGGCAAGGCTCCGGAATTGTATGGTGTTCTCATAGTGTAGTTGATATTGAAATAGCTTCCAGAACGTACTTTGCCTTTGCGCTGTTTGCCTATTCCAATAGATAATGAGGGCGCATAATATCCGCGTCCTGGCAAGAAAACCTTATCGACCGAATCACCATTGACCTCGTAGGTCTCTGGTAAAAAAGAACGATAATATCCCAAAGGATTAAGTTCTATGCTAAACTGTTTTCCCTTTTTATTGGTACGGCGCCAAGTAAGTCCAAAATTAGTGTAGGCCCCAGTATCCGTTTTTGATGAAAAGTTAGTTACAAACCCCAAATTTCCATTAAATAGGAACTGATGGGTATTGGTTCGCTCTTTATCGTTACGGGTTTTCGTTTTTTCGTTTTCTTTCCATAGGTATTCTGCGCCTACTGACAGGCCATTGCTCCAAAACACAGTACCCACAAACCCCACTTTAAATTCAGTTCTGTCCAAAAAAGATTCTGGGAGTTCGGTGTTTGTCGTTTGGCTTTTTGATTTGATTTGCCCGTAGCTAAAGATGGTGAATAGGAATAGACAAAGTAAGAGTAACCGTAATTTACGTCTCATATATTTGATTGATGGAAGACAAAAATATCTTTACAAAAACCAATTACCGTTAAAGATTGTGTAATTAAAACTTAAGGAATAGATAAAAAACAGCTGAACTAATTACTCTTTCCATTGTTTGCACAGGCAAATGAATCATCTGTAAGTATTTTGCAGTAAAAAACGACAATCAAAGCAATTTTGCATAATGTCGAATTATGCATAATATAAAATGTATCATAATGTTCTGCGTTATGTAACTTTGCTTTGGTAAAGCAAAGTATTTGGCACTTCACTTTCTTTAAATTTTTCTTCAAAAAAGTTTCTTCCCAAAAATGGGAATAAATTGACCAGTATCAAAATGTTTTGATTTTTTCAAACAAATTCTTTTGAAATTCTGTAATTTGGATTACTTCCCCAGAAGAAATTTTAATATCTAAATGAGCACTGACAACAATCAATCAAATGATTCCCAAAAAAAAACAACACGGGAAACATTGATTGACAGACTGACCAAAGAAATTGAGTCTAATCTAAATAACGACCAATTCGGAGTTGATAGTCTTGCACAAGCGGTCGGTATGAGCCGATCTAGTCTTCATCGGAAATTACACAAACAACTTGGTATCTCGACAAGCCAATTTATCAGAGAGTATCGATTAAAAAGAGCCATAGAAATTCTGAGGCTAGAAGACGTAACGGCTTCAGAAGTTGCTTACCGAGTTGGCTTTAGCAGTGCGACTTATTTCAATACCTCTTTCCATAAATTCCATGGATATACCCCTGGTGAAGTTAAATCAAGAATTCCCGCTGAAATCGAAGAACACAGCGAAAGTTACACTTCGAAAAAAGAGCGTGATTTAAATACTGAAACGGCTGTATCAAAATCTAAAAAAAATGGTTTCAAGAATATCCTGATTCTTGCAACACTTCTCATATTCGGTGCCATCGCTGCTTTCTATATTTACAACACTTCTGCCAGTGAATCGGTTCAAACGTATGAAAATAATGCTATTAATGAAAAATCGATAGTCATTCTACCTTTTAAAAACTGGACAGGCGACCCCGATTTGGAATATATTTCAGATGGTATGACCGATGCGGTGACCTCAAGACTTACAAAGGTTAACGCTATTGAAAAAGTGATTCCGTTTACTTCAGCGTTACAATACAAGTCGACAGAAAAACCTATCAATGAAATCGCCAAGGAGTTAGGTGTTGCGAATCTTCTTCAAGGAAATCTTCAACTTTCCGGGAATAAAATCAAAATTAATCTACAATTGATTCATGGCCGTTCCAATGTGCATCTTTGGTCCGAAGAATACACGAGGGAATGGAAAAGCGACGAAATTTTTGAAATGCAGGCCGAAGTGGTCGAGGCAGTTGCCAGAAATATGAAGGCTACCATCTCTGAAAACGAGTTGGTCGCTATTAAAAAAATACCAACTAAAAGTAAACAAGCATATTCCTATTATCTTCAAGGAGAGTTTCAAAAGCAAAAAGGAAACGAACTATCATATTCAAATGCTATCAACCTTTATGAAAAGGCAATTGCAGCAGATTCGATTTTTGTAGAACCTTATATAGACATGGCTAATGTTTGGCATATGGGCGGATCAGTTTGGGGTTTTTATGATCAGCAAATGGCTTGGAGTAATGCAAAGGTATTACTACAACAAGCTCTGAAAATAGAACCAGACAATCAACGAGTAGCCGAAGAACTTAATACAGGAAGGTTTTTTTATGATTGGAATTTTGAACTTGTAGAACAGTCTTATAAAAATATAGTGAGCAATTCTGTAAATGACAAGCCGTCTGTTATTTCACTTGATTATCCCATTAAAACCGGAAGACCTGAAGAAACCCTTAAGGCAGTTGAACGTTTTAGCATCAATGACCCTTCAAATGTATTTTATCCGTTTTTTAGAGCAGAGGCAATGTTTTATTTGGGTTCTGCTAATGAAGCTAGGGAATTATTAACCCAAACGGACCCACTGTATAACGGCAACTGGTTTTATTTACGAGAGTCTGCAAAACTGTATTACTACCTAGGCGAATATGAAAAGTCAAAGGTTCAACTTGGAAAAATATTATCGCAATTTTCAGATTACCCACCCATATTGATGTGGTTGAATGCTGTATATGCTCAAATGGATGGCGATTCTGAACTTACCAGCACCCATTTGACAGAACTATACACCAGTTACTTTGCAAATTCATCAGGCAGCCCCGCTTGGTTTTTGGCGATGTACTATTGTACTGTAAAGGATTATGAAAAAGCTCTTGATTGGCTCCAAAAATCCTATGACAGACATGAGGTAGAAATGACTTGGCTAAGAGAAGAACCTTTGTTAGCCCCAATTAGAAAAGATCCACGCTACAAAGATCTCTATGAAAAAGTTGGGTTTTCCAGTATCGGAATACCGATTAAAACCTCTTCAGAAAATTAAACCTTCAAATTATCTTTTCAACATCATTTAAAGATTCTGCATCATAATTTAAATTCATGGACAAAAGCTTAACAAGCTTGCCACATGATTGTTAGGTAGCGTCTATCCCTTATTTCCATCTTTGGATTATTCAAATGTGAGGTGCCAAATACGCTTGCGCTTCAATTAAAAAATAATCACTAAAATCAATTCTTATGAAATCAAAAGTAACACTAGTTAGTATGATGGTATTGGCGCTTTTCACAACAAGTTGCACGGCACAATCAGAAATGGCACCCGTAGATTTATTAAACGATGAATTTCCTGAATCAAAACAAGAAATAATGGAAACCATCGGCACAATTGCACAAAGTCTTAAAGACGGCGATATGGATAAGTTGATTTCCCTTCACGCCTACAGCCCAAAGTTCACCGAATTTAATAAGGGAGAACCCCGTGTTGGTAGTGCAGGTAATGAGACCTATGAACGTGAAGTTTTCGGTGCACTTACCGAAGTTGTGAAATTTGATTCTAGAGACCTGCAAATAGCTGTCTATGGTGAAGTCGCTAACGTAACCTTTCATTCTGATTTTCATTTAAAATTCGGTGAAGACCTTGTCGTGGTAAATGACCAAATATCCTTGCTATTCTTAAAAACAAGTGACGGATGGAAAATTGTTGCCGAGCACCATTCTCCTTTAAAGAAAGAAGAAAGTTAAATTCAGACTAATTCATTTAAACTATTCAATCAATACATTAAAGATTGTATTAAATCATAGTATGGGAATCAACTATAATTTACCAACCTATTTTATAATTAACAAAAGTGATTGTCTACTATTGGCAATCACTTTTGTTACACATACAGATTCTTAGCGGCATCACAATTTGGCATAGGAATTCGCTGAAATAACTTATAACTTATCGCTATTTGATATAACGTCAAATTATGTTTCTTTTTTGAAACATAATGTTCTTGCGTTATGTAACTTGAGCTTTGGTAAAAGCGAAAGTTTGCATCGGACTTCCTGAAAAATTTCTACTAAAAACTTCTTTGAAAAGGTAATGGAATGCTTTTTTGCCGAACCCGCAGAGTGGGGGAGGTGAAAGTGTATGGAATGGCCTAAAATCTAGATTGTTAATAAAAACTGCTAAAAACACCTTGAAATAGTAGAAAATCCCCAGAATTTCTAAGGTTTTTCTACAATGATTTTTTGATTTCAATTTCTATATTTAAATACTCCAAAGTATTGACTTCCTACAAATCACTTCCCCCATTAACTAATTTAATATATACCTATTAATGGGTATTGACTAAAATATTTTAAAGTTGGTCATTTAAAGAATAATCGCAACTAAGAAAATTAACTGATTTCAGAATAGCAATTTTTTAATTATTTACACTTTAAATCGTATTAATATGGACGAAAAATTATTAGAACTAAGACAAAAGGTAATCTCGGATGGCAATTTTCGAACCAAACTTGCCACTGATACTCTTGAAGCGTTAAGAATGAATGGATTGGAAGTAGATCAAAGTAATGTGGTTAATCTAGATTTAGATTTTGATTTAGAAGACATTACAAATGAACAACTTGAAAAAGGGTGTATTCTAGTTAAGACAGTAGTAATCTGTAAATTTAAGACCATTGATGATCTACAACGAGATATATCCACAGGGATTTGATTTAGCACATTCAATAAAGATTGGTAATTCAAGAATAACAAAAACTTTAGGATTACTTATAACAAATACGTGTAACGCAACCTGTGACCTATGCTGTAAATTCAGTTCCCCAAAGGATAAAGGAAGAATCCCTATTGAAGAAAGTGAAAAAGTTATTCATGAAGCTAAGGAATATGGATTTACTCAAATAGGTTTTTCCGGTGGGGAAGTAATGCTGCATTATAAAGAATTATTAGAATTAGGAAAGATTTTAAATAATTACGAAATGACATTCACAATAGCAACCAACGGCTATTGGGCAAAAGATGTTGAAATTGCTAAAAAGAAGTTGAATGAATTGAAAAGCCTAGGTTTAGTAGTTATACTCGCTAGTTTTGATGAATCCCATTCTGAATTTATAAAGGCAGAAACTTTTAGAAACTTATTAATCGCTTCAAAAGAGTGTAACGTAGAAGTTGAACTTCACTCTGCGTATTATAAAAATGGTAAGAAACTGAAAGATTATTTTACCGAGGATTTTCTTAAAGATTATAAGGTATATGAATCACCCGTTATACGAGCTGGAAGAGCATTAACCAGACCTATCGAAGATTTTGAGTATCCTGATGAAAAATTACCAGTAGGAACTTGTCCAACACCGTTACAACCTACCATTAACTATGATGGTAAAGTTTACCCGTGTTGTTCTGTTGCTGGATTTACGAAAAACATTGAAATTGGAAATATAAAGAATGATTCTTTATTCGATATAATGGGAAATATCAAAAATGATCAATTCCTCTACTATATTCAAAAGTTTGGCTTTTCAAAGCTGTTGCCAAAAATCGCGGACGATTTAAATTTCGAACTACCCGCATTTGTTAGCGTCTGTGATGCATGTTATTTTGTTGGTAAAAATCCAAAAGTTGCAAGTAGAATAAGAAAAGAAATAGATCTCTTTTTGCAATCATATCTATTGGAATTTATTGACAACTTAATTGAAAAGAATAAAATAGAGTGTAATAGTCACTGACGATTGTTAGATACAATTGTAAAATGAGAGTACTTCTTCAATTTCCGTTTTATTCATATTAACTAATGATCACAAACCAACTTAAATGAGAAAGTTATTTTTCTTGTTAGCAACCCTGTTCTGTATTTCAGGATTTTCACAGGAAGCTTTCAAAAAGCATCATCGTATCAGGGCGAAATATAATTTCAAAGCGAAATTGCAAAAGGTGGATGGTAAAATCACCTCGAAGAATTTGGATGTAGTACTTATGCAGGATAAATACATAAAGTACATGGATCTAAATGAAGAATCTAAAGAACGAAAGGCAATTGAAGAGAAGATAAAAAAGCTGAAAGAAGGGTTACTTACTAATACAACCTTCTATGATTCAGAGGGTGGGGAAATTATTGCTAAAAAGGAGCAAGTCATTAATCCTGAATTCCTTAAAACCATATACCACAAAGGGAAGGAAGTGCCAGGCTACTTTAAATTGAATCCTTGTCAGGTATACAAAGGAAATGTGCTTTTCGAAAAAGAAAAGGTATATGTCAACCTTTGGAATTTTCCTAAAGAAACGGATGCATCCTATGAAGATGCCGAAAAAACGGCATACTACCAATTAAAAGATGGTCAAACAATAAAGCTAGGTTCAAGGGAATGGACGGCCACAGCATTAACCATACCTTTTAAGTATAGGCCAAAAGATAGTGAAAATGATGCTATTGACAATGTATTTTCGACATCTTTCAATGCTGGAATATATCTAGGCTATTCTTTAGGGTGGACAAAGTTCAATCATAGAAAAAAGATTGGGAATAGAACTATTGTCAATAAGGTTTCATTCGGTGGATTTGTAGGCCCAGCAACAGAAGAAGTTACGGTCAACAATTCAAATGCCACAGCAGCACAGTTGGGAATGGATGAGAAAGAAACCATTGGATTGTTTTCAAGAGGATTTGGAATCTTATATAG
Organism: uncultured Allomuricauda sp.; assembly: GCF_947495325.1. Taxonomy (GTDB): domain Bacteria; phylum Bacteroidota; class Bacteroidia; order Flavobacteriales; family Flavobacteriaceae; genus Flagellimonas. Next base: position 611,233 of record NZ_CANLYK010000001.1, on the reverse strand, counting down.
CAGGAACAAAATTGCGGTTGGTTTCTTTATGGGATGGGATATGGCCATTGGTGAGCTTGGAGATGATTGGAACTATGGTAATCGATTGTGGCTCGGTGCGGGTATTGGTTATGATTTGTTTAAAATTTGAAGAATGGCCAACTTTCCATTAAAATGTGCAGCGTTATGTAACTTGAGTTTTGGTAAAAGCGAAAGTTTAACATTAAATTCCTGAAAAATTTCTTTAAAAGGCTTCTTTCAAAAAAGGTAATGGAACACTTTATGCACGAACCGAGGCAGGAGTGGAAGGGAATGTGTATGTGTTGGAATTAAAAGTGACTTTTTGTCATAATTTTACTGTTAATATTAGTACAATTGTCATATTTATAGTTGTAGTTCAATATTTGATTATACGGCATAAATATTGATCTTAAATAGTTCAACTATAAAATCTAAACGATGCCAATAGATATAAAGAGCCTTCCCGAAGATCAAATAAGCGCAGTTCACGATTTAACTGGAAAAGAACTCAAAACAGGTTGGACTGTTACTAAAAGGGTTGAACCTAAACCTGGCTCATCAGGAGGTGGCTTCTCAGTGTGCTATTTGGCAACTAAAAATGGTGAAGAAGGTTTTTTAAAGGCGATCAATGTACTGTCTTTTTTAAATGATGATGACATTGACTTTACCAAAGCAATGGCTGACACTTTAAACACTTTTAATTTTGAAAAGACGATTTTAGAAAAGTGCGGAAACCAAAATTTATCAAAAGTATCAAGACTATTAGATGCCGGCTCCGAAAATATGACTGGTTACATAATTAATAATGTTAACTATTTAGTTTTTGAAAAGGCCGATGATGATGTACGAAATTTTATAAATTTTTCAGACAAAATAGATTTTGCTTGGAAGTTAAGATCATTACACAATATTGCTGTCGGAATAAGGCAATTACATAGTCTTAAAATTTCTCATCAAGATTTAAAACCTTCAAACGTATTTGTTTTTAATAAAGAAGTTTCCAAGATTGGCGATTTGGGTCGAGCGTTAAGCGATTCCATTATAGGTCCTCATTCACATAGAAATTTTGCTGGTGATGCAAGATATGCCCCTCCAGAGGTTTTTCACATGTATGTATTACCAGAATGGCAAGACAAGGTATTTGCAATTGATTGTTATCTGCTAGGGAGCATGGCATGCTTCTATATTACGGGGCAAAGCATGACTGCTCTTTTAGTCAGGGTAGCGTTTGCAAAAAACAATCTATTAACCTTGAAATTTGATGAAGCTTTACCATATTGGATTGAAGCATATGATGAAGTGCTGGAAAGAGTTAATGATGTATTAGATGATTATGAAGACAAAGAAAAATTAATTGAATCTATAAGAATGCTTTGTCAACCTGACCCAAAAAACAGAGGTCATTTTAAAAATGCTGGTAGTAGAAGAAATATTTACAACATGGAGAGGTTTGTTGCAATTTTCAACCTACTTGCGAGTAAGGCAGAAATGAAAATAAGAAAATAATGGCATTTTTCTTTGAAGAAAAAAATAGGCTCGTTATCCCGAATTGGAGAAGTTTTTCAAACACTTCAAAAATCGGAGAATTAAATGGTACTCAAAAGATTGAAATAAATAAAAATTTCAAACCAGAAATTGAGGATATTGTAGATGGATGGGTAGAACACAAAACTATTGGAATGGCTGCCGATTTAATAGGGGTAGCTATAGTTTGTAACAAGCAAAATGATGGTAATGTCAAGGAAGCGGCAAAATTCATTATTGCAAATAAAGAACTGTGTAATAAGGAGTTAATCGATGCTGCTAAATCTATAATTGAAAAAGGCAAAGATGACGGAACTAAGCTTGATGCAACAGAATTAGAATCTTTTCAAGAGAGGTCAAATCTATACTTTGTTTATCAAAGGATTAGTAACCTTAAAAGTAGCCTGCGAACTAATCCGAAAAATCCAATTTTATGGGTAGAAATTGCTAGATATTACTCAATCATTGGTCAAAATGAACAAGCTGAACGAGCTATTTTAAACGCATATTATCTAAGTCCAGATAATAGGTTTGTTCTTAGGGCCATGGCAAGATTTTTTGCACATATTGATAAGGTTCCTTTTGTGCATGACATAATTCGCAAATCACTTGTTACTCGATATGATCCATGGGTTATGGCTACTGAAATAAGTCTTGCAAGCATGAGGGATAGGTATTCAAGATTTATGAAATCTGGGTTAAACATGGTTAAGTCTTCTGATTTTCACCCTTTTAACATCGCAGAATTGAACAGCTCTTTGGGAACCGTTGAGATTCAATCAAGTCTAAAAAAAAGTAGGAAACTTTTTAACGATTCACTAATAAGTCCTAATGATAATGCATTAGCCCAGGCAGAATGGATATCACACCGAGAAAGAAATTTGATATCGGTAAATCCTGATAATTTTAAAATTCAAAACGATTTTGAAGCTAAAGCTAGAGACGCATCCGAGCACGGGAGATGGGAAGATGCTGTTAATTATTCCAAGCAATGGTTTTTAGATATGCCATTCTCAAGAGGAGCAATATTATTTGGAAGTGAAATAGCTTCAAATAATTTAAACAATCACGATGAGGCAATCTCACTTTATAGAGCTGGGTTAACCTCACATCCGAACGACCACTCAATGTTGAATAATATTATTTATTCGTCTTGCTTAATTAATAGGTTGGAAGAGGCTGAACATTTTATGAATAGATATAGGGAACAATATTCTGATAACAGTTTACATCACAAGATTTGTTTCACTGCTACTAAAGGTCTGTACCATTTTAGAAAGGGTTATCAAGATATAGGAAGAGATTTATATCAACAAGCTATAGAAATGGCATCCGAGGCTGGCCAAAAAGATCTTGCGAGCATAGCTTTGGTAAATTATATTAGAGAAGAAATAATCGCTGGTAATCACTTGGATGAGGATTTCAAACAAAAAATTATAGAGTTAAAGGAGAACACCAGTATTAATACTGTCAAGCGGATAATTGGTGATATAGAAAATTTAATTGCCGAAAAAACTAATAATTAATGTTGGCAACAAATTTTTGCTAAGCTAAGCCTGAAGAAAATGCGGGCCGGCGAGGGTGTGAATTTGTGGCTTGGCACAAAGAGCCATTGTCCTGGACTTTGTGTGGGGCGCTTAGCGCCCAAATAGCATGGCTATTAGACACAAAGGGAGCGCGGAAGCATATTTTCTTCTTGATTTTTTGTTTCTTTTTTATCAAGAAAAAAGAAAGGGAGACAACAACCAAACATCATTTCTATTTTACATAATATTTTAAGCGTCGAAGAAAATTGTTGAATCCGAGGAGGATGTTAGCAAGTGCTAAGAATTTTGCTCGCAGAGAAAATTTTAGCTTTTGCGGCAAGCTGACGAAAAGTTCCTGAAATTTTTCTTTTCCAAATTTTGAATTAAACCAAAGGTTGCAATAAAGACGAAAAGCTGAGCTTTTAATGGCGCTGGCCAAGTGGCTGAGAATTGCGTATAAAAATAAATGCTTGGGCATTTACTTTTTATGAAAGCAATGTGCTGTTGGCCGAGCGGCTATTTTACATAGCGACTGATTATAGATACAAATGAAAAGATGCGGCGTAGCCGACCGCTAGGGAATGTTTCATGACCCTGTTCATAATTCTCATAAATGACGAAATGTTGAGGGACATTTTACATAATAGAATTATAGCTTACAAATGGATAAACAGCTAAAAAAACAAAACAATACATTTGTACTATAATTTATATTATGTAAAATAGAATTTATAAGAATCAAACGTCCCCCATTTGTGATTCTCTATTATGACATGATCAATACAGGAACATTTAGTTTTCGTATCACCTGCTTGGCATTACCACCTTGAAAACTTAATTCGCCTTTTGAAGTTTTGGGAATGCAAAGTAATTTTGTATTCGTACGATTCACATATGAGGCAATTGCATCCAATGCATGTGCTCCTTCTGAAAAAACGTAGGAAACGGTGTTTTCCAAATCTGCTTTTTCTTTGTGTTCCATTTGGGAATCCTTTATGCTGAATATACGTACCGGTGCACTGCTTTGCCCCTTTAAATCATTGATTATTTCAAAATCACTTCCTTTTAGGTCATCGAATACCCCTAGGGAGATATCTTCAAATGAATGAAAATTATGCCCTTCATCCATAATCAACACATTAACCTTATCATTTATAGATTTAATGAATCTCGATTTTTTCTTTGCAAGTACTAGAATATCCGGTTTGGCATCCGCAACATACTCTTTCAACTTACTTTTTATATTTCCGTAGGTCATTTGAACCGAAATAGGAAAATTTTCACTTTCACTAACTTCTTCCGCTAGTTTGGTAACCTTGGCTTTTGAATCACGCCTATCCTCATTAATAGCTCGCATCGCTGATAGTTGGTTGTCATATTTAACTACATCGACAGGAGTTTTCACAAAAAACACTTCTACCGTCCCATTTATAATCTTGGCCAATTGAACCGCATTGGTCAATACTGCCTCAGATGTGTTGGACAAATCCATCAATACGGATAAGCGGTATTTTGAAGGGTTGTTTTTAGTTTTCATAGTTGCTGTTTTTTAATTGTTGCACATCAAAACCGACATGAGTACACTTAAATATAATACGAATACTATTAATTTACAGTGGTTTAACTTTTAATTAATAAAAAGTCGGATGAAAAAGGGAGATTCCTAAAGATTTTCCCTTTTACTATTCTAAACTCTTAAGTGGTTAAAAAGTCTCCTTGAGAAGTAGTTGCAGACTTTCCCATGACTTTTTGTCCGCATCCGCATCATATACCAATGGCAATTGGAATTTTTCACCATTTACATCCGCATCTTTACTTGTAAAACTATGTTTTACTCCTGGATAGGAAACATATTCGTAATTCGCTTGGATTGAATCCATAGCAGTTTTAAAGGCGACAATGGATTCAGGGCTAACAAATGGATCATCCGCACCATTGCATACCAAAACCCGCGCCTTAAGCTCCTTATTAGGCATTACGGGAAGTTGCACCCCACTATGAAATGCAGCCACGGCATCTAAATCGGCACCGGAGTTGGCCATGGTAAGCGCAACACTACCTCCAAAACAATAACCTATTGCGGCTATTTTTTCTTCATCCACGGATTCTTGTTTTTTTAAGAGTTCCAAAGCTGCATTGAACCGAGCCTTTGCTTCAGGTAAATTGGTCATTACACTCATGGCAAATTTTCCGGCATCATCTGGGTGGTTTGCCTGCTTTCCATCGCCATACATATCAATAGCCATTGCAGTATACCCTAATTCGGCGAGCATGTCCGCACGTTTTCTAACGTAATCGTTGTGCCCCCACCATTCATGCACAATCAATATTCCAGGCCGTATTTTCTGATTATTTTCATCAAACGAAATATAGCCCTTTAGATTTGTAGAGTCCGAAGCATAGGTAACCTCCTCCCCTTTTACTTTTACCGGCAGTTCTTGGTTGCTTTGCTCTGTATTGTTTTTATTTTCAGATTTCTGTTTGCAGGACGTTGTGACAATTAAAAATGTACACAACATAAAGGTGATAAAGGCTTTCATGGTATCAAATTTTAAAATGAACTTAAAGATAACCAAAGATGGACAATGCCACTTTGTTTTGCACCGATCCAGTATGACTAAAACAAATGTTTTAGCTTTTTAACCCATTTTATGGGAATGGTATAGGGAGCATATCGAATTGGAATGTCTATCCAATTTGGCTTTTTTATTATTGCTTTTTTATGGGAAAATAAATCAAAGGAGTGTTTGCCGTGGTATCCTCCAATTCCTGACTGCCCTACCCCTCCAAATGGTAATTTCTTGTTGGTGATCTGCATAACAACATCATTGATGACACCTCCTCCAAAACTATTGGAATTGATCATCCGTTTCTGAAATTTCTTGTTTGTTGAAAATACATAAAGTGCCAACGGCTTCCCGTAGCGGGATATGTGTTGATGGATATCCTCTTCGGATGAATAGGATAGTATTGGAAGTATTGGCCCAAAAATCTCTCCTTGCATAAGTTCGCTTTCCACCTTTGGTTCATCTATCAATGTGGGTGCTATAAATTGTTCTGTATCCGCGTAATTCCCTCCGAACAAAATGTTTTGCCTATCCAGCTTACTTTTTAAGCTATTGTAATGGTCAGAGGTAACTATTCTGGCAAAATCCTTTGATTTTTGTATGTCCTCGCCATAAAAGTTGGTAATGTAATACTTCAATTCTTTTATCAAGGTTTCTTTTACGGATGCATGGACCAAAATATAGTCGGGAGCAATACAGGTTTGTCCTGCATTTAAAAATTTTCCCCATACAATTCGCTTTGCGGCAAGCTTAATGGATGCAGTCCCATCAACAATACAGGGATTTTTACCACTTAATTCCAAAGTAACCGGGGTAAGTTTTTCGGCAGCACTTTTATAGATGATTTTACCCACTCGTGAACTTCCCGTAAAGAAGATATAATCCCATTTCTCTGACAAAAGTGATTGTGAAACTTCCACTCCTCCTTCAACAACGGTTACATATTCGGGTGGAAATATATTTTTAATGATATCCGCTATGATTCGTGATGTGTGCGAAGATAGTTCTGAAGGTTTGAGCAGCACTGTGTTTCCTGCAGCCAAGGCTCCGATTAGCGGAGGTATGGATAATAAAATGGGATAATTCCACGGGGCAATAACCAATACATTTCCATAGGGCTCTTTATAGATATAGTCTGAAGAAGGGAAGTTTCCCAATGTTGGGCTCGTTTTGGTTGGTTCACTCCAAAAGGCTACGTTCTTTAATACATACCTTAGTTCAGAAAGAACCAATTGGGTCTCAGTGGCAAGCGCTTCAAACTTTGGTTTTTTAAAATCAGCATATAAGGCATCACAGATGTCATCTTCCCTTAAAACCAATTCCTTTTGTAACAGCTTTAGGTATTTTTTCCGAAATCCAACATCCTTTGTCTTCTGTCCAGCAAAGAATTCACGCTGTCTTTTTACCAAATCTCCTATCATAATACCTGTCCTAAATTTAATATCAGTAAAAAAATGCTCCAATATTACAAATATAGGATATGATGGGAAATGGCTCCGCTGGATTACATCCAATAAAAAAGCATCGGTATTATCCGGTGCTTGTATTTTTGAGAAACCCGCTGTGCATTTTGATGAAAATTCGTCAATTCGAGTGATTTTGCTTGCCAAGACCTAGAAAAATAGTATCGAGAATAGAATTTTCAATGACAAAAAACCTAGTTTTCGATACTTTTTCCTTTGGAAATAACTCTAACTGACGGTTTTTTGAAATAACTCAACTCAAAATGCGCAATGGGTTTAAGAAGTATGTCTTTATAAGGTTATTTCCTGGGTATTTCCGTTTGGAAAAACAAGGGTAGCAACATTATCGCAGGTTCCATCACCAAAATCAATTGTAATGGTAAGACCGTTTTTGTTTACATCCATGCTTCCCGAGATTAAATACTCACAATCAAAATTGCCAGTTAAATCGGTAATGGTCTCAACAATGTAGGTATTTCCATCAGCTTCTACCTGCCAAGTTCCTGAAAGAGTGAATATGCTGGTCTCCAAATTTTCACCAAAGGTGAACGAAAAAACCTTTGTGCCATTTTCTGAAATAACACTCTCATCTTCCATCTCAACGGACATATTGCTAACCACAGTGAAAGCGATTGTACCTTGTTCAATAGCACTACCCAAAGTGTAGTTTCGTGTTCCGTTAAGTTTTAGGGTTCCCACATAAAAGTCAACATAGGTCGCTGTAAATGCAGAAGTTTCGTTTTCAAGATTGTATGTTACCGTCAATGTACCATTTATGTTTTCAGTTCCGTTCAGCACACAATTGTTGAAGGTTACCGTGTAGCCAGTTTGGGTGTATTCGGCCGAATAGCATTCATTTGATACGTCTATAGATTTGCTGGCTGTTGCATCCAAAGTGAACAGTTCTGCCAAGGCGCTATCTACGGCACCAGCAGCGTCATCCGTTTCCAGAATGATTTGAAGTTCTGCCTGGGAAAGCTCTACTTCTCCATTATATGAATTTGCATCTTCGCTACAGCCTTGTAAAAAGAGAAGAGTGAAAGCGGTAAATGATAATGCATGGATTATTCTAGTTAGTCCATTCATGATACTAAAGTTATGGGGTTATGCTCCACTAACGGAAAGAGGACTTTTTTAGTGTACCTTTCTCTATTTTATCGATGAACGGCTTCCTTGGAAAACAATCGAAAGAGCCCTCATATTTAACCTTAAATCACTTCAACAATATCTGTTTGATTAGCATTGAACTGCATTCGTTTTCCAGACCAATATGAAGTAGCAGCCAAATGGGAAGGTTTAACGGCGTTTAGTCCTACATCAATAGGCGCTGTGAGCTTTGCTCCTGTTTTAATGGCATCAAAAAAGTTTTTGACGTGCGCATGGGTAAGATTTTCATCATTTTGGAAAATAACCGGGTCACCTTTGTGCGGAGTATAGATGTATCCGGCCCTAAATAGTTCCAATTGACCCTCTGTACCATGAAAAAGAACAGAGTCGTGTTGGTTTTTTACAGGCATAACGCTGCATTCAAAAGTAAAATTCCATCCTCCTTTATATTGAATAATGGTATTTACGGTATCTGGATTGGTCCTATCGTCTTTAAGATGATAGATCCCTCCTGTTGTAACTGCATTTATAGGGTCAGTATCATCCATCATCCATTGGGCAACATCCCCCCAATGGGTCAACAGGTCGGATAGGATGCCTGTTCCATATTCCTTGTAATGGCGCCAACCATCGTATCGTGGCCAGTAGTAATCCATTTTTGGTGAAGGTCCAAGAAAGGTATCCCATTTAAAGTTATTGGGCATGGGTCGTTGTTCCAACAATCTTCTTTGCCAGCCAAAATTGCTCCAAACGGCCCTAACAAAAACCATATCTCCCAGTTTTTTGAAACCTCCAAAGAATTCTTCTTTTACTCTTTGATACATTTGTCCGCTGCGCTGTTGTGTTCCTGTTTGGCACACTACCCCACTATTGGCTACGGCTTCTTTTAGCATAGGACCTTCGTTATAGTGTAAGGTTACCGGTTTTTCCAGGAGTAGGTGTTTTCCAGCTGCTAAAATTCGGATAGCGTAATTCTTGTGTAAATGGTCAGGTGTGGCCAACAGTACCGCATCAACAGCATCATTGGATAATACTTCCTCTAAATCATAGGTCATTGGAATTTTGCCCAACTCCAAATATTCCGTTGTTCTTTTTATTTGTTCATCCCAAACATCGCAAAACATTATCGGTCTTATCTGATTGGTCTTCAACATTTCTCCCAACACCCATCTACCCCGTCTCCCTGCTCCTACTACTGCAAGGCCTATTTTATCATTGGACCCAAGAATATTTCCATAAGATGCTGCGGTTAATGCCGCTGCTCCTGTTCCTATTATAAAGTCTCTTCTCTTCACTTTGTTTAGTTAGAAATTAATCAGTAGCGGGAGTTGTATGAAGTAATTCCATACCAATGGAGGTTCTTGGTTTAAAACCTTTCCAATTTCCCGTATTTGCATCAGGTTCAAGCTCTAAGTACTCGGCATAATCCATTTCCTTTAAATGAATTCCCAAGAATGCCGTTATAAAATGTTGGTTCACATTATTGATACGACGCATATCCCAAACTGAATCTGCGTATCTTAAATATTCATCAATATGAAGTCCAGGTTTCATGGTATCCGGAAGAGGTGGGTTTGGAGCTACATTATGTCTTGCATTTATATATGTCAACAAATAGCGATCACTGTTTATTGCTCCTTCATAGATTGCTTTAATTCCTTTTTCATATCCAGATATGTCATCTTGACTACCCGCAACAAAAAGCGTTGGGGTTTTTAAACCTGCCAATCCCGTAGTATCCCATACCCCATTGGTCATACCCCAGGGAGCAAGGGCAACAAAGGCTTTGATTCGTTGGTCAATTGAAGTTTTATATGCTTCATTGTCCATGCCTCTTTTATCCAAAGCATCACTTCCTCCTGTCATGGATTTAAAAAAGCCAATCGCAGCGGCACTATATCCAGCTCCGCAGGTATTGAGACCACCATATCCACCCATGGAATAACCTATTAACCCTGTTTTGGACGTATCGACCAAGCCGGCTAAAAAGCTCTCGCTTGAAGGAGATGCGAGTTTTTCCATTTCATCAAGCACAAATAATTGATCAAGAGATCTATTTGCCAATGTACTGGTAAAGTTGGCCGCATCTTTATAGGTTGAATCTGTATGGTCAATAGAAACGACCACATATCCTTTTGAAGCCAAGTTTTCAGCCAAATAAGTAAATAGAAAACGGGAACCTACATATCCATGGGATAATATAACAAGAGGATATTTTTTTTCAGTTTTTACAATTAAAGCGTTTCGTAAAGCTCTTCCCTTAAATTGAAAAGGTATAACGGGGCGTTCCGCTCTTCCATTTGTTCCCAATACCTGTGTATAGGTTTCAATTTCATCAACATTCTGTGGAATTGTAGCTGGATACCATACTTCCACCGTAATGGGGCGGTCGTACAATTGACCTTTTCCATCTTTGATACTAAGAATGTCCAATTGGTTTTTATTGACCAAATCCAACGTCTGAACCCCTACTCCATTTTCTCCTCTGGTAGAAAGTTCTGGGGCATCGGGAAGGGCGTCTCCAACTAGAAAATCTTCTTGCGAGAATGTACTTTGGTGAACGGTAAAAAATGCCAGTGTAAAAAAGAGGGAAAGAAATTTCATGGAAAGAATTTAGAATTATGTTGTCAATTTCCTAAAAATAGCGATTTTTTATACGAAAAGTTCAATCGGAACTACTCCTTTGTCAATCGGTGGTGGTAGTAAAGCTGAGTATTTACAAAATTGCTTTACTTTACAATAAAAAATGGCTTATGTATCCTTTTAAAAAAACACCCCTTCTTGTTTGTTCTGTATTGCTTTTATTTTCCTGTAGCATCGATGATGGTGAACAAGGAATAGACCCACCCAATTTTGATGTTATTGGTCTTTGGGATTTGGTTGAAGTGAATGTGAATCCAGCGCAGGATATTAATATGGATGGTACGACCTCTACCAACTTAATGGATGAAATGGATTGTATTTCTGGAACATTGTTGATTGATGGAGATTTGGTCTGGACCTATGAACAGACGGATATTGCCGTTTCACCGATTACCAACGATCAATATGTTATTACCTGTCTGGAAAGTGTTACTGCTACGGGCACTTGGTTTTCAGATGAAGTTGAGGCAACTTTTGATGGAAATTCAGTGCTGACAGCATTACAGATTGATGGTGAGTTGTTAGTCAATCAATTGGGTCAAGAATTGCCGGGTATTCAAAGTTACGTGTACGAGCGACGGATTGTAAATTAAATTTGTTGCCCTTTTTAACATGGAATAGCCCTTGGCTTGCATATATTTGAAAAGTTATGAGTAGAATAGTCTTTCTTTTAATTGGTCTTTTTCTTTCGCAGCTTCAGGCTCAAGTAAACCCTATTAAGATTGTTGAAAAACCATCCAATAATAGGATGACCTTTTTTGCTGTAAATGAAACCCAAACTGATTATGACGTTCTTTTTGAAGTCAAAGGAAAAAATTTCAGACAAAGTGCCGCAAAACCAAGATGGATAAGGGTTCCCGCAACATCTAAGGTGCACCTAAAAACTGTTATTCTTTTTAGGGACAAAAAACCGGTTTTCACAAAAAGCTTGAAAGTAAACGATAGTCTATCAAAGAGGGCTTTGAAAAAGGAGTTTGAAATTCTGGACATTCCACCTCCTAAAATCAAACCAAAAAAACAGATTACAATTTATACTACCAATACTTGTGTTGCATGTGATAGTATTGTAGCAAAACTTACCGTGGATAATCTTATTTTCAGAAGCATTAATTTGAACGAGAAGCCGGAGGTAAAAAATCAATTAAGCAAGTTTATTGCGAAGTCTCCAGAAGAAATGGATTCTATCTCTAGCCCAATAATCAGCTTAGGTGGGAAGCTATATAGTTGGATAGCTTCCTATGAACAACTGCAGGAAGAATTAAACAGGGAATAATTTATTAAAGCTTTTGTGCAATGACCACCCACATTTGTTTGTCCTCTTCCCGTTCCCATTTTCCATGATTTTCTATTTCTGATATAATCTTGAAACCCGCTTGTTTCAATTCTTCTTTAACATATCCTATACTCAACGAATGGGCCGCTACCTGTTCTTTTCTCGATTTTCCCTTTACTCTTTTTTTTAATTTTTCCAGTATCATGACTTTACCGCTGGATTTCAAGGAATTTTTTACGAGTCGCAATACTTTTTCGTAAGCTTCTATTTCATGATAGGTGTCAATAATGTAAACAATATCCAATTCGCTTTTGGGTAGTTTAGGGTCATCATAATCACCCAGAATGGTAATTATACTCGTGTGTCCTCGTTTGTTTGCATTACTGCGTAGCGTCTCCAATCGGTCATTTCTTACATCCACGGCATAAACCCTTCCATCCTTTAAGACCTTTTTTGCCAAATGCATGCTCAAATATCCTTCATGGCAGCCTATATCCGCCACCTTGTCACCGACTTTTATTCCCGATAGATTTAATAAATAATCGGTTTTCATCCATTGATCTCGTTCCGACCAATCTGCTTCGGTATACTGTGCTGTAAGTGAAGCTATTGAAATTATAATTGTAAATAGGACTGAAAAGATATGTTTCATATACTAGTTAGTCTTCAATCAACCCTTGACCTTCAATCCATGGGGCTCCGGCCTCCTTCAATTCTGATTCAATGCCTGGAAGTGTGCTTTTTACGATAACACTTAATTCCTTTTTGATGTTCTTCAATTGGTCCGTTGCTCTTTTCATAGCAGCTTTGTGGTTTCCTGTAGGGCCATATGTATTGCTCAATGCCACAACGCCAATAAAATTGCCATCCCCTGGAGACGGTGGATTTCTTTCTCCAACCTCATTTTTAGCAGGACTGCCATTCATTTGTTTTTGCAATGATTGAAGCGATACTTTCGCATTATATATTTTGGTTGATAATCCAGGGCTTGGTCTTTTGGTTTCAGCCATTGCACGTTTCATGGCATTGATTTTTAACATGCTCTTAGATAGGATGGAATTTGTTGCTGCCAAATCCTGTTGAAAATGCTGGTATGTACTTCTGAACGCATCTATTTCAGAAGCTGGTTTGCCAGGTAGTGCACCTTTGCCCAATGGTTTTACTTCAAATGTTTGTGTGCTTGAAAGTTGCTTTAGTTCTCCATCTACATGTTGATACAATTCTACAGCATATGTGCCAGGAGTTGCCAAATAAGGAGAACCGAAAAAATTGTTTCCTCCTTTTGGCTCTTCCAACTTTATCCCTCTTCTAGCTGCATGGGATAGGTTCCAAGAAACCCGGTTAAACCCTTTTTTATTTGTCCCTTTTACGGTATTTACCAAATTTCCTGCATTGTCCTTCACCAGAAGTACTATACCAGGATCTTCCTGATTTTTTTCATTGTTCAAAGCTTCCCACCCTGGAAAAGAGATATTGCTTTTCTGTTTATTCAGTGTTTTTTCCGATTCCGTCCGCAGCTCTTTCAATGTTTTAAGTTTCTCAGGTAAGAAGTAAGTAAACGTAGCTCCATATGGTGGGTTTTTAGCGCTGTACTCAGAATTACCCTGACTTGAGACACCACTTTTTTCGATGTACCAATACGCTGGTTTCACCTTAAAAAGAGTAGTTTCCCCAATCTTTGCCATATCAAAGTCACGTAGTGGTGAAATATCATCCAGAATATAGAAACCACGCCCAAAAGAAGCGCCAACAAGATCATCTTCCCTTCTTTGAATTGTAATATCCCTAAATGAAATAGTGGGTAAACCACCCTTTAAGGGCATCCAATTGCTACCTCCGTTATTTGTAAAATAGATGCCAAACTCCGTTGCGGCGAATAATAAGCCTCTTTTTTTATGATCTTGTACAATTCGCCAAGTAATCAATTTTTCGGGAAGATTTCCGTTCATAAAGGTCCAACTAGCTCCTTTATTGGTACTTTTTAAAAGATAAGGTTTGTAATCCCCTTCTTTATGATTGTCTAAAACCAAGTAAACGGTATTTGCATCATATAAATCTGCCCGTACATCATTTACAAAAGCCCTGTTGGGAACCCCTTTGACTGCCCCGAGCATTATTTTTCTCCAATTTGCACCACCATCTTCGGTAACCTGTAAAATACCATCATCAGTTCCAGCATAAATGAGACCTTCCTGCAAAGGTGATTCCGCCAAAGATGTAATCGTATTGTAGGTGGACATTGCGCCAACATCCCACGCATTGTCCCAGCTTTGTTGTCTTCCCAGGATTGGTAAAGCCAATCGTTCTTCGTTTCTGGTTAAATCATTGGAAATTGCTGTCCAATCATCCCCCCTATTTTCGGATTTCCATACGCGATATGATGCAAAATATAAACGTTGGGGATTGTGTGGGCTAACCAGAATAGGTGCATCCCAATTAAAACGTTCATATGGGTCCCCTGCTGAGGGTTGTGGTTGAATAAAAACGGTTTCTCCCGTTGTTTGATCAATTCTCCACAGCCATCCCTGTTGAAATTCTCCATAGGTGATATCTGGGTTTCCAGGCTCTATTGCCGATTGATGTCCATCAGCGCCCAATGTTTTCCACCAATCCGAATTTAGAATCCCAGCTTTGCTTCTAGTTCGTGAGGGTCCACCGTGGGAACCATTGTCCTGTGTGCCTCCATAAATATTATAAAACGGCTCTGTATCGTCTACTGCAACCTTATAGTATTGGGTAATGGGAAGATTACTAAAGTAATTCCATGTTTTGGTTAGGTCATAAGATTCATACAATCCTCCATCAGTGCCAAAAAGCACATAATCCGGATCTGATTCTTTAAAGGCCATGGCATGACTGTCCACATGTTTCTTATCCTCGTTCATTGTTTCAAAATGCTTTCCATGATCATTAGAAATTTGCACATAGTTGCTCATTAAGTACAGTTTTCCTTCCTGATGAGGAGAGGCATAGAGTTCCTGATAATAATGTGGGCCGGTTCCTCCGGAAACAGCATCGGATTGTTTAGTCCATGAAGCACCTTGATTTTTTGAAATAAATACTCCGCCCTTTTTTCGGTCCAATTCAATAGCTGCATAAATAGTTTCGTTATTGAACGGAGAGATAGCAAGCCCAATTTTACCCAAATTGGATTTTGGGATTCCACTAGTTAGTTTAGTCCATGTTTCCCCACCATCTGTACTTTTATGAATTCCTGAACCGGGACCACCGCCCATATAGGCCGCTACTGTTCTGTGTCTATCCCAAGTGGCTGCATAAAGAATATCTGGATTTGAGTAATCCATAACAATATCGGTAACACCTGTCCATTCACTGTTGCCCAGAGTTCTTTTCCATGTTTTTCCACCGTCAACGGACTTATAAAAACCTCGCTCTCCTCCCTTACTCCATAATGGTCCTTGTGCAGCAACCCAAATAATGTTTGGATTTTCTGGGTGCACCATAATTTTGGAGATATGTTCCGAGGCTTCAAGTCCCATATTTTTCCAAGTCTTTCCTTCATCATGACTTACATATATTCCATCACCAAAACCGGCATGTCTTCCTCCAACATTTTCTCCTGAACCAACCCAAATGGTATTGGAATTATTAGGGTCTATGGTTATGCATCCAATTGAATAGGTGGACTGTGAATCAAAAATAGGTTTCCATGTGGTTCCAGCATTAACAGTTTTCCATACACCACCTGAACCCACGGCAACATACCATATACTCTCATTTTTCGGATGGATGGCAATATCGGCAATACGACCAGAGGTCATGGCAGGACCAATACTCCTGAATTCCAGACCTTTAAAAGTGGTGGAATCCGATTTTTGGGCTGATAATTGAAAAAAGAAAATGAAAAAAAATAATAGTCCGGAACAAATTTTTGAGAAGAATTTCATTTGAAGGTTTTTGATTGAATTAGCACCGTAATATAGCCAAAAGGAACAGGCGGAAATCTAAAAGAAATGTGAAAATAAAATTTTTGGGACAAAAAGTAAGATTCAAGTTCTGTCCCGCAATCTATACACAAATTTTAAGCCACTCCAATCTTCATCAATAGCAGCTACTTTGGTGTCTACCAGTCCAATTGACAATAGGTGTTCCCGCACTGGTTCTCGTTTTAAATCAGTCTTTATGCTTGAACTGCCTTTGGGCCAAGACACCCAAAGCATCCCATTCTGTTTTAAACAATTTTTATGTTTCACAGCAATCTCTTCAAGTTCTTGAATTGATGTACAAAACACATGGACAAAATCAAATTCTTTATCTATAAGTGTCTTATGAATCGAAAGATTTTCAGGTAAATCAGCAAATAGATTGAAATAGTATTCAGGTGAATTATAAAGCAGTATGGAAAACCCTTCCTTTATTCCAAGTTTTTTTGCCAGTGGTGTTCCAGAATATCCTGATGAAGATGGCATAAGACTAAAATTAGTGTTTTTTTACAAAAGTCAACAGGTTATCTATAGCCTCGGTCACATTTTTCTTAATCGCTCTTTTCGCAACTAAAAAAATGATTAATTTTTTTATTGGAGACTTTGCCGTCCAATATATTTCAACTTCCAACTCACAACTATTTTCCGATGTGGGCGTGAAAATGTAGAATTGATAAAATTCATCAACAGGTGGAGGACTTGTAGTGTATTCGCCATAAATTAGACTTCCAGGCTTCACCTCTTTTGTGGCTGTGGTAAAGTTTAAATGCTTTCCATTGACCACACAGATATGTTCAGTACCCGATCTGGTGACCTCATTTTCATTATATTCCAATCGGTCTATTCCTTCCGTCCATTCATATCGGTAGGCGTAGTTTGTTATGTACTCCATAAGTTGCTCTGCGGACACTGGAAATTCTTTCTTTAAATGTATTTCTGGTGGTTTGTCAAAATAAACATTGTTAGGTTTATCAAATGCGCGTAGTTTAAGCTCTACAGGATCGATTAATGAGTATATATAGCTTACTTCCCTCCCATCATAGATATCCGAACCTTGTCTGAACCTATATATTCTACTGGAGTAATATGGAGATAATTGAATATCAATAGCCAATGACCTGCTAATCAATGCATAGTTATCGCTATCCACAGAATTCTTCAATAACCTATGGGCCTCTATTACCTGCTCACCAAAAGGCTTTCTGTTTCCCTGCACCTCAATATGCTGAAGGTTGCCACAATGGGCAATAACTTTTAGTTGAAGATTTGGAGCGGTGGCGCATGCATTACAGGGACAAATCCGATTCTTTTCCAGCATTTTAAGGTGGCTGTAAAATGCGGTAAACATGGACTCGATTTGTGCTAATAGGTTTTCTTGGGATGGAATTTCATTCTCTTTGTAAAAGAAAAGGGCATCTCCCTCAATTTCGGCCAGTTTTAGCTCTTCGGTATTGGCATTAACCAAAACCTCCAGTAGTTCGGAGATTACATGTTGGCTATGTTCCACCTCGGTGGTCTGAATAAACTTGGTATATCCAGAAATATCCGGAATAAACAAAAGGGATTTTGACATTTTTTGATTGATGTTGTATGATATTGGTCACCTTGTATGGACCTAACTTACAATACGGTTTTAATCGTTCTCCATTTCTTGAAGAATTTTCTTGAAGCCTACGGCCACACCATTTGTCCACCCAAACCCATCTTGAGTTTCATACTCTCCTCCTCCGGATAATAAAGAAAGATCCTCCACATTATACTTTTCCATCATTTTCCCTGTGTTCTTGTACACTTTTTCATTAAGAGCCAACCATCGATTCATTACTTCAACGGCCTCTTTTTCATAGCCATAATTGAAAAGCCCCTTCACAGCAATCCACTGTAAGGGAGCCCAGCCATTTGGAGCGTCCCATTGTTGACCTGAGTGATTCAAGGTGGTAACTAGCCCGCCTTCTTTTAAAAAACGGGTCATTATTACATCTTTAACCTGTTCAGCTTGTTCATTTGTGGCCAATTTAAAATACAAAGGGAACGTGCCTGCCAATGTGAGTTCCGGTGTTATGGCCTTTTTCTTGAAATTAAAGTCATGGAATAGGCCACTCTGCGGATTCCAGAAATATTTTTGAATGGCTTCTCCCCTTTTGACTGCCTTGTCATTAAAAAGTTTTCCATGGGACTGGTCTCCTTGAATAAAATACCCTTCTGCAATTTTATTTTCCATAAAGTATAGGAGACAGTTTAGATCAATTGGCAATATTGCAGTAGTTTCCGTACTACCAAATGTATCATTTTCACCATACCACCTTGAGCTAAAATCCCAACCCGATGCCGCAGCAGACCTAAGATTGGTATATAATTGTTTCTTGAGGGAATCTGTTTCCAATTCGGTAGCCAAGTGTAAATCTTCTTTGTAGGCTTCTGGTCTTGGCGTAGACCCGCTATCCCAGTACCGATTTAGCAAGGTACTTTGCTCAATTTTAACAACATGCCGATTGATGTCATCTACATTTCTATTTTCTATATCATTCATCCAGAAACCATACTCTTTTATCAAATTTGGTAGATATGCTTCAAGTACTTTTTCATCATTTCTCGATATGGCATCTACCATCAGTGAAAAAAATGGTGGTTGGGACCTTGTTTTATAATAATTTCGGGTGCCATTGGGTATAAAGCCTATCGTATCTATCAGAAAAGCAAAATTATCAACCATATTTTTGGCTAAATCATATCTATCGTCTGCCAGAAGCCCTTCCAAAGTAAAATAGCTATCCCAATAATAGATTTCCTGAAAACGTCCCCCTGGCACAACATATTTATGAGGTAGCGCTATTCTGGAAGAGTGTGGTATAACCTCATCAGGACCTCTTGTCAGGTTATCCCACATATAGATGATATGCTCGTACATGGTTCTAGACGTGTCGGTTTCAAACTCCAAGACCTTCATGGATCTATCTTCAAAATTATTTAGGACAAATGCCTTTAGTTCAAAACCTTCTTTCTCCCTCTCCAAAAGATATTTTGCTTCCAGTGTGGATGCATCTTTCTTTGGGACCAAATCCACAAAAGTCTTTGAATCTTTAAAAATACCAGCAAGCTGGACATCCGTGAAAAGTTGGGATTCATAAAAATTTATTGGTTCTAAGGGTTGGATGGTCTCTTTACAGCCCAGAACGGATAAAAACAAGAATAAACTAAAAAACCAGACTTTCATTTCATTATAAATTTAAACTAAGCTAAATATAAGAGTAATACGCTAAATGAAAATCCTTAAAATCGTATACGATTTGTATCTTTAGTTCATGGATAATACCCACGTTTTACGAAATCGAGTAAAATCCCATTTGTTGGAGCAAATCGAAAAAGGTGAATTAGAGGTTGGGAAAACCATTAACCTTGCAGCGCTATCCAGAAAAATAGGAATTAGTGTTACCCCAATCCGTGAGGCTTTAAGTCAATTGGAACAAGCAAGAATAATAAACGCTATTCCGAATAGGGGCTTTGTTGTCGCCAAACTTACTAAAAGGGAAGCCAAGAACCTGTACAATACCATTGCACAATTAGAGATAATGGCATTGGAAAGCTCTTCTTTTTCAGAAGATGATGTTGAATCCTTAACATTGCAACAACTCAAATTAAAGCAAGCCAGTTCCCATGCCACTAGATTGGACGCTAGGTTCGGGTTCCATGATTTGTTGGTTGCAAAGTGTGCCAATACCATTCTATTGCAAATTTTGGATGACCTTAAAGCTCGAATACTTTTTTATGAACAGGGATTTGGACAAGATGTATCTTTTTATGAGAAAGTAGATAATCAAAACGATGCTATAATCGAAGCGATTGAAGAAGATAATATTCCTACGGCCGCACTCATTCTTAAAATGAATTGGATGATGGTTTTAGAATATATAGGAGCTCAAATGAATATATGAAGGCCAACTTTATGTTAAATCAAAATAAACAGATGGAGATTTCGTTATTATTTAAAATACTTCCTAATGGAATTTTTGAATAAAGAAATTGAAACCTTGGTAAAACGTAAGAAATCTAAATCTTTGGTTAAAAAGCAGATTTCCTGTGGAATATTCCAAGATTTGGGAGAGCCTGAATTAAAATCCTTAGAAAATACTGAATTCAGCTAATCCTCTCCTGCTTAGTATTCAAAAAGTGACCTATCCAATCCAGGGATAAGGTTGATGGCATTTTTATAATATACTTTTCTTAGCACCTCGTCCGGTAAATCCAATCCGTACATAGCCCAAAAAGCATGATATTTTTTGTAGTATGGAAAATACTCATCAGCAGTTTCCAATACTCTGAAATAGGTAGGAAACTCTTCAGGTTTCCAGCTATCTTTTCCAAACAGGATTCTATCTTGATATTTTATAAAAAACTCTTTGGCGCGTCGTGGTTGTCGGCCCAATTCAGCAATTATTGCACCAATACCCACTGACATATTCGGAATCTCATCCATCAACTCCCCTAGCCTATCTAAATTATTGGCATACCAACCCATATGGGCGTTAATGAATTTTGTCTTTGGATGTTTTTTGAACATTCGGTGTTGCTCATCAATAATTTGTTGCCATGGCGCAGGATCGGTCGCTGAACGTTTTCTTCTTGGTCTTGTCTTTAATTCCAGCCAACGCTCGTTCTCGCTGTCCATAGGATCCCAAAATGATTTTGGGTCAGCAGCATGGATCAATACTGGAATTTCCAATTCACCGCATTTTTCCCATATGGGATCCAATCTGGGGTCATCTATGGCAATCCTGTTTCCGTTTATGTCCTTGTTTCTAAGTCCCAAACTTTTATATACTTTCAAGCCTTTAGCACCGCTTTTTATATCCAATTCCAACTGTGAGGCGGCCATTTCACCCCAATTGGAATTTCCCACACCGTTAAAATCCACATTGGCAAAAACTACAAATCGATTGGGATAATTATCGTTTACATTTTTTAGCATTGCCCGCAATCCCTGACCAGAGCCTCCACTAAGATTAACCATAACCCCCATATTCATTTCATCCATATCCTTAATTAAGGTGGATAAATTTTGCGTGGCCATTCTAAACTGATGGCTATGGACGTCTATAAAGGTAAATTTTGCTTTGTTTACCGGGTTTTCTGGGACAACTAAAGTGGATTTTGGATTGTATTCTTCAAAACCCATCTCTTGGGAAAAACCAAAGTTGATAAACAGAAATGTAATTAAAGTGATAATATAGGTTTTCATAGTTAAGTATTTTGTAAATCAATTAGTTGATTGTATTCTTTTTTTGTATCGACATCTATCTCCTTACCATCTGGAACAACCCCGAATGCCTCACTTTCATGTTTCATAATTAAGTGTCTTGCACCGAAATCTTTTTTTAATTCTGATAGTTCGGTCAACAAAGTATGGTCAAAGATTGCTGGAACCCCTAGTTTTCCTCCATAGTCGGTAGCTACTATTCTTTTTTTACGTTCCCTATATGTTGAAATCATAGTATTTAAGAATTCCACATCTATCAAGGGCTGATCTGCAAGCATTAGTAGAACACTGGAAGTATCTTGGTGTATTTCTAAAACATGTTTGGCTCCGCATGAAATGGAACTACCCATACCTTGCTCCCAATTTGGGTTCTCTAAGATTTTGACAGTTTTGGGGACCACTTTTTTAATCTTTTCTGCGTTTGAGCCTAAAATCACCACTATGGAGTCCGTAATTTTTTGGGCCTGTTCAATGGCATTACCCAACAAGGTGGTATTTTTCCACGGAAGCAGCTGTTTAATGTTTTCTTGCATTCTTGTGGATGCTCCTGCGGCCAATATGAGAATTGAAATTCCTTCTGTCATTAACTAAACATGAATCTTACCGACTTTATCTTTTAAAAGTGATGGTTCTTTTTTATTGACCACAGCTAAAATCTCTGATAGTACTGAAACAGCAATTTCTTGAGGCGTTTCAGCACCAATGTCAATTCCTGCAGGTCCGTGAATCTGTTCTAAATAGTACTCAGAGATATCGGGATACCTTTCCAAGAGTTCATCAAATAGTTTTTCCCGCCTTTTTTGCGGCCCCAAAAGCCCTATATAGGCTCCCTTCTCTTCCTTAAGTGCAATCAAGAACTGTAAGTCTTTTGAAAAGCTATGTGTCATCACCAAAACAGCTGTTTGTTCATCTAATTTGGGTTTAAAAACATCTGGCTCAACAGAAATCAACGTTTTTATGCCAGGAAAGTCATTTTCGGTCTTTTCCTCCCTTGGATTTACAACCACTGTAACTTCCCATCCCGTTAATGAAGCATATTTACATAATTGAACTGCATCATGCTCACCTCCAATAATTATCAATTGGAAACAGGGATGCATTTCTTGCTTAAAACGCATTACTTCATTGGTAACCTTTTTAGGTGCCTCCTTATTTATATAAAAGGAAGTATCATTCAAATTAAAAACAGAATGATAATCCCTACTTTCACTATGTTCCTTCTTATAAAATGATTCTATGAAAAAAGACTCTCTGGTATCAATGGTGTCCCAGAATTGTGTCAACAGGATTTCATCGGGCCTAAAAGCTTCCAATAGAATGTAAAGAACCCCTTCACACCCTAAACGATACCTGCCGTCATAAACCATTATTTTTGATACATTGCTTGAGAATACAGATGATGCTTGTCTTAGCACTTCTTTTTCAACACATCCACCACTAACGGCTCCAACCATGTCTCCATTTTCAAAAATCAGCATACGAACTCCGGGCCTACGGTATGACGATCCATCCAAGGCTACAACAGTTGCCAATACAGCCGATTGACCTTGTTCTTGTCTCTTCTGGTATTGTTGAATAATTGTTTTTAATTCATGTGTCATACTAAATCATCCTTCGTGTAGGTATGAAAGAAACCAATCCGTTGCCGTTTTCAACTGTTTGATTTGGGTCCAGTTGAATAAAACCATCAATTTTAGAAAGTCCAACAAGATCTCCAGAACCAGTGGTTGTCAATGTTTTTGCAAACAACTCGCCCTTATTGATACTAATAGTAACACCTATAAAAAGTGTTAAATCCGTTTTGTTTGTGATTGGTTCATTTAAAAATACAGCAAATTTTGGTGTACTTAATCCCAAAGTTTTGTTAAGCCATGGTTTAAAGTAAATATGGTAGTTGGCAAAGGTGGACACAGGGTTTCCGGGGAAGGAAAATATAGTTGTACGACTAGACTTATGCTTTCCAAACCAAAACGGTTTCCCTGGGCGTTGCAATACCTTATGAAATATTTTCTCCACTCCCAACGCATCAAAAACTTCTGGTAAAAAATCAAATTTACCTTTGGAAACCCCACCACTTAAAAGCAAAATATCATAATCGTCGATAAGAGTTTTTACTTTCTCTCTTAAAAGACCGGGTTCATCAACTAAATGATACAAATCTGCAGTAATCTTTTCTTCAACCAGTAATCCTTTTAATGTAAGGGAATTTGATTTCCTAATCTGATAAGGAAGTGGTTTTTTATCTATTTCTACCAATTCATTGCCCGTTGCTATTACTGCTATTTTTGGTAATTTTTTCACTAAAACCTCAGATTTCCCAACGGTTGCCAAGACTCCTATTTCCGAAGCTGTTATTTGAATCCCCGGTTTAAGAAGTTCTTCGCCCTTGTCAACATCGCTACCTTGATAATGAATATTTTGACCTTTAGTAACTGGTTTGAGCAGCGAAAAAGTCCCATTATCTTGGGAAACATGTTCATACATCACAACTGTATCTGCATTCTTTGGAACCATGGCACCCGTCATGACCTCAATACATTCAGTATTGTTTTGTAAAACTTGCTGTGGACTACCCGCCTGTGCAATTCCTGAAATTTTAAAGGTTTGGTTTGAGGATAAAAGTCCGTCAAAGCTGATAGCAATCCCATCTTTAGTAGCTCTATCAAATGGAGGAAAATCCCTATCCGCCAAAATGGTTTCAGCTAAGATTCTGTTATTGGATTGGTCTAGGGCAACATATTCGTTTCCATAATCTTGCGTGTTGTCCAGAACTTTTTGAAATGCCTTCTTAAAAGAAATCATGAAAATATAGTTAGCTGTAATCCATTTTTTAATAATACACGTATCCCAACAAATAGTACTAGAAGTGCGGTAAGCAATTTAATGCGTTTTGAGGATAGTTTTCCAATACTCAGCCTTACTCCCAGTTGACCACCTAATACTACCGCAACTAAAAGCCATATGACTTCAGGCCAAAAGACTTCAAAAGAATTGCTTACGAATAACCCTCCAATGCCAGAAACGGAATTAACAAGAATAAAGAAACTTGCCAAAGCAGCTATAACAATTGGTTTATCCCATTTCATATGATTAAGGACGGGAGCCAAGAAAATACCGCCACCAATACCCACAAGGCCAGAAAGTAACCCTATGCAACCACCAAGCATGTATGAAACGTAATTAGGGTATTTTTTAACACTCACCGGTGATTTAAGTTTTAAGGTTTGATACGAAAGAGCCAGTGCTGAAATAATCAAAGAACTTCCCAAAATAATAAAGAAAACGTGTTCTTTTAATTGGAACGAAGCTCCAAGAAAAGCAAAGGGAATACTCGTGACAATAAATGGGAGGAATTTTTTGATTGATAAGTGCCCGCTTTTATAAAACAAAAAACAACTTCCCAAAACAACGGTTAGATTACATAAAAGTGCAGTACTTCGAATTGCAAAAAAACTAGTAAAAACCAATGTTAAAATTGCCAAATAGCTTGAACCCCCACCAAACCCGACTGCTGAGTACAAGACTGCTACAATAAAAAAGGAAAAAAACAATAAAATTAATTCGCCAGAGGCTAAGGGCATAAGGTCATCATTTTATTCATACCTCCTAAAATATGATAAAGAGTCAAGTCCGGGTGCTTGGTTTGGAGTTGTTTTAGAGCCAATTCACTTCTTTTTCCTGATTGACAGATAATATAAACCTCCTTGTTCAAATCAATTTGATGTTCAAACACATCTAGATTATCCAAGGGAATATTTACGGCTTCGTTTAAATGATTTTGATTGAATTCTTCCCAGGTTCTAACATCAACCAAAGTAAATTTTTTACCTGATTCTCTATATGACATAAAGGTTTTTGCGCTGATGGAAGGAACTATATCGCAATCTACGGTTTCGTAAAAATCTTGAAGCTCAGTTATTTTCTTATAACCTGGATTTGCCTTGAAATTAATTTTACTGACATGTTGGTTTAGTCCATTGTATATCATGAGTTTACCTGAAAGTACTTCGCCCACACCGGTTAATACTTTTACCGCTTCTAAAGCCTGCATAGTTCCAATAATTCCAGGTATTACCCCAAGAACTCCATTTTCGTTACAATTTGGTACCTCATCAATAGTTGGTATTTCTGGATATAAACAGCGATAGGTGGGGCCGTCTTGATAATTAAATACACTTACATGTCCTTCAAAAGCATGCAGGGCACCATAAACAAATGGCTTGTTCAATATAACACAAGCATCGTTGATGAGATAACGTGTAGGGAAATTATCTGTTGCATCAACTATAAGGTCATATGCTGCTATGGTTTCTAGCACATTCTCTTTGGTCAAAAAGGTATCGTGTGTTTTAAAAGTGGTTTGGGAGTTTTGAGCTGTTAGTTTTTCAAGCACCACATCCAACTTCAATCTTCCAAGATCTTTTTCTGAGTATAGTACCTGTCTTTGCAAATTGTGCAACTCAATGACATCTTGGTCCATAAGGCCTAATGTACCAACTCCCATTGCATTTAGGTATTGAAGAGCAGGTAGCCCCAAACCACCAAGACCTACAACCAAAACTTTGGCTTTTAAAAGTTTTGATTGCCCATCTGGACCAAAGTCATTTAGGCTGGTTTGTCTTATATACCTAGAATTCATTGGTTGTTTCTAATTTGGATTTTATGAATTCATAATCGGAAATGGAATTGGCATTGTACAATACTTCATCATGTTGTGGATTCACCAACTCAACATCCGAGTTAATCAAAAACTTTCTTGGACATGTACTTTCGGAAGTTTGCATATGGGAAATTGCCAATTTTAATCCCTCGGGTTCCCAAATGGTAATCAATGGTTCTGGTAAATTGGTCTCCCTTGTGGCATATGATGTTGCCAATTTACTGGGGTTTCTTTTTACGGTCAAATTTTTTAAAGCCTGTAAATCAATCAATGGTAAGTCGCAAGCCAATACCAGCCACGCAACTTTGGGATAATTTTTGTGCGCGCTTAAAATTCCATTAAAGGGCCCTCTATATTCATTTTGATCTACAATTACATTAAACCCTTTATTGAGGCCTAGTCGTTGTTCATCCCGAATACCTAGAAAAACCTTGTCGCAAAGGTGCTCCAGGAGTTTGTACAAGTATTCCTGTTGAGGAATAGAATGGTACTTGATCAATCCCTTGTCCGATCCCATCCGGGTACTCTTTCCTCCTGCCAAGACCAAACCATATAAGTTGGGAACGTCATTTTCCTGCATTTTTTTCATACCAAGTATTGTTACTACTAAAATTAACCACCAATGGAAGTCATTGAGTTATCAAAAATAGTTTTTGAGTGCTCGTTTTGTGCTTCAAAGCCTGTTTTTGCCCTATTTCCAACAGCTTCCAAAATAGTCTTTTTTAAATCTGTTTCTGCCGAACCTGAGCGAATGAGACTTCTAAGATTTGCTTTTGGTTTTCCATATAGGCATGTAATTACATCGCCGGTTGCAGTAACTCTCAGTCTATTGCAGCTTCCGCAAAAAGTTCTGCTGAAGGATGGAATAATACCAAATGTTCCCTTATGTCCTGTAATTTTATAGTTCACAGAAGTAGATGTAGGAGGCGACTCTAACTTTTTGAAATTTGGATATTTGTTGACAATGTGTTCTAGAATTGCCTTATGGTTCCACTTGATTGAATTGAAATTTTTGGAGCCCCCGTTAAAAGGCATTTCCTCAAGAAACCGAACAGAAACATTGTAATGCTTCATTACCTCTAGCGTAGGAAGAATATCTTGTTCATTTTGACCATCCAAAACAATAAAATTAATACGTACATTAAACCCTTCCGAAATTAATCGAATTAGATTATTATGCACCGTATCAAATTGATTTCTTCTGGTAATGCGTTCAAAAGTCTCCCTGTTTATGGAATCCAAACTGACATTAACATTCTTAATGCCAAGTTCTTTTAATTCATCAATGTGTGGACCAATTAAGGTAGCATTTGTGGTGACCGAAATATCATCTAGACCTTTCATTTTGGTCAGCTCCCTGAGCAAAACCATCAAATCTTTTCGCACAAACGGTTCCCCGCCCGTAATCCTAATTTTATTGATTCCTTGGTCTACCAATATCTTGCTCACCTTAGTGAGCTCTGCAATAGATAAAAGCTTATCGTTCTTTACAAAATCAATGCCCTCGGAAGGCATACAATAATTGCAACGCAGGTTGCATCTATCTGTTACTGCAAGCCTTAAGTAATTTATTTTTCTATTGTGATTGTCTACCAACATAATTTGTTCACCAAAGCAACCGAAAGATACTATTTATGGAACTATTATCCTCCACTAACGGGAGGAATCAATGCTATTTCATCATAGGAGTTTATGGTTTTGTCATCTTCAGCATAATCATTGTTGACCGCAATTGCCAATGATGACAATTTATTTAGCTCAGGATAGGTATCTCCCAAGAATTGTTTTAATTCCTTTACGGTTTTAGGTGTTTTTCTACCTGTGATACTTGAAGTGGGTACGGACAAAGTTGAACTACCCACTATATCTTTTGTAATTCCAAACAATAATATCGTCATAAAATCAACCTATAATTTCTTTACTAGGTACTTTTAAAAGTTCTGGTGTTTTGGTGAAGGGTTGTCTGTAAAGTCTATTGCCCGTCGCTGCTTTGAGCGCATTGGCAATGGCGCCACCCGCTGGAGGTAAAGTAGGTTCTCCCAGACCTGTTGGTGAAAATTCATTTTTTATGAAATGTGTTTCTACAATGGGAGCTTCCTTCATACGAATCAAGCGATACCTGTCAAAATTATGTGCCATTGGCTTTCCGGCATCAAATTGTAATTCTCCATACATGGCATGGCCTACTCCATCGATAACACCACCTTCAATCTGGTTCAATGCTCCTAGTGGATTCACTACGATACCACAATCCACAACACAAGTGATTTTTTTAACTACGGGCTCACCATTTTCAATTTCGACATCTGCGACTTCAGCAACGTGGGTGTTATGACAATAGTAATTCACAAACCCTTGATAAATATTATCCGGTTTGGTTCCCCATCCTGATTTTTCAACGGCTGTCTTAATGACTTCTTTCATCCTGTCCGGAGAATATTGGATTCGTTCATCCTCATCAGGTTTAACCTTGTCCAGCAAATCCAGCCGCATCTGAATTTTGTCAACCTCCATCAATTCCGCCAATTCGTCAAAGAAACTCTGTTCTGCATACGCCAAGAAATTTGTATAGGGAGCCCTCCAGGCACCTGTGGTGATATTACTTTTATAACTGACCACATCAACCTGATAGTTTTCAATAGCACCTGCAGGAAAGAAATTGGGAATAAGCCCATACATATTGCTATTAATAGCCGCCTCTTTGAGATGATAGCCAGTAATTTCACCATCTTTTATAGATGCTTTTATACGATATTTGGTTGCTGGTCTATAGATTCCCAACGCCACATCATCTTCTCTGGTACAAATCATTTTTACGGGTTTCCTGATGGCATCCGAAATTTCAACGGCTTCCAGAACAAAATCCCCATACAATCTGCGGCCAAACCCACCGCCCATTCTTGTCATTTCCAGATGGATATCCTCTTCTGGCCTCCCCAACATTTTAGATACGAGACCTGCCTTCCAAGCTGGGGTCTGGATAGGGCCTGCCAAATATATTTTTTCATCTGTTACATTGGCAAAGAAATTCATGGGTTCCATACAGTTATGGGGTAAAAAAGGAGATTCATAGGTGCGTTCAAGAACCTCATCTGCCTCTGCGAAAGCCTTCTTTACATCCCCATCTTTTCGCTTTGTTTCAAATTGGGTGCCCTTTAAAAAACCGTTTAACATCTGATCGTGGTTCTCTGTACTCTCCATAAAAAGGTCGTTCTCCCACTCTGCCTTTATAGCTTTTTTCGCATTTAAAGCCTGCCACGTAGTCTCAGCAATTACAACAATTTTATCACTGCTGGATATTTTACTCTCAAAACCAGGGTCTTCTTCCAACATGGCTCTTACCTTCCCCCCTATCTTAATCACATCTAGAACACCGGGCATTGCTCTTGCCTCAGTATCATCATAAGAAGTAAGTTTTTGTCCAAATGCCGGTGGACGCACAACAGCAGCATATACCATTCCATCCACCTTATAATCTAGGCCAAAAAGAGGTTTGCCAGTGGTAATTTTATCGATATCGACATTAGCAATGTTTGTTCCAATAATTTTATAGTCTTTAGGTTCCTTTAAGGTGACCTCTTCTGGAACTTCTAAAAGAGCGGCATCTTTTACAACGTCTCCATAGCCCAAGGTTTCTCCAGCTGCATTTGTAATTACACCTTCACTAACCGTACATTCTGATGGATCAACTCCCCATCGTGTAGCAGCAGCACTTACAAGCATTTGCTTGGCCTTTGCCCCTGTTTCGCGGAGAGCGTCCCATCCATGTCGTATAGACTGACTTCCACCTGCAACCTGTCTTGTGTAGTTTTTAGTATCCAAAATCCCTTGTTCTACGTATACATCTTTCCATGCAACGTCAAGTTCTTCTGCAATGATCATTGGCATGGAAGTTTTCACGCCTTGGCCAATCTCTGGGTTTGGTGAAAAAATGGTTACTGCACCATTTTCCGCAATTTTAATAAAAGCATTAAAATCATTGTATGCTAAGGTGGATAGGTCGATAGCAGGTTCTGCTATTACTTTGGGTTTGCACGCCTGGAATAAGTTAAAGCCAATCAGCATGCCTCCCCCTGCTAAGGAAGAACTGCGCAAAAACGCTCTTCTGCTGAATGTTATTGAGTTGTTTGTAGACATTTTGTTAGTTTTTTGATGAAAGAAATTCTTAATAGGGTGTTTAATCCATATTCTCGGCTGCAATCATTACAGCTTTGTGGATACGCGTATAAGAGGCACAACGGCAAATGTTGCCGTGCATGGCATTCTTTACATCCTCTTCGGACGGATTTTCGTTACTGTCCAAAAATGCTGAAGCCGTCATTATCTGGCCTGCTTGACAGTAACCGCATTGGGGAACATCCACTTCTTTCCATGCTTTTTGAACGGGATGTGTTCCATCTTCGGAAAGTCCTTCAATAGTTGTTATGGATTTCCCATCAATTTGGGATAGTGTTAGCGAGCAACTTCGCATTGCAGTTCCATCAACATGAATGGTGCATGCGCCACATTGTCCAATTCCACAACCATACTTTGTGCCCACTAGATCTAAATGATCTCTAAGCACCCATAAGACAGGGGTATCCTCAGTTACATCAACTGTTCTGGATTCCCCATTTACATTAATTTGATACGTTGGCATTGTTTTTTGATTTGAATGAGTTTTGAATAGTTTTCTTGTTGAAGTTACCAAAATTTAAGCTCGTTGCTTTTTTTTTAACAGGAACCATTTTTTTTTAACTTTTCTTTAAATCTATTGTTGAAGCATTGAATAATTTTCAAGCAAAATGAGCGTTCTGCAATCAGAACCGAAACTATTTAAAATGAAAAATTTCTTGAAACGCTTAGTTTTCACAGCTTTTATTGTAGCCATTTCTTCATGTGGAAACGCGGATGATGATGTAAGTTTTGATATCAACCAAGGAGAATTGGGAGAAGGTAAGGAAGCGGACGATTGTCTAGGCTTTGATGATAACGAGTTATTGCTTTCCATTCAAGATCAATTTACCACCTTGCCTGGCAAGATATCTATCCTTTTTAAAGTATCTGACCTTTTGGGGAATCCAGTTTCTGGACTTACTGCAGATCAGTTTACTATTTATGAGCAAGGAAGGAACGATGACTGTTTTAATACCATTTCCTCGTCAGAATCGCTTGCTAGAATTTCATCAAATTCACAAGTATTCAGCACTAATACATTGTTGGTACTCGATTTGAGTAACAGTGTCTTACAAAGTAGTCTGCAAGAACTTAAAACAGCTTCAACCAGTTTCATAAATAATGTAATACCCACACCAGAAACAGAATCTTTTAAAATGGCCATTTATTGGTTTGATGGAGAGGATGAATTGCATAAACTTAACGACCTGACTTCTTCAGCAACTGAGCTTACCGCAGCTATTGATGGTATTACAGCTGATATTAGCAATGACCCATCTACGGATTTGTATGGGGCAGTAATCAAATCAACAAGCATAGCCGAGGGTCTAATTGTAGCTAACAATCAAGCATCCGTTATTGGAGCGGCCTCGGTAGTACTGTTTACAGATGGTACGGATCAAGCTTCAAGATATACAGAACAAGCAGCCTTAAATGCAGTTGATAATGCAAATCGAAATATTTCGTATTTCACTATTGGACTTGGTGCTGAAATAGATTCCGAAGTATTGGAACAAATAGGAAAAACAGCTAGTGTTTTTGCTGGGAACAAGGAGGAATTGGAAACAACTTTTAATCAGATTTCGCAACGAGTTTCTGAACAGGCCAATAGTTTTTACCTGTTTGAATATTGCACACCAAAACGAGATGGAAGCGGTGACAATAACTTGGTGATTCAACTGTCGGATGGTGGTTTGTTGGGAGCGGTACAAACCGAGTTCAATGCCAACGGCTTTACTGGCGGATGCGAATAAAATGGCTTAAATCATTGAATCCTTTCTTTTTTTCCAAAACCTATCTAGTAGGGTTTTTGGCCCGATAGTTGTTTTAACATTAAAGACAACAACTAATTACATCCTAAACAATAGACCAAAATTTAACCCAAAACAAATGTTATGGATGTGGTAAAAGAAATAATTCAGAACAGTGCCATAGGCCCATTTTCAAATGGATTTAAAGGTATCGTACTTTCCTTGTTTGCTTCAATTGTAGGCGCACTCTTAACAATGTTGGTATTGTTATTATGTTACGGTCCTCAAATGAATATTCAATTCGGCTATTAACGATAAATCAGCGCATTCCTAAAATTTTGCTTTTCCAAGGGTTGCGATAAATCGATTAGAAAGCCATTGATGATTGCATGCGTCAGCGCTCCATCTTTTTGTAAAAAGAAAGTTGGATTTACACCCGGTTGTAGGTTAAAATCATTTAACTCATAATTCTGACTTACAGGATGAACGGGCTTATTAATAAAGAACCCTGTTTCTGGTAGCGAGCCTTTGACAAAAGCAATCCCCTCCTTTAATGATGCCATCGGATTTTGCGAATCATAGCTCTCAGCTATTTTCGGAGGTACAATTTTATAACCTGAAGCGTCAAAAGTTTCATACCCGTAATAGGTTGATAAATCGCCTTGATCTACAATAATACTTTTGTTGTAAAAGGAATCGTGCTTTTCATCATCCACTTCTTGACGATAGATACCAAAGTCCATAACATAGTCCTTTCCTAACAACTCATACGTGACATTTTCAATTTTTAAATCGAATAGTTTTCTATCATTTTTTGGGATTTTCTCATAATCCTCAATAGAAATAGCATTAAAACTGCCATTCGCAATAGTGTAAATTGCAGATAGAATTGAAACATAATTTAACTTACGGATTTCCTGTTTCTCCACATCATTGGTATATCCACCGGACTCAATGAGTATGGTACTTGTCCCCCATTTTTGGATATTGTCCCCAAAAGCACGTGGTTCAAAGTCGTCGCTATAACGCCCAACCTGACCAGGAGCATAGCTTTGAATGATTTTGTTCATGTACACAATAACCTTCATTGCGTTGGACCTAACCTCGTTAATACTTCGTTCGTAGTCAACTGGAGGCGCCAAATATGAGATTGTCGCAGGTTTATCGGTCAACTCGGCATTGTAATACGTACTTTGATCATGTAGATTAAATCCAAATTCTGCATCCAAACTATCCCTTACCCGCTTTAACGTTCGTCCTTCTGGGGATTGAAGTCTTAGTGCATCCCTGTTGATATCTATTCCAAGAGTATTTCGTCTTTGGTACACCTCTGCACCATCGGGATTGAGCATGGGTAGAAAATGAAGCTTGACTTTTGCCAAAATTTCAGATTTTTCCTTTTGGAAACTTGGAGCATCAAAAAAATTGAGAATATCAAAAATTGCCTGGGTTGCTGTTGGTTCGTTTCCATGCATTTGTGACCACAGAAAAATATCAACATCACCTGAGCCTATGCTAATGAGGCTCAAATCACGTCCTTCTATGGATTTGCCCACTTTTTGTACCTCATATTTAGAGTTAGCATCGAACCGAGCAATCAAAGGTTGAATTTGATGATGTTTGATGCGTCTTTTATCCAATGAAGGCTCTTTAAACTCTTCGTAGGTTTCGTATAATTTTGTTGTTATGACTTCTTGGGAATATACTGTTACGCTAAAACACCCGATAAGGAATACTATTATTTTCTTGTTCATGTTCTTATTTTGATGGAACAGGTTTAAAATTAAATCTTTTTGTGGCTTTTCGCATTTTTTTCATGAAATCTACTCCTGGATCTGTTTTTTCCGTCCGATATCCATCATCTACTTCCAACCACAACGGATGGCCTTCAAATAGGGTATATTCATAATGACCGATTACATACTCGATATTATATTTTGTAGCCAGATAGTCAACCAGAAAAATGTTTGCTTTGAGTTGTTTCCGGGTCAATGGGGTTTCTTCCGTTCCTCCCACATTCTCAATCCCAATAGCGCAATGATTCAAGCCTATTACATGCCGTGCCATAGTAGTTTCTGGCATTAATTGATAAATAGAACCGTCTTGATCAACCAAAAATTGGGATGAAACATTTAAACCGCTTACACTATTAATATCTGGTCGCCAGTTGGGCAGTGTGGATTTTTCAAATGCCTCAAAGGATTTTTGCAAGGTGGGAATTGCCGTCCAGTGCAATACAATCATTTTTGGAACAATTTCAGGTGTTTCCTGCTCTAGATTATAACGTTGTAAAAGGTACTCCTTGGTAAGCCTTGTTCGTTCCTCATCAAAATTAATGGGCCTATCCACCAATTCTCTTTGAATTTTACAAGATGATAATGTGCCCAAAATCAAAAGTACGAGCCCAAATTTTTTCATGCGTATTTATTTGGAAGTAAATATAGTGTCTATGGGAATTGCATAGCAGATTAGTAACTTCTTTTTCCCCCACTGTCTTGCTTTTTTCACATCTAACCCCATATAGATATCAATCCTGTTTTTCCATTTCCGGTTCATTTTATCTTTTACGTAGAAGGTATCGGGGAAAGTGTCAATTTTCACCATGGTATTGTGTGCTAATCCCATTTTCAACAAATCTCTGGATACCGCAATGGCTTTCATTCCCGGTTTTAAGGTGTCGCCCCAGGCGGCAATGTCTGGATTTATGCTTTTGGTTTGCCAGGGAACCGAATTATAGGCTGATGCCGTAACCTCAATGGCTTTCCAATCCCATTTTGGTTTTTCGGAGGTTTTGGATTCCTCTTTACAGGCAACCACTATTAAAAAACAAATAAAAAATCTCTTCAATATGTGTTATTAGGATTTGATTTTAAAGATAGATAATCTCTGAAAGGCTTATTCAGGAAGACGAACGTAGGTAGTATCATTTTCCATCATTGGAAAGGTCTTATTTACCCATGCATTTTTGGCATCTTCAATTTTTTTCTTGCTCGTAGAAACAAAATTCCAGTAAATATGGCGCTCCTCAGGAAAAGGCTCACCTCCAAACAGCAGCAAATGCGAATTTGGTTTTAATACAATCTTGCAGGTATCCTCAACTTTTGATATTACAATGTTACCCTTAGTTATTTCTTCTTCGCAAGCGACAATGCCACCCTCAACAATACAAATTCCTACTTCTCCTTTTAAGTTTCCTTGGACATTTAGTTGATATGATGATGTGTTTTTTATTTCAACCATAAAAAGAGGGGAAAATGTAGGTACAGGAGACTTTTTTCCATAACCCTCTCCGGCTACCAAGGTGAATTTTGCATCTCCATCTTTCCATTTAGGCAAATCATTCCCGGAAATATGATGAAATTCAGGATTCATATCTTCCAATTCTTTAGGAAGAGCTACCCAAATTTGATACCCATGTGCTGTAAATATGTTCCCATTACGCAGATCCTCTGGTGTTCGCTCTGTATGGGAAACCCCTTTACCTGCAGTCATCCAATTAACGGAGCCCGGGCTAATTCGTTGATGGGTTCCTAAACTATCTTCATGAAGAATCTCCCCTTCCAACATAAAAGTTAGGGTAGACAATCCAATATGCGGGTGTTGGTCCACATTCATGTATTTATTTGGACCAAGTGTTGTAGGCCCCATATGATCTATAAAAATAAAAGGACCTATCATTCTTTTTTTACGAAAGGGTATCAACCGACCAACAAGAAAATCACCAATATCGCGACTTCGCTCTTCTATAACCATCCCTAAATTTGACATAATGTAAATGTTTATATTTAGTCTTAGAAAGTTACAACAAATCTTAATCTATGAAACTCCTTAAACGTACTTTGGCCCTATTGCTTGTCATTATTGGTGTGGTTGTTTACCTAAACTATACCAAACTGAACATAATCGCTGGGTATGCTGCCAAAAATATGGCTTCCAGTGTTTTTGTTGCAGATAGGTCTGTAGAGTCAATTGCTCAAAATGATAATAACGTTCCGCTGATTAAATTGGCAAACACAACTATCAACAATGAAACCAAATTGGCTACTTCTTCTGTTTACGGTTTTATGGAACGTGAGGCCCTATATCGAGAAGGACTAGGGGCAGTTCTTATAAATGATGAGTATGACCCCAATAAGTTTACCTTAAAGCCAAATAGGAATCGGCCATTGGATACTATTTCGTATCCTTATGGTCAAGCCAAACCCAAAGACACCGTTTTTCCGGAATTGGATATGGACCAATTGAACAAGGCGATAGCAGTAGCTTTTGCTAATCCCGAGGTACAAAAAACACGTACTGCTTTGGTTCTGTACAAAGGGCATTTGGTTGTAGAGAAATATATAGATGGGTTTACCAAAGACACCCCTATTTTGGGATGGTCCATAACCAAGAGTGTATTGGCTACCTGTTTTGGTATTTTGGAAGGCCAAGGCAAGTTGGGAATGGATTGGCCAGCTCCAATTGCTGAATGGCAAGGAGATGATCGAAAAGATATCACCCTAAATCATTTGCTACGTATGCAAAGTGGTCTGGAATGGGAAGAAGATTATACCAAAATATCCGATGCAACCAAAATGCTGTATTTGGATAGCGATATGACCTTGGCGCAGAAAAACAAAAAAGCCATTGCAAAACCTGCGGAGGTATGGAATTATTCTTCAGGCACTACTAATTTACTTTCTGGGATTTTAAGGCAGCAGTTTAGAACACATCAGGAATATCTGGATTTTCCATATTCGGCTTTAATCGATAAAATAGGAATGTATTCCATGGTTTTGGAAGCAGATATGGAAGGAAATTACGTAGCATCTGCTTATGCATGGGCCAATACCAGAGATTGGGCACGCTTTGGACAGTTACATTTGGATAAGGGTACTTGGAACGGGGAACAACTTTTTGATGAACGTTGGATTGATTACATTACAAAGCCCACGCAAGGATCAGATGGCACTTACGGTGCACATTTTTGGCTCAACGCGCAAGGGAGATTTCCCGATGTTCCAAAAGATTTATTTTCATGCAATGGCTATCAGGGTCAATATGTATTTGTAATTCCCTCAAAAGATTTGGTTGTTGTACGCACAGGATTGGCAAAAGAACCAGATTTTGATATTAACGGATTCTTATCAGAAGTGGTGAAATCGGTGCAGTAAATCGATATTATATGCCAAAATATCGGGCTTACCACAATAAAATGCCCCTTCACAACAATAATTTCATTTACGGGAACACTGGTGCTACTTTTACAATGTAATAATAACGAAAGTAAATTTTTTCATTTTCATATAGTGTTCTCGTAAAAGAGTCTTGTCCTTAACGGCAAGGCTCTTTTTAGTTTAAACAAGTCATTGGAATACAGTCTGTTGAATTAGGGAATCCATTTGTTTTTTCCAAAGTCGGGCTTTCGTTTTTCCAAAAAAGCATTCCGTCCTTCTTTGGCCTCATCGGTCATATAAGCCAAACGTGTAGCTTCACCTGCAAAAACCTGCTGCCCCACCATGCCATCATCTGTCAGGTTCATGGCAAATTTGAGCATTTTAATAGAAGTGGGTGATTTTTCCAATACCTCTTGTGCCCATTGGTATGCAGTAGCTTCCAACTCATCATGCGGAATTACCGCGTTCACCATTCCCATTTCATAAGCTTCCTGTGCGGAATAATTTCGTCCTAAAAAGAAAATTTCCCGGGCTTTTTTCTGCCCAACCATTTTGGCCAAATAAGCAGAGCCATAACCGCCATCAAAGCTGGTAACATCGGCATCGGTTTGTTTAAAAATGGCATGCTCCTTACTGGCCAAGCTCATATCGCAGACCACATGTAGACTATGCCCTCCTCCAACGGCCCAACCCGGTACCACAGCAATAACTACTTTGGGCATGAATCGTATCAAACGCTGGACTTCCAAAATATTAAGGCGATGCATCCCATCCTCGCCCACATAGCCCTGGTGTCCCCTAGCCTTCTGGTCACCACCACTGCAAAAGGAATATACTCCGTCCTTGGTTGAAGGCCCTTCGGCGGAAAGCAATACTACACCTATCGAGGTGTCTTCCTGTGCATCATAGAACGCTTTGTAGAGTTCGCTGGTAGTTTTTGGACGAAATGCGTTGCGAACATTAGGGCGGTTAAAGGCGATACGGGCAACCCCGTCACACTTTTTATAGGTGATATCTTCAAATTCAATTGCGGTCTGCCAATTGGGTGATTTCATGTTGCTACTTTATAGAATTACAAAATAACGGAATTTAGTTTTAGGGATTATAGATAGATATTGGGGAAATCATTTAATTATTTTCGGGATGACAGGTTTTGCCTCTTGAAAAATATAACAAAACCGCAGGGTTCTTATTTTTACTTTGAAGGAAAATTCAATGAACTTCATTATAAATAGCTGAATCATCAGTATAACGGTTGTTCAATTTAACGATGTACACCTTACCTTGACAAAAATGACGTAAAAATGACATATTAAGGACGCAATGATACTTCTTAACCCAAATTACCTTTGCTTAAAACAAGTTAGAATAAAATGGAAAATTTGAATCTGTCACAACGGGTAAAAAAAATAAGGAATCAAAAAGGAATGAGCCAGGAATTATTGGCTGAAAATTCTGGATTGAGTTTAAGAACAATTCAACGTATTGAGAATAACGAAACTGCTCCTCGGGGCGATTCCTTAAAAAGATTGGCACTAGCTTTGAATACCACACCAGATGAGATAATCGACTGGCAAATGTATGAGGACAAGGGTTATTTGACCATAATGAGCTTGTCTGCTCTCGGATTTTTATTCTTTCCAATATTAGGTATAATTATTCCATTAGTTTTTTGGATTCTAAAAAAGGATAAGTTAAAACATGTGAACGAGCTTGGGAAGTCAATTTTAAATTTTGAGATAACATGGTGTATTTTCCTATTCTCGTATTGGATTTTGTTGTTGTCAGGAGCGATCAGTGGAATAATGAAATATGTAACACCTGCCAGTGTCTTAAAAATTTATATTCCCATTATACTATTATACTTTTTTAATGTCATTATGATTATTTACAATAGCATTAGGATTTCAAAAGAGAGAAACGCCAAATATGTTCCAGCTATCAGAATTTTTAAATAGGATATGCCCTCCACTACCGACAGTTTATAACTGGAGAATCATTTTACCCTTCCCAACTAGAAACTAAATTCAAGAACAAAATATAACCAAATGATTTGATTATATGATTATTGGTAATTAGATTTCCAATTAGTGGTGATGAATTTATATTGCTATGTGGAGCAAACAAATTGGATTACATTCAAAGTTGGTTTAAAAATACATGTGACCACTTACAAAAAATAGTAAAAATTAGGTTAGTCTTTTGAATATCAAATGGGTTTTATAAAAAAAACCAAGACAACCACAAGAAGTTGAGCAGAAAAGCATCTAACTATGGATAAGAATCTCTTAAATAAAAAAATATGAAAATGAAGTCCCTAAAATTCATGCATTTGCTTCTTTTTGGAGCTATTACTTTTATTTTATCCTGTAGCAGTGATTCAGATAGCACAGATGATACAGATGATGTAGATGATCCCATTGCCACAGGAAGTACACCATTATCGGCATTTGACGAATTTAATACCGATGGGGTTACTATTTCATTTGACGGCGATGAAATTACAATAGAATCAAATGGTATACCTAACCATACCTCACCTTACTGGGAAGAGGATAACCCCCTTCGCATCGAACGAGTGGTGGCTCTTGCCTTGACCCCAGGTTTTATAGAAGAACGTGCCCGTAATTATTCTCTGACCGTTTCCTCCGCACCAGGAATAGCTACTACGAGCACAGCAACGGGATTAGGTGCCATTGGTATTGCTGTAACCGGAGCACCTATATTCAATGATTTGGAAGGTGGCAATCGACCTATTGAAGAAACAATTGCGGAGACCTTTGATTATGCAGGGGCACACAGCGGACCTTCTGGCTACCACTATCATATAGAATCCTCCGATGTCACGGCAAACACCACACTTTCCTTTGATGATGAAAAGTTGGTAGGCATCATGGCAGATGGTTTTTTACTTTACGGAAGAAAATGTAATTCTACAGGAGACCACCCTACAGACCTAGATGTTTCTGGTGGACATGTTTCCACGTCGCAACATAGTGATGAAGAGGAATTTTATCATTATCACATCGTTAATGAGTTTTATTTTGGAAGTGTCATCGCCCTTTTTGCTGGTGATTTACAGGGCAACCCTGAAATATTTATGTAGATAATATGTGGCTATAGCATAAAAAGAAACCATACTCTACCTTTTTTTGGTTAAGGTGTTTTCTTTTTTCACTAAATCACTGAAATTAAAATTTTTAAAATGAAACTGTTTTTTTGGTCGCTTTTGTCTTTAGGCATTATACTGATAGGTTGTTCTGAACGAAAAGAAAAACCAACTCCAAGTACTGCTGTTGATTCAGTCTTCATGATACCTGATACATTAGTTGAAAAATCAGTTTTGACATACAATCGTAAGATATCGTTATGGACTTTAAACAGTTTACCCTATTCCGGGTTCGCAGTAAGTTATTATCCAGATAATAGCTTGAAGGAAAAGTTTGGAATCTTGAATGGAAAAAAGCAAGACAAGCATATCCGATGGTATCCCGACGGGCATTTTAAAAGTGTTGCAGATTATCATAAAGGGAAATTACATGGAGAAAAAAAAATATGGTCCTCAGACTCAATACATGTGTTAATTGCCCATTACAATTATCATACAGGGAAGCCACATGGGAAGCAAACAAAATGGTACACAACCGGTGAGCTCTTCAAAAAAATGAATTTAAATAGAGGAAAAGAAGAAGGGCTGCAACAGGCATTTAGAAAAAATGGGGCTCTTTTTGCTAATTACGAAGCGCGTGAAGGAAGAATTTTTGGGATGAAAAAAGCGAAACTCTGTTATTCCCTAGAGGATGAAAACGTTCAATATAAAAAGTGATGGCATTCTGTTTTTACGAGTCTCTTTTAAAATCAAAACACCAGAACATATATTCATAACGCATTTATAACCTATCCAAAAGAATAAAAATGAGAAAACTTAGTGTATTCATAGCTTTAATTTTTTTAGCGTCAAATATTCTTGTCTCATGTAAGGACAAAACCGATAAAACTCAAGAAACATCAGAAAACCAACGCCCGGAAAGAAAAGGACCACCTCCTCACGGAGAACGTAAGGGACCACCAAGAAAACATGGAGATAGAAAAGGACCACCACCTGGAGGCGGACCTGAGCAAACAAGAACCCTTGAAGAAATTGGAGGATATAAAATTGGCGAGGTCGCTACTGATTTTAACCTGAAAAACGTAGATGGATCCATGGTTTCCTTAGCGGGTATTGAAGACGCCAAAGGATATATTGTAACTTTTACCTGCAATGAGTGTCCATTTGCCAAACTGTACGAGGACCGTTTAATTGCCCTGCACAACACATATGCTCCATTGGGGTATCCTGTGGTTGCAATCAATCCCAGTAGTCCAGAAAATGAAAAAGAAGGTTTTGAAGCCATGCAAAAACGGGCTAAGGAAAAAGGATTTCCTTTTACCTATTTAGTGGATGAAGGACAAAAAATATACCCTCAATATGGAGCTGTACGAACGCCCCACGTCTTTTTATTGGATAAAGAACGTAAGGTACAATACATAGGCGCCATAGACGACAATGCTAGATCGGCGGATGATGTTACTGAACATTATGTAGAAAATGCCATTGAAGCTTTGGAAAAGGGAAGCAAGCCCGACCCAAATTTAACAAAGGCAATTGGGTGTCCCATTAAACCAAATAGGGCATAACTAAAGATTGAAACCTATCAAATTTAGGTTAAATCCTTGATGAGAAGGCATAAGCTCTTTGGGTTTATGCCTTTTTCATTTACTAAAATTGAATTATTTTTTAGTCGTTCAAAGCTACCTGCTCTAACTTTTTTGCGTCGATTCTGTTTTTATGGAAGTTGAAAAACAATAAAAACCATTACAAAGTGAATTAAAGCATATCTTGGTACTATTATGATATGTATTAAATGAAAATACTGCTAACTGGAGCCACAGGTTACATTGGCAAGCGGATACTTCCCATATTGGTCAATATGGGGCATCATATTGTATGTTGCGTAAGGGACAAATCTAGGTTTAACCCTCCTGAATCACTAAAATCAAGTATTTCTATTATTGAAGTCGATTTAATTGATATTTCCACACTTTCAATAATCCCTGATGATATTGATATTGCCTACTATTTGGTTCATTCAATGTCCACATCAGCTGATTATATGTTATTAGAAGAAAAGTGTGCTAAAAACTTTCAAGAAACACTTTCAAAATTATCCGTTCAACAGGTTATTTATTTAAGCGGTATTGTCAATGAATCCAATTTGTCAAAACATCTTCTTTCCAGAAAGGCAGTGGAAGTTGAATTGGGTAAGGGATCCTACAAACTGACAACTTTTAGAGCGGGAATAATTGTTGGGTCTGGAAGTGCATCCTTTGAAATTATTCGTGATCTGGTCGAGAAACTTCCCATCATGATAGCCCCAAAGTGGCTACTTACCAAATGCCAGCCCATTGCAATATCAGATGTTCTTAAAATTCTTACCAAAAGCATTTTGCATCAGGAAACATTTAATAGGAATTTTGATATTGGTTCTAATGACATCCTAACCTACAAGGACATGCTGCTAGAATTTGCGAAGGTTCGAAATCTACGGAGGACGATATTTACGGTTCCAGTTATGAGTCCAAGACTTTCATCTTATTGGCTGTATTTCGTTACTTCAACATCTTATAAATTAGCTAGCTCTCTTGTAGACAGCATGAAGGTTGAGGTAGTGTGTAGAAATAATGAAATAAACCAAATCTTAAAGCTAACACCTATTTCATACAAAGAAGCTTTATTAAGAGCTTTTGAAAAAGTTAAAGCAAATGATATTGTTTCTAGTTGGAAAGATTCGTATTCCAGTAGTGAAATGAAAATTAATGTTTCTGATTTTATTCAAGTTCCGGAGTTTGGTTGTTTTAAAGATCAGCGAAGCAAACAATTTGACGACCGTGAAACTACCATTACCAAAATTTGGAGTATAGGAGGTGAAACGGGATGGTATTATGGTAATTGGCTTTGGCGATTTCGTGGGTTTTTAGATAAAATTTTTGGCGGGGTCGGTTTAAGAAGGGGGCGGACAAATAGAACTTCAATATCAGTGGGTGATTCCCTGGACTTCTGGCGTGTTTTGTACGTAAATAAGGATGAAGGAAGACTACTGCTTTTTGCGGAAATGAAACTTCCAGGAGAGGCATGGTTGGAATTTAAGATTGTGGGGGATACATTGATCCAAACAGCAACATTTAGACCCCTGGGTTTAGCTGGTAGAATGTATTGGTATGGCGTTTATTTATTCCACGGTTTTATTTTTAATGGATTATTACAAGAACTATGCAAGCATGATAAGAGCTAAATTTCATCAAAGGGCAATCCAGTTAAATAAATTTCATTATCTATCATAATCATCCAAATGATATACTTTTTGAATTCAACAGAAATTCATCGAACTTCGTTGGGCACATATAGTGAGAAAAAATACCAGTTACCAACAACATTTCAAAAAATGAGAAGAACACTTTTAATTGGCACAGCGCTAGCTTTTGGTTTATTATTTATTCAACCCATACATGCAGAAGTTAAACTTCCCGCTATTGTATCGTCCAATATGGTTTTGCAACGCAATACAACAGTACAACTTTGGGGATGGGCAGATGAAGGAGAGAAAATAACCATTAAACTGTCATGGGTGCAAGAGCCATTAAAATTGACTACTGATAACGAAGGAAATTGGGCTATTAACGTAAAAACCACCAACACAAAAGCTTCTCAAACCATCA
Source organism: uncultured Allomuricauda sp. (assembly GCF_947495325.1). GTDB lineage: Bacteria > Bacteroidota > Bacteroidia > Flavobacteriales > Flavobacteriaceae > Flagellimonas. The sequence continues at coordinate 567,454 of NZ_CANLYK010000001.1, read as the reverse complement.
GCATTAAAAGCAATAGTTCAGATATAACATTGGAAAATATTGTATTTGGTGAGGTTTGGCTATGTTCAGGGCAATCCAATATGTCACAATCGTTCAAGGGTTATACAGGTCAACCCACTTTTGGTGCTTCTCTAGCCGTTGCCAAATCCAGGAACCCAAATCTACGATTGTTTACTGTTGAAAGGGCAACCTCGAAAACACCACTAAAAAATGTTGGGGAACATAGACCTTGGCAAATGGCTTCTCCCGAAAATGTTCTGGATTTTAGCGCCATAGCCTATTTTTTTGGACAACAGTTACAGGAAATCTTGGATGTGCCGGTAGGACTGATTCACACATCGTGGGGAGGTACACCTATTGAATCATGGATGAGTATGGACATGATGAGTACCTATAAAAAAATAGATTTGGATACGTTTAATGACCGAAAAAAACAATCTGTTCCAACTGTATTGTATAACGCAATGATTAACCCTTTGATTCCATACACCATTAAAGGTACACTATGGTATCAAGGTGAATCAAATCGTGGTAAACCGGACGCATATAGGGAATTTATGCCCGCACTTGTAAAAGATTGGCGTGCTAAATGGCAAATTGGGGATTTCCCTTTTTACTATGTGCAAATAGCTCCCTATTTCTATAATAATCCAGATGCATTTCAAAAGCCGGAAAACTCAGCCTTTTTACGAGAGGCCCAACTTCAGGCTTTAGAAGATATTCCAAATTCTGGAATGGCCACTACCATGGATATTGGGGAGGAATTCTGTATTCATCCAGCCAGAAAAAAAGAAGTGGCGGACAGATTGTTGTTCAATGCACTTAACCAAACCTATGGATATACGACCATTGATTGCGCATTTCCTGTTTTTGATTCGCTGGAAGTAAAGGATGGCGGTGCTATCTTAAAATTTAAAAATGCGGAGACCGGACTATATTCGTATAATGGACTTGAAGGGTTTGAAATTGCTGGAGAAGATAGAGTGTTTTACCCGGCAAAGGCGGAAATTGTTAAACGACAGGACGTATTTGTACGCAGTAAAAAAGTAGAAAAACCTGTTGCTGTGCGTTATGCATGGCGCAATTGGATAAAAGGGACCCTCTTTGATGTCAATCTTTTACCCGCCTCTTCATTTAGAACAGATAATTGGGATAATGCTACACAAGCCAAGGATTAAAATGAAACAAAAAACACTTTACATAGTCGGATGCTTGGTTTTGAGTATGGCTACATCTTGCATTTCAAAAGCAGAAAAGGAAGAATTAAGTAGTCAAAAATTGAAACAGGACGGGATGGTCCTCAAAGATGAAACAAGACCGATTATTTATAGAATTGACAGTACCGAAATTGAAGCTTCAAAACTGAACGAAAAGATTCAGACCTTGATGGATTCCGCTTTGGTAACAGGTCTTACCATTTCTATTTTCAACAACAACCAAAACATTTATCGAGAAGCGTTTGGCTATGCTAATTTTGATGACAGAACGCCTTTAAAAATCAATCATTCCTTTTACGGAGCATCTTTGAGCAAAGCTGTTTTTGGGTATTTGGTGGCGAATTTAGTCAAGGAAGGAGTACTGGATTTGGATGAGCCGCTTCAAAACTATTTGGATTTTCCTTTGTATCAATTGAAGTCAGGAGATAAATGGCGAGGTTTTCAAGATTTAAAGAGTGATGAACGATACAAAAGTATTACGGCGAGAATGTGTATGTCCCATACTACGGGATTCCAGAATTGGAGATGGATAGACAGACCTGGAAATTTTGAGAATGACAACAAGCTTAAAATATTTTTTGAGCCCGGGACAGAATGCTTTTATTCTGGTGAAGGAATGATGCTTTTACAATATGTTGTAGAGCATATCACCGGAAGAGGCCTTGAAGATCTTGCACAAGAAAAGATTTTCAGACCACTACAAATGAGCAATACAAGTTATCTATGGCAAGAACGCTTTACAGATAAATATTGCAATGGGCACACAAACAAACAAAAAGTCATTAAAAAGGATAAGAGAGACAAAGCCCAGGCCGCTGGTTCCATGGAAACCAATTTAATTGATTACACTTTGTTTGCAAAGCATCTTTTGGAGTTATACAAGAAGAAATCAGAAATAACGGATATATTATTTTATCCAAGTTTTAGGATTCGGACCAAAGCACAATTTGGGCCACTGTCTTTGGAAAAAACAACAGAATATGACAGTATTCAATTGAGTTATGCTTTAGGATGGGGTCGTTTGCAATCCCCTTTTGGACCTGGAGTTTTTAAAGAAGGTCATGGCGAGGGATTTCAGCATTACACCATACTTTTCCCTGAACAGGAAATGGCAATACTCATAATGTCCAATAGTGATAATGCCGAAAGTATATTTAAAGAACTGTTAGAAGTAGCCATTGGTGACATTTATACACCTTGGAAATGGGAAAACTATATTCCCTACAACAAGTAAAGTAAATGAAAAAATAATTGCGGATATTGCTAAACTAAGCTGGGATTATTTTAATCACAAATAGCAGTTAAGCTTAAGCCTGCCCCCTATTTTTTTCTTCAATCCATTTGGCCATATACTTGGTACTTGCCATTGTTTGTTGTTGTAGTAACCTACCGAGAAAATTCTGTTCTCGGTATTCTGTTAGATTTGATTGTGTGTGTTTTAGTTTTTCTTCCAGTTTCTTGATACGAATAGTCTTGCTGTAGTATTCATTAATAATAGCTACTGCATTGGACTGCGCTTGCTTCCACTTTTCCTTATTTTCATAAAGTTGAACCGATGCCTTAGCAAATACTTCCCAATCATCACAAATGACACCGCTCCAGGGTGAATTCCCATGCATGCCTTCTGCGCCGATACGTGTAGTAACGCTAGGAGTTCCATTTTTCATGGCATCAATCAATTTTCCTTTAATTCCAGCTCCAAAATGTAAAGGAGCTAGCACTACTCGGGTGCTTTTTAATTTAGATGCCAAATCTTCAGCCCAACCCATCACATAAAAACCTTCTTTTGGGTTATGCATTTCTAGAACTTGTTGTGGAAGATAAGCTCCATAAATATTTAGGTTAGCCTCAGGGAGTCTATTTTTAATCAGAGGCCAAATATGTCTTTTAAGTGTTACAATAGAATCTACATTAGGGGCATGTTTGCCATTTCCAGCACATAAAAAGTCTTTTCGTTCTTCAAAGCTTGGCCAGGTATTGACTTCTTTATTGGAAATTTCATCCAACATAAAAGGAAGATGTAGTAGCATGTCTTTGGAAATTCCCAACTCGCTTTGTAAAATTTCCATTTCATAGGTTGAAATAAGTAAAGAAAGGTCAGAACGGTATATGCTTGCCATTTCACGTAGCGTCATGGAATGGTTCTTCCATTTTTTTAAAGTGAACTCCTCCCCTTGTTTATAACATTCTTCTCTAACTTTTCTCAGGGAATGTAAATCTTCGGTATTTAAAACCCGAAGTGCTTGTGGTGCAAATTCGGCTACACGCCACCCGAATTGCTCTTCCATCATATAGCGATCAAAAACCACAATATCTGGATTCAGTTCTTGTACAAATACATCAAAACTAGAGTGATTTAGTTTTATGGTCACAGATTCAACATCTATTAAATCTAAATTGTAACTGTATTCAGATTTTGCGGCTGTTGAACTGAAAACTACTTGATATCCAAAATTTTTAAAGGCGTTTAACAACTGAAGCATGCGGTGACCAGCAGCTGTTGTACTGGGTTCTGGCCAGACATAACCGATAAAAAGAACCTTTTTCATTTTGGCTATAGTAGCGCCGCAAACTTTTTGGAAATATTGGAGCGTAATTTTCGCTCATAATCCTCTTCCAACCATTCCTTGTAGTTCTTGGTGTTGTTCATGATGCAATAGGAATATTGACGTACTCTATAGGCAATTTCTTCCTTGAGTTCCTTGGCTAGGATACGGGCATCAAAAACATCCTCACTGTTCTCCACACAAATTTGTGCATGCTGCTCAATGCTCATTTCCAATACCAATTTTGATTTTTTTCCTTGGGCAAATATTCGCTTGTATTCTGCCTTAATATCAAATGTGATATTTTCCGATTTGCTGAACTTTGCCTTAAGTTCTTCGGGCATTTCATAAATAAATTCCTTTTCTATATCCTCATCATTCTTGATGTTTTCTAGATAGAAATCTGGAAAATGAAAGATTTCCTGCCAATCCACAGGAGCATTCCATGGTCCAAACCGTGCAATATTGTTTCCCATATCTATTACGGTGAACTCATCTTTATTGGGCAAAATTCTAGACCCTCTACCAATCATTTGAAAATATAGGGTGAGCGATCGGGTGGCTCTATTCAAAATAATGGATTGCACCGTAGGTTCATCAAAACCTGTGGTCAATATACTAACCGATGTTAAAATGGCATCTGGAGTTTCTGCAAACCAGTCCAAAATTTCCCTTCGCTCGGTGGCTGTATTCTTATTGTCTAAATGCCTTACGTTATACCCTGCCTTTTTAAAGGTTTCATACACATAGAGTGATGTATTTATACCATTATTGAAAATCAATGTTTTGGTACCCTTTGCTAGTTCTTCATAGGCCGTTACGAGTTTGCCCAACATGCTATGGTTACCGTAAAATTCATCTGAAGATTTCACGGTATAATCGCCATTTATACCAAGTTTTAGGGTTTTTAGGCTTACATCATAATTGTATAGATTGGCTTTTGCCAAAAATCGCTTCTCTATTAAAGATTTAATGGACTCCCCTATGATCAAATGTTTGTAATGATCTTTCATGGGTAGCTTTATGTTGGAACTCAACGGTGTTGCCGTAACTCCCAAAATCGTAGAATCTTCAAAATACTTGAATAGTTTCCTAAAGGAATTGTAGTGTGCCTCATCTATAATTACAAGGCCAATGTTGTTTATGGTAACTTTTTCTTCCTGTAATCTATTGTTCAGGGTTTCCACCATGGCGACAAAACACATATAATCATCTTGGTCCTGTAACTCTTTTACCTCACTATTAATGATTTTATTGGCAACTCCAAAACCATGTAGCATCTTAGAAGTTTGTCTGCTCAACTCAATCCTATGGGTAAGCACCATGACCTTTTTCCCTGTGTCCTTGATGTACTTTCGGGTAATTTCAGAAAAAACCACTGTTTTTCCACCTCCAGTTGGTAACTGGTATAAGATATTGCTGCCCAAGGGCAATTCATTTATGTGTTTGAATATCTGCTTTAAATCTTCAAGCTGATAATCATATAATGTTTTTCTATTAACTACTTTCTCTACCTCCAAAGGAAAAATGGATTAAATGTTCCAAACTATCAAACCTTACAAAATTAGGAGTTTTTTAGGCCGCGACTAAATATAATTTCAGCAATTCTATCAAGATACTATCAACAATTGTTCAAGTTTTGGTTTAAATGGGTTCTTACTCATAACATTTTGATAACAATAACAATTGTTGTTTGGAAAATAGTCTTTTATGATGTATAATGTAGTCTTTAACTAATAAGAAACCATAGACATCCATGAGGCAACTTAAAATAATCAAACAGGTTACTAATAGAGAATCCAAATCGCTTGATAAATACCTTCAAGATATTAGTAAAATAGATTTGATAACCGCACAGGAAGAGGTAGAGTTGGCTCAACGCATACGAACAGGCGACCGCTTGGCTCTGGAAAAATTGACCAATGCCAATTTAAGATTTGTGGTGTCTGTTGCCAAACAGTACCAGAATCAAGGGTTAAAATTACCTGATCTTATTAATGAAGGTAATGTTGGATTGGTAAAAGCAGCCCAAAGATTTGATGAAACCCGTGGGTTTAAGTTTATTTCCTATGCTGTGTGGTGGATTAGACAATCCATTCTTCAAGCATTGGCGGAACAGTCTAGGGTTGTACGTCTTCCTCTGAACAAGATTGGTTCTATCAACAAAATAAAAAAGACATTCTCCTATTTAGAGCAGGCACATGAAAGACCACCTTCGCCTGAGGAAATTGCCAAGGAATTGGACATGACGGTTACTGAGGTTAAACAATCACTCAAAAACACTGGAAGACATGTATCCATGGATGCACCATTGCGTGAAGGGGAAACTTCGAGTTTGTACGATGTGTTGAATTCAAGTGAATCTCCCAAACCGGACAAGGATTTAATGCATCAATCCTTAAATACAGAAATTAACAGGGCTCTGGAAACATTGTCTCCGCGTGAAGCAGATGTAGTTCGTTTATACTATGGAATTGGTGATCAACAATCCATGACATTGGAAGAAATAGGAAGTACTTTTGATTTAACTCGGGAACGTGTGAGGCAAATAAGGGAAAAGGCAATACGAAAATTGCGACATACTTCTAAAAGTAAGATTCTAAAATCGTACTTGGGCTAGGAACCCTAATCGATATAAAGAGGATGTTTTAACGCATCCTTTTTTTATGGAGTAAATTTGTTAGCTAGGGTAATTCAGCTGATTAATGTTAACATCGGTCAACATATTATTCAAATCTTGGATAAAATTTAAATAGGCTGTATTTTCTTGGTTTTGATTTTTCATGGGATAAAAGATTTGGGTTTGTGACTATAAATAATCTAATTCTGCCAATTCGTTTAAGCTCAAAATTTCATTTAGTTCTTGAAGGAATACCAGGTACTCTTCTCCGTAGGTATCGTACAACATACTATTGGTTAATTTATTATTTGGGTTATTGTTATAACGTAAACCTAATAGAAAGATTATCTGAGAACAATAAATTGTGGTGAAATTCCCTATTTAGGTTGTGAAACTATTATAATTTGATTTTACAGAAAATAGTGCTTTTTGAAAGTTATTTTGAGGTGAATCGCTTACTCCTGGACTAGAATTTCAATAGAAATACCAAAACCGATTTCTGGATCTAGTTGTTCATTTGGAGGACTAATATCAAACTCATCATATAAAAAACAAAGACTGATGGGCAGTTTTTCATCTTCTACTGGTAAAGCCTCTAATTTTTCCAAAAGTTTCTGTTTAATTTTTGCTGCTTTATTCCGTAAAATAGGATCTTCCTTGCTATTTAGTATCCTTTTAAGCATGGGGATTTCTTTCTGATCTCCCACTTCCAGGATTTCATCCAATAGAATAAGTTTACACTCCAAGTCTGAAGCGTGTTCAAACAATTGTTGAAAGATACTTTGGTAATAGTCAGGTAGGTTACTATCTTTCATTGCTATTTAGTTTTATGGTTAGATGTTCCGGAGGACCTCTACTTCAAAATCTACAAGCTCTTCAACCTTTGGGTATTCAACCAAAAATTGATCGTACAAAAAGTTTAGGTACTTACTATCATTGTCCGCTTTACAAACTGCAATTATTTGATTCGTTATTTCTAACAGACTCACAGTTTTCATCATACGCAGACAAGGTTGTATCTTTTGGCAAGCAAACTCAACTCCACGAAAATTCTCTATGTTTAAATTAATTTTTAAGCTACCGATAAACTCAACAATGTTTTGTTTGTAGAGTCTTATAAGCTCTTCCAATAATTCCATTTCTCCAGCACATTCTTTCAATACTGGTGTCAAATCGACTTTATGGGTTGCCAAAAGCGATTCTAGGTTCTTTTCTATTTGCAGGGTCTTTAGGGGCATGTTACTTTTGATGGGGTTTGAATCTTTCATAGCCAGTCTTTGACCGGTTTCTTTTAATGTCTTTACAATTTTGTCTTGTTTTTTGGTCAAAGGTGTATCTTCAAGGGAATTGATTAAAGACAGTAGCAGTTCAGTATCAGTAAGCGTTTTATCCTCAATGGATGGCTTCATTGCCCCTTGAATACCTATTTGCTCATAGATTACGTCAAGTTGTTTCATTTCTGAAACACCAAAAACCCTATCCTCCAAGCCATTTTTAAAAGTATCAAAAGACCTTTTTAGTTTTCCCGCTTCTACCGTTCCCAATTCTTCATAAGAAAAGTTACTCAGTCCAATTTCCAATTTTTCCAAATACGTCAATAACTCTCGTGTTCCCAAATTCTCAGTAATTGATTATACATTTTCTTAAAAATGTAGATTTAGTTGTGGGAATACAACTTATTGTTCCGTACTGTCTACATTTTGTTGTCAAAATGCTTTATTTGTATGTATAAACAATATGTTATGAGATATTTCTACGCATTATACAGCATTGTGATCTTAATTTCCTGTGCCGAAAAGAACTCTAAAAACACTGAAACTTTGGAAGAAAAAGCAAAACAGATACATGAAAAAGTAATTACTATTGATACCCATGATGATATCAATGTTTTAAACTTTACTGATTCCATCAACTACACTCAAAACCTGAATACCCAAGTTAATTTGCCCAAAATGATTCAGGGTGGTCTTGATGCAGTTTGGTTGATCGTATACACTGGCCAGGACTCACTGACTGCAGAAGGATATGCCAAAGCATCTGAGAATGCTATTTCCAAATTTGAAGCTATCCATAGGTTATGTGATACCTATGCCCCTGATAAAATAGAAGTGGCACTTACCTCTGATGATGTTAGGCGTATTAGTGCCTCTGGTAAAAAAGTGGCGATGATTGGTGTTGAAAATGCATATCCAATTGGTGAAGATTTATCAAAATTTGAAGAATATTATAACCGAGGGGCTCGCTATATTTCACTATCCCATAATGGACATAGTCAGTTTTGCGATTCCAATACTGGAGAAAAAGATAGTGTATGGCTACACAACGGTTTAAGTGATTTAGGAAAAGAAGCTGTAAAAGAGATGAATAGATTGGGAATAATGATAGACGTTTCACATCCTTCAAAAGAATCCATGAAACAGATGATATCTCATTCCAAAGCACCAATAATCGCGTCTCATTCATCGGCAAGAGCATTATGTGACCATAGCAGGAATTTGGACGACGAGCAACTTTTGTTATTAAAGGAAAATGGAGGAGTTGTCCAAACCGTTGCATTCAGTTCCTATTTAAACACGGAAAAACATGAAGCAAGAGCTACTTATATGAAGTCTGTTCATCAAAAGATTGCTGATTCCTTGGGAATAAATTGGTATGATCGTTCTCAATTTTCTTCCTTGACGGACGAACAAAAGGCTGAGTTTATGGAAAACTATCCGAAGGTTAAAAAAATGGGCAATGAGCTGGCAGCTACGCTAGAAGATGCACCACCGGCTGTCAATGTATCGGATTTTGTTGATCATATTGATTATTTGGTCAAACTCATTGGAATAGAACACGTAGGGATTAGCTCAGACTTTGATGGCGGTGGCGGTATTGAAGGTTGGTCTGATGCTTCTGAAACCTTTAATGTTACCCTAGAACTGGTCAAAAGAGGGTATACCGAGGAAGAAATCACCAAACTTTGGGGCGGAAATTTACTTCGCGTATTGGATAAGGTGCAGGCTATAGCAGCCACCATGGATTAGGACTCTTCCTTTTCCCGTTTAGCCAATCTATCTTTCACATATTCCACTTTGACCTTACCGTGTGCCTTGGGATTTCCATTATCATCTAAATTTACCATGATGATATTATCAACGGTCACAATACTCTCATGAGTCATTTTGTTCCGTACCTCACAGTTCAATGATATTGAAGTATGCCCAAATTTGATTACTTCTATCCCAATTTCCACGATATCACCTTTTTTTGCCGTGCTCATAAAGTTGATTTCGGACATGTATTTGGTAACAACTTTTTTGCTCTCCAATTGTATAATGCTATAAAGCGCTGCTTCCTCATCTATCCAAGCAAGTAATGTGCCTCCAAATAAAGTTTCATTGGCATTCAGGTCCTCTGGTTTTACCCATTTTCTAGTATGAAATCTCATTTTAAAAAAACGTATTAACGGTTAAATTCAAAGCAAAGTTAGCCTAAAACAATAGAGCTTTTCTTAATATTCTTTCGTTTTTTCTTTAATTATGAAATTGAAATATTTTGTGTCAGGAGAGTAAAAATTTTACAATTTTCTGCTTTTAATTTGATGAAATCCCTCAACTAATCATAAAATTTTAAAGCTCTATGAATGTTAACCAAATAAGCCTTTTTGAGGACTTAAAGTTGTTTGGGGAACGGTTAAATCAGTTCCAAATTTTTGATTGAGTTTCTCTATAAAATAGGCCGACAATAAGGGAGACTCCAATTCCAAATTCTGATGAACAAAGAAATGTATGTTTTTCAGTCCAGAAGCTTTCCAATCGGATAGCCTATTGATCCAATCGTCCAGCCTGTTATAATCAGATTCGTGATTTGCCCCAACATAACGGATAAATGCTTCATTGGTTGTCAATCGCATGTGCATAATATCCCGTCTACCAGCAGTATCTACCAAGACATTGGTGATGTTGTTTTCTTCAAGCAAATGATACAACTCTTGCGCAACTATATCGTCATTGAACCAATCGGTATGCCTAAACTCTAGGGCCAATGGAAATTCTTTGGGCCAATATTCAACAAACCGCACTACCCTATCCCAATTCTTTGGATTAAAATTGTTGTGCATTTGCAAAAAAATGGTACCCAACTTATCTTTTAAGAGAGAAGTGACTTCCAAATAACGATCGGCCACTTCGTAGACCTTATCATTAAGTCTGCGTAAATGACTTACCTCATTGGTCATTTTTGGAAAGAACTTAAATCCTTCAGGAGTTTTATCATACCATTTTTGATATTGTTCCGCAGGAAATATTCTATAAAAGGTAGCATTTAACTCAATACTATTAAATTGGGATGAATAATAGACCAACTCATCTTTGGTGCCCCTGGGGTAAAAATTCTTTAAATCCTGTCGGTTCCATTTGGCGCATCCAATATATATGTTTGGATTACTGGTTTTGTTTTGTTTTGACAGGAGAACCTGAGTGTCTGGATGGTCTCTAGGAATTGTGAAATCAATACGTTCCGGTTGTTCTACCTTTCCAAACTTCATAGGATGTTTTTTAGTATAAAAATAAAGGTATAAAAACAGTCTTTAATACTGGAACGCTAATAAATAATTGATAAGCATCACATCAGACGTTGTCGGTCATAAACTATGCTGGCTTTGGTTTGAAATACGAAAGATCTAGGAGGTACCAATTAATGTACATTATTATAGTATTAATATTTCTATTTCACTCAATTATGATAACTTATTTTGGAATATTTTTCTTACTTTAATAGAGGAATAGAAAACAAATTAATCAATTGATAAAATGAAGAAAATATTTATTATCGTTTCAGTATTTATAGGTGTTAACCTGAATGCACAAACTCAAACCCAAAACCTGAATATGGGAATATATGAATTGCAATTTCCAAGTGCAAATGGAGGAAATAATCGAATACAAAGTTATGGAGGAACTTTTCCTGGGGAATGGCTTTTCAAATCAAGATTTGATGATATTTATATAGATGCAGGTGAAAATAGCAGCAACACCTACAGAATTCTTTTTTTATCTGGAGGAATTGAAAGGGCTAGAATTAATAACAATGGTCATTTTGGAATCAGAACGGCCCAACCTGATTCCCCCCTTTCAATTGGTTATTATTTTGGATTACCCCAATTGGCCTTGGAAAGAGGAGATGGCAGTGAAACATTCACTGTAAATATCAATTCTTCCAATCAGGTTGATTTTGTGAATAAATCAGGCGGAGGGGATTACAATTTTAAAACTAATGTTGGAGGTCAAGCAATATCCTCAGTGCTTTTTGCTGAAGGCACAAATGGCAATATTGGGATTGGCACCACTTCACCAGACGCCAAACTGGCCGTCAATGGAAACATCCATACCAAAGAGGTGAAAGTAGATTTAGTGGGCTGGCCGGACTATGTCTTTGAAAAGGACTATAACCTTCCAACTTTGGAAGAGGTTGAGGCCCATATAGCAAAAAACGGACATTTACAAAACATTCCCAGTGCCCAAGAAGTGGAAGGAAACGGCATCAAACTTGGTGAGATGAACTCCAAACTGCTCCAAAAGATTGAGGAACTTATGCTCTATACGATTCAGCAGGAGAAGAAAATAAAAGCCATGGAAAAGCAACTCGAAAAAGTGCAGTCTTACCTTAAAACAAATTAAAATGAAAAAAATAGCCTTACTACTACCCGCAATTTTTTTAATGCCCGTGATAAACGCACAATGGACAGATAATGGTAATACAATAACCACAACTGATAATGTTGGGATAGGAACCACTTCCCCTGTTGCTAAACTGGATGTAAGAGATGGAACTGTTAGAGTTTCGGACGGCTCCGACAGGATGTATCTTAGAGTGGATGACTCTAATTCTAGAACGCTAATAGGTTTTGGAGATGACCTTACAGACAGATTGGATTTTTATTTTGATTATTGGAACGGGACTGCAAGTGATAAAGAAATCATGTCTGTTTTAGCCAATGGTAATGTGGGAATCGGTACAACTTCTCCAATATCCAAATTATCTATCAAGCAGAGTCTCGAAAACAACAATGGCGGACTAACCATTTCAGATTTGTCTGGGATGTTGATTCAAATTTATGGTGAAGGTCCTAGTGGAAGACAGGTTATAAGAACTTCGGCTACTGCCAATCCATTAGTATTTGATTTAAATGGTGATGAAAAAATGCGTTTAAATTCTAATGGTAATGTGGGAATCGGTACAACTTCTCCAGATGCAAAACTCGCCGTTAATGGTAACATACATGCCAAAGAAGTAAAGGTTGATTTAGTGAGCTGGCCGGATTATGTTTTTGAAGAGGAATACAACCTCCCAACTTTGGAAGAGGTTGAGGCCCATATAGCAAAAAAAAGGCATCTACAGGACATCCCTAGTGCGATGGAAGTTGAGGCGAACGGTATCAAACTTGGTGAGATGAATTCCAAACTGCTCCAAAAGATTGAGGAGTTGATGCTCTATACCATACAACAGCAAAAGGAAATCAAAGAATTAAAATCGCGTCTTGAAAAATTGGAATCCAAATAATAAGATTGCCTAGAAAAATAATATTTATTATAAAAACTCTTCAAAATGAAAAAAACTATTTCTTTTCTTTCGCTTTTTTTACTGGCTTTTTCCACAAATGCCCAATGGACAGTAAATGGAAATAAAACGACAACAACAAGTAATGTAGGGATTGGAACATCAACTCCTTCAGGTAAATTGGAGATTTTGCATGATGCTAACTTGTCTAGTTCGATATCATTACCCAATAGTGGATTGGTCATACGGGCTGATAATGATGGTAATGATGCAAGCTTAAGGTTTGGATTGGACAATGCCAACCTAAAAGCATTGATACAAACACAGCAAACAACTACAGCGTCAAAATTTGACTTGCTTATTAACCCGTTTGGTGGAAATGTTGGAATTGGAATGACCAATCCAAATGCACCTCTAGAGATTCAGGACGAGATTCGTGTTAGACTGGCTTCAAACTATATCGATAAAAATGTGGCGAGCATAGTACCTCTGGGATATAGCGGTCCTACAGGGGCAATGAACTGGAGTCTACGAGGGGTTTATCAACATTCCAATGGGGTAAACAATAACGCGGACGGAGGTGATTTGGATATTATCAAATCTTTGGATCGCAATACGATATTGGCAACGAAAACTGATGGGACTCCGTTGGGAAATGTTGGAATTGGAACAACTTCTCCAGATGCAAAACTCGCCGTTAATGGTAACATACATGCCAAAGAAGTAAAGGTTGATTTAGTGGGCTGGCCGGATTATGTTTTTGAAGAGGAATACAACCTCCCAACTTTGGAAGAGGTTGAGGCCCATATAGCAAAAAAAGGTCATCTACAGGACATCCCTAGTGCCAAAGAAGTGGAACAAAATGGAGTTAAATTGGGAGAGATGAACTCCAAGCTGCTTGAAAAGATTGAAGAACTCATGCTCTATACTATCCAACAACAAAAAGATATTGAAAAGCTAAAAGAACAGAATATTCAACTTACGAAAGCTATACAGCGCTTAAAATAAATATTCGAAATTCGTACCCTTGTTCATAACATCGTTAAAAACTATTGGTTCCGTAAAATTTGCACAGTTTCCGATTGTGTAATTTTATAAAAACTACAACATGGATTCAAGATCCGAGAATCTTTTGGGCATTCGTCCGGAGATTAGTAAAGCTCAATTACATGAAAACATGGGTACAGATGAACGTTTTCAAAACCAGACTTTACGCCCAGTAATCAAACTTCAAAATTTCCTATTGCTCGAAGCTTTTAAAAATTACACCCATAAGCATAAAGGTGCCTTTTATGAGCTGTCCTTAGAAAAAAGATTGGAGTATATTGAACGTGCAATCCAAAAGGATATCAAATTTAGAAACTCCTTAAAAGGCATGATCATAGGTCAATTTACGCTTGAGGAATACCAAACCTATACCATGAACTCTTCGGCTTTAAACAAAAGAATGATGAACATGGTTATTGAGCGCTTGAAAGACCAAGTACAGTTATTGGAAAATGAACTACTAGTCTAAAATGGACTCTCCGTTAAGATTGGTCGTTAAAATATCGCTCATCAAGTCAAAATAGGGTCTAATGGCCTTAAAATATTTGTCCACATCTTCACTAAAGGAATTTGATAGCACTTCTTTGTCCGTAAAGTTTCTGACGAAGATGAACTGTTTTTTCTTGATTAAATCAATATTCTGATGCTCCTTATCAAAACCTTTTGGCGCTGTTTTTACGCCGTCACCTTGTAATTCTCCCCAAATATCTATAAACGATTTTTTATTGATAATAGCACGGAATTCTGTTGCATCCATTTCCAACTCCTTACGTATTCGGAACAGATCTTCTTTATTTGGTTCCCAAAACCCTGTTGCGACAAAAGTCTCCCCTGGTTTAATCCTAAGATAATATCCCCCACGTAAGCGTGCTCCCAATCTGGAGAATGAACCGGCAAAATGGGTTTTATAGGGCGTTTTGTCCTTTGAGAAACGTACATCCCTATAAATCCGGAACATCTTCATTTTTTCAATTTCGTCATGAGTATTTAAACGTTCTTGAATAGTTTCATAGAAGGATTTAACATCGGATTCATGCTTTTTAAAGGTGGTTTTGTTTTCTAAAAACCATTCTTTATTGTTGTTTTTTGCCAGTTCCTTAAGGAAATTGAATGCGTCTTTTGTAATTGTTGAATTATTCACAGGACTGAAATGTTGTGTTATTTTTAAGCTAAAGTTAGCCATTTCCATTACTGAGTGGTAATGATTTAGCTATTTTTAAACTTTATTTTTTATGAATGGATAAGCAAAAAGTTATCGAAGAACTGAATAGGCATAAAAAACAACCCTATTTAGACTATAGGCTAAAACAAGAAACAGAAAATTTC
Source organism: uncultured Allomuricauda sp. (assembly GCF_947495325.1). GTDB lineage: Bacteria > Bacteroidota > Bacteroidia > Flavobacteriales > Flavobacteriaceae > Flagellimonas. The sequence continues at coordinate 552,158 of NZ_CANLYK010000001.1, read as the reverse complement.
ACCAATACACTTTTTTATACATTGTTCGATGTGAATACTCCTGTTGCAGAGAACTTGGAGGTTTTGGAAGAAAAATTTAAACTACTTGTTGATTTAGCTTGTTGGGATTTGGAAAAACCCTGTTCAAAGGTTTGGGACAATTATGTGGCTTGTTTGCCAAGCGTTTTGGAAAAGCTGAATTTGGATGCTGATGCCATTCTCAATTGCGATCCAGCTTCGTTGTCCATCCAGGAAATCTATATGGCGTATCCAGGGTTTTATGCGATTGCGATCTATAGATTGGCCCATGAACTTTATATTCAAGGCTTTCCGTTGGTACCTCGCTTGATGACAGAGTATGCACATAGACAAACTGGTGTTGATATTAACCCGGGGGCACAAATAGGAAAATCATTTTTTATAGATCATGCCACCGGTGTGGTAATTGGTGAAACCGCCATTATTCATGATAATGTAAAACTATATCAAGGCGTTACCTTAGGAGCGTTGTATGTTGCAAAAAACTTACAAAAAACAAAACGTCATCCCACTATAATGTCCAACGTGACCATCTATGCCAACGCTACCATTTTGGGTGGAGAAACTGTAATAGGTGAAAACTCGATTATTGGCGGAAATGCTTGGCTCACCGCTTCGGTACCTGCAAATTCAACTGTTTTCCATACGCCCGAGATAAAAATAAAAACAGTTTCAAATGCCTAAGACCATTCTTGATCTAATTGGAAACACACCTCTAGTGGAATCCAAAGTGCTGAACACCAATCCCAATGTAAAACTCCTCTTCAAATTGGAAGGACATAATCCAGGTGGCAGTGTTAAGGATCGGCCGGCGCTTAATATGATAAAAAGCGGTTTGGAGCGAGGTGAGATTACCAAAAAATCCAAACTAATTGAAGCAACAAGCGGTAATACAGGGATTGCACTTGCCATGATTGCTGGAATCTATGGATTGGACATGGAATTGGTAATGCCAGAGAATTCCACAAAGGAACGTGTACAAACAATGCGGGCATATGGTGCTAAAGTTACGTTGACATCTTCGGACGTAGGTATTGAGGGCGCTCGAGACTATGCAGAATCAAAGGTTAGGGATGAAGGCTATCAAACCTTGAATCAGTTTGCTAATAATGATAATTGGATGGCGCATTACAAAACTACAGGACCTGAAATCTGGAAGGATACTGAGGGTGGCGTTACCCATTTCGTTTCCAGTATGGGCACAACCGGAACCATCATGGGTACTTCAACTTTTTTGAAAGAACAGAACCCAGCTATTCAAATTGTTGGGGTGCAGCCAACGGACGATTCTAGAATTCCGGGGATTCGAAAATGGCCTGAAGAATACTTGCCCAAGATCTTTAATCCAAGTAAAGTGGATACGGTTATGGAAGTAAGTCAGGAAGAAGCAAGACAAATGGCAAAGAGGTTGGCTAAAGAAGAAGGTATTTTTTCTGGTATGAGCAGTGGAGGAGCTGCAACAGTAGCGTTACGCTTGGCCAGTTCTTTACAAAGTGGCACTATCGTTTCCATAGTATGTGATAGAGGAGACCGGTACCTATCTTCAGATTTGTTTGACTGATTTATTCTAACTCTAATTCTATTCCTTTGCGGTACACTTCAAAATCAATTAAATCATTATGGTTTCCATTTTCAATAGTGTACATTTTTTTGTCTGAATTAGAAATGGCATTAAAAAGTTTTAAGCCAGACTGATAGGCCACAACGTTATCAACTGTGCCATGAAAAATTCTGATTGGGGCGTTTACGGTTTTAATATATTTATAGGAATTCATCTCGTACTTTAAAACATGTTTTATGGGCAAGAAAGGAAAACGATCTTGGGCCACATCCAATAAACTATAAAAAGGGGTTTCCAATATCAATTTTGCTGGATTAGTGTTAGATGCTAAATGCGTAGCAACGCTTGCTCCCAATGAACGACCATAAATAGTGATATGTTCTTCGTCATAGGTTTTCAGTGCATACGAATAAAACAATTGCGCATCCTCGTAGAGAGCTTCTTCACTAAGCTTCCCGGTGCTTTTTCCATAACCACGATAATCCATAACCAGCACGTCGTACCCCAATTCAACAAATGATGATGTAATCTGTCCCCATCTCGATAAATCACCTGCATTTCCATGAAAATATAAAACCAAACCTTTTGGGTTTTCAGTTTTAAAATGGACGGCATTGAGTTTGGCTCCATCCGAAGTATTCAAGAAAATCTCCTCAAAATCATGGGCAAAGGAGTATTCATAGTTGTTAGGCAACTGGGTAGGCAGGAAAATAAGTTTTTCTTGAAGCGAATAAAGCATAACAATCAATAGAAATAATAATAGTATAATAGAGAGTCCAAATCGCTTAAGCTTTTGCATTGGTGCGCTTTGATGAATGTTTTACGTTGATACTGGACCCTTCTAAATTGACTTTTTGGGGACGAGTAGTGATAATTTCCGTCAGCATTTTGTGATACGATTCAAATGTGTTCAAGTTTTTATGCCCCCCTCCTATTACCGTATATAGTTTTGTGAGTTCTGGTTTAATTTTAGACAATTTCACACTTGTTTTATAGGGTATCAATTTGTCATCTGTTCCGTGAATGATATGGATTGGACAATTTACATATTTTAACCATTTATGCGTTGGCATTGGAAATTTTATCAATAAAGACAAGGGCATAAAGGGAATGTATTTTTTGGCCACTTTATTTAAGCTATAGTATGGAGCATCCAAAATCAACATTCTGGGATTGTTCATTGATGCCAATTTAGCGGCAAATCCCGAACCCATGGAACGGCCATAAAGAATAATGTATTTTTCAGAAACCTTTTCCTTAAGTCTATTGTAGACCACCTGCATATCCCGTTTCACTGCTTTTTGGGTTCTTCTGCCCGTGCTCTTTCCAAAACCACGGTAATCTACCATAATAACATCATAGCCGTGCCGAGTGAAGTCCACAGCAAATTTCCCCCATCCTTTTATACTCTTGGAATTTCCTTTCAGGTAAAAAACGATTCCTTTTGGGTTTTCAGCTTTAAATCGGAGTCCATTTATAGTGGCTCCATCCCTTGTTTCAATATTATATTCCTCAATTTCCTGATTATCATAATAAAATTGAAAGTCCTTCGAGAGCTTTTCTGGTTTAAAGAGAAAATAATCCTGTAAGAAGTAAAGTAAAACACTTATTACAATATACGCTACAAGTACAATGAGTAAAATATAAAGCCAATTCTGCATTCTTAAGTGTTTGTTCCAAAATACAAAAAATCTTTTTAGGTCTCTTTATTGATTTATGAATCAATTGATTGACTTTAAAGAGCAACAAAAGGGCCTTTTTTTCAAATCACCAAAAATAATCAACGGCTCATCGATTTATTTAAATCAAATTATTTGTAATCCTTTTCTTTACATTAAAATTGGAATATCCCAAATCTCAAATCACTATGAAGTCACTATTTAAGATTTTTACTTGGAAAATAAGCAGTGTTGTTACTTCAATACTACTATTGGCATTGATTTTGTTAAATTTTTATGGGGTTTATGCTAACAAATTTTACTTTTTAAAACCAGCTAATTATATTTTCCCAGCATTAGCAATGGTACATTTCCTCTATTTATATGTACTTCGCTTCAAAATAACTGAAAATGAATTACCTGATCCAGTAATGCGAAATTTGGAATATGTGCTCTATGCCGTATTGATTGTTTATTTTTTTAAGATTTATGTTAGTGTGAATGTTTTGAACTCAATATCAGACTATAAAGGATATTTCATTTCAGATATTTTTGAGCCCATGGCAACAATTACATTAGTCCTATATTGCTTACTTTCTGTATTTACGTTGCTATCCTTTTTGCAAAGAAAATATTATGTTGGCAAATATAATTTTGAAAATTATAACAGCAATATGAACATCTGGCAATAGTATTTAGCTATAAGCCACGAATGTAACTTCCATAAAGGTCCTTAAACTGATAACCCTGAGTGAACCGCTGTTTGCTCAGTTTTTTATGGGCTACCAATCCCCAGAGTAATAATTCCTTCATAAAATAGGAGTCTTCCTTGGAAACTTCTGGTTGATGTTCCCGCATTAACTCATTTAAAGGAACCACGGCATCTAACTTGGCTTTATATTCTTTATCGGAATCTTCATCCAGTAATTCAAAACCTTCTCCATCAAAAAACCAATGGATTAAATCATCATAAACGGTTTCGGCATCTTTACGCTCTAACTTGGAAATTTCTGGAAAATAGCTTGGGAACAAAGATTTTATGGAATCCTCCACCAATATTTCAGCCACAGATCCTGCTCCTTCTTGCTCTCCTTCGTAAACCAATTCAATCTTACCGGTTATGGATGGGATTATTCCCATAAAATCACTTAAACGGACGGTAGTATTCTTTTCACCTGACTTTATGACCCTTCGTTCAGCAGTGCTCAGAAGGTTCTCGAATGCAGTGATGCTCATACGTGCACTCACACCACTTTTTGCATCAACATATTCACTTTTACGCGCCTCAAAACTGATTTGTTCCAAAACATCCATTGCAATTTCGGGCACATGAATGTTATCCGATTGTCTACTTTCTAATTGGGCTTCTTGTTTGGTTATTTTTTTTGCAATTTCTATATTCTCAGGATAATGTGTAAGTATTTGGGAGCCTATTCGATCCTTTAGTGGAGTTACAATACTGCCCCTATTGGTATAATCTTCAGGGTTTGCTGTAAATACAAATTGTAAATCCAAAGGAAGTCTTAGTTTGAATCCCCTAATCTGTATATCACCTTCTTGCAATATGTTGAACAATGCTACTTGAATTCTTGCTTGAAGGTCTGGCAGCTCATTAATAACAAAAATACAGCGGTTTGCTCTTGGTATCATTCCAAAATGGATGACCCTATCATCCGCATACGAAAGTTTTAGGTTTGCCGCTTTTATTGGATCTATATCCCCTATTAAATCAGCAACGGTCACATCTGGTGTGGCCAGCTTCTCATAAAATCGTTCATCGCGATGAATCCAATTAATGGGAGTTTCATCCCCTTTTTCCTTAATAAGTTCTGTTGCGAATCTAGAAATGGGCTGAAACGGGTCATCATGGACTTCAGAACCTTCAATAACTGGAATCCATTCATCCAATAACTGCACCATCAATCTAGCCAATCTAGTCTTTGCCTGCCCACGAAGCCCAAGTAGATTGATGTTGTGCCGAGATAAAATGGCACGCTCCAATTCCGGTATTACCGAGTTTTCATAACCCCAAACACCATGGAAAGTTTCTTCTCCGTTAGCGATTTTTTCTAATAGATTTTCTCGCAATTCATCCTTAATGCTTTTACTCTCGTACCCAGAAGCTTTTAATTGCCCAAGGGTTTTTATTTTATTGTGATCTAGCTTCATCGTGTATAAGTGCTATCCTTTAATTCTTTTTCTTCTATTTTGTTCGTAATCCTCAAAAATCATTTCCCCTAATCCTTTCAGTCCGGTATAGAATGCTTTCCCTTTATTGGCTTGAGTAAATTCTCGTACAAACTGCATTAGATAAGGGTCTTGGGCAATCATAAATGTTGTTATGGGGATATGTAATTTTCTGGCCTGTTGCGCCATTGCATAACACTTCTCCACTATATAATCATCAAGCCCGACGCTGTTTTTATAATAGTCCCCGTTGGGTAGTCTTAAGCAAGATGGTTTTCCATCGGTAATCATAAAAATCTGCTTGTTGGTATTCCTCTTTCTCCTCAGCATATCCATAGCCAACTGAAGACCTGCAACGGTATTGGTATGGTATGGTCCAACCTTTAAATAAGGTAAATCTTTGATTGGAATGGGCCAAGCATCATTGCCAAAAACCAAAATGTCCAATGTATCCTTAGGATACCGGGTTGTGATTAATTCAGCAAGCGCCATAGCTACTTTCTTGGCTGGAGTTATTCTGTCTTCTCCATATAAAATCATACTATGGCTGATATCTATCATTAACACAGTACTCATTTGAGCCTTATACTGGGTGTCTTCCACTACCAAATCTTCTTCACTCAAAGAAAAACTATCTAAACCATGATTAATTTGGGCGTTTTTTAAACTTTCCGTCATAGAGATATGCTCTAGGGCATCTCCAAAACGATACTCTCTAAATTCTCCAGTATGTTCATCTCCCCTGCCCGATTTGCCAGTTTTATGGTTTCCAGAACCACTTCTTTTCAACTTTCCGAAAATCTGCTCTAAAGCCCTTTTTCGCAAGGCACGTTCCAATTTGGCCGTTATGGATAAACTTCCACCACCGTCGCCCTCTTCTCCATCTCCTTTCTCTCCATCTGTATCAAATTCTTCCCGGATAAAACCTTTGGCCTTTAAATCTTCAATAAAATCATCAATAGTATAATCCTCATCGGTGAGCTCATATTCCTTATCCAACTCGCGAAGCCAATCCAGGGCCTCTTCCACATCTCCAGAAGTATGCGTGACAAGTTCTTGAAAAATCTCAAAAAGCTTTTCGAACGGAGTTTGATCAGGGGCTTCGTAAGTAGTAAATCGAAATCCCTTTCTTGTATTCATAGCCATTATATAAAATTAACACATTCTGCTTTTACCATCATGGCTTTAAAGAAAACTTAACGCTTCTGTTTATGTTTGCAGTTATGGACAAGCAATTGTGTTTTGGTTTTTATAATACTTTTCCCCTTTGGATAAATGAACAATTTGGAATACAGCAATTTGAATTCCCTAATCTTCCAATGTCAAATTTTAAACCGAAGCCCATTAATGACCGTTTGCGACTTGGCCATCAAATGGAATATGTGTTTGAACAATTGATTTTATATGCTAAACATTGGAAAATCATAGCAAAAAATGTATTGGTAGATGAGGGGAAAAATAGAATTGGCGAAATCGATTTTATTCTTGAAAACACTGAAATCAAAGAGGTTTATCATATAGAACTTGCCTATAAGTTCTATATTGTTAACCCAGAAATATCCGAGCCTATTCATCGTTTAATGGGACCCAATAAAAGGGACATGTTCTTTACCAAATTGGATAAGTTGAAGGAAAAACAATTTCCATTATTTTATGCTGAAGCGCTAAGAAGCAAACTACAAGATTTAAAAATACAATCTGATACAGTTAAACAGCAAGCTTGCTTTAAAACTCAACTTTTTATCCCTTATGGAGACACTAATGTTTCAATACATCCCTTAAACAAGAACTGTATACAGGGCAAGTGGATTAGGTTTGAGGATTTTAACGCTGAAACATTCAAAGCATTTGAATACTATATCCCCTTTAAAAGGGAATGGGTAATTGTACCTATATTAAACAGGCAGTATACCTCTCATTACGAAACGCTTCTTGAAATCAACATACGAATGCTCAAGGAAAATTCACCCATGCTTTGGCTTAAAAAGCCAGACGGTAGCATCGAAAAACTATTTGTGGTTTGGTGGTGATTCCAATACAATAAATGGGTAAATCATTAATGTAGTGTCAATAAAAAAGATAAAAAATTTGAAATAGTTTAATCCATATGCAACCTTTCAAAATTTGACTTGTCTTTAAACAAAACTAAGGCATATGCTAAAAAACTGTACTCAATTTGTGTTACTTCTTTTTTTGATGAGTTCTATTTTCCATTTAAAAGCTCAGGAAGAACCTAAAGATTACATAGAATTTAATGATCGTAAGAATGTAGTTCACGGGGTTTATTTAGGACTTAACGCACACTACGGAGAACTGAAAAACATACCTACCTATGGACTTGGTTTAAAAATGGCCTATGTTGCCAATCAACAGTTTGAAGTTGGTATTGCGGCCACCTTCTTGCTATCGGATCAAGAGTTCATTACGGTTGAGGATATTGATAATAGACTTATAGGAGTTTATATAGGAGGGCATTTTGAACCTATTTTTTTTAGTAAAAACAGGGTGAACTTATCTTTTCCTTTATTTCTTGGAGTGGGCGGGATTGGCTATACAACTTCAGGAGAAGATGATTTTGATGATGACTTTATAGATAAGGAGTTCGAGAACGTTAATACTATTTTCGTTGTGGAACCAGGAGTAAATGCACTTTTCAACTTATCAAGATATATACAATTAGAAGCAGGTATTAAATACCGTTTCACAAATAAAATAGATTTGGCCACTAGCCCAATTAAGAGGCTAAATGGCTTTTCCACAGGTGTTGGAATAAAAGTGGGTGTCTTTAATATGGGAAAAAATCGTTACAAAAAGAATATTTCGGAAAAAGAATAATCTAGTTGAGATTATTAGTTGTGTCTCTCAATCAGAACCTTTTCAATATTGGTCAACTTATACCCTTTAGCTTGTAATAAAATTAGATAATGAAATAATAGATCCGCGCTCTCGTTCAAAAAAAGGTCGTCATTGTTATCCTTAGCCTCTATTACCGTTTCAACGGCCTCTTCCCCTACCTTTTGTGCTATTTTATTTATTCCTTTCTTGAATAGGGATGCTACGTAACTATCAGGATTTTCCACATCTTCTTTTCGAGATGTAATTATATCCTCTAACGTAGAAAGAAACCCATAATCTTGGACATTTTCCTCTGACCAACACGTATCTGTTCCTGTATGACAGGTTGGGCCTTCAGGATTTACTGTAATAAGCAAGGCATCATTGTCACAATCATTTTTAATAGTGACCAAGTGTAAGAAGTTCCCACTTTCTTCACCTTTCGTCCAAAGTCGATTTTTACTTCGGCTAAAAAAGGTGACTTTCTTGGTCTTTTGGGTTACGTCCAAGGCTTCTTGATTCATATATCCCAACATTAAAACATTTTTAGTCGTGGCATCTTGAATTATTGCCGGCACCAATCCGTCGGTATTTTTAGTAAAGTCTATTTTCATTGCTATAGTCTAATAGGGATTCCCTCTTTCTTTAGTTCTTCTTTTAAATCTTTTATTTCGATTTCCTTAAAATGAAAAATACTAGCGGCCAAAGCAGCATCGGCTTTTCCATGAGTAAAAGTATCTGTAAAATGTGAAATTGCTCCTGCACCACCCGAAGCTATAACGGGAATGTTTATAAGGGAGGACAATTTTGCCAATGCTTCGTTCGCAAACCCGCCCTTTGTGCCATCATGATCCATTGAGGTGAAAAGAATTTCTCCCGCTCCTCGTTCCTCAACTTCTTTGGCCCATTCAAACAAATCAATTTCTGTAGGTACCTTTCCACCAACCAAATGTACCTTCCAAATTCCATCAATCTGTTTAGCATCAATTGCCACCACAATACATTGTGAACCAAATTTAGCAACAAGTTCGTCAATCAACTCTGGTCGTTTTACAGCTGAAGAGTTAATAGAGACTTTGTCCGCTCCGTTCTGCAACAAAATATCCACATCTTCAACAGATGAAATTCCACCACCAACCGTGAATGGAATGTTTACTTTCTCTGCTACATGATACACTAAGTTTGCCAAAGTCTTTCTTCTTTCCTCTGTAGCGGAAATGTCCAAAAAAACCAGCTCATCAGCTCCTTCTCTTGCATAGATTTCAGCCAGTTCCACAGGGTCACCAGCATCTCTTAAATCTACGAAGTTGATTCCTTTAACGGTTCTTCCATTTTTGATGTCCAAACAAGGTATAATCCGTTTTGTCAACATTTAGTTCTCGTTTTTGCGTTGAGATTCATACCATCATAAAATCCCAGATCTTGGTTATTCAAAATTTTGGTCCACAAGGCTATTTGTCCTGTGTGATAGGAAAAATGTTCCACGACATGTACAATGTTCCCTATTCCTGAAAATTCAAACCCCTGAACCGATCGTTTCTTGGTAAGCTCATCGTCCGGAGCATTGGAAAAACTCTGTTTTGCGGTTTCGACGGTTTCTGAAAGCTTTTGTAAAAGTTCACTTTTGGCATACCCGGACAAGGTTTCAAATTCTTCGTCCCGGTTCCTATTGTCATCCAAGCCTTGTAATGATGCAATACCATATTGGGTAATATTACCGCATAGATGCAAAATCAAATTTCCTATGCTATTGGTGGATGTATTAGGTTTTTTCCAAATGACTCTTTCATCCAGTTTATTCAGACAGATAGTAACCATGCGCAAACTTTCGTCCATGCGAAAGCAGGCATTCTGAATAAATTCATTCCTAAATGTGCTATCCTTGGCCATTTCCTAGAATATATTGTTCCAATTGTTTTAAACTGATTCTGTTCTCATAAATCGCTTTGCCAATAATGGTTCCTTCACAGCCAATTTCTGCTAATTTTGGCAACTCGTCAAAATGGGATATGCCACCACTGGCAATTAAATTGATTCCAAGAACAGTACTATCCTCAACACCACTTTCGGTTATGGAGGTCTCTGTTCTCATCGTCTTTGATAAAATTTTTCTATATAGGTCAAATGCGGGACCTTCCAGCATGCCATCTTTACTAATATCTGTGCAAATAACGTATTTGGCTCCTTTCTTCTGATAGGATTGGATAAATGGCATCAATTTCTTATTTGATTCTTCTTGCCATCCTGAAACGGCAATCTTTTCATCCATGGCGTCTGCTCCAAGTATTATTTTTTCAGAACCATATTTTTTGAGCCATCCCAGGAAAGTTTCTTCATCTTTTACGGCTATACTTCCACCTGTTATCTGATTTGCACCACTTTCAAAGGCAATATGTAAATCCTGATTCGTTTTCAACCCTCCACCAAAGTCAATTTTTAAATTGGTTTTGGTTGCAATATCCACCAATACCTTATGGTTTACAATATGTTTTGATTTTGCACCGTCTAAATCCACTAAGTGCAAGTATTCAATTCCATGCGCTTCAAATTCTTTGGCAATTTCCAAAGGGTTTTCATTGTACACTTTTTTTGTACTGTAATCTCCCTTGGATAGTCTTACACATTTACCTTCAATAATATCTATTGCTGGGATTATTCGCATAACTCTAGTTGTATTTTGCTATATCTTTTGCCATCCACATAGTGGAATTTCCTATCCTATTAAAACCATACGGTTCATACATGCCATGGGCGTCTTTAGTTTTTAATGCAATGGTTTGGACATTTTTAATAATCGGATGATTCAGAATGTATTCTATCAACATTTTCCCAAGCCCTTTACCTCTATACGCATCAAAAATAATCACATCCATTATATAGGAAAGAACCACTTTGTCCGTTAGCACCCGAGCAAAACCTACTTGTTCATTGGTCTTAGAATAGACTCCAAAACATATTGAATTTTCTATTGCAGATTTTGTCATTTCTAGAGTCCTATAATCTCCCCAGTACGATTCTTTAACTTCCTGATGTACCCTTTGGATATTTAGTTTGCTCTTTTCCGTTGATATATAAAACTCACCCTTCATTACAACTCTAAAAAGTTCTGTAAAATACGTTCACCAATAACACTGCTTTTTTCTGGATGGAATTGGGTTCCATAGAAATTATCTTTTTGCAGTGCGGCACTATAAGACAAAGCGTATTCTGATTCTGCAATAGTTTCATCACCAAGAGGCGCATAATAACTATGCACCAAATAGATATGTGATTTCTCTGGAATGGCAGTGAACAAATCCGATTTCAAACTACTTATTTCATTCCATCCAATTTGTGGAACCTTTACAGATTTCGGAAATTTCACCACATCCAAATCAAATATTCGAAGTCCTTTCGTATTGCCTTCCTCAGAAGAATTGCACATTAACTGCATTCCCAAGCAAATCCCTAAAACGGGTTGTTTTAATTGTGGTACAATTTTGTCCAAACCACTCAATCTTAATTTTGACATTGCAGAACTGGCTTCCCCTACTCCTGGAAATATCACTTTGTCTGCATTTTGGATTTCTTCCACGGTTTCGCTTAAAATTGCTTCGTATCCTAACCTTTGTATCGCAAACTTGATACTTTGAATATTTCCAGCACCATAGTTGATAATAACTATTTCCATCTATAAAATCCCCTTTGTAGATGGTAAAACCATCTTTTCAACATCTCGTTTTACTGCCATTTTAATTGACTTTGCAAATGCCTTGAAAATCGCTTCAATTTTATGATGTTCGTTTGTCCCCTCTGCTTTTATATTGAGATTGGCCTTGGCACCATCTGTAAACGATTTGAAAAAGTGCATAAACATTTCAGTGGGCATGTCCCCAACTTTTTCACGTTTAAAATCTGCATCCCAGACCAACCAATTACGGCCACCAAAATCGATGGCAACTTGTGCCAAGCAATCATCCATGGGTAAACAGAAACCGTAGCGTTCTATTCCTAATTTATTTCCCAAAACTGTGGAAAATAACTCTCCCAAGGCAATGGCCGTATCCTCAATGGTATGGTGCTCATCTACTTCTAAATCACCGTCCACTTTTATTTCCAAATCCATTTGTCCATGCCTGGCAAGTTGGTCCAACATATGATCAAAAAATGCCAGTCCTGTATTGATATTGCTTTTTCCAGTCCCATCTAGATTTAGTTTAATTTGAATATCCGTTTCATTGGTCTTTCTTGAAATCTCTGAAACCCGATTTTCCAACTTTAAAAATTCATAGATCTTTTCCCAATCATTGCTCTCTAAAACGATATGACCGTCAAGTTCTTCTCGCTTTACCGTAATCTCCCCAGTTCCCAAATTGGTCTCATCATTAATGAAAATTCCTTTTGCACCTAAGTTTTTCGCCAGTTCCATATCCGTTAACCGATCGCCGAGCACAAATGAATTTTCTAGATCATATTCTTCCGTAAAGTATTCAGTTAGCAAACCCGTTCCAGGTTTTCTTGTATCGGTATTCTCTTTGGGGAATGTCCTGTCAATAAATACCTTATCAAAAACGACTCCTTCATTTTCAAAGGATTTCAAAATGAAATTATGGACAGGCCAGAAGGTCTCCTCTGGAAAGATATCAGTACCTAGACCATCTTGATTGGTTATCATGACCAATTCATAATCCAACTCTTTTGCAATTTTACCTAAGAATGTAAATGCTTTGGGATAGAAAATCATTTTTTCAAATGCATCTATCTGTTCATCAACAGTTTCTTTTATGATGGTACCATCTCTATCTATAAAAAGTACTTTTTTAGCCATTACTTTAGTTCTTTTAAAATAGCAATCAGTTTTTTGTTCTCATCCGGTGTGCCCACTGTAAATCGTAAAGTATTTTCACACAAAGGCTGATTACTTCTGTTACGCACCACAACTTGTGCCTCCAAGAGTTCTTGATATCTTTTGTCCGCATCATCAACTTTCACCAACACAAAATTTGAATCTGATGGGTAGGTCTTATTCACAAAATCCAATTCATTCAATGCTTGAACTAAAGTTTTGCGTTCTTTTAAAATCTGCTCAACTTCCTCTTGAACCATTGTATCATCCAGTACTCTTTTAAGCGCTTGATACTGGGTAAGCTGATTTATGTTGTATGGCGGTTTTATTTTGTTAAGGATAGCAATAATTTCTGCGGATGCATAGCATATTCCCAAGCGAATACCTGCCATTCCATACGCTTTGGATAATGTCTGGGTAACAATCAGGTTTGGATAGTTAACCAAAACAGATAACCAACTCTCGTTTTCTGAGAAATCAACATAGGCTTCGTCTATGACAACCAGACCATTGAAATTCTCTAATAATTGTTCTATACTTTTCTTTTGAAAGGCATTGCCTGTAGGATTGTTGGGTGAGCAAATGAAAATAATCTTAGAGTTTTCATCAACTCTTTCCTGAATTTGAGCTACATCTGGTTCAAAATCAGAAGTCAATAGCACCTCCCTATTCTCAATAGCGTTAATTCCTGATAAGACTTTGTACATGCCATACGTTGGAGGCAAAGTGATAACATTATCTCTGTTAGGCTCGCAGAATGCCCTAAATATCAAATCTAAAACTTCATCACTACCATTTCCTAGGAGAATATTCGCTTCAAGAACCTGTTTCTGTTCTGCCAAAAGTGTTTTTAGACTTCGCTGTTGTGGATCGGGATAGCGATTTAGACCATTTTCAAAAGGGTTCTCATTAGCATCTAAAAAAATCATTTTAGAGCCATCAGAAACATACTCATCTCTTGCTGATGAATAAGGCTTTAACCCTCTAACTGTCTCGCGTACTAACTTATCTATATTGAAAACCATCGTTATTCCAAGCTTTTTAATCTTAGGGTTACAGCATTTTTATGCGCTTGCAAACCTTCTGCTTCTGCCATTAGCTCAATAGCATTACCAATGCCCAATATTCCTTCCTGGTTTATTTTTTGAAAAGTCATACTCTTCATAAAACTATCAAGATTCACACCGCTATATTGCTTTGCATAGCCATTTGTCGGTAATGTATGGTTAGTTCCCGAAGCATAGTCCCCAGCACTTTCTGGAGTATAGTTTCCAATAAAAACCGAACCTGCATTAACTATATTTTCAATATAAAAGTCTTCATTTTCAACACATACAATATAGTGTTCTGGACCATATTCATTAATCAAGTCAACTGCTTCTTGGTCGGATTTCACCAAAATGAGTTTGCTATTTTCAATTGCTTTTTCAGCAATGGCTCTTCGTGGAAGTACTTTTATTTGATTTTCAACTTCTAAGGCCACACTATCCAATAGTTTTTCTGAAGTAGAAACCAATATAACTTGACTGTCCGTTCCGTGTTCTGCCTGGCTCAATAAATCTGAAGCTACAAACGATGGCACAGCTGAATCATCGGCAACTACCAACAATTCGCTAGGTCCAGCAGGCATATCGATGGCAACACCATATTTTGTAGCCAATTGTTTTGCAACTGTTACATACTGATTTCCCGGTCCAAAAATCTTATAAACTTTAGGGATGGTCTTTGTACCAAAAGTCATTCCCGCTATCGCCTGAATGCCCCCAACTTTAAATATTTGGGTCACACCGCAAAGATTGGCAGTGTATAAAATTGCTGGATTGATTTTTCCAAACTCATCTGGAGGTGTACAAAGCACGATTTCTTTACAACCTGCAATCCTCGCTGGAACGGCCAACATTAAAATTGTTGAGAATAAAGGGGCAGTACCTCCTGGAATGTATAATCCAACTTTTTGAATAGGTCTTTTCTCTTGCCAACAGGAAACTCCTGGCATGGTTTCCAAGTTAACCCTGTCCGTTTTTTGCGCAGCGTGAAATTTTTCAATATTTTTCTTCGCTAAAGCAATAGCTTGCTTCAATTCTTCTGGAACTTGATTGGAAGCTTTTTCAATTTCTTCTTTGGTGACTAAAAAAGAATCCAAGCTAACTTTATCAAACCTTTCCGTGTATTCCCTAACCGCAGAATCCCCTAGAGTTTTTATTTCCTCAAAAATCTGAGTAACCGTTTCTTCAATATCAGAAACGGTTTGGGTGGGTCGTCTTAATAACAACTCCCAATTTTCTTTATTTGGATATTTAATTTTCTGCATAGCTTTCAGAATCTTTTTTGGTAGTGATATCCTACCATTACATACCCTTGATTTTCCCAGAATCTTTGCCCAGATTCATTCTTCACATAACAATTGAGTTCAGAGCCGTTACAACCTATTGATTTGCCGTAATCGAAAATCCACTCCATTAACTGTTTTCCTATTCCCTTGCCTTGATATTCACTTATAATATATACGTTATCTGGTTCGATATGCTTTCCGATATAGTATTTGGTCAATACCCACAAACCTGATATACCTATAAGTTTGGGACCATGATAAACACCTATACATTTATACGCATTCTGAAACATGCTCTGTAAACGTTCCTTCAAGACTTCAGCAGGAATAGAAGCATCTAGTTTTTTTAGGAACGGAACAATCTCACTTCGGTTTTGCTCCTCTATGAATTTTATCTGATACATGTTACACTACCATTTTTTCAATAGGACATACCAAAATTCCCTCAGCTCCTGCCAATTTTAACTCGTCAATGACCTCCCAGAAAGTATTCTTTTTGATGACTGTATGTACTGAACTCCAACCTTCTTCAGCCAATGGCAAAACCGTTGGGCTTCGCATTCCAGGCAATAGAGCAATAATCTTCTCTAATTTATCATTAGGCGCATTCAGCAATACATACTTATTTTGTCTTGCCTGTAAAACTGATTTTATTCTAAATTGAAGTTTTTCCAATATTTCCTTTCGTTCTTGGGAAATTTTTGGAGATACGGCCAATACCGCTTCACTTTCCAAAATCACTTCAACCTCTTTTAAATTGTTTTTAAAGAGTGTACTTCCACTTGAAACAATATCACAAATACCGTCAGCAAGTCCAATATTGGGAGCTATTTCTACAGAACCGTTGATAATATGTAAGTCTGCGGTTACCCCTTTTGATTTTAGATAATCATTTACAGTGTTTGGGTAGGAAGTTGCAATACGTTTTCCTTCAAAATCCTTAACCGAGTTATACGTAATTCCTTTGGGTACGGCCAAGCAAACTCTACATTTTGAAAAATTCAACTTTTCAGCTATGGTAATATCGGCCCCTTTTTCTACCAAAACATTTTCCCCAAGGATAGCAATATCCACTACTCCATCTCTTATATACTGCGGGATATCACCATTTCTAAGATATAATACCTCTAAAGGGAAATTACGGGCAGTAGCTTTTAGCTGGTCTTTTCCATTATCTATGGAAATTCCACAATCTTTTAAAATCGTTAACGAGTCTTGGTTTAAGCGTCCACTCTTTTGAACAGCAATTCTAATTTTAGTCATTCCTTTAAATTTTGTTCGGAAACCAAATAGGTTTCAAAAACAAAACCCGTTTGATTTCTCAAACGGGTTTAGAATATATTTTAAAAACAACAATACATTTCTATCTCGCCTGAGTGCAAGTATAAAAATGGTGATGATGTGTGTTTTTATTTCTCATTTCGATTTCAAAAGTAGAATATATTTTTATATCAAAAAAGATTTATTTAGTTATTTCCCAAAATTAATGGTAAACCTGAATCTCCTGAACCAACAATGACAACTTTAGAGTTTGGGGATTTTGAAAGTTCTAGCGTAGCATCTATTCCTTTGTCTTGAAGTATTTTATCTGTTAAGGAAGCACTTAAGATACGGTTGGCATCAGCCTTACCCTGTGCTTCAATAGTTACTTTTTCCGCTTCTTTCTTGGCGGTAACCAATCGGAATTCATATTCCAAAGATTCCTGCTCCTGCTTTAATTTACGCTCAATCGCTTCTTTAATAGTTGGCGGAAGAGTAACATCCCTTACAAGCACCTCGTTCAATTGAATGTACTGGCCGTCTACAATTTTCTTGGTCTCTTCAAAAATTTCTTGTTGAATAGCATCCCTTTTGCTTGAATATAATTGCTCTGGAGTATATCTCCCAACTACACTTCTGGCAGCGGATCGGATTGTTGGTAACAATATACGCTCTACATAAGATTCTCCTTTTTCTTGGTGTAATCTTCCTAAATCCTCAAATTTTGGTTGAAACCATGCAGAGGCATCAAGCTTTATTTCCAATCCATTAGAAGAAAGCACTTGCATTTTTTCAAATACTTCTTGTTGTCTAACTTCATAAACGTATACCTTGTTCCAAGGAGCTACTATATGAAAACCTTCTCCTAGAGCCGGCTTATCTGTAACAACACCACCTCCAAAGGTTTTGTATAAAACTCCTGCTTCACCTGATCCAATTGTGACCGCGGATTTTGAAATTAATATTATTGCTAAAATAATTACAGCCACAACTGGCAATGCAATTTTTGGTAATTTATCCATTTTATCTGTTTTATATTAGTCCGTTAAATTTTCTGATAATCCATTCCAATGCAAGGGTCAATGAAATAAAACCTAACAAGACCCTAAAATCGATTAAAGATACGACATTTTGCTTGCTCTTTTGAATAGGGATATACTGATTGGAAGTTGATAAATCCTCTATGAGCGAATCCAACGTATTAGGAAAGTAAACTTTTCCATTTGTACTTTCTGCAAGGCGTTTTAGTTTTTTATGATTGGCTGAAATCAATTGTTTTTCAGGATTGAAATCCAATATTTTAAATGACCCTGATCGCTTTAGGTTTTCCTTTTGCACAGTTACCGTAAAAGTATATTCTCCTGCTTCCAAATCACTTAAATCGGCTTCAAAAAAAGAACCTTTCAATAGCATTGGTGATTCTCTGGAAAAATTGTTCCCTTGCCCCTTTACTTCAATTTTAATATTTGAATTTGGGTCAAAAGCATAGCTCTCATCAAAATATGATGCCCTAACTTTTGCAACGCTTGAATCCTCAAAGACAAAATCAAAATCCAGTTCCAATCTACTCCTTTGGTTGTTGCTGGTTAAATAAATCATCAACCTACCAATAAAGTCATCAAAGCTTTTGAAGCTTTTATTATTGCGATATACCTGTGCTCTCCATTTCCATAAATTTTCTCCAAATAGGATAGCCTCCTTTTGTTTGTTTTCGGCAATAATTGTAAAAAGTGGTTTATCTAAAGTAATCCCTCTAATGCTCTGGAAAAGTATGGCCTCCGCATTTTTCTTGAGCGTGATATCTCCTAAATTATTTTGCAAGGGAGGAAAATCCGTGACGTTGAAGTCAGAAAGTCCAAAAATATCAAAGGCATTGTTGAGAATGGGTAGTATTTCCTCACTCTGGTTAAAGTTTTCTTTTGAAAAACTTTGTTGGGCATTGTTGAGGAAGCTCCAATCTGTTTTTGTGCCGGTAATGGTAAAAATACTCGGTTTTGTCTTGGAAAGATGGTTGTAAATGTTTCTGAACGTACGATTTGGCTGATAAAGAATGAAGACATCGGTATCCTCAAATCTATCAACGGAAACCGTTGGCTTTAAAATATTGATGGAGCGCTGTTCATTTGTCTCAATTGATTTTTTTAACGCGCCTATATCTGGGTGAAGCATATCTGAAACAATGGTGATATTGGTTTTTTCGTCAATAACCTCAATTGCAGTCTCTTTTTTATTATTGAATTTATTTCTCTCGTTTGCTAATTCCTGAACTTCTATTTTTATTGATTTTATGCCTACACTTTCAGTTTCTAAAAGCGCGTTGATAGTTTTACTGTTCTGATTTGCACTAAAGCTTATGGTTTCCCTATAAATGGATTTTCCATTCATTGAAATGCTCACCATTTTTGAGACAGGTCTCACGCCTTGATATAAAATGGTGGCCTCAATCGGAAACTTATTTTTAAGAAAGGCATACGTGTTCGTATTTACCAGACCGATAGAAATATCTTCATACGCCGTAGTATCTCCAATAGCAACTGGGTTGACTGATAATGTTTTACTTAGATCCAGGTAACCGTAATCCCTTCCCAAGGTTTGGTTGCCATCCGTGAAAAGAACTACTGTGTTGGAATTTGCGGAAAAAATTTCATCCGTCTTTAAAAGAGCATTGGCAATATCAGTATTCTTTTTCTGAAAACTGAGCGAGTCTGTTTCTTCGATTTCAGCACCAAATGCATACTGATGCATTGAAAAACGCTCATTAAGAGCTTTATTTTCAATTACTTTCGTTACCTGCCCGGTCACCACAGCTTTCTCCGAAGACTCTTGCATAGAGAAAGAATCATCAACCAAAACAATGAGATTGCTTTTTTCTATGAAATATTCTTGTTTTGTAAACTTCGGATTTATCAGTATGAGAAGTGTGCAAAAAAGTGTCAAAAACCGAAGTCCGGCCAAAAAAGTTTTGAGTGTGCCTTTTCGTTGATTTTTATAAAAGTATTGATAAAATACGATGGTAAGGGCAACAATTGCTGCCAAGATAATAAGGAGTACCGTACGTATTTCCATTCATTTTAGGTTAGCATACCTCCATCAACGTTGATTACCTGTCCTGTAACGTAAGAAGATAAATCTGAAGCCAGATACAAACATGCGTTTGCAACATCTTCAGGACTTCCGCCTCTTTTTAATGGAATGGCATCTCTCCAGCCCTGAACGGTTTTTTCATCCAATTTATCTGTCATCTCCGTTTCAATAAAACCAGGTGCTATGGCGTTGCAACGAATATTTCTAGAGCCAAGTTCAAGGGCAACAGATTTGGTAAATCCAATCATTCCCGCTTTGGAAGCTGCATAGTTTGTCTGTCCTGCATTTCCTTTTACCCCAACAACACTGCTCATATTTATGATAGATCCTTTGCGTTGTTTCAACAAGGTACGTTGTACGGCTTTGGTCATATTAAAGACAGATTTTAAATTGATTTCTATCACTTTATCAAAATCTTCTTCGCCCATTCGCATCAGCAAATTGTCTTTCGTAATTCCTGCATTGTTGATGAGCACATCAATACCATCAAAATCTTCCAATACTTTTGCAACCAACTCTTCTGACTCTGAAAAACTTGCAGCATTACTTTTATAAGCTTTTGCTTTTACGCCCAAATTGGTAAGTTCCTTTTCCAATTCAAGAGCCGGAGCTTCACTAGAGCTATAGGTGAAAGCCACATTGGCCCCATGTTGTCCAAATACCTGTGCTATCCCTCTTCCTATTCCTCTGCTTGCACCTGTAATAATTACATTTTTGCCTTCTAAAAGTTTCATGCTATTCCAAATTTATTCGAATGGTTGTTGACCAAATATAGTTTTTGTTTTACTTTTTGATGAAAAAAAATCCCGTATTACACGGGATTTACAATAGTTTTAACGATTGGTTACCCAATCACCTCTTTTACTTTTACACCTATTTTTGCTGGAGAATCCACAACGTGGATTCCACATTCGCTCATGATTCTTTTTTTAGCTTGCGCTGTATCATCACTACCTCCAACTATAGCACCTGCATGTCCCATGGTTCTCCCAGCGGGAGCAGTTTCACCAGCTATAAATCCTACAATGGGCTTTTTGCTTCCACTTTCTTTATACCATTTGGCTGCATCAGCCTCCAGTTGGCCACCAATTTCACCAATCATTACCACACATTCAGTCTCAGGATCATTAATTAGAAGTTCTACGGCTTCTTTTGTAGTTGTTCCAATAATTGGATCTCCACCAATTCCAATGGCAGTAGTAATTCCCAATCCTTGGCGCACTACCTGATCGGCAGCTTCATAAGTCAATGTTCCAGATTTTGAAACAATACCCACATTTCCTTTTTTGAAAACAAATCCTGGCATGATTCCTACTTTTGCCTCTTCAGGTGTGATAACGCCCGGGCAGTTAGGACCTACAAGTGTACAGTCCAGGTTCTTAATGTAGTCATTTGCCTTGACCATATCAGCAACAGGAATCCCTTCGGTAATCGTTATAATTACCTTAATGCCTGCACTTGCTGCTTCCATGATGGCGTCTGCTGCAAATGCTGGTGGTACAAAAATAATAGTCGTATCGGCACCAACATGTTTAACCGCATCTTCAACGGTATTGAAAACTGGCTTGCCCAAATGTTCCTGACCTCCTTTTCCAGGTGTAACACCACCAACTACGTTGGTTCCATACTCGATCATTTGACCAGCATGGAAAGTTCCTTCACTCCCTGTAAAACCTTGAACAATTATTTTTGAATCCTTATTTACTAGAACACTCATATTTTTTAATTATTTCGCTGGACAAAAGTATGGCTTTGCCCCTAAAATTTAAAGTAAATTTTGTGCTATTTCTGCTTAGCCTTCTTAAGCAGTGATGGAATATTTTTTATTATGGCCAACTCTTTCATTTTTGCCCGAGCTTCTAAGGCCGGACTTCCAAAATATGTTTTACCGCCTTCCAAACTGTCTGCAACTCCAGATTGTGCATAAACAACGGCGCCTTTACCAATGGTAATACCACTAATAACTCCAACTTGTCCCCATAGGGTGACTTCATCTTCAACAACCACACAACCAGCTATTCCTGTATGGGAAGCAATGAGACATTTTTTGCCAATCACGGTATCATGGCCTATTTGTATTTGATTATCGAGTTTTGTTCCTTCTCCAATGGTGGTATCACCGGTAACACCCCTATCTATGCTGCATGAAGCTCCTATGTCTACATTGTCCTTAATGACCACTCTACCTCCTGAAAGTAATTTGTCAAATCCTTCGGGTCTATTTTTATAATAGAATGCATCTGCCCCTAGTACCGTTCCGCTATGGATTGTCACGCTATTTCCAATTATACAATTATCATAAATAGTGACATTGGCATGAATAATACAATCTTTTCCAATAATCACATTATTGCCTATAAAGGTGTTAGGTTGTATTATGGTGCCTTCTCCAATTTTTGCTGTAGGTGCTATTGTGGTACTGGCACTTTGAAAGGGTTTGAAAAATTGGGTTAGTTTGTTGAAATCAGTGAAAGGATCTTCGGAAATAAGAAGTGCCTTACCCTCTGGACATTCTACTTGTTTGTTTATAAGAACAACTGTGGCCATGGATTCCAATGCTTTATCATAATACTTTGGATGATCTACAAAAACAATGTCCCCTTCCTCTACCACATGAATCTCGTTCATTCCCAATACCGGAAAATCATCATTTCCAACATAACTGGAATCAATAATTTCTGAAATTTCCTTTAAGGTATACGGTTTTGGGAATTTCATTACGGACTATTCTTTTATCCGTTCTAAGTAGGCTCCTTTTTCAGTATCCACTTTTATTTTATCTCCTTCATTGATAAACAATGGAACATTTACCCGAGCTCCAGTTTCAACCGTAGCGGGCTTTGTGGCATTGGTTGCGGTATTTCCTTTAACTCCAGGTTCTGTGTGGGTTATTTCCAAAATAACACTTGCGGGCATATCAACAGATAGTGGCATACTATCCTCAGTATTAAAAAGAATAGTCACAACCTCCCCTTCCTTTAAAAGGTCAGGTGCATCCAACGAACTTTTCTCCAATGTAATTTGATTGTAATCGTCCGTATTCATAAAATGGAACGTATCTCCTTCTGCATAGAGATACTGGTAGGATCTTGTCTCTACCCGTACATCATCTATTTTATGTCCTGCGGAAAATGTATTGTCTATTACTTTTCCCGTAGTAACACTTTTTAGCTTTGTTCGTACAAAAGCAGGTCCTTTGCCTGGTTTTACATGAAGAAACTCAATTATCTTGAAAATATCATGATTGTATTTGATGCACAATCCTTTTCTAATATCTGAAGTACTTGCCATAATTTTAATTTGAACTGAAATAGCCTTTCATGATTCCTCTTTGCGAATCCCTAATAAATTGAAGGATTTCATCACGTTCCGGAGTTGCTTCCATTTCTGCCTCTATTATTGAAGCTGCTTGGGAGTTATTATAGTTTTTTTGATACAATATTCGATAAATGTTTTGGATCTCTCTTATTTTATTTGCCTCGAATCCTCTTCTTCGTAAACCTATGGAATTGATTCCAACATATGAAAGTGGCTCTCTTGCTGCTTTAACAAAAGGAGGTACATCCTTTCTTACCAAGGATCCTCCTGTAACAAAAGCATGGTTTCCTATTGAAACAAATTGGTGCACCGCTACCATTCCGGCCAATACTACATTTTGTCCAATGGTAACATGACCTGCCAATGTAGAATCATTACTAAAGATACAACCGTCACCCACAAAACAGTCATGGGCAACGTGACAATAGGCCATAATCAAACAATTATTACCGATTACGGTTTTCATACGATCAGATGTACCTTTATTAATGGTGGCACATTCCCGTATGGTTGTATTGTTCCCTATATGAACGGTGGTTTCCTCTCCTTGATATTTTAAGTCTTGTGGCATTGCAGAAATGACTGCTCCGGGGAAAATATTACAATTCTTTCCTATTCGAGCGCCTTCCATTATGGTAACATTGGAACCTATCCACGTACCCTGTCCAATTGTGACATTGTTGTGAATTGTGGTAAAAGGCTCAATCACCACATTTTTGGCAATTTTTGCTCCGGGATGGACATAAGCAAGTGGCTGATTCATTTAGTCGTTTTTGGTTTTTACAATTTGAGCCATTAATTCAGCTTCAGAGACCAATTTTCCGTTTGCATAGGCATAGGCCTGCATATGACAAATTCCACGTCGAATTGGTGAAATCAAATCACATTTAAATATCAACGTATCTCCAGGAACTACTTGTTGTTTAAATTTGACATTATCTATCTTCATGAAAAAGGTAAGATAGTTTTCTGGATCAGGAACTGTACTAAGAACCAAAATACCTCCAGTTTGTGCCATTGCCTCTACTTGTAGAACCCCAGGCATTACTGGAGCTCCTGGAAAATGACCTACAAAGAAAGGTTCATTCATAGTAACATTTTTTACGCCAACAACATGGGTATCTGAAAGTTCCAATATTTTATCTACGAGCAAAAAAGGAGGTCTATGCGGCAACATATCCATGATTTGGGTAACATCCATCAATGGAGTTTGATTCAAATCATAGGTTGGAACCTTATTCCTTTTTTCTATTTTAATTATTTTGGAAAGTTTCTTGGCAAATTGTGTGTTCACATAATGTCCCGGCTTGTTGGCGATGACCTTTCCTCTAATGCGAGTGCCGGCTAATGCCAAGTCGCCAACCACATCCAATAATTTATGGCGGGCCGCTTCATTGGGATAATGCAACGTGAGATTATCCAATATACCATTTGGCTTTACTGACAATTTTTCTTTGTTGAATGCCTTTTGTAGTTTTTTCATTGTGGATTCGGAAATCTCTTTGTCCACATAAACGATAGCATTGTTAAGGTCCCCGCCTTTTATAAGTCCGTGCTCCAATAGCATTTCCAACTCATGTAAAAAGCTAAAGGTACGCGCATCGGCTATATCCGTCTTAAAATTGGAAATCTGTTCCAAGGTGGCATTTTGAGTACCTAAAACCTTGGTTCCAAAATCGACCATTGTAGTTATCTGGTACTCATCAGATGGGATTACGGTAATTTCGCTACCAGTAGCTTCATCCTTATAGGTAATCACATCTTTGACTACGTATTCTTCACGATTTTGTTCTTGTTCTACAATTCCTGCTTCTTCAAGAGCCTCAACAAAAAACTTTGAAGATCCATCCATGATAGGAGGTTCTGGAGAATCTAATTCTATAAGAACATTATCAATGTCAAGGCCTACCAAGGCAGCAAGAACATGTTCTGAAGTTTGGATTTTTACGCCATTTTTCTCAAGATTGGTGCCACGTTGCGTGTTCACAACATAGTTGGCATCTGCCTCAATTATTGGTTCTCCCTCAAGGTCTACTCTTTTAAAGGCAAACCCATGATTTTCCTTAGCGGGAACAAAAGTCATCGTAACATTCTCCCCGGTATGCAACCCTACTCCTTCTAGCGTTACCTTTTTATTTATGGTTCGTTGTTTGATATTGGTCTTATTCACCTTCTACTTTTTTTTCAAGGTTGGTGATTGTATTTACCAACTTTGGTAAATTTTTAAAATGTACGTATGATTTATTATAGTCTCCATAATTTAATGCCGGTGACCCTTGAAGAACCTCATCATCCTTAACGTTTCTTCCTATCCCTGACTGAGCTTGGATTCTCACTCTATCTCCAATTGTAATATGTCCAACAATGCCAACTTGTCCACCAATAAGGCAATATTTCCCTATTTTGGTGGAACCCGCAATTCCAGTTTGAGCAGCAATAGCAGTGTGTTCTCCAATCTCTACATTATGGGCAATTTGTATTTGATTGTCCAATTTTACTCCCTTTCTCAAAATTGTTGAACCTAAAGTGGCCCTATCAATTGTTGTTCCGGCACCTACGTCTACATTTTCTTCCAAGATAACATTTCCCGTTTGTGGCACCTTACTATATTCTCCCTTTTCATTTGGAGTGAAACCAAAACCATCAGCTCCAATTATTGCTCCACTATGAATTACACATGTCTCTCCAACTATTGATTCCGAATATATCTTTGCTCCTGCATATACAATTACATTATTGCCAATGGTTACATTGTCTCCAATATATACGTTGGGATAAATTTTCACATTCTCCCCTATTTTCACATTATCTCCCAAATAGGAAAAAGCTCCAAGATAAAATCCATCTCCATATGAAGCACTTTCCGAAATAAAAGTTGGATTTTCAATACCAGACTTATTGTTCTTTACTTGGTTATAATACTCCAATAACTTTGAAAAAGACTTATAGGCATCCTCTACCTTTATTAATGTAGTGGATAAATCTTGTTCAGGAATAAAATCCTTATTAACAATGGTAATGGAAGCTTTAGTGGAGTAAATAAAAGAGGTGTACTTTGGGTTCGCCAAGAAAGTCAGAGATCCTTTTTCACCTTCTTCAATTTTAGATAGTTTGTGAACAGCAATCTGAGGATTTCCCTCAACTTCTCCCTCTAAAAGTCCGGCAATTTGGGTGGCGGTAAATTTCATTGCAGCAAAAGTAACAAAATTTGTTAAACGGGTTCTTTTGGATAACAGCTATAATATTTTGTTACCGTTTTAGAAAGTGCTTTTAAACTAAGTTGGTCAGACTCTTTGAGCACATCAGTAACTTTTCCATTTTTTTTGAGAATATTAATGGCTTGATGGTTTTCATTGTATGCCTTGTTGGAGATTTCTCCTTTAAATACAAAGTAGGAAGCTTCCTCAGCTGTTATCCCATATACTTGAGTTGTCGTTTTTAGTTTTTCAGCCGACCAGCGAGGGTCTATAGGGGTATTTTTAATATTTACGTTTAACAATGTTCTATTTAAAAGCATCTTGCACATTTTAGAAAGCACAAAATCATCATAAAACTGCCAGGATTTTAATGCACCTAGAATATCAATATCGTCCAACAGAGAGAATCTTTTTAAAATTTGAGAATCAAAATTAGCTTTGGTATTATTCTTCAAGAAGAATAGAAAATCTGGGCTTCCGTTCAATTCTTTTCCATCCAATATCAACTCTCTGGCCCTCCTCATGATACGAACCAATAATTGTTCAGCAACAAGTCCTGTTTTATGCAGATATACCTGCCAGTACATAAACCTTCGTGCCATTAAAAATTTCTCAACAGCGTAAATTCCTTTTTCTTCAATCACCAAATTCCCATCAACCACATTCAACATTGAAATGAGGCGTTCCGAATTTATGTTTCCCTCAGTAACCCCAGAATAAAAACTATCACGCTTTAAATAATCCAATCGGTCCATATCCAATTGACTGGATACTAATTGATTCATAAAAGGTTTGGAATATTTTCCCCTGAAAATGGCAATTGCGGTATCAAGCTGACCATTGAATTCTTCATTCAATTTAACCATGAATTCCAGGGAAATCTCTTCATGGCTTAAATCTGATATTATGAAACCCTCCAAGGCATGTGAAAAAGGACCATGGCCAATATCATGCAGTAAAATGGCACAAAGAAGACCTGTTTCTTCTTGTGAAGTAATCTCAATATTTTTCCACCTGAGGGTTTGAATTGCCTTTGTCATTAGATGCATGCTACCGAGCGCATGGTGAAATCTTGTATGGTGGGCCCCCGGATAAACGAGATAGGACATACCCATCTGCGAAATTCGGCGTAGTCTTTGAAAGTACGGGTGAGCTATAAGACTAAAAATAAGTTCATTTGGTGTTCCAATAAAACCGTAAATTGGATCGTTAAAAACTTTAAGCTTATTGGTTTGGGCCAAGGAAGTTTGTTTTAATTACACAAAGATAACTACTATATGAACAAGATCACTATTCTATGGGTCGATGATGAAATCGATCTATTAAAACCCCATATCCTTTTTCTGGAAAACAAAAACTATGAAGTAGTTACTAGTCAAAGTGGTCAAGATGCATTGGAGGAGATAAAAAATACATTTTTTGATATTGTTTTTTTGGATGAGAACATGCCGGGAATTTCTGGACTGGAAACTTTGACAGAAATTAAAAAACATGATGCTTCCATCCCAGTGGTAATGATTACCAAAAGTGAGGAAGAATATATAATGGACGAAGCCATTGGTTCTAAAATTGCAGATTATTTAATTAAGCCAGTAAATCCAAATCAAATATTATTATCCTTAAAAAAGAGCTTGGACAACTCCCGGCTTGTATCTGAAAAAACCACATCAAACTACCAACAGGAGTTTCGAAAAATTGCCATGAATCTATCTATGGTAAATAGTCAAGAAGAATGGGCCGAACTTTATAAGAAGCTAATTTATTGGGAACTTCAACTGGAAGAAATTGAAGACTCTGGTATGTTTGAAATTTTGGAATCACAGAAGGTAGAAGCAAATTCTCAGTTCAGCAAGTTTGTGGATAAAAATTACAGTGAATGGTTTCAGGAGAGTGACCCACCCGTAATGTCCCATACTCTTTTCAGAAAAAAGATTCAACCAGAATTAGCAGGAAATAAGACATTGTTGATAGTTATCGATAATCTTCGGTATGATCAATGGTTGGCTTTTGAAGAGACCCTGGCTGTACATTATAAGAAAAAACAAGAATCATCCTATTATAGCATTCTACCAACGGCTACCCAATATGCTCGAAATGCAATTTTTTCTGGCTTGATGCCCTTGGATATGGAAAAGCAACATCCTGATTGGTGGAAAAATGATACGGAAGAAGGAGGTAAAAATCTTTTTGAAGCTGAATTTTTGGGAGCCCAGTTAAAACGACTTGGATTGGATTTAAAATGGGAGTATCATAAAATTAGTAACCTCCGTCAGGGAAAACAGTTGGCCCAGAATTTTAGATCGCAAAAAGATAATGATCTCACCGTACTTGTATATAATTTTGTGGATATGCTTTCACATTCAAAAACAGAGATGGAGGTAATCAAAGAATTGGCGTCCAATGATAAGGCCTACCGTTCGCTTACACTGAGTTGGTTTAAAAATTCGCCGCTTCTGGAGATTATCCAACAAGCACAGAATATGGGCATGAAATTAATATTAACTACGGATCATGGTACCATAAACGTGAAACAGCCCTCTAAAGTTATAGGTGACAGAGAAACAAGTCTTAATCTACGATATAAAACAGGTAGAAGTCTTACTTATGAGGACAAGGATGTTTTGGCAACCAAAAACCCACAAAGCATCCACTTGCCAAATATTAATTTAAGTAGCAGTTATATTTTTGCGAAGAATGATTTGTTTTTCGCGTATCCCAATAATTACAACCATTATGTTGGATACTATAGAAATACCTATCAGCATGGAGGTGTCTCCTTGGAAGAAATGATAGTTCCTTTTATAGTTTTGGATGCAAAATAGAATGTTGTGAAAAAAATATTTCGATTAGAAGACCTCCCCAGCATATCCAAAAATATCCTCAAGGCATCAGATAGTAAAATCCTTTGTTTTTATGGAGAGATGGGTGCAGGAAAAACAACTTTGATCAAAGAAATTGTAAAAGAGCTTGGGGGTATTGATTTGGCCAATAGCCCCACTTTTGGTTTGGTGAACGAATATCACGATGAAAATGATAATCTACTTGCCTACCATTTTGATTTTTATCGAATTGAAAATGAAGGGGAAGCTCTAGATTTAGGGCTCGAGGATTATTTTAATTCCAACGCCTGGTTATTTGTGGAGTGGCCTGAAAATATCAAATCATTACTGCCTGAAGATGCTGTATTTATTTACTTACAGTTTATCGATGAAAACACCCGCTCAATCGATTTTAGTCTTGATTGACTTTATTAAAACATATCTTTTCCAAAGTTTCGATGAACAGCAAATCTGTCGATTAAAAGCTTCCTTTTTGGGATTAAAAGCAATTTTTATCGGTGAAATGCAAGGTAGGTAAGGAAAATTTCCTACATTTGTTCTTGAAATGAATTCATTTATTAACCAAAAACTCTTTTACGATGAACACTAAAAGACTATTTTTTGGATTATTGGCTGTTGCTTTTTTGGCGATGACTGCGGTATCAACTAATGTTGTAGATATCGATGAGGACCAAAAAACCAGCATCAGAAAAGATAGATTAAAAAAATTATAATTTTTAATCTAATCTACTTTTAAAATCCCTTTGTTTTGGCAAAGGGATTTTTTTTACAATAATTTTAGGATTTCTGAGTTATGTGAGTAATGAAGAATAAAGCTACTATTAGAAAGAGATTTATTATTGAGGGGTTGATATCTCTTATGATTGCTCTAACTCCTATATTTTTCTATGCATATAAATATATTTCTCCCGAAGCAAAAACTTGGAGTTTCCTGGGGTTTGAATTTACTGAAAATGGATTTGGTTACGTAAGTGATGCCATATACTATTATTTTGGTAAAATTGTACCCTTGTTACTATTGATAATTTGGTTTGTTACCTCAAAACATTGGTGGTACCATGCCATTCTTATCCCTATTGCTATGTATAGTTTCCAATTGTACAATGTTTTAACTTATGAATCCAAGAATATTGATGAGAATGAAATTCTTTATGTTATTGCCGTGACAATGGTTATTGTTCCTATAGTCTATTTTATTAGGGTAAAATTGGTAGATAAGCATGTTCATGGAATTGATCTTAAGGCCATGGATACTGAGCTTCAAATATTGAAAGAAAAAGAAGAGCTTCGCAAGGAACGCGAGAAACTGGAGCAACGACAAAATACCCTTTCAAAAAAAATGTAAATTTGTTTCCATATCTTTTTGGGATAATATTCAGATTTTCATTTTATGAATCAACCAACGTCTCCGTTTAGCAAACAACAACTTTTACCCCAAGAGGAAACTCTAGAGATTCTTAAACAAAAAGGAGAACTTTTCATTGGTATTCCAAAAGAAAATCAATATCAAGAAAAACGTATTTGTCTTACGCCAGATGCGGTCAATGCAATCACTGCACATGGACATAGAGTCCTTATCGAGTCTGGCGCGGGAGATGGCGCAAATTTTTCTGATGTAGATTATACCAATGCAGGTGCGGAGATTACCCGGGATACTAAAAAAGTCTTCTCCTGTCCATTAATTCTAAAAGTGGAACCTCCTACCCTATCTGAAATTGATTTGCTAAACCCACAAACCATTGTAATATCCGCGTTGCAGATAAAGACACAATCCAAGGAATACTTTGAGGCGATGGCTAAAAAAAGATTGACGGCTATAGCTTTTGAATATATAAGGGATGAGGATGGAAAATACCCTGCGGTCAGATCTTTGAGTGAGATTGCTGGAATTTCCTCAATTCTAATTGCTTCTGAACTGATGGCTACAACTAATAAGGGAAATGGACTAATGTTTGGCAATATTAGTGGTGTTCCTCCAGTTGAAGTTGTTATAATTGGGGCGGGTACTGTTGGCGAATTTGCTGCACGATCAGCTTTGGGGCTTGGAGCCAACATTAAAGTGTTTGATAACTCCATAACTAAGTTGCGAAACATTCAGACCAACTTAAATCAAACCGTTTATACATCAACCATTCAACCCAAAAATCTTTTAAAATCCCTTAAGCGATGTGATGTTGCCATAGGCGCCACTAGAGGTCAAGATCGCTCTCCTGTTGTAGTTTCCAGCACAATGGTTGAAAATATGAAGAGAGGTGCCGTGATCATTGATGTTAGTATTGACATGGGCGGGTGCTTTGAAACATCGGAGATAACCAGCCATGACAAACCAACAATTGAAAAATTTGACGTAATCCATTATGGCGTTCCCAATATTCCTTCACGATACCCCAGGACTTCTTCCATATCGATCAGTAATATATTTACACCCTATCTCTTAAAAATTGGCGAAGATGGCGGATTGGAACATTCGCTTCGTTTTGATAAAGGATTACGAAATGGGCTCTATTTGTACCATGGTATTTTGACGAATAAATCTGTAGGAGACTGGTTTGGTTTGACCTACAACGATATTAATTTTCTCATTTTCTAAAACAACATGGCATTTTTAAAACGCTTAGGATGGTATATGGTAGGACTATCCATTGGAATTGTATTTCTTGTTTTCTTCTTGAAAAAAAAATCGGAGGAAACCGGAGCGGAGTTTTGTTACTTCCCCAACTGTAGGGTTTTAAAGGATATGAGGTCTAAACCTCTAGTTTTTTCAGAGAGTTTCAATCAAGAAAAAGATACTGTTTTGATACAATCATTTTTGACCGATGGGGATGTTAATTTTGGCAAAAGTGATATAAAATCTGAACCCTGTAAAACTTATTTTATTTTGAATATTGTTGAGGGCAAGGAATTAGAATTAGCAGTTAGTAACTGTAAGGACACAGTTGTTATACAACAAATTTCAAGTAAATAGATAGTTATACCCCAGCTGTCTTTCATAGATTAATCAATGTTCTTCCTATTTCTAGCACAAATTAGTAGTGTTAAATGAAAAATATCTATATTCCGTTTGGTTTATAGCTTTTTCATTAAAAATTCATGGGAGTTCGTTTTTCAAGATTTTATCTTCTTGTCCTTATTTCAATTCAACTTTGTTTAGCACAAAATAATATCGACCCTAAAGTGTCTGAACTTTCTTTTGGTGAAATACGTTCTGTTTGGGATAATGCTGATGATGATATTTTTAATATGTATTTTGATTATTATGTAGCTAAGGCAAAAAAAGAAAGGGATACTGCGGAATTAGCATATGCTTACAGGTACAGAGCATATAATCTCCCTTTATTAGAGGGCATAGCCAGTGTTGACTCTTCTATCTCAATAATATCAAGCATTAAAATATTGAGCCATATTGATTATGATAGGTTTATTGCACTGTCATACTATACTAAAGCGGCTCTATTTTATGAAAACTATTTAGATGAACAAGCCGTGGAAGCCTTTATTAAGAGTTTTGATTATGCTAAAAAAATAGATGATAAAAGTCTAATGATTAGAGTATTATCTGAACTCGCCAACATAAAGGGAGAATTTGGGCAAGAAAATGAGGCTGTTTTACTTCAAAAAAAAGCTTTGGATTTTTTAAAAAAAAATCGGGGAACTATTTCCGATTACGATGAGATTTATGTCAATAGCCTTTATAGTTATATTAGATGTTTTACGTTTGCAAAAGAACTTGACTCCGCCTCAATATATATAGAAAAAGCTATGGGATTGGCTATAATTAAAGATGAACCTTTCTACCTGAATAATCTAAGCGAGCTCAGAGGTTTATTGCATTATTATCAAGGCCATATTTTAAAAGCAAAAGATTCACTTTTAAAATATGAAACTCTTAATAATGGTGGTGCCAAAGCCGATATATTTTTTTACTTAGGTATGATTGAAGGGAAATTAGAGAAACCAAAAATTAAAAGAACTTATTTCAAATCTTTTGATAGTATTATGAGGTCGTTGGATTATCCGCTAGTTGATAATGCCAATGAGGTATATCGATTTTTGTTAAAAGAAGCAATTGACAGAGACGATAGTGTTAGTGAGAAGGAATATTTTAATAGACTTGTTTATTATGATAGTCTTTTGTTAAGAACGCAAGAACGATTAAGAAAGATTACTTTGGAAAAATTGGACTTGCCTCTTGAATTGGAGGAAAAAAGAGCTCTAAATAAAACCATCTCCATCAAAAGTAAGCTCTTGGTTGCGTTCTATGTTTCTTGCGCCCTACTTTTTTTAGGCTTTTTGGGGTATTATATAAAGTATAAAAAAACAAAAAAAAGGCTACAACATATTATGCAACACCCAGTTGAGGTTAAAATTGGACTGCCAAGTAGTGATACTAAATTGGATAAAAATGTAACAGCAGAAATACTTGAAAGTCTAAATCAATGGGAGAAGAGAAAAGGTTTTTTAGATGGAAAGGTGAATCAGCAAAATTTGGCAAAAGTCTTAAATACAAATAGCAGCTATTTGTCACAAGTCATAAATGCGCATAAAGGACTTAATTTTGCAAGCTATTTAAAAGACCTCAGAATAACCTATGCCATAAATGACTTAAAACAGAATCCACAAATAGTATCCAGTAAATCCATGATTCAAATTGCTGAAATGTATGGGTTTAGTTCTTTAACAGTTTTTAATAAAGTATTAAAGGCAAAAATTGGAGTGACACCGGGGAATTTTTTCAAGCAAATTATAAAGGATAATCTTTTCATTAGGGGTTTGAACTAACTGAGATTGAAAATTAGTTATAGAGCATATTTAAGCGATGGTGTAGCATTCGCCTGCGGCGACTAAAACAATTACATCTCGCTTCGCTCCATTCCCATTATTTTAGATATACTACATCATCGCAGCGCTATGACAGATTGCTTAATGCGTAGGATAAGGGACTTATTTGCCAATAACGCCGATACGGCTTATCAACGCTACATATCAGGTCGCTATATGCAATCTGGTTCGCCTATTTTTATTCTCAATGCCGCAAAAACTACAAGGGTACGCTCGCTTTGTGAGCTCCTTGACAACCAATATCGTTAAATCATAAGGAAGACATATTCTAACGATATTGTTATTCGTTTTTTCTATATTTCCTTAAAAATACGCGGACTACACATAGCGCTGCGATAAGTTTTCATTCTCCTTTTATTAAATCGCACAATTCTCTCAAATGTGATGTATTTCTGTTTCAAAAATATTTTAGCAACAATTTAGATTCAAAAAAACAAGGTCAATTTATAAATAGCTATAATATTTCATTGGAGGTTTTCAAAATTGAATATAACTTCATGCCACTAACCATAAGTGGAAAAATGCCTAGAGCTTTAACTTTTAAATTACAACCTGTTCGCTTGTCATACCAGGAAAGTTATAAAGATTTACTAGAGGATCTTTTATATGTTAGTTATTTAAATGCACCCTTTGAAGGTTCTAGAACAAATAAAAACTCATTAAATCATATCCGCTCTAATGGTCTTTTAAGTCTGAATACCTCACATACTATTATCTGCCATAGACTTGTTATTCACATTTCTAAAAACTTTTGATATGAAGGGAAGTGATAAAATCGTAATAATTATTGATAAAGAGCCAATTTATATAACAGTTTTTAAATCCATTTGTAAAGAGTTGACTTCAGAAATAAACATTAAACCGCAAATTATTTCACATCTATGTGTTGACGAATTTCTGTATCAAGCCAAATCATTGGATATGCATTTATCCTCTAAAGAGGTATATCTAATTTTGGATGCCAATTACCTTGGTCAAAAACAAAATTTTCAATTTAAAAAAAAAGTTTTAAAGGTATTTTCTGAATATAAAGTTAAAATTGTATTAACGATTACACGCCCTGACTATTTTGTTTACGGTCTAGCTATTAACGAGTTAATGCCAGTTGCCTTTATAGTTAAAAGTGAAGTAAATATAGCTCTACTAAAAAAAGCGCTCCAAGATATTTTTAACAATAAAAGTTTTTACAGTGTTTCAGTATTAGATTTTATAAAGATAAATGTCCTATCTAAAAACCAACTTGACCAAACTGATAAAAGTATAATCTATTTTTTATCTAAAGGATATAGGGTAATCGAACTTCCAGATAAGGTTAATTTATCTTTATCTGCCGTTGAGTGGAGGAAAAGAAAAATTAAAAAACTACTAGGCCTATGTGATTCAAAAGTTCAAACAATAATTGATGCTGGAAAGAGATGTAAAATAATATAAGTTCAGTTATTTCATCTGAATAAGTCACATTTTACTATTAAGAAACCATATTTAAAAATATTTTCAGCCTTCAAAGGGTATTATGGCTTGCCATTTGTAAATTTATTCAGCTCACTATAATTTAGAACTGCTCTAAATTAAGCGCAGTTGCTCTTTTTGATATAAAATCAGTTAAAATGATTTAACTCTATAACAGCAATGATTATGATTCTCCAAGAATTTGAAGGTTCTTTGATGAAAACTCCTCTAATACTGCATAAAAATAATAGGTTAGTTTATACTTTAAAGTATGACAGCGAAAGTTTACCAACAAAATTGTTGTAAGGCAAAGCGAATAAACATAGCCCAGCAGTCATTGCAAATCCAAAACTAATAAGACCGAAAAAAAAAGCTATCGAAAAATGGAACAAAAAACCAATGTAAAATGCAAAAACTCTTTTATTTCTTCTTGCCATTAAATTGTAGGAAATAAACAATTCGAGAATTAATACGCTCCAAGTCATAATAACTACAAACTTATTTTGAATAACGAATGAAATCAATCCATAAAAAGTTTTACTTAAACCAAAAGTTGGATCATTAAAAATATAATATAATGCAGTCCCATTGGTCCAGTGTTCTGTACCATACAATTTTTCAACAGCAGAATGAAAATATAAGAAGCTCATCTGAAGTGAAATCAGCATAAACATAAAATGAGCTATAATTTTTCTATAATCCGAAACATTATTTTTAGGCTTATCCCAATGATTTTTCCTATTATCCAAAATTGCTATTGGGACAATGAATGCCGTTAATATTGAGTTAATTTGATCACCACCATCAATAATCGACCCCCCATTTTGTAAGCTAAATGCAATATACCAATGTAAGATGGCTGTTACTTGTGGAAAATAACCTACAATTACAGTAATAAGAACGATGATGGAAAGAATTCGGGCGTATATTAAATTATCCCAACCTAAGCTGACAAATAAATTTAATTTCGTGAATAAAAAGCTGGAATTGGACATACTCTCAATAATCGCTTTGTCAAAGAGAAAACTTATATCATTAAAGATAAAAATGGTCAAAGTACCGAAAGCAAGTAAACTACGAGCCAAACCATAAAGATTCGTAAATGGGTTTTCAGCTATAAAAATGCTTATAGTTTTCTCATAGTAAACGATAAGTTTATTCCATTGAAATCGAAACATATACAATTTTTCCTTTTTCTTCTTTGGTTAAGTTACTCCATTCCCAAGGTACTATACGATACCTATATAGTAGTAATTTACTGTCTTTCAATAAAAAATAGTCGTCTTTTTTTAGATTTATAACCAGTGGTTTTCTTTTACAATTCGCCTTGATATTTTCTCTTTTTCCAAAAAAATCAGCCCAAGCATCTGCTGGAATGTATTGGAGTACTTTCGTATACTCAAAATTTCTTTTTCTAAGCTTTCTGGAGAAACCAAATAGATTTTCTTTTGAATCAACCGAAAATTCAATTTCTTTTAATGAACAATCTGGTAAAATCTTAAATATGATTAATTTTTCTTCCTGAGGGTCACGTGTAAAAAAACCCCAACCCTCAGGAACAAATGCTTTAATCGCAAAACTCTTCTTTTTGCCATAAATACTGTATGGGGTATTGTCTACACTATACAATAAAATAAAAAATAGAAACGAAACAAAAAGAACCAAAATCACAGTGGTGAACAGTACTTTCCGCATTTTATATATGTATTGGAAATAAAGTTTATAATTTAACCAAATCGGTAATCAGTAAGTTATTCTGAAAATCACTTGGAGTTTTAGTTGCTCCTCCAGGACCATCTTCAGCATTGCCGCCACCACCACCGTCTGCAACCTCGGTAAATACATGAATATATTCGTAAACGAAAGCGGCATCTTGAACCACACCTACCACTCTTACTGCTGCCATAATACCAACTGCCAAAAATACCGCCGCCAAAGCTATTGCTGCAGCAACAATACACTTGTTACTCTCATTTGAATATACAGACAACGAAGCAAGTTTATCATTATTTTGAAGTTTATTTAATGCTAGAGGATCAAGTGAAGCAATGTCATTGGATAACCTAGAAATTTCTTCATCTTTACTTAAATCATAACTTGTAATATCAATGTTCTCCGAAAGTAGGATATTATTTAATTCCTCATCTTCTAATATTTTTGAGAAACCCATTTCATGTACAGATCTCAACAGTAGATTAGAACCTTCAATTATTGCATCTTTAATTTGATAAGGAGAATCCGTTAATAAAGCTGTTTTAAGGTTTTCTAAATAATTAGGGTTGATATCTTTTATCTTTTCTAACATTAAATTTTCTGCCCTGCTCATCTCAGCTAATGATAAGTCATCCATGTAAAATCCCTCAAATAAAACTTTCTTACTTTGTAAACTTGGAATTTGATCTACAAGAGGGCCGTTCATAAAAAAAAGGCTTTTATAAATGTCTTCCTCTGAGGTTTCTTCAAGGATGCTGATTTCAGGTTGTTCTTCATACCCGCTGCAGCTGTTGAACAATAAAATAAAGGTGAAAAAAATTGCTATGTAACTATTATTTCTCATTACGAACGATTTTGTTGTTATTATTTATATATTTAGTTAATTCAATTGGCTTTTGTGTTCCGAATACAAATTTCTTGCTTTTACTAGTAATTAGCCTTAATCCGTGATTGCCTCTTGCATTAATTACAATACCATATTTAGAGGTAATTCTATAACCATATCCCACAAATGAATACTTGACTATATCTAATTTAACTACTTCTAACCAAGGTATTTTTTTTTCGTAGATGGTATAACCCAATATCATCCATTTTACAGTAATCATTTCTTCATTCACAATTGTAACTAGTTTGGGAACGATAAATACGAAGTAGAAAATTACTATTGCTAATGAATTTTCAAGAATTAGATATAGAAAATTAATTTCCCCATTTCCCAAAACTATTGAGAAAACATAGGAGGTTAATAAAATAATACCTATTACAAGAAAAAACCATATTGGATGAAAACGTTGTTGTTCTTTGAAAAATGACATAGATATTAGTTTGTTTTAGAATAAGTCCTAAAAAATAAAATTGCATTAATCGAAAACCTCAATAATTCTATAATTCCGAGATACTATTCATGATTTTTCTCAATGAAATAACGGTTGACCCTCTTTCTTAGACTTTTGGCAGAACGTTTTCATGACCCAGTTCTAGAATCATCAATGCCAAATTAACCATTTCCATTTTTTGTTTCTTTTGATTAGTAATACTACTATTAAGGTATTCTTTCAGCCAGAATTCAACTTTTGTGTTGCTTATTCTCATTTTCATTACACGTTTCAAAAATACATAGACAAAACATTCAGGAGGGGAAACAAACCTTAAATTGATTAATGTTTAGCCTTAATTTTAACATTAAAAATGAAACTATTACATTTATTCAGATATATGGGTGTAAGTCTCAATAATTAATCAATTACTACTGAGGCTAACTAAAGTTTTTAATATAACTAATAAGAATGCTTCTTGATGATTTCTCTTTAGTTCTAAATCATTATACTATAAAAACTAGGAACACCTTTTTTTCTTCCGATTATGACCTCAAACTTATAGTATATACCGGAAAGCTCTTTTATGGCCAGCCAGCTTTAACCATTATCCATTCAATTATATAATAGTCAATTTATAGCTAGTTTACATCAAATATGTTAAAAAGAGGCAATGGAATTGAGCTGGTTTAATACTATATTTTTTAGATTATTAGGATTTACAGAACATGGCTGAAGGTTTACGATTATTATTATTTCCCAGTATAATTACTGTTGAAAAGCAGTTCTATAAGCTGACTTTCTATCTGAAAGTCTAAAATAAGGATTGCATAGACTGGAAATGAAAGTTTAACCCAATTCTCGTCTTTTCTTTTCTCGCTGCAACAACGCAAGTTCTCTTGTTGTTTGCCCGGCCACCGAGGTATTCTCTTCGGCTCTTCTAATCAAATAGGGCATAACATCTCGTACCGGGCCATAGGGAACATATTTTGCAGCATTATAGCCTTCTGCGGTTAGATTAAATGTAATATGGTCGCTCATACCATAAAGTTGGCCAAACCAAATATTTGGATTATCTGCATTAATATTTTTTGCTTCCATTTGCTGTATGAGCTTCAAGCAACTTTCTTCGTTATGGGTACCCGCAAAAATTGAAATTGTTTCCAAGCGGTCCATCATATATGAAATAGCTGCATTGAAATTATCATCTGTGGCCTGTTTCGATTTGCAAATAGGACTCTCGTAGTTCATTTCTTCGGCTCTTTCATTTTCCTTCTCCATGTACGCACCGCGAACAACCTTAAGTCCAATCTTGAAATTTTCGGAAACGGCAATCTCATTCAATTTTTCCAAGTACTCCAACCTATCCCATCGGTACATCTGTAGGGTATTGAAAACAACTGGTTTTTCCTTATTGTATTTTCGCATCATCTCCAACACCAGATTATCCGCTGCATCTTGAATCCAACTTTCTTCAGCGTCTATAAGTAAGGAAACATCTAGGTCATGGGCTTTTTTGCAAACTTGATCATACCTATCAATGACTCTTTTCCATTCCTCTGCTTCGTCAGCATCCAACCCCATTTCCGCGCTTACTTTTTCATACAACTCAAAGCGGCCAAACCCCGTGGGTTTAAACACGGCAAAGGGAATGGCATCTTTTTCCTTGACAAAATCCAATACCTGTAACGTTTTGGATAGGGCAAAATCAAATTGATCTTCATTTTTTTTGCCCTCAACAGAATAATCCAAAATGGAAAAAACACCTTTATCATACATTTTGTCAATCACCGTAAGGCAATCTTCTTCTGTGACTCCACCACAGAAATGGTCAAAAACTGTGGCACGTATCAACCCATCTATGGGCAGATGCGCTTTAATGGCAAAGTTTGTAACCGCTGTACCAATTTTTACCAAGGGTTCATTGGCAATCAGCTTGAATAAAAAGTACGCCCTTTCTAATTCAGAATCTGTTTTTAATTGAAAAGCGATTGTTGTATTCTCAAAATTTGGGTTCATTCTTGTGAATCTATTAACGAATCAAATATAAGTAGTGATTCTAGAACAATATCAATAAAATTAGCCTTTATTTTGCAGTGTAATTTGAACTATGGAATCTATTAAATCGCAATCTTACGAAGTGCATTTGGAGGAATTGGCGGAAGCCGCTCTTAGACAACATATTGCAAAAAACAATTATTCCAAGGTATTTGTTTTGGTTGATGAGAATACAAAAAAGCATTGCTTGCCGCTATTCAAAAAAAAATTGGATATCAAAGCTGATGCAATTTTTGAAATCCTATCTGGTGAAGTACATAAAACAATTGAAACATGTTCGACAGTATGGAGCCTGTTGTCTGATAACGGTGGGGATAGAAAAAGTTTGTTGATTAATCTTGGTGGCGGAGTACTTACTGATTTGGGCGGTTTTGTGGCATCGACATTTAAACGTGGAATAGATTTTATCAATATTCCCACTACCCTACTATCAATGGTTGATGCTTCGGTGGGGGGTAAAACGGGAGTTGACCTTGGTTCCTTGAAAAATCAAATCGGTGTTATCAACCAACCACAAATGGTATTGGTTTTCCCTAAGTTTTTGAAGACCCTAGATTCCAGACAAATTGTAAGTGGGTATGCCGAGATGTTGAAGCATGGTCTCATCAAAGATGCGGAATATTGGAAATCCTTGAAAAAGGAAAACGTTTTTACCGATGCCAAATGCATTAAAAAATCCATTGCCATAAAGAACGATGTAGTTACTCAAGACCCTACTGAGCAGGGTGTGCGTAAGATTTTGAATTTTGGACACACCTTGGGGCATGCTATTGAATCTTACTGCCTGGAAAACCCCGACAGGAAGACTTTGTTACATGGCGAGGCAATAGCCGTGGGTATGATTCTAGAAGGATTTCTCTCCCACGAATTAAAAGGCTTGTCCAAACTATCCCTACAAGAGATAAAGGATACTTTTTTAAAACATTTTGACCGTGTTGATTTTAATGCTGAGGACATAAAAGCCATACTCACCCTTTTAAAATATGATAAGAAGAATTCACACGGGGATGTGAATTTTGTATTGCTCCAAGCTATTGGAACAGCTGTTACAGATGCTAAAGTTCCCGTAGATCTTTTTCATAAAGCGTTCGCTTACTACAAAGAATAACCACTTCGTATACTAAAACTTAGGGTTTACAACTCTTTGAAATTATCACTTATAAAAATTCATAGTTTAGGATAAGAAATTTAAAACATCCACTATGAAGCGAATATTAATTGATTATAAAAAACTAAATCACACCGCTGCGGCTAGTTTAATAGACTCCTATCCCTACGGATACGGTGATGAAGACATTATTTCCCTTAAAAAGCCCAATGGAGAAATTATTGAAGCTGTTGAGGTAAAAACAGAGGATACCATATACTTGGTGAAAATCAGTAAAAGTCTTTCCAACTTCATTTCCAACTTTGAAGAGAATATGGAGAAAGAATTGGATAAAGCTGCTAAAGTTGAATTAGATGCTGAACAAGAGGGACTTGGTAATGGCGAATTGGAAACCGATAGGGACTTAGAAACCGATAGCCTATACTAAAAAACTACTTTCCCAATAAATAACGTTCACGGATTATTGTTAAATGATGGGCTTGGTGCCCACATATAATAAACCCCATAGCCCTTACGCTCATTTCGGAGTCACTAGCGATACCTACTCTTTTTAACACATCTGTATTAAAAGACTTAAACAGGTTTATCGTAGCATTTCTTACCGCTTCGTATTCGCTACGGATTTCATTCTTTGCTTTTCCTGATATATTCAATCCTTTTATAAATACATTCTGGTCAAAACCGGGCAATGGTGTGTTATCATTCCTTGCAAACCGAAGTGCCCTATATTGAAATACCCGTTCGGCATCAATGATATGCATTAGAACTTCAGCCAAGGTCCATTTTCCATCAGCATAGGCATAATTCAAAGCATCACTATCCACATCTTTAAGTACTGATAAAAAAGCCTCTTTGCCATTCTCAAGCTCTTCCATTAGGGTTACCTCTCCTAAAGCCAGGATGTATGTATGGTAAAAGGAATTGTATTCAGAAATAGGTAACTCTGAACTCAACATAAACTAAAATTTCTGTTTTCTTGCTTATTAAAGTTCGTTGAAGATGGTATGCATTAAACGTTTTTTGTCGTTTATGCTCTCCTCCAATGAAATCATAGTCTCCGTTCTGCTAATGCCGTCAATGTCATCAATCTTAAAAATGATATTTTTTGCATGGGTAGTGTCTTTAGCCCTGATTTTACAGAAAATATTGAATTTCCCTGTGGTGATATGGGCAACGGTTACATATGGAATCTGGTTAAGTCGCTCTAAAACAAATTTTGTTTGATGTGTTTTCTCAAGAAAAATCCCTACATATGCGATAAAAGAATAGCCAAGTTTCACATAATCCAAAGTAAGTGAAGAACCTTTTATTATTCCAGATTCTTCCATTTTCTTAACTCTAACATGGACTGTTCCTGCGGAAATCAAAAGCTTTTTGGCAATATCCGTAAATGGTGTACGGGTATTATCAATCAACATGTCTAATATCTGGTGGTCAATTTCATCTAATTTTACTTTACTCATCGTATTGGTATTTTCAGCAAAATTAAGTAATTAAGAAAATATATTTAAAAAAAATGTGCTTTTTTTAAATAAAATGTAACAAACCACCATAAATAAGTAGCTATTTCTTTTTTGAAAGTATTAAATTCAGAATTTCCTTACGGGAATATAAATCTTCAATACCCTTTGCACTAGAACAATCAAGGATTTCATGTCCAAAATATCCCTCAAGCTTTCCACTATCAACCAATTCAGGTTCAAACAATAGCTTATGGTCCCTGAGAACTTCCTTAAAGCGTACCCCAACACTGTCGGTTGGCTCAAAAAATGAGTTGACCAACCCCACGTGCCTAACCACTACATCATAAAAAAGTTTTTCATTCTCTGGAATTTCAAGATAGTCCACACTTTTAAATTCTTCTACTTTGCTTGCTGCTATTGTATTAATGGCCTCAATCAACGCATAAAAAATATATTCTCTTGTTTTTTCTCGTTCATAATCTTTTGGGAAGTGCCCTGCTTCAAACAAAATAGTCGGAACTTTTAACATTTGAAATGTATCTCCCACACAATTGTCATTAAACCCATCATCATACCTTCCCACCTGCCCCGGAATTAATTGCTGTAGCATTTTATTCATCGCCACGATAAGTTTCATTGCCTTTTCTCGAGTAGGCGTGACTTGGCGTTCTTGATCACTTGCCGGGGCCAAAAAAGATACCGTTGCCGGTTTGGCATCCTTGCCTGCACTAAAAAGTGTACGTTGGTCATGAAGGTTAAAACAGTAATCTGGCCTAAACTCTTCAAAGACATTCCTTAAAATTTTACTCTCAGGTTGTGTAAGTTGCTTTGCATCCCTGTTTAAGTCAATCTTATTGGCATTTACACGTGTATATTGTTTTGCTCCATCCGGGTTAAGTATGGGTATTATCAATAGGGAACAATTTGCTAGAATTGATGTTGCCAGTGTTTTTCCAGAATGCAAATAATTAACCAGATCTACTACAGCCTTCGTGGTTGTGGATTCATTACCATGCATTTGGGACCACATCAAGATTTTATTTTTTCCCGTCCCTAAAGAAATGGAGATAATCTCATTCTCTTGAACCGAACTACCAATGGTTTTAATTGTGGAAGACTCGGACTTACCCAGCCATTCCATTTTAAGCATTTCGCTAGTAACGTAACGTCCGTGAATTGATTTTTCTTTAAAGGTTTTATGATTCACCATTGAGTCTGTACAAGAATTAGGTTTACAAAAGTAAATGAAGAATAAATTACAATTGTAAACAAATGCATCATCAAAAATACTTTCGGAATTGATGTTTGTTTACAATTGTACTCAATAAAAACTAAACACTATTTAAGTAACTATTAATCATATATTTAAATACTTTTATTAAATCTAATAATTCAAATGTATTTTGATTATTTTTTAGAATTTAGATAAAAATTATACCAGCAATGATTACTTTTACTTTATGATTAATTACAATTGTAATGAATGAAATCATAGATCGAGTTAGGTCGATAATTGACCACTACGGATTAACTGTATCCACTTTTGCAGATAAGATCGGTGTGCAGCGTTCAAGCATTTCCCATCTTCTAAACGAAAGAAATAAGCCAAGTTTGGATTTTGTAATGAAAGTGGTTCTAGCATACCCTTCAGTAGATCTCTATTGGTTGT
Source organism: uncultured Allomuricauda sp. (assembly GCF_947495325.1). GTDB lineage: Bacteria > Bacteroidota > Bacteroidia > Flavobacteriales > Flavobacteriaceae > Flagellimonas. The sequence continues at coordinate 507,425 of NZ_CANLYK010000001.1, read as the reverse complement.
TATATGGAAAGGGAGATTTTCCAAATCCTGAACGTGAAAATGATTCAGATACCTCTACCCTATCCAAAAAGGAAATAAAATTATCAAATGCGATAACAACACACGGAAGCAAAAGTTCAGCATCAACAACTAAGGAACCCATACGTATTGCTTTATTTTACGTAGATGGCACTTTTGAATCTTTCGAGATAAAAAAATAATCATTTCAACTATCCAAATTCTATACTTTACCGTTATTTTGCAGGTATGTTAAAACAGCTGTTTCTATTTGCACTGGTCCTGTTCTTATGTGCTTGTTCTTCACCACCGCAACGTAATTGCGCTAATTTTAAAACTGGGAAGTTTGTGTTCAAAAGTGTAATAAATGGAGAGGATAAGCAAACTACGTTTTCCCGGACATCAGAAATAGAGATTGATTATTTTGAAGGAAAACAAGATACTTCTTCCATACGTTGGATCAATGATTGCGAGTACGTTCTCAAAAATATAAACCCTAAAAATAAGGCTGAAGAGAAATCAATTCATATTAAAATATTGACAACTTCGGATTCTTCTTATACATTTGAATATAATGCGATTGGAGATAAGCGTAAATTTAAAGGAACTGCATTTAAAATAGACTAACCATGCTTGAAATTTTTACGAGTCCAGATGCCTGGATGGCCCTACTTACATTGACATTTTTGGAAATCATCCTTGGGATAGACAACATAATCTTTATTTCCATTGCTGCGGGCAAGCTTGAGAAGAAAGACAGAAAAAAAGCTACAAATCTTGGATTGGTATTGGCCATGGGTATGCGAATAGTACTGCTTTTTGGTATTACATGGTTGACCAAAATGAAAAAACCTTTTCTAGTATTGGACGAATCTTGGATTACCGGTGGAATAAGCTGGCAAGCCCTAATTTTGTTTGCTGGAGGTCTTTTTCTACTTTACAAAAGCACTAAGGAGATTCGTGAAAAAATTGAGGATAAAGGCCATGATGAACGTGAGGTTACCAAATCAAGGTCTTCATCATTGACCAATGCAATTGTTCAAATAACCGTAATTAATATTGTCTTTTCCTTTGACTCTATTCTTACTGCAATTGGAATGACCAACGGTATTTCTCCCAACCCAACTGATGCTTTGATTTTGATGGTAACGGCTGTGATTATTTCCGTGATAATTATGATGGTATTCGCCAATCCTGTTGGTGAATTTGTAAACAAGCACCCATCTATACAGGTGTTGGGGTTATCATTTCTTATTCTAATTGGGTTTATGCTGATTACAGAAGCGGCCCATCTTTCACACTTGGTAGTATTTGACAATGAGATTGGAGCAATACCCAAAGGGTATCTTTACTTTGCAATTTCCTTCTCCTTAATGGTTGAGTTTTTTGACCTAAGAATGAAAAAGAACAAGCAGAAAAATGGCGAAACCCTAGAAGGTTAAAGTTCTAATTGGGTCGCTGGAAAGCCAATTCTGGGTGCAATTGCTTCTGCGTTTCATGCAGTTTTTGTTGCTGCCTTACCGTAAGTGTACTGCCGTCATGGCTCCATCCTGGAGGGCCAAAGATGTACATTAGTTTGTGGGATAGTTTTTTGGATTTCTTCATATCGTTCCAAATATCCTTGAATTCATGGGTAAGAATTACCACAGGGTTAAACGAATCAGGTGAATGGATAACTCCATATTTTACATCAACATCATCATCAAGCTCTTTCCATGTGCCAAACATTTTATCAAAGATGTTTAAAAACCCACCATGGTTCTTATCCAAATATTCAACATTTTGTGCGTGGTGCACCTGGTGCATGGTATGGGTATTGAATATTTTCTCAATGAATCCCATTTTAGGAACATAAACGGAGTGTAGTTGAAATTGCCACAATGCCTCAATCCCCAAACAAACCACAACCATTTCTGGTGGAAACCCAATGGCTGTCATCCACATATAAAATAGAGGTTTGTATAAAATAGTGAACCATCCATTTCTGACGGCTGTCCCTAGATTAAAATTATCTGAAGAATGGTGCACAATGTGTGCGGCCCATAATATTCGTATTTCATGGTTGGCTCTATGGAACCAGTAGTATGTGAAATCATCAGCTAATTGACATAGAATCCAAATATACCATGCATAACCAAAAGATTCGTAGCCCAAAAAATTCCTGCGAACTCCATCTACCATGGGATTACAGAGCTCATATACACCTTCAAAAAGAACAATTGCAAAAATAACCTTGAACAATGGACCTAAAATTGCAGACCCAATTCCCATGAAACCACTTGCAGCTAAATCTTTCCAATTATATAAGTGGTCATCACCATGTGCCTTACTGTAAGTTAATTCAAATAAAATAAACGCAATAAAAACAGGTACGCCGTATACCAACGGGTTAGTGAAATCCATATAAAAAAATTAAGCTATTGGGTTAGGTGTGTATAACTTGAGCGCCAAAATAAGTAGAATAATGCATTAAAACAAAGTAGTTTGCTCAGAACCATCATCTTTTGAATCTATATCATTATCATTAAAGCCTATGGATTCTTCATCCACCACTTCAATATCCTCTGGAATGGGTGCCTTAGGCTCTTCAAAGGGTAAGGGGTCTAGAGTATTGATATTTTTTACTTTTTCTGAAGTCAGTTGATTCCCTAGGGCTTTTATTCCTTTTACGGATATGAAATCTCCTACATCTACCTGTTGATTAGGTTTAACATCTTTACCCCTTGGTTTTGAAAACTCAATCTCAATCAATGGCCTCCAATCGGTGGAAACGAGTTCAAGATGCGATTTTGGATGTTCCGAAATCACTATTTCTTCCTTATTGGAATTTTCAATTAAAAACCTTTTTATATAATAGCGCTCCTTTTCACCTTCAAAATGCACAACGGAGATTGGTTTTTTAGGATTCCATTTTTGCAGAACAATCATGTCATCATTAAACCTGGTCATTAAATCTGGCGGAATCGTTTTGACCTTTCCTTTCTGGTCAATAATCAACAGCAGGTCATCTCCTTTAAAATCGCCAAGAAGTTCTCCTCTTCCATCAACATTTAGGCGTCCCACGATATCATCAAACCAAATTTTTCTTGGCTTAAGGGTGGAAACTCCTTTTTCTTTTAACTCTATTCTCTTTACGGGATACTTAGTGACCAAGTTTCCTTTAGAAGCTCTACCTTTTATCAACAGGTCGGCAAAGTCTAAATCCCATTTTAATTTTTTAATACTACCGGATTGCCTTAACAACACGGTAATAGTCTCTGCTTCCCCATTGGGGTTGGCCGAAAAATATAGCACTTCCGAAGTTGGCTTTCCTCCTGCCAATTGATACATTTTATCGCGTGTGATACTCGTAACATTAAACCTCTTAATATAACTTGGACCTCCACGTCCATCCTTGTAAACCATATTATAGATGGTGCGGCTATCTTTCTTCTTAAATACGGCCACATGTATGATTCCCTTTCCAATAAAGGTCTTGGAGTCGACTTTCGTGACCATCATTTCACCTTTTTTAGTAAAAACGATAATGTCATCTATGTCACTACAATCCGTAACATATTCATCCCTCTTTAAAGAGGTTCCGATAAAGCCTTCTTCCCGATTTACATAGAGTTTGGTATTTCTAATGACCACTTTGGTAGCTTCAATATCATCAAATACTTTAATCTCGGACTTTCGTTCACGCCCTTTGCCGTATTTCTTCTTGAGTTCTTTAAAGTAATCAATGGCGTAGTCCACCAAATGTTCCAGATGATGTTTGGTCTGCGCTATTTTATCATCCAAACTATCAATAAGTTGTTGTGCCTTTTCCAAATCAAACTTGGAAATACGTTTGATGCGGATTTCGGTCAAACGAACTATGTCATCCTCTGTAACCGCTCTTTTCAGATTTTTAGTGAATGGTTTAAGCCCTTTGTCAATTGCAGAGATGACACCTTCCCATGTTTCCTCCTCCTCAATATCGCGGTAGATTCTATTTTCTATGAAAATTCGTTCCAAGGAAGCAAAGTGCCACTGTTCTTCCAGTTCACTAAGTTGAATTTCAAGCTCTGCCTTTAACAGTTCAACGGTATAATCAGTTGAACGCACAAGCATTTCAGTAACTCCTATAAATAAAGGCTTATTATCTTCTATGATACATCCTAAAGGAGATATGGAAGACTCACAAGACGTAAATGCATATAGCGCATCTATGGTTTTATCTGGAGAAATTCCGCTAGGCAGATGAACCAAAATCTCAACCTCCGCAGCTGTATTATCCTCTATTTTTTTAATCTTGATTTTACCCTTGTCATTGGCTTTAAGGATAGAGTCTATTAATGAAGATGTGTTGGTTCCGTATGGTATTTCATTGATAACAAGAGTGTTCTTGTCAAATGTTGAAATTTTGGCACGAACACGAATTTTACCACCCCGAAGCCCATCATTATAATTGGTGACGTCTATGATTCCTGAAGTTGGGAAATCTGGAAACAGCTTGAAACGTTGTCCCTTTAAATGCTTTATCGAAGCGTCAATCAACTCATTAAAGTTATGTGGGAGTACTTTGGTTGACAATCCCACCGCAATTCCTTCAGCTCCCTGCGCCAACAGCAATGGAAATTTAACTGGAAGGTTTACAGGTTCCTTCTTTCTGCCATCATAGGAGAGTTGCCACTCTGTGATTTTAGGGCTGAAAACAACCTCTAATCCGAATTTTGAAAGTCGGGCCTCTATATACCTGGATGCAGCAGCTCCATCACCGGTAAGAATGTTCCCCCAGTTTCCTTGGGTATCTATAAGCAAGTCCTTCTGCCCTATTTGAACCATGGCATCTGCAATACTTGCGTCCCCATGGGGGTGGTATTGCATGGTATGCCCAACAACATTGGCAACTTTGTTGTACCGGCCATCGTCCAACTCTTTAAGGGCATGCATAATCCTGCGCTGTACGGGTTTAAAACCGTCCTCTATTGCAGGAACCGCACGTTCTAAAATAACATAAGAGGCATAGTCCAAAAACCAATCCTTATACATTCCCGTAACCCGTGTAAGGCTATCTTGGGAACTGTCTTGGCTTTCTAAACCTTCATCATTCAAATCTTCATTCTCTTCCATTTAGAAGGGGATACATTTATCTGGTTTATAGTTAGTTTTCTTCTATTAAATCAAGTTCTACTTTAAGATTATTTATAATAAATTCTTGTCTATCAGGGGTGTTTTTCCCCATATAAAACTTCAATAAATTATCAATGCTCATTGCCTTGTCCAACATTACCGGTTCTAAACGGATATCGTCACCAATAAAATGTTGAAACTCATCTGGAGAAATCTCACCTAAACCCTTAAATCTTGTGATTTCTGGTTTACCGGTGAGCTTTTGAATAGCATTTCGTCTTTCTTCCTCGCTGTAACAATAAATGGTTTCTTTTTTATTTCTAACCCTGAAAAGAGGGGTTTGTAGAATGTATAAATGGTTTTCTTTTATCAGTTCTGGAAAGAATTGCAAAAAGAACGTAATCAGTAAAAGACGTATGTGCATTCCGTCAACATCTGCATCAGTAGCAATTACAATATTGTTGTAACGCAGGTCTTCCATGGATTCTTCTATATTCAAAGCTGCTTGCAACAGATTGAATTCTTCATTTTCATACACAATCTTCTTGGACATTCCATAGGAATTCAAGGGCTTCCCCCGTAAACTGAAAACTGCTTGGGTGTTTACGTCCCTAGACTTGGTGATTGAACCGGAAGCTGAATCTCCTTCTGTAATAAACAGCGTGGATTCCAACCTTCTGTCCTTCTTCATATCTTGAAGATGAACGCGACAATCCCTAAGTTTTTTATTGTGCAAGCTTGCTTTTTTCGCCCGATCACGAGCTAATTTTCGAATTCCAGAAAGTTCCTTTCTTTCTTTTTCGGCCTGAACAATCTTGCGCTGAATTGCCTCAGCCGTGGTTTGATTTTTATGTAAGTAATTATCCAGGTACTTTCCAATAAAGTCATTAATGTATGTCCTCACTGTAGGCAGCTTACCACCCATATCCGTAGAGCCCAGTTTGGTCTTGGTCTGACTTTCAAAAACAGGCTCCATCACTTTAATGGAAATAGCAGAAATTATGGATTTTCTGATATCTGAAGCATCATAATTTTTACCATAAAAATCACGAATGGTCTTTACGATGGCCTCCCTAAAAGCTGCTTGGTGTGTTCCTCCTTGGGTAGTATGTTGTCCATTTACAAAGGAATGATATTCCTCACTGTACTGGGTTCTACTATGTGTAAGGGCAACTTCAATATCATCTCCTTTAAGATGAATTATTGGGTATAGAAAGTCTTCTTGGTTATTATTGTCTTCCAACAAATCTCTCAATCCATTTTCCGAAAAGAATTTTTCCCCATTAAAGACAATGGTCAACCCTGGATTAAGGTATACATAGTTTTTGAGCATGCGTTCTACATACTCATTTCTGTATTTATATTTTTTAAAAATAGATTCGTCAGGAACAAAACTTACCTTGGTTCCCCTGCGTTTGGAGGAATCAATTAGCTCTTCGGTCACCAGGTTCCCAGCTTTAAACTCCGCCGCCTTTGATTGTCCATCACGCACTGATTCAACCTTAAAAAAATTGGAAAGCGCATTTACTGCCTTTGTTCCAACTCCATTAAGACCTACGGATTTTTTAAACGCCCGGGTATCGTATTTTCCACCAGTATTCATTTTGGAAACTACATCCACAACTTTCCCCAATGGAATTCCTCGACCATAATCACGAACATGGACGGTATTTTCCTTGATATTGATTTCGATGGTTTTACCAGCTCCCATGACAAACTCATCAATACAGTTGTCAATGACTTCTTTAAGAAGAATATAGATACCATCATCTGCCGATGAACCATCTCCCAATTTACCAATATACATTCCAGGGCGCATGCGGATATGCTCCTTCCAGTCCAGGGAGCGAATATTATCCTCGGTATACTTGGTTTCTGCCATCGGTTAAGGGTTAATCCTTGCTAATATAAAATTTAGCCGCAAAAATAAATGTGTAGCCCAAAGAAAGTAATCAACAAATACTGTTGATATACCTATTACGAAGAAGGATTGCTCTTAAACATTAAACCTAAAATGCATGACATCACCATCCTTTACCACATATTCCTTTCCTTCAACACGCATTTTACCTGCTTCTTTTACTTTTGATTCGCTTCCATAGTGCACATAATCATCATATGCAATTACCTCTGCTCGAATGAAGCCTTTTTCAAAATCAGTATGAATAACACCGGCAGCTTGCGGGGCAGTTGCCCCAATTGGAATGGTCCACGCCCTTACTTCCTTTTCACCGGCAGTAAAATAGGTTTCCAGATTCAATAATTTATAAGCTCCCCTAATCAGTTTAGCTGAACCGGGCTCCGAAAGACCTAAATCTTCCAAGAACATTTGGCGTTCCTCATAAGTATCCAATTCCGTGATGTCCGCTTCGGTACCTACGGCTAAAAATATAACTTCAGCATTTTCATTGGCTACCGCTTCTTTTACCTTTTCTACATATGCATTTCCATTTGTAGCGGCCTCTTCATCAACATTACAGACGTACATTACTGGTTTGTCCGTTATCAATTGCAAAGGTTTTACATATTCTACACGATCATCATCACTAAGCGTAATGGCACGAACGGATGTTCCTGCTTCAAGGCCTTCTTTTAAACTAGTTAAAACTGCAGCTTCTTTTTGGGCTTCTTTGTTCCCAGTTTTTGCTGCTCGTTTTACCTTATCCAATTTCTTTTCAACACTCTCCAAATCTTTCAACTGGAGTTCCATATCTATGGTCTCCTTATCCCTGATTGGATTTACAGAACCATCAACATGTACAATATTATCGTTATCAAAACATCGTAAGACATGGAGAATGGCATCCGTTTCACGAATGTTTCCTAAAAACTGGTTTCCCAACCCCTCACCTTTACTGGCGCCTTTCACCAATCCGGCAATATCAACAATTTCAACCGTTGCTGGAATAACTTTTTCTGGACTAACCAACTCTTCCAATTTTTCCATTCGATTATCGGGTACATTTACAACCCCAATATTAGGCTCAATGGTACAAAAGGGAAAGTTTGCACTCTGTGCTTTTGCATTGGACAAACAATTAAACAAAGTCGATTTTCCTACATTTGGCAATCCTACAATACCAGCTTTCATTGATTAGATGTTAGATTTAAGTGTTTAGTATTTTGGGCTTACAACCTATTTATACATAATAACATGACCCTGTACCGAACACCGAGAATTATTTAAGGCTGCAAATATAAGTTGAAGTATGACAAATGTTACATTTCAGCAACCTTAAAAACCTGAAAGAAGCATATAAAATCCTATAATAAATACAGCGAGGATGCCCAAAATGGCAATTATGGAAAGTGTGCAACCTATCTGTTTCCAAAATCCATTATATGTTTTCTCTTTTTCTTGCATAAAAAACCCGAATCATTTTCGATTCGGGCTAAATTAAAGTTTTTTTCTACCTATCCGTCAGGGTGCATAAATTTTTGCTTCCCTAAAAGTTCTTCCTCGGTCTCTACTCTGTCCTCATCAGGTACACAACAGTCTACCGGGCATACGGCGGCACACTGGGGTTCCTCATGAAAGCCCATACATTCAGTACACTTATCTGGGGATATATAGTAAATTTCATCACTTATGGGAATCTGTACTTCATCAGCATTTACAGCTTTTCCATCAGGAAGGACTACATCCCCTTCCAACGATGTGCCATCACTGTAGCGCCATTCATCAGCCCCCTCATAAATTGCAGTATTTGGGCACTCAGGTTCGCAAGCACCACAGTTAATACATTCATCTGTTATTATAATTGCCATAATTTCTTTTTCCTTTATGCTGAAATAATTTCTGCATGCTTACTTTTGGACAAAAATAAACCCTACCAATTTAGTGTACAAATATAATGACAGCGCATACCTCTAGATTGCAAGCTTTTGTTAAACTTGGAAGTTTTATAAGTGATTTTTGTGAAAATCATAACCTCCCAGAAAATAATAGGCATTCTGACTTCAATGCTATCCTTCTAAAAGCAGGACAGCAGAACAGTTGGTTTACCCAAGAAAATATGTTGTTCGCCCTTGAACAATGGTCATTTTTATTAACAGAAGAACAGTTGACCAATTGGCTCTCCAACTACTCTTTTACTAACTCAAACCCATCAAAGACCATTGGTCTTGTCATGGCGGGAAATATCCCTTTGGTTGGTTTTCATGATTTTTCATGTGTTTTATTGTCAGGAAATAAGGTTTTGGCCAAACTTTCATCCAACGATACGGTGCTTCTCCCCTTTCTTTCTGAATACTTGATTCAGCAGGACCCGACCTTAGAAGACAAAATTCAATTCGCTGAAGGTAAGTTTGAGGATTTTGATGCGGTAATTGCTACGGGAAGCAATAACACAAGTAGGTATTTTGAGTATTATTTCGGAAAAAAGCCAAATATTATTAGAAAGAATAGAAGTTCCGTAGCTATTCTAACAGGAAATGAATCAAAGCAGCAGATTACGGCTTTGGGAGAAGATATTTTTAGATACTATGGATTGGGATGCAGAAATGTTTCCAAAATATTTGTTCCAAAAAATTATGCTTTTGATGTGTTTTTCAATGCCATTTTTGAGTACAAAGACCTCATAAATCAAATTAAATACTCGAATAACTACGACTACAATAAAGCAGTTTATTTGATGAGTGAGTTTAAAATTCTGGACAACGGTTTCCTTATTTTAAAAGAAGATGAAAGTTTTTCTTCACCCATTGCATCATTGTTTTATTCGTATTATGAAAATGAGACAGAATTAAAACAAAAACTTGAAGAACACCGCGATGACATTCAATGTGTGGTCTCGGATTTAGAAGTTAACAACAAGGTCAATTTTGGGGAAACCCAAAAACCAAAACTTAATGACTACGCAGATGGGATTGATACCATTTCGTTCCTTTTATCACTTTAATGTCGATACTTTTTAACCATTTTTATATCCAAGATTTTTTTAGAACTTTACCCCTTAATTTAACCAAATGAAAAAACACAATTTTAGTGCAGGCCCATGCATTTTACCCAAAGAAGTAATGCAAAAAGCCGCTGAAGCGGTAGTAGAACTTGATGGAATAGGTCTCTCTCTTATAGAAATTTCCCATAGAAGTAAAGAGTTTGTCGCCATTATGGAAAATGCACGCGCTTTGGCCCTGGAACTTTTGGGTCTCGAAGGAAAAGGATATCAAGCATTGTTCCTTCAAGGTGGTGCAAGTACTCAATTTTTGATGGCTGCCTTTAATTTGTTGGATAAAAAAGCGGGATACGTAAATACAGGTACATGGAGTCAAAAATCAATCAAAGAGGCAAAATTGATTGGTGAAATTGTTGAAGTGGCCTCCTCACAAGATCAAAATTTTAATTATATCCCAAAGGGATACGCAATTCCAAATGATTTGGATTATTTGCACTTAACCTCCAACAATACCATTTTTGGAACGCAAATAAAAAAATTCCCTAAAACGGATGTTCCATTGGTATGTGATATGAGTTCGGATATCTTTTCAAGGCAAATGGATTTTTCACAATTCGACCTGATCTATGCTGGAGCGCAAAAAAATATGGGACCAGCGGGAACCACATTAGTAGTTATAAAAGAGGACATTTTGGGGAAAGTATCGCGTCAAATCCCATCAATGTTAGATTATAAGGTACATGTTAGTAAGGATAGTATGTTCAATACGCCACCAGTTTTTGCCGTATATGTTTCCATGCTTACCATGCAGTGGTTGAAGGATCTAGGAGGGATTGCTGCCATAGAGGAAATTAACGAACGTAAAGCAAATCTTATTTATTCTGAAATAGAACTGAATCCTGTTTTCTCTGGATTTGCGGCAAAAGAAGACCGTTCCATTATGAATGCCACTTTTAATATTACTGATGATTCGTTAAAAGAAATTTTTGATGAGAAATGCAAAGAAGCCGGAATTAATGGAATTAATGGCCATCGTTCTGTTGGTGGCTATCGGGCTTCCATGTACAATGCCCTTCCTTTGGAAAGTGTTGGGGTTTTGGTAGACATTATGAGTGATTTGGAAAAGAAAGGATAATGGGAAAAGTTTTAGCAAACGACGGAATAGCCCAAATTGGAATTGACCTGCTTGAAAAAGGAGGTTTTGAAGTAATCACTACCAAAGTAGCTCAAGAACAGCTGGTAAACTTTATCAACGAAAATGATATTACCGCATTATTGGTACGAAGTGCCACTGAGGCCAGAAAATCTTTGGTGGACGCATGTCCAAATTTAGAATTGATTGGTCGTGGTGGTGTTGGCATGGACAATATTGATGTGGAATATGCCAAATCCAAAGGAGTCCACGTAATAAATACTCCAGCTGCTTCATCAGAATCTGTTGCCGAGTTGGTATTTGCACATTTATTTGGAGCCGTTCGGTTTTTATACGATTCCAATCGAAATATGCCACTGGATGGAGATAGTAAGTTCAAACAATTAAAGAAAAGTTATGCAGGCGGAACTGAGCTTCGCGGAAAAACATTAGGCCTTATTGGGTTCGGAAGAATTGGCAAGGCTACCGCAAAAATAGCATTGGGGCTTGGCATGAAAGTGGTATATACGGATTCATATGTGCCTGAAGCAACCGTGGAAATCCCATTTTTTGATGGCCAGTCCGTAAAGTTTGAATTGAAAAGTAGTTCAAAAGAAGACGTTTTGCAAAACTCAGACTTCATTAGTGTCCATGTCCCCGCCCAAAAAGATTACATCTTGGGAAAAAAAGAATTTGAAATGATGAAACCCGGTGCTGGAGTAATAAATGCATCCCGTGGTGGTGTTTTGGATGAAGTGGCACTTATTGAAGCCTTGGAAAACGAAAAAATTGCCTTTGCCGGATTGGATGTCTTTGAATCAGAACCCAATCCTGAAATCAAAATATTGATGCACCCACAGATTTCATTAACGCCCCATATTGGAGCGGCGACCAAGGAAGCTCAGGAGCGTATTGGTGTGGAGCTGGCGACTCAAATCATTGATCTGTTAAAATAGCTTGTTTATAAATGTAGTTTTAAAAACTTTCTTTTTTGTACATTGGAGACCTAAACTAAACACTATAAAATGTCAGGATTATTAGACTTATTGAACAGCCCCATGGGCAAACAATTGATTAGCGGAGTAGCTGGTCAAACTGGGCAACCTGAAAACAAAACAGCAGATGTTTTGAGTATGGCCATGCCCCTTTTAATGGGTGCAATGAAGAAAAATACTTCTACCCCAGGAGGCGCACAAGGTTTATTGAATGCACTTTCTTCCAAACATGATGGCAGCATCTTAAACGACCTTGGTGGTCTATTCGGTGGTGGCGTAGATCAAAATGTAATGGATGATGGTGCAGGTATTTTAGGTCATGTTTTTGGATCAAAGCAACCACAGGTTGAAAATGCCTTGAGTAGCAAATCAGGTATCGATGCAGGTTCAATCTCCCAAATATTAAAAATAGCGGCTCCTATTCTATTGGGTTATTTGGGCAAACAGACAAAACAACAAAATGTCAGTAGCCCAGATGCATTAAGTGGACTTTTAGGAGGACTTATGGGAGGAAATAGTTCAGCTAACAAACAACAGTCATTAATAGAAACCTTTTTGGATTCAGATGGTGATGGTAGTGTAATAGATGATCTAGCTGGAATGGTATTGAACAGCGGAGGTCAGAAAAAGAGTGGTCTTGGGGGGCTTTTAGGAGGCCTTTTCGGAAAATAACTACCAATCTTAACTTTATTTAACAGAGCCATTTGAGTTTTCAAATGGCTTTTTTTGTATTTTAATAATATGAAAAAGAGAGTACTACACTATTTTATTGCTGCATCATTGATTGTGGGTTTGTTTGTTTCGTGTTCAACGCAAAAAGAAGCATTGGATATTTCCACAGAGGAAAAAGCAGTCTTTGATTCCCAAGAAGAAGAAGCTGTTGAAATAAAGGATGACGAAACCGAATATGAAATTATCATCATAGAGCCAGGTTTTAATGCTTGGCTACAGAGTATTGCAAGGCCAGAGGGTTATTATACCCAAAGCTACATGGAAAGTAGAAATCAAATTATGGTAATTAATTGGAACCAGAGGGTAATACAACCCCAGCGGTTCAATCCAAATTTATACGAGTTACAAATAAATTATGATCCTCACATAGATTATGGTTATGAGGTAAATTATAAATTGTACAATTACTTTATTTACTTCCAACGGAAATATAACCAAAGGCTTGGTCCTTTTATTCCTAGGATTTAATACCTTATTTTTGCCATCGAATTTTTATTTTGATGGAGAAATTAAAAAAACGCTGGGGCATTGAATCCAATTTTCAGGTAGTAATAATCTTTATTGTATTTGCAGTAACCGGAAGCTGCGCTGCCAAACTTGCTGCACCACTTACAGATATTATAGGTTTAGAAAAAGAAAACGTCTCTGGGTGGATTTATTGGCCCGTTAGAATTTTACTGATTTTTCCCATTTATCAAGTCTTGTTGGTCTTTTTTGGTTGGCTTTTTGGACAATTCCAATTTTTCTGGAACTTTGAAAAGAAAATGCTCAAACGTATGGGCCTTGGATTCCTTTTTGATTAATTATGTTTTCTTTAACATAATAAAACCCTGCAAATTATCTAGCTTTGTCGCAAATGCAGGAATTTAGAAAGCTTTTTGGTTTATTCCTTTTCATATCCTTGATGCTTGTCAAGGTATCAGCCCTGCATGTCTATTCCCATAATGATTGTGATGAAGATAAAATTGAAAGCTGTGCTGTTTGTGATTTAGCGCTTGAAACGCAGGACACAGGATTCCTTGATGTTACTCAGCCTGTAGTTTCAACACAATCATATTTCACATATTCTGAATCCTGTTTTGACATTGTCAATACGGACTTTACTTCAAGCTTATCATTTAATCTTTTTTCCAGGCCTCCTCCTTCACTTCTTTTGTAATTGGCCCCATTAAATGATTAGGTTTCTTTAGGAAACACCCTTTTTTAAATTTATTTCTAAGAATGAAAATAAAGATTTTCATTGTATTTGTGTTTTTAGTCCACTTTCACGGACTATCTCAAGATTGCACTGATATCCTTTCAGGACAAGTAATAGACTATCACGATAAAACTCCTTTGGAAAAAGCAGTTATACAAATTGTTGGTACTCAAAATATAGTGGAAACCGATGATAACGGAAAGTTCAAAATTTTGGATTTGTGTTCAGGAGAGTACGAATTGGAGATTTCCCATCCTGACTGTTCTACTGTTTTTATTGAGGTTAGCCTAGAAGGAATTGAATGGGTGGACATAAGGCTGGAACATCATATTGAAGAATTGGAGGAAGTTAAAGTGGTTGGAGACGCACTGGCCAATAAAACAAACTCAGCTATAGAAGAATCTTTGCGGCTTACTACTCTGGAACAATATAGCTCCGGTAATTTGGGTGATGCCTTAAAAGAACTGGGCGGAGTTTCTTCCTTAAACACCGGGGCAAACATTGTAAAACCAGCTATTCATGGATTGAATGGCAGTAGGGTTTTGATATTAAACGATGGTGTTCGGATGCAGGATATGGAATGGGGAGATGAACATGCTCCTAATATAGATATCAACTCCGCTGGTTCAATTTCAGTAATCAAGGGAGCTTCTGCGCTTCAATATGGGGGCGATGCCATTGGTGGGGTAATCCTTATGGAACAGGCAAGAATCCCTTCCAAAGACACTTTGTATGGAAAAACCTTAGTTAACGGAATATTAAATGGAAGGGGTGGAAATATTACCTCAGAACTCACCAGGGCATTTAAAAAAGGCTGGTTTTTAAAGGGACAAGGTTCGTATAAGCGTTTGGGAGACCAAGAGGCCCCAGACTATATACTTTCCAATACCGGTATAAAGGAAATTGGCGCATCCCTTCAATTTGGTAAACGATTATTTACTTGGGGCTGGGATGCAAGATATTCGTTCTACACCTCAGAAATTGCGATTTTAAGGGCATCCCATATTGGAAGTGTTGATGACCTAATAAGAGCTATCAACAGTGGTGAGCCACAGGTCATCAATCCGTTTACATATGAGTTGCAAAACCCAAGACAGGAAGTCACCCATCATTTAGGAAAAATAAAATTTTACAAACGCTTTGAAGGATTGGGCAAGTGGAACCTTCAATATGATTATCAAAACAATAGACGTTTTGAATTTGATGTAAGAAGAGGTGGGCGTGGTGATCAAGCCGCTATAGACTTGGAACTTACGACCCATACCCTTTCTTCCGACTTTAAATGGGATGCCAAGGAAGAATATCAACTTCAATTTGGGCTTTTAGGGAGATATCAGGAGAACTTCCCCAACCCAGAGACAGGAGTAAGGAGATTGATTCCCGATTATGAAAAGTACGATTTTGGAGCTTTTGTTACCGGTGAATATCGATTGAACGATCAACTATTGGTTGATGCCGGAATTAGATATGATTTTAGCAGAATTGATGCCCAGAAATTTTACCAGACTTCAAGATGGGAAGAAAGAGGTTATGACGCGGAATTCCAAGACTTGATTGTTGAGGACAGAGGAACCCAATTGCTCGTAAACCCCATATTTGACTACAACAATATATCTGGAACCGTGGGAATTAAGTATAGTGAGAATGATGCAAATGTCACTCGGTTAAACTATGCGATTGCCAAAAGAGCCCCAAATCCCTCAGAATTGTTTAGTGACGGCCTGCACCATTCAGCTGCCAGAATTGAGTTGGGTGATCTTAGTATTCAAAGTGAAACATCACATAAAATATCACTATCATACCAAAGACAGTTTAAACAATGGGGATTTACCCTTGAACCTTATGGAAATTTTATCAAGGATTTTATTCTATTGGAACCTACAGGAGTGGAATTTACCATTCGGGGGGCATTTCCAGTTTGGGAATACCGTCAAACCGATGCAAGATTATTAGGGGTGGATTTCTCCTCCTATATTGATTGGTCAAAAAATTGGAAAACAGAGCATAAGTTTTCATTGGTGAAAGGAAAGGACGTTGACAAGGATGCTGCCATAATAAATATTCCCGCTGCTACCTTGAGGAACAAGATTATCTTTTCCAGGCCTGAATGGAATGGTTTTGAAGCCTTTTTGGAAAGTCACTATGTTTTCCGACAGAACGAGTTTCCTGAGAATTTATGGGTTTTTTCACCAGCAGACCAGGAAGACGTGCTCTTGGAAATTAACACCCCACCAGATGCTTACCATTTAGTGGCAGCTGGCGCAAAGAAGAGATTCCAATTAAAGGGAAATATGAAATTAACAACATCATTGACCTTAACTAACCTTTTAAATACAAAGTATCGAGATTATCTGAATCGGCAGCGTTTCTACGCGGATGATTTGGGAAGAAACATAATATTACAATTAAAACTCAATTATTAAATTTTTTACTATGAAAACAAGCAAATTTTTATTTTCAACAATTGTAGCAGGAGCCTTATTTATGTCATGTTCTAACGATGATGAAGCTCCGGACGATGTTAACGAAGAAGAAGTCATTACAACAATGACCATTACACTAGTGCCGGAAGGTGGTGGAACAACAATTACACTTCAAACGCAAGATTTGGATGGCGATGGTCCGGAAGAACCTGATGTTACAATATCTGGTAACCTTTCCGAAAATACAACTTACAATGGTTCTATTGTATTATTGAATGAAACAGAAGATCCTGCGGAAGAAGTTAATGAAGAAGTTGAAGGCGAGGCAGCTGAGCATCAGTTTTTCTTTGAAGTAGGAATTGGACTAAATATGAGTACTGCATATGCTGATGACGAGTCTGACTATGTCTCTGCTGAAACGGGAGAAAATTTTACAACGACCAATCCTGTTGGGCTTGTATTTACAGCAACCACAACAGATGCAGGTACAGGTACATTTACAGTTACGCTAAGACATGAACCTACAAAACCAAACGATGGAACTACTGGTGATGCTGGTGGAGAAACGGATATAACAGAAACCTTTGATCTTGTGGTTGAATAAATAACATATTCAAAAATTTCCGCTCCGGAAACAAGAAGATGTTTTGAAAACAAAAAACAGACATATTTGGTATAGCTCAATATTGATTAGCTTTTTGCTTCTTCAATTTAGCTATACCATTTTTCATGTCTTAACATCTCATGTTTCCAATACTGTAGCTGAGGTTGATTATGGCTATAAGACGATTTCCGAAACAGAATTCAACTGTGGTTTATGTGCAAAGCTGAATACAAAACCAGCCACATTACCTTTGGTTTTCAAAGCACTCTTCACTACCATTTTTTTTTCTTCCGTATTTATATTTAAGGATACTAACATCTCTACTGTTAGTTCTGATTTCAAGTATTTAAGGGGGCCTCCTTTCAAATGCTAACTTCACTTTATTAGGGTATTTTTTTGAAAAATACTTAGCTATCATACTTCTAAATCAACCACGATTTTTGAAGCGCCTTTATTTTATCCATATTTAAATAAATTATTATGATTACAACTGATAATCTCACTAAACAGTATGGTGAAACCATTGTACTAAATCAATTGAATTTGAACATTGGTGCCAACGAAATTTATTGCTTACTCGGAGCTAACGGAGCAGGTAAAACAACTACCATTAATTTACTGCTTGGCTTTATAAAACCCACTTCAGGAAGTGCGTTTATCAATGGTTTGTGCGTATCCGAAGAATATATAAAAACAAAACAATACCTAGCGTACATTCCAGAAAATTTAATGCTATATCCTACCCTAACAGCAGTAGAAAACCTTAAGTATTTTTCAGGTATAGGTGGAAAAAACCTTAGTAAAAGCCAATCAGAAGATTTTTTAAATGAGGCTGGTCTTCAGAAGAACGCTTTTAATAGCCGTATTTCAACATTTTCTAAGGGAATGCGACAAAAAGTAGGCATTTCTATTGCATTGGCCAAAGACGCTAAATCATTATTACTGGATGAACCAACTTCCGGCTTAGACCCAAAAAGTAGTAATGAATTTGGACAGCTTTTACACAAATTAAAGGATAACGGAGTTTCCATATTAATGGCCACGCATGATCTATTTAGAGCTAAAGATACCGGCACGCATATTGGCATTATGAAAAATGGGCAATTAAGGCAAGAGTATGCAACAAAAGACATATCCCTACCCGAATTGGAGCAGGCTTACCTAGAAGCCATGAACTATAAAGAATTTGTGTCATGATTCGTAACACTTTTATTAAAGAGATTACAGAGCTTGCAAGGGATGGAAGAGTCAAAATAGCTTTTTTTATCGTACTAGTATTGTTGGGTATTTCTACTTGGATTAGTAGTAGACAGTATAATTCTACAAACCAACAATATGCCGAGGCCAAAAATGCGGAAAGGTCCATTTGGAATAATCAGGGTGAAAAAAACCCACACTCGGCAGCGCATTATGGCACGTATGCTTTTAAACCAAAATACCCATTATCCTTAATTGATCAAGGGGTGGATAAATATGCGGGAACCTCGATTTTTTTGGAAGCACATAATAGAAATGAAGCTCAATTTAGTCAAGCAGCTGATCAAACTGGTTTAGCACGTTTTGGTGATTTAACCCCTGATTTCATTCTTTTATTCATTATTCCATTACTTATTGTGCTATTGGGTTATAACGCTTTTACCAAAGAGCGGGAAATGAGAACCTTGGTATTGATCAAAAGCCAAGGAATTGCACCTTGGAAATTGGTTTTGGGAAAATGGACAGCTCTTTTCTTGCCTATCCTAGTTATTATGGCACTAGTAATAGTTGGTGCTGGAATAATTCTATCCAACCTTGAAGATTTTGGTGTTTTCAGATGGAGTAACCTTGGAATACTTTTTTTAGTGTACATATGCTATTACATTGTTTTTGTCAATCTTGTATTAATTGTCTCCTCAAAATCTAAAAAATCCTCTATTTCATTGGTTTTGTCATTGGCAATTTGGATTATAGCTTGCTTCGTTGCGCCCAAGGCAGCCAGTAATTTCGCAGAAACTAAACATCCTTATCCAACTCGTCAAGAATTTGCAGCAAATATTTTAAAAGATAAACAAGAAGGTTTAGACGGCCATGACCCATGGAACAAGCAAGCCAAACTACTTGAGCAAGAAGTTCTAAGGGAATATAATGTTGATAGCTTACATCAATTACCATTTAATTTTGATGCATACCGAATGCAAAAGGGAGAAGAACATAATGCTGAAGTATATTTTAAGCATTATAAATATTTAAAATCACAATTTGAAGGCCAAACCAAGGTATATGTTGGTCTTGCAACTCTTTCACCATTTCTTCCGACACGTTTTTTAAGTATGGGAGTGGCAAATACAGATTACTCAACGCATTGGGACTTTTCAGATGCTGCAGAAGATTATCGTATTAGGATGCAGGCATTTTTGAACAATGATTTTGCAAAAAATTCCTCTCATGGAGATTGGAGTTATAAAGCTGAGGAAGCTACATGGAAAAAACTGCCTGCCTTTGAGTATTCTCCTCCTCAACTTGCTGAAATCCTATCTAGGAATTCTTCTAACATAATTGTTCTAGTAGCATGGTTATTAGGGTCTTTTTCTTTTTTATTCATCACCATTAAACTCCGATAGTTATGTACAGGTATAATTTTTTATATGAATTTAAACTACTCCTGCGCAGTGGGTGGATGCAAATTCTTAGCTTATTGTTATTGGGGCTTTTCTGCTTTGCGACAATCAATGGAAATCAAAAAGTACTAAAAAGAAAACAAGATATTCATTCCGCAAAAGTAGAGGTCAAAGAGTCTGATGCTAACATGCTTTCTCTCTTGGATTCGGTTGAAAATGGTATGGAAGTCAGTGCTTCTAGATGGACTATCCCTTCAAGTCCAACAGCAGTTGGCAACTATTATCCCAGGGTAGCTGCAATGGATCCGCAACCACTGTCATTTGTCTCAACAGGACAGAGTGATTTGTTTACCCACTATGTAAAACCAACAATGGCTGGAGATGACTTTACACTTAATTTCACTGAAATTATCAGTCCTGTTCAACAACTCTTTGGAAGTTTTGACCTTGCATTTGTTATCGTTTATCTACTTCCTTTAATTATTATCGCATTTTCGTATAATATTTTATCAGCAGAACGAGAAAGCGGGTCATTGAAACTATTGGCTTCCCAGCCTATTTCAATCCATACATGGGTGCTTCAAAAAATAAGTCTGCGTTTTCTTTTGACTCTTATACTCACCGTTATTATTCTCACTATAGTTTTTGTATTTCTGGTGTCAGGCAACAATTTTAAAGGATTGTTTGATGTCATCATTACAACAGCGGCATATATACTTTTTTGGTTTTCGCTTGCTTTCGCAGTGAATTTAAGGGTTGGGGATTCTTCAAAAAATGCAATTGTACTTTTAGGGCTTTGGGTTGTTTTTGTGCTATTGGTTCCATCAGTGTTAAATCAATTGGGAAATACACTATATCCAATGCCATCACGCACACTGATGATCAATAAAATGAGAAATTTAAAAGAAGAAGCTACTGAAAAACAAGATGAGATTTTGGATAACTTCTTAAGAGATCATCCCGAGTATGCTCTAAACGACCCAAATCAAAGCAGGCAATTCTATCATCGCTATATGGCATCGCAAAAGCTGGTCAAAGAAAAGCTTGAACCTGTCACTTTGGAATTTGAACGGCAGTTAGAAAGACAACAGGCACTGGTATCAAAATTTCGATGGCTCTCCCCTGCGATTATTGCGCAAGAGTCTCTTAATATACTTT
Source organism: uncultured Allomuricauda sp. (assembly GCF_947495325.1). Classification (GTDB taxonomy): domain Bacteria; phylum Bacteroidota; class Bacteroidia; order Flavobacteriales; family Flavobacteriaceae; genus Flagellimonas. Next base: position 486,594 of record NZ_CANLYK010000001.1, on the reverse strand, counting down.
CAGGAACTTCAACTGCTGACTATGAAAATTATCGCAAACAAGTAATAGGCTTTGCAGAAACATGGCGAAATCATTTAACTCCGCTCTTATACAATAATGAGCCTTTTACAAGCAGTAAATATGGTGAACTGCCATCATTTAACTATCACCCCATTCGATTAAAAAACAATATGATTGCTTCCCTGATAATTATGATTGTTTCAATTGGAATTGGTTTTGTCGCATATATGATTGCATTCAAAGGGAATGTATCAAAACTAATAATATCATGAGGGTATCTTACTGGATAATAATGTTTTTCCCATTATGTCTCGCTTATGGTCAGGAAAATGGTACCCAAAATTTTGCTCCACCAGAAATTCCTCAAGAAGTAAAGGTCTCAAAAACCGACAATGGAATTCAATTGGATGGTTTTCTGAATGAAAGAGATTGGCAAACAGCGGAAATAGTTGACAATTTTTTCAGAACAGAACCAAGGCAAGGTGGTAAGATTAGATATAAAACTGAAGTGAAGTTTTTATATGATAACAAAAATCTATACGTTGCCGCATTCTGTAGCGATTCTTTAGGTATACAAGGTATTAGAATTCAGGATTTAAGAAGGGATTTTGACTGGGGAGAAAATGATATTTTCGGTATAGCCCTTGACCCACAAAACCTCAAACAATATGCGCAAGGATTTCAAACGACTCCTTTTGGTAACCAACGTGATTTTCAAAATTTCAATGGAAATAGTTTTGACACAGGTTGGAATACCTTATGGAGGGTTCGCACGCAAAGAACCGATAAGGGGTATTCCGTGGAGATGGCCATTCCCTTTAAGTCTTTGCGCTATGACCTGCCTAAAAATGGTAATACGATTGAATGGGGAATGACACTGGTGCGCTATGCCCGCAGAGATATTGAAGTTTCTACGTTCCCTGCCATTCCTCAATCCTTTACACCATATCGTATGACCTATGCCGCCAAACTAACCGGTATTGAAGTACCTCCTCCATCAGCCAATATTAGGGTAGAGCCTTATGCCTTATACCAATATGATGAGAATAAAGAAGGGGAATCATTAACCACTAAATTCAGTGACCCTAAGGTAGGCGTTGATGCCAAATGGGCCATAAACCCAAAAACTGTCCTCGATTTAACCATCAATACCGATTTTGCCCAAGCGGATGTTGATAGGGCTGTAAATAACCTAGAACGTTTCAATATTTTCTTTCCTGAGCGCCGTCAGTTCTTTTTAGAAAACTCAGGTATTTGGGCTGGTGGCTTTCAACAATCAATTCGCCCTTTTTTTAGCAGAAGAATTGGCTTACAAGGTGAATTCAATGCGACGCCGGCACCAATTGATTTTGGTGCCCGTTTTACTCAAAGAACAGAGAAAAATGCATTGGCAGGTCTTTTAGTTCGCCAGCGTGAAACTGAAAACTCAGCTGGAGCTAATTTTGGTGTTCTTCGCTATTTGAAAAACTATGGAAGGGAAAACAATATTGGCATAATGGTCACCCATCGAGCAGATGACAGTTACTCGGAACTCAATCTGGAAAACAACAACAATACCACTATAACGTTAGATGGCCAAATTAGGCCGACTAGTCAATGGGATATACAGTATTTATTGTCCAGCTCAATAGATGAGTCTACTGGAAAAACTGGATATGCAGGAAGAATTTTTATAGGAAACGACAACAATAAGTACTATTACGGATGGGTAACTGAATATACAGATGCAAATTATAACCCAAGAATGGGATTTGTTAGGCAAAACAATGTAATTCGGCACAATCCCGGAGGTTATTATATATGGAGACCAAAGAACATTGATTGGATTAGGCGATGGGATCCAGGTATGTTTGTCAATTATAATCATGACGCGACCAATCCTAGCCAATTTCAGCAGGCCAGCCTTTATGTTTTTCCCATTTACACATGGTTTAAAGACAATAGCTTTGTCGAGGTCTCCTTTACTCCTACATGGCAAAACATCAATTTTGAATTCGCTCCATTAGGATTGGAAATTGAACAAGACAATTATTTTTATACAAGATATTTAGTACGATATAACACGGACCAATCCAAAAAATGGTCTGGAGATATCGGTTATAATTTTGGAAATTTTTATAATGGGACCAGAGGTACTATCAGTGCTACTTCCCGTTTTGCGCCAGTTCCACATGCCGCGCTAACCTTGGACTATGAGCATAACACAATTAAAAATGTTGGAATCAACAACGCTAATTTGACTACGAATCTATATTCAGCAAATTTACGACTAGCATTAAATCCAAGATTACAATTGTCAACTTTCTATCAGTACAATAGCTTTAATGAACAAGGGCGATGGAATGCGCATTTTAGCTGGGAATATATGCCCCTATCTTTTGTTTATCTCGTTTTTAATGATACCCAAACTGATATTTTTGACCCTTCAAGGAATGCCAAACAGTTTATAAGTAAGATTACGCTTTTAAAGCAATTTTAGATTTTTGTTAGTGGAAAAGCCGCTTCTGGCGGCTTTTTTAATTTTTATCCTTGGAAATCAAGTAGGTATAGATCCACATAATTGTAAAAGTGGGAATAATATCCAATCCAGGCACCAATTCTTCAACAAAGGTAACCACACCGGCAGCCTGACCTATCTTCCCTTTATACATTCGTGTCATTAACCAACCTGCCAAAGGGGCCCATATTACATCAGAAAACTCTCCTATTCCAGGAATCGCAAACGAAAGCATTCCAATCCCATCAAACAATAATCCTAAAAACAGATTGCGATATTTTAGGTCTTTTTCTTTTGCCATAGGAGAAAAATACCAAATAGCAATGACTTGGAAAAATTAACTAAGATAAATCCGAACTGATAAGTTTAAGAAACTCACTGCGTGTCTCTATTTTTTCAAACTGCCCTCTAAAACCAGACGTTGTTGTGACTGAATTCTGTTTTTGAACACCTCTCATCATCATACACATGTGGGAAGCTTCAATAACAACGGCAACTCCTTTTGGTTTTAAAGTGTCATTTAAACACTCTAAAATGTCATGTGTCAATCGTTCTTGTACTTGTAATCTTCTTGCAAAAACATCTACAATTCGAGGTATTTTGCTTAGGCCCACAATATGTCCATTGGGGATATAGGCAACGTGTGCCTTACCAAAAAATGGAAGCATATGGTGCTCGCACAGCGAGTAAACCTCAATATCTTTAATGATGACCATATCATCATAGTCTTCCTTGAACATTGCACCTTTCAGAATCTCTGCGGCATCTTGTTTATATCCTTGGGTTAAGAATAACATTGCCTTGGCTGCACGTTCCGGCGTTTTTAACAACCCTTCCCGTTCTACATCTTCCCCGATTTCATCAATAATTTTTGAAAAGCGCTCTTTTACTTCATTAGTAATACTAATGTTGTACTCTTCCATGCTTTGATATGGTGCCATAAGTTATTTAACTGTATTTAGCTTATTTGAAAAATGCTTGTTTAGTTTTTTGATTTTCGGGTCAATAATAAATTGACAATAGGGTTGACTGGAATTTTCATTGTAATAATTATGGTGCTCCTGTTCAGCATCATAAAAAGGTTTTGCTTCGGAAATAGCAGTTACTATTGGGGAGCCAAATATATGTTCCTTCTCCAAAAGAGCAATAAATTCCTCCGCTAATTTTTTCTGCTCTGGCTTGGTATAGAAAATTTCACTTCTATACTGTGTGCCAACGTCATTCCCCTGCCTGTTCAATGTAGTAGGGTCATGCGTTGCAAAGAAAACTTCCAATAATTCTGTAAAAGAAATTTTCGCTGGATTAAAAGTTATTTTGACGCCTTCTGCATGTCCAGTTCTACCGGTACAAATTTCTCTATATGCAGGATTCTTAATTGAGCCCCCAGTATATCCCGAGACTACATCCTGTACTCCTGCAAGTCTTTGAAAAACTGCTTCGGTACACCAGAAACAACCTCCTGCAAATATTGCAGTTTCTATATAATTCTTGTTTTGTTTATCCATTATTCTGTAAAGTTAAACAAAGTTACTGGTTTTATCCTTTGAAATCTAGTATAAAATTTTGATAAGTAGTCGTTAAAACATGAAAGAACTTTATTTAAAACTTACGATTTTTGTGCACTCAACTGTAATCCTTAATTTCACCAGCTAAGCGGTTTTTAATGATAAATGCAAACAATATTCAGAAATACTATGGTGACCTTAAAGTTTTAAAGGGAGTCGATTTAGAAATAAAAAAGGGCGAAGTAGTTTCCATTGTTGGTGCATCTGGTGCGGGTAAAACTACCCTATTACAAATTTTAGGTACCCTAGACTCACCCTCCAACGGCCAAAAAAGTTCATTATTTATCAATGACACTGATATTACAAAGCTAAATGACAAAAGCTTGGCAAGATTTAGAAATAATCACATAGGTTTTATTTTCCAATTTCATCAACTTTTACCAGAGTTTACCGCTTTAGAAAATGTATGTATTCCAGCTTTTATTAAAAAGACACCCAAAATTGAGGCTGAAAAGCGTGCAAAAGAACTTTTAGACTTTTTAGGGCTTTCAGATAGATATCATCATAAACCAAATGCGTTATCTGGTGGTGAGCAACAACGGGTTGCCGTTGCTAGGTCTTTAATCAACAATCCTTCGGTCATTTTGGCGGACGAGCCCAGCGGTAATCTGGATTCTGAAAGTGCGGATAACCTACATCAACTTTTCTTTAAACTTCGTGATGAGTTTGGGCAAACCTTTGTCCTGGTTACCCACAATTTGGAATTGGCCAATATGGCTGACCGTAAGTTGACCATGGTAGATGGATTAATCGTTTCTTAATCCAAAACAATGACCAAAACTGAATTAAAGGACTTTTTGGATCAGAAAGTTGTGCAATACAATCATCCCAAATTTCTTGAAGATGATCCTTTACAAATCCCTCATCGTTTTTCTAAAAAGGAAGATATTGAAATCAGTGGTTTTTTAACGGCGACCATTGCTTGGGGAAATAGAAAGAGTATCATAAACAATGCTCTGCGCATGATGGAGCTTTTGGACAATGCTCCTTATGATTTTGTTTTAAATCACACCGATACAGATTTAGAAAAATTGGTTCCTTTTGTCCATAGAACATTTAATGGCAATGATTTGTGCTATTTTATTCAAAGCCTGCAAAACATATATACCAAACACAATGGGCTAGAATCTGTTTTTGTGCATCAGCAAGAAGAAGATTCCCTACAATCCGCTATATCAAAATTTAAAGCCGTTTTTTTTGAATTGCCACATCAAACCAGAACCATGAAACATGTTTCCGACCCCAACAAAGGGTCTGCCGCAAAGCGCATCAATATGTTTTTACGATGGATGGTGAGAAATAATGATACTGGAGTTGATTTTGGTATCTGGAAAGGTTTAAATCCCAGTCAGCTCTCCTGTCCGTTGGACGTGCATTCGGGAAATGTTGCTCGAAAATTAAAATTGGTTAGGCGGAAACAGAATGATGCCAAAGCTTTAGCTGAGTTGGATAAAAGCTTAAGAAAACTGGATCCCAAGGATCCAGTCAAGTATGATTTTGCCCTTTTTGGACTTGGGGTTTTTGAAAAGTTTTAATACACCTCTCCTACCTCAGTATCTGTAAGGGTTTTTATAAAGGCCACTAGTGCTTTCTCTTCTAATTCCAATAATTGTAGATTATCAAAAGGAAGGGTTTGGTATGGTAAATTAAAACCCAGCCCACCGCCACCGCCCAGGTTGTAGAAATTGATTACTTCTTCCAAACTTATATAAACCCCATTGTGCATGTACGGTCCCGTTAGCTCAGCATTTCTAATTGTTGGAGTTTTAAACATCCCACGATGCACCTCCAATTCCTCATTATGCCTCCAATAAAACCCCAAATCATCATCTAATTTTTTATTGCTAGCGGTTTCGGGAACACCTATTACTTCTTTTTCATGTTCCGTAAAAAATGGTGGAACCGTCCCATTTGTTAACGGTATAAAATGACAGGTAGCACAAAGGGCTTTGCCCATATATAAATTAAATCCTAATTTTTCTTCATCTGTAAAAGTATCCTCCTCACTACGGATGTTTTTATCAAACTTAGAATTGAATGCGTTCAACGTTGAAATATAAGAGGATATGGCACGAATGATTTCCGTATTCCTAGCAGAAATTCCGCCATACGCATCTTTAAACAGTGGAATATATGTGGTGTCCGCTAAAATTTCTGTTGAAAATTCATGTACAGAACTATCGAACTCCTTATCATTCGTAAATACAGATGTAATTTGATCTAATAAATTCGGAGATCTGCCATCCCAAAAGAAGCTTTGTTGAAAAGCTGCATTAATCAATGTTGGCGTATTTCGCTGCAATAACTTTCCGTTCTTATCCAAGTTTAAAGCTATTCCGTCTGCCCAGGCTTTTTTTGGATTATGGCATGTAACACAGGCCATTTTTCCGTTTTGGGACAGTTTGGGGTCAAAAAAAAGTTTCTTGCCCAATGCAATCTTTTTTTCTGTGGGATTCCGATTTATGGCTGGTGTGAAAAACTCAACATTAAACGAATCTTCTTCAAAAAACGTTGGTGCATCAAAATTAAAAGGTTTATTGTTTACGCCATTCCACAACTCACTTTCTTTACGTATGGCAACCCAATTTCTTGTAATTGGATTCATATAATCCCGTATAAAAGTATAGCGATCAAACGTCTCAAAATTGGTGTTTGACTTAACAAAACCCACAGCCTTTTCTATATTGTTTTGAAACTGCGCATCCAATTCTTGACTTTTATTCAGAATTATCCTTTGGATACTTTTAGTATAAACTTCTTTTAGACTTTCTAGGGAAGCTATGGTTTCATTTAATCCAAACTGACTTATTGGCGTATCAAAACCAGAAATTGACAGGCTAATAATCCGCATTAATTGTTGATGGGTGGCAATAAAGAAACGTTGTGGGGTAACTTCTCTATTTTGTATATTGTTTTGAAGGTTTTTGAGCATCCCGATGGTAATTGAGATTTCCTCTTTATATCGTGTTTCACTTTCCTCGCCATCATAAATACTTTCTTCAATTTTTTGTAAACCAACAGGCAGTAATATCTTTTGACTATCATCAGTAACGACCGGAAGCGCAGGCCCATTGGCTCTATGCCCCACTCCAGGGTTAAGATATGAAGCATATGGTTCAGCTTTTTTAAAGGAAATTCTTGCCTTTTGGAATACTACTTTTGCATTATTGCCTGTCATTGGCAGTTTTGCGAGTTCATCCAAAGTGGTTATGGCATCCGTAATATGTTTTAAATAATAGTCCTTAACGGGTTTCCAATCAACTTTACTTTCTACACTTGATGTAATAAGGCTTTCTTTTGGCTTCTGCTTACAACTGAGGCTAAAAACTAATAAAACAACTAATATGCGATTCATTTCTGGCAATTTTTTAAACAAAGAAAGACCTCCATTAAAAATGGAGGCCCTTATAGTAATAGTACTTAAACTTATCTAGGTAGTCCTTTCAAAATAACTATTTGACCTCCTTGATCATCTTCCCTTGCACCATCAGCAATAGCAATTGCATTGGTTTCCATGTCATGACCATCAACATTCTTGAAATCGTCACTTTCCCAATAATGCGGCTGTAGATTCAATAAGAATGTATTTGGAACACCTACTTTATCCGAGATATCTTCCAATGCTCCAAATTCTCCACTAAAACCTGTACTTCCACTCGGGTCAAGATCTTGTCTAACTACCAATTCCAATACCGTTTTGATGTTGTTGCCACCTAAATCGGATTGATAAATATATGCAGCATGTCCTCTATCAAAAGAGTTTGGATCTTCCTGTACATAAACAAAGTTTTCGGTAACTGTAATATTATCGGGGCTTTGTAGACTTGCCAAATTTCCATCCATATTATTGGTATCTGTATTTCCAGAAATAATCTGTGTCAATTTTCCTGTAAGTGGATTCGCTTCGTCCAACTCCAACTTATAAACTGTTCCCCAGTCGTTATATGTACCTCTTCCGGGTCCTCTTCCGGTAACAGCAACAAATACATTCCTTCCATTTTCATCAGATCCCTTTTGATAGTCCACGTCTTCAACCCTCATAAATGCAGAGGCAAAAACAGCTACACATGCATCCTCCATTTCAGATTTGGTTAAAGAAGCGCCATCTGTTATTTCTACAAACTCAAAATCATAGGTTATTCCATAATCCAAGTTACTTTCATTGTAAATTGTGGATGCAGCTACATCCATAACGCCTCCTGCCCCATCAGAAATTTGCTTAAGTCTTAGTACGTAAATCTTTCCATTGTTTAGGTCCGCATCCCCTTCTTCTGAATAATATAAAGTTATCTGACCTTCGGAACCGCTGGAATCATCATCTCCACCTATTATTACAGTTTTACCGGTGTAAGCATCTTTTGGTAATGGAACAGCATTTTCCCAGGAGAATTCACCCAAAGCATCCAAACCAAAATCTGCGGTTGGGGTTGGGGTGTCAATATAGGGGTCTATCCCTTTAACATCATAATTAAAGCTTTCAGAAGCGGAAAGAAAAAGGTCCGTTGCCCCACCATGTATATCAGCTTCCCACATAGTGCCTGAACATTGACGTGCAAAATCAGCAACACCAGAGTTCAATAACCAATCCCCACCTGTTGGGTTAAGGTTTTCATCCAACTCAATTCGTGCAACTGCATAATCGTCTTCCGCATTTACAATATAAAGGTAACCATCACTATTGGGGTCCTTTAAAAATCCAGCACCATCTGCTGCTCCCACGAACTGAAATCCATCATCAAGTATATCAGTTGAGCTAACTAGGGAATACGCTTTTACAAAATTGAACTGAGGTTGAATAGCCACCAAAGGTTCCAATTCTGATTTGTTTTCAAACATGGTAGCAGCTCGAATAAAGTCTTCCCCATCCTGGCCATCTTGACCATCCACTCCATCTACACCATTGGTTCCATCCAGTCCGTCTTCACCATCACAACCAGTAAAGCCAAACCCAATGGCAATTGTAAATATTAATCCAAATAACAATTTCTTCAAATTCATAATTTTAGTTTTAGGTTTTGTTGAATTCTCCAAAACTATTTATGAACCCTTAGCATTTAGTTACCTCAATATATTGATTTGATTATGTCATTTTTAAGAAACTGTTAGTCTGTAAAGTTTAAGTGTACTTAATGTTCCTAAAATTTAAGCTAAATGTTAACTTCATTTTTTAGAAACCCTGAATGGACCGTGGTGTATGAAATAGCTATGGAATCACTATCCTGCAAAACCATAATTAGGGGTGAAGTTTAGTTTTACCTTTTGACCATCTTTAGAAATAGATTCATATATCGCCTCCACAATCATCATATCCCGTTTTCCCATTTCACCAGGAACAAGATTGATTGTATTAAGCATAATATGCTTAGCAAAATCATCCATTTGTAATTTTTGTTGGCTTTCTTGGGGAAAATTTAACTCGCCTTGGGAAGTCCTTCCTGCTAAGGGAATATAAGTGCTAGCCGGGTCCAGTTCAAACCAACCTCTTTCACAGGAAGCAAAAAGTCTGTTGGCCCTTACATTGTGTGAAGTCATAATGTTTCCAACTGCACCGCTTGCAAATTCAAATTGGGCGGTAATTGTTTCGTCGGTATCTTTAAAATAGGATGGTCTTGTGCTATACTCTTGGGCTGCAACCGAAATTGGGTTTTCCCCTGTTCCATAAATAACGCTTTGAATTGCATAAACTCCCATATTCATCAAAGCCCCACCTCCAGATAATTTTTTGTTCAGCCGCCATTGGTCAGGGTCGGACATGGAACGATACCCTGCATCTGCAGAAATATAGTTTATGGAACCGAAAGCTTTTTCTTTTACCAATCGCTTTACTTCTTGCGTATATGGTTCTGAATGCAATCGATATCCAATCCCCAGTTTGACGTTGTTTTCCTCACACGCTTGAATTATGGCATCGCATTCCTCCACGTTTATTGCCATTGGTTTTTCGCAAATAACATGTTTTCCCGCCTTCGCTGCCCGAATGGAAAAATCAGCATGCATGCTATTTGGAAGTACAACATAAACAATGTCAATTGCCTTGTTATCTGCTATGGCATCAAAATTATCATAGTTATAGATGTTTTCCTTTGGGATATTGTACTTACTGGCCCATACTTGTTCCTTTTCTGGTGTGCCAGTAACGATTCCTGCCAAATAACAATGCTCCGTATCAAGCAAGGCAGGAGCCAATTGATAGGTACTATAACTACCAAGACCTACCAACGCAATACCCAATTTCTTTTTATTTTGATTCGTTCCCATTGCACAGGCCATTGGTGCAGCCGCCATTAATGTAACCCCTCCCATTCCTTTGACCAATGTGGAATTAAAATCTCTTCGCGACAGTTTTTTCATGACTAAATCTTTTTGGTATTCCTTAAATTTATAAATAAAATATTCGAAACCAATTGATTGTAATGCATTTGCAATCCTTTGAACGAAACATAATATCAATTAAAAATCTTTATTTTAGGACCAAGTTAATTCGGAACGTATGAAAAATAGTATAGCACTCTGCTTTTTAGCATTGTTTAATTTGCAATCTTGCACCTCTCAAGAAGTACCCACTAAAGAATGGCAAATAAAAACAGCCTTAATGGCCGTCCCAGATGATTACAAGGATGGTGCAAAGGTTTATGGCTATACTCCTACTGGCGAATTTACTACCCTACAGGAAGGTACAAACGAATACATTGCTTTGGCTGATGACCCAACAAATGAAAATTTTTCAACAGCAGCATACCACCAAACTTTAGACCCTTTTATGACTAGGGGAAGAGAATTAAAAGCCCAAGGAAAGAATTCGGAGGAAATTTTTGATATTCGTGAGGAAGAAGTTAAATCGGGTACGCTAAAAATGCCGGATAAGGCCACATTGTGTGTATTCACTGGAAAGGTGAATCCTGAGACCCAAGAAATCGAAAATCCACATGTCCGCTACGTTTTTTATATTCCGTTTGCTACCGGAAAATCTACTGGACTGTCAACCACGCCAACACCTCCTGGCCACGCATGGCTTATGAATCCAGGAACACATAGGGCACATATCATGATTACCCCTCCCAAGAAATAATATTTAGTAGAAGTGTTTAAAATCAAAATAGGACTGTTGGCAATATTTTCTTTTTTCAATTTTCTAAAAAAAGTACATGCCCAAGACTGGGCCAATCTTGGAAAGTATAAAGAAGCTAACGCCCAACTGGAGAACATTCCAAGGGATGCGAACAGTGTTGTTTTCATGGGTAATTCCATTACTGAGTTTTGGAGCAACTATAATCCATCTTTTTTTAGTGATAATCCATACATTAATAGAGGTATAAGTGGACAAACCACACCACAAATGTTATTACGGTTTCGTCAAGATGTGATTGATTTGAACCCAAGTACTGTTGTCATCTTAGCTGGAACAAATGATATAGCAGGAAATACGGGTTATATGACTTTGGAGCAAATCAGGGACAATATACTTTCCATGGTAGAATTAGCGGAAGCCAATGGAATATGTCCAATAATTTCTTCAGTATTACCAGCCTACGAGTATCCATGGCGTCCGGGAAAGCAACCCAATACTTTAATTCCAAAATTGAACGAGATGCTTAAAAAAGTAGCGGTAGATAAGGGGGTTGTTTATCTTGATTATTTTTCCACAATGGCAGATGACAAAAATGGATTACCAAAAGAATTGGCAGAAGATGGAGTACATCCTACTAAAAAAGGATATGAAATCATGGAAGTCTTGGTAAAAAAAGTAATAAGTAGTAAGAAATGAGAAAAATCGTAATTCTATCGCTATGCTGTATTTCCTCAGTCTTTAGCCAAAAAATGGTGAAGGTAGAACCAGCTCTTCAAATTTTAAAGAATTTTGATAAGGTCAGAGACCTTACAATGAACACTCTTGGTACTGAAGCTTATTTTACCATACAATCTGCCGATGAAGCCATATCAGTTATATGTAAATCCCATAAAGAAGATGGGGAATGGCTTACACCAACAATCACTTCTTTTTCTGGAAAGCATAAGGACTTGGAACCCTTTTTGTCTCCAGATAATTTGCGGCTTTACTTTGTGTCGACAAGGGCACTAAATGATTCTATTTCAGAACCTAAGGATTTCGATATTTGGTATGTTGAAAGAGTAAGTCCAACTGCAAATTGGTCAGAACCAATTAATCTGGGTGAAACCGTAAATTCAGAACATAATGAGTTTTATCCTGCTATAGCCAAAAATGGAAATCTCTATTTTACCAGTGATCGCCCCGATTCAAAAGGCAGGGATGATATTTTCTTTAGCGCCTATGAGAATGGCATATATGCCCCTGCAATTTCATTGGATGAAAGCATAAATTCCGAGGGGTTCGAATACAATGCCTATATCTCTACCGATGAAAGCTATCTTTTATTTGGTGGATATAACCGTAAAGATGGACAAGGTAGTGGTGATATATATATCAGTTTTAAAAACTCTGAAGGGAATTGGTCAAAGGCTACTCCCCTGCCTCAATCCATCAACTCAAAATCTATGGACTATTGTCCATTTGTAGATGAAAAGAATAACATTCTATATTTCACTAGTAGAAGAACTTCAAACCCTGAAAAGGGAATCAAATCAATTTCTGCTTTAAAAGAATTTCTAAACTCTTATGAAAATGGGAATAGTAGGCTCTACAAAGCAAGTTTTAATCTTAACGCGATAGCAACTAAAAAATAGGAACCCCATTTTATCCATTATTTCATTTTTAGACCAATTAAACAATTAGTCATACCATTTATACATCTCTATAAAACGTATAACATAGTTTTCTAATTTTGAGAGGTTTATAAATTATCAAAAGTAAATGGTTACAGCTGCTATCTTTTTGGAAAAAATGCATCCTATGCTATAAATTGGCAGAACCCTTTATGAAGGATTGGTTTATTGCAAATCCATCATTTTATATCTTTGTCACTTAAAATTGATTTTGTTTGGAATTAATTGATAATAAGGAGATTACAATTGCCGTATTACCATTTCAACTTATTGGTGAAATAGGTGATCTCAATCCCATAATCTATGGGTTCACGGAAGATCTTATAATTAACTTCTCAAAATTTGTTGGGCTATCGGTAATATCCCAATACTCTACCCAGAATATAACAGACCCTTCAGATGATGCCGTAGTGTCTCTTTTAGGAACGGATTATATCATAACAGGCAGCTTTCGTTCAAAAAGCAATCAATATCGGATTGGAATTCAACTTATAAGAACAAGAGACAACAAAGTTGTTTTTGCAGGCAACCATGATGAATCTTTAGAATCCATATTAAATACACAAGATGTTATTACGCAGCAAATTGTAAGTGTTCTGCAACAACAAATAGATCATGATTTACTTACATATTCCTATAAAAAAGAATCTGTTGAGCTTGCTGCTTATGAAAACTGGTTGTTAGGTATGAACTTGCTAAAAAAGGGTACGGTTGAAAGTGATTTTGCGGCAAGAAAACATTTTGAGGCGGCTTTAGAGATAGATTCCCATTTTGCGCGAGCGTACACAGGGATATCACTTACGTATTTTAATGAGTGGAGTTGTCAACTTTGGGATAGATGGGATGTCAGTCAAAAAGGAGCACATGAGTACGCCCTAAAGGCAATTGATCTTGATGAAAACGATTATGTTTCATTGGCTGTCTTGGGTAGAACATTTCTTTACTTAGGGGATTACCACAAGTCGGAACATTATTTTAGGAAATCCTTTAGGATGAATCCAAATGATGCCGACAACCTAGTCCTCATTGCTTTTTATTTGGTTTATTTAGGATATGCAGAAGAAGCAGAACAGCTATATCTTAAAGCCAAAAAATTGAATCCTTTGCATCCTGACGCATATTTTCCACAAGCTTCTTTTATCTATTTTGAATTGGGAGATTATGAAAAATCTATACTATTTGGTGAAAAAGTATCCAATCCGTCTATTTGGACAGATTTCCCCGCATTTTTAGCCGCTGCATATTACCATCTCTCTGAGTTTGATAAAATGCAGGATTACTTCACACAATATCTCAGCCTGTTTCAAAAGAATATCAACAATGGAATAGAGCCTTCTGTCAAGAAAGCTATTGATTGGCAAAAAATCGTAAATCCATATAAAACCAAAACCAACCTAGAACCTTTTTGGGAGTTCATAACAACGGAAAAAGTTACAGTTGTAGCCAATAATCCTTCAAAACCTAAATCTGATTCCAGAGGAAGCTTTGCTATCAACGGTGAATTTTGGGAACTTAACTATTTAGGGCAATCTGCTATCCTAAAAGATTCAAAAGGACTTCATGATATTGCAAAACTATTGGGACAACCAGAAAAGCAGTTCCATTGCTCCGAACTTATGGGTACCGTATTGGATAGTGATGGTTCTCCGGTTGTCGATAACCAGGCATTGAATGATTACAAAAAAAGAATACGTACCCTTCAATCTGAAATTAGTGAAGCTGAAGAAATGAACGATTTCATAAAGGCTGATGAATTAAGAGAAGAATATGAAGACTTAATGGACCATTTGTCCAAGGTGACAGGAATGGCTGGAAAAACCAGAAAAGTTGGATCATCTCTTGAAAAAGCAAGGTCGGCAGTTACGTGGCGTATCAGGAATTCAATAAAAAAAGTTGAAAACGTCCACCCCCAATTAGCCAAACATTTATCCAACACCATTAAAACTGGCACTTTTTGCTGTTATACCCCAGATACTGTACATGAATGGATCATTTAAGATGCTTACTGTATAAACTTACATTGTGAGGCAAAAACTTTTGCCAGTATAGTAAACACTTTAAAACAAAAAAATGGAATCTATTTTACAAAACTTACCCAATCCGTGGGAAGTATTGATTGACCCTATCTCATTGATTATATTGGGCATGTATGGAATTTTAATGCTATGGGAAGCTATTTTTCCTGCTAGAAAACTTCCTAAAATGAAATTTTGGAAATTAAGGGGGCTTACCTCCTTTGCCTTATTCTTCTATTTGTCAACCTATTTTCCACTGATTTGGGATACCTACCTGGTAGAATATCAAGTTTTTGATTTGACCTCATTAGGAGCCGGATGGGGTGCTTTTGTTGGCATTATGATTTATGAATTTGGACTTTATATCTGGCATCGTAGCATGCACAAAAATGACAAGCTATGGAAAGTATTTCATCAAATGCACCATAGCGCAGAACGAATGGACAGCTATGGGGCATTTTATTTTAGTCCAATGGATATGATTGGCTTTACATTTTTGGGAAGCCTGTGTTTGGTTGTAATTGCTGGGTTTACTGCTGAAGCCGCTACCCTATTTATTTTAATCACCACATTTTTGGCCATTTTTCAGCATAGCAACATCAAGACTCCAGCTTGGTTGGGTTATATCATTCAAAGACCCGAAGCGCATACCGTACATCATGCAAAGGGAATACATGCCTATAATTATTCAGATATTCCTTTATTCGACATCATCTTCGGAACCTTTAAAAATCCGAAGGGCTATGAGAATGAAACCGGTTTTTATCATGGAGCTTCTACCAAAATATGGGATATGTTGACTTTCAAAGATATTTCTAAGGAATCATAGAATTAAAAAAATTATAATGAAAAAGAAAAAAATTCCAAAGTTCGCCTTGACTCTTTTGCTATGCATGGCACTTGCTTGTTCCAAGACTGATGAAGGAATGCCTCCGGAAGAACCAGAATCCAACCCGGAAGTGGCTTTCCTTCCGGTTGTGGTCCACATAATCCATAATGGTGAAGCCGTTGGAGAAGGTCCTAACCTTTCAGAAAAAAGAATTCTACGTCAAATAGAAATACTGAATGAAGATTTTAGGAGGAAGGAAGGGACTAGGGGTTTTAACAATCATCCAGAAAGTGCCGACTCTATGATTGAATTTGTGCTGGCCAAACAAACCGTTGATGGAAAGCCCTCAAACGGGATCAATAGAATAGATGCCACAACGGTTATCGTTCCAGATATGGGGTACAGCCAAAACCACTACGCACAATACGACTACTGGCCACCGGACCAATACATTAATATTTGGGTAACTCCTCTTCCTGAAGGGGTAATGTGCCTTAGCTTAGGTATTTCTTCCGGCCCCAATACAGATCTTCCAGGTAATGATCTATTGGCTGTACCCGGTCCGAATGACGCTGAAGGAATGTTAATCAATTGGATGCATTTTGGAGAATCCGAAATTGCCTGCCATGCAAGGTACGGGAGAACAGTAACCCACGAAATGGGACATTACTTGGGACTTTTGCATCCTTGGGCTGGTAATAACTGTGAATTCAATGATTTTTGTGACGACACACCTGCTGTGGATAGGGTTGTTCATGGTGACACCTCGTTTATGGGCTGCCAAGGGGAAATGGTTATGATAGAAAACTATATGAACTGGAGCGAAGATGATGTAATGAACGTATTTACCAAAGACCAGATAGCTAGAATGCAGTATGTGCTTGAAAATGACCCTGGACGCAATTCTCTTTTAACAAGTAAAGGATTGCAACCGCCACAAAATCTATAGTATATGTCCTGTGCTTATCCAAATTTTAATCGAACTAGGAATATAACCAGTCACTCCCAATTAAATGATGGGGAGTTTAAAGAGTTATTTAAAACCACAGCACTTTCTCCCCAACTTTTTACCCATGAGGCCCACTTACGTTTGGCATGGATACATATTAATTTATATGAAGAGGAAGTGGCAATTGAAAAAATCTGCAAACAGATTAAAGATTTTGACGAAATCCATGGAACAGGAGACAAATTTCATCATACCATTACAGTATCTTCAATAAAAATAATGCGTCATTTTATTTTGAAGTCAAAATCAAACCGTTTTGAAGACTTTCTTCTGGAATTTCCAAGACTACTGACTTCATTTAAGGAATTACTGTTGAAACATTATAGCGCGGATCTCATTTTTTCCAAAAAAGCCAAAACTGGTTTTGTACCGCCAGATTTACTCCCCTTCGGTTAAACCCACTACTTAAACTTTCTATTTTATGTAATTTGCAACATGCAGATACCTCTTGTCAGTATTCTTATACCCTTCAAGGATACAGAAATTTTTCTTCATGAGTGTTTAGATTCTATTCTGAATCAAACCTATAAAAATTGGGAAGTGATTGCTGTTGATGACAGTTCTACGGATAAAAGTTTTGACTTGCTTGCCAAGTACAGCAGAAAAGATAAGAGAATAAAAGTTTTTAAAAATAATGGGAATGGTATAATTCCTGCTCTTCGAACTGCCTACATGAACAGTTCTGGAGGTTTTATTACAAGAATGGATTCTGATGATATTATGAAACGAAACCGGCTTCAGATAATGGTGGAATCCTTGTTACAAGAAGGGAATAGACATATAGCGGTTGGCCAAGTAACCTATTTTTCTGACAAAGGAATTAGTGATGGATATGATAGATATGAAAAATGGTTGAATGGATTGACGGATACCGGAGATAATTATTCGGAAATTTACAAAGAATGTGTAATTCCCTCTCCCTGCTGGATGGCTTTTAAAGAAGATTTTGAAACCTGTGGGGCTTTTAAACCTAATAGATACCCGGAAGATTACGACCTTACTTTTCGATTTTATGAAAAAGGAATGAAGATTATTCCTTGTGACCAGGTTTTACATCTTTGGCGAGACTATGAAACACGAACCTCCAGAACTCATGAGCACTATGCCCAAAACTATTTTTTGGAAATTAAGTTGCATTATTTTTTAAAGCTTGACCATAACACTAAAAAGCCGTTGGTCCTATGGGGAGCTGGATATAAAGGAAAATCCATTGCCAAAGGATTATTAAACAATAGTGTTGACTTTGTTTGGCTATGTGATAATCCAAAGAAAATAGGAAAGAAAATTTACGGGAAAGAACTGGTCCATTTTAAGGCTTTGGAAAGGCTGAAAAACCCACAAAGCATCATTACTGTAGCCAATGAAAAGGCGCAAGTGGAAATAGTAAACTTCTTCTCAAGTATAGCGCAAAAATCCGGTAAGGATTACTTCTTTTTTTGTTAACAGTACCATTTGACAATTGGTTCAATTAAATTACAAAAGTCTTAACAGTACATATTTCGCATCAAAATTGTTTTAATCCCTATATTTGTCCAATCTAAGTTGGGAATGCAGTTAAAACATCCAGAAATTCTTTGGGCCTTATTACTCCTCTTAATTCCCATTTTAATCCATCTTTTTCAATTACGGCGCTTTAAAAAGACCCCTTTTACCAATGTGGCCATGCTGCAAAAAGTGGTTTCTGAGTCCCGAAAAAGCAATACCCTAAAAAAGTGGTTGTTGCTCCTTACGAGAATGCTGGTTTTGGCTGCACTAGTTTTGGCATTTGCCCAACCTTTTTCTTCCAAGGAAACTGCCTTACAAGAAAAGGAAACGGTTGTGTATTTGGATAATTCGTTTAGTATGCAGGCCAAAACAAATGGTTTTTCACTTTTAGAAAAAGCCGTGCAAGATTTAGTTAGAAACATTGACCCAGAAAGTGTTTTTAGCCTTTTCACCAATGAAAGGACCTATAAAGACGTTACGATCAAGGACATCCAGAATAATTTATTATCGCTTTCCTATTCCCACAAGCAATTGGAGCATGATGAAATTCAGTTAAAGGCTAACACGCTATTTTCAAAACAGAACAACTCTACTAAAAACCTGATTTTGATTTCTGATTTTCAGACTCGAATGGAAATGGCAAATACCAATTCTAATTCGGAAATCAATACTTATGTGGTTCCAGCTCAACCCAAAGAAACTAGGAATGTTTCAATAGATTCTTTATTTATTGAAGATAATTTAAGTGGACAATCAACGCTAAATGTCTATCTCTCTGGAGGAAATCCTAATGAGAATATTCCAGTATCTGTTTACAATGGGGAACAACTTATTGCCAAAACAGCTGCAGAATTTGAACAGAACGGTAAGTCTGATGTTGTTTTTTCAATTCCAGGAAACCAAGAAATAAATGGACAATTACGAATTGTTGACAATAGCCTATCGTATGACAATCAATTCTTTTTCAATATAAATAAAAGAGAGCTCATAAAAGTAATGGGGATAAGCGAAAGTAATGACGATTATTTAGAGCGATTATTTACCTCAGATGAGTTTAGTTTTAAGAAATATGCCCTAAATCAATTGGATTACAGTGCTTTGGATGAGCAAGATGTGGTCATCTTGGATAGTCAAAAAACCATCCCCAATAGTTTACAAAAGGTACTTCGTACATTCAAGGAAAATGGGGGCACCTTAATTATAGTTCCTGCTCCAGATATAAATCTTGACTCCTATAATCAGTTTTTATCAGGGTTTATGGCAACCCGGTTTGTTGAAAATAATCACATCAATAAAAAGATAACCTCAATTTCTTTTGAGCATCCGCTGTATAAAAATGTTTTTGAAAAAACGGTGACAAATTTTCAATATCCATACACCGAACAATATTATAAAATACAATCCAGAGCACCCAAAATACTTGCTTTGGAAGGGAACGATGCTTTTCTATCTGGAATTGATGGGTTTTACATTTTTTCTTCTTCGTTGGAAGCTGGTAATTCAAATTTCAAGAATTCACCTTTAATAGTGCCTACTTTTTATAATATGGCGGCATATAGTCTTAAAACACCTCGATCATATTATATATTGGCCAATCCAAATACTTTAGATATTCCGGTGAATATTGGGAATGATAATATAATCCAGGTATCAAAAAATACATACGAGTTTATTCCACTCCAACAAACATTTCCCAATAAGGTTCGTCTGACTTTTAGTGAAAATCCAACTGAGGATGGAATATTTACCATCACAAACCAAGGTGAACCCGTTCAAAACATTAGTTTTAATTTCCCAAGGGAAGAGAGCAGACTTGATTACCTAGATATAGATTCCATGCAGGACGTGACTGCTCAAGATTCCATAGCTTCCCTGTTCCAATTCTTAAAAGCAGAAAATAGCATTACCGCATATTGGAAATGGTTTGTTATTTTAGCGCTGCTTCTTGTGCTTGTAGAAGTAATCATTCAAAAATTTATTACATGAACATTCTGCTGAAATCTGCAAAAATAGTATGCCCGGAAAACAAGGTTTTGCATTTAAAAAAGCGGGACATTCTAATTCAAAAAGGGGTCATTGAAAAGATTGCCGTTTCTATAGATTCACCTTCAAACAGTAAAACAATCAATTATAAAAACCTCCATGTTTCCTTGGGCTGGTTTGATAGTAGCGTGAGTTTTGGGGAGCCAGGCTTTGAAGAGCGAGAAACCATTGCTAATGGAATTCATGTAACCGGTCACAGCGGGTTTACCGATATTTTGTTGAATCCTAATACCAATCCTATACCAGATACTAGTTCGGATATTGTTTTTATTAAAGAAAGGGCAAAAGGGAATGGAACCAACCTATATCCATTAGGTAGTTTGACCAAAAAATCTGAAGGAAAAGAATTGGCGGAACTCTTTGACATGAAGAATGCAGGAGCAGTTGCTTTTTATGATTTCAAAAAGCAAATCCCCAATCCAAACCTCTTGAAGATTGCACTTTTGTATGCGCAAAATTTTGATGGCCTTGTATTTTCTTTTCCTCAGGATGGGCAAATAAAAGGCAAGGGCATGGTGCATGAGGGAGAAGTCTCTACCAAACTTGGGCTTAAAGGAATACCGGATTTAGCAGAGGAACTTCAGGTATCCCGAGATTTGTTCATTTTGGAATATACTGGTGGAAAACTTCATATTCCAACAATTTCAACAGCCAATTCGGTGAAACTTATTGCCAATGCCAAAAAGAAAGGTTTGGATATAAGCTGTAGTGTAGCCATCCACAATCTCGTTTTTACAGATGAAAATTTGGAGGAATTCGACACCAACTATAAAGTTTCTCCTCCCCTACGCAGTAAATCGGATTGTAAGGCACTCATTAAGGGTTTAAAAGATGGCGTAATTGATTTTGTGACTTCGGACCATATCCCTATTGATATTGAAGAGAAGAGAGTGGAGTTTGATAATGCTACCAACGGAACCATTGGATTGGAGTCGGCGTTTGGCAGCTTGAATCAAATTTTCGGGTTAGAGATGGCCATATCCCTTTTAACCAAAGGTCGTGAACGCTTTGGCATTGCCTCTCCTGTTTTCAAGGAAGGTGAAAAAGCATGTCTTACTCTTTTTGACCCAGACTTGGAGGCAGTATTTAATTTGGATGACATTAAATCCACTTCCAAGAACAGTATGTTTCTTGAATCTAAACTAAAAGGAAAAATCTACGGAATAATCAACAATAATCAACTCTCAATATAAAATTTTGGGCAACTCAACCCCTGGGCGTACCACAGCCATAATTTCATACATTACCATAGTTGGAGCATTGATTGCAATGACTATGAATATGGAGCCAAAAAATAGCTTTGCCCGGTTTCATATTCGGCAGGCATTCGGTATTCATTTACTATATCATTCATTTTCCATTTTCTTGAACTATTCGGGAATAGATTCTGGATGGTTTTTTCTTTGGGCAATCTATATTTTTTGTTGGGTATATGGATTACAAGCAGCCCTAACAAATAGGCAACAATTGCTTCCGGTACTTGGGCAATATTTTCAAAAATGGTTTACCTTTATTCCATAAAAAATAACGATGTCCCCCACCCCATTATCTTTAGAGTACTTGTTGCGTCCCTCTGTCAAATCAGATAAATCACCTTCAGTTTTTATGCTTCATGGATATGGGAGTAATGAAGAAGATCTATTTTCATTTGCTTCTGAACTTCCGGAAGAATTAACCATATTTTCCCTTAAAGCCCCTTATGACCTGGACCCTTTTGGCCATGCTTGGTACGCTATCAATTTTGATGCTGAACAAGGAAAATGGAGTGATGATGAACAAGCAAAACAATCTAGGGACAAAATAGTCACATTTATAGATGAGGCCATTGAAGCCTATAACTTAGACGCGGACAACATAACTCTTTTAGGTTTTAGTCAAGGTACTATTTTGAGTTATGGCGTAGCTCTATCCTTTCCAGAAAAAATAAAGAATGTAATCGCGTTAAGCGGATATATCAATGAAAATATTTTGCTGGAAAATTATAAGGACAAGAATCATAATGAACTTAATATTTATGCCTCTCACGGTCAGGTAGACCAAGTAATTCCATTGGAGTGGGCGCAAAAAACACCAGACTTTCTAAAGCAAATGAATATTAACCATACCTATGAGGAATTTCCCATAGGTCATGGGGTATCCCAACAGAACTTTTATTCTTTTAAAGAATGGTTGGTGAAAAATATTTAATTGCTCCGTGTATAGAGCAAGTGGTCCACTAAAGTGAAATCCACACTTAAATCATCTTTAAGTTCATATTTAATAACGAGGTCCCCCCAATATTTTCCATCTGAAAAATCTGCCAACAACCATTTGTGATTTAGCACTTTTATTTTGTTGATTTTAAAATCATTTTCCATACCATCATAGGGCACCAAAGGATTGTTTCCCTTTTTTTCGTTGGTTTCCAAAAGTTTATCCTCAATATAGCGCGCTGGGTTCTTCAATTCCAGATGGTCGTAATACGCCAATGCATCATCGTTGTTTTCTAAGGAAAAATATTGAATATCCAATATTTTAAGTTGTGATTGTTGTAGGGAGTCCTTTAAATCTGTAACCTCTGTAGTAAGGGTGTCAATTTTAGAGTTTAGCGCTTTCTGAAGGTTGTTGGTACTTACAAACTGATACAACACAATCAATGCGGCAAATACAAATAGATAAAGGAATATTTTGTTTTTCATAATAATTAGATCTTCAATTGTAGGTTGTCATAGGCCAAAAATACATTTTCTGGAAGTTTTTTCTCAACTTCTTCATGAAAGCCCAACAAATGACTGATATGCGTAAAATAGGTTTTTTTTGCACCTACTTTTTTGGCAAACGCAAGTGCTTCCTCCAAATTAAAATGTGAATGGTGCGGTTCTTCCCTAAGCGCATTGACCACCATAATTTCCGCTCCCATTATCTTTTGGAGCTGGTCGCCTTCCATACTTTTCACATCAGTTAAATACACAAATCCGCCTATTTTATAACCAAACACCTTAAGTCTATTGTGATATGCTTCAATCGGTGTTACTTTAACATCCTCTAAATAAAAAGGCTTGTTTTTTTCTACCGTATTCACTTTTACCGCTGGTGCTCCAGGATACCTATTTTCATCAGCAAAAATATAATCGAACCTTATATTCAAAGCTTCTATAACTCGTTCATCGGCATAGATGGGTATATCTCCCTGTCTAAAGAAAAAAGGCCGAATGTCGTCTATTCCAGCAGTATGGTCTGCATGTTCATGTGTAAATAGAATGCCGTCCAACCTGTCAACCGAATGGGTCAACATTTGTTGTCTAAAATCGGGGCCGCAATCAATCACATAATTGAAATCCTTCCAAGAAATTAGGACCGAAACCCGCAGCCTTTTATCCCGTGGATCCTTACTTAGGCAAACTGGATGATCACTACCAATAACAGGGATTCCTTGTGAAGTTCCCGTCCCCAAAAAAGTAATGGTCATCATATCATCCATTAAATCCAAAATTATAACTTATTTATTTAATAGATTTGATTAAGAGTGTAACTTTGCTCACACAAAACATACTGGATATGTCCACTGCTTCCAATACGATTAATTCTTTTGAAAATATTCCATCTATAAAGGCGAAAACCCTTAGAATAAACCTTAATCCAAACATTTACGGAACCTTTGCCGAAATTGGCGCAGGACAAGAGACGGCACGTCAGTTTTTTAGGGCGGGTGGAGCCTCAGGAACCATTGCAAAGGCAATGAGTGCTTATGATAAATCTTTTAGTGATGCCATTTATGGTACTGAAGAAGACGGCAGGTATGTTACCCAATCGCGATTAAAGAAAATGTTGTCGCATGAAATGCGTTTGGTGGAAGAACGCATTAGCAGGGAGAACAATCCTGACTACCTTTTCTTTTCTTTTGCGAACACTGTGGCAACCATTGATTTTTCAAAGCGCTATAAAGGCCACGGTTGGATAGGTATACGTTTCCAGTTAGATCCCAAACAAAAGGAGTATGATGAGATTGTCCTACATATTCGTTTTAAACAAACTGAAGCAAGGCTGCAACAAGAAACATTGGGAACTCTTGGGGTGAATCTCATTTATGGTGCATTTTTTAAATACCATAAACCAAAAAAACTTTTAAAATATCTATACGATCACATTGACAGTGATACTATAGAAATTGATATGATAAACTTTACCGGACCAAATTTCAAAGAGGTTGACAATAGGCTCATGAGTCTGCAACTTATTCGAAATGATATGACCGATGCGGTTATGTTCGGACCCGATGGCCATAATTTATTGCCAGCTTCAGTATTGTACAAGAAAAATATCTTGGCGCTGCGTGGTAGTTTTCGACCGGTTACCAAGGTGAACCTGGATATGTTCCAAAAATCCTATGATATTTTTGTGCGCGAACCGACGGTTGAGTATGAAAATACCATTGTTATTTTTGAAATTACCCTTTCCAACCTTAAAGCCTCCGGGGAAATAGATGAGCAAGATTTTATGGACAGAGCAGAACTTCTATGCTCACTTGGACATTCTGTTATGATTTCCAAATTCCAAGAATATTACAAGTTGGTCGAGTATTTTAATAATTACACAAAATCAAAGATTGGATTGACCATGGGGGTAAACAATTTGGTCGACATTTTTGATGAAAAATACTATCGACATTTAAGTGGGGGGATTTTGGAAGCATTTGGCAAATTGTTCTTTAAGGATCTTAAAGTCTATCTATACCCTATGAAGGATGCTGCTACCGGTCAGGTTATGACCAGCAATAATATAAAGGTGCATCCAAGAATGAAAGAATTGTATAAATTCTTTAAATACAACAGTAAGGTGATGGATATTATTGATTATGATCCTGATATCATGCACATATTCTCAAGAGATGTCCTAAAACGTATTACAAACGGTGAAGAAGGTTGGGAGGAAATGTTACCTGAGGGAATTGCGGAAATGATTAAGGATAAACAACTTTTTACCAGAAAACAACCATCTCCTAAGAAGGAAGAAGTATAGCGTTTATTAGAAAACGGCATTTATCTTTTAGGATAAATGTCGTTGGATATGCTTTTATAATTGCTAATTTAAAATTTGCGAAGTGTGCTCCTTTGCTTTCACTTTGTCAATTACCTTTTCAACAACTCCATTTTCATCAATAATAAAGGTCATTCTGTGGATTCCGTCAAATTCCCTGCCCATAAACTTTTTTGGACCCCAAACGCCAAACGCATCAATCACAGTATGGTCTACATCAGCTAATAACGGATATTGAAACCCAAATTTTTTGCTAAAGTTGGATTGTTTTTTTTCTGTATCCTCGCTTACACCAAGTATTTTGTACCCTTCACTCTGCAACTTTGCATAGTTGTCGTTTATATTACAGGCTTCAACAGTACATGTAGGTGTATTTGCTCTGGGGTAGAAAAAAACCACCAATTTTTCTCCTTTATAATCATTAAGACTTATTGTGTTTCCATCTTGGTCTTTCGAAGAAAATTCAGGTACTTTATCCCCTACTTTTAAGGTATTCATATGCAATATGATTTTTAATTATATTGTTTAATATATTTTATTCAAAGTTAAACAAAAATGACTAAACAAGACAAGGTAAATTTTGCGACCACTACTTTGGATAGACTATATCCCACAATTCCAATTCCATTGGACCATAAGGACCCATATACACTATTAATTGCAGTTTTGTTATCAGCGCAAAGTACAGATGTAAGAGTAAATAAAATTACACCATTATTGTTTGCAGAGGCAGATAATCCCTATGATATGGTAAAACTCACGGTGGATGAAATTAGGGAAATTATAAGACCCGTAGGACTCTCCCCTATGAAATCCAAAGGTATTCATGGGTTATCTAAAATATTGATTGAAAAATACAACGGAGAAGTTCCAAAAGACATTGAATCGTTGGAAGAATTACCGGCCGTTGGCCATAAAACTGCAAGTGTAGTTGTTTCACAGGCATTTGGCATTCCCGCCTTTCCAGTAGACACACATATCCATAGACTTATGTACCGGTGGGGTTTTAGCAATGGAAAAAATGTTGTGCAAACGGAAAAAGATGCAAAACGATTATTCCCAAAAGAAACATGGAATAAGCTACACCTTCAAATAATTTGGTACGGTCGTGAATACTCTCCCGCCAGAGGTTGGGACATTGAAAAAGACATCATTACCAAAGCAATTGGGAGAAAAACGGTGTTGAACGACTACTATAAAACAAAAAAGAGCCGCAATTAGCGGCTCTTTTTTGTTTTTTTAAAGCTGTTAATTCAATGTCACTTCGAATTTGTGGCTTTTGTAATCAACTACTTGAATCGATTTAGAGTAGCTCAACAAGAAATCAATGGTTTCTCGTCTTGCTTTAACTGATTTTACAGTTTCTTGTTCTTCAGAGTAAATGTTTTCCATATTCTAGCATTAATGTTACAATTAGATAACGCCGCTAGAATTGAAATATTGCTATGTTCGTTGGAATGCAGATTAATTCGTTAAAACGATATTATTGCGTTCAACAATCTTTCTAAGGTTAATCAGGGCATAGCGCATTCTACCAAGGGCAGTGTTTATGCTTACCCCAGTGTTTTCGGATATCTCCTTAAAACTCATATCCTTATAGATACGCATTAACAAAACTTCCTTCTGATCTTCAGGTAATTCATCAATTAAAAGTGTAAGGTCACTATCAATTTGATTCTTGATAATCTGCTTTTCAGCATTTAGTTTATCATCCTTAATAACGGAAAAGATATTAAAGTCATCGCTCCCTTCAAACTTGGGCATTCTCTTATTCTTACGAAAATGGTCAATAATAAGGTTATGGGCTATTCTCATTACCCAAGGTAAAAATTTACCTTCTTCACTATACCTACCTTTCTTAAGCGTTTTGATTACTTTAATAAAAGTGTCTTGGAAGATGTCCTCTGCAACATCTCTATCCATCACTTTTGAATAAATAAAACTTGAAATTCTTTGATTATGCCTGTTAATGAGGATTTCGAGTGCGTTTTCCTCTCCAGCAATGTAATTCTTTACTAATATCGAGTCTTCAATCTGTAGTTCCATACAAATTACTTTTTTGGTTAAAATTAGTAGCCCCTCCTTGTGTTAAGAAAGACTTTAGTTTTTAGCTTAATTTTAAAAAAGTAATTATTTCTGTATAGGCCTATCAGTTTTTTAATTACACATCAAATATAGAAAAACAGTATACCCATGAAAAAACAATGTTGTGATTTGGGCATTTTTAGATGTTAACTGATACAATATACGTATTAAGTGGGGGGTATTGTATCTTTGGTACCCTAATTTTAACATATGGCAACTATCAATAGCGTGAATCCAAAGCAAAATATTATCATAAAAGGTGCCAAACTGCATAACTTAAAGAACATAGATGTAGTAATCCCTAGAAATAAGCTTGTGGTCATCACTGGGTTGTCAGGTTCTGGAAAGTCCAGTTTAGCTTTTGATACACTTTATGCCGAAGGCCAACGTCGCTATGTGGAAAGCCTTTCTTCGTATGCAAGACAGTTCTTGGGAAAACTGGATAAGCCAAAAGTTGACTATATAAAAGGTATAGCTCCCGCCATTGCGATTGAGCAAAAAGTGAATTCCACAAACCCCAGGTCAACCGTAGGAACTACCACTGAAATTTATGATTACCTAAAGTTACTATACGCGCGTATTGGTAAAACCCTGTCCCCTGTATCTGGGAATGAGGTAAAAAAGGACACCGTTACCGATGTTATCAATTCTATAAAACCATTGGAAGAGGGTACTAAGTTGCTATTGCTTGCGCCCATAACCATCGCCAATGATCGTGATTCATTAAAGTCCCTGGAGTTGTTTTCAAAACAAGGGTATGCAAGAATTAAGTATAAGGGAGAAGTGCTTCGGATTGACAACGTGCCCCAAGATATAGGCAGAAAGTTTGATTTGGTTGTGGATCGGGTAATTGTTAAAGACGATGAAGACTTTTACAATCGCTTGGCGAATGCAGTGGACAATGCCTTTTTTGAAGGTAAAGGAAGATGTGCCATTGAAAACCTGGAAAGCAGTGAAACAAAAACTTTCAGCAATCAGTTTGAATTGGACGGCTTAAAATTTTTAGAACCCAATGTGCATCTCTTCAGTTTTAATAATCCCTACGGGGCCTGCCCTAAATGTGAAGGCTATGGAGACGTCATTGGAATAGATGAAGATTTGGTCGTTCCCAATACGGCCCTATCAATTTTTGAAAAAGCAATTTTCCCTTGGCGTGGTGAAAGTATGGGCTGGTACAGGGATGAATTGGTCAATACGGCCTATAAATTTGATTTCCCAATACACAAACCTTGGTTTGAACTCACCGAAGAACAAAAACAATTGGTCTGGGATGGCAATGAACACTTTATGGGGATACATGCTTTTTTTCAACAGTTGGAAGAAAAAAGCTATAAAATTCAAAATCGGGTAATGCTTTCCCGTTATCGAGGCAAGACTAAATGTTCGGTTTGTAAAGGCAAGCGGCTTAGGGAAGAAGCCAATTATGTGAAAGTTGGGGGATATTCCATTTCTGATTTAATTGAATTGCCCATCAAAAAGTTGATGCCATTTTTTGAAGCACTGGAATTATCTGAACATGATACTACCATTGCCAAACGCTTACTTAAAGAAATAACTACGCGATTAGACTTTTTAAGTAAAGTAGGCTTAAGCTACCTAACTCTAAATCGAAAGTCAAACACGCTTTCAGGAGGTGAAAGTCAACGCATCAACTTGGCAACTTCCTTGGGAAGTAGTTTGGTGGGTTCCATGTATATTTTGGATGAGCCAAGCATTGGTTTGCATCCAAAAGATACCGAAAACCTGATTGAAGTATTGTTATCCCTTCGGGATTTGGGAAATACCGTTATTGTAGTGGAGCACGATGAAGATATTATGAAAGCGGCCGATGAAGTCATAGATATAGGTCCAGAAGCCGGAACCTTGGGTGGCGAAGTAGTGGCCACTGGAAGTATGGATGCCATATTAAAATCAAATTCCTTAACTGCTGATTATTTAAATGGTACCAAAGAAATTGAAGTGCCAAAGGAACGTAGAAATTCCAAACAATACATTCAAATAAAAGGAGCCCGGGAGAATAACCTTAAAAATATTGATGTAACCTTTCCCTTAAATGTACTGACCGTGGTTACGGGAGTATCTGGAAGTGGCAAAAGCACCTTGGTAAAGAAAATAGTATATCCCTCAATTCTAAAAGAAATTGGAGGTTATGGTGAAAAAGCGGGGCAATTTACCAAAATGGAAGGCAAATATTCCCATATTAAACATGTGGAGTTTGTAGATCAGAATCCAATTGGCCGCTCCTCCCGCTCCAACCCCGTTACCTATATTAAGGCCTATGATGATATTCGTACGCTGTTCTCATCGCAAAAGTTGAGTAAACTAAGAGGGTATCAGCCCAAACACTTTTCTTTTAATGTTGATGGAGGTCGATGTGAAAAATGTAAGGGAGAAGGAGAGATCACTGTAGAAATGCAGTTTATGGCTGATGTGCATTTGGAATGTGATGTGTGCGCTGGAAAACGCTTTAAAAAAGAAATCCTTGAGGTTAAATTTGAAGGTAAAAGTATTGACGACATTCTAAATCTTACAATAGATGAAGCCATAGAGCATTTTAAAACCCATTCCCAAACAAAAGTAGTAAGCAAGCTACAGCCCCTTCAAGATGTAGGTTTGGGTTATGTTACTCTGGGACAGTCCTCCTCTACCCTTTCAGGTGGTGAGGCCCAACGAATTAAACTCGCTTCGTTTTTAGTGAAGGGAAATACCAAGGAAAAAGCCTTGTTCATTTTTGATGAGCCCACTACAGGCTTACATTTTCACGACATTAAAAAACTGCTTAAATCTTTTGATGAATTAATTGGAAAAGGACATTCCGTAATTGTGATCGAACACAATATTGAATTGATCAAATGTGCGGATTATATCATCGACCTTGGCCCAGAAGGTGGAGAAAACGGCGGGTATTTAGTTGCTGAGGGTACTCCCGAAGAGCTGATCCAAAATCCGAAATCAATTACCGCTAAATATCTAGAAAACAAATTATAGGGTTGGTTTTCCAGATATCTTGGTAAGACTACCACAAACAGGATAACGTCTAAAACCCTACTTAAAACAATGTTTTTTGTTTCGGCATCATCAATCCAGATGGTATCTCCGTCAAATCCTATAATGGGTTTGTGAATTAGCACCCCTCTTTTTTCCAATGTCTACTTAATTTCATTGTAACATGCACTCCCTGCCTTGTTTTTACGCTATCAACAAGGCAGATATCTAACATTAAAATTTGTTAATGGTATAAAACTATGCTCCCCAATACTCTTAAAATAATGGTAAGGAGAAGGCGCCTAGGTCAACTTTTGTTTGCTTTTTTTCTAGTTGTAAGTAACTCAAACCATATTTCTGGCCTAAGTTCAAAGATAAAATTAGTAGCGGACAAAGTTTCTTCAAAAAATAGCGCATCAACAGCTAAAAAGGATGCAAGTTCTATAGCAACTACGGTTGACCACAATTTATATGTCCCAGCAATTGGTTTGGTAAAAGAAGGGGTATTAAATCCTGGCGGAGCCGGAATCCAACTCTGCACAACTATTGATTATACCTATTATATAACCAACCAGAGTACCAATGGAGAACGTTTCGAATTTATCTTATTGAACGACACAGCATTGGGTATTGTAAATGTATCTTTGGTTGGTAATGATGGGGATGATAACGGCAATGATTTATTGGAGGTTGGTGAAGAGTGGACATTTACCGTTTCTTACAGCATTTCTTCCGAAGAAAGAATTGCTGGAGAGGTAAGGGCAGGGCAGGCAACGGTAAGTGGAAGTGTAAACGGGATGGGCATGATAACTGTGGATGATGATTCGCATCCAGATGACCCCTTAGATGATGGCGATACCATAACAGATATAAGCGAATGCCAACCCAGGGTTTCACTTGTAAAAACAGGAGATTTGGATCCAGCAGGTTTTGCGCCTTGTACAACCATCGAATATTCTTTTTCTGTTATCAATGAAAGTTTGGGGCCAGAGGAATTTCAAAACGTACAACTTAATGACTCATTTCTTGCTAGTAGTTCCATTATCGGTCCCATCACTGATAGCGGCGGTGATGGTAAAATGAGTCCTGGGGAAACTTGGGGATTCAATGCATATTATACCATAACCCAAGATGATATACAACAAGGAGAGGTACAGAATCAAGCCGAAGTATCTGTGGAAATCAATGGAACAGGAGACATCATTACCGATTTTTCACATCCAAGCGACCCCCTGTCCGATGATTTCACGGTTACCGATCTAATATCCTGCCAATCCCCAGAGTTGGTCGTACTGCTGACCGGTACTACTGCCGACTCGAACAACGACAACTGCGATGACGTTGTGGTCTATACCTATCAGGTAACGAACAAGGGCAATGTTGATTTGGAAATGGTTACGGTTACTGATGATCTGGGTACCACTCCTATACTTCAAAACCCAAATCTTGGCGACATTAATGGCAACGGTAGATTGGATACAACGGAAATATGGATCTACACGTCTGCTCATCCCATCACACCAGAAAATATTACCGACAATCCTTTGAACAATCAGGCCACTGCCACCGCGAACATTGTCGGTTCCGGAACATCCACCTCGGACCTGTCCCATCCCACCGATGAATCCTCGGCTGGGCTGACCTCAGTAGATGTCTCCGGGGCCTGTGACAACTTTGATGCTGACATCTCCCTGATATTAAGAGATATCAATCTTAACTGTACTGGCTCTCTGGAATATCTGTACGAAGTGACAAGGGCGGGCAGTGTTAATTTACAGAACATAACACTCACAGATAATCTGGGAAATATTATAATTACAATACCTACTGGTGATGACAATAATAATGATGTTTTGGAAGATGGGGAAACATGGACATACACATCAACGGCCTATAACATTACACAAGATCAACTAAATCTTGGGGCTGTAACAAACCAGGCCATGGTCACCGCAGTTGTTGAAAACACGTTGATTCCGGTTATCGATGATTCCCACCCCTCAGACCCCCAAGACGATGATGTCACGATTACCGATTTAACATCTTGCCAATCCCCGGAGCTGGCCGTACTACTGACCGCTACCACTGCCGACTCGGACAGCGACAACTGCGATGACGTTGTGGTCTATACCTACCAGGTAACGAACAATGGCAATGTTGACCTGGACAACCTTGTTGTGACCGATATTTTGACTAATGCCATAGTCCTTGTCACGGACCCCAACAATAATGGTATATTGGATTTGGGGGAAACGCAGTTCTACACAGCTACCCATGACATCACAGAAGATAATATTACCAATATGGTCTTGAATAATCAGGCCACTGCCACCGCAAACATTGTCGGTTCCGGAACACCTACCTCCGACCAGTCACATCCCACAGATGAATCCTCGGCGGGCTTGACCTCAATAGATGTCTCCGGGGCCTGTGATACCTTTAACGCAGGTATCTCCCTGGTTTTAAGCGTTAACAATCCGGGGGCTTGTACCGGCTCCCTGGAATATCAGTACGAATTGACAAGGGCCGGTAGTGTTAATTTGGTGAATATAGTGCTCTCCGATGACCTCGGAAATCCTATTGCCGGACCAAATGGGGATGCCAATAGTAATGATGTTTTAGAAGCTGGGGAAACATGGACATACACATCCACCTATAATATCACGCAGGGCGAACTGAACCTTGGGGCTGTAACAAACCAGGCCACGGTCAACGCAGTCGTCCAAAACACATTGATTCCGGTAACCGATGACTCACATCCAAGCGACCCCCTGTCTGCTGATGTCACAGTTGCCGATCTAACATCTTGTCAAAATCCTGTGGTCGAAATGCTATTGATCTCGGCTGCCCTACCCGTAGACACCGACGCGGATACATGCCCTGATGCAATCGATTATATCTACAGAGTCCGTAATTCGGGAAACGTGGATTTGAGTATTACATCTCTAGTTGATAACCTAACCAACCTTATAAGTTTACCCAACCCAAATAATGGCGATGTAGATAGCGATAACCAACTTGATATTGGTGAAGAATGGGTTTATACTTCCAGATATGATATTCTTCAAGACGATATTGATAATTCTCCGCTGGAAAATCAAGCAACCCTTCTTACGACCATTGTAGGGTCTGGAACTCCAGTTCCTGACGAATTATCCCATCCCACTGATTTCACCGATCAAAGTATCACATTCACTGATGTAACAGGAACTTGTGCAGATACTGCAGCCATCGGAATCATAAAAGAAGCGGATGTCAATAGCTTGATTGACACTGATGCTGATGGTTGTCTTGATGCCATCCAATATACCATTCGGGTGTCCAACGAGGGCAATGTGGATTTGACCACAATTGTTGTCAATGATTCTGAATTGGGTAACGATATACCCGGACCTAGTTCCGGGGATGACGGTAATGGTATTTTAGAGCCTAATGAAATATGGGTATATCAAAGAAACTACGACATCTTAGAAACGGATATCAACAACAACAATGGTGATGTCACAGGGCAAGCAGAGGTATTTGCAGTTCCTGCTGTTGGAGTCCAAATCTCCGACCTTTCCCACCCTACCCTTTTTGATGATGATGCTGACACCGTAACGAATGTCACCGGAACCTGTTTTGATACCGTGGCCGTGGGACTGACCAAAATAGATACGGGTTTAATTGACAACGATTTAAATGGCTGTGACGACCAAATAGAATATACACTTACCATACATAACCTTGGTGGTATGGATCTTAACATTACGGATCTGCATGATGATCAACTTAATGATATTACTGCAGGACCATTTCTTGAAAGCGGTAATGCCGACGGTGTATTGGAAATTGGTGAAACTTGGCAATATGATGGAATTGGTATTTATAACATCACTGAACCGGACGCAACACTTGGAAGTGTAACAGGGCGAGCAAGGGTCACGGCACAACCCATTGGTACAGCCGTCTCCATTATGGATGAATCCCACCCTACTGATGAAACCGATGTTGGCGACACCGTTGTCAACATTCCAGGGGCCTGTGCCGATGGTCCATCTATTGCAGTAACTCGAGTCCTGCAAATGATGGATACCGATACGGATGGCTGCAATGACCAAATTGACTTTGTCATTGAGGTATCAAATTCTGGAGGATTGGATTTGATTAACATAGTTCTTACCGATGACCAATTGGGCAATCTTGTTAATCCTTCCGGTGATGTGGGAAATGATGGAATCCTGCTTCAAGGAGCTGGTGAAGTGTGGACCTACTCCGGTTCTTATAATATTACACAAGGAGATATAGACGGTGGGGATATATTCTCCAGGGCCACAGTTCAAGCAGAATCTTCTGTGGGTAACTTTCCTGTACAAGATATCTCCCATCCCACAGACCCAGCAGATGATGCTGACAATGAAATTCTTTTTTCAGGTGCTTGTGACGATACTGTAGGCATTTCGATAATACGAAACACCGTTTTGGAGGATAGTGGTGATGGGGACAACTGTACGGACCGCATCGCTATAACCATTGAAGTGACCAACACAGGAAATGCACCTTTGGAAAATGTTGTGGTTAATGACGATCTGTTGGTCAATGCCCCAACCCTTTCTTCAAATGGAAACGGGGATACTATTCTGGACAGCGGTGAAACTTGGGAATATACTGGGAGTTATGATCTTGACCAAGCAGATATTGATGGAATAAATGTGATTAGCGGAGCTGATGTCAGGGCGCTACATATAGGTAGCACCTTTCAGGTAGTGGATGATTCGCATCCATCTGCCCCTAATTTAGATCAGGACAACGATAATGATGTCTCTGGGGCCTGTGCGGACACTGCCGAAATCACCTTGACCAGGACCCACAGTCTCTCGGACAGCGATACGGACAACTGCCCGGATACCATCGACTTTAGAATTGTGGTCACCAACTCTGGGCAAGTAGATCTGGACACCGTTGTACTCACGAACGACCAATTGCCAAGTCCAGTGATCGGGCCAGATGACGAAAGCATCAATACCAATGGTATTTTAGAGGTAGGTGAAGAATGGACCTATACCGGTTCCTACAATATTACACCAGAGAATATCACCAATACCCCCTTGATTAGTGCCGCAACAGTTACTGCGGAACCTTTGGGCAGTACCTTCCAGGTTTCAGACAATGATCAAAATAACATAGACCTCTCCAGTGCCTGTGCTAGTTTTTCTGCGGCTGTATCCGTAACTCTTTTAGATTCCCTTTCAGATAGCAACAATGATGGATGCGATGATAGGATAATTTACACCTATACGGTGAGCAACGTTGGCAGTTCAGATTTGGGTCAGATTGTGCTGACAGACGATTTGGGCAATACCATTACTGCCCCTACTCCTAATCCGGGTGATCTTGATAACGACAACGAAATAGACCAGATGGAAGATTGGGTTTTTACCGCCACCTACTTTATAACCCAGACTGATATTGATAACTCCCCGCAACTTCGGTTCAATCAAGCCAACGTTTCAGCGCAGCCCATTGGAAACAATACTAGTGTGACAGCCGATTCTAATACTGCCAGCACGGATGTATCAAGTGCATGTCCTAGTGAGGTTGCTTCTATCGGATTGATAAAAACGGCTAGTCTATTTGATTCTGATGATGACAATTGCAACGATTCAGTCCTTTATTTCTTCACTGTTGAGAACTTAGGGAACATTGCTCTTGAAAATATCCTTTTAGAGGATTTCTTTTTGGGCATTACCCTTACGGAACCTAATAGCCGCAACCTCAATGAAGATGAAATTTTGGATATTGGAGAACAATGGAATTATAATCTGGTGCGTCCCATAGTCGAGGAAGATATTGATAGGACCTTTGTAGAAAATCAGGCCATGGTCACTGCCTACCGTACCGATTTACCAGATACTTTTATTACGGATTTTTCACATCAAAGTACATATAGCTTGGATGACCTAACAAGTATATCCGTTATTGGAGCTTGCATCAATACTTCGGCCGGAATAGGGTTGGTGAAAACAGGTGAGCTTTTTGATTCAACCAATGATGGTTGCCTTGAAAGTATTCGATATACATTTAGGATAGCCAATTTAGGAAATCAGCCCCTAACCGGGTTACTCCTGCGTGATGATCTTTTTGAAAACCCGATAGAGGGGCCTCTTTCCGGTGATGACAAT
Organism: uncultured Allomuricauda sp.; assembly: GCF_947495325.1. Taxonomy (GTDB): domain Bacteria; phylum Bacteroidota; class Bacteroidia; order Flavobacteriales; family Flavobacteriaceae; genus Flagellimonas. The sequence goes on along the minus strand of NZ_CANLYK010000001.1, from coordinate 450,162 downwards.
GACAACGACATCCTAGAGGTCAATGAAGAATGGACATACGCCGTTGTTTATGGAATAACCCAAGAAGACTTAAATATAGGGTTCGTTGAAAATCAGGCTACAATAACCGCAAATGTAGTAGAGCAAGAAAATTTTATTGTCAACGACATTTCCGACAGTGATTTATTTACCAGAGATAATCTTACTAGGGTATCAGTCATAGAAGCTTGCTTTGGAGGCACCATTGGTGATTCTGATTTTAAGATTTTTACAGGTATTACCCCAAATGGTGATGGTATCAATGATTTTTTCAGAATTAGAGGTATAGAAAATTTCCCGGATAATAGCTTAAAAATCTATAATAGATGGGGAGTACTTGTATATGAGGCAAATCAATACGGAGAAGGTAGTAATCTTTTTAGTGGTACTTCTTTTGGCAGGGCAACTGTTGCTGAAGACAGGTCATTGCCTACTGGAACCTATTTCTATATTCTAACATTTTCGTCAGACAATCCAGGGAAAGAAAGTTACTCCGGCTATCTATATATTAACAGGGATTAGCAGTCAATCTTACCACCATGAACAACCTACAAAACCTGGCCAAGAGAAAACCATATATGCAGAAAAAGAAAGTGTTAATTATGTTAATGCATGTTGTAGCTAGCTTATACTGCATTGGTCAACAAGATTCCCAGTATACCCAATATATGTACAATACCCAGGTGATAAATCCAGCCTATGCCGGGTCTAGGGAAACACTTAGTATCGGAATGTTGGCACGTACCCAGTGGGTAGGGCTTGAAGGTTCTCCACGTACACTGACTTTTACAGCAAATGCCCCCATAGGTTTGTATAATAGCATGGGGTTAGGGTTGTCCATTGTCCATGATGAAATTGGTCCCGCTGTAGAGTCAAATATAACAGTGGATTATTCCTACACCATTGACGTTTCCCAAACAGGCAAGTTATCTTTTGGTCTAAAAGGTGGAGTTGATTTATTGGATGTTAATTTTAATAAATTAAGTGTCTTTAATCCCAACGACCCCAATTTCCAAAATAATATAGATCAAAAATTACAACCCCAAGTTGGAGCGGGTCTATACTTTAAGACTGAAAGGTTTTATGCAGGAATGTCCGTTCCCAACTTTTTAAATTCCAAACATTTTGATGAAAGTACATTTCAAAATGGAGATGCTAACAGTATAGCAGTAGAAAGACTTCACTACTTTCTTATTCTTGGACATGTTTTTGATTTAAATAGGAGTCTAAAGTTTAAGCCCGCAACCTTGGTCAAAACCGTTAGCGGCGCTCCATTGCAATTGGACCTTTCAGCTAACTTTATGTTTAAGGAAAAATTTGTCTTTGGAACATCCTATAGATGGGATGCCTCTGTCAGTGCAATGTTAGGGTTCCAATTTTCAAATTCAATTTTTGCTGGATTGGCCTATGATTACCAATCAACAGATATTGAAGCATATAGCGATGGATCCTATGAAGTTTTTTTACGATTCGACATCTTTCACAAATCAGATAGGATTATGATTCCTAGATTCTTTTAAGACAATTTTTTATAATAATGAGCAAGTTTAAAATATTGATAACTGCACTAGTATTCCTGATAGCTTTCGCGATGCAGAGTCAAAAAAGCAAGGTCAAAAAAGCCAATGAAGAATTTGACGAATATGCCTATATCGATGCCCGGAAAATATACCTTAAAGTTGTCAATGCTGGGTATGAGTCTGCACAGGTGTATAAAAAATTGGGAGATACCTATTATTTTAACGGTGAGTATGGAGAGGCCGTGAAATGGTATAAAAATTTAATGGAAAAATATCCAAATGCCATGGAGCCTGACTATTATTACAGGGCTGCACAAAGCTTTAAAAGTATTGGCGAATATTATCTTTCCAAGAAATTGATGGGTGAGTTCTCCTCCCGATCAGCCAATACAAACTTGGCCAGGAATTTTATTAGGGATTACCCCGCTTTGGATAGTCTTGTTGATTTTGAATCTAAAACGTTTGAGATAGAAAACGTAACAAATGATTTGTCCAGTTCGGATTTTGGGCCATCCTTCTTTGAAAACAAACTTGTATATGCTTCCTCATCTGAAAGTACCCAAGGAGATAAAATTCATGAATGGAACGGAATCCCCTATTTAAACTTATATGAGGCCACAATTGATGAAGAAGGGAAATTATCCAAACCTACACCATTAAAAGGAGCTATTAATTCTCCCTTGCATGAGTCTTCTGCTGTATTTACAAATGATGGCAATACTATGTATTTTACTAGAAACAACTATATCAACGGAAAGAAAAAAAAGACCAAGGAAAAATTCATAAGCCTTAAAATATATAAGGCGGTAAAACAAGAAGATGGTTCTTGGGGAGATATTAAAGAATTACCATTCAACAGTGATACGTATTCCGTTGCCCATCCAGCTTTGAGTCCAGACGAAGAACGCCTATATTTCTCATCAGATATGCCAGGTTCTTATGGTGGATCAGACATCTGGTATGTAAACCTTATTGGAGATTTCTTATACGGTACCCCGATAAATATGGGGTCTGAAATTAATACCGAGGCAAGGGAAACTTTTCCATATATCAGTAAAAGCAACAACCTTTACTTTTCCAGTGATGGTCATCTTAGTTTAGGTGGGCTAGACATTTTTGCAATTTCTTTGGAAGAAAAAGGCAAATTTAAACAGGTTACTAATTTAAAACAGCCAATAAATACAAATAAGGATGATTTTGGGTTTATTATAAACGAAGAAAAGTTGATTGGATATCTTTCTTCTAATCGTGATGGAAATGCCGGCAGTGTTTCGGATGATATCTATCGAATTTGGGAAAAATGTGGGATAATCAATATTGAAGGAGTGATTGCTGATGCTAAAACCGGTAACCCTATAAATGAGTCCTTGGTCACCCTTTTAGACGAAAACAATACCATAGTATCCCAGATAAGTACAGATTCTATTGGTCAATACAAATTTGAAGGGCTTGTGGACTGTGGTAAACAATACGCTGTTAGAGGTGAAAATAACAGTAAAGACTATAATCCCACTGAAAAAACAATTACCACTCCTCGAGGGTCACATAATCTTACCTTAAATATTGAATTGGTTCCACCAGATTGTGCAATTGATGACCTTGGCTGCAGATTAAATTTACAGCCTATTTATTTTGACTATGGAAAGTATATAATAACATCGGATGCAGAGGTTGAATTAGTAAAAATTCTGCAGGCCATGAAGGAGTACCCACAACTGGAAATTCATATCGAGTCTCATACAGATTCCAAGTCTAGTCATAGTTTTAATCTGAGTCTATCGGAAAAAAGAGCTTGGACCACAATGCAGTGGTTAATAAACAAGGGTATAGATGGCAGTAGACTTACTTACAAAGGCTATGGTGAAACGCGGTTGTTAAACAACTGCTCTAACGGAATGGATTGCTCTGAGGAAGAACACCAACTTAACAGAAGGTCAATGTTTATAATTCAAAAATAGATTTAACTTACTGATTATTAGATATATAAAATTTAACTAATTTTTTTGGCACGCTGTTTGGTATTAACTAGTCGGGATGTAAATAGTTGCATTCGGAATTTAAAACCTTATAGTATGAAAAAGTTAGTACTCATTATAGCAGCGGTTCTTTTAGGTACTCCAAGTATCTTTGCAACCACCATGGAAGATAAGGTTGCCACAAGCAATTCTTATAGATATGGAAACTCATTCATCTTTGTAGAGAATGGAGTTACATTTTCTGTATATCCCGATGGAGAATTTGATTTTTACATTGATAATCGTGTCAACGTTGGCGTTGGTGCACGAGTTGGAAATGTTGGTATTACATTTAACTCAGGATTCAATTATAACCCATTCGTACAATATGACGATTACGGAGCTATAATCCAAGTAGAGAACATACCTGTTTATTATGATTATTACGGTCGTGTTTCTCAAATAGGAAGTGTAGACGTTTGGTATAGAAATGGACGTGTACGTAGAGTTGGTGGATTGAATGTTTTTTATAACGGTGGAGTTTTTAGTCACCACACCGGTTTTATCAACATCTATAACAGAGGTTATGTATATAGACCCTTTCACAGATATTTTGCAAGACCTGGAATAGGCTTCTGTACCGTATGGAACACTCCATATAGAAGGTATTATAACCCACTGCGATATTCATTTCACAGTCCTTATAGAAATAATGTAAGACGTGCTTATGTACAAAGGGGAAGAGAGTACAGGTTCAACAGGAACAATAGACGAAGTAATGTGTATCGCAATGATAAAAGAGCTGTAGTTCGTAATACCAATGTAAGAAGAGGTGCAGACTATGGTAGAAGTAACAGGGAGGTAAGCTCTAGAACAGTTGCACGATCTAATAACAATGGTTTTAGAAACTCTGGTGATAGAACGTCTGTAAATAGAAACAAAACCGTTAGGCAAAGTACTGTAAAAAGAGGTAATACTACTGTACAACGCTCTAACAGGGGAAACACAGTAACACAAAGAAGTGTTACCCGTACGCCAAGAAGTACTTCTGTTACTAAAAGACAGGTGACTCAGACACCAAAACGAACAGTTACAATAAGTACAACCAATTCGTATAAAAGGCCAGTAGCCCAAAAAAGTACAAATAGGTCAGTTGCAAGTAGAAATAATACAGCAAAAAGAACAGTTTCCAGAAGCTCTTCTACGACAGTAAAAAGAAGTACAGGGAACACAAGTTCTAGTAGAAACAGTAACACAGGTACCAGAACAAGAAGTTCAAGAGTACAATAAAGATAGTTTTTAGGTTGGTTAGTTGTTACCCCGTAGTTGGATTTATCCGCTACGGGGTTTTTCTTTAGATTATTCTTCTCTCCTCCTCAGCCATTTGGAAAGTACTCCTGTAATATCTTCAGATATTTCAAAGCGATATAAAATCCCTAAATACATGACCACAATCAATATCGATTTCAAAACAATATTGATAATGGGATGAAATGGAAACTGTAAAAGATGGAACAGTACACTTATCAAGATTAAAGTGACCAAAACCTTTATAGTAGCTTTTGAAAAGGGCAAAAAACCAAACTTTAATTTCACAAAGACCAGCTTTGCGAGATTAAAAATGAATATGGAAATAAAACTCGCTAAAGCAGCACCTTCCAATCCAAATTGTGGGATAAGAAAAAAGTTCAGTAGTATTGTCAACAAGGCCAGACATATCCCAAAAACAAGTACTGTTTTATAATATTGTGAATTGTACAAAATGGAGTTGTTGTTCCCCAAAAGGGAATCAAACACCTTGGCCAAACCGATAAGGAAAATAATGGAAAATCCATCTCTATAAGATTCTGGAAGTAATAGGTATAAATCGTCTATATTCAGAATAATCAACACGAACAGAATTCCAGAAGCGATAAAAAGTGTAAGTGATGTCTTTCTGTACAGCGTCTCCAATTCAAAATGGTTCCCAGAATTCAGCAATTCTGCAGTTAAAGGATATGTTATTTGATGCATTGCCCTAGCGGGAACTATGATGACCGTAGCAATATACGTCGCAACCCCATAATATGCCACATTCTCAATTTTTATGAATTGATTGATCATCACTTTATCTATTTCCAGGAGAATTATCGCCGCGGAACCTCCTAGGATAATTAAAAAACTATAACCTAATATTTCTTTGGTATTTGATGGAAATTTGAAATCTATTTTAGGAAACCGGATGCTATAGGCATATATTTTTACAATGACTGTTCGTAAAAGGTAAAGCCCAACCAAAAATTTAAAAAAGTCATCCAACGTAATTACTTCAAAATACAATAGAAGCAATAAAATGGAAACCCCAATACGTCCAAAAACTTCCTTCATAAAGTTTCCGAAAACTGACTTTAAATGCACTTTGCACCATGCGTAGAATACTTCAAAATAGGCCATGGACAATCCTACCAAAAAGACATACCAAACATATTCCTTGACCATGGGGTTAACCGTAGAAACCAAATCACCTACCTGTTCATAGAATAGAAAAGTTAGTGTCGCCACTGGTAAAATGCCAAGTAGCGGTGTAATCAACATTAAAGTTAGAAAGCCGTCCTTTTCGGTGTCCTTATAATTACTATAAAACTTGACCATGGTATTATGGACTCCAAAAGCCAGTAAGGGCATCAGAATGGTACTTGAAGCCAATATGAAAGTAACAAGCCCATAGTATTCATCAGGTAATATTTGGGTGTATAAAAAAAGTGTGTTTATAGCACCAAAAGCAAATCCCAAATAGGTTATTGTAATGTTTTTTAGTGATTGCTTTAAGACGATTCCCATTCGATGTAATTTGCCAATGCTTTTGTCAATTCTTTCCTATGGAATTGTTGAATCCCTTTTGAGTTTAAAGCCAATTTCCCTTTTTGATAGGTTTTAAACCAAGTTAAAAGTAAATCTTTTAAAGCAGTTGTATCCGTGTGACTAAAAACAGCGCCAGCATTTGTTTCTTGAACAATCTTACCTGCTTCCCATTCTGATGGGCCAATTGCCAAAATTGGTCTTCCTGCATTTAAATATTCAAATAGCTTTCCCGGAATTATGCCTTTGGTTTCCGCCGAATCAACTTCCAACAATAAAAGTATTTGCGATTTTTGCTGGGCTTTCAATACATCGCTATGCGAAAGATAACCCAATTGCTCCACATAGGATTGTAACCCATTTTCCTTGACAGTTTCCAACACTTCCTCCCCCACTACCCCAATCAACTGGATTTTAAGTTGCTTTTTGAAGTCTTCATTTTCATCTATCAATACTTTTATTGCTTGCCAAAAGTGTGTTGGATTACGCCTTGTAAGCAAAGAACCAATATGGGAGATGGTGAAACCTTCGTCTAACTCAGTTTCTTGGTTTACATCATCAAAACCATTAGTGATTACTTTAATGGGCTTCTTTGTTATCTGTTCAAACTCGGTTTTGGTTGTTCTGCTGGTCACTATTAGTTTATCCGCAGCATTGAGAACATTTTTCTCTAAGACCTTATGTTTTCTTTGTGAAGTTTTAGATAATTTTAGTTTAGAGTGATATCCAATAGAGGTCCAAGGATCTCTGAAATCCGCCACCCACTGAATTTGATACAACTTTTTCAATCCAAGTCCAATCAAATGGACACTATGGGGTGGACCAGTTGTAATTACAGTTTTAATACCCTCCAGTTCAATAATTTTAGAAAGATATTTTATGGATGGTCTTACCCAAAACTTCCGTGCATCTGGAATAAAAAAATTGCCTCTTACCCAAAGTAATATTTTCTCAACAAAAGATGGTTTCGTTTCTTGGATAACACCAGAACTTATCGTTTTGGTCTTCTTTTTAGATACCATTGCTGCCAATGCATAGGGTTCCCATATGGGATGCTCAAGAATTTGAATACCCTCTGGAATTTCTTTGACGAGATCCTTATCCAGGATTGGGTAATTCGGATTTTGGGGAATGTAAACTACAGGTTCAATATCAAAATCCCTCAAATACTTCACAAATTTCAGCCACCGCTGCACTCCTGGTCCACCTGCTGGTGGCCAATAATAGGCTATGACCAAAACTTTCTGCATTATGTTTTGGTTTTTGATTTTTTAGGGCGAAATGAAAATCCTAATCCTCCAATTACAATCAAACCCAGCAAAATGCAGCTTGCCAATGTGACCTGGCTACCCATTTTAACAATCTCTGGTTCAAATTTGAATTCAATTTCATGTTGTCCGGCAGGTATTTTCATTCCTCGTAACGCATAATTTACCTTATAATGCGGTTCTGCTTTTCCATCAATAAAAGCATTCCATCCTTGGGGATAATGCATTTCCGAAAACACAGCAAACCCATCATTTGTAGTATTGGATTGATATTTAATATAATTGGGCCTGTATTCCCTCATACGTATCATTGCCAAAGAATCCGTTTGAAAACTTAACTTGGTAATTGTAGGGTATATTTTAGTGTTTACTACCGCTTCTGTTTTGGAGTTGATTTTCTCCAATTCTTGAATTTCTTCATTTGCCGAATTAACAGGCACCAGTTTTTCCACCAACCATGCATTACCATTTGCATTATCGTTAACCGCGGGAAAGCTATTTCCCTCTTCATCTTGTTGAATGATATATTTTACATTCAACATATTCAAAACCTCTATATTATTTTGGTACAGGTGGTACTCAAACAAATTTTGAAGTTGTCTAGGTTTGGCCGCATGATATCCACCTATGGATTTATGAAAATATGAGGTTCGTGCACCGTTCAATCCTTCTTGTGGGTCAAAAACCCTATATACAGAATCATCCTGTTGAATCAGTTCATCTATTTGAGAGGCTTGAAACGGTGTATTCACATTTCTTTGGCGAACAAAATCGTCCTCATTTACATACCGGAGGTTCACTCCAATTAAATCAAACAAAATCAGTGCTCCAAGAACAATTGCAATCAGGTTCTTCCCTATTTTATTTTTGATGAACAACCAAAGGGCAACAGCTGTCAACAAAACAAAAATTAATGACCTAATGGTATCACTCACATAAACTGCTTCTCTGTCCCGTCTTAAAATATCCAACAATGGATCTCCAAAATATTGTCGATAGGTTTCATCATTCAATCCTTCGAAATCAAAAAAGTTTTTTAATAATAATATAAATACACCTAACCCCAGGGTGATAAAAAAGCTAAGCTTTAATGCGCCAAGTTTTTGTTTTGGTTTCAAGGAAGTTTTAAAAAGTTTTCTAAGCCCTAGAATTGCCAGTACAGGGAAACACAGTTCAAGTACAACCTGAATCGACGATACTGCCCTGAATTTATTGTATAAAGGAAAATGATCAATCATAAAATTGGTCAAAGCGGGAAAGTTTTTTCCCCAAGACAAAAAGAGAGATAAAATAATTCCAAACAATAGCCACCATTTCTTTTTGCCTCTAATCACAATGAGACCAAGAATAAATAGAAAAACAATAATTGCACCAACATAAGCGGGTCCTGCAGGTCCTGAGGCAGGGTGAGGGCCCCAATAAAGGTAAAGACCTGATATTTCTAGTGCTTTTGTTGGTGAAAGTCCCTGACCTGTTAAATACTCATAAACTTTGGAATCTTTTCCTAAATCCTCATTTCCGGATCCGCCAAACATTCGTGGAACGAATAAATCCAAAGATTCAGTAACACCATAACTGTAATAAGTAATATAATCCCTATCCAACCCATTCTGAACTTCCTTTGGGCTTCCATCCGGGTTTATAGACAATTCTGATTTTCCACGTGTGCTCCAATCCGCATATTCCTTGGTAGCCATTAGCCCTGTCGCATTCGTTGCTATGGAAAGAACAACCGCGCCGATTAAGATTCCAACGGAGGCAAAAAAGTGTTTTAGTTTCTTATCCTTAATGGCATAAATCAAATGTACCAATCCCAATACCAGTACCAGTAGCATAAAATAATACGTCATTTGGTAGTGATTGGCATTTATTTCCAAGGCCATTGCCAATGCTGTTACTATAAATCCGAGCAGGTATTTTTTTCGAAACACCAACACTATTCCGCCCAAAACCATCGGGATATATCCCAGAGCGTGAGCCTTTGCATTATGCCCCACACCAAGGATTATGATCAAATAGGTTGAAAAACCAAAGGCCAATGCTCCTAAAATGGCCAAACGATACTCCACTTTAAGGCAGAGCATTAAAACGTAAAATCCCAAAAAGTATAGAAAAAGATAGTCGGCCGGTCTTGGTAAAAACCGAATCAATCTATCTAATTTCTTGATATAATCATGTTGATAATTGGCCCCAAGTTGATATGTGGGCATCCCACCAAAAGCACTATTTGTCCAATAGGATTCCTCCCCCGTCAATTCCTTATAGTCATTTCGCTCCTTGGACATACCTTTATACTGGGCAATATCTGATTGGAAAATAGCTTTTCCCTGGAGCACTGGATAAAAGTAAATAAGAGAGGCAACAATGAAGAAAGCAATTACACTAATATGGGTAATAATAGCTTTTAGAGAAAGATTCATGGATTGATTTTGAAAAGACAAATATTAGTCAATTTCTTCAAAATCTATATATTCTCCAACTTTTTTTGACGGATTGGATTTTTTGAAAGGTTTCTTGGTAGTTGTGGTCTTATCATTACTATTCGATTTACCTCCAAAATCTTGATAATTTCCAAATTGTTGTCCAAAACGCTGTTGGGTCTTGCGCATGGCATAGTTGATTACCCTAGGTGCCAACCATTTTGCCAGCAATTTAAGGGCATAGTATACTAAGATGATAACTAAAATCGTTTGTAATAAAACCATATAACAACAGCTATTGAATCAAAATTACACTGTTAGTCCTTCAAAAGGCGTTAAAGTATCTTAAAAAAGTATTAAAAGTAAGTTATATGGATCGTTCTCGTATTAGCAAAACCCTTGTTCTTCTTCTATTTTTTCCACTTTTAGCGGTTGCGCAATATACGGATGTCATTAATTCCAATAGACCCGGTAGAGCTGTTAGCGCATATGCCGTTGGAAGAAATGTAATACAGGCCGAAGTTGGACTTGTGTATGAACAACAGGATGATGCTGCTTTAAATTCTGATTCCAATATTTTCGGCACGGATATCTCTCTTAGATACGGGTTACTTTTTGAAACTTTGGAAATTAAGTATGAAGGGTCTTTCATAAATCAAAATATAACGTACACCGATTTAGGTACTGATGAAACCAGGACGGATTTTACCCGAAATCGATTAGGGTTAAAGTTTCTGGTCTTTGATCCATTTAAAAATCCTGAAAACAACAAACCCAATCTATATAGCTGGCGTGCCAACAATGTATTTCAATTGAAAAATTTGATTCCAGCAGTTTCCGTTTATGCTGGAGCCACATTTAATCTTGGGGACAATCCATTTTACGTAGGAGACCCAATAGCATCACCAAGGGCGGCAATTGCCACGCAGAGTAGACTTTCACCAAGGTTTGTATTGATTTCAAATATCGCCTATGACAGAATTGGAACCGATTTTCCAGAATGGAGCTATGCAGTGTCACTCTCCCATTCTTTCAGAGATCCTAAATGGAGCATTTTTGTTGAAAATCAAGGTATTAAAAGTGATCGGTATTCTGATATGTTGCTTCGTACCGGTGTTGCTTATTTAATTAGTCCAAACTTTCAGGCAGATTTTCATTTGGGTTCCGGTTTTAAAAATACGCCATCCAGAATCTTTGCTGTTTTAGGTTTTTCATATCGATTAGATCTACATAAAGATAAATTGGTCGCTATAGAAGATCAAAAAGGAGGGGTAAATGGAAAAATCAAAAAGAATGCCTCGAAGAAAAAACCAAAGAAAGATCGGAAAAAAAAGAAAGACAAAATTGACTTCTAAGTTTTAACGGTATCATTTTTCTTCCATCCAGAATATTCCTAATATTGACCTTACAAAAAATGATGTATGGTCACTATAAAACAGGTGCAATCTAAGAGTGATTTAAAAAAGTTTGTAAAATTTCCGTTTTCCTTATACAAAAACTCCCCTTATTGGGTTCCCCCTATTATAAAAGATGAGCTGGAATCTTTTAACCCCAAAAAAAATCCCGTTTTTAAAAGTGCCGAAGCATCTTATTTTTTAGCCTACAAAAACAATAAAATTGTTGGTAGGGTGGCCGCAATAATAAATTGGTTGGAAGTAAATGAGCAGGGAATCCGAAAAATGAGATTCGGTTGGTTTGACTTTGTGGATGATTTTGATGTTTCAAAAGCACTCATAGATCAGGTGGCAAAAATTGGACAACAAAGGGAATTGGAATACATGGAAGGTCCTGTAGGTTTTTCCAATTTAGACAAAGTTGGAGTGCTTACTCAAGGTTTTGACCATATTGGCAACATGATTACGTGGTACAACCACGCCTATTACCAATCGCATTATGAAAAACATGGTTTTGTAAAGGAAAAAGAATACTTGGAAAATAAGTTTTTGGCGGCCAATGCAGATCCCAAACACTTTTATAAGGCCAATCTTTTAATTAAGAAGCGCTACAATCTAAGGGAACTCAATTTTACAGACAGTAAGGAAATTATGCCTTGGGTAGATAAAATGTTTGACCTGTTTAACGATACATACTCCAGTTTGGCTTCTTTTGTAAGGATTACAGATGAGCAAAAAGCGTACTTTAAAAAGAAATATATCAGTTTTATTAATCCAGAATATATAAAATTTGTGGTTGATGCGGATAATGAACTGATTGCCTTTGCCATTGTGATGCCTTCCTTTTCAAAAGCATTACAAAAAGCGAAGGGAAAGTTATTCCCCACTGGCGTTTTTCATTTGTTGAAAGCTAAAAAAGAAAGTAAGGATGTAATCTTTTATCTTATTGGCATACATCCAGATTACCAAAACAGGGGCGTAACAGCTATTATTTTCAACGAATACCATAAAACGTTCCAGTTAAAAGGTATTGTAAATTGTATTCGTACTCCAGAATTGGAAGAAAATACGGCGATACGACAAATGTGGCGGCATTTTGACCCGGTCACACACAAAAGACGGAGGACATATAGAAAAGAGCTGTAGTTTTATTCCCCCATTGCCGCTGCAACTGCAGCAGAAAGTCTTTTGTAGGTTCCATTCTCCAAGCGTTCCCGTATTGAAGAGAAAGCATCCAAAGTTTCCACGATATCCTGCATGGTGTGCGTGGCTGTCGGTATTAAACGTAATAAAATTAATCCTTTGGGTATTACAGGATACACCACTATTGAACAGAATATTCCATGGTTTTCGCGAAGGTCTTTAACTAAAGCCATGGCTTCTGGAATACTACCATTTAAATATACTGGGGTAACACAGCTCGAAGTGGTTCCAATATCAAAACCACGATCCTTTAAACCATTTTGTAAAGCGTCCACGTTTTCCCATAGCTTTGCCTTCAATTCAGGCATGGTACGGAGCATATCCAATCGTTTTAACGCTCCCTTTACATAAACCATGGGCAATGATTTGGCAAACATCTGTGACCTTAGATTATATTTTAAATATTCTATAATCTCCTTATCGGCAGCTACAAAAGCTCCAATACTAGCCATAGATTTTGCAAATGTGGCCAAATAAACATCTATATCATCTTGAATTCCCTGCTCCTCTCCTGCTCCTGCTCCTGTTTTTCCAAGTGTTCCAAATCCGTGGGCATCATCAACAAGTAATCTAAACTTAAACCTGCTTTTTAACGCAACTATTTCTTTTAAGATTCCCTGCTCACCGCGCATGCCAAAAACACCTTCGGAAATTACAAGTATCCCTCCACCAGTTTCTGTGGCCATTTTTGTGGCACGCTCCAAGTTTTTTTCTAAACTCTCAACATCATTATGTTTAAAGGTAAAACGTTTACCCATGTGCAAACGAACACCATCTATAATACAAGCGTGGCAATCCACATCATACACTATGATATCATCTTTAGATACCAAAGCATCAATAACAGACATAAATCCTTGGTAGCCAAAATTCAATAAATAGGAAGATTCTTTATTTACAAATTCCGCCAACTCATTTTCCAATTGTTCGTGGAAATCTGTATGGCCGCTCATCATACGTGCGCCCATAGGGTAAGCTGAACCATGCTCATGTGCAGCATCGCCATCAACTTTTTTAACTTCAGGTAGATTTGCAAGCCCTAAATAGTCATTGATACTCCATGTAATAACATCCTTACCTTGGAATTTCATTCTATTGGAGATAGGCCCTTCTAATTTTGGAAACACAAAATAACCTTCTGCTTGTGATGCCCATTTCCCCAAGGGGCCTTTATTTTCAATGATTCTATCAAATAAATCTCTCATCTACCCTAAAATTGTTTCAAGTGCAAAAATATAGATTTTTGCCAACCTCACATAACGAAATCAGTATATAAAAAAACGACAATGGAAACCATTGTCGTTTAACTGTTTGTGAATTAAAGTGGTTTCCTACTTTATATATTCTATTTTTTCAGGAGTTTCCGCATTTTTTGTATCAAAAAACCCTTGGTTCTCCATCCATTCATTACTGTATACTTTACTCATGTACCTAGAACCGTGATCAGGGAAGATTACAACAACATTACTGTTTTCATCAAACTCACCTTCTGTGTTCATTTGGTATAGCGCCTGCATTGCAGCACCACTGGTATACCCTACAAACATACCTTCGGTATGGGCTATTTTTCTAGCCATATGGGCACTTTCTTCATCAGAAACCTTTACATAACGGTCTATACAATTGAAATCTGTTGCTGTGGGAATTAAATTCTTTCCTAAACCTTCAATTCTATACGGGTACACCTCATTATGGTCAAATTCACCAGTTTCATGATATTTTTTCAATACTGATCCATAGGCATCAACACCCAATATTTTCACCTCTGGATTTTGCTCTTTTAAATAACGTGCAATACCAGAAATTGTACCTCCCGTACCACTACAAGCTACAAGATGTGTAATGGAACCACCAGTTTGATTCCAGATTTCTGGACCTGTGGTTTTATAATGGGCTTCTATATTCAGCTCATTAAAATATTGATTGATATATATGGAATCCTTGGTCTCTTTGTGTAATCTTTTTGCCACTTCATAGTATGATCGGGGATCATCTGCGCTAACATGGGCTGGGCAAACGTATACTTTAGCCCCCATGGACCGAAGCATATCTATTTTGTCTGGGGACGACTTTGAACTAACAGCCAGAATACATTTATAGCCTTTTACAATACTCACCATTGCCAAACTAAAACCCGTATTACCTGAGGTAGTCTCTATAATTGTACTTCCTGGTTTAAGAATACCTTTACTCTCTGCATTCTCAATAATGTATGAGGCCACTCTATCCTTGGAAGAATGTCCGGGATTAAAGGATTCAATTTTAGCGTAAAAATTTCCGGTAAGGGGAGCTGCAATTTTATTCAGCTTTACTAAAGGGGTATTTCCAATTAAATCAAGAATATTGCTATGCGCATTTATCTGTTTCTTCATAACTGGGTTTAGGTAAGGAATTAATCTTGTTTGTATCAAAATTAGTCCGGCACAAAAATAGTATTTTTATTTTAAAGGATTTTTCCTTCTAAATCTAGAATAAAGGCGTACTCTTTTGCAGTTTCCTTGAGGGATTCAAAACGCCCTGATGCTCCTCCATGTCCGGCATCCATATTCGTATCAAGAAACAAGAGATTATCACCAGTTTTATATTCCCTTAGCTTTGCCACCCATTTAGCGGGCTCCCAGTATTGCACCTGTGAATCGTGCAGTCCAGTTGAAACGTACATATTTGGATAGTTCATTGCCGTTACATTATCATATGGGGAATAGGATTTCATATAGTCATAATATTCCTTATCGCCAGGATTTCCCCACTCATCGTACTCTCCAGTGGTCAAGGGAATGGTGTCATCCAGCATAGTTGTTACTACATCAACAAAAGGCACAGAGGCAACTACCCCATTATACAGTTCTGGCTCCATATTTACTATTGCTCCCATTAAAAGCCCTCCTGCGGAACCACCTGAAGCGTACAAGTGTTCCGCACTTGTGTATTTTTCTTTAATTAGAAATTTGGAACAATCAATGAAATCCGTAAACGTATTTTTCTTTTGAAGCAGTTTCCCATTTTCATACCAGGGCCTTCCCAAATACTCCCCTCCCCGTACATGGGCAATGGCGTATATAAACCCTCTGTCCAACAGACTTAATCTAATAGAGGAGAAATAGGGGTCGATTGTACTGCCATAGGATCCATATGCATATTGTAAAAGCGGACTTGTTCCGTCCAACTTGATATTTTTATGGTAAACCAGTGAGATAGGTATTTTTACACCATCATGGGCTGTGGCCCATACTCTTTTTGTTCGGTAGTTTGCTTTGTCAAAATGTCCTCCAAGGACTTCTTGTTCCTTTAAAATCTTTTTAGTCTTGTCCTCCATATTAAAATCAATGATTGCATAAGGCGCGCCCATTTCATTATAGTAATATCGAAGTATGTTGGTGTCAAAATCTACATTTACAGAGGTTCCTGCAATATAAGTCTCGCTCGTAAAGGGCAAATGATAACTATCGGTTTTGTCCCAACGGGAAACTTTCAACCTATTTAGGCCATTTTCCCTTTCTGAAAGCACATAATACTCTTTAAAAATATCCACACCCTCTAATAAGACATCTTTTCGATGTGGAATAAATTCTTTCCAATCTTTTGAAGCTGTGTTTTCTTCAGAAGTTTTCATCAATTTAAAATTGGTAGCTCCGTTCTTATTGGTAAGGATATAGAAGCTTCCATTATAATGTAAAATTGAATACTCTAAACCTCGTTCTCTTGACGAAAAAACTTTAAAATCACCTTTAGGCTCGTCAGAACTCAAAATTTGATATTCAGAAGTAAGTGTACTTGAAGACCCTATTATTATATATTTTTTCGATTTGGATTTGTAGACAAAAGTGTTGAACGTTGAATCTTTTTCATGAAAGACCAGAACATCATCTGCCGAATCAGTTCCCAATTCATGTCTATAAATTTTGTCCGAACGAAGGGTCACGGAATCTTTTTTCGCGTAGAACAATGTTTTCCCATCGTTTGCCCAAACGGAACTACCTGTGGTGTTCTCAATTTTATCTGGATACACTTCCCCTGTTATCAAATTTTTAACTTGAATGTCATATTGCCTTCGGGAAATGGTGTCCACAGCAAAGGAAGCCAGTGTATTATCTGGACTGATTGATATTCCTCTTAGATTATAATAGTCATGGTCTTTTGCCAATTCATTGCAATTGAACATTACTTCCTCATCTGCTTGTTGTGTTCCCTTTTTCCTTGAATAGATGGGGTATTCTTGTCCAGTTTCATATTTGGTGATATACCAATAACCATTGTATTTATACGGAACGGAAGAATCATCTTCTTTAATTCTGGATTTCATTTCTTGAAAAAGCGCTTCCTGAAACTTTTTGGTATGCGCAGTCATCGTATTATAATACGTATTCTCCGCATTCAAATGATCCAACACTTCTTGATCCTCCCTATTGTTCATCCAATAGTAATCGTCAATTCTAACATCACCGTGTTTTTCAAGTTTTGTGGGAATCTTTTTTGCAATTGGATATTGGGCACCCATAGGCTCTTCTTTACTATTTTGACAAGAGGCGGCAAAAGTAAGATATAAAATGAAAAAAGTACTTTTTAAAACTAAGTGCTTCATAGTTTTTGATTTATGGCAAATTACTACTTTTGAAATGTTTTAACGATAATCAGAACTAAGATGTTTGGAGATATTATGGGAATGATGGGGAAATTAAAGGAAACCCAAGAAAAAGTAAAAGCGACCAAAGAACGACTGAATACCGTTTTGATTGATGAAACATCTTCAGATGGAAAATTGAAGGTTACGCTAACAGCCAATAGAGAAATCAAGTCAATAGAAATTGATGATTCTCTTTTGCAGGACAAAGAACAGCTTGAAGACTATCTTGTTCTTACCTTAAACAAGGCTATTGAAAAGGCAACCAATGTCAATGAAACAGAATTGGCAGCCGTTGCTAAGGATGGGATGCCCAACATCCCTGGAATGGATTCTTTGTTTAAATAGCACTACTACCCTATTGTCTTCAATATTTTTAAAAAATGTAGGTGCATTTCCTCGGTGTAGTCTAAATGGGTTACAATTCTTAGTTTTCCTTGCCCCATCCCTATGATTGAGATGTCTTTTTCTTCCAATTTGGATAAAAATAGTTCAGAAGATATTTTTGATTCATCCAACTCAAAAATGATGATATTGGTCTCTATGGGTTCTACTTTTTTAATGAAATCCAGCCCTGAAAGAACTTCACCTATTTCCTTAGCTCTATTGTGATCATCAACCAATCGTTCAATATGGTTGTCCAAAGCATAAATGCCTGCTGCAGTCAAAAATCCTGCTTGGCGCATACCACCACCCAACACTTTCCTTACTCGAAGCGCATCATCTATTAACTTTTTATCTCCAACCAAAACCGAACCTACAGGACAACCCAGTCCTTTACTCAAACAAACACTAATAGAATCAAACAAGGCTCCATAATCCTTTGCAGCCTCATTTTTTGCGACTAAGGCATTCCAAATACGTGCACCATCCAAATGGTAGTTTAGTCCATTGGCATCACAAATCGTTTTGATTCTCTTCAATTCCTCAAAATCCCAACAGGCACCTCCACCTTTATTGGTGGTGTTTTCAATACAGACCAGCTTTGTTAAGGGACTATGATAAAAATCTGGAGGGTTTATGGCTTGTTCAACTTGTTCGGCCTTCATCATTCCCCGCTCACCATCTACTAATTTACAGGACACTCCACTGTTAAAACTTACCCCACCCCCTTCATAATTATAGATATGGGCATATTTATCACAAATTAACTGTTCTCCTGGTTGGGTATGCAGTTTAATTGCTGTTTGATTTGTCATTGTTCCACTAGGAAAAAAAAGCGCGGCTTCCATACCAAAAAGTTTTGCCACTTTTTCCTCCAAAGCATTCACACTTGGATCAGCTTTAAAAACATCATCACCCACCTCAGCGGTCATCATGGCTTCCAGCATTCCCACAGTTGGTTTGGTGACCGTATCACTAATCAGATTGATTTTCATAAAGTATTTGATTTAGTCCATACAATTCATCCCAATGGGCGAACCATCAGGAATCTTAGGAGATGGAACTACTTTAAAACTTGAAGGGTTTTTAAGAAAACTATCTATCAGTCTGACCATTTCTGCAGAAATTGCGCTCTTCCCATTATTTAGGAGTGAAGTTCTAATTGTTTTTAATGCCTCAATTGAAATTGCATTTACCTGCGGGTGCACTGCATCTGCTGCGGCTAAATTTAAAATATGATTGAGTACCCTAAAATTTATGGTCCGTTGTACTTCATCCAAATAGGCCTCTTTATGGGATTCTTCCAAAGTACTTTTGACCAAAGTATTTAAAACATCAGTCAAACCAATTTGGTTTTTGTCCAAACTTTTCTGCTGAATTAAACGCGACGCTCTTTCTGGATGCAATAAAAGTCTTAAGGTCATATCTGCCGAAGTTTCAGCTGCTGAAAGAGCATCAAAAGATACCCCCATTCTTCCTTTAAAAGACTCCCGACTGCGCCCATAACCAATTGCTCTTGGAGGAAATAGATTCAATTTATCCTTTGGAATAGCAATTTCTTCAGCATTTAGAGTTTTTAAAATTGACTTTAAGGCATTTTCCTGTGTAGTTGAATTTATGGTATGAACCGTACGTTGCCCATCTCCTTTAATGGTATAATTGTAATCCAATCCTCCCACAAGTTTAGAAACAGCCTCCGTTTGGTATCTGTGAAAAAAATAGAGTGGTGCAAAAACATCCTCCAACATAGAGTTTGGTTCTCCAGTACGTATGTTATCCATTGAAAAGTTAGCGATTGCAGTTTTTCTGATGTTTAGCACCTTATCCAATTCCTGGGCAGCATCTTTTCCATTATCCCACAGATGCGCAAGTGCATGTGCACCTCCTTGTGGACGGGCATCTTGATCTGAAATATACCGAAGGTCATCAGCCTGTGCTTGTTTCAATATAGCATCCAATCCTTCTTTTTCGTTAGTGTTGTTTGGGAAATCAGAATAGGAATAGGCCACAATAACTTTATCCCATTCCCCTATTCCAATATCATATGCATTTGAAAAACTGATTGTATTGCCTTCCACTTCAAATTGCGGATGTGGGTAATCCATAACGGAAGCCCTGCCGTTTGTACTTGCCGCAAAATTGTGTGCAAAGCCAAGCGTATGACCAATTTCATGTGCGGATAATTGCCTAATCCTAGCCAAGGCCATTTCCAGCATAGGTTCGTAGTTATCATCACGTTCCGCAAAAGGTTGGTTCATCAAGGCTTGTGCAATCAAAAAATCTTGACGTATTCGTAAACTTCCCAAACTTACATGCCCTTTTATAATTTCACCTGTGCGTGGGTCTGTAATGCTGCTCCCATAGCTCCACCCTCTTGTTGAACGATGTACCCATTGGATAACATTATACCGGGCATCCAGAGGATCAGCATCATCAGGTAGAATTTTTAATTGAAAAGCATCTTTGTATCCTATGGCTTCAAAAGCTTGGTTCCACCATCTACCTCCTTCCAATAATGCAGAACGCACAGGTTCTGGAGTTCCATTATCCAAATAATAGATTATGGGTTCTTCAGCTTCGCTAACATCAGCTGCAGGATTCTTTTTTTTAAGTCGATGCCGGGTAACAAAACGCTTAAGAATCGGTTCCTGTACGGGAGTTGCATAATCATAATAGGAAAAAGGATAAGAACCACAGCGTGGGTCAAAAACCCTTTTTTCATACGTATCATCTGGCAATTCAATTAGGGAATGGTGTTGCGCTACCGTTACCAAACCAGGGTTTGGGGTTACGGAACGAATAAAACCACCCTCTGCACTACCGGTAAAAGTAAGGGTTACATCAAACTCTACATTTTTTGGAAAAGCCTTGGTTCGCTCAAAAGCCAACGCACTCTTGGATTTATCCAGACTGTAAGAGCCTTGTTTGCTTTGCTTTAACCTATTGGAGACACCATGGGCATCCCGCATTAAGAAATCAGTAATATCAACCAAATAGTTTCCTTTGGACTCCTCTTCAATTTTAAACCCATGAAGAACAGATTTGGCAAAAGCCTGTTCCACCGACTTTTTTTCCAATTCATTTTGGGTAAGCGCCCTAAACTTCAAATTGGGCTGTATCAATAATAATTTGTTCCCTGCTTTTCTAAAGAAAACAACCTGTTCATTGCCCAATTGACCTCTATCCAAGCCAATATCATTACTACCTATGCCACTACTTAGTGAATACACATACAGAAATTCTTTTTCAAGTTCATTTACTTCCAAAAAAATCTTGTCCGTTGCGTCGTCATAGTAAAAATTGAAATACCCGTTGAATTTTTGGTAATTTTTGGTCTTATCAAAACTTTGGGCATTTAGAAATCCTGTTGCAAATACTATTTGCAAAATGTAAAAAATATATTTTTTCATGTCTGAGTTAGTTCTACCTAAAAATAGTTAAAAAAGACCTAAAGTATGTGTATAACACTTAGCTTTTTATGAGTTATGATTCTGTAATATTATAGCGTAAATTTTATCAAATTCATCATTTTAAAGGTTCATTTTTATAATAATCCCATCAATATTGTGAATTTAATGTTATAATTTTTATGAAGATTTATGAAGCCAAACACCGAACACCAAATATTTTCATCTTACAATAAAAAAGATGGCTTTTTTGATGAAGTTTTTAACAGTAATGGAGATGCCAAATCCATTTATAAAAAACTGTTTGACCTATACGGATACCACTCTGTTGCTGAGTATGTTCAATTGAACAACAAGGCAAAGGCTTCATTCTTTAATCAAGGGATCACATTTCAAGTTTATGGTGAAAAGGAAGCAAAGGAAAAGATTTTTCCCTTTGACCTCTTTCCCAGAATAATAGACGCTGATGAGTGGAACACCATTGAAGCTGGATCTATTCAACGTAGTAGGGCTTTAAATCTTTTTTTATGGGATGTTTACCATGACAAAAAAATAATCAAGGATAAAATAGTACCTCTAGAGCTTCTGAGTTCATCATCAAACTATCTCCATCAAATGATTGGTGTAGATCCTCCCAAAGGCATATATAATCATGTTTCTGGAATTGATATCATAAAACATGCTGATGGAAATTATTATGTACTGGAAGATAATATTCGATGTCCATCGGGAGTAAGCTATGTAATATGTAATCGTACAGCACTTAAAAGAGCACTTTTTGGGGTTTTTAATCATTATCAAGCGCATACCGTTACCAATTATGCCGAAAATCTCATGGAGATTCTTGAAAGTGTCAAACCACAAGGTGTAGATATACCTACCTGTGTGGTCATTACACCCGGCATGTACAACTCTGCGTATTACGAGCATTCATATCTAGCAAAAGCTATGGGGGTTGAGCTTGTTGAAGGTAGGGATTTGTTTGTGGAGAATGACTTTGTCTACATGAAAACCATCAATGGACCAAAGAAAGTAGATGTGATTTATAGACGCATAGATGACCTTTTTATAGACCCTCTAGAGTTCAACCCAGATTCTACACTAGGGCTTCCAGGTCTATTTTCAGCCTATAGAAAAGGTAATGTTTGTTTAGCAAATGCACCTGGAACAGGAGTTGCTGATGACAAGGCAATCTATACGTATATGCCCGAAATCATAAAATATTACTTGGATGAAGAACCCATACTCAGTAACGTAAAAACCTACCATTGCAGCAGACAGGATGAGTTAAAGTATGTTTTGGAAAATGTAGACAAACTTGTGGTTAAACCGGTTGATGAAGCCGGAGGCTATGGAATTTCAATAGGAAATAAACTAACCAAAAATGAAATTGAAGAGGTGAAAAAACGAATACTCAAAGACCCAAGAAAATATGTTGCCCAGCCTATTTTGTCATTATCAGTACACCCCACATATATTGAGGACAATAATTCTTTTGAACAGCGACATATTGATTTGAGAACATTCACCTTATTGGGAAAGGATAAAGAATTTGTATTGAAAGGAGGATTAACCCGAGTTGCATTACAGGAAGGAAACTTAATCGTTAATTCATCCCAAGGTGGTGGTTCCAAAGATACTTGGGTTCTAAAAAAATAAACAGCCTATATGCTTGCAAGAGTTGCAAATAATCTTTTTTGGATGGGTCGTTACATAGAACGTTCCGAGCACATTGCCAGATTTATGAACGTGAATTACTTTTCATCCTTGGATGCTCCCAATACATTATCCCAGTCCAGACAGTTTGTATTGAAATCCATGCTTTTTATGGTTGGGCGACCGGTAAGCAATGATGAACTGATTCTGAATGAGGAACAAGTAATATATGATTTGGGTCTAAATTCAGACAAATCGTATTCTATACTAAATAATATTAAAGCAATTCGAGAAAATGCCAATAGCGCTAGAGATTTAATTTCTACCGAACTATATGAGGCCATAAATAAGTTTTACCATTTCATATTGAATTATGAATCTGATGTTTTGGTAAAACGTGGTCTTTATGATTTCACTGTAAACGTTACCGAAAGTTCCTCCATTTTAAGAAATAAAATAAGGGGAACATTACTACATGATCAGGTTTACGCGATCATTATGCTTGGAATAAACATTGAAAGGGCAACACAAATAATACGGATAATCAATACCAAATACAATGATGCCTTAAACGCTCAAGGAAGCTATGGCAATAAAATTGCCCACAGTTCCGAATGGTCTACGCTTCTAAAGTGTGCAGAGGCCTATGACATGATGCGACGCCTATATAAAAAGACACCCGCAAGTGTGACTACCCTTGAATTCCTTGTGCTTAACGCAGATTGTCCGCGGTCGGTAATGAACAGCCTAAATCAAATTTGCAGCCATGTCCAGGTTTTGGACCAATCAAAATATCCCGTAAAAAATTCTACCTCCTTTTTAGTTGGAAAACTAAGGTCTAAATTTAGCTTTATGCAGGTCGAAGAGATTGAAAAAGATATCAAAGGCTTTATAGACCAGATTTTGGATGATCTTTTTAAAATTAGTGAAAGAATGGAGCAAGAGTTTTTTAATTACTAAATTCCCCTTCCATATTTAATCAATTATACCCCTATGTCGCTTGAATATACAGTAACCTACTGTACTGAAAACTCTTATGAGAATGATGTTTCCGAAGCCTTTTGGCAGTTCTGTATTATTCCAGAAAACAACACCACCCAAGATCTTATTTCCTGGGATTTTGATAACAGTTTAAAAGCGTTGAACGAAGTTTCCATAAATGGATTTGGTTTTCAAGTGGTTCGAATCCATCCTAAACAACTTTTTAAAAAAATAACCTTTAAAGCCAGTTTTAAGCTCGTCAAAAAAGAAATAAACCCTTATGATTTTATTCTGAACCATGAAGTTTCAGAAGATTACGCTACTATTAACAACATTGTGTTCATTGCCGATCATGAACCCTTCTTGAGAAAAACACGTTTTACAAAACTTGCTGAAAAGTACAAATCACTATTTCTATTTGATTCAACAAAATTGATTTTCGATAACTTATTGGAATTGAACAGCTGGGTTTTTGAGCATTTATATTTTAAAGTCGGCGTTACGGATGTGCATACAAGCTTGGATGAGGTTATTGAAAAAAGACATGGGGTCTGTCAGGATTTTGCACACTTATACTGTGCCATTGCAAGGGAAAATAATATTCCGGTCAGGTATGTGTCCGGGTATTTACATCAAGGCAATGGCTATTTTGGAGATTCCCAAATGCATGCTTGGGTAGAAGCATTTGTTCCAAATGTTGGATGGGTGGGATTTGACCCTACCAATAACATTTTAGTGGAGCACAACCATTTAAAAGTTGCCCACGGAAAGGACTATCATGATTGTCCACCAATAAAAGGAGTGGTATATTCCAAAGGACGGAACACCACAAAATATGTAGTTGAAGTGCAGGCGTCCCAACAATAATAAGCATCCATTATTTCAATAAAGAAGTGTACTTTTGCCCAAAATTTCTACAAATATGGTTACCACAGATCAACAGAAGGATCTTATTGAGCGCCTTGGTGCGTTGAGGAGGTATCTTTGACATTGATGCCAAACTCATTGAAATAGAAAATGAGGAAGAAAAGACCCTAGCTCCAGGGTTTTGGGATAATTCCCAACAAGCCCAGATTCAAATGAAATCGCTTAAGTCCAAGAAAAGATGGGTTGAGGATTTCAATTCTGCCGAATCATTGGTGGGCGATCTTGAGGTATTGATGGAGTTCCAACAGTTAGGTGAGGTTTCTGAAGACGAAGTAACGCAACAGTTTGATAAGTCCCGTACTCTAATTGAAGACCTGGAATTTAAAAACATGTTGTCCGATGAAGGTGACGAGCTTACCGCAGTACTTCAAATAACGGCTGGTGCCGGAGGTACGGAAAGCTGCGACTGGGCCGCAATGCTTATGCGCATGTATTTAATGTGGAGTGAAAAGAGTGGTTATAAGGTCAAGGAGCTCAATTATCAAGAAGGTGATGTTGCTGGAATAAAGACAGTTACCCTAGAAATTGAGGGAGAATTTGCTTTTGGCTGGTTGAAAGGAGAGAATGGAGTGCATAGATTGGTGCGAATTTCTCCGTTTGATAGCAATGCAAAACGGCATACCTCTTTTGCTTCCGTTTATGTGTATCCGCTTGTGGATGATTCCATAGAGATAGATGTGAATCCTTCAGATATTGAAATTACAACAGCACGGTCTAGTGGTGCAGGTGGACAAAATGTAAACAAGGTTGAAACCAAAGTACAATTGGTACACAAACCTACAGGAATCCAAATTTCCTGTTCCGATTCCCGCTCACAACATGATAATAGGGCCACAGCCATGAAAATGCTGAAATCCCAGTTGTATGAGATTGAGCTGCGGAAAAAACAAGAAGCCAGGGCTGAAATAGAATCTACCAAAATGAAAATAGAATGGGGTTCCCAAATACGAAATTATGTAATGCACCCATACAAATTGGTCAAGGATGTTAGAACGGGAGAAGAAACGGGTAACGTTGATGCGGTGATGGATGGAGAACTGAATCAGTTTCTAAAAGCCTTTCTCATGATGATGGGACAAAAAGAAGAATAAGTCAATACCACCAAAATTTAAAAAATGATAAAAATATATCACAATCCAAGATGTAGAAAATCCAGAGAAGGATTGGAACTTTTGGAAAAATCAGGAAAGGATTTTGAAACCATCCTATATCTCGAAAATATTCCTTCCAAAGAAGAATTGGAAACCATTATTGAATATTTGGGCATAACCCCAATGGAACTGGTTCGCAAAAACGAAACCGTTTGGAAAGAACAATACAAGGGTAAAGATCTAAGTGAAAATGCAATTATTGATGCAATGATTACAAATCCAAAACTAATAGAACGCCCAATAATTGTGAAGGGAAAAAAGGCTGTAATTGGCAGACCCTCGGAAAAAATCAATGAGCTAATCAACTAAATAATAGTGGCAAGACTTTTGATTGTAACAGTATAACGTTAAATTGCCTAAATAAGGATTTAACTTGGTTGGATTAAACCCTAATTAAATTTGAGATCACACAACATACTAAAGTCATGAAACGTATACAGACCAACATTTTACTCACTGCCTTATTCGGTTTACTGTCCTTTAACTCACTAATTGCCCAATATGGCTATGGAAGTCAATATGGAGGTAGAAACGGTAGGGGAAGTACATTGCCGCAAGTTCAAGACACTCCAAAAAAAGAAGAGCCACTTACCGTTGAAGAAATAGTGGACAAGGAAATGCCCGCTATCACTGAAACATTGGAACTGAATCCTTTTGAAGAAGCCGTTGTACGAACCACATTAATAAAATATGTCCAACAGCGTAAAGAACTTAGAATCCTGGAACTCGAGCCTACAAAAATGCGTGAGGAAATGGAACGATTGGAAAAGGAGCAGAACGAGGAAATGAAAGCAGGCCTTCCCGAAGAAAAATACGATGCCTATTTGGAGCTGTTAAAAAACAAGTTTAAGACCAAAAAGAAAAAAAAGAAGAAATCCAAAAAAGATAAGGACAAGTCCTAGCATCAACTTCTTTTCTCAATCAACCTAACTCTGTCGATGACAGGTTAAATTTTGTTGTTTGTGGTTTATTTTTTTTAACCTCCAATTCTATTCCAAATTTCGCAGTAGAATCAATCAAAAAACTGCGATAAAATGCAAAAGCTTATTATACTGGTATTGTTGTTTTTAGCAATCAACGCCGTTGGACAAAAAAGACCAAGGGGGCAACAGGGCCAGCCAATTAAAATAAGTGGAACAGTAGTGGATAAGGACACTGGAGAACCTTTGGAATACGCTACTTTGGTATTACAGAAGACCAAAGAACCTGATAATGTAACAGGCGGAATTTCAGATGAAACAGGAAAATTTGAAGTAGAAACAACCCCTGGGCTTTACAATATACGGGTTGAATACATCTCCTACTCCACCTATGAACTAAAAGAACAGCAATTACGAACCTCAAAGGACTTGGGGGTTATTCAATTGGCTATTGATGTTGAACAACTTGAGGCAGTAGAAGTAGTTGGAGAACGCACCACGGTTGAACTTCGGTTGGATAAAAAGGTATACAATGTTGGAAGCGACCTAACCGTAAAAGGAGGCTCGGTGACCGACGTCCTGGACAATGTACCCTCGGTTACCGTGGATGTTGAAGGAAATATAAGCCTTCGTGGAAATGAAAGTGTACGTATCCTTATCAATGGAAAGCCCTCTGCCCTTTCAGGTTTGAGCCCAGATGCCTTGCAACAACTTCCGGCAGAAGCAATTGAAAAAGTGGAAGTCATCACCAACCCATCCGCCCGTTACGATGCGGAAGGAACCGCGGGAATCCTAAACATCATCCTTAAACAGAGCAAAACAGCAGGATTGAATGGTTCCGTAAATCTTTTTGCTGGGAACCCAGATGTTTTGGGAGGGGCCTTAAGTTTAAACTTGAGACGGGATAGATTCAATATTTTCACAAATACCTCCTATCGCTATAGAAATGCCCCGGGAAATGCCCAATTTTTACAGGAAAATTTTGACGATGATGGCAATACGGTAAGTTTTCAGGATGAGTTCAGGAATTACCAACGGGAAGATGACGGATTCAATACCAATATTGGTTTTGAGCTGTTTTTGGATGAAGATGCAACGAGCAGCATTACAAATTCCCTTGTTTATAGAAAGTCATCAGGAGAAAACACGGTAAACGTGGATTTTTTCAATTTTGATGAAGTAAGGGACCCTACAATTCAGAGAAATCGGTTTACAATGGAAGATGAGGCGGATGAAGACGTACAATACGCATTGAATTATCAAAAAAAGTTTAAAAAAGACGGACATGTTCTAACAGCAGACTATCAATATTCAAAGGGGACTGAAATAGAGGATTCCTTGATTGAAGAAGTTGTTTTGGGTGAAAATACCACCTTGCCCACCGAACAGACCATTAATGATGAAAGTCAAACAAACCAACTGTTGCAATTTGATTATGTCTTGCCCTTTGGAAAGGATAACCAATCACAGTTTGAAGTAGGGTATCGCGGGACTTTTAATACATTCAATACCGATTTTGTTTTTGGAATAGTGGACCAAGGAGTCTTAACTCCTGATCCAGACTTCAGCAATGAACTTATTTATACTGAAAATGTAAATGCTGCCTATACCCAATTGGGTACCAAAATGAACAAGTTCAGCGTATTGGGCGGTATCCGTATGGAAGCATCGGATATTGGCGTGGAATTGGTCAATACCAATGACCTTAGTACAAAGAAATATGTGGACTGGTTCCCATCTATTTTTCTTGGATATGAGTTTTCCGAGTATGAACAATTCACAATCAGTTATAGCCGAAGGTTAAGAAGACCAAGGTCTAGGTATATCAATCCATTTCCTTCACGGTCTAGTAACACCAATCTGTTTCAAGGAAATCCTGATTTGGACCCGACCTATACCAATGCTTTCGACCTGGGGTATTTGGTTCGGGGTGAAAAAGTTACCTTCACTACTTCGGCCTATTACAATCATTCCACTGGAGTGTTTCAATTTATTACCCAAGAAACGGGAGGTTTTGTGGAAATAGAAGATCCCGATAATCCTACAGATCCAATTTTAGTGCCCATTCAGGTACGAACGCCCATAAACTTAGCCACGGATACCAGATATGGGGCAGAATTGACCACAACCTACACGCCCAAAAAGAACTGGCGACTTACTTGGAACCTAAATCTTTTTCAACAAAACTTGAGAGGTGATTTCTCATACATCAACTTTCAAAATGAGGAAATAACACAAAATTTTGATGCGGACAATTTTACTTGGTTTACCCGATTAAGCTCCAAAATACCTTTCCCTGGCGGTATAGAGTCGCAAGCCAATATTTTTTATAGTGGCAAACAAGTAGATGCCCAAAATGTGAACAAGGGCATTCTTTATGCTAACCTCGCGTTCAGCCGAGATGTTATAAAAGATGTTGCCACGCTATCGCTAAGTGTTAGTGATTTGTTCAATTCAAGAAAAAGAATCACGGAAACGAGAACGGAAACTGTTTTTACGGAAAGTGAATTCCAGCGACGGGAACGGCAACTCACGGTATCATTTTTATACCGATTTAACCAGCCCCAGAATGAAAGAAACGGAAGAGGCAACGATAGAAATGGTGGTGGCGATGAAGATTTTGATTTTGAAGGGTAACAAAAAAGGAGCTTAAAGCTCCTTTTTTTATTCGTTTCGCTGGGCTTTTTTGGCCTCGCGTCTTTCTTTATACATCTCCATCAGGTTTCCAAATAACCAATAGGGCACTACAAAAGTCAATAAGAAAATCATTAACCAAAAACCTATGGTTAAAATGGTTAGAAAAGCTATAAAACCTAAATATTGGTCAAAGTCAAACATGATTTATCCTTTTGTTGTACAAAGATACTTTGAATTGCTATAAAAAAACAAATCTCTGGTTAAAAAATGTTTACTTCCAATGCCATTTACCTTTTAACAATCAATTTTTCTAAGATTGATGGGAACAGTCAATTACTTATAGCCAATGTTATAAGTAGTTATTTTTTTGCCTCAAGTTTTTCAAGCCTTGATTGTAATGCAAGAAGTTTTATATTCAGAGTTTTCAATTCCTTAATTTCTTTTTGTTGCTGAATAGTATATAGAGTCAACTCTTCAATTTTTTTAAGAAGGTTCATATCCATTTCTGCTTGCATTATCCCGTTTTGTTCAAATTCCCTTGCGGATTGAATTTCAGGCAGATGACCATTTTCTTTTATAAAATTTTCCACCTCTTCTATGCTTTTCAGATTGTAATTTTCTTTAAAAACATAATCTGGAGCAGGAACATTAAGGTCTATTTTTACCTCTTCAGCGTGGATATTTCCTTTTACAGTTAATTTCATATCAGGACTTTTAGTTCCAATACCAACATTACCATTTGAAGATATTCTCATTGCTTGTATCTCCGTATGTTGTCCGTTCCAAGTACTAGTATTAAATTGAAATGCTACATTTCCATGGGAGCCAGATTTGTCTGATATTGCTTTTATGGAAGCCCTGTGACCGGACAAGTTATCATATAAATTACTTAAACGGATTTCAGAGATCAATTCATCATTACCAGTATTTGGTGCTTTTCCGGTAATGTTTAGAACTGGACTACTGTTTAAGTTTTTAATATGAAATTTACCCAAAGGATTAATGGTGCCAATACCAATATCACCGTTTTTATAAATAAAATCGTTTTTTAAACCTACTTCAGTCTGTATTTTTTCCTGCGCGTTAATTCCACAACATATTCCGATTAACGTGATTAGTAATATTTTTTTCATGTTTTTTAATTAGTTTATCAAAGTTGCTATTTGGCTTAGCTTGTACCTAACGGTCTCGGCTATGAGTAGTTGCGTGGTTTAGCACTTAACTTTTCAAGTACACACCAAGTCGGAAATTCCTGCGGAATTTCCAAAGTAGGCAAGAACAAGCAATTACTTATAGCCATTGTTGGCAATAGTTATTGTCCGTACCATCCAAGAGGTAGATTAATCTTTATGGATTTATCCTTTCCAGGCTCTCTTAAGATTTCCGTATATTCTTTTCCGTTGATTTTATATTTAACTTTTAAAGGTTTAGTTATATCGGATAAATATGATTTAGGATAACCTATATCATCCTTGAAATAAACTGATAAAACCCAAATAAAGCTTTGTTTGGGTAGCATTTTCGGCAAAAACAACTTTTTTTCTTCTGAATTTCTAAGTTTTTCTTCGGTATCAATAGCTAGACCTATTGAATTTAAATATTCAGTTCTTTTTGGGAAACTGTCAATACTTTTTTCAAATTCTTCTGCAAAATGTGGGTTAACAGGCATTTTTAACAATTTAACGGAAGAATTAGATATGTTTTTGTAAAATAACTCAATATCATCTAGTCTATGTTCAGAAAAATTTTCTAATATCAAATACAAAAAACCAATGTCTTTAGAAACATCTTTATTACATAGGTTCTCGCCACTGTCACTATTAATTACCCAGTCTCTAGTAATCCTTGAAATTTCCCAAGGCCATATTTCATCTACAAAACACCAAGCATTTCTTCTTTTTGAAAAGTCACTTTCATCTGTTATAGAGGCAGTCCAAAATAAATCTAGGTCATATCCAATATCATCAACAATAGATTGCCAAAGATTAGTGTTTAATGGTAAAATATCAGAATATTCCCATTTTTCTTTCCAAAAATCTATTATTGAACTATCAATGTGTCCTCGGCAATATTTACAATCTTCATCATCTCCGATAATATCACCTGTCGATTCATCAACTTTCCAGTCGGAAATTACACCAACTTCATTTAGTTCATAGCCTTTACTTTTACCAGTAATTAATCTCATTATTATTGGTGCTTCTAAAGCTCCAAAAAGCCTCATATAGTTTTCACCAATGTTATTATTTGATACTTTTGGTTGATTAATAATTTCTAGTGCAGGTAAAATTTGTCCAACAAATTTGTTGTATGTTTTAGAGTCAATAATATTGTTTCCGTATGCGTTACACATTCTAAATTCAATTGCTTCAATAGAATTTATTCCCGGAATTTCTTCTCTAATTCTACTAATCTTTGTAGTAACAGATGCAATCGCATTAATATGACTTTTAATTGCACTAAAATTTAAATCAGTTCCAGTGACTGTAACATCCGCAGGCGGTTGATAACATTTAACTGTTTTACCATCAGACCGTGTATGAGTTATTTCTTTTCGTTTATTTAAATTTGAACTCTTACAACTCGTAACTAAAACAACAAGAAATATAAACCATATTATGCTACTATCAGTTTTCATTAGTATTTTTCAAAAGAGGTAAGATTTGACTAAAAAATTCATTGTATTCTTGTGAATTAATTATCCCATTTCCGTATGCTACACACATTTTAAATTCTAAAACTTCTACTGAATTAATCCCACTTATTTCATCTCTTATTCTTTTAGTTTTATTTTCCACTGATAAACTTGCATCTAACTGTTCCTTAACGTAGGGGATTTTAGCTTCAATCGATGCCTCAAGGTTTTCTGTCATAACATCTTTTGGTGGTTGAAAGCAAGCTATTTTAGTTCCATCTGGTCTAGTTAGTTTTGTTTTTTTTCTAGTCGATGCGCAAGACATTAATAAAACAGTCACAGTTAGTAAAATTACTTTTTTCATAATTTCTATTTATTGGTTAGTATTCACTTTAATTATTGCCAACTCATTAATAAGTAGGTAGTCTACAAAATGCCCATACAGGCAAAAGATATATCAATTCCAATCCTAGCGTTATTTGATACACCGAATACACATACAATTTGGTCCATCAAAAAATAGATTCGTAAGTAATTTTGGGGAGAACCGTGAAATTATCATTTTTAAAATAAAACCCATTACAGGAAAACCTTAGTTTTTCTGGGGTTTTTGTTCTATTTGGCCTTTTGGGTAAAATCAATCAACAAGTAACGCAACTAATACCATGGTGCCCTTGGCACTGTTAGGGATACACCAAAAATTGGTTGGGGGATAAAATGTCTAACTCGTACCTTTGTAGTGATAAAACTTAGAACATGAGCTTTAGAATTGAAAAGGACACGATGGGCGAGGTGCAAGTGCCCTCGGAAAAATATTGGGGAGCCCAAACCGAGCGTTCCCGAAACAACTTTAAAATTGGTGCTCCGGCATCCATGCCACTGGATGTGGTATACGGTTTTGCCTATTTAAAAAAGGCCGCCGCCTATACCAATCATGAGCTTGGTGTTCTTGCCGTTGAAAAACGGGATTTGATTGCCCAGGTTTGTGACGAAATCCTAACGGGAAAGCATGACGACCAATTTCCATTGGTCATCTGGCAAACCGGTTCAGGTACCCAAAGCAATATGAACGTGAATGAGGTGATTGCAAACCGGGCCCATGAAATTGCGGGTAAAAAAATTGGAGAGGGTGAAAAGACCATTCAGCCCAATGATGATGTCAATAAAAGTCAATCCTCTAACGATACCTTCCCAACGGGAATGCATATTGCAGCCTATAAAAAGATTGTGGAGGTCACTATTCCGGGCGTTGAACAATTGCGGGATACCTTGACTAAAAAATCCAAGGAATTTGAAAAAGTTGTAAAAATAGGACGCACGCATTTGATGGATGCCACTCCCCTAACCTTGGGACAAGAGTTTTCCGGTTATGTGGCACAACTGAACCATGGGCTTAAGGCACTGAAAAATACCTTGGCACATCTAAGTGAGCTTGCGCTGGGGGGAACCGCTGTTGGTACCGGCTTAAACACCCCAAAAGGATACGATGTACTTGTGGCCAAATACATTGCGCAATTTACTGGGCTTCCCTTTATCACGGCAGAAAACAAGTTTGAGGCCCTTGCCTCCCATGATGCCATCGTTGAAAGTCACGGAGCCTTGAAACAACTTGCGGTATCCTTGAATAAAATTGCAAACGATATCCGAATGATGGCATCAGGGCCACGTTCTGGAATTGGGGAAATCATCATTCCTGCCAATGAACCCGGCAGTTCCATTATGCCCGGAAAGGTAAATCCAACGCAATGCGAAGCATTGACCATGGTGTGTGCCCAGGTTATTGGTAATGATGTTGCCATAAGTGTTGGTGGAACCCAAGGACATTATGAACTGAATGTTTTTAAACCCATGATGGCCGCCAATATTTTACAATCAGCGCAATTAATTGGTGATGCTTGTGTAAGTTTTGACATAAACTGCGCTGTTGGTATTGAACCCAACCATGAGGTAATCAAAACCTTATTGAACAACTCTTTAATGCTGGTCACCGCCTTAAACACCAAGATTGGCTATTACAAAGCGGCTGAGATTGCCAATACCGCCCATAAAAATGGAACTACTTTAAAAGAAGAAGCCGTTAATTTGGGCTATGTTACCCCTGAAGAATATGATGAGTGGGTAAAACCCGAAGATATGGTGGGAAGCTTAAAATAAGTTCCCCATTAAAAATAAAAAAAGCCCGATTCAAATAGAACCGGGCTTTTTTATAAAGTGGATAGTGTATATTATTTTAATGCGAACTTGGAAGTTCCCAATAATTTTAATCCATTATCATATACGTTTACCATATAATTTCCTTTTTGGAAATCAGATGCTGGCTTATTGATATAATCACATACATCTAAAGAACTGTTCTCATAGTAAAAGTTAGTTCCTTTGCTATACGTAATAGAGGCTCCTTCGTCATTTGACTTAGAAAAACTGTCTCCCAATACGTTACCTTGAGGATCTAATACTTCAACAAAAAATTCTCTGTCACCAGCTTCAGCAATTACGTTGTCAGCAATTGTAAAGCAAACTTTAAATTTATCTGTAGCCTTAGCTCTTGACGTAGAAACCAATTTTCCGCTGCTTCTTTCTCTAACAGCATCAACAGTAAAAGTAGTAAGGCTTAGTGCAGAACCTCTTTCAACGGCATCAGCCAATTGTGTGTTTTGAACTACAAGAGAATCATTAAATACAGTTTGCTTTTCAAGCTCAACAAATGTGCTGTCTCTCTGCATGGCCAACAAAGTGTTGGAAGATGTTAAAGAATCAACCTGCTTTAACAATGCTTCTCTTTCCGCTTTAAGAACGCTAACCTGTCTTCTGTATCTAGAAAGTGAGGCAATATCAGCCTTCATCCCACTTACAGAATCAATGTATTTTGCAATATTGTCCCTAGCAGCTACCAATTCTTCGTTTGTAGCGTTGCTTTCCAAAATAGCTTTGTCATATTCAGATTTTAAGCTATTCAAATCTTCAACAACCAATTCTTTTTCCTGCGTAAGTGCAGTAGTGGTCTTCTTTTTATCTTGGTAAAGACTTACAGTATAAATAATAGTTCCTAAAAGAACCACTCCAAGTAAGCCAGCTATTACCTTTAATCCGTTGTTACTTTTTGTCTCAGTCATATCTTTTAAATTAATTGATCTTTGTGTTTTTAAGTGTATCTGATCAATTGTGTTTGGTTTATATACGGGTATGGTTTTGTTTTGGATTATATCAGATTAAATAATGTTAAAAAATTAGCTTTGAATATTGTAGAAGCCTTAATTTTAAAGGAACTACCAAATAGTACAATCATGAAAAAAAATATCACATCTACTGTATTTTGTTTGCTCTTTCTTGTTTCTTGTACCCAAATTACAGCGCAAACTGCCTTAAACGAGTTGAAAATCATTCCTATTGAGCACGCTACCACTATTTTGGAGTGGAAAGACATCACCATATATATAGACCCCGTAGGTGGGAAAAAAGCTTTTGAAAATCAAAAACTTCCCGATTTAATTTTGATTACCGATATCCATGGAGATCATTTCAGTTTAGAGACATTACAGGAATTGAATACTGAAAAGGCCAAAATTATGGTTCCCCAGGCCGTTGCGGACAAAATACCTGAGGAATTTACACCGCAAATAGACGTTTTGAACAACGGGGATTCCAAAGAGCGTTATGGAATTACAGTTGAAGCCATTCCTATGTATAATTTAAGGGAGGAAGCCTTAAAATTTCATTCCAAAGGAAGAGGTAACGGGTATGTACTGAATATTGATGGACAACGCATCTACTTTTCTGGAGATACGGAAGACATACCTGAAATGCGTGCCTTACCAAATATTGACAAAGCTTTTATCTGCATGAACCTTCCATACACCATGACTGAGGAAAGTGCAGCCGATGCTGTTTTAGCGTTTAAGCCCAAAGAAATATACCCATATCACTATCGAGGAAGGCCCAATGTAAGCAATGTGAACAAGTTCAAAGAAATTGTAAACAAGGGCAACCCGGACATAAAGGTGATCCAACTGGATTGGTATCCCAATAATGATTTTTGATTTTATGAAATATTGATGGATTATTATCGTTTATGTAATTGATTCAACCAAATCAATACTTAGCCATGATACCCAAATCATATACATTAACCGTATTTGCATTATTCCTTATTGTAAATATTTCATTTTCAAATCAGTGCGATAATTTTTATGCCAAGGTGACTTATGGCCTAAGCCATACTAAGAAGGCATTGAGTGCAACCAATTTTGAACATCAAATGTATTATGCCGAAAGAGCATTGACTGCACTTGAGAAATCAAAAGCGTATATGTCCGAATGTGGATGTGAGAAATCTGAAGACAAAACCTTGGATGCCATTGAAAGTCTGAATAAGGCCATTGATCCTGTTGATTGGGATGCAGGGCGCTATTTTTCTAAAAAATCAATGGGCATCATCAATGAATTAATTACCATTTTGGACGAATGTACTTTAGGTACCCCCGTTGTTGTGGAAGATAGTGCCAATAGTACCATTGAGAATGAGGCCTATGTGGATTCTGATGAAGCTAATCAGGAATCCATGGAATTGGAGATGGTAAAAGTTTTTGATAAGCATGCACAGGACAAACTGAAATCTACTGAAAAAGCCATAGAACAATTGATAGTATTCTCAAAGTCCTTTGACCATAGCACATCCAACAAGGATAATGACTCAAATAGCCTAGTATCACATCAAAAAGCATACTTGCAAGAAGCTAAAGAACTACTTGAAAAAGGATTAAAAGCACTTGAAGAAGAAAATTAGTTCGGACTAACGAATCAATTTTTTGTACTTAATACGCTTGGGCATAATATCTGTTCCCAGGCGTTTCTTTTTGTTTTCCTCATAATCCGAGAAGGAACCTTCAAAGAAATAAACCTGCGAATCCCCTTCAAATGCAAGTATATGTGTGCAGATACGGTCTAAAAACCATCTGTCGTGAGATATGATAACCGCACAACCTGCAAAGTTTTCCAAGCCTTCTTCCAAAGCACGTAATGTATTCACGTCCAAATCGTTTGTAGGTTCATCCAATAACAATACATTCCCCTCTTCTTTTAAGGTCATTGCCAGATGCAGACGGTTGCGTTCCCCACCAGAAAGCATGTTTACCTTCTTGTTTTGTTCACTTCCAGAAAAATTAAAGCGACTAAGGTATGCCCTTGAGTTTACTTGCTTCCCTCCCATCATTACCAATTCCTGTCCATCACTGAAATTCTCCCAAATGGTTTTATTTGGATCTATATTGGAATGGCTTTGGTCTACGTAGGCTAACTTGGCGGTATCTCCAACAACAAACTCTCCTTTGTCCGGGGTTTCTTCGCCCATGATCATTCTAAAAATCGTGGTCTTACCAGCACCGTTGGGGCCAATAATACCAACAATGCCTGCTTGCGGAAGGTTAAAGCTTAAATCTTCATATAGTAATTTATCCCCATACGCCTTACTTACACCTTTGGATTCAATTACATTGGTACCCAACCGTGGTCCATTTGGAATGTATATCTCCAACTTTTCCTCTAACTGCTTTTGATCTTGACTTAAAAGCTTGTCATAATTCTTTAAACGTGCCTTCTGCTTGGTCTGTCTTCCTTTGGCTCCTTGACGAACCCACTCCAATTCACGCTCCAAAGTTTTTTGTCGTTTGGAGGCCTGTTTGCTCTCCTGCGCCAGTCTTTTGGATTTTTGATCCAACCAACTCGAGTAATTTCCTTTCCAAGGAATCCCTTCTCCCCTGTCCAATTCCAAAATCCATCCCGCAACATTATCAAGGAAGTAACGGTCGTGTGTTACTGCGATAACGGTTCCTTTATATTGCGCTAAATGATGTTCCAACCAATGCACGGACTCGGCATCTAAATGGTTGGTTGGCTCATCCAACAATAATACATCTGGTTCTTGAAGCAACAATCGGCACAAGGCCACCCTTCTTTTTTCACCTCCGGATAGTACTCCAATCTTCTTATCAGATTCTGGTGTACGTAATGCGTCCATTGCAATTTCCAATTTGGTATCCAATTCCCACGCATTGGAAGCATCAATTTTATCCTGAAGCGCGGCTTGTTTGTCCATCAACTTCTGCATTTTGTCTGCATCCTCATAAACCTCGGGCAAACCAAACATATCATTGATCTTATTGTACTCGTCCAGAATGGCTACTGTTTCCGCTACACCTTCTTTTACAATTTCAAGAACTGTCTTTTCATCATCCAATTGAGGTTCCTGTTCCAAATAACCTACAGAATAGCCTGGAGAGAAGACCACATCACCTTGATAGTTTTTGTCAACTCCCGCAATTATTTTCAATAAGGTTGATTTTCCGGAACCGTTAAGACCTAAAATTCCAATTTTTGCCCCATAGAAAAAGCTTAGGTAGATATTCTTTAAAACTGGTGTATTGGCCGTTTTAAAGGTCTTGGTGACCCCGGACATTGAAAAAATGACCTTCTTGTCGTCTGACATTTGATTGTTTTTTAATTAAGAAAATGGAAAGCTAAACCCTACCCTTAAGTGCATTAAAAACCCAGGCAATTGCCAAAAATCCAACACCTACAGCTGCAAAACCCCATCCGGCAATATCATCATACTTAAAAGCACCAAGCGCTATCATACCAATACCCACAAAAATCATGATAAATGTGGCCCATGCCAGCACTGTATTTTTATTCATTCCCATATATATCGTTCAGTAGAAAATCAAATATCGTAAAAATTGATAAAATCTTATTATGTAATGGGATGTTTATAGTTCAAAGGGAAACTTTATGCCTGCTTTCCCACGCACCACATCCAATAATTCTGATAAATCCAAACTGTTTTGATGCGACCATAAATCACTTTGTAATTTTTTCGCCCTTAAACATTTATGCACTTCTTCAATTTCATATACAAATCCATTTCCTTTAATGGGAAGTTCAAATAGTTTGATTTCCCCATCTTTTTCCAACGAACAACTATTTGCCTCATGCCACCTGGGATGAACAAACAATTCTCCATCGCTGCCAGAAATTTCTGCCTCCATTTTCGATTTACTTGTCAGTCCGCTATACAATATGGCCTGTGCATTTGAATATTGAAAAATCATTGAAGTCTGTAGTTCAGTTCCATTCTCGTGAAAATTTGAAAATGCACTGATTTCTTTTGGCATGCCCAATATCAAATATGATAAGAAAATAGGGTAAATTCCAATATCCAATAATGATCCAGAGGCTAAACTTGGGTTCAATAGCCTTGAATCCAGCCCCCTATCCATACCATAAAAGGCAAAATCCGCATGCAAATACGATATCTCGCCTATTCCTCCATCATCAATAATATTTTTTATTTTTTGAATTGATGGATTAAATCTGGACCATAGACCTTCCATTAAGAAAACTCCATTTTTCTTTGCAGCTTCAATCAATTCCAATACTTCAGCTCTATTGACTCCCAAAGGCTTTTCACAAAGTACATGTTTCCCAGATTCCATAGCCTTAATGGCCAAATCCTTATGAAAATTATGGGGAGTGGCTATGTAAACAATATCCACCTTGTCTGAAGCAAAAAGCTCGTTATAGCTACCAAATACATTTGAGATGTTGAACTCATTAGCAAACTTTTGAGCATTAGGCAAGGTTCTTGAAGCCACAGCTGAAATTTCAGCATCTTCCATAAGCTGCAGATCCGCAGTGAATTTTCTGGCGATATTTCCCGGGCCTATGATGCCCCATCTAGTTTTACTTTCCATAAGAAATCAAAAGTAATGATTATAACTCCTTATCTTTATCCAACAAGATGAAATTGGGTTACAAGCTATGGATATTAACTTCAATAAGAACGAAGACCACAATAAATTAAAACTTTCTGAGCTTCGCAAAAAACTGACCGAGGTAAAGCTTGGAGGTGGCAAAAAACGGATTGAAAAGCATCATTCCAAAGGAAAGATGACAGCACGTGAACGCATCAATTATCTTTTGGATTCCGATACAGATGTCATTGAGGTCGGGGCATTTGCAGGGGATGGTATGTACGAAGAACATGGAGGGTGCCCTTCAGCCGGAGTTATTGTGAAAATTGGGTATGTTCAAGGTAAACAGTGCGTTGTTGTTGCCAATGATGCTACCGTAAAAGCAGGTGCATGGTTTCCCATAACCGGAAAGAAAAATTTGAGAGCACAGGAAATTTCCATTGAAAATAAACTCCCCATAATTTATCTGGTCGATAGTGCTGGTGTCTATCTGCCCATGCAAGATGAAATCTTTCCAGATAAAGAACATTTTGGCCGAATTTTCAGGAACAATGCTATCATGAGCAGTATGGGAATAACCCAAATTTCCGCTGTTATGGGAAGTTGTGTTGCTGGTGGAGCTTACTTGCCAATAATGAGCGATGAAGCTTTAATTGTTGATAAAACCGGAAGTATTTTTCTAGCCGGTAGTTATTTGGTCAAGGCCGCTATTGGAGAAAGTATTGATAATGAAACACTCGGTGGGGCCACCACACATTCCGAAATTAGCGGCGTAATTGATTATAAGACCAAAGATGATAAGGATGCCCTTGATAAAATAAAGAACATTGTGGGCAAAATTGGAGATTTTGACAAAGCGGGTTTTAATCGTATTGAAGCAAAAAATCCAACAGAAAACCAAGAAGATATTTACGGCATTCTTCCTGCTTCGAGGAGCGACCAATACAATATGATGGAAATTATTAAGCGCTTGGTCGATAATTCTGAATTTGAGCAATACAAAGAAGGCTTTGGAAAGACCATTCTAACAGGATATGCCCGTATTGATGGGTGGGCTGTTGGGATAGTAGCCAACCAGCGTAAGGTGGTAAAGACCAAAAAGGGAGAAATGCAGTTTGGTGGTGTAATTTATTCGGATTCTGCGGATAAAGCCACCCGATTTATTGCCAATTGCAATCAAAAGAAAATTCCCTTAGTTTTTCTACAAGATGTTACTGGTTTTATGGTGGGTAGCAAAAGTGAGCATGGTGGAATCATAAAAGATGGGGCCAAAATGGTAAATGCGGTCAGCAACTCTGTTGTGCCAAAATTTACGGTGGTTATTGGAAACAGCTATGGTGCTGGAAACTATGCCATGTGTGGAAAAGCCTATGACCCAAGGCTTATAGTAGCTTGGCCCAGTGCAGAGTTGGCCGTCATGAGTGGAAACTCAGCTGCCAAGGTATTATTGCAAATAGAAAAAGCCTCGTTGGAAAAGAAAGGGGAGAAAATTACAGAAGAAAAAGAGAAGGCCTTGTTCAACCAAATAAAAAGCAGGTATGATAATCAGGTTTCACCCTATTATGCAGCTTCCAGGCTTTGGACAGACGCCATCATTGACCCACTAGAGACGCGAAAATGGATTTCCATGGGAATTGAAGCCGCGAACCATGCACCCATTGAAAAGCAATTTAATATGGGGGTTTTGCAGGTATAAAGCAACCTTCATTTAGCTTCCCTGTAAAGATTTGCATTTAGTGTTGGTTTAGTCCCCACTTGTTTATATGCTTGTTTAAATCCATCTTTAAAAAAATGGAGGGTGTCATTTTTATTGGCTTCTATTTTATATTTCCCTTTTGTATCAGTTACAACTACAGCTTTGGTATTGGTATTGCTTACTTTCACATTGGCCACCGGCCTTCCCATTTCCAATACAAATCCAGTTATATAACTTTTTTTGGACTCTGACCTTTTGGCTTTATTTTCAACTCTCCGATACTTACCATCTTCAACAAATAAATCTGAACTTATATGGTAAGCCATGGAATGACTGAGTCTCTCCCATTGGCCCATGCTCGTATACCTTCTAAAAGATCCGGGGGTATTTAAAGTTCCTGCCAACATCAGTTCTATATCGCCCTCTCCAAAGACTTCTAAT
Source organism: uncultured Allomuricauda sp. (assembly GCF_947495325.1). Taxonomy (GTDB): domain Bacteria; phylum Bacteroidota; class Bacteroidia; order Flavobacteriales; family Flavobacteriaceae; genus Flagellimonas. The sequence continues at coordinate 408,345 of NZ_CANLYK010000001.1, read as the reverse complement.
AACTCAAGAGATGCTATAAAATCATTCTCTGTGTAAATATTAAAAGATTCTAGATGGATTTTAGCAATTTTGGTGTTCTTAGTAATGGTAAAAAGGATATTTTTTCTAGACTTATTCAAATTTACACCAGGCTTACCTCCCTTTTTTCTATTAACGTCATAGAAATTCACCCTGACTAAAAGGCTGTCCAAATTTGTGTGCCAAACCTCAAATTCAAATGTCTTTAGCTTTCGTAGGCCTTTTTTTGCCTTGATACGAGTGGCAAGTTCAGCACCAAGACTAGTACCTTCCTTCCAATATCCAAAAATATTGTTACCATAATTCCTATACCCAATCTCATCATTAAAAAACCTCCCGTTGGCATCAGTCAGTATTACCCCTTCCAATGCATGGACATATGGTTTCATCAAAACCCTAGGATAGCCATTGAATATCATTTCGGCTGATTCCATATGTATTTCCTTGGTCTCATAGCCAAGGCAAGAAAATTGAATTTTTTTACCCTTAAAGTCCACAGGATTCATTTCTAAATGAAATATTCCTTCTTCATTACTCACAGTACCTAGACGATCTTCAACAATCGCAATATTTACATATGGAATGGGTTCCTTAGTATTGGCATCAAGTATAATACCTTTATAATCCTTTTGTGCAAACCCACTAAGTGATATAAAAAGACCAACTAGAAAGAAACGGGTATATTTTATAGCCATTTTATTGCATAACCAGCGTTTCATTGTTTTTCACTCTAATTAATTCCTTGGTCTTATTTTTTATGAATAGTTTAAAAGTCTGTACCTCTTTTCTTTGATTTTTTTCTCCGTAATTATGAAACAATGTTACTTTAAGATAGCTTGGAGTCAAACTTTTATTTCCTAAATAAGTAGCATATATCGTCCAGTCATCAGTTGTGGAACTCTCCAAAAAACGTTCAAAAATACTGTATCCATAATCTTTTGAACGTAGCACCTTATCCGCATTATCGGCTATATTATGCGTAAACTTGCTAAAATGTTTTTTAGCATTGATAAAACTTATTTCAAATTCAGCTTCGCTATCACTCCACTCAAAGGTCACTCTTGTTTTTCCTCTTAGATTATTTTCTACATCATCTACCATGGCATTATCGATATCATTTAAAAAAATAAGGTTTTCGTAATCCCTTTTAATAATAGGTGAAAAGCCAAGAACATCGGCTTGCATAAATCCTTCTGTCAGTAAATAGTCATATCGTGCATAAATGGAAACTGCCTTTTCTGGCTCATTTATGTTTAAATAGCTATTGGCCATATCATAATAGCTTTGGGTATAATTTGGTCTTAGAATGAATACTTCTTTATAAATTCTGTTGGACATTTTGAATCTATTTTGACCATCGTAGATATACGCCAAGGCTTTTAGATGTACTGGATTATCCTGAAATCTAAAAATATTGTCATTAATAATTGTATCGGCATATTCTTTCTCATTCCAATTATCATGGAAATAACGATAGGCATCCAAAAAAAAGAATGCAGATCCCGAATGACGGTCTTTTAGTTTGTCATAAACTTTTTTAGCTTGTTCGTAGGACGATGATGCATGGAGTTCCTTTAAATAGTTTGGCCAATTTGTACGAACTTGTTCTTTATCCAATACCGAAAATATCATTTTTGAGTCCTTTAAAACAACATTGCCTTTGTTAAGGCCGATAGGGATGGAATGTATTGTGTTGATGATTATTACAGCACTAGCTCCAAGAACACTATAAAAGCTTGCATTTGACCTTCCATTGATAAATGCTATACGTTCTATATCAGTAGAGAACAACCATGTTGGTGCTTCGCGGAATATCTGCCCATCGACATCAAAAATTACACCATTGGGGTTGTCACCTATAGCGTCAGAAACAAATCCATTGGAATTTCCAAAACCAATACCTCTTCTAGTAGTTACAATAGCTCCTCTGGCGCAATCGCCTTGTACAATCAAGTTAGGGAACCTTGATTCCAATAAATTTAAAAAACACGTTCCGCTAAGACCCAACCGTTTTCCAGATATTACTTGAATATTGACAGGTGACACAGATGCATCCATGTAACCGTATCTCGTATAAATGATTTTATCATTCTTTAAATACTGGCTTTCCAAATACTTTTCAGGTGACCTTTTCTTTAAATCTTCAACTAGTACCACCTCATCCAATTGGGTTGCATTGTATTGCATGGCAAGATTTAAAACCTTAGTAACATCTTCAACCCTTATTCTCACTGTCTTCATGGCAGTTTCAGTGTATTCTAAAACTTCACCCTTATTTGCAATTATGGTATACTTCCCATTTTTATCAGTAATAGACGACAGGCCAGTATCTAAATTTTTAATAATCACCTCTGATAACGGTTTCTCCCCAACGGTTATTTTGCCTGTTATTTTTCTCTCTTGTGAAAAACTAAGGGAAAAAGTAAGGAAAGAAAATAAGAATATGGCTAGTGTCCTCATCCGATTCAATTTAAATTTATATGAATTATTTGCTTAGCTATCAACAACTTAAATTTACTTTAAAAGCTAATAAAAACATATTTTCAATCTCTTAAATATTCCTTAATTCTTGGAATCAACAACAGTTCTGTCTGCCTTCCATTTACATAACGAAAACCGCCTTTACCGTAGAAACCAGCTTCTTCCAACATAATGCGAATATCTCTTTTCCATTCCGGTATGTTGACTGTTGTATTTAGTTCTATTGCATACACTGTATTTGGGTTAAGTGGATAGTTTTCACCATCATCTTTCATGACCCCACCTTGCGAATCCCACATACCAATTGTTGTTCCGGCCGAATGTCCATAGCTTCCCAACGGATGGGTGTAAATTGCAGGTCGTAGACCCTCATCTTTTGCTTCTTGTAGGGACTTGGCCAAAATTTCGTTTCCTGTTCTTCCAGTAACCATGTTTTGTGTTAAAAAGTCTTGGACACGGTTCCCATCTTTCAATGCATTTACTAAAAACATTGGTGCTTCTTTTTCATTGGGTTTTAACACATAGGCCAGTTCCTGACAATCGGTATTTAGCCGTAAATAGGTGATTCCAAAATCACAATGCAGTAAATCACCTGGCTGTATAATCAAATCATCCGGCCTACCGGAGAATGAATAGAGATGCCCAACAAGTTCTTCGCTGGTGCGTTGCACATCCACTGTAGGGTGAAACCAGGTTTCCAGGCCCAAATCCGTCACCTTCTGGCGCATCCACCACTCTACTTCTGTTGTTGTTGTAACTCCTGGGGTGATTACTTTTTCGGAAAAGGCTTCGGCAATAATATCGTGGGTAATATCTACCAACTGATTGTAGATTATCATTTCGCGATTGGTACGTGTCTCAATCCATCTGACTGCCAATTGCTCCGCCGATGTTACCTTAGAACGATATGCCTTGGGAAGATTTGCCATAAACTCATCATAATCCGTCTTATCCAAACCATCGGCAATATTGTGGTCTTTGGAAAAATTGATCCCAATTGTTTTAGGATTACGTTCTACTATCAGTTGCATCAAACGTTTCCATTGATTGGGTTCTTTTTCTTTATCCCATGCAGATGCTATACTCTTGCCTACATTGTACCGGGCTACGGCCAGTTTATCAATAGTATTCTTCTCTTTATTACGATAAAAGAGCAGTATTGTCCTTCGTCTTGCGTTCAACCAAGTGGCTGGTAGCATTGTTTTTAGCACTGGGTCTTCATTGTACTCTCGTGAAATTACAATCCACATATCGATCTCGGTCTGATCCATCAATTCTGGAAGCAAGGTGTTGAAGCGCTCTTCCAAAATTTCATCCACTACCCTAGCCCTTTCTTTTTCTGGAAGAATTTGCTGTGCAACTAAAATTGGGGAAAGAAGAAGGAAAAAACAGCGTATAGAATTTTTCATTTAAAATCTTTTCCTTGAAAATACATCATTTTATGCATAAAAAAAGTGCCCAAAGGCACTTTAATTTACATACTGTCCATATACGATTTTACGAGCCGTACAAACTCCGCTTTATATCCTTGTGGATCATTTGCCATTCCATTTTCGGCTAAAACGATTACATCATTTAAAGTAGTATTGTTTGTATACTGCGATTTCCTTAGGTGAAGCCCAAACAGTGCAACTGATGCTGCAAAGCTGAAGTCAGGAGAAATGGTTTCCATTTCGTTTTTCAATACTTGATTTATCTCAGTGCTTACGGAGCCATCAGGTTTTTTATATCTGAATTTTACAGTTAAGAATTCATCTGGATTGCCTTTAATAGTTGTATCGGAATATTTTAAATCATGTACTTCTTTAAGGTAAGGGCTATCCACTCCAGATGGAATGACCTCATATAGTGCTGTTACCGTATGGCCACTACCCAATTCCCCAGCATCTTTGGTATCATCAATAAAATCTTCGTCATCCAACAATCTGTTCTCATATCCTATTAATCTGTATCCTTTGACGGCTTGTGGGTTAAACTCAACCTGAATCTTAACATCTTTAGCTATAGTATATAATGTGCCACCAAACTCTTGCCCAAAAACCTTTTGTGCCTCTTGCATGGTATCAATATATGCATGGTTGCCGTTGCCCTTATCTGCAAGTTTTTCCATTTTGGAATCTTTGTAATTTCCCATCCCAAAACCCAAAACTGATAAGAATACTCCTGTTTTTCTTTTTTCCTCAATCAATTCAACCATGGCCTTATCACTTGACGGACCTAAATTGAAATCACCATCTGTAGCCAATATCACACGATTATTTCCATTTTTAATGAAGTTCTTTTGTGCCAGTTTATAGGCAAGTTCAATACCTGCACCGCCAGAAGTTGACCCTCCTGATTCCAGGTTTTCCAAGGCATTTATTATTTCCTCCTTTTTGTTGCCGCGTGTTGGTTTTAAAACCTCACCAGCAGCACCAGCATAGACAATTATAGCAACTCTATCCTTTTCACGTAATTGATTTACCAAAAGCTTAAAAGCTGATTTTAATAAGGGTAATTTGTTTGCACTACCCATAGAACCGGATACATCTATTAAAAAAGTTAGATTTGAAGGTGGTAGTTCTTCATCAGTATATGACTTTCCCTGCAATCCTATCCGCACCAATTTGGTGTTTTTGTTCCAAGGGGTTTGTACAACTTCAGTGTTGATTGAAAATGGATGTTCTGTAGGTTGAGGGTAATCATAATTGAAATAGTTTATCATTTCTTCAACTTTGACTGCGTCCACAGGAATCTGCTGGCCATTGTTGATCATTCTTCTAACATTGCTATAGGAAGCCTTATCAACATCAATCGAAAATGTTGATAGGGGACTCAAAGCAACGTGTTCAAACTTGTTCTCTGTTAGCTCTGCATAATTTTCATCATTCTGAATTTGATAATTTCCATTTTTGGTGGTTATCACTACACATCCGTTCCTTGCTGATGAGCCAAAAAGTTGTTTTGCCTTTGCGCCTTTATAAACATTTACTTTGTCAATATCCTCAGGTCTTATTTTTGAAACAACCCCATTGTTGATTTTTTTAATAGGAACTCCATCAACAATATAAAGTGGTTCTTTTTCAGCACTAATGGAACCTATACCTCTTATTCTGACATTGGGAACAGCACTATTGGTTATTTGTATTCCAGCAGTCCTTCCCTGCAAAGCTTGTGAGATGGAGTTATGATATGCCTTTTGTTTCTTTCGCTTTATTTGTGCGGGGGATGGAGGACTTTTATGCGAAGACACATTTGAACCATATGCTACAATAACCACTTCCTCAAGTGCTTGTGTATCTTCTTCCATGCTTACATTTATAACCTTACTGACACCTATTTTAACCTTGGAAGCTTTAAATCCAACATAGTTGAAAACCAAAGTTTGTCCTTGGTAGGCAACGATGCTGTACTTTCCATCAAAATCAGTTTGTGTACCTTGGGAAGTACCTTCAACCATTACGTTTACACCAGGTAAAGGTTGGTTGCTAGTATCAGTTACCACTCCAGTAATAGTATTTGTTTGTGCAGTTACTTGGAATGTCGAGAATACGATAAAAAGAATGATTAAATTTTTCATAATTGAAGTGGTTTTTAGATTTACCGCTAACCTATTATCAATTACAAAATGAAAAAACCGGAAATTAGTTTAAGGGTATAATTTTAAAGTGAATGCTCCTTTTGAATGAGTTTATCCAAATAAGGTTTCCATTGTTTTGGAACGATTTACCTTGTTGCTTTTAGTTTCAATAAAAGATGATATGTTATATATTTCTTTTGGAACCTCATACCTAGTTATTGAATCCAATGCTTTAATTTTTTGTAGTAGTGCTTCCTTGTCCAAATTTTCAACTTCTACCAATAAAACTAATTTCTGCCCTAACGCTTCATCTGGAATACCTGCTATAAAAAAACGGGACGTGATGATTTTAGATAATTTTTCCTCTATTTGTTCTGGGATAAGTTTTACTCCTCCAGAATTTATGATCGAGTCATATCTCCCCAGCCATTTAAAATGGGTTTCATCAATAAGTTCAACGATATCATTGGTTACCACCTTTGCATTGGCAATGGTAGGTGCATCTATAACTAAGCAACCTCTTTCATCTGTTGAAACTTTTATGTTAGGGAGTGTATTGAAGTAGGTCTCGACTGCGCTCGACCTGACAAAGCTATCATCAATTCGTTTTACGGCAATATGGGTAATGGTCTCCGTCATTCCATACGTTTCAAATATATTGCTTGGAACGGAGTACAGCTTTTCTTTTAGATCAGGCGAGATTGAAACACCACCTATGAGCAGTGTTTTTATTTGAGACAGTTTTTTCAAGGATTTTTCTGCCTGTAGAGGCACCATTGCAGAAAAGTCATATACTTTGGTTGTATTTGCCAAAGGTTCTGAAGATGGTTCCATATAGTCCAATTCCCAACCCAAAACCATAGCACGTAGCAACATCATTTTCCCTGCAATTCCTGAACAAGGCAAACAGAGTAATGCTTTCTTTTTAGAATCCATATTAAAATGGCTTCCGGTGGCCATTGCCGAATTGACCATATGCTCTTTTTTGAGCACGATTTTCTTTGGTTTTCCTGTTGAACCTGAGGTAAGAACTTCCAAAGTTGGAGATTCACTTATCCAATCCAATAAAAAATCACCTATTAAACCTTCAAATGGTTTGCCTTCTTTTATAAGACTATATCCAATTTCTGTTAGATCCTCATATTTATAATGAACACCATTCAGTTTAAAATGTGGATGAATACTATGCCAGGTCGGATTCATTCTCAGAAAGGGCTACAAATTCATCCTTACTCAATACTTTGCCAAATAATTTTTCATTCCAATTCTTCCAGCCATACTTTTTAGAAAAAAAGAACAATAAAATTGGAAAGACAACAAAAACGGGGATTAAAACATCCCAACCCAAAATAGGTTCAGAAATATCTCGATAGATAGAATCAGTTTGGAAAGCCGTCCAATCTGCCGTGACCAGCAATGCAGTAATCAAATTATTAGCGGCGTGAAAACCAAGTGCCAATTCCAACCCTTCATCCATTAAAGTCAATATTCCTAAGAAAAAACCAGTTCCTATATAATAGATCATGATGCCATAACCGAGTTTTTCCACTTCGGGGTTTGCAATGTGCATCAGCCCAAACAAAACTGAAGTCACTACCAAGGGTACCCATCTATTTTTAGCGAGAATTCCCAATCCTTGCATCATATGCCCCCTAAAAAGATACTCTTCAAAACTAGTTTGCATAGGAATTAAAAGGATTGCAATAATGGCCAGGGGTATAAATTTGGACATATTAAAATTGAAAACATAATCATCCGGAGAAAAATAAATGTCTACAGCCGTCAATAGAATAGTTACTCCACCCCATAATCCAAAGGCAAAGAAAATTCGTTTCCAGTCAATCTTTTTTCTTGATGTTGTCAACGACGTAATGGATTGTCTATGGACAATGTATGTCCAACCTAAAACTATAAATAGGCCGACCGCCAATGGAGCTAATAGAATTATCAAAACTATATTGGAACCCAATTGGTCAATCATTTGCTGCATGGTATCCTCAACATTAATCGGAGAATTTATTGTGGCAATATAATTAAGCACCATAAAGCCAATGAAACAGGTTGGAATAATAAAGTATTTCCAAATTCCAATGTCTCCTTTATATCCTTGTTCTATGTACATAAATGTTCTATTAAATTAGTCTTCCAGTTTTTCCCTTTTCGATAGTAAAGCTTTCCATTGGCAACTTCTAACGGGCTATCAATATTGTTTGTGTATAAACTACCCGTTCCAAGGCCTTGTGGCATAGTGGTATTCAACGTGTATGTCCATTGGGCAATGGCGTTAAGGCCCACATTGCTTTCCAAAGCACTGGTCACCCACCAATCTATATTATGTTTTTTTGCCAAATCTATCCATTCTTGCGAGCCACTAAAACCTCCAACCAAACTTGGCTTTAAAATAATGTATTGTGGTTGGATTGTTTGTAGCAATCTCTCCTTTTCTGTTACATCATAAATACCAATTAATTCCTCGTCCAAGGCGATTGGTAATGGGGTCTCTTTGCACAATTCCGCCATTAAATCCCATTGTTTGGGTTTAACGGGTTGCTCAATGGAGTGTATTTGATGTTCTGATAATTGATGTAGTTTTTCCAATGCATCCTCTTTAGAAAAAGCACCATTTGCATCAACACGTAGTTCTATTTCCTTTTCAGTGAAATTGGAGCGAATCGTTTTTAGAATGGCTATTTCTTTTTTAAAATCAATGGCACCGATTTTCATTTTAATACAATCAAAACCATCTGTTAATTTCTGTTCCAATTGTTTGAGCATAAATGCTTCGTTGCCCATCCAAATTAGACCATTTATTGAAATGGCCGATTCATTCCTGGTAAATTCCGAAGGAAACAGTTCAAATGGGTTATCTGAATTTAAAGACAAAAAAGCCTGCTCTATACCAAATTGAATGGATGGAAATTCTTTTAGCTCCTTCAATAGTGCTGTCTTGCCCAACCCAATATTTGCACAAACCCAAGAAAGCTTGGATTCATAGTTGGGAACATCATCACAACTTAAACCTTTTAGAATACCACATTCGCCTATTCCAAAATTAGTGTCATCTTCAAGAATAAGAAACCACGTTTCCTTTTCGGTCATTACACCGCGTGATGTTCCGCTAGGTGTTTTGAAATTAAGAATGTACTTTTTATAGGTAGCCTTCATCCAATAACCCCAAATTTAGTCATATTTTAAATCTAAAAATACAGGATGACTTCCCAATTATGGGAATACAGAGCTAGTTAAAAAAAGTTGGTGAAATAAATCAGTTGAAATTAAACCAAAAGCGCACGCCTTCGCTTGCTTTGTCTATGTTCAATTTGGATTGAAGTTGATTAACGAGTCTGTTCATCAATCGAATCCCCATTGAGGAGTGGGTGCGTTCTTCGGTATCTTCCGGAAGTCCTATACCATTGTCCGTATATTCAAAATAACCTTGGTCTCCATTTTTGCGTAGATGGATATATATTTTGCCGTTCTCATCATTTTCTGGAAAGGCGTACTTAAAGGAGTTTGAAACCAGTTCGTTCAAAATTAAACCAAATGGAATGGCTCTATCAATGTCCAATTCCGTTCCTTCGGCGTCAATGGTTATGCTGATATTATGTCCGCCCTTTTTATAAACTGATTGTACACTGTTGATCAAGCTCTCTATGTATCCCTGCATCTCTATCACAGATAAATCATCATTCTGATAGAGCTTTTGGTGAATCAAGGCCATAGCCTTTACCCTACTCTTCCCTTCTTCCAAGGCTTCAATTGCAGATTTACTTCGCGTGTTCTTGGTCTGCAGGCTTAATAAACTAGAGACCATTTGAAGGTTGTTCTTGACCCTATGGTGAATTTCTTTGAGCAACGAATCTTTTTCTACCAGCGCATTTTCAATAATATGCTTCTGCTCGGCAATCAAACGTTGGTTCTTTATACTTTTTAAATAGGCATAAACTAATCCTGCAAAACCCAAAAGTGTAAAAATCAAGGAAATAAATACAAGGTTTATTCGCTCGTCCTTAGCTTTCATCTCACTACGGGCAAGTTCATTTATTCTTTTTTGCTCATCTATCAACCGTTGGGAGTTCACCAAATCTTCATTGGCAACAATGGTAACCAGTTGTTGTTTTATTAAAGAGGATTGCTTTTTGTTCAGGGAATCTTTTATACGCTCATTGCGCTTGTAATACATCGCTGCATTTTTAAAGCTCTCCACTTTATCGTAATACGCCGCCAACAAACTATTGCGCTTAATGTTTTGAAGAATACTGATGTTTTCAAAATCTATATCCAAGTTTTTCTTGGCCTCACTGAATCTTTCCAGTTGTAAATTGGCATCAGATAGATTTAAAGTGTTTTCTATTACTTCACTTTTATGGGCCTTCTTAGAGGAAGAACTCAAAATCTCTATGCTCTTCTCAAGTAACGGTATTGCTTCCTCATATTCATTTAACTGCACATGACATTTTCCAATGTTCCCTTCGATCTCAGCTTTTAAGAGGTCACTTTCAAAAAGCTGTTCTTCTGTTTTTTGTTTGGAAATATCATTGATAAAAACATCTAAATAGGCTTTTGCTTTTTTTAGCTCACTTAATGCCGTTGGTGCAGAATTGTCCAATCGCAAATAATTCCCAACCTTGCTATGATATATCGCCAGACCATATGAATCGTTATCAGCAATGGTAGGCTTGACTTCCATTATATATTGATTTCTAGCCTTTCTGTGTAGGCCTAGGTTGCTATAGATATCATAAAAAGCAACATTCTCGGTGAAGCCAAGTTCCCGCTTTTCTTTTCTGATTTCTATTTGCTTGTCGTATAATTGAAGATTGGCATAGTTATCATCCAAAACATTCAGGACAATCTTTTTAGAAGTTGAACCCAAGGAGTCTTTCGCTGAATATAGTTCCTTTGCCAAAGCGGTACTCTTGTCATATTCTCCCAAATCATTATAGACTTGGGTCTGCATAAGCTTGTAAAGTTGCATAGCAGCCGTATCCTTAAGCTTTTGAGCGTTGGAGAGATACACTTTAATGGTATCCAACCAATCATAGGCCGAGTTTACATTATATCTGTTTACAGCATTGAAAAAAACATCGAACCGATCTTGGGCAACATTGGTATTTTGAAACTCCGTTAACGTACTACCTTCATCGTTTTGTGTTGATTGGGCAGATACATTCAATACTAGAACGCAACACAATATTGATACGATTTTTTTGAGGTTGTGCATCATTAATTTAATCGGTGCTAATACGAAAGATTTGAAATTTTGTGATTTAATCGCTTTATGATTGTTGTTTTTCGTTTCTATAATCTTCTATATAAAGAACGCTAGTTTAGCATCAAAATTAAATCCATTCTAAAAGAGTTATTCAGTATTGTTGTGAAAGTGCCGATTTCTGTTGTGAAAGCTATTTAAGAGTATGTAAAAAAGCTTTTTATCGGTGTTTTGTGCATTTCATGGAACTGAACCGTTTGAAAAGAGGGTATTTACTAAAAAAGGCCTTGCCAAATTGACAAGACCCTTTTACGAGAACACTATATGAAAATGAAAAAATTTACTTTTTGAATTAATAACACTGCTAAAGTACAGGCATCCTTTCCCAGTAGAAAAATATTGTTGTGAACTGGATAAAAGTTGTGGTTATTTTTCTATTTGACATTATTTCATAAAAAAAAGTGCCCTAAAGCACTTTTTATATCGTTACATTGATTTTCCTGTTAACTATTCATTGAAGAAATAATGAACTCCTTAAAATCCTTGGAAATAGGAATCAAGTTATTGTTTATCATAATATCTTTTGAGTTGATAGCATCAATGTGATCTACATTTACAATGTAAGACTTATGAGCTCTATAGAATTTATTCTTTGGTAACTTTTCCAAATAATCCTTAAGTGGAGACCTTACCAAAAATTTCTTGTCAACCGTGTTTACTTCTAAATATACATTATCCGCTTTGATGAATTGAATATCACCAAATTGAATTCTGTAGTAAAGATGTTGTTTTTTTACAAAAATAGAATCCTTTAAAACAGAGTTAGATGTAAAAGCATCACCATCACTGCCAGCAATCTCTTTGCTATTCTCTTTTTTGGAATAGTTAAAGTTGGACAAAGCAATCTCAATTGATGTGTATAGATCTTGTTGTTCAAATGGTTTTACCAAATAGCCATCTGGTTTAACTAATTTGGCATTTTCAACAGTTGCTCTATCCGAGTTCGATGTTACAAAAATGAAAGGAATGTTATATACATCCCTAATATGTTTTCCAAGATCAATCCCTGTTTTATCCGAAGCTAAAATGATATCAATAAGCACTAAGTCAACATGGTTGTTTTTTAAAACTTCAACAGCCTGTTCATATACAATTACATTATCAACAATCTCATAGCCAATTTCTTCCAGCATGGATTGCATGTCATCGGCGATGATGACATTATCCTCAACAATTAATATTTTAATGGGTTGCTCCAAGTTGTGAAAAGGTTTAGTGGGTTATGAATCAAAATTACAAAAAATTATTAACAGCTATGTGGAAGAGTATTGAAAGTAGAAAAGTGCTCAATGCCAATTTTTTCAACTCTCCATCCAATTTTATGGGTTCCTTAGTTATCATAACGGTACGGAGGTGAAGAAAGATAGGGACAAAAGCGATTAAATAAAATGACTCCTTGAGTACCAATCTCTCAATAAAAGTATATGCAATAAGACAGCTAAACGCAATTGTAATTAAAAGAAAATGATAGCGTTTTCCATTCTCAAATCCCATTTTAACCACTAGGGTGTTCTTTCCAGATTTCTTGTCTGAGACAACATCTCTCAAATTGTTCAAATTTAAGACACCGACACAAAGAAACCCTATAGTGATTGCAGGAAACAATGCAGATAAATGTATTGATTTGGTATACAGGAACATGCTTCCCAAAACACCTACAAGACCAAAAAACAGAAAAACAAATATATCTCCCAACCCCTTATAACCATAAGGTTGTGAACCCATGGTATACCTAATGGCCGCCCAGACGCATAGTACACCTAGTGCCAGAAATAGAATGAAATATTGACGTGCACCATTCCAAAAGGCTAAATAGATAAGGGCTATCGCTAACAGTAGGCTTATGATTGAAGCAATAAGAATCCCTCGTTTAAGAATTGCTTTGGTCAGCAAACCACTTTGAAGCGCCCTTGCTGGGCCAATCCTATCTTCATTATCCGTTCCTTTTACACCATCTCCATAATCATTGGCAAAATTAGAAGTTATCTGAAAACCTATTGTGGTCAATAATGCCAGAACAAAAATGGAAATCTCAAAAAAACCATTTTTTCTTGCCAATGCAGTGCCCACAATGATACCGGAAAGGGATAAAGGAAGTGTACGTAATCTAGCGGCCTTTATCCAAGCCTTTATGCTACCCAAAGTTAATACGGATCTTCTATTTTAACTCTTTTGCCATCTTGGTATGATGCAACAAATGCATCCTTAAAGCCCATATCGACCAATTGTTTTCTAAAAGACCGAGCTTCATCCAAGGTCTCGAAATTACCTAGAGAATACGCATAAAAAGGATTAGTTTTGACAAATAAGGTGTTTGTCAATGCCTCTGAGGCCAAAGTTAAATTGTTATCTACAAACGATTTTATTTGAACAGAATATATTTTATCTTTTTCTAAAAATGCTTTGGCCAAATAAAATTCCCGGACCAAACTAAGCTCTTCATTTTGAACTTTTAGATTATCTATCCTGGTTTTTATCGCATCCAAACTGTCTATGGATACTATTAGATTGTTTTGGTTCTCAAAGGATTTTTTACTACTTAACCCAGCCGTAAAAGAAGTAATGGCCAAGGTTCCTACCAAAAAAATGGTTGTTAACCCTAAAAGAATGTTACGCTGCAATCGTATTTTGCGGACATCCTTATTTTTAATTTTTATTTGATCTAATAGTCTTTCGTTAATGATCTGGGCCTTGTCTATATCCTTGTGAAGGTCTAATAAATCACTTTCTTCAATAAAAGGCATATGCTGTGAGTGTGTTCTGAACTTACGCTAAAGGCATAATTTTCAATGGATTAATATCTTCTTTTGCAAATGTAAAATTTTTGATGAAACAAAAAAATCAACTGCACTAAATTAACTGCACTTAAAATTAACGATTTTAAAACATAATTGTATCAACAGATCACGCTAAATAAATTCCGTCATTGGCAATTGTAATCTTTCGTTCCTTGTAGAGCGTACCAATGGCCTTTTTAAAAGCTTTCTTGCTCAAATGCAATAGCTCTTTGATTTCTTCTGGGGAAGATTTATCATGCAATGCCAGAAAACCGCCTTCTGCTTTTAATTTTTCAAAAATCATTTCGGCGGTGGGCTCCAACATTTTTGCCCCAATCTGCTGCAATGAAACGTCTATCTTATTATCCTGTCTTATATTTTTAATGTACCCTTTCATCCTGTCCCCAACGGCTATGGCTTTGAAAACATCACTGTCAAATACTAAGCCTTTAAATTTATTCTCTATGATCACTTCCCACCCCATAGGGGTTTTTCTGCTTACCAATAAATCTACCTCGCTGTTTACTTCAATATTAAAATCTACATTGGATAAATAACGATTTAATCGGCTTGAGGCTGTCAACCTAAAAGTCTCTTCATCCAAATAACAATGAACAATATATTTTTTTCCCTCCTCCATTCTAACTCCTTGTTCACGAAAAGGCACCAAAAGATGTTTTTCCAACCCCCAATCTAAAAATGCACCATAAGAACCAACTTCCACTACTTCCAAAAATGCAAAGTTGTTCCTGGTAACATAGGGTTCAAGATTAGTTGCTACAGGTCGTTCGTTGCTATCCAAGTAGCAAAATACTTTCAAATCACCATCAATCTCAAAATCATTGGGAACATATTTATTGGGCAGAAGAACTTCCGTTCCTTCGGCATCACCTAAAAAAAGACCAATACTTGTGCTTCTCAATACTTTTAAAACATTGTAATTTCCCAATTCTATCATGTGGCAAAGTTATATTGAAATTTAAGGATAAAAAAAGCTGCCTTTTGGCAGCTTATATTTTAAAGGTATCCGTTATACTAATTGTAAATAGATTCTTTTCCAAAATGCTTTGCCAACATATAGTATATCACTGCACGATGCTTGTTCTTATTGGACTTACCGTATCTATCTATCACGGCATTTATAGCACTCATTAAATCTGAACTGTCAGAAAGTCCCAATTTCTTAATTAAAAAATTGTTTTTAACCGTCTCTAATTCCTTATCATCCGATCCCGAAACTTTTGAGGCATCCAAGTTATAAATGGCTGGTCCAAGCCCAATCGCCACCTTGGTCAAAAGGTCCATGTCAGGAGTCTCACCAAACTTGTCCTTAATGTCGGCCGCATACTTTACAATTAATTCATCTCTTTTACTCATGATTGTTAGTGTTCTATAGTTAATACTAATTAGTTAGCTTCTAAGATATAAAATCAAAGTAACCGAGCAAAATTTTGTCGTTTAGTAGACGAGGAGTCATAATTTCTAAAACTTTAGGGTTTTCAGAAACATTGTAAAAGTTAAGCAAACTGCTTTCCAGCTCCTCTAAATCATTTACTTTCTGATAATCAAACTTGTACATTCTAGTCAAATGTTCCGCTGTATGCTCGTGGTTTGTTTCAAAAAAAGTAGAGAATTCCTTAGTTTCTTCAGATCCAGGTAAAATCCTAAAAATCCCTCCACCAGAATTATTGATAATAATTATTCTGAAATCAGCTTTTATATACTCGTTCCACAATCCATTGCTGTCATAGAAAAAACTCAAATCCCCGGTAATCAGCAAGGTTGTTGGTTTATTATAAATTGACGCTCCCACCGCCGTTGAAGTACTTCCATCTATACCGCTGGTTCCCCTGTTACAATAGACCCTCAATGATTTATTCATGGGGAAAAGTTGAGCGTACCGAACTGTAGAACTGTTTGCCAAGTGTACTTGGAATTTATTTGGTATGGATTTTAATATTGAGTTGAAGACTGAGAAATCTGAGAAATCTATCTGTTGAAGATATTTTTCCCGTTTTATCAAATACTTATTCTTTACTTGGTCCCAATACGTTCTATAATTGCTTCCACCTCTCTTTTCTTCCTGATTGAAAATGGATTTGAAAAACTCATTTGGATTCAATTTTACATGTTCAGAAAGACAGAAAAAAGTATCATAAGCTTTTTTTGTATCGATGTGCCAATGTGTGGCTGGTTGATACTTCCTTAAAAAAGCTTTGATTTTTTTGGAGACAATCAATCCACCAAAGGTCACCAACAAATCTGGCTGGAGCAATTGAAATAATTCCTCCTGCCTTTCGGATTTCTCAATAGGTGCAATAATACTATCAATGCTTGGAAAAAAATTGGGGTCATGCAGATTGGAAGTGGTCTCAGTAAATACCAGAATACTATCGTCACTGGCAAGTGAGTTTATAATACTTGCTTCAATAGTGTTGGGAGCGTTAACCCCAACAAGAATCATCTTGCGTTTGCTAGTATTCCAAATTGAAACCAGCCTTTCCAAATTGTCCACCTCCGAAGTATATGGAGGAAAATTGAACACTTCTGGAGGCCTTACCGTAACCTCATCAGCCTGACCGTATAAGGGTTCCTCAAAAGGGATGTTTATATGAACAGGGCTACACTCAAGGATGGCTTGGTCCAAAGCAGCTGCTATTTCTTTCTCATTGTACTTTTGAATTTCTTCCTGTGTTTGGTCAAAACTACCTTTATGAAAAAACTGTACAGTTTCGGTGGCGTGTGAAATATCTTGTTTCAAATTGGCCTGAAAGCCTATATGTCTCTCAAAAACATTTTCTTGTCTAATGGTCTGCCCGTCTCCTACATCAATCTTATAGCTAGGTCTATCTGCTGAAACTACAATTAAAGGAATATCACTATAAAAAGCTTCCGCAACGGCCGGATAATAGTTTAAAAGAGCACTTCCAGATGTGCACACCAAAGCAACCGGTTTTTGGAGTTGTTGTCCCATGCCCAAAGCAAAAAAACCAGCGCATCTTTCATCAACAATACTAAAACACTTAAAAAAAGGATTTTTCGTAAAACTAAGCGTCAATGGCGCATTTCGGGAACCCGGGGAAATAACAATATTTTGAATACCCCTAGATTTAAAATAAAGAACGAGAGTCTGCGCCGAGGGAATATCTGAATACATCATTGACTACAAAAATACACTTGAAAAAGCTATTACCCCAAACAAATTATGTAATGCTCAACATGGTCTTGCTCTTGTTCTGGGTTTCAGTCCATTCATTCTCAGGAATTGATGCTTCTGTTATTCCTCCACCCACAAAAACGGAAGCTTTCCCATTTTTTAGTTCCATACACCGTAAGTTTACGAATAAAGCTGCCTGTTTTTCTTTTGAAAGATTCAATTCTCCCAAAAAACCAGTATAAAAAGTACGTTGGTAATTTTCATTTTTCTGAATGAAGGTCTTGGCTTCTTGGGTTGGTATACCGCATACGGCAGGGGTTGGATGCAAAGTTTCTATAATTTCTTTAATGGTCGTTTTGGGTGTAATCCTTCCATTAATCTCAGATTTCAAATGCCAAAGTTTCCCTGCTTTTATTGATACTGGATTTTCAATTTGTAGCTCTTTCATGCTGGAATGTAATTTCTGCTTAATATAATTGGTTACCATTTTCTGTTCCTCAACTTCCTTACTCCCCCACTCTGGTTTGGTTGAATCGTTTACAGGTACTGTTGCCGCTAGGGACATTGTGCGCAATTTTTCTCCTTCTATATGTACCAATGTTTCTGGGGTGGCACCACACCACATTCCAAGTTTAGGGTGAAAAAATAAATAACAAAAGGCATTTGGGTAATTTTCCAATAGGGAATGAAAAACCTCTAAGGGCATTTTTGAAAGTGGTATTTCTATTTTCCGTGAAAGCACTACTTTTTTGAGTGTTCCCTTCTTAATTGCCTTTATTCCTTTTTCAACCAGATCAATGTGAGAACTTCTTCCTGAATCAATAGTAAAACCTTTATTGGAATTTGCAATAGATTCAACCTCAAAAGAAGCGGCCGCAAGTCTATCTGGAGCTATAAGAACAGCAGCATCAGTCAAATCAAAAGGAGCAAAAACAAATCCTTTTTCAGCAAAGGTGACTGCATGATTTAGTTCATTGTTAGATTGAAAAACACCATTTACCAAAGTTTTAGTAGGCTTTCGGTACAAACAAAATGGTAGATTTTGTTCCAAACTAACCTTTGCCAGATTTAAAAGTGCGTAAAAATCCTTATTCTTTTGGTAAGGCAATGGTAGTCAGTTTACAGTTGGAAATTAAATCTCCCGCTTCATTCGTAATTTTTATTTCCCAAAGTTGGGTTGTTCTCCCATGATGGATTATGGTAGCCTTGGCATAAACATACCCATCACGAATTGATTTCACGTGATTTGCGGCAATTTCAATACCTCTTACATAAAATTTCTGGCCATCCAAAAAAACGTAGGAAGCTGCGCTGCCTACACTTTCTGCCAAAGCAACTGAGGCTCCTCCATGTAAAACACCATCAGGCTGATGGACTTTTGAGGTGACGGGCATTCTAGCGACCAAGAAATTTTCTCCAACATCTATATAGGTAATCTCCAAAGTTTCCATCAAAGTATCCTTGCATATACCGTTGCAGATGGATAGAATTTTTTCTTTATGCTCGTTCATCCTCCAAATTTTTGTAAAATTACGCAAAGCTATCGCAATAATGCATCAAATGGAAAAGACGATATCCTACACTACAAAGAATACCTATGTTACCTTAAATACAATTACTCAAAAAACCAAGAATGTTTGGTTTGTATTTCATGGGATAGGTTATTTGAGTAAATACTTCATCAAACATTTTGAAAGTCTGAATTCTGAGGAAAATTATATTGTGGCTCCACAAGCTCCCTCTAAATATTATCTAAAAAATGAGTATAAATATGTTGGCGCTAGCTGGTTGACCAAGGAAAATACTTCAACAGAAATAAACAATGTCCTTAATTACGTTGATGCCGTTTTTGAGGCCGAGAAAATACCCGCTCATCTAAATTTTATCCTTTTTGGATTCTCGCAAGGGGTCTCTGTTGTTGCCAGATGGGTGGCCCAAAGAAAAATATGCTGCAAAAAGTTGATTCTTTATGCAGGAGGTATTCCCAATGAGTTAACTGAAAAAGATTTTGAACATTTGGATTACAACACAACGGAAGTCAAGGTTATTTATGGCGAATCTGATGAGTATTTAAATACAGTGCGTTTAAAATTAGAAAAGGTGAAATTAGATGCTCTATTTAAAGCAAATGCTGAAATCGAAATCTTTGATGGCGGCCATGAAATAAAATCAGAAATAATAAGAAGTCTAATTTAAAAATATTCCAAACCTAATTGAGTCTATTAATTTGGAGCTTCTTGATTCATCTCAGCGGGGTAATAGGATATTTTGCGCGTTGTGTATGTATTATCAGGAGTAATGATTTGTTTTACCCAATTCTTTTCCTCGCTATCGTCAAACTGAAAAATATATTCTTTGAAGGCTTCTGAAGTTTTAGTTTTCGTAATGACCTTTGTCAGCATTCCCTCCAAATCGTAAAAATGCAATAGCTTTTTCTCAGAGTCAAACGCTTTCTTTTCAAGATTATAAATAAAAATTTCTTTCGATATCAACTTTTCATCCATATCAAATACTTCTTCAGTGGCCATATGGGGGTCGCCATCTATATACTCCTTGGTCAAAACAACTTTTTGGGATTTGTTTGCCTTTTTTCTTTCTGAAATACGAATGGATTTTTCAACTATCCCATTAATATAGTAACTAGTGGTTGTCTCATTTTTAACGGTTACATAATCCAAAGTGGTTTCGTCCACCCCCCCAGCATTGGATGTAACGATTTTGGTCAATCTATCTTTTTCATTATAAATATATTCTTGCTGCTCCAAAAACTCCTTATCATAAGAAATAATTTTCTCAAAAATCTTTTTTTGATTGGTGGTATCGACAGAATAAAAATTTACCATTGATGTTGTAGCATCCAGCACATTACCCTTGTAGCTTTCCATCCGCTTTTCAAGAAGTACACCATTGCTGTATTTATAATAGGTAATATCCTGATCTGTGTCGTTATACTGGGTAATTGTTTTTGTTAAAAATCCGTCTTGGTTGAATTCAAATTGTTCTTTGCCATAATTGGTAATAACCAAACATGACTTTACATTGCCCTTAAGGTCAAAATCTTGAACCTTAAATATTTGTATCTCTTGAGACCACAAGTTAAGGTTGAACAACAATACTAAAAGTACAGGGTAATTTTTCAGCATGTTGCAAAATTACTTCTTACTGAAGCAATTAAAAAATTAAAAACGTGTTTGACATCGAAAATAACGTAAAGAAAATAATACGGGCTAAAACTTGCGCTGTGGATCAAAGGGTGTTATATCCATGGAGAGGTTCCTTTCAGAGATTAGTTCTGAGACCAATTTCCCTGTGGCTGGCCCCAAGCTCCAGCCCATCATTGCATGACCTGTTGCAAAGGTTAGGTTTTTGTATTGTTTCGATTTTCCAATATAAGGCAACCCATCAGGAGTAACAGGTCTTAACCCACATTGTGCCTGACTTTTATCTTCATCAGAAATTTTTAGCCCTTGATAATATCGTTCTGCACCTTTTGCAATGGCCTCTACCCTTTCTTTTCGAATAATATTATTAATTCCGGAAAATTCCATTGTTCCTGCAAAACGTGTATAGCCCTCCATTGGAGTAACCGCCATTTTAGCTTCCATTAAAATTGCTGGCATGGAAATGTTCGTGGGTGTCCCTACATTGATTCTATATCCCTTTCCAGCCTGCAATGGCAAATCAATATTTAACTTTTTTGAAAGTCTTGGGGTCCATGAACCCGCAGCTAAAACCACTTCATCAGCTTTGTAACTATTTTTACTTGTTTTTACTTCCTTTATCTTGTCTTCATTGAAAACAACGTCCAATACTTCTTCATTTTTTTGAATTGCAACTCCATTTTCCAATAAATAGCTTACCATACGATTCATAAACTGCGTTGGGGTTGTATGTCCATCACATTCATAATAGATGGCACCTTTGGCATTAAGCTTAATATTGGGTTCTATTTTTTGTAATCCGTTACTATCCAAATCACTTACTTCCAAGCCTAGATCATCTGCTTTTTGTGCAACTTCAAGTTCATGGTCTCTTGCTTTTTCTGTTTGATATACCATCAAAAGTCCTTTGCGCTCCAAATGAAAATCTCCTAAGTTTTTCGATGCCTTTATTTCCTCATATAAATCTCTACTCAAAAGATTTATGTCCCGAATGATGGGCATTGCGCGCTCAACCTTGTATTTTGTTGAAGATTTTTTAAAATACCAAGCCCATTTTATAAAATCCTTATCCAAACGTGGTTTCATATAAAATGGACTGGAAGAATTGAACATATATTTGATTCCTTTTGTAATCATTCCTGGTGAGGCCAAGGGAATTATATGACTTGGTGTTATATATCCAGCATTTACATAAGAAGCACCAGAATCCATATTAGACTTGTCCAATACTGTTACCTGATGCCCTTCTTTTTCTAAAAAATAAGCGGTGGAAAGGCCTACAATACCACCTCCAACAACTATTACATTTTTATTTTTTCCCATATTAAATTACTTGAAACCCATAAGCATACGGGTCATCATCAGTATCTATAGTAATTGTATTCCTTCCATAAATCTTGGCCCACCCTTTAATACTTGGTATAATTGCCACGGTATTGTTAAACTTGATTTGTTGTTCAACCTTGCCTACAAATTTAGAACCTATATAGCTTTCGTGAATATATTCGTCTCCTAATTTTAAATGCCCTTTTGTGTACAACTGTGCCATTCGCGCCGAGGTTCCGGTACCACAAGGAGATCGGTCAATAGCTTTGTCACCATAAAAAACAGCATTTCTACCTGATGAATTTTTGTCAATTGGATTTCCAGTCCATAAAATATGGGAAACTTGATTTATGCTAGTGTTTTCAGGATGAATAAAATTTGTTGGATACGCCTCATTTATTTTCCTCCTGATTTCTTGTGAAAAACCAATCAATTGACTGGCGGTAAAATCCTGTATTCCAGAGAAGTTGTTTTGCGGATCAATAATGGCGTAAAAGTTTCCGCCAAACGCTACATCAAAGATTAACTCACCAAGTTCAGAAGAGTTGACGGTAAGATTTTCACCAGCCAAATAGCTTTTAACATTGGTAAGTTTAACCCATTCAACCTTTGCAGCTGGTTTGTGGTAATCAATTTCAACCAAACCTGCTGGGGTTTCCATCCTTATCTTTCCATGTATTTTGGGTTCCAACAATCCCTCTTCCAGTGCTATGGTTATTGTTCCAATTGTTCCATGACCACACATCGGCAAGCAACCACTTGTTTCAATAAAAAGAACCGCTATATCGTTATCTGGATTGGCGGGTGGATATAAAATACTCCCACTCATCATGTCATGACCCCTAGGTTCAAACATCAATCCTGTTCTGATCCAATCGAATTCCTTAATAAAATGCTGTCTTTTTTCTTCTATGGTGTTCCCTTGAAGTTTTGGACCACCTTCCATCACCAAGCGAACTGGGTTTCCGCAGGTATGTGCATCAATGCATTTAAAAGTGTGTACACCCATTATAGCGTAGGGAGTTTTGGTCTTGTTTTCATACCATTTTCAATGATTGAAAGCACCCTATCCCTTTCCTTTCCTTGCAGAGGTAATCGTGGTAGACGAACGTTTTCAGTTCCAATCCCGGTCGCAACTTCTGCCAATTTTATATTTTGAACCAATTGTGGGCTAATATCCAGTTCCAGTAATGGCATAAACCAACGATAAATATCAACTGCCTCTTCTACCCTACCTGCTTTTATAAGTTCAAAGATTGTAACAGTTTCCTTCGGAAAAGCACAAACCAATCCTGCAACCCAGCCATCGGCACCCATCAACAAACTCTCCATGGCCAAGGTATCCACACCGCACAGAATCTTCAAACGATTTCCAAACCTATTTCTGATCCGGGTAATATTTGTAATATCTCGGGTAGAGTCTTTTACAGCTTTGATATTTTCATGTTTCAAGAGTTCTTCAAACATATTCAAGGATACTTCAATTTTATAATCTACCGGATTGTTATAAATCATTATGGGCAAAGAAGTACTTTTGGCCACGGCCTTGAAATAGGCCAGGGTTTCATTATCTGTCGATTTATAACGCATTGGTGGAAGCATCATAATTCCCGTAGCACCATATCTTTCTGCATTTTCTGCAGATTTTATGGCATTTTTGGTGGTTTGCTCGGCTATATTGATAACAACCGGAATCCTACCTTCCACCTGATTAACTGTATGTTCAATTAAAATCTTTTTCTCATCATCGTCCAACGTACTTGCCTCTCCCAAAGTACCGCCAAGAATAATTGCATGGACACCGGCATCCACCTGTGCCTTAATATTGATGGTGAACATTTCTAAATCCAAATCATCTTTTTGGGTAAACTTGGTAGTAACAGCAGGCATAACTCCATTCCATTTCATCTGCTAAGGGATTTAAAAGTTTTTATGTACTACCAAGATACACAAATGCGCATGAAAAAGTAAACTGATTCAATACCATTTCCTTAGCAATCTTTTGATTATTTTTGGGAAATTTTGCTTAAAACATCTTACATATGAAGAAAATAGCTCTGGTCGTTCTAGCTTCGGTATTGTCATGTAATACTTCACAAAAAACAGTTTCCGAAACTCCTGTTAAAACAAAAGAAATTAGTCCCATTACATATGCCCAAACAATAACCCAAGATGAGTTGAAAGACCATCTTTACACTTATGCATCCGATGAGTTTGAAGGTCGCGAAACTGGGCAACCAGGGCAGAAAAAAGCGGTTGAATACCTTAAAAAACAATATGAAGCTCTAGGTATACCCGCTGCAAAAAAAGATGGTGATTATTTCCAAAATGTTCCATTGCAAGTGGCAAATGTGCCCACGGGAAATGCAAATTTTAATGGTACAGCTTTTCAAATAGGAGAAGATTTGGTCACATTTAGTTCGGCTAAAGGCACTTATGACGAAATTGTTTATTTAGGTTACGGTATTGAAGATGGGGACTATTCAGACTATAACGGAATCGATGTAAAAGGAAAATTGGTATTGATCAAGGCCGGAGAGCCAAAAAACGCCGATGGAACATATACCTTATCAAAAACCAATGAAAAATCGACATGGAGCAATATGTCTGAAGGTGTTGGCAAAAAAAATAAGATAGCCCTAGACAAAGGGGCTGCTGGGGTTCTTTATTTTGATGCGCAAAATTTTTCACGTTTCAAAGGTTATTTTAATTACATGAAAAATAACCAGAGTGGAAAAATGACATTAAAAGATGAGGCAAGTGATGATTTCATGGTGCTATTGAACAAAACAGCCGTTGGTTCCATCAAATCCGATATTGAAAATGACGATACTCCCAAGGTAGTTTCAACCAACATTACACTTGATATAACCAGCGGGAATAATGAAATAAGTTCTGAGAACGTAGCTGCAATACTGAAAGGTTCCGAAAAACCTGATGAGTATATTGTAATTTCCTCCCACTTGGACCATATAGGCATCTCTTCAGATGGACAAATCAACAATGGAGCAGATGATGACGGTTCTGGAAGTGTTGCTTTGCTTGAAATTGCAGAAGCATTTAAAAAAGCAGCCGATGCTGGTGAAGGCCCTAAACGTTCCATAGTTTTTTTACATGTTACCGGTGAGGAAAAAGGTCTTTTGGGTTCAAAATATTATACGGATTATGAACCTATTCTACCATTGGCACAAACAGTGGCCAACCTTAATATAGATATGATAGGTAGGATAGATCCTAAACGTGATGGTGATAGAAACTATGTTTATCTCATTGGCTCGGATAAACTAAGTACAGAGCTACATGAGCTTTCCGAAGCAGTGAATGAAAAATATATGAATATTGAACTGGATTATACCTACAATGATGAAAATGATCCAAACAGGTTTTATTATAGAAGTGATCATTACAACTTTGCCAAAAACAACATTCCGATTATATTCTATTTTAATGGAACGCATGCGGACTACCATAAGCCCGGAGATACGCCGGACAAGATAAACTATGATCTATTGGAAAATAGAACTCGACTTGTTTTCTATACAGCATGGGAAGTGGCCAATAGAGAAAATAAAGTTGTTGTAGACAAAGCAGCCAAATAAAGAAAGGTATACTTAAAGCATAAAAAAGCCCTCTTTTGAAGAGGGCTTTTTTATGCGATATGCTGAAAAATTACAACTGTACCACGGGGATTGTTGGTTCTTGGTTTCGTGCGAGCTAAGATTTTTGAATAGTTGAATTGTATTCAAATTGAAGCTGCGTTTCTTCTTCAATAGTACTGTGTCTGTAAAAAACCAACTTGAAACTGAAAGTGAACGTATATTTCTGTCCTTTCATCGGATAATTGGTCAAACAACATTATCTACCAACCCAAACAGGCCAACCGTCAATTGACCCAGAAGTACCATACTCTTCATCTCTAATTTTACTGTGTTCTTATTTTTTATCAACCTTAATTTCATTAGTTATGAAAACTAGTTATTCCTCTATTTTTAGGGCAAGCTTTTTCGGTATTGCCCTTTTTGTTATGATTTCTTGCAGCAACGATGACGGTTGCACTACCCAAACCTTCTATCTTGATAAAGACCTAGATGGTTTTGGTGGAATAGAATCCACTTCTGCCTGTAAAGCACCAACTACAGCTGTGGGGCAATATGTTACCAAGGACGGTGATACCAATGACAATGACCCAAATATTAATCCTGGATGCGATTTAGTTTTTTATTTGGATGAAGATAATGATGGTTTTGGTGTTGGTGATCCCTTATCATTCTGCGAAAATCCTGATGAAGATTTATATACAGATAATAATACGGCTTTTGATTGTGATGACACTAATCCCAACATTAACCCAGATTCAACAGAAATAGCCAATGATGGTATCGACAATAATTGTGATGGCATTGCATTGGTAGAAGCCATTATATGGACAGGACCAGATATGCAGTTCTCCAAACCTGGAGGGCTAACGAACTGGGTTGATGGTAGTCAATTCCATGACCAGTTAACAGAAAACGTCTCCCTAACCCGATCAAACAACGGGTATATTACCAACATTTCTTGGTGGTTGAACGAAATTGCTAAAGTACCTACTGAAAATGAGGATCTTGAATGGGAATATAGTGGTAGAGATTCTGAGCCAGTTGCCAATGTTGGCACTGCTGAGCCTTCAGGTGGTCCCCAAGGTGTTCGATGGGCTATTTTGGAGCAAGGTGCTGCTGAAACGAAAGCATGGGATAATTTTAACTTATATGGTATGCTGGGTGATCCAACCCATTTTTACAGTTTAAATAATATTGCCTCAATCTGCGATTTACTGGATGGAAATTTTGATCTAATTCGGATTATTGATGATTTTGGTGTAGAAGGAGACAGTGAGGAGTATGGGGATTTTGGTACCCAGCAATTTCAATTATTGGAAGGAAAATCACTTGGGGTTTGGCTCGTAGAAGAAGATATCTATTTTACCTTAACCTTTGATTCAATTTCCAATTTATATGGGGATATGAGCTATACCCGCTCTTCACCAGTGAATAATTAAAGTATAATAGGTCATCCATAAAAAACGTATAAAAACAAAAATCCCGGTAAGAAATTTTACCGGGATTTACTTTGTTTATAAAGGGTGGAAGACGGGATTCGAACCCGCGACCCTCGGTACCACAAACCGATGCTCTAACCAGCTGAGCTACAACCACCATTTTAGCGGTTGCAAAAATACCTTTTTTATCAATTCAACCAAAATAAATTACTGTTTACCTAAAGGTAAATTTTAAACAACTTGTAAAACTAATTTTTTTGGTGCCATCAACTTGCAATTGTTTAAATAGACTTTGTAACTCCTAGCCCATATTTCAAGATTTAGAAATTTTTTTGTGGCCTATTATCGACGAAATACACTTTTTCATGGCCAAAACACACATTTTTTGTGCTTTCACAACAAATAATTCAAAACAATGAACTTCAAAACTATTTTTACTTTTCAAGATTTAGATGTTTTATGTCCCAAATGACACATTGCTTTAATCTCCAAAAACTCCTTGGAAAAACAATCCTGTTTTTTTGTGTGTTCCTTTTTGCACTCCCATCACAAGGTCAACAAAACAAAAGGGATAGCCTCACATTCCGATTAAAACGATTGGAAACCGCAAATAAGTTCAATCCAAAGGATACCACCCATATAAACTTACTTGCCGACCTTGCCCATGTATATCGTTTTATAAACAACGATAGCTTGAAAAATATATCGCAAAGGGCATTAAAATTCAGCAGGGACATTGGTTTTGTACATGGAGAAATAAAAGCTTTGGAAAACATTGGGAATTACTATTCTGATGAAGGAAACAGAGAGAAATCTAAATCCATATTCAAGAAAGCACTCAAACTTTGTAAGGAAATCCAAGATAAAAAATGCGAATTAAACCTTATCAATGGTCTGGCACATGATTATAGTTATGAAGGTAACTACGCCCAGGCCCTTAATCTTTTCTTACAAGGAATTGATGTTGCTAAGCAAATAGACAATAAACATATGCTTTCCATTTTGAACGAAAGTATTGCCAATCTATATGCTGACCAAAAAGACTTTAAAAATGCATTGAGTTTTTATGATACTGTTATAGCAATAAATAAACAATTGGGGAATGATAAAATTCATGCCGAAACCCAAAGCAATATGGCCTACCTATACAAGGAGGCAAAAAACTTTGACTATGCCATGTTTAATGTTAACAAGAGTATTTCAACTTTTGAAAAACATAAAATTTACGACTGGTTAGCCTATGCGTATGCCGTAAAAGGAGATGTCTATCTTGAGCAAAAAAAATACCAATGGGCCTTATATTGGTATGATCAAAGTGATATGCTACATAGACAATACCTTGATGATGAAAGAGCTAAAATTCAGCTTTTAAAGGGGATGGCAAAAGTGTATTTAGGTTTAGGTAGGGATAGTCTTGCCCTACAATACGCTAACCAAGGCTTGCAGTTATCACAGAAAATTAAAACTTTACAGGGACAAATAGAATGTGCGGAGACCCTATATGAGCTTCATAAAAACAATAACAACCATTCTGTAGCTTTAAATTATCTTGAAATTTTCAAAACACTTTCAGATTCACTTTCACTGGATAAGAATAGACAAAGTCTATCTTTATTGGAAGTGAAAATGGGGTATGAACAGGAGAAAAAAGAGCTTATTGCTTCAAACCAAACTGCCTTGGCCAAACAGCGTAATTACATCTACTTTACAGTCATCATCCTATTAATTTTAGCCGTTGTTACATTCTTGATAAGGCGGAGTGAAAATATTCAAAAGAAGTTAAACAAGGAATTGCATGAAAAATCCGAAGTGGTCAGTGAACGGGAATCCGAATTACATGAAATAAACAAAACCAAAACCAAGCTGTTTTCAATAATAGCCCATGACCTAAGGGGTCCTATTGGTGCATTACAGGGAATGCTCAAATTATTCACTGATGGTGAAATTGGAAAAGAGGAGTTTATCTCGTTCATTCCAAAATTAAAGGCTGATGTTGAGCACATATCATTTTCTTTGAACAATCTTTTGTCATGGGGTCAAACTCAACTTAATGGTGTAACTACCAAACCCAGACGAACTTCCATTGACAAAATAATAGTCGGAAATGTGAAATTACTATCCGAACTAGCAGCCAGTAAATCAATAAAAATAATTACTCAAGAGTTTAATGAAAGTCAGCTTATTTGGGCGGATCAAAATCAAATAGATATCGCCGTTAGAAATTTGCTGAGCAACGCCATTAAATTTACACCCGAAAATGGTCTTATTACAATTGAATTAGAAGAAAAAAGGGACGTTTTCCAAGTAATGATACGAGATACAGGAATTGGAATGAACAAGGATATCCAAAAAAAGATATTTACCGACACAACCAACATTACCACCTACGGTACCAACAATGAAAAAGGTACTGGCTTAGGCCTTTCGCTATGTAAAGAAATGATTCAAATGAACAAGGGTGAAATCTGGGTAGAAAGTGCACTCAGAAAAGGCTCAACTTTTTTCTTTACCGTACCAAAAGCGGAAAAAAGATACCAAAAAGCGGGTTAGTAAGTTAAATTAAATCATCTAAATTATCCACAGCAGGCACACGTCCTACAGTAAAGCCTTCAGCATGTTCCACACCTATAAGCCTTCCCAAATCCCTGGCTCTATAATTAACACTGTCAATAAAATTTTTACTGCTTATTGGAGTTTCAGGCTCATCACTTTTAGGGTCGAAAAATTGTGAGGAATACGCTAAAATGGATTCTGTCTTTTTAGTAATAAAACCGGAAACGTCAACGGCAAAGTCAGGTTCCAGATTTTTCCATTGGATATAGTGATATACTTTTTTTGGTCGCCAAGCCTCCTGCCATTGGTCCTCCCCTGCCAATCTTGTGTCGATTTTAACTAAACCGCTTAAGAAGCATGCATCGCTAACTAATCTACTACCTTTTGGGTGATCAATATGTCTGTCATCAATAGCATTGCACAACACAATTTCCGGGCAATATTTTCTTATCATTTTAATCACTTCCATTTGGTGTTCCTTGTCATTTACAAAGAAACCATCAGCAAATTCCATATTTTCCCGCACGGATACTCCTAAAATATTTGCAGCCTTTTCGGCCTCTTTATCTCTTATTTCAGCTGACCCCCTTGTTCCCAATTCACCCCGGGTTAAATCAATTATACCTACTTTTTTGCCTCTGGCAACTTCTTTTGCAATTGTTCCGCCAGCTCCAAGCTCTGCGTCATCAGGATGGGCTCCAAATACTAAAATGTCTAATTTCATCAATATTCTGTTATGCGGGAACTGTCGCAGATTTAACTTTGGCTATGGCCTGCTCAATATCGGTTGCTAAGTCCTCAATTTCTTCTATTCCTAACGAAAAACGCACCTGAGAACTATTGATTCCTTGTTTCATACGGTCTTCAGGACTCATAAGTGCATGTGAAGTCTGTACCGGAGAAGATACTGTGCTTTCCACTCCTGCCAAGCTCATTGCCGGTTTAATCAGTTTAAGGTTCTTAAAAAACAAAGAAACATTAATATCTGGATTTAATTCAAAAGTGAGCATTCCTCCAAACCCTTTCATTTGGGATTTGGCCAAGTTGTGATCATTATGGGATTCAAGACCAGGGTAGTACACATTTTCAATATCCTTGTTGCTGTTTAAATACACCGCCATCTTCATAGCATTTTCATTTTGGGCATTAACTCGAATTCCCATCGTTTTAATACTTCGTTCCAAAAGCCAAACGGTATAGTCGCTTAAACTTCCTCCAAAACAAATAGCGGTCTGAAAAACCTTCTCCATATTTTCTTCGGATGATGTAATAACACCTGCACAGATGTCCGAATGACCTCCCATATATTTTGTGGCACTGTGAAGCACCACATCTATACCAAAATCAATAGGGTTTTGATTAACAGGACTAGCAAAAGTATTATCAATCATCGTTAAAATGCCACGCTGCCTAGCCAAGTTTGAAACTTCCTTTAAATTGGTAATCGTCAACAATGGATTCGAGGGAGTTTCAATATAAATCACCTTGGTGTTTAGTTTGATTTCTTTTTCAAAATCCTCAACCGCCCATCCACTGGTAAATGAATACCCAATACCGTACTTCTCCAGTTGGGTAGCTACAAAATTATAAGTGCCACCATAAAGAGTCTGTTGCAAGACAATATGGTCCCCTGCTTGTAAAAAAGTCATCAGTCCTGTACTAATGGCCGCCATCCCACTTCCAAAAATCATTGCCGCTTCGGCATGTTCCAATGCTGCTAATTTTTTACACAATGCTTCTTGGTTCGGTGTATTAAAATATCTTGGATAACGTTTTACATCAACATCTTCAAAAGCATAGGAAGTACTCATGTACAAAGGAGAAATGACTCCCTTGAATTCTTTATCCTCCAATTCCCCAGTATGTGTGCAAACCGTATTTACTCCTTTTTGGTCCATATAAATTATCAAAATAATTACTACAAAAGATTCTCCTTCTACTTTCCCTGATTTAATAGAGAAATGAAGTTACAAAATTTAGTGGTTTAATCATTCCACAATTTCATATGTTATTTCTGAATAGCCCACGCTCCCATCTGCCGTTATACCTTCGCAGATTACTATCATTTTTCCGGTGGTATCCCCATTAAAGAAAGTTATGTTTGCGGTACCATCTGTATTGGTACTAATGTTGGGTTGCCAATGAAGTAGGGTTCTTAGGTCTGGTACACTCCAATCTATTTTAGAGGGATTGGTATATTCGGGTACATAAAACTCCCTTTTCGGAGAATATTGGGGTGCAGTATCCTTAAGCAGGCTAGTCTTTTGGGGAAAGGCACCAAAAAGTCCTTTGCCCGAATAGGTATAAAGAGCCAGGATAGCTGGAAACTCAGGTAGAGATATGCAAGGAGAATTAAAGACTTCCGAACAATATCTATTTGCAGAAGAAGTATTTCTTAAAATTTCCGCACTTTTAATTGCTTCCAATGGAATATTACCAATGATATCATAATTATCTATATTGACTGGAATTCCATCAACTACAACATACGTGAATCCTGCCCCATGCACACGTGCTATCTGAAAACCTCCCCCTGGACCTACCCTTATGACTTCCAGTTCTTCTGGATAATTGAACAATAGCCATTGATATAACTGTCCTGTCCAATTCTTTTTATTTTTTATAAGCTCATTGTTATCAATGACAACATCCGGAAGACCATGCAGCTCCTTCATTTCCGTCCTTTTTGGGGTAAGCTCATAATCGCTTACAACTACTTCATTGAGCGCTATGGTGTTCGGCAACAGAAAAGGATCCAAACGAATGTTCTCCTTCATTTTTTCAACAACCCTTTTTTCAATAATACTATCAACGGGTACAATAACTTTGTCAAGTTCGTAAGCTATCTCAGGTATTTTGCGTCTTTTAATATTTACTTTGAAAAAATCGCTTTTGTTGCGTAAATCTGCTGGTTGAATTACAAATTTCATACCATTTCCATAGCTTTCATTGAGTGCAAACCTAAAGTGTCCTGTACTATCAATTTCCTGGCTATATGCCTGTATTGGATCACTAAAGAAAACCATATTGATGGTATACGTATTATTTTTCAGTTTCTTTCTTTTCTTGACCCTTTGCATTCCTCCTACGGTGCCAGATAATTCCAGACCCTTTTCCGCTTGAACATATTTGGCTTTTTTTAATTCATCATATTTATAGTTGCTCCATCCCTGAGTCAACATTAAATTATCCAAATCAGACAAATGTTTATCATTCTCAAAATAATAAAATGGGTTTTCAATTTCTCCCCTTATATCCGACTCCAATAAAAAATATGATATAATATTACTTCTACTGACATTGGTTTCCGAAAAATACGCTGAATCTATAGCCATTATGGATACTGATGCAGGAATTGGAATATTGTCTCTTTCTGTGCCAATTGAAACTACAACACTATCCCTCAATTTATATTCCTGTTCATCAGTTTTAATTGACACTTTCAAATTTTCATTGGGTACTGAATTGAAAAAATGGCGTTCATTTATTGGTTTATAATTTTTGTCATAAACGGTGACGCGAATTACCCCGTGAGGTAATTGTTCATTCATAATACGATAGGCAAATCGACCCCTTTTTAACTTCGATTTTAAAAACAAAATATCCTTTCCCTTATGG
This sequence comes from uncultured Allomuricauda sp., assembly GCF_947495325.1. GTDB lineage: Bacteria > Bacteroidota > Bacteroidia > Flavobacteriales > Flavobacteriaceae > Flagellimonas. The sequence continues at coordinate 375,385 of NZ_CANLYK010000001.1, read as the reverse complement.
AATACCTTTACAAAAACACTATCGGGTTTTTTGGACTTAGCGCGAAAAAAAAGATTCCGATAGCTTTTTGTATTGGAAATGTTAAGAACCGTGCCTTCCGTTTTGGCTTTTGGCAATACATATTTAAACGTATTTCCGTTTTTGGTTCGTAACACACCATAATAGGTTTTTCCTGCTTTGGGCTGTAAAGCTACTTTCCCCATGCCCAATGCATTGCTTTCAAAACTGATGATTTTGTTCTCCTCTTCATCCACCAAAATCCCCTTAATTTTTGATCCTTTTCCTCTATAATCCAGATACTTGAATCCAACATTACTCTCAAGACCATTTACCAATGATCCTCCTTCCGGAAAAAAACTTAGAGAACCATATTCCTCATCCAGCACCACAGATTTTGTAAATTTCTTGTTCTGTGTCTTTAATTGATAATTAATTATCTGCGCATCAAGAGGTACGTTGTATTCAATTAAGGTTCCTAGGTTTTTTTTATGTTTTACTTCAATGGAATCGGTACCTCCTTCCCAATTTAGATATACCATTGATTTACCCTTATGAAGACTGTCCAATTCCAAGGGAAATACCTTAGAGGAAATAGTAAATTTATTTTCTGATAGGTCCTTCGTAAAAACAACATCCCTAATAGGGTTTGGTTTATTTTCCTGTAGCTGGAATTGATAGATATTTATGGTAGTTGAAAATATAAAGTCCGTTCCAAAATTTTTATTCCACTCCGTATAGGCCCTAATTATATATTTACCTTCACGATAGTTGGAATGTAGCTGAAAAAAACTATCTGCGATACCGCTGTTTATTTTTAAAAGCTTATTATCAACAATACGTTGGTCCAAAAGATCAATTAGCTCCACATGCAGGATACCACTTTTTGTTGTTGGTGTATTGTTGAAGGCATTAACTACGATAGCCTTGAACCAAATGGTCTCTATGGTGCTATAGGTATTTCCACTAAGCTGTACATATATTTTTTCGGCATCAGCTGCGTTAGCCGGAACGATATTTTCTTTTTCCAATAAGTTCTGGGCATGACCATTGAAAATCATCCCAAGAAAAATTGGAAATAAATATCTATAAAAATACATTACCCAAATAAGTGATGTGTAAAAATAATACAATCGCTAAAAGACTATGTATTACACCACTACTTTTTTCCAGTTTCCTTTTTTAAACCATATCATTGCCATTATGGCCAATACTACCTCCGCAGCGGTAATGGCAATAAAAACCCCTGTGGCTCCCCAGTCCAAAACCAAGGCGGCAGTATATGCCACTGGCAACTGGAACATCCAAAAGGAGAAAAAATTTATTTTGGTAGGTGTTTTGGTATCGCCCGCTCCATTAAATGCTTGGGTCAGTACCATTCCATATGCGTAGAAAATATAGCCAGCTGCAATAATTTGCAGACATAATGCTCCATTTTCAACCACACTTGGTGTTGCATTGAACCATGAAATTATTGATTTGGCAAACAACAGATATACCAAAGAAACCAAACCCATAAAGTAGGCGTTGTACTTTCCAGTTTTCCAAACCGATATTTCTGCACGTTCAGGTTTTTTAGCTCCTAGGTTTTGTCCGACCAATGTTGCCGCAGCATTACTCATACCCCAAGACGGCATTAGCGTAAACATCATTACCCTAATGGCAATGGTATAGCCGGCCAGCACCTCACTTCCAAACTCGGACATAATCCGCATTAAGAAAACCCAGCTGGAAGTTCCTATCAAAAATTGGGCTATACCACCTAAGGAAACTTTGACCAGATTGACCATTACTTTAAGGTTTAATACCAAATCCTTTAAAGCCAGCTTTATTTTACCCCAACCAAAAAATAAAATTCCCAATTGAAATAAAACTGCTGTTCCACGTCCAATATTTGTAGCTATTGCAGCACCCATGACCCCATACTCAGGGACCGGACCCCAACCAAAAATAAAGATAGGATCCAAAATAATATTCAATCCATTGGATAATACCAAGGTCCACATGGCTATTGACGCATCACCGGCACCCCGGAAAATAGCATTGATCAAAAAAAGTAACATTATGGTTATGTTACCTCCTATTAAGAGTTTGGTATAGCCATAACCTTCAGCAATCAAGTCGGGTTCACCTCCCATTAGCGCTAATATTTCCTTTGCATATAAGATTCCGAAAATACCAAGCAAAATAGAAATTAGTATTCCCAAACCTATAGCCTGTACTGCAGCCTCTTTAGCTCCCTGAACGTCTTTCTCGCCAATTCTTCGGGCAACAACCGCTGTAGCTGCCATACTTAAACCTATGGCCAATGCATATATCAAGGTAATTACAGACTCTGTAAGTCCAATGGTCGCTACTGCATTCACACTGACTTGGGAAACATAGGCTATATCCACCAAAGCAAAGATGGATTCCATGAGCATTTCCAAAATCATGGGAATGGAAAGCATAAATATGGCCTTTCGGATACTGCCGGATGTAAATTCTGTCTCTTTACCAGATATCGCAATCCAGAAATAGTTAAATAATTGTTTTAAAGAAGGTATATTAAAGTTTGTCATTTTTGAAAGAATTATGTTTAAAAAAGAAGGTAAATGTCACTCTGCCGAAAAGGATTTTCGGTTAGTTATTTGGCTCCAAGCCAAAGGTGACATCTATGGTGTACATAATTCTTATAACTTCATGATGAAGCAAAGATGCAACTTTTTTTGAAATAGATAACTTTTGGAAGAATTATTTAGTGTAATGTATTCTATACCTCCAAAAACTTAAACCTCCTAAAATAAACACTCCAAGTACCGTATACCAAATAAAATTAGGAGTTATTACTTGGTCGCCACTGGCATAGCTATGCAACCCAACCAAATAAAAGTTGACACCAAAGTAGGTCATCATAATACTGGCAAAAGCTATAATACTGGCAAAATTAAAAATCCAATTTCCTCTTAGTCCAGGAACCAGACGCATATGCAAGACAAAGGCATACACCATAATGGAAATCAAGGCCCAAGTTTCTTTGGGATCCCAGCCCCAATAACGACCCCAACTCTCATTGGCCCATTGGCCTCCCAAAAAGTTACCAATAGTTAGCATTACGAGCCCAACGGTAAGTGCAAGTTCATTAATAATAATGAGTTCCTTCAAATTGAGCTCCATGCGCTCTTTATTCTTCTCGGTGGTAAGGATAATCAACAGCAAAGAAACTACCCCTAAAATCATACCTACGGTCAATGGTCCATAACTACCCACAATTACTGCCACATGTATCATTAACCAATAACTGTCCAGTACCGGTACTAGATTGGCAATGGAAGGGTCTACCCAACTTTGGTGTGCTATCCATAACAACATGGAGGTTACAAAAGCACTTGCAGCAATAGTAAGCTCGCTTTTGCGGCCAAAGGCCAAACCTATACCCATGGTTGCCCAAGAAACATATAAAATACTTTCATAGGCATCGCTCCACGGAGCGTGCCCCGAAATATACCACCGCAATACCAAACCAGCGGTATGCCAAATAAATAAGATAATTACCAATCCTTTAAGCGCATAGGCGGTTGCCTTCCAAATTTCTCGGTCCTTAAAGATTTTGAAAATCAAAACAAAAAAGAGAAGTACCCCGATTAACGCATAATATTTATATAAGCGATTAAAAATATCCAGTTTGTTATAGAGTATTTCTGTCTTTATTTTTTTCTCATTTGGTAAAACCTCAAATCCATGGTTTTTTTGATTTTGCTTAAAGGCCTCCAACAGTTTATCCGATTCTTTATAATCGCCAGTTGCAATAGCACTTTTAAGCGTACTCAAATAATAGGGTATTGAATTTTTAATAAAATTGGCGTACAATGAATCTGAAACCTGGAATTGTCCAGAACGGTATTCCACAGCGGAAATCCATTTGTTGTTCTCATCATTCAATAAGGGAAAAATTTTAATGATTTGGCCACTGAGCGCTATGTTCAACAAACTTAACCGCTCACCAACCTTCTTAAAATCCTTCTCAAAGTTGGAAGGATTGGCTGTAGATGTAGCTTTTTCCAAATAGGGCTGTAATTTGTATACCCCTTTGATGTCAAAAAAATCGGTGGCTTTTACATATTCAGTTCCTTTGGGAACATCTATTATTTTTCGAATACTATCATTTTCTTTTTTTGCCAAAGCAATGAACTCCGTATTGTACCAAACACCAGGATTCATCATCATGGATAGGAACACTTGGTCTGCAGTTAATCCATTATACGTACTCTTTCCGCTTAATTTACGAAGCACTTCCGAAGCAAAAGTGTGAATGGGTTTCATTCTACCTTCACTGTCTTGAATAACCAATTCACTGAATTTTTCAGCATGCTCTTTTGCAACTATGCTGGATTTAATAATCGAATCTACCTGTTGTTGGGTGGGAAGGTTCGCGTGCCCATGATTTTCAGAAGTGTCATGCTGTCCAAATGACAAGGCTGTGGTCATCAAAAATGCAATTGCGGACAAAGCCGCTTTTTTTACTTTGATTTTTTCTAAAGATTTCTGGAGGTCGCGAAAACGTGTTTTTCCAAAAAACATAATGCCCATTAACCCTAGATAAAGTAAAAAGTAGCCAGTATAGGTAATCCATGTACCCCAAAAGTCGTGGTTAACGGATAAAACCGTTCCTTTTTCATCTGGATGAAAACTGGATTGGAAAAATCGATATCCTTTATGGTCCAAAACATGGTTCATAAAAATATCATAATCAAAAGGTCGGTCGTCGTTCACAGTAATCTTACTCATAAAAGAAGCATAGCCTGTTTCAGTTCCCGGGTATTTTTCAGCAATAAAATCGTTCAATTGAATGGAGAAAGGAAGTTCATAAACCTTGGAACCATAACTCAAGGAAAAATCCAACCCTCCTACTTTTATCTTATCTGAAAAATTGGAACTGCCCTTTCCACCTAACAGTTTTTGCTCAATAGTTTCCCCATTTGCAGAAATAGAAACAACCAATGCATCCTGAGTAGCATCTGTAACCTCACTATCCGGAACTTTTACAACTCCGTATTTTCCCTTAACAATAGGTTCTGGAATTACAAATTGCATTCCTGCCATGGTATATAAAGAACGTAACTGAAACTGCTGTAGACTATCATTGACCACTTCTCCTTTAAATTGGTCCGCCATTCGCATAAATCCACCTTTAAAAGGTGATTTAATTTGATAGTCAGTCCCATTGGTGAAAATGTTTATGGCACCTTGGGTCTCATTATTCAATGCAAACAACACGTTGTGAATACTTGCCACTTTTCCATTTTCCAGATAATGTTCATGGCGTTGCCCATCCCCCGCTTCAACTATTTTAAGATATTCATTTCCATTTTCATTTGGAATCAACCCCTCTTCAGCACCTTCAATAAAATCCACATAGGAAATGGTAAAAGGTTGTCCGTTAAAATCTGATTTCCAAGGAAGGCTGGAACGTTTTCCTTCTTGGGTAACAATTAAATCATCTTCTAAAATTCTTCTTTTGGTCTCTCCATTTACATCTCCATCAACAAAAACCGTTAAATATGTTTTATCTGAATAAAATCGATTTTCAGTGCTACCCTCACGAATGGGCATCATTCCTTCATAACTGATGTAACGGGTAACAAAAGCGCCAATTATGATTAAAATCCAAGAAAGATGTAATATAAGAACAGGCCATTTTTTCCAGCTAAAAAGCTTATAACGGAACATATTTCCCAAAAAGTTGATCATAAAAAACACCATAATGGCCTCAAACCAAGTGGCGTTATAAATGTAGATTCTGGCCGTCTCCGTGCTGTACCAACTTTCCACAAAAGTTCCTATGGCCATTGCCGTAGCAAATACCACAAAAAGAACAGCCATAAGTTTTGTAGAGAAAAGGGTCTTTTTAAGAATATCTATCATCTAATTGCAGATGTGTTTTCAGCTTGCAAAAATACCATCTTTTTGCCATTTAACTTCGTTGATGACAGTAGAAAAGCTTAAACAGATTTGTTAATTATTCCACAAAATAGTTTCTACCTAAATTCGTAGTTTTGGGCATGCTATCTATTGTAATAGTGGGCACAGGAAATGTTGCCAATCATTTGTTCAATGCTTTTACCAAATCGAAAGAAGTAAAAGTTGTACAAGTAGTGGGCAGAAATCAGGATGCACTTAAAAGTTTTGGGTTAACATCAGCTATTTCCTCGGATTTCGCTCAAATTGCTGATGCAGACATTTATCTTGTTGCTGTGAGTGATAGCGCGATTGCATCGGTTTCCAAATTGCTTGCAAAAAAATCTGGAATTGTTGCGCATACTTCCGGAACAGTGGAAATGGATATTATTGGTTTGGAGAATTGCGGCGTGTTTTATCCACTTCAAACCTTTACTAAAGGTAAAACGTTGGATTTCACCGCTATTCCCATTTGTATTGAAGCAAGGCATGAATCAGCTCTTAGCGTTTTGCGTAGGTTGGGAAATCTCATATCGGACAATATTCATGAAATTGATTCCAATAAAAGGAAGAGGCTACATCTTGCAGCTGTTTTTGCCAATAACTTTACCAATCATCTGTACAGTATCAGTGAGAAAATCTGCGAACAAGAAGACCTACCATTTGAACTTTTGCAACCACTAATCCTTGAAACGGCAGAAAAAGTACAATCCATATCACCAAGAGAAGCTCAGACAGGGCCAGCTAGACGTAATGATAAAAAAACCTTGGAAATACATTTAAATCTATTAAAAGACGAAAAACAAACCGAACTTTACGCTTTATTCAGTGAAGCCATAAAAAAAATGTATGAAGAAGAACTATAAGGAACTATTGGCCAATATCACCACCTTTGTTTTTGATGTGGATGGTGTTTTCACCGATGGCTCCATTTTAATCACCAATGATGGTGAGATGCTGCGAAAAATGAACGTTAAAGATGGCTATGCCCTTAAAACCGCTTTACAAAAAGGGTACAACGTCTGTATTATTACAGGAGGCACAAACCAGGGTGTAAAAGAACGCTTAAAAGGCCTTGGGGTAACTGATATTTATTTGGGCGCACACCATAAACAAGATCCTTTGGAAGAATATCTGGATATTTATGATATCAATGCCGAAAGCGTTGTTTATATGGGTGATGACCTTCCTGACATTCCCCCAATGAAAATGGTTGCACTTGCTGCTGCCCCGCAAAATGCAGTGCCTGAAGTAAAGGCAATTTCGGATTATGTTTCACACAAAAATGGCGGTGAAGGTTGTGTTCGTGATATCATTGAACAGGTATTGAAGGTACGGGGTGACTGGAACGATAATTTTAGTGCCAAAAATGATTGAACCCAGTCCATTAAACAAAAAACTTAGAGGTCACACCTTGATTTTAGGCTCAGGTTCACCTAGGAGAAAGAAGTTTTTAGAGGAAATGGGATTGGATTTTAAAGTACGGCCAAAATCTGTTGAAGAAATCTATCCAGATAACTTAAAGGGAAAAGAAATATCGGATTATTTGGCAGAATTAAAAGCCACCCCTTTTAAAGCTGAATTAAAACCGAATGAAATTGTACTTACTTCCGATACGGTTGTGTGGCACAACAATAGGTCCCTTGCCAAGGCTTCAGATAAAAATGAAGCTTTTAAAATGCTTCGCACCTTATCTGGGGATTGGCACGAAGTAATGACCTCGGTATGTTTTACCACAAAAACTTCCCAACAAACCGTAAATGAAACAACGAAAGTGAAATTTACTGAATTCACAGATGACGAAATCAATTATTATATTGATTCGTGTAACCCATTCGACAAAGCGGGAGCTTATGGTATACAAGAATGGATTGGTATGATTGGGATTTCGGAAATAAAAGGGTCGTACACCAATGTCGTTGGATTGCCCACTCATTTAGTTTACAAAACGTTAACAAGTATGGTTTCTTAGATAGGGATACGTAATTTTACTAAAATCCCATAGCCATGAAAAAAACATTCAAAATTGTATTTAAGGTTCTAATTCTAATAGTTGGGCTATCCACTACAACTTCCTGCATTGATAAAACCAATGCCTCAAATAAGGAAATTGCGCTAAACACCAATAAGGAACTAAAGACAGCTGCTATACCAAAAAAGCAACTTTCGGAAGACTTTAAGAAATACTGGTATGCTGGAAAAGCCGAAATAACTTCCTATAAATTGGAGCAGGCACGTTATGGCCAAATTAGAGATGGAAATTCTGTGCTGATTTATGTTACGGAACCCTTTTTACCGGGAAAACAGGTAAAAGCTGATGGAAATAATCCTGACAATGTCAATGTATTAAAGCTGAATGCTACAAAAAATTACTTGACCGGGATTTACCCCTATTCCATAATGAGCAGTACTTTTTATCCTATCTATGACAACCAACATGCCATAAAGACCAGTTTGTCTATGCAAGAATGGTGCGGGCATGTTTATTCACAAATCAACAATAGGGAACTGTTTGAATTTACATCGCACTCCTACTTTGAAAATGAGGCCGATCAAAACCTATCCCTTGAAAAAAACATTCTTGAAAATGAGATCTGGACTAAAATTAGAATACATCCTCAAAATTTGCCTGTTGGTGATCTAAAGCTAATACCATCTTTGGAATACATTCGTCTCAGACACAAAGAAATAAAGGCGTATAGTGCAAAAGCAACACTTGTCTCTAAAGGAGATATTAGCTCATATACGCTTACCTATCCTGATTTGGAAAGAAGCCTTACCATCAATTTTACAACTGAATTCCCCCATACAATTGAAAGTTGGTCCGAAGAATTTAAAAGTGGTTTTGGTCCTAAAGCAAAAATGATGACTACCAAAGCAACCAAATTAAAATCCCTAAAAACTCCCTACTGGGGTCAGAACGGGAACGAAGATTTGATACTAAGAGACAGTTTGGGATTGTAAATTGGGCTGGATTTTGTCAGAAATAACCCTGTTAAAGATGTTCTAAATTCCATTCCGCCTCTTTTTAATCTTTCTATATTTGGCGCAACCACTAAAAAACTCCCTATGCGAAACTTTTGGGTCAGCGTGCTGACTATAGCTACCGTTGTTTCAAATACCTTAGCCCAAAGGCCGGAAAAACTATCCTCTGCAGAAATACATCACAATCTTCAAAAATTGAATTTTTTGGGCACAGCACTCTATATTGCTGCACATCCCGATGATGAGAACACGCGACTTATTTCATATTTGTCCAATAAGACCAAAGCACGTACCGCATATCTTTCCCTGACTCGAGGAGACGGTGGGCAGAATTTAATAGGTTCAGAATTAAGGGAACTTTTAGGTGTTTTAAGAACTCAGGAACTTTTGGCGGCCAGAAGAGTTGATGGAGGGGAACAATGGTTTACACGGGCCAATGACTTTGGATATTCAAAGCATCCGAATGAAACCTTAAAAATTTGGGCCAAAGAAAAAGTTTTGGGCGATGTAGTTTGGGCCATACGAAACATAAAGCCGGATGTTATTATTAATAGATTCAATCATAGAACTCCGGGATCCACGCACGGGCATCATACGGCATCTGCTATGTTGAGTTTAGAAGCGTTTGATTTGACAAATGACCCAAGCGCATATCCAGACCAATTACAACTCACGCAAGTATGGCAACCCAAACGGGTGTTTTTTAACACCTCATGGTGGTTTTACGGAAGTCGTGAAAATTTTGAAAAAGCAGACAAGTCCAATTTGTTGAAGATGGATGTTGGTGTATTCTATCCCGATTTGGGTCTTTCTAACAATGAAATTGCTTCATTAGCTAGCAGTCAGCACTTATGCCAGGGGTTTGGACGAATAAGTACTAGAGGTTCACAAGATGAATATGTAGAATTATTAAAAGGAGACCTTCCCCAAAACAATGATCTTTTTGATGGAATAAACACATCATGGTCAAGAGTAAAAGGCGGGAAAGCAATTGGCAATATTCTTTACAAAGTTGAAGAGGAGTTTGACTTTACCAGCCCTTCAAAACATGTTCCTGAACTGGTTGAAGCATATCAGCTATTGCAAAAAATAGAAGATAAACACTGGAAAACACTAAAATCAAAAGAATTGGAGTCCCTAATTTTGGCATGTTCAGGGCTGTATTTAGAAGTAAGCTCTGAGTCCGCTTCAACTACCCCAGGTAATACTCAGAAACTTAATGTTGAAGCTTTAAATCGAAGCTCGCAAAACATTATTCTTAAGGAAATTAAGTTGAAGGGAACAAAAACATCTACTATTCCAAATAAAGTTTTAGCAGACAACAAAAAAGAAAACTTGAGCATTGAATTCCCTATTCCAGAGACGGCAACGATTTCAGGCCCATATTGGTTAAAAGAACAGGGTAGTTTGGGCATGTATGAAGTTAGAGATCAAAAAATGATTGGAAAAGCGGAAACCCCAAGCGCTTTTACTGCACAACTAACCTTAGATTTTGATGGCGTGGAAATTAATTTTCAAAAACCCGTTGTTCATAGATTTTCAAAGCCTGATAAAGGTGAACTATATGAACCATTTGTGGTACTTCCCGATGCTACTTCAACAATTGTGGAAAAGGTTTTGATCTTTTCAGATTCCAAAACGAAAGATGTATTGGTCAATATAAAGGCGGGAAAAGACAGCATATCTGGTGAAATTGAATTACAACATCCTAATGGATGGGATGTTTCCCCAAAAAATATTTCATTTTCAATTGCCCAAAAAGGACAGGAACAAACAGTTACTTTTAGGGTTACGCCCCCCGCTGAAGATAGTGAAGGAAAAATTGTTCCTAAGATTACCATGGGCACTAAGTCTTTTGATAAGGAACTTGTAGAAATTGCATATGATCATATACCTAAACAGTCGGTTTTATTACCTTCTGAAGCCAAGGTGGTCCGTATGAATATTCAAAAATCCGGTGAACATATCGGCTACATTGTTGGGGCTGGAGACAAAGTGCCGGAAAGTCTTGAACAAATCGGTTATCAGGTTCATATCATCGACCCAAAAGATATTAAACAAGGCTCACTCACTAAATATGATGCCGTAGTGGTGGGAATTAGAGCTTACAATGTTGTAGACGATTTAAAGTTTAAGCAGTCCATATTGTTTGATTATGTTGAAAACGGAGGAAATATGATTGTGCAATACAATACCGCCGGTAGATGGAGCAAACAATTTGAGAATATTGCTCCATACAATCTTACTTTGTCCAGAGATCGCGTTACCGACGAAACAGCTAAAGTAAATATCATTGCCAATGATCATTCATTGGTTAACTTTCCAAATACGATAGAAGAAAGTGATTTTGATGGTTGGGTACAGGAAAGAGGTTTGTATTTTCCAAATGAGTGGAGCGCGGATTTTACCCCCATTCTTTCAATGGGAGATGAAGGTGAAACCCCAAAAGATGGTAGTCTTTTGGTTGCTCCTCATGGAAAGGGTCATTATATCTACACAGGTCTAAGCTTTTTTAGAGAACTCCCCGCAGGGGTTTCTGGAGCATATAAGCTTTTTGCAAATATGCTTTCCATTGGCAAAAGTGAGGTGAAAACAGAAAGTGATATCAAAGGTTAAGATGAACAATAAATTAAATTGGAAAAAGGAATACACTGCAGTATTACTGCTAAACGTCTTCTATATTATATTGTTTTACTTCATCATGATACTAAATAATTAAACCTGAATGGGAGTATTAGACTGGATTGTTCTAGGGAGCACCCTGCTTTTTATTGTAGGTTATGGAGTATGGAAAACGCGGGGCAGTAAAAATGTAGACGACTATATTCGTGGAGGCAATGATGCCAAATGGTGGACCATTGGGCTTTCGGTTATGGCAACCCAGGCAAGTGCCATTACGTTTCTGTCCACACCCGGCCAGGCGTTTCATGATGGCCTCGGTTTCGTGCAGTTTTATTTTGGATTGCCCTTGGCCATGGTCGTTATTTGCTTGGTCTTTATACCTATCTATAGAAAGCTTAAGGTTTTTACGGCTTATGAAATGCTTGAAGGCAGGTTCGATTTAAAGACCCGTACACTTACAGCCATTCTGTTTTTAATTCAACGGGGGCTCGCGGCAGGAATCACAATTTTTGCACCATCAATAATTCTATCGGCAGTACTGGGTTGGGATTTGCGAACCTTGAACATCATTATCGGAATTTTGGTGATTATTTATACTGTGTCCGGAGGCACCAAGGCCGTAAGCGTAACACAAAAGCAGCAAATGTTCATTATAATGGTGGGCATGTTCTTTGCTTTCTTCTTTATCTTGGGTTCCTTGCCAACAGGTGTTTCTTTTGGAGAGGCCTTAAAGATTGCTGGGGCAAACAACAAACTTCAAATCCTTGATTTTAGTCTGGACACCAATAACCGTTACACTTTTTGGAGCGGCATCACCGGAGGTTTCTTTTTAGCGTTGGCATATTTTGGCACAGATCAAAGTCAGGTGCAACGCTATCTTTCTGGAAAATCGGTAAGGGAAAGTCAATTGGGATTAATTTTTAATGGGGTGTTTAAAATTCCAATGCAATTTTTTATTCTACTTGTTGGAGCCATGGTTTTTGTTTTCTATCAATATAACCACTCTCCTTTAAGTTTTAATCCGGCAGCTACCGAGGCTGTACTGCAATCAGAATATTCAGAAGATTACAAAGCTTTACAAGAGGGACATTTAATTTTAGAACAAGAAAAAGAAATGGCCCAAAACGCTTTTTCCGCCGCGCTTAAATTGAAAGAATATAATGCTGTAGAACAAGCAAAACAGGATATTATCAAAATAAATCAAAAAGAAAGAGCCAGTCGGGATGCAGCTAAAACATTAATAGCCCAAGCAGACGAGTCAGTGGAAACCAATGACAAGGATTATGTGTTTATTCATTTTATATTGGATAACCTTCCTGTTGGTTTGATAGGACTTCTTTTGGCGGTTATATTATCGGCAGCAATGTCATCCACAGCATCTGAATTAAATGCACTTGGTACAATTACCGCCCTAGATTTATATAAACGAAATAAGAAAGGGGAACAAGGTGAGAAACATTATGTACTTGCCACTAAGGCATTCACATTGCTTTGGGGAATAATTGCCATTCTGATTGCCTGCGTCGCAAACCTTTTTGATAACTTAATACAATTGGTCAATATCATTGGTTCTATATTTTATGGTAATGTACTTGGTATCTTTCTCCTGGCGTTCTTTTTTAAGTTTGTTAAAGGGAATGCTGTTTTTATTGCTGCCCTTATTACACAGGCTATTGTTATTGTTGGCTGGTATTTTGATTGGATGTCCTACTTATGGCTCAATGCCTTTGGTTGCATTTTGGTCATTGCATTAGCAATACTTATAGAAGGTTTTGACTGGTTTTTAAGAAAACCTCCCATTAAAGTATAAAAAAAGCCCACTTTAAAGTGGGCTCAATTTTCTTATAAGTTTTAAGCGCTTAAAGCGCTCCCCATTCCTTTAATGAATCTTTGTTCATTTTAACATAGTCATCATTACCTGCAGTTTCAGATGCAGCTAGTGATTTTTTAGCCGTTTCAATGGCTGCTTTCTTATCCCCGGCTTTGGCATAAATCAAGGACTGCTGACGTAATTGCCAAAATCTAGGCTCTTTGGTCATGGACATTGCCTTTTCCATCCACTCCTTAGCTTTGGAAATATCTTTATCCTCATTTAGATAATAAACCGCCGCGGTGTAATAGTCTCCAGCGCTTGGTCCAGCCAAGGTTGTTTCAATATCTTTCATAACAGCAGAATCAGCAGGAACAGTAAAAGGAATTCCAACATAAACTTTTTCCCACATCAATCCTAAATTAGCGCCATTGCTGGTTAAATCATCAATAGTAATAGTAAATGTCTCAATATCCATAGGGATTGGGTAAACTTGAGCCGTTGTTTTTGCAGCTACCTTACTATCATCCCATTCCCTTGGAGTTCCACCACCTTCTGTATCAGTATAAAAGAACACTTCCCAGCTAGATTCACCTGGCTTTGTAAAAATGGAATATGTTCCGGCTTTTACTTCTGTACCGGCTATGGTTACATCAGTACTAAAGCTAACTTTTGTGTATGCATTAGCTCCTGTTCTCCATAATTTGTTGTAGGGAACCAAGTCGCCAAAAATTGTTCTTCCACGCATTGAAGGCCGTGAATAATCTACCGTAACATCGGTTAAACCTACTTTTTGCTTCAATTTAGAGCCAGGGCTTGCCGCAGGAGTTGTAATCTGGGCTTCCATGGTAATGGAAACGGATACAACACATAATAATAAAAGTAATTTTTTCATTCGAAAAGTGTTTTAGATTTGTTAGTGAAGCAAAACTAAATATAAAGGGATGTCCAACTTGTTAAGAAACACTTAAAAGAGAAACAGCATCAATTTATTATAAATGGCTTTACAACTTTTCCTTCATCCAAGAAAAATGATAGAAAATAAAGGGATGGTCGCAAATATGAAGTATCTATTGAACCATCTTTGAAAATTGCAATGGGATTATAGAAAACTCTTCTCCCCGAAACATCAAAAATTGCTTGCTCAAATACTTCATCTTCGGTATCCAATCGATAACTAAGTAAGAAATTGCCCTCTGGCTGATATAAAACCAATTTCTCATTCGCTTGAACTATATTTTCTAATGTAAATGAAAATAAACGTGACGTTGAGATTATTTGCGGTGTACTATTTATAAATTCTTCAGACGTAATAAAATAGGTGTCCTCAAAATTTGCAATTGCTTCTATCTGTGCGATGCCAATATCCAAAGATGATTTGGAGACCGTGCCAGAAAAAATTGCAGTGTCAGACACACCATCAATCTCAACAATAAATGGGAACAACAATTCTGAATAACCCGTTAGCACTAACTTGTTTTCAGTTTTTTTGTACATGGAGCCAGTAATGAGTCCATCAATTTGGTAACTATCCATTCGTTGTGCTATATGGTTACCAGCCGTTTTCGGAATTTTATAGGCAACTGTTCCCATTCCTTGCCACTGTTTTGTCAATACAATCAAGTTATCCCCCAAAACAAAAAAAGCTTCGGCGTCCCAATCACTGTTAACGGTAGTGGTAAAATCCAACTGGTCAGGATAAGCAAATGAAATCCGTTCGGCTGAAACCGTAGTGGAGTTTTGATAGTCATTCTTATTTATGATGTAGAAGCCTAAATCTTCGCGACTTCCCGAATTATTACCAAAATCACCTATGTAAATAAGATTTTCATCTTGACTCAAATCCTCCCAATCCATATTTTGGGCATTGGTAATGGTAACCGTCCTTAAAATTTCACCATTCTCTGGATTGAGTTCGAACAATTGCGGTGTGTTTCCTGAGTCATTATGTGTAATAAGGCTCCCGTTGTAATAGATAAGCCCCGATGTTTCTTTAATGCTAGCGTCCAATTCTCCTAATTGCACTAAATCTTTTTGTCCATACATGAAAACATTGAACGTCAAAAAGATATATAATGGAATTATGGAAATCCTTCTCATGACGCTAAGGTATCGCATAAATTAATTTCTACTAAAACATAACGATTAAGAATGGAAATACTAGATTATCTGATATTTTGTTTAACTAATATAATTTTTTATTAAACAAATTGAATTTATATTTGTAAAAAAAATAATGAAGCTCTACCAACTCTATTCCAAACAATTGCTTCCCATTTCAAAGCAAAAGGCTTGGGAATTTCTTTCCAGTCCTAAAAACTTAAAGGTCATTACTCCAGACCATATGGGGTTTCACATACTTTCGGGTGCGGATAGACCTATGTTCTCCGGACAGATAATACAGTATATTGTAAAACCTTTTCCATTCTTCAGTACTAAATGGGTTACAGAAATAACCCATGTGGTAGAAGGTGAATATTTTGTTGACGAGCAGCGTTTTGGACCTTATGCGCTTTGGCATCACAAACATTTTTTGAAGGAAACCGAGAAAGGTGTCGAAATGGAAGATATTATTGATTTAAAGCTTCCATTTGGAATTCTAGGCCAAATTGCATATCCAATTATAGTGAAAAAACAACTGCGACAAATTTTTAAATATCGCGAAGAAAAACTAGTGGAGCTTTTTGGGAAAATTGACGATGTACCCAATGTTCTGGAATTAAAATCCATTTAAAAATGAGGAAAAATATATTACTAATTGGTGGTTCCCATGGAATAGGTTTTGAAATTGCAAAGGATTTATTGGATGAACATACAGTGTACGTAGCTTCCAGGACCAATGAGCAGTTGGGAAATCTGGATGTAAATTATATTTCTTTTGATGCCACAACGGATACGCTTGATGAAGCGCAGCTTCCAAATGAAATTCACGGGTTCGCATACTGCCCCGGTAGCATAAACTTAAAACCATTTAAAATGCTTTCCATAGATACTTTTAAAGAGGATATGGAACTAAATTTTTTCGCACTGGTCAATGTGGTAAAAACAATCCTCCCACGAATGGCTACTGGTTCAAGTATGGTGTTTTTCAGCACAGTTGCAGTAAGCATGGGAATGCCCTTTCACACTAGTGTTGCAGCCGCTAAGGGAGCCATTGAAGGGTTTACAAAGTCATTGGCAGCTGAATATGCACCAAATATTCGGGTAAATACCATTGCCCCTTCCTTAGTGGATACCGCTTTAGCAAAACGTCTTCTAAACAATGATAGGAAAAAAGAACTCATGTCTGAAAGGCACCCATTAAAAAGATACGGGCAGACATTGGACATTGCCAATCTAGCCGTGTTTTTGTTGAGTGACAAAAGTGGTTGGATGACCGGGCAAATTTTGGGTGTTGATGGAGGCATCTCTACATTGAATATAAATTAATGAAGGAAACGGTATCAATTTTTTGGTTTCGACGTGACTTACGCCTAGACGATAACGTAGGTTTATATCATGCCCTTCAAAACAAGTTTCCTGTAGTCCCCATTTTTATTTTTGATGTGGAAATTCTGGAGAAACTTCCAAAGGATGATGCTCGTGTCTCATTTATTCATGGACAACTTCAAAAATTAAGGAGTGAACTTCAAAATCAGTTTCAAAGTAGTTTGGCAATATATTTTGGCAGTCCCGTCGAAATTCTAAAGCAACTGTCAACCAAATTCCATGTAGATACTGTCTATACCAACCATGATTACGAACCCTATGCCCAAAAACGTGATGCGGAAGTAAAGACTTTTTTAAAATCGAACCAAATTGATTTTAAAACCTATAAAGATCAGATTGTTTTTGAAGAAAATGAAATCGTAAAAGATGATGGAAACCCTTACGTGGTTTACACACCATACAAAAAACGATGGAAAGAAAAATTCAACCCATCAATCCATCTGGTCAATTACGATACCTATTCCAACTTTACCAATCTGTTTAAGAACGTAAACCTTCCCAATTTAAGGCTTGATGACATAGGTTTTGAATCGTCAAAAATTCATGTTTCGGATTATAATGTTACCCCCAAATTAATTCAAAACTATGAGGATACACGAAATTTTCCTGCTATTGAAGGAGGAACATCAAGGTTAGGGCCCCATCTAAGGTTTGGTACAGTTTCCATCCGAAAAATGATTGCGAAAGCCATCTCTGAAGAAAATGAAATCTTTTGGAACGAATTGATTTGGCGGGAATTTTTCATGCAAATTCTTTGGCATTTTCCGAACACTGTTAACCAAGCTTTCAAACCCAAATATGATCGTATTGTTTGGCGAAATAATCCAAGTGAATTTGAACTTTGGAAAAACGGACAAACTGGATATGCGCTTGTTGATGCCGGAATGCGAGAACTAAATCATACAGGCTATATGCACAATCGTGTTAGAATGTTGGTGGCTAGCTTTCTTTGCAAACACTTATTGATAGATTGGCGCTGGGGAGAAGCTTATTTTGCTGAAAAATTATTGGATTTTGATTTGTCCAGTAATGTTGGCAATTGGCAATGGGCTGCAGGTAGTGGTGTAGATGCTGCACCCTATTTCAGAATCTTCAATCCCATGACACAAGTGGATAAATTTGACAATCAAAGGGAATATATCAGCAAATGGGTACCTGAACTTCAAGAACTTACCTATCCACCCAAAATGGTAGATCATAAAATGGCTCGCGAACGTTGCTTAAAAGTCTACAAAGAAGCCGTAGGTTAATCCTTTTTCAGTATTTTTAAGATTCGATTTTATTTTTTGGTTCAGTTACTATAAATTGACTCAAAAGCGCTTTGTCGGAAAGTCTTAACTAACTCAAACATACCAAAATGAAACAACTCATCACCTTAGTACTGCTCTGTACGGTTTCAGTACATCTTACAGGACAAAAACTTACTTCAAACAAAAAAGCAATTATTGCCTCCGTCGAAAAACATAAAGAAAGTCTTATTCAAATAAGCGATTCTATTTGGGCATTGGCCGAAACTGCTTTTAACGAATCTAAATCTGCTGAGGTTTTAGCAAGCTACGCTGAGGAAAACGGACTAAAAGTTACCAGAGGTGTTGCAGATATCCCAACCGCTTTTACGGCAACATATGGCTCTGGTAAACCTGTGATCAGCATATTAGGGGAATTTGATGCACTACCTGGACTATCCCAAAAAACAGAGCCCACCAAAAACCCTTTGGTAAATGGAGCTCCAGGTCATGGTTGTGGTCATAACATGTTTGGTGCAGCCAGTTTGGGTGCTGCTATTGCCATTAAAGAGCAAATTGAGGCGGGCAAACTAAAAGGAACCATAAAGTTTTTGGGAACACCAGCCGAGGAAAAGTTTTTTGCCAAAGTTTGGATGGTAGAAGCTGGTCTTTGGGATGACGTGGACGTAAATATTAGCTGGCATCCCGGGGCCAATATTGAGGCTGATGTACAGAGCGGCCTTTCTTTAATTGATTTTATTGTGGAATTTTATGGACAAGCGGCCCACGCTTCCGCAGATCCATGGAACGGGCGTAGTGCTTCCGATGCATTGGAACTATACACAACCGGAATCAATTACTATAGGGAACATATTAAACCAACCTCACGGATTCATTACCACATCCAAGATGGAGGTCAAGTTGTAAATGTAGTTCCGGATTACTCCAAAATTTGGGTTCGGGTGCGTGATCCAAAGCGTACTATTATGCTCCCTACGTATGAACAGGTAAAAAAAATGGCAGAAGGGGCCGCTATCATGGCTAATGTTGATTATAAAATTTCTTTGGTCTCCGGAATCTATGAAACCTTAGTAAACCGTTCTGGAGGAGAAATCATGCAGAAGAATTTGGAGCTTTTGGGCCCTATCCCATATACAAATGAAGAAATTGACTTTGGAAAAGCAATTCAAAATGCCACTGGAAAACCAGAATTAGGAATGGACAGTGAAATAAATCCGCTTAGGGAAACGGAAAAGAATCCTGGTGGTGGTTCTACCGATGTAGGTGATGTAAGTTGGAATGTCCCAAACATTAACCTCAGGGTAACAGTAGCACCCAAAGATACACCATGGCACTCCTGGGCGGTGGTTGCCTGTGGAGGAATGAGTATTGGACATAAGGGAATGGTCTATGCCTCCAAAGCGATGGCAATGACCATGGCAGATTTATTTGAAAATCCAAAACTGGTAGAAAAAGTCAAAGAAGAGTATAACACTAGAAAAGGCGACGAGAAATATAAAGCCATGATTGATGGTCCCCCACCCATCGGAAACAATTAAAAAACAATTACATTAAAATGAAAAAATACATCCTATTATGGATTTTACCATTAGTTGCCCAAGTAGATGCCCAGCAGAACAAGTTGGCCATTTTTGATAATCTTATCGGAAGAACATGGATTGCAGAAGGTAATTGGGGTGATGGTTCTAAATTTAAACAGGAAATTGAATTTCAATATGATTTGGACAGTGCTTTGGTGCTTACTAACGCCAAAGGATATACCAATAAAGAACAGACGGCATATGGTACAAGAAATCATGGGATTCGAAAATTTGATATGGAAACCAATTCCATAAAGTTTTGGGAATTTGATGTTTTTGGGGGCCTTACCGAAGGTACAGTTAAAAACAAAGGCAAGGATATCATATACACGTATTCATACGGAGAGTCGGTAGTAACGGATTATTGGGAGTATGTAGATTCAAATACCTATAATTTTACTGTTGGTGCCTATGAAGATGGTAAGTGGAAGCAACAGTATTTAACTACCCAGTTTACTTCTCCTAAAACCATGGGAGTGTCTTATAGTTTTGACCATCAAGCTATTGTAGTAACCCACCTGATGGAAACCGGTGATTTTTATAAAGATGTTTTTGGTTTTGAAGAAATTCCCCATCCAGAGGGAAAGCCTGGATATAGATGGTTTAAAATGTTTGGGAATTCACAATTACATCTGATTAAAAAAAATGTAGCTGAGTTCGAAAAGAATAAAAGCATGCATCTGTGTTTGGCGGTAAATAATTTAGAAAAAATTATTGAACGCCTGATTTCCAAGGACATTGATTTTTATGATTGGCCCGGCACCAAGGGTTCCATTACAAATAGAGCCGATGGGGTAAAACAAATATACATTCAAGACCCCGACGGTTACTGGATAGAGATAAACGACGCAAAACACTGAGTATGTCAGATGCAATTCTTCAAATATTCCCGCTAGGCTTTCCATGGCAGACGCAAGATCCATTTCTTTTTTGCGTATACCATTTAGACCATTATCCGAAGGGGAATGAAACAATGGGGCCTGACCCTAAACTGTTGGAAGGCAGGAATATTGGGAACGACTTTACACTAAAAGATGGTTGGCGCATGTATCATGGACAGACCATTCCAGGGTTTCCCTACCATCCCCATCGCGGATTTGAGACCATAACTATTGTAAACAAAGGCTATTGTGACCATTCAGATTCTTTGGGAGCAGCAGGTAGATTTGGTCAAGGTGATGTGCAATGGATGACCGCAGGAAGAGGTGTTCAACATTCCGAAATGTTTCCCTTATTGAACACAGATAAGGAAAATCCTCTTGAACTTTTTCAGATTTGGTTGAATCTTCCAAAAGCAGATAAATTTGTAGAGCCCCATTTTAAAATGTTGTGGCACGAGGATATTCCCGTCATTGAAGAGGAAAATGCACAAATTAAGATTGTAGCAGGCAATTACAAAGGCAATCAAGCCAGTAATCCTGCGCCAGATTCTTGGGCAGCGAAAGCGGAACATGATGTGGCTATTTGGAACATTCATGTGGATGCCGATACAGAATATACCTTGCCCAAGGCAAATACATCCGTTACCAGAACGCTTTATTTTTACGAAGGTTCTGAAATACATATTGGTGACCAAAAAGTAAACCCCAATTTTGGAATTACTTTGGATGCTTCACAAGAGGTTCTCATAAAAGTAGGTGCTAAGAAGGCCCATTTTCTTGTATTGCAAGGAAAACCCATTGAGGAACCTGTAGCCAAATATGGTCCGTTTGTCATGAATACAGATGAGGAAATACAACAGGCCATGAAAGAATACCGTTTGACCCAGTTTGGAGGTTGGCCTTGGCCCTACCCTGATAATGTACATGATAAAGAAAAAGGGCGCTTTGCTCTGTATCCAAGTGGTAGTTTAGAACAAAAAGGTTAACCCTATTTCCATTTTTGATTTGCTTTTAGAAATCATAACAATGTTTGCCATTACTGTTAAAAGCACGACATTAAGTAGTATTTCTGTATAAAAACCCTAGTTTTAGTAAGGATTTCATCTAAGTTTAAACGACCAAATCAGTGATTTCACGTTTATGAGGGTTCCTACTTCCATATTTAAAACCTTTTTACCCCTTTTTTTGGTTACCGGTTTTTGTTCTGCACAAACACAAAAATTGGATAGTCTGAAGGCTCTA
The DNA here is from genome assembly GCF_947495325.1 of uncultured Allomuricauda sp. GTDB lineage: Bacteria > Bacteroidota > Bacteroidia > Flavobacteriales > Flavobacteriaceae > Flagellimonas. Next base: position 353,595 of record NZ_CANLYK010000001.1, on the reverse strand, counting down.
ATGAAAACTGCCGATGACACCACCATGGTCAACTTGATACGATGGCAAGGAAATTACACCCGGCCCCAAAGCACAGAAGACGCTTTAAAGCTATATCAACAAAGTATTGAAAAAGCCAAGCAAATTGGATTCATGCGTGGAGAGATCAAGGCGCTTTATTCCATTGGGATAACCTATGGGATGGCGGGCAACTATCCAGAATCCCTGTACCATTTAAGACAATCACTCACATTAGCCACGGTCAATAAAGAATTTGAAGACATCAGTTTAAACTATGGAGCTTTAGGCATTGTTTATAAGCGCATTGGAGATTATTCAACAAGTCAAGACTATTATCTTAAGGACTTAAAACTTGCAGATTCGCTTCAACTGGATACTGATAAATCCGACACCTATATAAATTTGGGAATTTTGTATGATTTAATGGGTCAACAAGAAAAAGCAATAGAAAGTTATGAAAAGGCCCTAGAAGTAGTGCCCGAGCCTGATAGGGCCAATAAAGAAAAGACTGTTTTGGTCAACCTTGGAGTAATCGACTTAGAAAATGGGAACTATGAAGCTGCCCTTAATAAATTTTTAAAAGGCGCCACTTACGATAAAGCCCAAAATGATGAAATAAACTTATCCAATTCCTATGGTGAAATTGGAACCTGCTATCTCAATTTAGGTCGATGGAAACTAGCTGAGGATTATCTCATGGAATCTTTAAAGCTTGCCAAAAAACTATCTTTAAAACAAGAGGTTTTGGTGGCTTACCAAAATCTTGCTGACATGTGGTTCCGTCAAAAAAAATATGGTAGGGCTATTGAATATTCAAATAAAAACCTAAAGTCTTTAAAAACTATGGTTGGGGCCTACGCACAGAAAAAGAATGCGCATGAGCTAGCCAGTAGAATCCATGAGGAAATGGGTCAACTTCCCAATGCTATAGAGCACCTTGATCAAATGATGGCTTACAAGGATAGCCTGCTTAATGAGGCAAAAGTCAGGGAAATTCAAAATTTACAAGTACAACACGATGTCTACCTAAAGGACCGGGAGATCAAGGAGAACAAACTTCAACTCGAGTTGCTCAATACCCGGGTGGCACTCAATAGCAAAAGGATTTTCTATCTTTCCATCATCATATTCCTGATGTTGTTCTCTGCAGGGCTACTCTATTTCAGGTTTAGGGCCAAGAAAAGAGCCAATGTCCTGTTACAGAACAAAAACCAGCTCATCTCCCAACAAAAGGAGGTCATTGAGGATATGAATCTGGAGCTCGAAAAACGTATGCTACGGGCGCAAATAAATCCTCATTTCATGTTCAATTCCTTAAACTCTATTCAACATCTAATCAATTCTGGTGACAGAGTAAGAGCTTTGAGGTACCTTTCAAAATTTTCCAAGTTGCTACGACAAGTCCTTGAAAGTTCAGTTAATATTAACTTGGTTCTTTCTGAAGAAATTGAATTGCTCAAAATTTATCTTGAATTAGAATCCCTTAGATTTGACAATTCATTTACGTACTCCATTAATGTGGACGATTCTATTGACATAATGGAACAAGAGGTACCCATGCTGCTGGTCCAGCCCTATCTTGAAAATGCAATATTACATGGTCTCATGCCCAAAAAAGGTCCAAAAAAACTTTCCGTCAGTTTTACTGATAAAATGCAATTTATTGAGTGCATTGTTGAAGACAACGGTATTGGGCTTGGGTCCAAACCCGCTGCAGATCATAAATATAAGGGACTCTCAAGGGGAATGTCCATTACTGCCAAAAGAATTGAGGCAATGCAAAAGTTCACAGATAAAAATTTAATTACTGTAGAAAATATAGTAGATGGTACCAAAACTGGAACAAAGGTGACAATCTTAATTCCAAAGAATTAAAGGATTCTATTAAATAGCCTCAAAAACTAAACACGAACTATATTTGCCCCAATGGCACGTAATCGTTCATCAATATTTTCGTAACCGCGATCTATTTGCTCAATATTATTGATTGTAGAAGTTCCCTTGGCAGAAAGTGCTGCTATCAACAGGGAGACTCCTGCCCGAATATCAGGAGATACCATGGTAGTGGCTTTTAGGGTAGATTTAAAATCATGTCCAATAACCGTAGCGCGGTGTGGGTCGCATAAAATAATCTTAGCTCCCATATCAATCAATTTGTCCACAAAGAACAATCGGCTTTCAAACATTTTTTGGTGAATAACCACCTCCCCTTTTGCCTGGATGGCCACAACCAATAAAATACTTAGCAAATCCGGTGTCAAACCTGGCCATGGAGCATCAGCAATCGTAAGGATTGAACCATCAATATAATTCTGTACTTCATATCCATTCTCATGCTTCGGAATATAAATGTCATCACCCTTGCGTTCAAGTTTTATCCCCAGTTTTTGAAAGGCATTGGGTATTTGTCCCAAATCGTCCCAACTTACATTTTTTATGGTGAGTTCACTTTTTGTCATGGCAGCCAAACCAACCCAACTACCAATTTCAATCATATCGGGCAACATGGTATGTTCTGTTCCTCCCAAAGTATCGACTCCCTCAATGGTCAAAAGATTGGAGCCAATTCCGGAAATCTTTGCCCCCATCCTATTCAACATCTTGCACAATTGCTGTAAATAGGGTTCACAGGCAGCATTGTAAATGGTAGTCGTTCCTTCGGCCAAGACAGCAGCCATTACAATATTCGCGGTTCCGGTGACCGAAGCTTCATCCAAAAGCATATAGGTGCCCTTGAGTTTCTCCGCTTCAACACCATAAAAATATTCCTCCTTATTATATCTGAATTTTGCACCCAATTTGATAAACCCTTCAAAATGAGTATCTAAACGCCTTCTCCCTATTTTATCTCCACCTGGTTTGGGAATATACCCTTGCCCAAATCGTGCCAACAAAGGTCCAACCAACATAATAGATCCCCGTAGTCCGCGACCATCCTGTTTAAATTGGTCTGATTGAAGGTACTCTAAATTAACATCGTCTGCTTTAAACGTATAGGAGCCTTTTCCTTTTTTTTGGATTTTAACTCCTAAATCCTCCAACAAAGCAATCAACTTGTTGACATCGATGATATCTGGAATATTGTTTATTGTAATTTTTTCTCCCGAAAGCAAAACAGCACAAAGAATTTGAAGCGCTTCGTTCTTTGCACCCTGAGGTGTAATTTCACCATGTAGTTGGTGACCACCTTCTATCCGAAATGTTCCCATGTACTCCGTTGGAATTAATACCTTTTTTTACCTCTATTGTTCCGCTGTCCCTTTTTGTTGTTGTGGGTATTACTACCATACCTGTTGGATTTGGCCAAGCGATTTTTAAGAAACTGTCCGCTATCGGTTAAGCTTTCGCCATCTGGGGCAAGGTCAATTTCCCCATCGCTCAACTCTTTTAAATGTGTAAAAATCGCGGAATCTTCAACCGTATCCTTGTTCCAGTTTAAATAGCACTTTTTCATATGGTTTGCTATGGCATATTCCAAACCAGAGCGCATATCACCCTTTTCCCATTTTATGGCAACATCTATCATTCTCTTAATGTTGTTCCCATAAAACCTGTACTTGGGAAAGTTTTGTGGGTATTCCAAAGGTTCTGGACGTTGTTGTAAAACTTCTTTTGGAGTAATTGGAAATGGTGAATCAACATCCAATTTAAAATCGGCCATGATAAAAAGTTGGTCCCATAATTTATGTTGAAAATCCGGCACATCACGTAAATGAGGCTGAAGATTGCCCATTACACTAATAATTGATTTTGCTACTTTGTTTCGTTCTTCCCTATCCGCTATGGAAACGGCATGATCTACCATTTTTTGAAAATGACGGCCATATTCAGGGATAAAGAGCTTAGAGCGCTCCGTATTATATTGTAAATTTTCTACTACGTTCAAATTAAAAAGAGTTTAATGAAATTAAATTATTGGGAAGTCTTTCCAATAACGCTCGCAAAATACTAAAATTATGGCAATTGTAAGTTTTAAAGGGAAATTACTCCCTCAACGCTGGAAACTTCTTTGTACTTGGCTATGACCTCATCCGGATTATTCAAATGTACGGTAATGGAAACACTTGTATATGTACCCTTTTTAGATTTTTTTGATTCGATAACAGCTCCAGACATATTAAAAATATCCTTTATCTGCCCTATCCTTTCTTCATCAGTAGGTACAATGAACTTGTACAAATAATTAGATGGCCAAGAGGTATTCTCTAAAAGCTGTTCCTTGAGCCTAGCATAGAACTCATCAGATTTCTCTTTTTCCAAACCTTATTTTTTTACAAAGATATGGGTTAGGATACAATTTTTTTTCCTTCTACCTATTTCATTACTTTGTATTCATAAATATGTGTGTTTGAATAACAAAAAAGTAGTAATTACTGGAGCACCCGGAACTGGAAAAACCTCAATAGTCAATGGGTTGGAAAAAAGAGGATTCCATTGTTTTCATGAGATTATACGGGATATGACCTCCAAAGCAAAAAAAAATGGTGACCCTAGCGCTGTTGTTTCCAATCCTTTGGTTTTTGTTGATGACTCCTTGCAATTTAATAAAGACTTGCTTAAGGGAAGGGCTGAGCATTTTAAAAATTCCTTACACTTAAACACATCTATTAGTTTTTTTGATAGAGGTATGCCAGATGTATTGGCCTATATGGATTTTTTTAAGCAAACCTATTCCAAAGAATTTATTAAAGCTTGTGAGAGCCATAAATATGACACCATATTCATCGTACCGCCTTGGAAGGAAATTTACGTGTCGGACAACGAAAGATTGGAAACTTTTGATGAAGCTGAAAAAATTCATGATGCCTTACTAAATACGTACACCAAATTTGGGTACGACCCTATTATTGTGCCAAAAAATCCAGTTGATCAGCGTATAGCATTCGTTTTGGAAACACTTAAACCACTTTAGTGCAACAGGATATTCAAAATATCTTAAGAGAATTCTGGGGTCATGATGATTTCAGGGGTTCCCAAAAAAATATAATTAATGCTGTTCTTGACGGGAGAGATGTAATGGCATTAATGCCAACTGGAGGAGGAAAATCGATTTGCTATCAAGTTCCAGCTTTGGCACAAGAAGGTATTTGTATTGTTGTTTCACCTTTGGTAGCATTAATTCAAGATCAAGTAAGCACGTTAAAAGAAAAGGGGATAAAAGCCATTGCACTTTTTGGTGGGATTTCTTACGAAGAACTCAACAACCTTCTAGACAATTGCTTGTATGGAAACTATAAGTTTTTATACCTATCTCCAGAACGGCTACAACAGACCTTGGTTCAGGAAAGAATCCGGGAAATGAATGTCAATTTAGTTGCAATTGATGAAGCTCATTGTATTTCCCAATGGGGCAATGATTTTAGACCTGCTTATCTGGATTGTGCAATTCTTAAAGACTTGGCCCCAACATCACCAATTATAGCACTTACAGCCACCGCAACTCCAAAGGTTATTAAAGACATAATTGAGAACCTTAAACTGGATAATGCATCAACATTTAAGGATTCATTTTCTAGGTCCAATATTGTTTTCAAAGCTAAATATACTGAAGACAAGCTCTATCAATTAAAAAAACATTTACTTGAAATACCTGGAAGTGCAATTATATATGTGCGTTCAAGGAAAATGTCGTTGTTCCTTTCAGATTTTCTGAATAAGAACGGTTTCAAGGCTACTTTCTTTCATGGTGGAATTTCCAAAGCTGAAAAAGAAAAAAAATTAAATCTATGGTTAAATAATGCTATTCAGATAATGGTTGCAACCAATGCGTTTGGTATGGGAGTGGATAAGCCAGATGTGCGTTTGGTTGTTCACTATCAAATTCCCGATAGCCTGGAAAGCTATTTTCAAGAAGCTGGAAGAGCGGGGCGCGATGGAAATGAAGCCACCGCGATATTACTTACCACAGGTGAGGATGAGGAAAGGGCAAAACAACAATTCTTGTCTTCTTTGCCCAATGTTGATTTTGTAAAGAAATTGTATGTTCAACTGAATAACTATTTTCAAATCTCATATGGAGAGTCCGTAACGGAAACACTAGTGCTGAAATTCAATGCCTTTTGCAAACGTTACGAGTTTAACCCAAACAAAACCTACAATGGGCTTCGAATTTTAGACCAAAACTCGGTAATTTCTTTATCAGAAAATTATAATGAAAAAAATACACTAAAATTTATCGCCACCAAGGCAGGTATTTTTGATTATTTAAATTCCAATCGTAAATCTGGATCAATCATTCAGACCATTCTTAGAACTTATGGAGGTATTGTAGATTATGATACCAAAATAAATGTCCATTTAATTTCGCAAAAAACTGGAGAATCTGAAAAGCGTATTAAAAAAATCTTGATGCAATTGCATGAAGATGGTATTGCCGAATACAAAAATATAACCAGCGACCTTGAGATTACTTTTTTGGTTCCCAGAGAGGATGACCGCTCTATCAATACATTTGCCAAAAAGATAAAAGATTTCAATACCGTAAAAGAGAACAATCTGAATGCGGTATTGGAGTATATAAAAAATACTACGACCTGCCGTAGCGAATTCTTGCTGAATTATTTTGGTGAAAAAGTGAATGAGAAATGTGGTACTTGCGATATTTGCACAAAAACCAGCAAACCAGAGTCTGCTCTTTTAGAGCATATGATTGTTGCGCTTCTGAGGACCAACCCGCATACTTCCAGACAAATGGCAATGTCAATAGAAGTTGAAGAAGAAGTTCTGTTGGAAACTTTGCAAATACTCCTCGAGGATGAAGAAATTATGTTGAATCACAAAAATGAATATGACATCAAAAAATAATATGCTGCGCATTGTATTTATGGGCACTCCAGATTTTGCAGTTGGGAGTTTGAAAAATATTTTGGATGCAGGATATACTATTGTTGGTGTAATTACTGCTCCCGACAGACCGGCGGGCCGAGGAAGAAAAGTTCAAGAATCTGCAGTAAAGCAATTTGCCCTAAAACACAACCTCAACGTATTACAACCTACAAATCTTAAAAGCGAAACATTTATAGAAGAGTTACAAAGCCTGCAAGCTAACCTTCAGGTAGTAGTTGCATTTAGAATGTTGCCTAAGGTAGTTTGGCAAATGCCAAAATATGGTACATTTAATCTTCATGCCTCCCTTCTACCACAATACCGTGGGGCTGCCCCAATAAATTGGGCCATTATTAATGGTGAAACAGAAACTGGTGTGACCACATTCTTTATAGACGATAAAATTGATACGGGAAATATCATTTTACAAAAAGCCGAACCAATATCAATAGAGGATAATGCAGGTACCTTACATGATAAGTTGATGAGTGTGGGGGCGGAATTGGTAGTAAAAACCTGTGAGCAGATTGCTTTGGGAGATTTTTCAACCTCAACACAAAAGGAATATGACAATTTAAAGCCCGCGCATAAAATTAATAAGGAAACCTGCAAAATAGATTGGAATGCGCCAATGAAGAATATCCATAACCATATTCGAGGTCTTAGTCCCTACCCTGCAGCTTGGACTTATCTAGTACATAATGGAAAACAAGAAAACATAAAAATATATAAAACCCGAATGGAGCCTTTTGAACATCGTGATGCTGTTGGGAAAATTTTTGCAGACAAAAAGACATTGAAAGTTGCAACAAATGATGGCTATCTTCAACTGCTCGAAATACAATTGCCCGGAAAGCGAAAAATGCAAGTATCTGAAATTCTGAATGGTTTAAATCTTGAAAAAAACGCACATCTTCTCTAAGCCCCTACCGTTACTAGGCTGACAAATGAGCCCATTTTCTTTCCACTTTATCAACAAACGTTTCAAGTTATTAACAAAAACCCCTATTTCCCTTGGTTTTACTTGCGTTAAAGGCAAATCCATATAAATTTGTTTAGCATTAAAATTATTTTAACAACAATTAATTTGATTCAATTATGAACAAAACAGAATTAATCGATGCTATGGCAGCTGATGCAGGCATCACTAAAGCAGCAGCTAAAAAGGCATTGGAATCTTTCTTAGGAAATGTAGAAGGATCACTTAAAAAAGGAAACAGAGTTTCTTTAGTAGGTTTTGGTTCTTGGTCAGTATCCAGGAGAAATGCAAGAGATGGTAGAAACCCACAAACTGGACAAACTATCAAGATTGCAGCTAAGAACGTAGTAAAGTTCAAGGCAGGAGCAGAATTGAGCGGTTCAGTAAACTAATCAATTACGTATTTAAAATATATAAAGGCACTTCTTTTCCAAGAAGTGCCTTTTTATTATTGTATAAGCGCTTTTTTGAATTTGTCGTATATTATATTAAATTTAAAATCAAGAATTTAATATTATGATTGGCCTTAAGCCAAAAAAAGGAAAATTATTGGTTGCTGAGCCTACGTTAACAGGCGATGTTTCTTTCAACAGATCTGTAGTGCTCTTAGCAGAACACAATCAGGAAGGATCGGTGGGTTTTATCTTGAACAAACCTCTTGATTATAATATTTGTGATCTTATTTCTGAAATTACAATTCCTTTTAAAGTTTTTAACGGTGGACCCGTTGAACAGGATAATCTCTATTTCATTCATAAAGTCCCACACCTTATTGATGATAGTATTGAAATTTCTGATGGCATTTTTTGGGGTGGAAATTTTGAAAAAACTGTAGCACTCATAAACAATAAGACTATTACGGACCAAGATATTCGTTTCTTTCTTGGATATTCTGGTTGGGATTCCAGTCAATTAGACCAAGAACTTTCTTCAAAATCGTGGGTGGTTGTAAAAAACGAATACGAAAGCAATATTCTCACAAAGTCTTCCAATGCATTTTGGAAGGAAAAAATGGTTGAATTGGGAGGAGATTATCTTTTGTGGTCCAATTCTCCTGAAAATCCTTCCCTTAATTAAGGGAATCCATTCTTGCCTTTGCGTTTAACTTCCCTAAAAGATTTTTACCAACGGTATTTACATATTTCTTTTTTCGATACTTACTGATTGGAACAATACCGCCAATACTATTTGTCAAGAAAAGCTCATCAGCTTTTTGTAGCTCAAAAGGAGAAATAGATTCTTCCGAAAGCTGTAAATCCTCCGTAGAGTTAATAATTTCAATAAGCTTTTTTCTGATGATACCATTTAAACATCCATCACTCAAGGGTGGGGTCTTAATGGACGCTCCCTTTACCAAAAAAAGGTTTCCATTAATCATTTCAGCCACTTGTTTGTCTGTATTGACAAGAAAGCAGTTGTTGTATCCATTTTCTTTGGCATAAACACCAGCAACCACATTGAGAATCTTATTTGTGGTTTTTAAATTGGATAACATATCCTTGTTTAAATAATAATCCTTGAACAGCTCCACCTCGTAGTTTTCTTCCTTTATCGTATAAAATGGAGATTCAAGTGGATTACTTTCTATAAGATATGATATTTCATTAGTTACCGGAGTATAAAGGCCTCCTTCATTTCTAAAAACACTCAACCGTACTCTGGAGGAGCCATTTTCCAAACCGTTTTCCTTTACTGTTTTGGAAATTTCATCTTCAAGAAATTCCAATGTAAAGTTCATGGGGATTTCCATTCTAAGGATTCGCATTGAAGCCATAAGTCTAAAATAATGGTCTTCCCAGAAAAAAATGGTGCCATTTACAACTCTAAGTGTCTCAAAAAGAGCATCCCCATACTTTAATGCGCGGTTATCATGCTTTAAAATAGAAGTGTCTTCCGAAAAAAAATCACCATTAAAATTGACCATAAAAAAAGCCTTGAAAAAATCAAGGCCAAATATACGTTTTAGTTAAGAATCCTTCTATTTTGAACCTAATACTTGTTTTAAATCTGACACTTGGTTTTCCCAAAGCATTTTTGCCTCATCTACCTCATCATCATCGGCAAAATCTGTTATGAACAGCGATACATCTTTTGTTATCTCATCAACAATTATACGCATTTCAAAAAAACTGTCATCATCATTTTCCTCCCAAGAAAACTTAACAAACTCATCACTTTTCTTTTTTAACAACTTGGCATTTTCTTCAGATCCATCCCATATAAAAGTGAACAATTCACTACGGGAATTTACATTGTCTGCATACCATTCTGATAAACCAGAGGGAGTGGATATATATTGATAGAGCAACTGTGGCGAGGCCTGTATTACAAACTCTATTTCAAATTTAATTTTATCACTCATTCTTACACTTAATTTTGCCTTTCAACATTTAATATAGATTGGGAAGATATAAAAATAAATATCAAATAATAAATTAATTTGAATTTTGATTGAGCAAAAATTAAACTTTATATTTGCACCCGCTTAACGCAACCACGGCGAGGTAGCTCAGGTGGTTAGAGCGCAGGATTCATAACCCTGAGGTCGGGGGTTCAAGTCCCCCTCTCGCTACGAAAAAGACCATCAATTGATGGTCTTTTTCTTTTTAAACACTTTAAGAATTGGTTTTAGGCCTAAATTTGTGGTATGAAAAATACCATTTCTGAACGGGTTGCAGATTTTCTTAAAAACTTCCCTCCTTTTAATATCTTGGAGGAAAATCAGTTGCAAAAGCTTTCCTACGAAGTATCTATTATCTACAAAGAAAACAACAGTATAATTTTCACAGAAAATGAGGAACCTCATGAATACTTTTATGTTGTCCATAAAGGAGCCATAGCCCTTGCAAAAAAAGACACAACCAGTGTTCTGGATATATGTGACGAGGGAGATATTTTTGGTTTACGACCCCTAATGGCAAAGGAGAATTACAAATTGGAAGCGAAAGCACATGAGGAAACCATATTATATGCCATCCCCATCAAGGAATTTAAGCCTATTGCCCTTGAAAATAAGCGGGTTGGAGATTTTTTGATAGAAAGCTTTGCATCTAACACCCGTAATCCATATTCTATAAAGCATAGTGGAAAGCTGTACGGTATTTCTAATCATACTGAAACTAATCCTGAAAATAAACTTCTAGATCTTCAACCAGTCCGTTATTCCACAAATTTGGTCACCTGTACGGAAAGTACTAAAATAAAGATGGTTGCCAACACCATGACCATTAACAATGTGGGGTGTATTCTGGTCGTAAAAAATGAACTTCCCGTTGGTATTATAACTGATAAAGATATCAGAAACAAAATTTTCACTGGTCTTGTTCCAATTGGTGGAACCGCAAAAGAAGTTATGACATCTCCTGTTATCACCTACCCAAGAGAGCTTACCATTACCCAGGCTCAAATGGCCATGATGAAAAGCAACATAAGTCATCTATGTTTAACCGAGGATGGAACTCCTGAAACACCTGCAGTGGGGATACTGTCAAAGCATGATGTAATGGTCGCTATTGGTAATAATCCTGCAGTACTGATGCGGGCCATTAAAAGGTGTAGAAGCACCAAAAGGTTACGTTCCATAAGACATGGGGTAATGAATTTACTCAGGGGTTATTTAGATGAAAATATTCCTATAAGATTAGTTTCAAAAATTATATCTGAACTAAATGATGCCACAATAAAACAGGTGATAAAAATTGTCATCAAAAATATGGATACAGAACCGCCTGTAAGATTCGCTTGGTTGACCATGGGTAGTCAAGGAAGAGCCGAACAATTATTGAATACCGATCAGGACAACGCCATTCTTTTTGAAGATGTCCCTAAAAACAAGCAAAAAGAGACCACTGATTACTTTTTAAAACTTGGATCAATGATAACCAAGGAATTGAACACTATAGGTTATGAGTATTGCCCTGCCGAAATGATGGCTTCTAATCCATTATGGTGCCATAGTCTAAGCGAATGGAAAGAGGTGACCACCCATTGGATTACTAATCCAGGGCCAGATGAAGTGCTTTTATCCTCTATCTTTTTTGATTACAATGTTACTTATGGAGATAAAAAGCTTACAGATGAGCTTTCTAAACATATTTTTGCCAGCGTAGAAAAGCATCCGTTGTTCTTAACACATTTAGCTGGCGGAGCTTTGCAAAACCCATCGCCTACGGGGTTTTTTAGAGATTTTTTGGTAGAACAAGATGGGGCGCACAAAGATTTTTTTGATCTCAAACTACGCGCATTGATGCCACTTATAGATGCGGCAAGGGTATTGATTCTTTCCCATTCTGTAAAGTCCATTAACAATACTGCAGAGCGTTTTGAGAAACTGGCAGAACTGGAACCTCAAAACAAAGAGTTTTATTTAGCATGCTCCTATGCCAGTAAGGCGTTGTTAAAATTTAGAACTATTCAAGGTTTACAACATAATGATTCAGGTAGGTTTATAGCTTTGGACAAACTCAACAAAGAAGAGAAAATAAAGCTCAAGAGAACCTTTAAAACTATTAAGGAAATTCAAGAATTATTGCAGGTACGGTTCCAAATCAAGAATATTTTAGGGTAATGCGACTTTTCCAAAAGAAAAAACAAAAGGATTTGCCAACTTTCTGGAAAGACTATTCCAATCAGTTTAAAGATAAACTTCCTGTCAACATTAATGAAAATCAGTTTGTAATTTTCGATACAGAAACCACAGGTTTTAGTTTTGATAAAGATAGAATCCTTAGCATTGGGGCTTTGAAACTCATTAACAAAAATATTCTGGTTAAAGAAAGTTTTGAAGTCTACATTTCTCAAACTCATTATAATGCTGATAGTGCTGAGATTCATGGTATTCTTAAAAAAGGAAAGAAAAAATGCATTACTGAAGTTGAAGCGTTGGAACAATTCCTATCATACATTAAAAACCATGTTTTAGTTGGGCATCATGTCATGTTTGATGTTGCTATGATTAACCAAGCTCTAAAAAGAAATGGTCTGCCCAAACTAAAGAATCAAACACTTGATACCGGATTACTTTACAAAAGAACCTTACTTACAACTTCCGTATTACAAAAAAAGGAGCAGTATTCGTTAGATGATTTAGCGGAAAAATTCAGTATTTCTAAAAAAGATAGGCATACCGCTTTAGGAGATACCTATATTACCGTAATCGCTTTTCTTGGCATTTTGGATAAACTTAAACCAAAAAACCTTGGTGACCTCATCAACAAACAAAAGCCGCTAAAATTTGGACTTTGAGAATTATAGGCTCTCTTTAATAATTTCCTCTACCACCTCTGGATTCAACAAGGTTGAAGTATCTCCCAAATTGCCCGTTTCGTTGGATGCAATTTTTCGTAAAATACGGCGCATAATTTTCCCGCTTCTTGTCTTAGGAAGTCCTGGAACAAACTGAATTTTGTCCAATTTGGCAATTGGGCCAATATGCTCGGTAATCATTTGGTTGATTTCTTTCTTAAGATTATCACGATCTCGTGACTCACCTGTTTCCTTTAAAATCACATAACCATATAAAGCATTTCCTTTAATTTCATGCGGAAAACCAACAATAGCAGATTCTGCAACGGCCGGATGTTCATTGATAGCGTCCTCAATAGGTGCAGTACCCAAATTATGGCCCGATACAATGATGACATCATCTACCCTACCTGTGATTCTGTAATAACCCACTTCATCACGTAGGGCGCCATCTCCAGTGAAATATTTACCCTCGAAAGCCGAGAAATACGTGTCTTTATAGCGTTGGTGGTCACCCCAGATACTTCTGGCAATTGATGGCCATGGAAATTTAACACACAGTCTTCCATCAACTTGATTACCTAAAATTTCTTTACCATTTTCATCCATCAATGCGGGTTGAATTCCAGGCATTGGCAATGTGGCGTAGGTAGGTTTTGTTGGTGTAGAAAAGGGAATTGGAGAAATTAAAATTCCTCCTGTTTCCGTTTGCCACCACGTATCCACAATGGGGCATTTCTTCTCACCCACATGATCATTGTACCAGTGCCACGCTTCCTCATTTATAGGCTCCCCAACAGTGCCAAGTACTTTTAGGCTGGATAAGTCATATTTGGTAACAAAATCCAAATTCTCTTTTGCCAAGGCCCTAATCGCAGTGGGTGCCGTATAAAATTGTGTGATTTTATGTTTTTGAACAATTTCCCAAAAACGTCCAAAATCAGGATAAGAGGGTACTCCTTCAAACATAACGGTGGTTGCCCCATTCGCAAGTGGCCCATAGACAATGTACGAATGCCCCGTAATCCAACCAATATCTGCGGTACACCAATACACATCATCCTCACGATATTGGAATACGTTTTTAAACGTATAGGCTGTATAGACCATATAACCTGCAGTGGTGTGAAGCATTCCTTTTGGACGTCCCGTTGATCCAGATGTATACAAAATAAATAACGGGTCTTCTGCTTCCATCACCTCGGGAGTATAATCGGCATAGGCACTTTCCAAGAGAGGTTGCAACCATTTATCCCGACCTTCTTTCATTTCGATTTCGGTATTGGTTCGCTTTGCGACCAAAACCGATTCTACAACAGGGCATTGTTCCAAAGCTTCATCAACTATCCCTTTTAAATCGATTACTTTCTTACCTCGATATGACCCATCCGAAGTCAATACCATTTTTGCTTCACAATCATTGATTCGAGTTGCCAAAGCAGTAGAAGAAAACCCTGCAAATACCACGGAATGGACAGCCCCAATTCGTGCGCACGCCAAAACCGAAATTGCCAACTCTGGAATCATTGGCAAATAAATGACAACCCTGTCGCCTTTTTGGATACCATTATCTTTTAAAACGTTGGCAAACTTGCATACACGTTCATGCAGTTGTCTGTATGTAATATGTTCTGCCTCTTCATTTGGGTCATTGGGTTCAAAAAGAATGGCCGTTTTATCTCCACGGATATGCAAATGCCTATCGATACAATTTTCAGTAATATTCAACTGTGCTCCATCAAACCATTTAATCTCAGGTTTTGAGAAATCCCAATCCAACACAGAATTCCATTTTTTTCTCCAGACAAAGTGCTCCTCGGCTACTTCTTCCCAAAAATCCTCTGGATTCCGAACAGATTTTCGATATACTTGAAAATACTCTTCTAAATGTTTGATATGGTAATTACTCATGAATGTGTGCGATAAGGTTTAGAGCTTAAAAATAGCAAAAAAGGAAGTGTTTATTCCTTCCAAAAATAATTATTGAGCCATTTTAATTAAAGTCTAATCAATCGACTCCGAAGCCTCTTTTCCAAAGGCACTAATGATTCTGCCAAAATTAATTGAGGATAAGTTAAGTTTTTATCTTTTACTCGTCTACATAGGTTATTTGTCCATTCAAGGTGTTGTTACCACTCAATTGAACATCGCAAAAAGTAAAAACCATTTTTTTGTTGTCATAGTTTTCAACATAAATGCTTTCCCCATTCAAGACAATCAAAGTTTCGTCCAAGATATTACTATTAACCCTGATGTGTGTTTTTCCATCAAAACAATCATCAACAAAAAAAGTACGGTCTTCCCGAATACCATACGTTCCCGTCAACGGAAATGCTGCTTTTAGTTCACAAAAACCCAAGCTTACAGTGTACCAATGCCCCGTGGAATCATCCACAGTACCCACAAAGAAGCTAACATTGGCAAAACCCAGACCTGGGCTTCCAGATATATGAAATTCATCTATAACCAATTCCATGGAATTCAAATACAAATGATTTTCCATCTGATAATCGCAGGGCATATCGTCAGCAGTTGTAAATTCGTACACTTTTCCATACCCAATGCCATTTTCATTCACTGCATATGCCCTGTAGTAATATGCTGTATTGGCTTCAAATATTTGATATGTTTCCCTAAAGGTGCCTGGACCACTCCCTATTTCAATCCTGTTATCCTCCTCAGGAGGTATTCCAGCAAGTCCCCATTCTACCCCGTGTTCTAAAATTGTTCCTTCCGAAGACTCGGAAACATCACCCCCTAGGATAGCGGAATTTCTTAAGATACTTCTAGGCTCATCAGTAGTAACAATAGGTAGTCCCTCATCTGGCGCGCTATCTTTTGAGCAAGTTAAAAAGACAAGGGTCAGTAAAAATATCAAGAGTTTCCTTCCCATCACTACTTCTTTTTTCTACATTCTAAAGATAGGAAATAACTTTCAAAAATATCTGTGTACAACGCCTAAGGAATACAACTCAATACAAGACTATTAACATATTACTTTGAGCCTAGATAGTTGGCAACATTGGACCCAATCCGCTCATGAATATTGGAGATATCTGCTTTCTCAAACTTCTCCCCCATAATACTTTCGTACAATTCAATATACCTTTCTGAGACAGATTCAACATATGCATCACTCATTTCAGGAGCAGTTTGCCCTTCCAAACCCTGAAATCCATTGGAAATTAACCATTGCCGAACAAATTCTTTGGAGAGCTGTTTTTGAGCTTCGCCATTAACCTGGCGCTCTTCATATCCATCAGCATAAAAATACCTTGATGAATCTGGAGTGTGTATTTCATCAATCAAAACGATTTCGCCATTCTTGGTTTTACCAAACTCGTATTTGGTATCCACTAAAATCAATCCACGTTGGGCAGCAATTTCAGTGCCTCTTTGAAATAAGGCCTTGGTATACTTTTCCAAAACTTCATAATCAGCCTTCGTTACAATTCCTCTGCTTAAGATTTCCTCTTTTGAAATATCTTCATCATGCTCTCCTTTTTCAGCTTTGGTGGCAGGAGTTATAATAGGTGTTGGAAACTTATCGTTTTCTTTCATGCCCTCTGGCATGGGTTCCCCGCATAAAATTCGTTTCCCAGCCTTGTACTCACGAGCAGCATGACCGGATAGATAGCCTCGAATTACCATTTCAACCTTAAAGGGTTCACAGGCCTCGCCTACCGCAACATTTGGGTCTGGTGTTGAAAGCAACCAATTGGGGACAATGTCCTTGGTTGATTCCATCATTTTAGTCGCTATCTGATTAAGAATTTGTCCTTTATAGGGTATTCCTTTGGGCATTACCACATCAAAAGCAGAAAGACGGTCTGTGGCTATCATTACCAAAACATCGTTCTCTAGGGTATAAACCTCCCTAACTTTTCCTTTGTAAATAGATTTTTGACCTGAAAAATGGAAATTAGTATCCATTAAAGTATTTGACATGCGCTGCTAATTATGGTGCTCAATATTTTTATAGGCGTCAATAACTTTTTTGACCAATTTATGACGAATAACATCTTTATCATCCAGATAAATCATACTGATTCCCTCTACATCCTTTAAAATTAGAAGCGCTTCTTTTAAACCAGAGGTTACCCGGCGAGGAAGATCAATTTGTCCCGGGTCTCCTGTTAATAAGAACTTTGCGTTCTTACCCATACGTGTCAAAAACATTTTCATCTGGGCGTGTGTAGTATTCTGTGCTTCATCCAAAATAACAAAGGCATTGTCCAAAGTTCTACCGCGCATAAATGCCATGGGTGCAATTTGAATAGTTCCGTCTTCTATATATTTATCCAAACGTTCTGGTGCAATCATATCACGAAGTGCATCATAAAGTGGTTGCATATAGGGATCTAGTTTTTCCTTTAAATCTCCTGGAAGAAAACCAAGGTTCTCCCCTGCCTCCACCGCAGGCCGGGTTAAAATAATTCGTCTAACCTGTTTTTCTTTTAAAGCTTTTACTGCCAAGGCAACACCGGTATAGGTCTTTCCTGTACCAGCAGGTCCAATGGCAAAGACCATATCATTCTTTTTGCAAGCATCAACAAGTCGTCTTTGGTTTGCGGTTTGGGCCTTTATCAATTTACCGCTAACGCCGTGTACCAAAACATCCCCACTGCTCTTAGATGAGGTATAGTCTTCTTTGCCGTTACTGGTGAGTACCCGCTCGATCATATTTTCATCCAACTTATTGTATTTGGCAAAATGGGTCGTGAGCATATCAAAGCGTTTATCAAACTCTTCCAATAACTCCTGATCTCCATAAACCTTTATTTTGCTACCACGGGCAACAATCTTAAGTTTGGGGAAATACTTTTTAAGAAGTTCAATATTTTCATTCTGCTGCCCAAAAAAATCTTGTGGGCTAATCTCCGTGAGTTCTATGATTAATTCGTTCAAAAAAAGTGGGATGTTTTAAGGTTATTTTTGAAGAAACTTTATTCTTTCTTTTTTATTTAATTTTACCCCACAAACTTAACCAAAAATCAATTTGAGCAAGAAAAAACATATCAACAGTATTGCATGGCAATCATAACTTTAACTACTGATTTTGGATACAAAGACCACTTTGTAGGTGCTATAAAAGGGAATATTTTAAGTGATCTTCCTGAGGTCCATGTTGTTGATATTTCGCATGCTGTTAGTCCATTCAATATCCAAGAGTGTGCCTATATTTTAAAGAATGCGTACCGTACTTTTCCGACTGGAACGGTCCATATTATAGGTGTAGACTCTGAGCTATCAGCTGAAAACCAACACATTGCAGTACAAGTTGATGGACACTATTTTGTAGGTGCAAACAATGGGGTTATCTCCTTGATAACTTCAGAAATAGCCCCGGAAAAAGTAATGGAAATCAATATTCCAAATCTAAATACAAGTTCTTTTCCTGTATTGGACGTTTTTGTGCAGGCAGCTTGCCATATTTCCCGTGGTGGAAAACTAGAGGTCATTGGAAAACCTTTTAACGAATTAAAGGAATTACGGGAATTTGAACCCAGAATTACCAATAATGGTAAAAGCATAGTTGGTAACGTAATTTATATTGATAATTACGGAAATGTTATTACCAACATTCAAAAGAGCCTTTTTGAAGCCTATCGTAGTGGACGGGATTTTGAAATATCCGCTAGAACAAATACGATGAAGACCATTCATGATAGTTACAATGGAATCATCAATTATAATTTAGATAGATCTCAACGTAAAGGCCCTGGAGATGCATTGGCACTTTTCAATTCCGCAGGTTATATTGAACTTGCCATATATAAAAGTGATTTAAACACTGTAGGGGGCGCTTCAACACTATTGGGGCTAAACTACAGAGATACAGTGACCATAAATTTCCTATAAATGCTTATTAGAATTGTGAAACTCACTTTTAAACCCGAAAATATTCCTAGTTTTAAACGTATTTTTGAAGTATCAAAATCGAGCATATTGGATTTTGAAGGTTGCAATCATGTAGAGGGGTATCAAGACCTTAAAAATCCATGTGTATTTTTTACGTATAGCGTTTGGGATAGCGAATCAGATTTGGAAAACTACAGGGCATCAGATTTTTTTAAGGGTGTTTGGAGCAATACAAAAAAACTGTTTTCAGAAAAACCGGAAGCTTGGAGTTTGAGACAATGTTCAATAAACAATAATACAATTGACAAATAGCGATGCAAACACTAATCATACTCAAATACTGCCCGATAACTAATTCGTTGACCATTGACAACTGCTAATTGATAATTGAATACCATGTTCGCTATTTTTAAACGGGAAGTTCAATCCTTTTTTACATCACCGATCGGATATCTCATTGTTGGGTTGTTTTTATTGCTCAACGGACTATTCTTATGGGTATTCAAAGGTGATTTCAATATTTTTGATTATGGCTTTGCCGACCTTGGAAATCTGTTTTTATTGGCCCCATGGATTTTTATTTTTTTAATTCCGGCCATTACCATGAAAAGCTTCTCTGAGGAAAGAAAAGTAGGGACTTTGGAATTGTTGCTTATAAAACCAATATCAGTTTGGAAACTGGTGTTGGGGAAATTTTGGGGCGCAACCTTACTATGTGTAATTGCCGTTTTGCCAACCATTATTTATGTGTTTGCCATTTCCGATTTGGGAATCACACCAGGAAATTATGACTTGGGAGTTGTTTTAGGTTCATACTTTGGCTTGTTGTTTTTAATTGCTCTGTATACATCGATAGGTTTGTTTTCCTCAACAATCTCTGATAATCAAATTGTATCATTCATTATCGGGATTTTGATTTGTTTTTTAATATTTAAAGGTTTTGAAGCCCTCTCTTCCTTATTTTCAGGAGAATCACAACAGATTATCCAAAGCCTGGGGGCAAAATCACATTTTGAAAGCATTGCAAGGGGAATAGTAGATACACGGGATTTGGTTTATTTTATTTCCTTGACAATATTCTTCCTATACCTGACCTTTTTAAGATTAAAACAACTACCACAATAATGGGAAAGTTTTTAATATCAATTGCCAAAGCATTAGCAGCTGTAATAATTCTAAATATAATCGGTAATCTTTTATACGCTCGATTTGACCTTACTGAAGATAAGCGTTTTACCTTATCCCAACCTGCAATAGATACGGCCAAAAAATTCGGTTCCCCTGTTATTATAGATGTTCTTTTGGATGGAAACCTTCCCTCGGAGTTTTCAAAACTCAAAACTGAAACTGTTCAGTTGTTGGAAGAGTTTTCATCAGAGAACAAGAACATCAAATACAACTTGGTGAATCCGCTGGAAGATGAAAATCAAACACAACAAACCATAGCAGATTTACAGCAAATAGGTCTTAAAGCCGCAAGTGTTACCGTTGAGGAAAATGGAAAAGTTTCACAAGAACTGGTTTTTCCATGGGCCATGGTCAATTACAAAAATCAAACTGTAAAAGTTTCATTGCTTAAAAATAAACTGGGGTCTTCCGCAGAAGATCGAATCAACAATTCTGTTCAGCAATTGGAATATGCCTTTGCGGATGCCTTCACAAAGCTGAGTATTACAGAAAAGAAAAGGGTTGCCGTTATAAAGGGTAACGGAGAATTGGATGATATTTTTCTTGCAGATTATTTGACAACGATTCGGGATTACTACAATATTGGGGCAATTACCTTAGATTCAGTTGAGACAAATGCTCAAGGAGTGCTGAATCAATTAAAAGGTTTTGACATGGCCCTAATTGCCAAACCAACCGAAGCCTTTTCGGATGAAGAAAAATATGTGTTAGATCAATTTACGGTACACGGCGGAAAATCTATTTGGTTGATAGATCAGGTGGCCATGGAAGTGGACAGCATTTTTAAAGGTGGTGGAACAGCCTTGGCCCTTCCCAGGAATTTAAACCTAAAGGACTTCTTCTTTTCTTATGGAGTCAGGATTAATTCTGATTTGGTCAATGACCTGTACTTTACACAAATAGTATTGGCTTCCGGCGAAGGGAATGATTCGCAGTACAATCCTGTTCCATGGTACTATAATCCAATGGTATTTTCCAAAAACAACCACCCCATTAACACCAATATTGAAGCAGTCCGCTATCAATTTACCAGCACCCTGGATATTTTAGAAAATGAGTATAAAAAAACAGTGCTGTTGCAAAGTTCCCCATTGTCCAAAACTGATGGGGTCCCTAGACAAATAGGGTTAAATATTTTGGATTCTCCTCCAGACAAGGCAGCATATACGAATGGAAATCAACCACTAGCGGTATTGGTCGAAGGAAAGTTCAGTTCTATGTTCAAAAATCGGGTGAAACCCATAAAACTGAACAATACCATTGAAGATGGGGGTGAAAATAAAATGATACTAATTTCGGACGGTGATGTAATAAAAAATCAGTTGAGCAATGGTAAACCTTTGGAATTGGGCTATGACAAATGGACCAATAGTTCATATGGCAACAAGGAATTTTTGGTAAATTGTATGAATTACCTTTTGGATGATACGGGACTTATAAACATCAGAAATAAAAAAGTATCCATTCCTGTATTGGATGTAGAGAAAATTGCAACGGAAAAAACAAAATGGCAACTTATAAACATAGGACTCCCTGTACTTTTGACTCTGGCGCTAGGCATTTTCTTTAGCTTCTACAGAAAGCGAAAATTTGGAGCATAAGTGTTGATAAATTTGTTTCATTACTAGCGGGTTTTAAGATATATTTGTTTTTATCGATTTTATTAACCCATTCTGTGAATGGGAAACAATTCTAAAAGAATTTCTTTGATGAAGTTTATTGTATCCAGTACATATTTATTAAAACAATTACAAGTCTTGGGAGGTGTTATAAACAATAGCAACACGCTACCAATTCTGGATAATTTTCTATTTGATCTTAAACAAAACAAACTAACGGTCTCTGCTTCTGACTTGGAAACAACCATGAGTTCCGTTTTAGAGGTTGATTCAGATGCTGAAGGTACAATTGCAGTGCCAGCTAGGTTATTATTGGAAACTTTAAAGACTTTTCCCGAGCAACCTTTGACATTTGTTGTTGAGGACAATAATACTGTGGAAATCAGTTCCAACCATGGTAAATATGCCTTGGCCTATGCTGATGGTGCAGAATTTCCAAAGGCAGTGGAAGTATCAAATCCAAGCTCCACTACCCTACTTGGTGATATTTTGGCTACAGCAATCAACAAAACTATTTTTGCTGCTGGAAATGACGATTTACGCCCTGTGATGAGCGGTGTTTTCTTTCAGTTTTCAACCGAGAGTTTAACTTTCGTTGCAACAGATGCCCATAAACTGGTTAAGTACCAACGAAATGATGTTACCGCTTCAGAAGTGGCAGAATTCATTATGCCAAAAAAACCTTTGACATTGTTGAAAGGCATTCTATCTGGTTCTGAATCAGAAGTGACCATTGAATATAATGACAGTAATGCAAAATTTATTTTTGACCAGTCAGAATTGATTTGTAGGCTGATTGACGGAAAATATCCCAACTACGAGGCTGTTATTCCGAAAGAAAATCCAAATAGATTATCCATTCCTAGAAACCAATTTTTAAGCTCAGTTCGTAGGGTTTCCATATTTTCAAACAAGACAACCCATCAAATTAGATTGAAGATTGCAGGTGCCGAATTGAATATCTCTGCTGAAGATGTAGACTATAGCAACAAAGCCGAAGAAAGACTTTCATGTTCTTACCAAGGTGATGATATGCAGATTGGCTTTAACTCCAGGTTTTTGGTGGAAATGCTCAATAATTTAACTGCAGATGAAGTTTCGCTGGAGATGAGCTTGCCAAATAGAGCAGGAATATTAACTCCTGTTGATGGACTGGATGAGGGCGAGCATGTTACCATGCTCGTAATGCCCGTTATGCTGAACAACTAACTTCCCAACCTAAATACTTGAAAAGGCCGAGACAATTATCTCGGCCTTTTTGCTTTTTAAACAAAGGGGATGGTCAAAAAATTAGATGGGGACTCCCCGTTGGCAGCCTTCACTGCATTTACAATAGGAAGAACAAAACCTAAAATGGCAACTCCTATTAAGCCTAATATCCCCAACCCCAACAATAGAATTGCAGGAATACTTATTATTATGTACAACAATAAACTTAGCTGTAAGTTTATTACCGCTTTTCCGTGTTCGTCCATGCCTTCTACCGTTCTTCTGGATGTCAGCCAGATGATAAGAGGCACAATAAAACCGCCAAAACCGGTTACATAATGTAATAATTGTGATAAATGTGTAACGGATAAAAGTGTATTATCCTTTCTGATTACTTTTTGATTTATGATTTCCATTTTTTGATTGATTAAAGATGTTATACTATATCTGTATACATTTTAGAAGTAATGTTACAACATCAGCGGAATTTGTACTTTTGCCCCCATGTCGCACACAGATACAATAGTAGCATTGGCAACACCTTCAGGCACAGGAGCAATAGCTGTGATTCGAGTTTCCGGTCCTAAAGCAATAGACATTTCAGACACCTTATTTGAATCCATTAGAGGAAAAAAATTAAAGAATCAAAAAAGTCATACTATTCATCTGGGGCATATAGTTGAAAGCAAAAAGGTAATGGACAAAGCTTTGGTTTCAATCTTTAAAGGACCAAATTCATATACCGGGGAGGATATTGTCGAAGTCTCGTGTCATGGCTCCACATACATTCAACAACAGATTATTCAACTTTTTTTACGGAATGGTTGTCGAATGGCATCAGCAGGTGAATTTACCTTACGGGCATTCTTGAACGGAAAAATGGATTTAAGCCAAGCTGAAGCCGTTGCCGATTTAATTTCAAGTGATAGTGAAGCTGCACATGAAATTGCGATACAACAAATGAGAGGTGGTTTTAGTGATCAAATCCAGAAATTACGAGAGGAATTATTGAATTTTGCATCGCTCATAGAATTAGAGCTCGATTTTTCCCAAGAAGATGTTGAGTTTGCAGATAGAACCCAATTCAACGAATTATTGAACCGCATCAGTGAGGTCCTTAAAAAACTCATAGATTCTTTTGCCTTGGGCAATGTGATAAAAAATGGTATTCCGGTGGCCATTGTTGGAGAACCCAATGTTGGAAAATCAACACTTTTAAATGCCCTATTGAATGAGGAAAGGGCCATAGTAAGTGATATTGCTGGAACAACTCGGGATACAGTTGAAGATCAAATAAGCATAAACGGAATTAATTTCAGGTTCATTGATACTGCAGGAATTCGAGAAACAAAGGATGTTGTCGAAAAAATTGGTATTGAGCGAACCTTTGATAAAATTGAAAAGGCACGACTAGTTATTTTTCTTTTTGATAGTTTGGATTTTGACAGATTGGAACTGGACAAGATTAGACAACGTTATCCCAACAAAGAACTGTTGCCCATCTGCAACAAAATGGATATGTTAAAGGACTCCGAGATAACCCAAATCAAAGATGAAATTCCACAAACTATTTTTCTCTCCGCAAAACACAAAACCGGAATCCCAAATTTGGAGAAAAAACTACTTTCATTGGTAGATTCTGGAGCTTTGAGCGGTGATGAAACCATAATTACAAATAGCCGACATTATGATGCCTTGCTCAAAGCATTGGAAGAAATACAAAAAGTAAAAGAAGGTATGGAAATGGAATTATCCAGCGACCTCATGGCCATAGATATTAGACAGGCATTACATCATCTAGGAGAAATTACTGGAAGTGTATCTACGGATGATCTGTTGGGCAATATCTTTTCAAATTTCTGTATCGGAAAATAACCTCACAAAAAAATCAAATCCAAAAGTATCAATATAATTTTATGAAGATCTAAAAATCCTTTCGCTTGGATTTATAAACCAATCGCCAGGTGGGTAAAACGGTCCACAAAAAAAGCATCACAATGGAAATGATAAGACCACTATTAGTTCCAAAAAATTCTTTGAAAACAGCACCTGTATAGCCTAGTAGTGCCGAAATATCCAATTTAAGTAAAATCAATGTTCTTGAAAGGTCTATGGGGTTTAACATAGTCGCTGTCAACGAAAAAGAATCCAATGGATATTCTTCAAACACAATCAATGACATTAAAAACAACCCATCATAAACTACAGCCAAAAATAACCAAGCCAACACTGCATACCCAAAACCTTTTATTTTATTTTCATTTGATATTGCAATGTTAAAAGCAATCGCGGTAAATATGAGTGTTAAGAACGTACCGGTAACCAATAGCAATGAAAAATCGAAAATAACATCACTCCTAAAAAGACCATAAAGAAGAAACGGAATACCCAATCCCAAGACGAGACTTAAGGTTAAAGAGCAGGCAACACCAAGATATTGCCCTAGAAAAATGGAGGAACGCTTAATAGGCTGTGCCAATAAAAGTTCAGTAAATTCTTTGGAATCATAATAATACATGACCCCAAAGATGGTTCCTATTAGAGGTACCAATACAATGATTACATTCATAAGCGTTATTACGGCTTTAGATACATCGTTGTTCAAGAATAGAAGCACAAAACCTAAGGCCAAGTAGAACAGAAAATATACATAGCTCCAGCGACTACGCATTAAATCGTAAAAACTGTATTTTAAAATTTTAAGCATTGGTCGTTTTGGTCGTTTTGGTTGCTATGGCCGCTATGGCATGTTCAAAATTAGTTTGGGATGTCTTCTCCATAAGTTCTGAGATTCTTCCCTTAAAATAAATCTTACCTTCCAACAGGTAAACAATTTCATCCGCAACCTCTTCCACAAATTGCATAATATGACTAGTGACTAGAATGGTCTTGCCTTTTTGTTTTTCTTTTTGAATGAGTTCTTTCAAACGAATTAAAGCGGCTGGGTCCAAGCCAGTTGTAGGCTCATCAAGAATTAGCAAAGGACTGTCAAACATAAAAGCTAAAACAATGTTTACCTTTTGTTTTGTTCCACCTGAAAGTGTAGCCAGTTTTTTATCCAAAAAAGGTTTCAGCCCAAATAACTCAATAAGTTGTTCTTCTTCGCTGGTTTGCTGGCGTAAATCTTTTATCATTCTAATAAGTTCCCGTACCCTAAGATTGCTGGGGAAGTTGGCAATCTGTGGAAGGTATTTTATTTCTTGACGATACTTCCATTTGTTTTTAATGGGCTTTCCAAAGACAGAAACAGTTCCTTTATCCGCGATAACCATGCCCAGAATAATCTTTATCAGTGTGGTCTTACCTGAGCCATTGGGGCCTAGTATGGCAAAGATTCCACCCTTTTGAATATTTAAATCCAATCCTGAAAGGACTTGATTCTTACTAAACTTTTTATGTAAGCCTTCTACTTGAATCATATTGTTCTTTTCATTAAGGGATTCGCGTCCATTAGGTTATCTGGAGTGAAAACGGGCGAAACTTTTTCAGAGAAATCAATGATATCCATGAACAGACTGCGAAGCAGTACAATGGTTTCTGGGGTTCTGTTTACTATATAAGAAAATAGCTTTACAGGTCTATAGGGTACATCTCCAATTCCATTTTTATCTAGATCGTACCCTGTGTAGTTGCTCCAGTAATTTTGGTCAAAAACATTATCATTGAGCTTGCTGTTATAGGAAATATCAAAAGAATTGTAGAGAAAATTGTTTTTTGAGAAGGTGTTGGTATAACAGGCTCCTAATACTTTAATTGCCCATCCGTTTTTAATAAAATTGTTGTTTTTATATTGTATTCTGTTAGAGCCTTCTATATTGATGCCTATCGTATTTTCCTCAAAAGTGTTCCCATATATTTCAGCGTCGTTAATCTCTTTCAACAACATTCCAAAAGCCGCGGCACCCCAATTTTTTTTAAATGTATTACCTACCATTTTTATCCTTTTGGAGAACATCACAGCAACGCCAGCGCCATTATTTTCAAAGGTATTGTTGGTATAGATATCATCATTGGAGAACATAAAGTGGAGTCCATACCTGAGATTATTGGAGCTAATATTATTATTGATTGTTATGTTGTCCGAAAACTCCAAATAAATGCCGTCGCGCACTCCCTGGACAATATTGCGATCTACTTCTACATTTTTAGAGTACCAAAGCTGAATTCCGTTGCCAGAATTGTACTCATCCACCGCATCCCCAATAATTTTGTTATGGTATACCCTGCCGTTATTGGACTTTTCTAGATAAATCCCGAAAAATAATTTTTCTAATACAACATTTTGAATGAGAAAGTTTTCGCTTTTTACCACACGAATGGCTGCGTAATCTGAAGTATAGCTTGTCCCTACGTTGATAATGAACAACCCATCTATGGTCACATTGTCCGAAGCGATTCTGATGATTTCCCCTTGATCTTCACCGTCAATTACTGGAAATTTATCGCCCAAGAGGGTCAAAGGTTTATCTATAAGAATATTGAACTCCTTATAAATTCCCTTTTTTATTAGAAGGGTATCAAACGCATCCGCAATTTCGATTCCCGATTTAATAGATTTTACAGAACAGGAGGCGCATACCGAAATGGTTTTTGCGGACAGTGTATACCACGAAATTAACATTAAGAAAACCAGTAGTCCGCTCAGCTGTTTCATTATCTTATGATCAAGAATTTTGAATTGGTATTCGCTTTCACCCAATGCGCAATTTCCTTTGGAAAACTAAAATGTTGTTGTTCTGTTATATAAAAAGTTCTACCTTGAATGTGAAAGTCTATATCTCCTTCCAAAACAAGTAACTGGGCATCGGCAGAGGATGTATGCTCTGGGAAAATTGCATCTCTTTCCAAACTAATACTCAATATTTCCAAGGTATTGGTTTTAACCACTTTTTCAACTTTAAGTTTATCAAACTCTTGGTTTTTAACTGTGCTTTTAACTCTATACATATATTTGTTTAATCTGGTAGTTAAATGAAAAAAGTCATTCTGCGTTATGCCTCTCTATATTTTCCCGATATATTGTTTATATGAATTCTATAAACTATTGGTAACTTTCGTTGACTTAACCTACTTGAAAAATCATTAATGAACTTGGGACTTTCACCCTTTTTTTTTGATATTGATTCTTGAACCCCTTGTGAGAACCTTCTTAGATATTTTTTTGCTGTACTACCCTTTAACTCTTCAAACTTTCCAAGTATCAAAACAGATTTCCAATGTTGTATGGTAGTTATTTCGTCAACTTGAAGAGATACGGATGAAAATCGCCGCATTGCGTCTATTTTATAGCCTTCAGTTGAATAGCTTAATATGTTTTTTTCTTCCGCATCATGAAAATACGTTACGGGTATTATGTATGGACATGAATATGAGATAAACCCTAGGCGTCCTATATAGTTTTCACCTAATAGCTGAAGGCAGTCGTCCATATCCAAATCTTTTACGGTTTCATTCATTTTAGACTTATTTTATCAGCAACTCCAACATTAAACCGGTTGCTCAATTCTATCCAAGTAAAAAGTTTACCTTCATGTTGTTCCCTAGCTTTTTCTGCTACCTCTTTGGATTCGAAAGCTGTTAAGTATTCACCCATTGGACTGGGAATATTCTTGCTAATTAGATAAGTAGCCTTTGTGGCATCAATCAAATCTCCTGGAGAATGGTAATCATTGACCAAAAATAGAGAGACAGTTTCTACATCAATTTCTTTTAAATGATTCATCATACACTCTGCAGCATCAAACTTAAAGGCTTTGCCTTTTTCTGTTACAAATTGGGCGGCATGTTGCTTATCCACAATGGTCATACTGCAAAAATGACATCCATCGCTACCGTAGTTTATGGGCTTTGGCGATATTGTACAAGATGCAATTAGAAGTATTAAAATAAGACTTAAATTGATGTGTTTACCTTTCATAAGTCTAAAGGGTTTTAGTTTTTTTACTTGTTTTCCTGCCCATAAAAAAGGCTGCCAAAATCAACATCATTCCTGTGAACATCATCCAAGCTCCTGTTGATGGCAACGAGGTAACATCAAAATTTAACATCTTAGCGTGCCCAAATAGTGGTGGTTTGTAACTCATTGGTGTGCCATCTGGGTTTGAAAGCTTCATGATGGCATTGGGATCTAGATTGGTTCCGTAATCTATCATCCACGCATTAAAATCGTACATGCCCAGAACTCCTAAAATGGACATAACAACGAACCAACCCATAAACCATATATAGCTTACTTTCTTAAAATATCCCAGCAAGCCTATCAATACACCCAAAAAAACCATCCCGCCAATAATAATAGGAAAAGTGCTAAACTCCCACATTTCTTCCGGTTTTGGTAATTTTCGCATGCCTATATAGTGGTTAAGGCCATCTATATTTTGCAAATCAAACTCGTTAACATCACGAATCCCATCAATATGGATATTCATTCCTAAAGGTTCAGGATATTGAGGAGCACCCAACATAATATTCCATAAGGGGAACGCATACAACCCTAAAAGAAACAAAGGGCCAACGATCATAAGGATACTTGCTTTTTTCATCTTTAAAAACTTTTAAATTATTTACAAATTGAAATTAGTTTTGATTGATTGTTCTAATTTGTAAAAGAAGCGGACAGACCTTCCAGCACTGCCCGCTTCAAGCTTGAAAAAAATAAATCTATAATTCCTTATTCACCCAAAGACCAAGAGAGCTCAATATTAGAGTTGGCTGGAGATACTCTTACATACCCCTGCATTTCTTGGTGTAGCGCTGAACAGAAATCCGTACAGTAAAATGGCCATACACCAACTTTTTTGGGTTCCCAAATAGAGGTTTTGGTCTGACCCGGCATTACCAATAGCTCTGATGTATTCTGACCTATAATTGAGAAGCCATGGGGCACATCAAAATCTTGTTCGTGATTGGTGATATGGAAGTATACCTTATCTCCCACTTTTATACCTTCAATATTATCTGGGGTAAAGTGACTACGAATGGTAGACATATAAATATGAACCTCTTTGCCATTGCGCTCTACACGAGCATCATTTGGACTAATAGTCGCAAATTCATGTTTGTTTTCTGACAGTCTATAAATTTTCTTGGATTTGGGTGCCAATAGTTCTGCGGGGCAACCGGCAGCATAATGCGGCTCGCCATGTGTGGGGAAATCATAGATCAATTCCATTTTTTCACCAGAAATGTCATAAATCTGTGCCGAGTGTTCCATCTCTGGCCCGGTAGGCAAGTAACGGTCCTTGGTAATCTTGTTCATGGCCACTACATACTTACCAAATGGCTTTCTTGAATTTCCACCAGGAATCATTAAATGCCCTACGGAATAGAATGTAGGTTTACGGTCGATAACTTCCCATGTACCCAGTTTCCATTTTAC
Organism: uncultured Allomuricauda sp.; assembly: GCF_947495325.1. Classification (GTDB taxonomy): domain Bacteria; phylum Bacteroidota; class Bacteroidia; order Flavobacteriales; family Flavobacteriaceae; genus Flagellimonas. The sequence continues at coordinate 323,291 of NZ_CANLYK010000001.1, read as the reverse complement.
TACTTCAGATGAAATAAAGAAAGTGGTATAAGCATTTCCGTTTGCATCAAACTCGGTGTGCAGTGGGCCTAATCCACCGCTTTTTACGGTTCCAGCCAAAACATCCTCAAACTTAAGAATTGGAATGCCATAAGCTTCTCCATCAAATTTTTCACCTTCAATGGCTGCTATCATTTTATCAAATGAATGTACGGTAAGGTCTGCAGATAGTTTTCCATTTCCGATAATATATTGTCCCGTTGGGTCTACATCACAACCATGTGGCGATTTTGGTGTTGGTAAAAAGAAAACTGCACCAGGAACTTCGGTAGGATCTACAGTCAGCACTTCTTTTTTCATGGTAGAAGTACCGGTATGGGTGTGTTCGTCATAAACGTTATGCGCATAGTTGGCAGGCATTTTGGTACCACCACCATTTTTTACGTACTCTTCTATCTTTTTCCAATTGATCGCAGCAATAAAATCTTTATCGTTTTGCGAAGAATTCACTTCCATTAAAGAATTGGCTTCCTCAGTATTATATGTGGTGAAGAAGAACCATCCATGCGATTTCCCTCTACCAGGGTGAGAAAGGTCATAGTTAAACCCTGGCATTAATACCTGAAATTCAAGATTCAATCTTCCATTTTCAGGTGCAACACTGATAAATGACAATGCCCCTTTAAAGTTTCCTTTGTATTCGTTTATAGGCATATCGCGTTGCGGAACGGGTACTGAAAACCGTGTTCCCGCGACTACATATTCTGTGTTTTCCGTAATAAATGAAGAACTATGGTTACCTGCACTATTGGGGACCTCTATAATTTCTTCAGTTTCGAAGGTGCTGAGGCTAATCCGCGCAATTCTCGGGGTATTGTTACCATTGATAAAAATCCATCTACCATCCAGTTCTCCGTTGGTCTGAGAGATATCAGGGTGGTGGGCATCATCCCATGGCACAAATCCAAAGGAAGTATTTAACATAGGTTTGGTTTCTTCGGAATATCCGTACCCTGAGGTTGGGAATTGCGAAAAAACAGGAATTTCCTTGAACATTCTACCTGAAGGTAGACCATACACGGTTAGGTTTCCACTATAACCACCTGATAGGAATGCGTAATATTCATCTTGTTCTCCCGGAGCTACGTATACTTTTTCTGCCGCACTGGAAGATAGCGCGCCATTTGAGGAGCTTTTACCAGTTTGATTTCCGCACCCTGCGAGCAATAGACTCACTCCAAGAAGTGCGAATACATAATGTTTATACTTTTTCATTTTTTACTGTTTATTGTTTGTTCTTATTTTGATTATCGATTTACTCTGAAGGTGGAAGAATCACTTTGTCCACAACATGTACAATGCCATTTCCTGCGGGGACACTGGCTATAATCTTGGCACCTCCTACATATACATCTTCACCTTTTACTTCTACAGTGGTATTCTGATCATTGGCCTGGCCTAATTTTTTAAACTTTTTAAGAAAATCCTTAGAGTAGTTACCTGCGGTAACATGATGTTTAAGGATATTGGCCAAAGCATCTTTGTTTTCTGGTTTCAACAAATTTTCAACTGTACCTTCTGGCAAAGCATCAAAGGCAGCATTGGTTGGGGCAAAAACCATAAGCGGTCCAGCATTTACAAGTGCATTTTCCAGGTTTGCGGCTTGCACAGCCGCTACAAGAGTAGTGTGGTCAGGTGAACCAATTGCTATTTGCAATACATTGGGTGTTGACCCATCGTCTTCAATAAAGGCTTGACCTTTTTCTTTGTTAGCTTCTGTATCATTTATTGTGGTATTGGATACAGTAGAATTATCAGTTTTGGGCTCGTTTTTACATCCGAAAGTCATTAATAGTGCTAAAACGGCGCCGAATACAAATTTTAGATTGGCTGTTTTCATATTTGTTAGAGTTTATAATGTTCTAAAATATTCTAGGATAGCGCGGGTTTCCTCCACGGTTAAATTCTGATTGGCCATTGCAGCTCCATTAAATTCAATCAATAAATCTTTAGCGCAACGATCTTGTTCAGTCATCAGTTTGGGATCAAGAATCATGTTCATAATCCACTCCGGGCTTCTTCTTTCCATAATTCCCCTTGGGGATGGACCAATGAACCTTTTGTCCAATTTGTGACAAGCGGTACAGTTGGTATTGTATATAGCTTCTCCCGTGGAGGCCATTTCCATATCAATTTCAGGATCAAGCGTAATGGATTTTATTTGTCCTACCCCTTTTTCATCTAGCGTAATCCTCTGTGAAGCTGGAACTTCATTATCAGCCGCTGGAGTTTCTACCGGTTTTTCGGTTGATTTTTTGCGATCCACACTAAAACCATCTGTCTTTTTTTCTTCTTTACCACCACATCCTACGAGCAGTACGGAAAACATTAATGCTGATAATACGATATTGATTTTCATATAAGGGTATTTTTATTAAATGCTCAAAATTAGGTTGGAGTCATTGCATAAAACATGATAATTGTCATATAAAGGATAAAAATGTCTTTTAATCTTTATATTGGTTTTAAAACTTGTTTATCATGATATCTAACTCCTCTAAATATGCAGTTAAGGCAGTCCTATATCTTGCTGTGAATTCTTCCGAAGACCATAAAATTTTGGCAAAGGATATTAGCAGGCCAACAAATATTCCAAAAGCATATTTATCTAAAATTTTACAAGAGCTTTCTAAGCATAATATAGTCTCTTCGGTTAGGGGTCCAGGAGGCGGATTTTATCTTTCAGATGAAAATATCAAAACACCTTTGATGAAAATCATACAAGTAATTGATGGCGATAACAGGCTAACTTCTTGTATGCTTAGCTTACAAGAATGTAATGCAGAGCACCCATGTCCAATGCATGATCTTGTAGGCAATACCAAGGTTAATTTTGTAAAGAACTTAGAGCAAAACACCGTTGGGGATTTAGTAAAGAATATCAAGATGGGAAAGTCTTTTCTACCACTTTGATTTCACATGCAAAAAGACCATCCTTTGTGGGATGGCCTTTTTAAAACAAACAATAAAACGGAACTATATTTTAAAATTCTATCTCAAAAAACAGACTACTGCTTTCATTTTCTTCTGTAATATCTTCTCCTTTTAAAATCTCTTCAGTTTCATTTTCTACTTTCAGATTTATTTTCCAGTACCCTGTCATGGTTAATGACAATTTTCCCGTGTACATATTTGAAGATGTGTCAAAGGTTAGATCTTCATTATTTGGTGAACTATGGTTGCCCATGCCAGGCATTCTTGGATCAATATGTACTTTGTAATTTTCCACAGCTGGGAATGACATCATGTTTTCCATTTTGAAGAGCATGGCTGAAAAATCATTAACCGCAACTTCTGGTGTCATGGGCATCATGGCCAAAACATATCTTGTATCATCACTTCCCATAAATACGTTTACTGTCTTTTTACCATCGGCGGGGGCATTGACTTCTATGCGTTCTGTTGCATTGTAAGTTTGTCCTTCAACGGTATATTCTAAGGTGAGCTCCCAATATTCATCAGCATTTCCAGGCATTTGAAATACAGTATAACCTGTGTAAACTGAGGCATCATTGGTTTTTGAGACCGTAGAATTTGGGCAAGAGTGCATCATTGAGGTCATGTGCATTACGGGTTTCCAAGAAACATCGGCATTTTTGATATAGCTATCAGAAGCATCGTCCTTAATTCGGAAGAATAGTTCGTTGTAACCTACGGAAAACTGTTGTTGTTCAGAATAAATTTCTACACTATGATTGTTGGCTTTAAAACTGGTCAACATATTAAAATCTTCCAATGGATTTTCTGATATAATAATTGAATCATCATTATTATCCGAACATGAACTAAAAGTCATTGAAAGTATTAGTGCGACTAAGAAAAATTTAATTGTTTTCATTTCTATTATAATTTAAAGTATGATTATTGTTTTTGATTTTAATTGATTGCATAAGAAACGGTCATAAAAAAATTGCGTCCCATACGCGGTATATTGTTCCAATCTGAATATGTGGAATAGAATTCGTCAAAAATATTTTCAACTCCTGCCTTTACATAAACAGTATCATTATTTACAGGAAACGATTTGCCCAATGCCATTGAAAAAACCGTGTAAGCATTGCTACGATCTTCCCCAAAGACTGGATTGAAGTTTACTTGATCTGCTGCTCCGCGCATTGTGAGAGAACCAGAAAAACTTCCAGTAGTGTATTGCACCATTGAGTTATAGGCAATTGGACTTATAAAGGGCAGATTTCGCCCATCTTGGTCAGTTCCCCTATGGTAGGATATTAGTCCTGTCCAAAGGAATTCTGGGGTAATTTCATATTTGGTGTCCAAAGAAATGTTGTATAGGTCAGCATACTCCAAGTTCCTATAAACTTTAACTCCTTGGGCGCCAATGGTCATAACGCTCAAATCTGGATTTACCTCTCCTATGATAAAATCCATAGTATGAAAGTAATTGGCCTCAAGACCTATATTTACTTTTTTAAGAGGCAATGATACTTTGACATTGGTTTCGATGGCCTTTTCATTTTTTAAATCCGGGTCACCTATATAATCATGGTTGTCAAAACTGTTGAACAGATAAAACCCAAAACCTTCAGATACAGAAGGTGCGCGATCACCATAGGATAGTCCACCGTTTATATGGAGTGTTTTGAATTTTTTATGATAAGCTGCGGAAACACTCTTTAGAAAGCGAGTCTGTCTTTGACTCATTTCAGGGTAGAAAATTCTAAGACTATTAAGCCCAAATTCGTCTGCTACATTGAAACCTTGTACTGCCAATCTTGTTGAAAGTTTTAAAGAACTTTCTTTGAGACTGATTTCGTCCTCGGCATAAAACCCAGAATTTATTGTGCGTACATCTGGCCAAGTTAACATGAACATTTCCCGCTCATTGGGGTTGTTGGGGTACATGGTCATTTCGGCTAAGGAACGATTGTAGAAACCATCCAATTTCATTAAAAATTTATGGCGGTTCAGTGTAAGTTCTGCTTGAGAGTAGTAGCCGTAGGTATCACTCCATCCAGGCATATCCATTCGTATGGGCACATCTGGTCTTTGGCTATCATCCATAATATGCGTTATGGAATTTGCATATAATTTGGTTTCCCAGTTTTTTAAATCACCTATAAAGTTGGATTGTTTCCAGCTTATGGAGCCAATAAACGCTTGGGCTAAGGAAACGTCCATAGGTAGGGCAGGGTAACCCACATCCCTAGCTTCATCATAAATGAAACTGGCCAATAGTTGCTGATCATCTGAAACTTTGTAACCTGCATTTGCGGATATATTGTATTTTTCAAATTGAGAGAATGCAACCTCTTCACCACCACCCGCAGTATAATTTTCAGCATTTCTATAAATAACATCAGTATCAACATAAAAGGCTTCATCGGAATAATTCAGTTCGCCGCCTATAATTTGAGCTTCGTTATTGGTTTCGCCGCCAGTCTCAATAGAACCTACCCATCCTTTTGGATTAAAGTTACTTTTCTCTAGCCTTAAATCAATAGCCCCCCCTATGGTTGCTCCTTGTTCCGCGCCCTGTTGACCAGATGCCACATGAACATCGGAGAGGTTAGAAACATCTACATAAGAGGTTATGGGGTCCATTTTGTCTGTACATGCACCAAAAATGCGCATACCATCAATGGTTACAGATAGGCGCTCTGAACTCATATCATTAAGAACAGGCTCCCAGGCGTATGCTCCTCTTTTAATCATGTTCACTTTTTTTGAGGATTCCAGATACTCATCTAAAGTGGATAAGGGTTTATGGTGAGACTTATGTTCCAATGCCTTGTTGTAAGAAGAAATTACAATGACCTCTTCTAGGTGTACAGGCAGTATAGAATCTATAATTAAGTCTACTTTTGGTTCTTGGGCAGCACTTTGCCCATGAAATATCAATGCCAATAGGACTACAAAAACCAAGTTTTTGTTTTTTAAGGCACCAATAATAGAATGGCGAAGCCCAGTGCTATATTCGGTTTTCATAAGATTGCATTTTTAACTAATTCAAAAGATGAAGGGTACATGCTTTCTTTGGATGAGAAAATCATCCGAATAAAAAAAGCAAGTACAAAAAACGGGATTAGGATACTTCAGGCGGTTCGGAAATCTCTGAAATAAATGGAGTTGAACTCAATAAGGAAACAATTTTGAAATTATCTTTTGAAGCTTGTAACAAATTTCCATCAAAATAAATTTGAGAAGGTAATTTATAAAAGAAAATATGTGGCACTTCGGTTTGGGATTGTTTTTCTCCGAACGGATTTTCTTCACTTTGCTTAGACTCTTGTGCCAATAGTTTGGAGAGGTAGCATTTTCCATCGCAATTTAATGCTGGTTTGTTTTTATTCTCGCATAGGTTGTTCACGATATAATCATAATTCATAATGTACTCACCAATAGGATACAATGGTTTAGCCAAAATAGATAGTGAGAATACTATGATTGCGATTTTTTTCACAATCCAAAAGTAATTCAGGGGTTATGCAGAAAATATGATAATTGTCAGAATAAGGATAAGAATGTCTTTTATTATTTAAAAGAAAGTAACAGTAATTAAAAAAGCAATCAGGTATATGGATTTCTTATAATGTATCTTTATGCTCCTAATTTTTACTATGTTCAGTTTTTTTGAAAGGAAAAGATATCTGGTTGATTACTTACATGGTCTTGTTGATATACACAACCATATTTTACCTGGAATTGATGACGGTGCCAAAAACGTTGAAGAATCCATTGAGATAATCAAGGGGTTTTCCCAGTTTGGGGTTACCAATTTTATCTGCACCCCACATATAATGAACCATTATTATCCTAATACATCTGCTACTGTAAAAAGTTCCTTTGATTTGCTCGAGAAAGAACTATCTGCCAATAATATGAACAATATCCGTATTGATTATGCTGCGGAACATATGATAGATGATGGGTTTGAAAATAATCTTGAAAGCAGGCAAGTATTACCATTAAGAAAAAATTCCCTTCTGATAGAAATGTCCTACTTGCAACCATCTTTCAATTTTGAATATTCGATTGCAAAAATTACACAACATAACTACTTTTCCATTTTGGCCCATCCGGAAAGATATGTTTATTATCATAAAAAATACGGTATCTACAAGGACCTTAAATCAAGTGGAATTCTTTTTCAACTAAATTTTCTTTCACTCTCTGGATACTACGGAATTGAAATACAAAAAGTAACGAGAAAACTTCTTAAAGACGGACTAATAGATTTTGTTGCCTCAGATGTTCATAATAGAAGGCAACTAAGTGCACTTAAGGAAATTAAAATTCCTACCAAAGTACTGAATCTAATCCTTCCCATAATAGAAAACACAATTAAGACTTTTTATTAATCACGAAAAGCTCCACCATTTTTTAACGCTCTTGCCGTAGCCATAGCCATATTTTCCACCGTATCCCAAATTTGCATCCTTGACAGCGTTAACAACAAAAGACAAGTTTTTTAGCTTTTTTTCTTCTTTTAATCTTATTGGGTATTCTAAAACTTTTTCTTCAGTAACTCCAGCTTTTGTGACATAAACCGTTTGATTCGCATACTCATTAATAAGTAAAGTATCCGTAACAGGTAATAAAGGAGCGGAATCTATAATAACACAGTCATAAATACCAGAACAATGATCTATAAGCTCCTTTAGCCTGGTGCTCATTAGAAGTTCAGCTGGATTTGGTGGTATTTGACCTGAAAAAATAACATCTACATTATTATCATTTACATGGATAGAAGTGATAATATCCTTTATTTCTACCCTATCATTATGTAAATATTCCGTTAAACCTGTCAAATCCTTCCTTCTTTTATTTACTCCATCAACATTTTCGCTTAAACTTGAATAAAAATCATACAACTTTGGGTTTCGTATATCCGCACCTATCAATAGTACTTTACGTTTTGTGCTCGCGAACACCATAGCTAAATTTGAGGATATAAATGTCTTCCCTTCTCCTGGCACACTAGAAGTCACCAATATTACACCTCCCCTACCCGGTTTTACATTCTTCTTCAGAATATAGTCTAAGTTTGTCCTTAAAATACGCATAGATTCGCCTAAAACAGAACGGTCAACGCCTGAAATCAGTTTAGGGTCTTTTTTCCCTATCTTGGGCAATTCTGCCAAAACAGGTGCTTTGTTCGAAATTGTTTTTTCCAAACCGAGCTTATTATGCACCTTATTATCCAATAAATCTTTCACATAAATAATTGAAAAGGGAATAAGGACTCCCAAAATAATCGACGCTAAAAAAATAGCCCTCTTTTTTGGTGAAACTGGAAAATTAGATCCATAAGCAGAGTCTATTATCTTAGATTTAGGCGAGGCTGAAGCAAACGTAATCTGGGACTCCTCTCTTTTTTGTAGTAAGTATAAATAAAGTGACTCCGTGGTTTGTTGCTTTCTGGTAATGTCCCTTAAAGCTCTTTCGTTACTTGGTGCAGCATAAATTCTAGAATTTATTTGGGATAATTGCTTGCTCAAACTATTTACCTGAAGATTAAGATTATTAGAGACATTATTCAAACTCGACTGCATTCCTCTCTTTAAACCCTGTAATTGCTGATCTAAATTTACTATAACCGGGTTTTTTTCATTAGAGCTTTCCAACAGCCTTTTTCTTTGAGCTACTAATTCATTATATCGTTGTGCAGAGTTGGAAATGCCTTGATCAGACAGGCCAACTTCAGGAATAATATCATATCCGTCCTGGCCATTAATTAAATCCTTCATAGAATTTGCAATACTCAACTGAATATTTATGTTTTGTAATTCTTGCTCACTAGATGCGCTGAGATTAAAGTTTACATTTGATTGCGTACCTAAATCGGCAATCCCCCTACTAGATTTAAAATTTTCTGCAGTATCATCAACTGAAGATAGATTAGAATAAATTTCAGTGATACGGTCATTAATAAACTTTGTTGTTCTGTCTGCAATAGCTTTTTTATCAGAAACCGCATTATTGTTATTTATACCAATCAACTCATTAATTATATCAATCGCCCGCTGTTCTATGGGATCTGTTAGGTTAATGTTTATTATGTTCGAAAGTTTTTTATCATTTGCATTAATGTGCGTTTTCTTTCTATAGGAATCTGCCACAAAATCTATTGGCTTAATTACAACTTGTAATTGCTTGTTTTTATTGGCAGACAGTGTTTTATTAGGTGTTAATATGATATCTCCTATTTTACTTTTAACCTTATCACCAAAATCATATTTCTTCTCCGCTTCATCTTCTTTTTCCTTATAGCCAAATGAAGTATCGGAATGAATCTTGACAAAAAAAGTATGTTTGGCAGTGTTAATTATTGAATCAGTGGCTAAAAAATTGATTGAAAAAGGAGTGTTTTCTTTTCGATAAATTTCCTTGTTTTTTATGTTGCCCAATACAAAAAATTGGATATTTAAATCTAAATTTTTTACAATGCTAATAAAATTATCTCTTGCTGATAACAGTTCAGTCTCATCCTCAATTTTAGCTTTTCCAGATGAAAAAATATCTAAGTCATCCAAAACACTTAGTTCTGACGCTTGATTAGATTGTTCAAGAATCTGAATTTTTGCAGTTGCACTGTATTGAGGAATTGCATACCTAAGATATATCATGGATAGTGCTACACTTAGAATAATTGAAATTAAAAACCACTTCCAATTCCTAAGACATATGTCCAATAGAGCTTTAAGATTTAAATCAGAGTTGCTTGACATTGCTAATAAAGTTTTGAGGAATAAAAGAAAAAAGTTACCTAGTCAATAAAACAACTGTTGAAGTTACTAAAACCGAAATTATTGAAACCGCTATAGATGCTCTCTGATCTAAATTTGAAGCGGTTTTTCCAGATTGATTGGGTTCAACGTACACAACATCGTTTTGGGTAAGATAATAAACTGGCGACTTAAGTGCATCTTTTCTATTTAAGTCAACACGATTATAAACTTTGGTCCCATTAAAGTCCCTAATCACCATAACATTATCACGTCTACCCTTTATATTAATGTCACCTGCCAGACCTAATGCTTCCAGTATTGTTATTTGCTCTCCATTAACTTGATAGGTGCCTGGCCTATTTACTGAACCCAAAATGGTAACCGTAAAATTTCGGATTCTCATATTAATAATAGGATCCTTCAGGTAATCTGTAAGTTTAACCTTAAGCAAATCTCTAGCTTCACTAGGAGAAAGACCTCCAATTTTAATTTTTCCAATCACTGGAAAATCGATTTCTCCATTCTTATCTACCAAATAGTTAACCTGTTCAGCTCTTATCCCTCCTTCTTCTGCGCCTCTGAAAAGATTAAATGGAGCACTAGCCTCAGGGTCCAAAGTAGAGACATGTATACTTACCAAATCATCGACTTTGAATTTGGTGTTGAAAGAATTGTCATCAACAAGGGTCTCAAACTCGCTTGCATCTTGAAAATAAACTACTTCCTTTTTTGATCCACATGAAACAACTATTAGTGTCAATAATGATAAATACACCAATTTAAATTTTGAGCTCATAAAATATCTGTGTTTAGCTATTGAGTTGTGGAATTTTTGATTTTGAATCCTTATCAGGTTTTGATTGTTCCGTATCGGTGTCTAATTTACAAAAATCGGAATTGTTTGAGATGTACTCTGGAACAATACTTTTCATTAGTTGTACAACATTCCCTTTAAAGAACAAATTTGATATGCAAAGCTCATCTATCATAGTTCTTGTTTTTGCATAGTCTATATCTCTAACTTTGCTAATCATTATTTTATCATGATAAGTAGGCAGTGTATTTTCACCATTTGCCAAAAGTTCTTCATATAACTTCTCTCCTGGCCTTAGTCCCGTAATTTTAATATCAATTTCGTCCGGATAGTGAAGACCAGAAAGTCTTATCATATTTTTCGCCAAATCTAAAATTTTAACGGATTCACCCATATCAAATATAAATATCTCTCCCCCTTTGCCCATGGCTCCAGCCTCTAATACTAATTGAGAAGCCTCTGGGATGGTCATGAAATATCTTGTAATATCTTTATGTGTTACCGTTAAAGGTCCTCCTTTCTCAATTTGCTTTCTAAATAATGGTATAACTGATCCATTAGATCCCAGTACATTTCCAAATCGTGTTGTAACGAACTTTGTTTTACCATCTTGCTGTCTGCAACCTATATACATTTCTGCAATACGCTTTGTTGCCCCCATAACATTGGTAGGGTTCACGGCTTTATCAGTAGAAACAAAAACAAATTTCTCAACATTAAAATCAACAGCAAGGTCAACTATTGTTTTTGTACCTGCAACATTAATTTTAACAGCTTCATATGGGTTCCTCTCCATAAGCGGAACATGTTTATATGCAGCGGCATGAAAAATTCTGTCAGGCTTATACTCCTCAAATAAAGCCCTCATTTTATTTTTGTCCCTAATATCACTAACAATTGGAATATAGTTATGGAACCCTGCTTGTTTTAATTCTTGTTGAAGATCATAAAGTGCGGACTCCGCTTGATCGATTATAATAAGGGATTGGTAGTTATATTTACAAATTTGACGAACTAGCTCGCTTCCTATGGATCCTGCCCCACCTGTAACCATAATTACTTTGTCCTCAAAATCCCTAACAACTTTGCTGTTTTTTATTTCTATTGGCGGTCTGTCCAATAAGTCTTCAATTTGTACTCTTTTTATTTGTGAAACTTTTAATTCTCCATTGATCCAATCTTCAACAGGAGGAACAATTTTCACCTTTACCGGTAAGTCAACAATTTCATTTACCAAAGTCCTTAGCTGCTTAGGACGAATATTTTGGATTGAAAAAACAACTTCGGAGACGTTATGGAACCTAATAAAATCTTTAGTAAGTATAGATTTATTATAGACTTTTACACCATTAATTTGTTTTCCAACCTTTTGAAGATTATTATCAACGAACCCAACAACTTTGACCTTCATCTTTGAATGGTTTGTCAAGGTGTTATATGTAATAATTCCAGACTCACCCGCTCCATAAACTATAAGGTTTTTTGTGGGGGTCTCATTGTTCTTTATTAAACTCTCAAAACAAATTTTAAAGACATATCTAGATGCCGTAAGGGTTATAAAGGTGAGTAAACTATTAATGATTATAATCGATAAAGGTATTGTAAACCCTTCAACAAGGTTCATATACCTATTTGATAAAATAATAGCTATCGTACCAATACTTGCCAAACAAATTGCATTAAAAATCGCGTAGACATCCTTAATTCCTGTATGTCTTACTACTCCTTTATAACTTCCAGAAACAAGAAATGCCGCAAGAAACAACAATACAACTATAGGCAGTTGGGTCCATAGTCTATGAACATCAAAGTTAAAACTAAGGTTAAAGCGTATAAAGTATGCCAAGATAAATGAAACGGCTACGATACAAAGGTCAATAAATAGAACTGTCCATTTTGAAGCGTAGTGTCTATCGTTATCAAAAATGTATTTTTTTATCATCTAAATGCACTTTTTATTATTTTACAAATTCTGGACAAGTCTTCCTTGTTCAAATTTGAACCACTGGGCAAACACAGCCCTCTATTAAAAAGGTCTTCACTTACCCCGTTGGTATAACTTGCAGCTTCCTTGAATACAGGTTGCATATGCATTGGTTTCCAAAGAGGTCTTGATTCTATATTTTCATTTTCAAGTGCCATTCTAATCTCCTCACGAGTTTTAAAAGAAGAGGTTAAAACACAGGTAAGCCACCTATTGGATGAACTCCCCTTTGGGTCTTCAAGAAAGCTTAACTCAGAAATCTGAGATAAATTTTCTCTGTAAAACAAAAAATTATTCTTTCTGGCATCCACTCTTTCTGGTAAAACTTCCATCTGGCCTCTTCCTATACCCGCAAGAACATTACTCATCCTATAATTATAACCAATATGGGAGTGTTGATAATGAGGAGCGTTGTCCCTAGCTTGAGTGGCTAGAAAAACTGCTTTATTTGTAATTTGTTTGTCTTTACTTAATAATGCCCCGCCTCCTGAAGTAGTTATAATTTTATTTCCATTAAAAGATAAAATGGCAATATCCCCAAAACTTCCACACCTAACCCCATTATAAACACTGCCCAATGCCTCTGCACTATCCTCAATCACGGGAATGTCATACTTTCGAGATATATTAATAATATCATCCACTTTGTAGGGCATTCCATATAAATGAACAGCAATTATCACCTTAGGTTTCTTTCCAAGGTTTATCCTGTCTATTATTGCTTTTTCTAACAGTTCTGGAGAAATGTTCCAGGTTTCCTTCTCGCTATCAACAAATACCGGTTTAGCTCCCAAGTAGGTAATAGGGTTTGCAGAGGCTGCAAACGTGAAGCTCTGACAAATTACTTCATCTCCTAAGCCAACTCCAAGGAGTTCCAGAGCAAGATGAATTGCTCCAGTACCAGAACTCAGACAAGAAGCATGTATATCGTTTCCGATATAATCTTCAATATCTTTTTCAAAACCCGTGACATTTGGTCCCAATGGCGCTATCCAATTACTGTCAAATGCCAGCTTAACATACATTTGTTCACTAGATCCCATATGAGGGGAGGAAAGCCAAATTTTTTCTTGCACTTCAGTCTCCATTGTTTAATTTGAGGAATTATATGTTAAAACTAATTCTTAAAGAGTGATTATCTATCAATTTAAATTGACAATTCGATATAAGTTGGAAATACTCGTTCAAGAACCAAAAGAGCAAGGTAAACTTGATTTCATTTTAAATGTTTTTTGGCCATAAAATCGAAATTATTGTAGATATAATGTGACTTCAGCACCAGTTTCAGAGAGTTCTGAATGATTAAAGTAATTTCAATTCGATTTTTATGTTTAGCATCCAAAGTATTTATTGAAACCATATTATTTTGTGACTCGGTTTTAAAATTTCTTTTCTATAATTTATAGTTAATTTTACTTTTTTAATATTAAGATTCTATGAAAATACTTGTAACTGGAGCTGCAGGATTTATTGGGTTTCATTTATCAAATAAACTTGTAAAACTAGGGTACCAAATTGTTGGATTGGACTGTATAAATGACTATTATAATATGTCCCTCAAGTACAAAAGATTGAAGGAGCTTGGTGTTTTAGAAGAAAAGGCTAAAAAATTCAATGAAATTACTACAAGTAATATATATGGTGATAATTTTAGATTTGTGCGGATTGCATTGGAGGAAAGTACACAGCTCATAAATTTATTTAGTTCGGAAAAGTTCGATATTGTATGTAATCTGGCAGCTCAAGCTGGGGTGCGTTATAGTCTTGAAAACCCAAACGCCTATTTAAATAGTAATATTGTTGGGTTTTTAAATATATTGGAGTGCTGTAGAAACTATGACATTAAACATTTAATATATGCCAGTAGTTCAAGTGTCTATGGCCTCAATAAGGAAACCCCATTCAAAACTTCACATTCTGTAGATAAACCTGTGAGTCTTTATGCTGCATCAAAAAAAAGTAACGAATTGATGGCTCATACCTACAGCCATTTGTTTGGTTTTAAAACCACAGGGCTCAGATTTTTTACTGTTTACGGTCCTTGGGGGCGTCCGGATATGGCAATGTTCCTTTTTACTAAGGCCATACTTGACAATACCCCAATCCAAGTGTTTAATAATGGAAATCTTGAAAGAGATTTTACATACATTGATGATATTATTAATGGAATAATACCGATCGTAGAGGAGAAACACACTTCTTCCTATAACTCAAAAAAACATTACAATCTGTACAATATTGGCAATGGCAGATCTGTAAAGTTGTTGAATTTTATTGATGAACTTGAAAAAACACTAGGTTTAAAGGCAACAAGAATTATGAAACCTATGCAACCAGGTGATGTCATGAAAACATGGGCAGATACTACAGATTTGGAAAAGGATTATAACTATCGCCCAAATACCCCAATCCAGGATGGTATAAAACAGTTTGTAAAATGGTATAAAAACTACTACCACATATGAATTTCTATAGTCTTTCAAATAAGATAGTAATAGATTATGCGAAATTATATATTAGCTTCAATGCTTCCAGATGGAACTAAAAAATAAAATATCCTAATATACTTTTTAGCTGTAAAACAACATTTCATCCATTTTATGAAAAGTTTATCTAGAACCATCTATCGATTAATTACTTTATTGCATATTTGTGCGAAAATTTGAAGTGTTTACAGACTAAAATTGTTAAAAAAACGATTCTATAAATAGACAATTAAGAAGGTTTTAAAACCAAAAGTCAGAAATACGGTTTAAGAAGTTAAAAATATGAAGATTACAATAGTAGGTACAGGATATGTAGGTTTGGTTACAGGAACGTGCTTCGCGGAAATGGGCAACACTGTTACCTGTGTTGATATAGACCAAAAAAAAATTGAAAATCTAAAAAATGGTATTGTCCCAATCTATGAGCCAGGGCTAGAAGCAATGGTAAAACGTAATGTAGTCAACAAAACATTGCATTTTCATACTAAGTTAAAAGATTGTTTAGATGAATGTGACATGGCTTTTATTGCTGTAGGTACTCCCATGGGTGAGGATGGTTCAGCCGATTTACAATACGTTCTTCAGGTTGCCACTGAAATTGGCATACACATGACTACTCCTCTTATTGTAGTTGATAAATCCACCGTTCCTGTTGGGACAGCAGATAAAGTAAAAGATGCAATCGATATTGAATTAGAAAAAAGAGGTGAGCAAATAGAATTCCATGTAGTCTCAAATCCTGAATTTTTAAAAGAAGGAGATGCAATCAGTGATTTTATGAAACCGGATCGTGTAGTGGTTGGTACAGAAGACAAGAAAACTGCTGAGGCGATGCGCAGGTTATACGCGCCATTTTTTAGAAGTAGTATGGATAGAATGCTGGTTATGGATGTACGTTCTGCCGAAATGACCAAATATGTTGCCAATGCCATGTTAGCAACGAAAATATCCTTTATGAATGAGGTGTCCAATATCTGTGAACTGGTAGGAGCTGATGTAAATAAAGTAAGAGTGGGAATAGGCTCGGACAGTCGTATAGGCTATAGTTTTATCTATCCAGGAAGCGGATATGGAGGTTCTTGTTTTCCAAAAGATGTAAAAGCCCTTAAGAAAACTGCTGAACAAGAAGGTTATGATGCACAACTTTTGAACGCCGTTGAAGACGTAAATGACAGACAAAAATTTGTTATTGCGAACAAAGTAATTGCGCATTACGGAACAGATTTATCAAATAAAACGTTTGCCATTTGGGGATTGTCTTTTAAACCTGGAACAGATGACATGCGAGAAGCTCCTTCCATTTATATTATAAAAAAACTGGTGGAATTAGGGGCGAAAATTCAAGCATATGATCCTAAGGCCATTCATGAAGCACAATCATATTATCTAAAAGATCTTGATAGTGTTTCATATACCAACACTAAATATGAAGCATTAAATGGTGCAGATGCGTTATTGTTGCTAACTGAGTGGAAAGAATTTCGTTCACCTGACTTTGGCGAAATCAAAAATACTTTACAAAAGCCAATTATTTTTGATGGCAGAAATCAATTTGATGGTTCAAGACTAAATGAATTAGGGTTTACCTATTATCAAATCGGGAAAAACAACTCGTATTAAGCATATTAATTTAAATAAAAGGTATTAATAATCTTTTAATAGATTTTTGGATAATGGCTTAAGAAAAAAGGAAATTGGCTGTGGTCCCCAGTATACCTTTTATTTATATATTGCTTATTTCGTGCATGATAGTTTCGTATGCAATTTCGGGAGTTAAGTTTGACTTCATATGATTATACCCGTTCACACCCATCTTCATTCGCTCTTCCTTGTTTTTATAAAGCCATAGGAGTTTATCCTTTAATTTTTTTGTTTCACCTGCTTCTGCCCAAAGTCCCGACTTAGTTTCTTCTAGCATTTGACCAAAGTCTGTTTGTAAGTCCAATGAGGCCAAGACCGGTTTTTGAAGTCCAAAATATGTAAGTACTTTTGAAGGAAAGTTGGGAATTGTAAATTCCTCACTCAATGAAATAAGCCCTACATCAGCAGCTGCCAAGACCTGGATGTACTCTTTTTTGGGTAAACGGTCAATTAATTTGATATTAGACAAATTAAATTTAGAAATCAATCTTTGAACAGTACCCTGTTCCGTACCACTCCCTAAAATTAAAAAGAAGATGTCCTTATATTCCTCACAACTTTTTGCCAAGTTAACGATGTTTTCCATCCTCTGTGGTTTACCAAGATTTCCACCAAAAATAGCTACAAATTTATCTGTGATTTTAAATTTTTCACTTATTTGATTTATATCATCCTGTGATATGGGTAATGGTAATTTTTCCCAATTGGGAAGTAAATGTAATTTTTCAGACTTTACCTCAGGATTGTGATATTTTAAATAGGACACATTTGCTTTTGACATACAACCTATAGTATCAGAAGCATTATATAATTTGAGTTCTTGTCTTCTAAAATATTTATGAAACAGTCCATTTTTCTTCATCATATTCAAATCCACCGCATTTTGAGGAAAAATATCCCGTAAGATAAGATATACTTTTCCAGAGCTTACCTTCTTCAACCAGGAAGCTACCGTAATTAGGGTTATTGGTGGGGTAGGCAATATAATAAGGTCAAAATCCAAATCGTTGGTATAATTTTTTATAGCCTTTTTATACTGGAATGGAAGAAGTAGATTAGCAATACCTTTCCGTATGGCCCCAACCCTGAACAAAGGCAAAGTCGCCACTCTTAATACCTTCACATCCCCTTCAATTCTGCATCCATAATCATTCTTTTGAAAAGCAGGGGCTACTACTAAAACATCATGGCCTTTCCTTGCAAACTCTTGCATTAAGTCCGTATATAGAATAGTAGATTTTTCTACATGGGGATAACCGAGTGCTAAAAAAACAACTTTTTTCATGTAGATTATTTAGACCAAACAACACGATTTACATAATCAACATATGAGATTATAATTCGGACTACTTTCTCGCTTACATTTGGCATTGAGTAATCAGAAACTTCTCGAAAATTTCTTTCTGGATTTCTTTTTTGTACTTCAAGAGCCTTTAGTCCCTGCAGTATTCTTTCAGGGTTTAGACCAACCATCATAACTGAAGCTTCTTCCATTGCTTCAGGACGTTCGTGGGCCTCACGAATATTTAAAGCCCTGAAATTTAAAATGGATGATTCCTCTGAAATTGTTCCGCTATCTGATAATACAGCAAAGGAGTTAAATTGTAGCGCATTATAATCAGAAAAACCAAGAGGTTTCAAAAATTGAATATTCTTATGTGTATCAATTTTTTTAGAATCGAGCATATTACGAGTTCTCGGATGTGTTGAAACTATAACCGGAAAGTTATATGTTTCTGCAATACGGTTAAGTGATTCCATCAACCCTTTGAAATTTTTTGGATTGTTAATGTTTTCTTCTCTATGAGAAGATATCACAAAGTACTTATCCTTTTCCAGGCCCAAATCCTGCAAAACATTGGAAGCCTCAATTTTAGTCTTAAACTGATGTAGCACCTCATACATTGGACTTCCTGTTTTAATTACCCTATCTGGAGACAGCCCTTCTCTAAGAAGGTATTCTCTTGCAATATCACTATATGTAAGGTTAATGTCCGCAACATGATCTACAATCTTCCTGTTGGTCTCTTCAGGTACCCTTTGATCAAAACATCTATTACCTGCCTCCATATGAAAAATAGGTATTTTCCTCTTTTTTGCCGGAATTGCGCAAAGACAAGAATTTGTATCGCCCAAAACCAGAAATGCATCGGGAGCAATCTTCTCTAGTAGCGGGTCAATTTTAATTATAATATTACCTACTGTCTCTGAAGCATTTTTGCCGGCAGCATTCAAAAAATAATCTGGTTTACGAATACCAAAATCTTCAAAAAATATTTCGTTCAGTTCGTAATCATAATTCTGCCCAGTATGCACTAAAATATGTTCAATGGCTTCATTGGCATCCAATGCCCTCAAAACACAGGCAAGACGAATAATTTCGGGCCTTGTACCGACTACAGTTAAAACTTTAAGCTTTTTCAATGATAATATTTTAAGATTATTATTCTACATTTTCAAAATAGGTATCCGCATCTTCCGGGTCATAAGGCTCATTGATCCAAAAAAGCGTTATCAGTTCTTCCTCCCCGGTGTTGATAATATTATGGGTATACCAAATTGGCATATCAACATAGGCAGGTTCATCTCCGTTTAAATCATAATTAATAACCTTTTCTGTACCAATCTTTCTCAATTGAATTCTAGCTTTGCCACTAATAACAGCAAAGCGTTCAGCTTTTCTTGTATGGAAATGATTACCACGGGTAATACCAGGAACCGTTGTGGAGAATGAGAATTGTCCCGCTGTTTGGGTACGGGCTATTTCCACAAAACTACCCCTAGGGTCGGTATGTTTGGTATATTTAACAGGATAATGAGATTCTGGAATATAACACCTAAAGGTATTGAACAAGGATTTTTCAAAATGGTCTTCCAAACATGGAAAAATGCCATTTTCCATATAATCCTTTTTAAACTTATTGAGAAGTTCAAGGATTTTTGAAACTTTAAGATAATGGTTGGGTTCAATCAGTACCTCAAAACTGTTTTTATCAATTTTTGTAGCTGTTTGATCACCAAAAATGGTATTGATAAAAATTTTGACCAAGTCATTTACATATATAAGCCCAACCTCACCATCATTAATAATTGTTGGCTCCTCACCATGAGCTACTTTATGACAAAATGTTGCAACAACAGAGTTATAATTTGGTTTTCCAAATGGACCAAATACATTCGGGATTGTCAGTGAAGTAAACCTACCTTCGGTCTCTTTAGCCCAAGCAATAAAACGTTCCTTACCTTCCCTTTTTGAATTACCGTAAAGGTTGTCCTTTTGTTCTTGTGAAGATGACGAAAAAATTATATGTGGTGTAGCACTTGATTTTTTGCAAACCGAAATAAGATCTTCCACCAATTTTATATTGGTATTATAAATTACATTTTGGTCTTCATGCCTGTTCATGGCCGCTAGATGTACCACTGTATCACATTCTATAACAAATTGAGCCAATTCCTCTTGATCTTCAAAAAAAGAACGCTTAAAAGGCACTAATTCCACATCTTCACGTAAGGATAATGTAGTATAAAGATGGTTTCCAACAAAACCAGCTTGACCAGTTATCCCGATTTTATGTTTTTTCATCATTTTTTACCATTCTGCAGACCATTTTTCCAAAGGAAATCTAAAATCATCTTTTTTTGATTCGTTCAATCCAAGATTTGAAAACACCTGTAATCTAGAATCTTTGGAAGTAGCCTTAATTCCTGTAGCAAAACCACCAGGTACTGCTAAAATTTCAGCAGTATATGAATTCAGCTCCATCCTTGTGGGAGCTAGATAATCCGAAGGATTATCAAAACTATCTACTTTTATAATGTTAATTATAAAAGAACCTGAAAGGCAGTTGAACCATTTTTTTTCAAGTTCATGTCCTTGCCACGCTCTTATTATTTGTTGATTTTTTGGAGCAATTTCATAAAAGCGTACTATTTCGGACATGTCAAAGGTGTTAGCAAAACTTAGTTTCCCTCTTTCGTCTTCAAATATTTCGCCTTTAATTAGCTGCACTACATCGCTCATTAGAGATTTTCTTTGATGAAATCAAGTGTCAAAAGCGTCTGTTGTAATTCATCTCCATCCAAGTGCTTTGTATTATGTGAATGGTAATCTTCAATTGCACTTATATCTTGCTCTCCTTCAGAGAAATATCTACTATAATTTAAATCTCTATTGTCTGCTGGAATTCTGTAAAATTCTCCCATATCTTCTGCCTTCTGCATTTCCTCCCGAGTACAAAGGGTTTCGTACAATTTCTCCCCATGTCTTGTTCCAATAACCTTTATTTCATTTTTAGATTTGAAAATTTGTTTTACTGCTTCAGCCAAATCTCCAATTGTACTAGCGGGAGCCTTATTGACAAAAAGATCACCTTGGTGCCCATGCTCAAACGCAAATAATACCAAATCAACTGCATCTTCCAATGACATTAGAAATCTAGTCATATTAGGGTCTGTTACAGTTAATGGATTTCCTTCTCTAATTTGATCAACAAACAAAGGAATTACAGAGCCTCTGGAAGCCATAACATTTCCATATCTGGTAAGACAGACTGTAGTTGAATCCTCAGGAATATTTCTTGAGGCAGCAACGGCAACCTTTTCCATTAAGGCTTTGCTAATTCCCATAGCATTGATTGGATATGCAGCCTTATCAGTACTTAGACAAATAATTTTGTCAACTTTGTTTGCCACCGCAGCATCAATTGTATTTTGAGTGCCAAAAACATTTGTTTTTGCAGCTTCAATGGGGAAAAACTCACATGACGGCACTTGTTTTAATGCTGCAGCATGGAAAACGTAGTCTACACCATGCATTGCGTGATGTATACTATTGTAATCCCTTACATCCCCTATATAAAATTTTATCTTAGGGTTTTTTAAGCGGTTACGCATATCGTCCTGCTTTTTCTCATCTCTGCTAAAAATCCTGATTTCACCAATGTCAGTTTGTAAGAAACGATCTAAAACCGCATTCCCAAATGAGCCTGTTCCTCCTGTGATTAATAGTGTTTTACCTTTAAACATCCTATTCTTATTCTTAAGTTATAAACTGACTTTTGTCTAGTTTTTTAATGTTTTTATGATTTTCAACCAATTCAGATACTGAAATAGTATTCAAAAAATTTGATATTGACTCAAAATCCGTATCTATGGTCCAACCCATTTTTTTGCTCAAAACCCTCTCGCCTACATATGTCTCCGTAGCGCAAACAATGGGTATATTAAAAAAACCCGATTCGTAAAATTTATTGGGCATTGCAACTTGTTCATTTTCTAATAAATTGTCGTATACCACAAAATTCAGATTATTCTCCTTGTAAATTTCTTCAAGGTCATCTGGATTTTTAAACGATCCATGATAAAAAATATTTGAATTTGACTCCGTTGCTTGATTTATTTTTTCGATTAATCTACCATGCGTAGCTCCATAAAAATTTAGGGTCAATTTAGGGTTGTCGCTTACTGCTGTAAGCAAATTTTCTATGATTTTTGGATATCTAAACGCTCCTATATAAGCTATTCTAACCTTATCATTCTTTATTTGCGCAATTGGATGCACCCTATCATAGGTCTCCAATTTATTTTCAGCAACAATTACTTGGGCTTCTTTAACTGATTTACTGTAATATCCTGTATAAAAGCTTTTAGTTGTAAAAACAACCTTTCGAGATTTTGCTGCCAAAAACCTATCTATAAAACTAAAAAACCTTCTTTTGTGCTTACCATCGTACAACCAAACAATATCGCTGATTTCATAGTCCACATCGGCATTAAAAAGGAAAAAACTGAAGATTCTTAAATCCAGCCCAAAGACATATACATTTTTCTTTATAAACCCATAAGTTTTATAGATTTTGGCCAGCAACTTTAAGTAGGTGAAAATTCGTTTAAGATATTTTCCATTTTCTAATTGACCTGCGATTGTTATGGTTACATTTTTATTTTTATTTAATACCTCATGATTATCTACTGAATGAACATTTCTGGTAAACCCATATACATGAATACTCTTGTATTCTCTAGCTTTTTGGTTTATCCGTTTTACTATTCTAGGCTGTTCTAATGATTGAGCCAGAATAATCAAAGTATTTTTCATTCGTAAGAAGTTTACAGCTTACTTTGTTTCCAAAACTCCACAAAAATCAATTATTCTTTTTGAGGTATCTCTTGGCAGTCCTTTGAACTCATTGTGAGCTACCAAATAAACAACTATATCTGCTTTCTCAAATGCATCCTTGTAATCTGTGATTTTGAAAACATTATGGGTATCTATATTGGGTTCTACAATAAAATACTCCTCATTATTGGCATTCTGCAACACTTTTTGAACAATATATTTAGCTGGAGACTCCCGTAAGTCATCAATATTTGGCTTAAATGCTAGCCCCATCAAAGCTACCTTAGGTTTGTACCCGTGCTTCAACTCAAACTGAAGCTTTTCATTTTGCACTTTTTCTGCACACCAAAAAGATTTATAGTTATTTATTTCTCTTGCGGTACCAATAATTTTTGATTCCATGGGATAATCGGATACAATAAAGTAAGGGTCTACTGCTATACAATGCCCACCCACTCCACAACCAGGCTGTAGGATGTTTACTCTAGGGTGCCTGTTGGCCAGCTTTATTAATTCCCATACATTAACATCCGCTTTATCACAAATAAGAGAAAGTTCATTAGCAAATGCAATCTGTACATCTCGAGAAGAATTTTCTACCAATTTGCACATTTCTGCAGTACGTGCATTGGTTGGGTGTAAACTCCCCTTTACATATTTTGAATAAAAATCAATTGCTTTTTGTGTAGAGTCTTCGTCTATACCCCCTATAACTCGATCATTATGTACAAGTTCGTGCATTACATTTCCAGGGAGGACCCTCTCAGGACAATACGCCATAAATATCTTCCCTTTAAGTTCGGGACGAGCGTTGAAAATTAAAGCTTTCATTTTTTCAGTTGTTCCAATAGGGGAGGTGGATTCTATGATATATAAATCTCCCTCCTTTAAAAGGGGCAAAACAGCTTTAGTGGCGGCTTCAACATAAGAGATGTCCGGTTCATTTTTTTCTTTAAAAGGGGTTGGTACCACAATTAAATAAGCATCACCTTCATTTGGTTCAAGACTTGCATGCAAAAAACCTTCTTCAACCGCCTTTGCCACAGCTTTATCTAAGTCTGGCTCTACGATATGAACTTTACCTTTGTTGATGGTCTCCACAACATGCGGATTAACATCTACACCATTAACTTTTGTTTTATTCCCTGCAATTAATGCAGCCGTGGGTAGGCCAATATAACCCAAACCCATCATTGTTACTCTTTTTTCTGACACTATAATCTGTTTTTCATAAATTCTACTATCCGCTCACAAGCATTACCATCCCCATATGGGTTATGCAATCTGCTCATGGCTTTATATTTTTCTTCACTTGTAAGTAGAGAAATGGTTTCGGAAATTATTTTTTCTTTGTCCGTTCCTACTAAAATTACGGTCCCCGCTTCAACTGCTTCAGGTCTTTCAGTTGTATCTCTCATCACCAAGACCGGTTTGCCTAAACTGGGAGCTTCTTCCTGTACTCCTCCACTATCAGTAATCACAAGATGGCTTTCGTTCATCAACCAAACAAACTCAGGATACGCTAATGGATCTATCAGTTTAATATTACCCATATTACCCAATAATTCGTATACTGGTTTTTGAACCTTTGGATTAAGATGGACCGGGTAAATGATTTCAACATCATCAAATTTTTCTGCAATTTTCTTCAAGGCCTCACATATATTGATAAAACCTTGTCCATGATTCTCCCTTCTATGTCCTGTTACTAGAATAATCTTTTTATCCGCTGAAATTATGGATTTTAATTTATTTAATTCATTGGAATCCAAGGTTTTTACCCTATTGACACTTTCATGTAAAGCATCAATGACCGTGTTGCCTGTAATAGTTATAGTCTTTTCTTCAATTCCTTCTTTTCGGAGATTATTATTTGAGGTCTCTGTTGGCGCAAAATGGTAATCTGCAACATGTCCTGTTATTCTTCTATTGATTTCTTCAGGGAAAGGAGCCAATTTATTGAACGTACGTAGACCAGCTTCCACATGACATACTTTTGCCCCAGAATAAAAGGAGGCTATGCTAGTTGCCATAGTTGTTGTGGTATCGCCATGAACATATACAAAATCTGGTTTATAAGACTCTAAAACAGACTGTAAATTTGTAATAATTGAAGCTGTCAAACCATAAAGGTTTTGACCTGGCTTCATTAAATCTAAATCAAAGTCTGGTGTGATTTCGAAAAATTCCAAAACTTGATCTAACATTTCACGGTGTTGAGCAGTAACACAAACCTTAGTCTCAAATTGTTCCGACCTATTAAAAGCCTTGACAAGTGGTGCCATTTTAATTGCCTCTGGCCTTGTCCCGAAAACGATTAGGTTTTTTTTCAACATATATTAGTTCTTTCTGTTTTTATATAATAAATGATAGTACATTTTTGGAAAAAGCACTTTAAAATAACCCGTCATGATAAATAATGGAAACCTTAAAGGGAAATGTTTTTTCATATGATAGGATTGTGATATAAAATCAAAACCCACCGGGTTGTATAACATTTTAAATCTTTCCCTCAGGGACAATTTGAAAAATTTTAAATATGGATCTGTATGGTCATTGGTGCATGCCCCAATAATACCGGGCATAACCAATGCAGGGATTCCCTTTTTTGTAGCCCTAAGAGTATAATCGTAATCTGCCATACCATGAACATATCCTTCCGAGAGAATTCCGATATCCTTCACAACGTTTTTACATACCCACATGATATTTGCATTCCCCAAATGACAGGATACAGGTATATCCTTTGGTTGCACCCTCTTCATTTTTGCCAAAAATCGATTTGTGAACACAGAACCTCCATAAGTAACTTTTTTGGTTACTGAATCAACGGTCGTACCTACATAGATACCACCAGTTCCATAATTTTCTATACAAAACTCATGAGTCTTTCTAACAGCATCAAACAAATGTGGGTAAATATCTGTATCATCATTCAATAGCAGATATGCATCATAGCTATTCTTTACGGCTTCCCCCCAAGAATTTCGCATTCCGCCAGCCCAATAAAGGGACCCGTTGCCTTTTAATATTTTAACTTTCGGGAAACTTTTAGCCACGGCTTTCGAAGTGCCATCAGTAGAACCATCATCAGTAAGATAAATTGAAATATTCCAATCTTCACTTGAACTTTTAAATGCTTCGTTTAAAGCGGCCAATGCTTTAATCGTTTTTTCTTTTCGATTGAAACACGTAAGTAGAACAGCAAGTTTGTTCATATATGGGTTAATGGTCAGTACTTGAATAATTCATGCTATTAACGCCGCAAAAGTACAGTAAAGTATCAAAGCCCGAATATATTTTTGGACAACACTAATCAATTATGGGATAATCTGCATTATATTTTTTCACTACACCGATTAAAAAGCAAAAAAATGCAAAAAAATCGAACATTCCCTCAAGAATGGGCTCCACCATAAAAACCATACAAATAGACAATGTATAAACAATTATTAGGTTGTTAAAGGCATAGGCAGTTTTGTTCTTTTTAACCGCTCGCTTAACAGTAAGGAAAGCGTTGGTGGTAAAAGCTATCAATAAAAAAAAAGAAAGAAAACCCCCAATGCGGAGCACATCGAACCATAAGTTATGGGCATGTCCAAATTCATGCTCGCTCCAACCCAAGGGTTTCTTGAACAGGTTTTCCATAGATTTTTCCCATCTTTCCGTACGACCACCCCCAGATGCTATGTCTTCACCACCTCCATCTTCCATTCTACCTGCAAAAGCTGAAAGCCAATCCTGGTCCAAGTCAAAGCTCACTGTATTCGCCACAAAGAATATCAGGAAGCCCAATAAGGAAAACATGAAAAGATTCCTTTTGAAAGATTGTCTGGGCATTACATATAATAGAGATATCAATAGGGTAATTATACTAATCCCCAATTGGGTTCTACTGCCAATCCTGAGCACACAGGCTATGGATATTCCATATATTACGAAAAGTAATATTTTAATTAAAAAAGGTAGTTTCTTAATTTCAGGTATTAACAATGCTGGTATGGCCATAACAACCGTAAAGTAAGAACCCATTATGGTCGCCGGAATTATCTGTCCTGTCCAATAGTTGGGTAAGTTTCTCTCAACTACATTATAACCATTTTGAAGGATATCCGTGAAAACAGAAAGAATTGCCGTAATAGAAAAAATACAGCCCACCAACAACAAAAACAGCACCAAATTAGTTCCGTTATCAATTTTGTCCGCAACATACTTCCCCAATAAATATAGGGTGACTGGCGCTATTGCATAGATAATTATATATTGACTACCTGCTTTGGGGTCGAATGAAAAGAAAGCGGCATATGTAATAGAAAACAAAAATAAAAGGAGAAACCCTAAATCAATATTCTTGATTAGAAATCCTTTTTGCAAAACAATCAAGGCTGTTAATAAATATCCAATGTATATATTTAAGCCAAATGGATTTAGCAAATACAGAAAGAGTAATGCAACAAAAGGAATCCCAATCTTATTAATCTCCTTTAACATACATAGCTATCTTTTTATTATTTTTTTCCATAAGTTCTTGAGCTTTGAAAAAGACTGTTTCAAAAATAATTTTCTGACTATTCTATACGGTATATATTTAAAATTATAAGCTGTTTGTCTATCAAAATCCTTTCTACCAAGGTTTTTCTGTTTATTAAACGTATCATATAAAAAAATCTCAAAGCCATCTATGTAACGAAATATATTATCCTCATGCGGTTTTAAAGATTTTCCAAAAGACTTCACCACTTCATAATTCAAAATCTTGGAAGTCAAAATATATCTATGGTCCATAGAAGATTTATACCCATATAAATCTGAACACAGATCATGTTCCTCAATCTCCAGAACTTCGTGAAGCTTTTTATTTTCATAAAAAGCATCATATACAGCAAGTGCATCCTTTAAATAGGAAAAATTATACTTTTTTTCTATACAATAATCCAATGGTACTTGATAAATGGTACTGTCATTTCCCACATGGGTTCCTGCATCACTAAAATTAGTTGTAAGAGCTATTTTTGGATACATAAAGTAAAGGTTTTTTTCAACCAAATAGGAAATATTATACTTGAGCCACGATTTTGAAGACCAGCTTCTTACGTAAGCAGGAACATTTGTGTTATTATCTATGTTTGGGTCTGTATTGTACCATTCTATAAATCCACCCCACTGTTCCTTTGTCCAAGCCTGTCCCCAAGAAGAAGCGAATTGAAAATACCAATTGTCATAACCATCTTCTAAAGCTGAAAAATTGGCTCTTGTATTTACATTAAGCTGATGATTGTACAATGAAATACCTCCAATGGCTGATTCCTTAGTTGAAAAAAGTAGTGCTTGTTTCGCATACAGGTAAAAATTGGGAGAAACCAACAAATCGTCTTCTAAGACTATGACAGAGCCATATTCAATACTTAATCCTCCACATTTAAGAATATGTTTTCTTAGACCTAGGTTAGTTTCTTGGCAAACGACCTTTTTTTCTCCATATTCCCAATTAAACTTATTGGCTATAGCAATAACATCTTGATTGTTATCGGCTTTATCAATACTAATAATCAAATCAATGTTCTGATGTGGATATTTTGCCTCGCTTAAAGATTTCAGTAATCGAGTCAAAGACCTTGGTCTATTATAGGCCACAACAACAATAGGGATTTTCATCTCGTTATTCTTTAGATTTTAGATGTTCCTTAAAGTCATTAATATTTCTAAAAAATGAAGCTTTTTTTTCTATCCATTCATTGGATTTTTCCCACCATTTAAGTTCCATCAAAAAGTCTATTTCTTCCTCATTGAATCGTTTCTTTATAATCTTAGCTGGTACACCTCCTACAATGGTATAGGGTTCCACATCTTTAGTTACCAGCGCATTGGCTGCAACGATTGCTCCATCACCAATCTTTATACCATCCATAAGAGATACATTTGCGCCTATCCATACATCGTTGCCAATGATTATACTATGATTATCTTTGTTTGGAATAGCAAACTCTTCAAAATATTGGTTATCGGCATACGTGAAATCAACGGGGGTTTTTAAGGCAAAAAAGGCTGGGTGAGTAGACACAAAGGTATTAGAGGGGTGCTTTCCAAATATACAAGTCACTTTTGGACCAATAGAACAATACCTTCCTATGCTTGCTTTTGACAGTTTAGCACCTTCCGCAAGGTAAGAACCAAATCCGATTTTTGAAGCAACTATCGAACTATTTTTGCCAAAACCATTATTCCCTTCACATTCAACGGAGAAACCAATGAACACATTTTTATGATAGGTAATGTTCCTTTTTTTCTTTAGATAAATTCTTCTAAAAAAAATAGCTACACTAGTTAGCAAAGAGCTTGAGAGCACCCATTTTTTTAGTTTACCAACCATGAATCAGTTATTTACTATATGGTAATTAGAGTCTACAACGACTATGATTTATTTATCGATCTATTAAGAACGGCTTTTTCCCAAATGTAAGGTGAAAATTCCGACCAGCATTTTTGTGCCTGTGTAAAATTGCTGTTTTCCTTGGTTACAATTTTAGTAATTCTTTCTCTTAAAATGTTTGGTTTTTCCACCAAGTTGGATTCAAGAAATGACTTTGAACTTATATTGTCCATAAACCATTCACTTAATTCGTTTTGCATCCAATCTACAATTGGGGAACTGAACCCAATTTTTGATTTTCGCCAAGTAACCTCTTTTGGCAAATAGGGATCTAGAGCATCTCTAATAATTCTTTTTGTATAACCATCACCTAATTTACTCGAGTATGGGAGCGAATTAACAAAACTAACAATACGATGATCCATAAATGGCATTCTAATCTCTACACTGTTGATCATAGCATACCTATCATAGTTCCTAAGCAACGTGGGTAGTATATTTTCATGGAACATTGCATAAAGATACTGTGTAAGGTTATCCAATTTTTTAAAATTTGGATGGTCTTGATCTCTAGAGGGTATTGTTTGACCCAATAACTTTTTAGCTCCCTTTTTTACCATGTAATTGTAAAATAGCTTGTAGTTGCTTGTTTTGGTATATTGGGTGTCATCTTCATTTTCACTCCCTTGATATATATTTAATATATCCCTAGTCTTTTTGACATTAAAACGCGCGTCCCACAAACTTTCCAAGGTTCCTTGTTGATAACCACTCAACAACTCATCTGCACCATGACCATCAAGAGTTACGGTAACCCCATTCTTTTTAACAGCGCCGTAAAGCATAATCATAGGAAGTGGTGATGTAATGTAAAGGTCTTCAAAAAGGTAAAAATATTCTTCAAGCTTACCCCAATGTTCCAAAGGCTCAATATCTATAAAAGTTGATTGTAATCCTAAATGGTCCGTTACCATTTTGGCGTAATGTGATTCATCCAACGGTGTTCCGGGGAAAGAAGCTACAAACGCATGCTGCCAATCTTTGGCATAACTGTTATTATTCTTTGATAAGTGAGCCATAGCACCAATTGTAGCACTACTATCAAGTCCTCCACTTAAGGCCGTACCTATTGAAACGTCTGAACGCATTCTTAATTTGCAAGAATCCATGAATAGTTCCCGGAAACGTTCGACTTGTTCGCCGTAGGTCTTAGGAACTTCCTCCAAATGATCCAAAGTGTTCCAATATCTATACGTTGTAAGTTTCCCATCTATCAAATTACCGTTATAACCCGCAGGGAACCTCTTTATTCCTTTTATCAAGCACTTATCAGTTGCCTCATAGAAGAAAATGTTCTTCTTCATCCAATTAAAATCATCGGATACCTCCAACTTGTCAAAATATGGAAATATAGCTTTCATTTCAGAAGCGAAAATGAACTTCCCATTTATGAAGGCGTAAAACAAAGGTTTCTTTCCAAATCTATCCCTGGATAAAAACATTTGCTTTTTTTGATTGTCCCATATAGCCAATGCCCACATACCGTTAAATTTCAACATGCTCTCCTCTCCCCATTGAATATAGGATTTAAGGAGAACCTCAGTATCCGACGTTGATTTAAAACTATGTCCTAAATTCAATAATTCTTTCTTGATTTCTAAGAAATTATAGATTTCGCCATTAAATACAATTGTGTAACGATTCTCATCTCCACTCATAGGTTGATGGCCCTTTGCAGAAATATCTAAAATTGAAAGTCTGCGATGACCAAGAGAAACGGCGTCATCAATACTTTCAATTCCAAAACTATCAGGTCCTCGATGTGTCAACGTGTCGAGAGAATTTTTAAATGTTTCGTAAGAAGTTGCTGGAACTGTTCCTAATATACCACACATATGAAATAGGCTAATTTACGGTTAAATTTTAGCTGTTTTTTGAAGTTTTTCAGTTTACCAAATTTGAAAGCAAATATCCAAGATATGTAACTAAGACTAAAATAAATTCGCTGATTTATCATATTATAACTTTAAATAAACTGTTAATCACCTATAATATAAATTCTAAACAAAAACATGTAGTTTATCTAGAGGTTTTGGTTTTCAATAATTTACCTAAACCATTTATAAAGAAAAGTGATCTAAGCATCATAAAAAATGAAGGCCTTGTCTTTTTAAATACCACTGGTGTTAAAACAGATGCAACAAACTGCGAAATAAGTGTCGCAAAGGCAGCTCCATAAATTCCGTATGTTGGGATTAGAAATAAATTCAGTAATACATTGGTCACCATTCCCAAGCCCAAACAAATAATATTATAGGCTTGCAAATTCTCACTAATAAACCATTTCTGGTTAGCTACACCTAAGAAAACAAACACACCCGCCCATATATGTATTTTTAGCACAGAAGAAGTTTGATTGAATGCATCTCCATAAAGTAATAAAATAGCCCAATCTCCAAATAACAAAACTGGTAAAACTATTACCAAACCAAGTATGACCATTAAATCGTAAAGGTTTTGCAAGCGAGATAAATAGAGTTCGTTACTTTTAATTTTGGCGTTGATTATTGCAGGGAACAGAGAACTACAAATGATGGTAGGGATAAAATACCAAGCTTCGCTCAATCTAACTGCAGCAGAATATTGTCCAACAGAAGAATTATCCATGATTTCTTGAATCATAATTTGATCCACTTTCATGTAAATTGATATTACGATGCTGCTAAGTATTAATGGCCATGAGTCCTTAAGAAGTCCCTTTGCTGTATTCAAAGAAAATTTCCATTTAAAAATGGTATTGCCCTCTTTATAGTAAAAATATAACTGCCCCATCATAAGAAAAAACACATCAAAAGCCAATATGTATACAAAATATATTAGGGGTGCCTGTTGCCAAATACATATTAATTTGATGCATGCCGATACGAAAACCCCTATAAGACCGGGGATAGCACCAAATTTACTTTTAACCAAACTATTAAAATAATGGGCTATTACCCCAAAACTTTGAAGGAATGTTGTAAGGCCAAGAATAAGGATAATCTTATTGGTAATTGACTCATTATCATTAAAGTAAACAAATACAAGTAAACAGAGCATTATAAGGGTGGATCCTAATGTCTGCAATCCGAAAGCGGTTCCTAATAAGGCTTTATTATTTTCTTTGGATTTTACCAATTCCCTAACCAGAATATCGCCCAAACCTAAAGATGAAAATGCAGCAAAAAGACCTACAAAACTTTGGGCATAACTAAGAATTCCGAACTTTTGTGGCCCCAAATATCTGGTAACCAATACCCCAACAGTAAGTGCAATAAATAAGCGAATTACTTTTTCACCCATCAACCAAGAAGTATTTCTTAGGTACTTAAGAAACCCATCTTTGTTCTTTATTAATCCAACTATTTTTTTTAAAACCATGTAGCTAGAATAAAGAAATTTTATGTGGAGGTAATACTAGTTCAATTAAAGGCAAACTGCACGCTTTAAACTATTTCTAGGTAGTGTGAACATAGAGCTTTTATTCCTTCATCGATTTCCACAGAATGTTTCCAGCCCATATTGTTTAGTTTGGATACGTCTGTTAATTTAACCATGGTCCCATCTGGTTTGTTCTCATTAAAATAAAAGGTTCCTTTAAAACCAATATACTGTTTAATTAATAATGTAAGCTCTTTAATAGATATGTCTTTGCCAGTACCAATATTAATATGGGTGTTTCTTACCTCTTTAATATCATTTTTATAAGTATCCTTAAAGTCTCTCTTATCCATTAAAAAAACACATGCATCCGCCATATCTTCAGACCATAAAAATTCTCGTCTTGGATTTCCTGAACCCCATATTTCAACGATTACAGTGTTGTCCCTCATGGCTATCCCATATTTTTCCAAAATGCTAAGAATAACATTTTCAGAAGAGGAACCATTCTCATTTTCTATGGGCAATTTTTTCAAGTCACTTTTTATGAAACCCCAGTCATTTTCTTCCAATGCTTTCCCAAGCAAAATTTTCCTCAACAAAGCTGGTAGGACATGTGATTTCTCCAAATCAAAATTATCATTTGGACCATAAAGATTAGTTGGCATTACCGATATAAAGTTAGTCCCGTATTGCAAATTATAGCTTTCACACATTTTTATACCTGCAATTTTGGCAATGGCGTATGGTTCATTTGTATATTCAAGCACATCTGTAAGAAGATACTCTTCTTTCATGGGCTGAGGACACTCTTTAGGGTAAATACAGGTGCTTCCCAAGAACATTAATTTCTTCACACCTGTGCGATAAGATTGATGAATGATATTGTTTTGAATCATCAAATTCTCATAAATGAAATCCGCTCTATAAGTGTAATTTGCAACTATTCCTCCAACTTTTGCCGCTGCAAGGAAAACATACTCAGGTTTTTCAACCTCAAAAAAATTAGATACAGCATGAGAATCGGATAAATCAAGCTCAGCTCTAGATTTTACCACTAAATTGTGATACCCTTTTCCTTTAAGGTTTTTAACAATAGCACTACCTACCAACCCTCTATGGCCAGCAACAAAGATTTTCGAACTTTTATTCATTTATTCGAAATAATTTAAAATTTGGTACCCTCCTGTCTTAAGGTACTGATCCTTCTGCATAAGTTTTACATCACTTTGCATCATATCTTTTACCAAACCTTGTAAATCATATTCTGGTATCCATCCTAACTTTTGATTTGCTTTTGTAGGATCTCCTATAAGTAAATCCACTTCTGTGGGTCTGAAGTATTTAGGATCTACAGCTAAAATTTCTTTTCCAATTTCTAATTGAAATTCCGGATTATTACATGCTTTCACATATCCTTTCTCATCAACACCTTCTCCCTTAAATTCAAGTTCAATGCCTACCTCGGCAAAACTCATCCGAACAAAATCCCTAACTGGTGTTGTTTTACCAGTAGCAATTACCCAATCTTCCGGTTGGTCATGTTGTAATATCATCCACATCATTCTAACATAATCCTTGGCATGACCCCAGTCACGTTGGGCATCAAGGTTTCCCAAATAAAATTTATCTTGTAACCCCAGTGCTATCCTTGATGTGGCCCTTGTAATTTTGCGGGTTACAAATGTTTCTCCTCTAATTGGGGATTCATGATTAAACAGGATACCATTACAAGCAAACATTCCATATGCCTCTCTATAGTTAACTGTTATCCAATATGCATACATTTTAGCAACTGCATAAGGGCTCCGAGGATAGAATGGTGTTGTTTCGGATTGTGGAACTTCCTGTACTTTTCCATATAATTCTGAAGTGGAGGCTTGATAGATTCTTGTTTTTTTCTCCAAACCAAGTAATCTTACAGCATCAAGAATTCTCAGTGTACCTATACCATCAGCATTTGCTGTATATTCAGGTACTTCAAATGAAACATGAACATGGCTCATTGCTGCCAAGTTATATATTTCATCTGGTTGAATTTCTTGAATTAAACGTATCAAATTGGTACTATCCGTCATATCTCCATAATGCAGAATAAAATTTCTATTCTCAATATGTGGATCCTGATAAAGGTGATCGATACGATCGGTATTAAACAAAGATGAGCGCCTTTTTAACCCATGAACCTCATATCCTTTTTTTAATAAAAATTCACTTAGATATGCACCATCTTGTCCGGTAACGCCAGTAATTAATGCTTTTTTTGCCACGGTGTTTTAGTTTTAAGTTGCAAAGATGTGGATTAAACAGCATATAACAAGCAATATTGTATGAAATGCATTTTTTTTAGGCAGAGAACAGCTCTAGTTTTATAACAGGACAAATTTTCCTAAATAAAAAGAGGGAGACATAATTTCTCCCTCCTGTTTTCGAAAATGTCTTTAATTATTAGTTTACTCCATTTTTAATTTTATTCCCTGGGTAGCTAAATTTTTAGAAGTACTCTTTACAAATGAGCAATAAGTTAAAACTATTTTATAGTGATTGGATTACCACTTACATCTACACTATTAACCACTTGGGCTGACTGTAACCCTCCACTTACTTCTATTGCATTCGTACCATTAGCACCTGTTAGAGTGGAATTTTGAATCATATTCGTACTATTAAAATTACCTTTAAGGTAAGCAAAAGGTCTTGTTGACTCAGCATTAGAATAAGTAATGCTTGCTTTATCAATATTAAATCCAACCACATCTAACCCATCACTTGTTAACACCCCATTAACGCCTCGAGCAGAACTCATATCCACTACTATATCATTGTTTGTGAAATCAACATAACCATGAGTTCCATTATTGCCATAAAAACGGAATGCAGCAACATCATATCCCAAGGTAGAAGTGAAGTTGAATGTATTATTATCTATTTTTATTGGTTGGTTATTAACCGGTGCATATTGGGACATAGCTTGTACGTAGGTATTATTAAGTGTATTATTTCTTATTGTAATATCCTGCAAAGCTCCACTATAAGAGGATGTATTGGAGCCAAGCCTTATACCTCCATAAGTGTGAAGATTTTCCATTGTAAATATATTGTCCTCTATAATAACATCTTTAGCATCTGTAACGGCAAGCAAATAATAATGAGCATCATTTCCTGGTACTGTTCTAATGGTATTGTCATGTACCCTTATATTCTCTATCAAGTTACCAGAGCTAGTGCTAAAAAAGTCTATCATTGAACCCATTTGTTGAGCTGCATTAAACATTGATTGAGGAATTTCTTCAAAGTAGCTGTTTTTAATCTCAACATTTGAAACACAAGCCTTTATAGCCCTTCTCGTGCAATATCTATAGTCTTCATTATTAAAAGAAAAGCTTCCATTATGGCTAACATTAGCACCACCTATTGCATAGAATCCTTCTGCATCATCTCCTATGATATTTCTTACAACATTATTCTCGTAGATTACATTAAAAGTAGTGCTACTACTCATACCACTCAAAGTATACCACCAAGCTTTAGCAATTCCACCACCATCATTAAAATTACCATCACCTTGAGCAACAATATCCTCTATGCGGTTATCTTTGAACTCTCCATAAGAAAATCCTGAAGAACCTGCATTTATTGAAAATCTAAACGCCACACATCTTACAGCATTAGGAGAGTAAAAATCATGTACCCAAAGGTTATTAAATTTAAAATGGTCTTGTCCATGAAGGTAGAAAAGCCTTCCATATGTATCAGTACCATCAAACTCTCCATTATAAATAGATGGCGAAAGGTTTGTAATATCAAATACTGCATCTACAGAGACTTTTGTATTGTTAAAATTGGCAGCACTAGTTATTTTTACGACTGAACCATTCATATTCCAATTAAAGATTCCAGATCTTCTATAATTTGTTGGACTGTTTTTAATATATGAACCATCTGTTACGTTTACCGCTAAGGAACAATTGTTAATCATTGCATCAATAGCGTTATTATCATCTGAAGAGTCTCCAGACGTGGCTCCAAATAGTTCAGGGCTTATTCTTGAACCTGAATAAACCTCGCTAAAGGTTGTAGAAGATGAGAATGCTTGTTTAAAAGTATTTTCAATGTAGGCTCCGTTCAATACAATATTTGATCCAGAAATAACACCACCCGCAGGTTCAATTGTTTGATTTGCTGCAAAAGTACAACCGCTACAATCAAATGAATTTGTAATTACAGCCTTGTAATTGGCCTTTGAAGGATCTGAAATCTCCGATGCGGAAGTTGGATTGTACACACCTTCAATTTTATTCGTATTAGTAGGATCTGTAGGGTCGACTGGAACATCAACAATAGGATCTTCCTCTTCTTCTTCACCGGTTTCCTCACCAGTTTCTTCGTCTGTTTCCTCTTCGGTCTCTTCGTCTGTTTCCTCTTCGGTATCCTCATCTGTTTCTTCCAATATTTCCTCTTGTTCTAGTATGGATTCCAAGAAAAGGTCGCTATCTTTTTCACATGATGAAAAAACTAACGTAAAAAAAACCAATAAATACATGATAAGTGGGGTACAATTAGATAACTTCATAGTTAAGCTGAGATTTCGGGTCTTAAAATTAATACATGTCCAAAGTTAATTCGTCTAAAAACGAAAAAAATCGATGAAATACACCTACTTTACGCATATGTTTAGATTTTGGATTTCCCCATTGTCAATTTATCGATGAAATACATCGAACTTTAACATTCTTTAATAATCCATACAAGAATTCACATATTTGGACGTTTTTAAGTTCTCTATTTTTGTTAAATAGCTAAATACGGAACCACAAACACAAAAAGTTCTTAAAATATGACACTTAAAAAGTTTAAGTAAGTCTCAACTAACAAAAGTTTTACAGTTAATAATGTATAAGTATTTTTTAAAAAGGGTCTTGGACCTCATTCTTTCTTTTATTGGTTTCACTATTCTTTTTCCTGTATTTGTTTTTATATGGCTAGTTCTTCTAGTCGTTAACCAAGGAAAGCCTTTTTTTACACAACCAAGACCAGGGAAAGACGAAAAAATTTTTTCTATCCTTAAGTTTAAAACGATGACGGATAAGAAAGATGAGAATGGAAAGTTGCTGCCAGATGAATTAAGGGTTACAAAGTTTGGAACTTTTTTAAGAAAGAGTTCTCTAGATGAAATTCCACAATTATTGAGTATAATAAAAGGGGATATGAGTTTGATAGGCCCTAGGCCATTAAGAGTTAGGTATCTCCCATACTATACAAAAGAGGAACAAATACGACATACGGTAAAACCAGGAGTTACCGGTCTTGCCCAAATCTCTGGACGAAATCTTTTGGACTGGGATATTAGACTTCAAAAGGATATTGAGTATGTAAATAGCCTTTCTTTTGGATTGGATCTGAAAATTTTTTTCCAAACCATTTTAAAAGTACTTTCAAGTAAAGATGTGGCTCTTGATTCTGAATCAGGAATGATTGATTTTGATGAGCTCAGAAAAAACAAAAATCAGCAGAATTCAACTAAATCCATTTAATTTAATGTACAAGGTCCACCATTTCTTCCTGTGTTCTACTATCGGACGAGGGTTTTAGATTTTTAGTTGAATTATTAATCACAAGTTTTCGCTTTCCTGAAGGTAGTAATGGAATATCTTTTACATATTTAATCTTGATTCTCGCATCATCACCAAAATATTCCGAGTACTGCCTAAGGATTGCATCCTCATCCTTAGGGCTGAGTTTTTCTAAGGCTTTCAATTTTATAACATACATTTTGTTATCTTCCTGTATGAATTGAAACTGTTGTATGCTACCACGAAACTGCAAAATGTGATGGATTATGTGTGAAGAAATGTAAGCTCCTTTAGTATTCGTGAACATATCCATTTTTCTCCCTTCTACCCCAGCAAAAGAGTAGCTGCCAAGTGAGGGGTCAAAATATATAGAACCCACATCACCTGTATCGTACCGAATCAGCGGCATAGAATAGTTGAACAAATCTGTAATTACAATTCGCCCAGATTCACCAAGTTCAACTGGTTTATCCTCATTCAAATCTAAAATTTCAACCTTATAACTAGCCCAGTTGATTTCAAAATTTCCGGTATCACTATTGAGCTGTTGCTGGGAAAGTATTCCATTTTCGCTGTTTGAATATCTAGAGACAACTTCTACTCCAAAATACTTTTTAACCTTATCTTTAACTCCTTCATCAAGTGCTTCTGCTATTGCAATTGCAGAACTTACCTGACATTTCAAAGGCCTATCAAAATGCTTATCCAAATATTTGCATATGGAATCCAATGCTGATGTATAAGCCAAAAGGCTTACACTTGAGTTATCATTTTCAATTTCACTGATTATCTTGGCAATGTTTTCATCATTTAGCTCATCAACAGAATGGGCAGAAATGTTTTGTACCGCAGATTGTATTTTATTTTTATTGTACTGCTTATCCCAAAGTCTTAAATAATATAACTTTGTACCAAGTTCAAAACCTGCACGTTTGGCAAAAAACAAAGTATCCGCAGTATTTCTATCTCTTTTATTTTTGTCATGTAAAATCCTAAATGGTTTTCCTGTAGATCCGCTGGTTAAAACCTGATGGTTGTGTTTGTCTATATAAGGCTGGCTCCTAAATAACTCAAATTGGTCACGTACAGTCTGTTTGTTTACAACAGGGAATTTTTCAAGTGCAATCTTTTCTGCTGAAACATCAAAATAAAATGGAACCGTTTTTACCGCATGTTCCAAAAGTTCTGAAAGGTTGTCCGTAGTAATTTGTTTGGATTTATCCGATGATGGATTATTCTGCACCCATTCAATCTCTTTGTAGTGCCTTCTAACATTTCCACCTTTTAATGCATCCAAACTCCAAAATGCTATCTTACGCACTTGCTCCAGTATTTTTAGCATAACTGTACTTATTTAATGGGGGTATTAGTTTTAAAGTTTTATTTAATTCGAATTGTCCTCATATGAACTAACATATATTATTCTATTACTTAGGCTATCAATAACGTAAGTATATTGTTTAACATGCATATCAGGGACCTTCAAATATCTTCCAAAATTTTTCTCGTTGCTTACACAATAAATCAAAGGGTCATCTTGAAATTGATTATAGTTAAGTTCCTTGTATTGCGAGGTATCATTGGGCATTAAATCTTTGAACTTCATTGAAAACAATGAAACGTGAGTAACAGCCTGATTACTATTGTTTATTACACGTATCCGCGTATTCATGCTCTTTTGCATTACAGTTCGGTTGCAATCCAAACATTCATTCTGGCAGAAAAACAAAAAGAGACAAAGATTAAAAACCTTAATAAAACCCATTCAATTTATAAATCAGCAATATCTATTCAAATTAAAAGTACCATTTAAGTAATCCAACTTAATTTTAAATCTTTTAAAACCCAAAAAAATCTATGAACTACAATTCACTGTTAAAATAGAGGTAATTAACTTAACATGAGCATTGAAAATACTAGTTTTATAGAAAAATAATCATCCTCTATTTTTGATGAAATTATCTTTATTAATTCTACTTCTTTTTATCGGAAATTTTTGTAGTTCTCAATTTCAAGTTATTGGCAGAGTATTGGGGTTTAATGAGGAGGGTGAGAAAATTGCCTTATCAAATGCAAATGTATATTGGTTATCAAGTACAACTGGTACAACCACGGATTCTCTTGGCAATTTCAAAATTCCATATCGAAAGGATAAAAAAAAATTAATTGTCAGCTCAGTTGGGTTTAGATCAGACACTTTACTGGTTAATCGACCAAATTTGGGCAATATTATTTTACATTCCATTGTGGCATTAGAAGAAGTTATTGTAGAAAAAGAAGTAGCTCCCTTGCAAAAATCGCTTTTTAAGGTACAAAATGTTGTGTCTGTTGATAGTAGGGAAATGCTGAAAGCTGCCTGCTGTAATCTTTCTGAGAGCTTTGAAACAAATCCTTCGGTAGACGTAAATATCTCTGATGCTGTTCTTGGCGCAAAGCAAATACAAATGTTGGGGCTTAATAGTCCTTATCTACTGTTTACTCAAGAAAACATGCCTTCTATAAGGGGTGCTTCACAAATATTTGGCCTTTCATTCATTCCTGGCTCATGGATAGAAGGTATTCAGATTACGAAAGGAGCAGGTAGTGTTTTAAACGGTTTTGAAAGTATTTCCGGGCATATCAATAGTGAGCTTGTAAAACCCATTTCGGACAAGCGCTTTTTTCTAAACCTCTATGCCAATAATTATGAAAGATATGAGTTTAACACTCGACTTAATCACAATATTACAGAGGACCTAGGGGTTGGCCTATACGTTCACGCTAACCTAAGAAATGGCCACATTGATAATAATAGTGATACCTTTTTGGATACACCACTATCCAATCAAATAAATTTAATGAACAGGTGGCAATACATTAATTCTGAAAGTGGATGGGTAAGCTTTGCAAATATCCAATACCTTACAGATAGCAAAGAAATTGGACAATTGGATTTTGATTCAGCAACTGATAGGTTAACCACGAATTCCTGGGGAAGTGAAATAAATACTTCCAGATTAGATTTGTCTTCAAAACTAGGTTATGTTTTTCCAAATTTGCCCTACCAAAGTTTTGGGTTTCAAACTGCTTATAGCAACCATGAACAAAATTCTTTTTATGGTTTAAACCAATATGATATTAAACATAAGTCTTTTTATTCCAATTTTATTTTCAATAGTATTATTGGCAGCACACAGCATAAGTTTAAAACAGGCCTTAGTTTAACACACGATGCCTATAATGAATTTGTTAATTCTATGGGCTATAATAGAAATGATAATTCTTTAGGTGCTTTTTTTGAATACACGTATGACAACCTAGAAAATTTAAGTTTTGTAGCTGGTTTAAGAATAGACAATCATAATAATTTAGGTAGTTTCCTTACCCCAAGATTTCATTTAAGGTATTCATTATGGGATAAAGCCAGCCTAAGGGCATCTTTTGGAAGAGGTAAAAGGGGGGCTAACATATTTGCTGAAAACCAACAGTTTTTTGCTTCATCAAGACAAATAACAATCGATGGTACAGGAGGTAAATATTACGATCTTGAACCAGAAAAAGCCTGGAATTACGGCTTAAGTTTCATCCAAAAACTTTACCTATGGAACCGTGTGATGGATTTTTCCATAGATTTCTACCGGACAGATTTTATTGATCAGGTAGTTGTTGATTGGGAAAACCCACAACAAATTTCATTTTATAATCTTGAGGGCAACAGTTACTCCAATAGTCTTCAAATTGATTTAAACTATGAAATACTTCAAGATTTTCATTTGCGTGCTACCTACAAATATTTTGATGTAGTTACAGATTATAATTCTGGCACACTTGAGAAACCATTACAACCCTCTTATCGCTTTTTTGTCAACCTGAATTATGAAACTTTAAAAAAGAACAATGGTCAATGGCGTTTTGATTTTACTTCAAATTGGCTTGGAGAACAAAGGTTTCCAAATACCAGTCCCAACCCAATTGAATTTCAGCTTCCCTCCCACTCCCCTTCATATGTTTTGCTCAACGCTCAGGTGACAAAAGTTTTTTCAAATACATTTGAAGTTTATATTGGAGGAGAAAATATCAATAATTTTGTTCAGGATACACCTATTTTGTCAAATGAGAACCCATTTGGCACTTATTTTGACAGTACCATTCTATATGCCCCAGTTCTAGGAAAAGCATATTATGCCGGATTTAGATATAAAATTTAATTTTGAACCATGAGAAAAACATTAATTACATTTTTAATAGTATTCACAGTCGGAATTGGATATGGACAAGAGAAGAACAAGTCTGTTTCTTTCGAAGTAAAAGGGAATTGTTGGATGTGCAAAAACAGAATTGAAAAAACGGCCATTAAAATAAAAGGGGTGAAATTTGCATCTTGGAACGCTGATACTAAGATATTTAAGGCTATACTTGATGAAAGAAAATGCACTATCGACTCTGTTCAGCGAAAAATAGCTGAAATTGGTCATGATACTGGGAATTTTATATCCACAAATGAAGTTTATGATAATTTACCAGCATGTTGCCAATATAGAAATCCTGAAAGTTCCAATATGGACCATGGAAAGCATTAAAAATTAATTTCAATATCACACCAGATGTGGTACGAAGATTTTTAAAGCTTAATAACCCTTTTAACCACTAACAAGTCTCCTTTACCATCGGTTACTCTAATTACATAGAAACCTGCAGATAATCCGTAAAGGTTTTTAATAACCAAGTTATCCGTATTTTGAAATGCCTCTTCACGTATTTTCATTCCCATCATATTGAAAACTTCAATAACACAATCCGTACGTG
The DNA here is from genome assembly GCF_947495325.1 of uncultured Allomuricauda sp. Classification (GTDB taxonomy): domain Bacteria; phylum Bacteroidota; class Bacteroidia; order Flavobacteriales; family Flavobacteriaceae; genus Flagellimonas. The sequence continues at coordinate 280,369 of NZ_CANLYK010000001.1, read as the reverse complement.
TACTTAAATTAATCGTAATCTTTTCAGTAAACGGGTTTGGATGGGCTGTAATAATAACTGGTTTATCATTAATCATATCATCACCCTCGTTCCACACAACCGGTTTAAACAAATCTTCTGAGAAAGGATATGGTTTTGACACCCTAATCTGCTGAGATTTACTTGCTGCACCATTCTGAGTATCTATAATAGCCTCAAATGAGGCTCCAGGGGCAGCTTCAAATCCTGGAGTCAAATTGATTTCGTTTACAGATTCAAAGCGACTACTGGTACCTGCAGGTGCAAGAAAATTGTTACCAGCCTCAATATTAAATTGATAATAAAATACTTCTTCAGCATTATAGGTATTGCTCACTATATAATTATCCAACTGGGCAAGACCATTTTCGGCATAAAAAACACCCAATACTCTTGTGTCCGTAATATCATTTGGGTCTACTAAAGGTAGGGTCTGTCCGTCATAAACATATGTCCCATCGTAACGCAACATTGAGGTTGCCAAAAAAGCAGAACTTTGATGTATTTCTTCCCAATCATGCCATATCTTATCTACATGGGAGTGATGAAAATAGAATACTGGATCTCTAGGAGACAAAGGTGTTGGCATTGCCCCTCCGGTCCAAACGTGAGCTCCTCTGTGTACGGCATCCCTTTCCAGTTCATTTGAGAACAAAAAGAAATCCGTCTCTGCCATTAAATCAGCAATGTCAGCAGGGACAGGCATTGGACCATTACCTCCAAGATTTCTGTTCAAAGACCAATCAGCATTAAAAGGGCCTAGTAAATCTGCATCCCATAAAGGACCCGTAGTAGATTGGTCTACGGATGAATCCCAATAAACCAAACTTATTTCTGGATTAATATTTTGAACTGCTTGTTCCATCTCAAACATTTGTCTTCTATGCCATCCCAAGAAAATTTCTCGTTCTGGTTCTCCAGGCAAATTAAAATGCAAATCAAGTGCATCAGGAGTAGCAGTATTATCGAAATTAAAAAAGTCCCCATGAAATGTTGCCAAGTCATTGAAAAGATCTGGACCATTCCTTAAAAGGTAAAATGCATTTACCAATTCAGTTTTTTCATAATCCGTCATCTCCAAGAAATTCTTTCGAATGCTTTGAGCATTGGAGTATTGAGCCAAAAGTATTGCTAGCGTAAAGCTTAGAATATAGTATTTTCTTTTCATAGGATAGGTAGTTCCGTATGTATGTTTTCTAATAGTTCATTTAGGGAATCCAACATGTTTTTATTTCTATAGAACAAAAGCAATGTTTAATTTTCAGCACTAACTGGATTTATTATATTTTCCAGAACAGTGAGTCTTTGCAAAATATTCTTAATCTCAGTATTTTCTTCTCTAAGCTTATTAATTTCCTCTTCTTGAGATAGCAGATAAAGCGTCAATTCCTCAACCTTTTGCAAAAGTCTGGCATCCATTTGCCCTAAATCAATTCCATCTTGCGCAACAGTTTTAGCACTTGGGACATTTGGTAAATGACCATTTTCTTTGATGTATTTTCTAACTTCCTCCAGCTTCATTAAATCAAAGTCTTTTAAGAAAACGAAATCAGGCCAATTACCTTGCAATTCAACTTTTACTCCTTCTGCTATAACATTTCCAGCAACAGCCAGTCTATAACCCTGCGTATCTGTTGTACCAATACCTACGTTTTGATCAGCAAACAAATCTCTTACCGTCCAATCAATCGTATTTAAATTAGCATTCTCAGAAGTATAATCAATAACCCCCCCCCCAGTAAGTGTGGTTATACTTTCAGTGTTGCTTACTGCAGATGTATTTCCTGCTGCATCCTCAGCAAAAACCGTAAAGTCATAACTAGTATCAGCAGTAAGTCCCGTAACATTAAACGTAGTGGTTGTACCTGTATTGGCTATGCTGACATTATCTTGAAAAATCTCATAGTTCGTAACTCCTACATTATCCGTTGATGGAGACCAAGAAAGACTAGTTCCTACAGAAGTAGTACCGGTTGCAATCAAATCTGAAACCGCGATTGGGTCTTCCGTATCTGGACCGGCAAGTGTATTCACGACCTCTGTGTTGCTCACAAGGGAAGTATTGCCCTCTGCATCCTCTGCAAAAACAGTGAAATCGTAACTGGTGTCGGCCGTAAGCCCTGTAACACTAAAGTTGGTGGTTGTTCCCGTATTGGCTATGCTCACATTATCTTGAAAAACCTCATAGTTCGTAACACCTACATTGTCCGTTGATGGTGACCATGTCAAATCCGTAGTCGTTTCAGTGGTGTTAGCTGACGACAAATCCGTTATTGCACTGGGTGATTCGCTATCAGCAAGGGTGTTTACCGTCTCTGTATTACTTACCGCAGAGGTATTGCCGGAGGCATCCTCGGCAAAAACCGTGAAGTCATAGCTGGTTCCCGGTGCTAGGCCGGTCACATTGAAGTTTGTGGTTGTCCCCGTGTTCGCTATACTTACATTGTCCTGAAAAACCTCATAGTTCGTAACTCCTACATTATCGGTCGAAGCACTCCAACTAAGGTCAGTAGTCGTATCTGTCGTATTTGCAGAAGCCAAATCTGAAACCGCACTTGGGTCTTCCGTATCTGGACCGGCAAGTGTATTCACGACCTCTGTGTTGCTCACAAGGGAAGTATTGCCCTCTGCATCCTCTGCAAAAACAGTGAAATCGTAACTGGTGTCGGCCGTAAGCTCTGTAACACTAAAGTTGGTGGTTGTTCCCGTATTGGCTATGCTCACATTATCTTGAAAAACCTCATAGTTCGTAACACCTACATTGTCCGTTGATGGTGACCATGTCAAATCCGTAGTCGTTTCAGTGGTGTTAGCTGACGACAAATCCGTTATTGCACTGGGTGATTCGCTATCAGCAAGGGTGTTTACCGTCTCTGTATTACTTACCGCAGAGGTATTGCCCGAGGCATCCTCGGCAAAAACCGTGAAGTCATAGCTGGTTCCCGGTGCTAGGCCGGTCACATTGAAGTTTGTGGTTGTCCCCGTGTTCGCTATACTTACATTGTCCTGAAAAACCTCATAGTTCGTAACTCCTACATTATCGGTCGAAGCACTCCAACTAAGGTCAGTAGTCGTATCTGTCGTATTTGCAGAAGCCAAATCTGAAACCGCACTTGGGTCTTCCGTATCACCTCCAACTGCAATAATTGTAACGCTATCAATAAAAATTGAATTTCCTGCTACAAATCTTGTGGGATATGGACTTGTGTAGGCCCGTATGTTAGGGTTGACGGCAGTGGCAGTGACATTAAAAACATATTCTACCCAATCTGTACCATTAATTTGTGTTGTGGCAAAACCACTTAATCCAGTCCATGCTGCAAATGCCGGTGAAATATTGTTGCTTACTTGAGGTCCCTCTTTGGCCCAGATTCTAATTGTATAATCTTGACCAACTACCGCATTAAAAGTATAATTAATAGTTCTTCCGTCAGTAGCTGTAGACTCAGCCTTTATAGCAAAGCCTCCTGATTGTGCTTCTGTGTTATCTGAAGTTATAACTGCGAGACCGGTCCAACCTGCGGTACTGTCAGATTCGTTTCCTACTGAAACTGCATTGGAATCAGTATGTAAATCTTGTGCAATTATTGTATAAGTTCCAAAAAGAAATAAGATTGATAGTAATTTCCTGACCATTGAAAACTGGTTTTAAGGTTGATAAATTAGGGAAAACATAACAAAGGTATGGTACGAACAATTCTATGGATTATTTTGGGTCAAAATATCGATGAAACGCAAAAAAAAACTTTGATTGAACATGAAGTAAATTTAATTGTGCTACAGAGCTTGGTTTTCAATGGTTTGAGGTTTTATTCGTGATTTACCACAGAACTTACATTTGCAATTATTCAACCATAAAAATTATCATGTTAACGAGATTCCTCTATTATATTATAATAAAAGAAAAATTACACGAAATTTGTATTTATTATAATGCTATTATAAGCGGTGAAGGAAAACGCTTAAAATGTAGCTCCACAAAACTAATAGATGAAAAAAACCAACATTCTTTTTACCTGTGCAGGAAGACGAAATTATCTTGTTAACTACTTTAAAGAAACTCTAAAGGAAAACGGAACTATTGTTGCTGTTGACATGCAACTTTCAGCACCAGCGCTTGTGGATGCAGATATAGCAAGAGAAGTCCCCGGAATATACGACCCAGCTTATATTCCCATTCTAAAAAAGATAATAAAAGAAGAGAAAATCGACGCGGTAATTTCTTTAAACGACCTTGAGTTGCCTATTTTATCCAAACATAAAGAAGAACTTGAAGCTCAAGGAGGAAAGGTGATTATTTCTGACCCAAATGCTATAGAAATTGCTTTTGACAAATGGAAAACATTTACTTTTTTTAAAAGTATTGGAGTAGCTACGCCGCAAACTTATTTAACATTGGATGATGCCCTTAAAGCAATTGAGAGTTCAGAGTTACACTATCCTCTAGTTGTTAAGCCTAGATGGGGAAGTGCCTCAATTTCTGTGGACATTGTAGAAAATGACCAGGAGCTTAAATTAGCATATAAGCTACAACATCTTAAAGTACAAAGGTCTATTTTAAAAAATGCAAGTTCTGAAGATATTGAACAAAGTATTCTTATACAGGAAAAAATTAATGGTGATGAATATGGGATTGATATTCTAAACGATTTCGAAGGAAATTACTATGGCTCTTTTGTTCGGAAAAAACTGGCCATGCGCTCTGGGGAAACTGATAAAGCTATATCAGTAATAAATGAAAAATTCACCAAGATTGCCAAAACCATAGCGGACAACACCAAGCATGTTGGTAACATGGATTGTGATTTTTTTGTTAAGGATGATGAGGTATATTATTTAGAAATGAACCCCAGATTCGGTGGTGGTTATCCCTTTTCACATGAAGCAGGAATTAACACACCGGCCATTTATCTGGCTTGGCTGAATAAAGAAACCGACATTGACAAGTTTAACCAGTTTAAGGCTGGCCAGGCTTTTTCAAAATGCGACCGTATCTTAAAAATTCCAAAAGAAGCTCTCTAAATGGCTATTTTAGTATCTGTCAAATATGTGACCTTCATTCAGCTATGATAGAAAAATGAACTATAAAAATTTAAAAGTTAAAAACTATCAATGGGTAAAGGCCTAAATGTGTTCACTGGTATCCTTAAGGATACGAATAAAAAAAGTTTCCCAATAATGGTATATGAATTCCTAAATCTATGGGTAATTCACAAAGAAGTACCAGTACATTATTTTAGTAGATTTCTATATCAAAAAGGATTTTCCAATTACAAAGATTTTATTTCGACACAAAAATATTTCAAATTAATTTCCTCCGAGAAGATTCAGAATCCCCTCTTTGTATCAATTTTAAACAATAAGTTGTTATTTGCTTTTTTCTGCGAAAAAAATAAGGTTCCTGTTCCCAAAATGGTCGGTTTTAATTCAGGAAACATGTTTTATTATGGTGGTAATAAGAGTTTCCTGAAATCCAATAATGAGCTAATAGCGTTTTATACAACATATTTTAACAAAGAAACCAATACCAAGAAAATATTTATAAAAAGTATTGAGGCCAAAGGAGGAACGGGAATATTCATGTTAAAAAAGGATAACTATCAAGCTAAAATCAAATCCATTGGGCATTTAATATTATCAGGATCATATATACATCAAGAAGGGGTAGTACAAAACACCGATATAGATAAAATTTATGATAAAAGTATAAATACTCTTAGGTTTGATGTTGTAGTTGATAAATTTCAGAAAACACATTTACTGGGTGTTGTGATGCGTTTTGGTTCAGGGGGAAACATTATTGACAATCGCTCTAAGGGTGGTTTTTTTGTTTCGATGGACAAGGAAAGAGGGCAGCTTCTCCAAAGCGGGTATAGGCAAATGGGTTATGGTGGAGCTAAACTTTTTGCACATCCGGATACCGACTTTGTTTTTGATGGATATAATATTCCATTCTATTCTGAGGCAAAGCAATTGGCTTTAAACATGAGTTTGCTTATTCCCAATAAACTTGTTGGTTGGGATATTGCAATTACTCCATCAGGGCCAGTGATAATAGAAGGAAATCATGATTCCAATATAACCATGAGTGAGGTGGCCTATGATGGATACTTAAAGCATCCTGTAGTTAAAGAGTTATTACATTCACTCTAAAAACACCTAGCTCTCATTTACAATGATTTTGCGCTTTCCAGATTTTAATAATGGGATTTCTGTAACATATTCTATAGATATATTGGCATCTTCACCCAGGTAAAGTTTAAAAAAGGAAATAAACTCCGCTTCTCTTTCAAAAACCTTTTTACTGTTTACCTTAAACACATAATTAGATTCACTTTTTTGGACTAGTTGAACTTGTTCCAACTCGGGATATTTGTATAGGTTATTATAAACAACAAAAGGATTTACAATCTCATCCTTAGTGTTTGTTAGCAAGTCTGTTATTCTTCCTTGTATGGATAAAAACTCTGGAAAGCCATTATGGTTTCCAAGATTCATCACACCTACATCTCCAGTATCATATCGAATCATTGGAGTTGCAAAATTGTACAAGTCCGTTATTACAATTCTTCCAGGTTCTCCATAAGGTGCTGGTTCGTCTTTTTCCATATCAAGAATCTCAACGTGATAACTAGCCCAATTAATGGTAAATCCACTTCTATTTGACATTTGCTGAGCAATAATTCCGTTTTCAACGTTAGAATACCTTGAAACGACTGGACACTGGAAATAATACTCCATTCTGTCTTTAACATGCGAATCCAAAGGTTCGGACATTGCAATTATTGACTTAATGTTACCCGCTAAAGGTGGACTCTCATTTTTATCCAAAAAATTACAAATCTTTAAAAAGCCGGAGGGGTAGCCCAACCATGCCTTTGATTGTTTATCTCTGGTCAATTTTCTTAAAAATTTGGATAAAAAAGTGTCATTCAGTTCTTCCACATCTAACTGCTCTACGTTTTGCATCCATGCTAAAAATTTTGGCTTTCTGTAATATGCTGCCCACAGCCTCAAGTAAAGTAATCTATCACCTATGTTAAAACCTGACTTTTTAGCAAAGTAGATGGTATCTGCACTATTTCTATATTTTTTTTGTGATGATTGAAATACTTTAAAAGGCGTTCCTGTTGAACCACTTGTGCTAACGGAATGTAACTTGTCACCTTTACCTAGAGGAATATTGATACGTTCAAAATTTTCTTTGATGATCGTCTTGTTGACTACTGGGAAATCTTCCAGTTTTTGGCATCCAGCGTAAGGTCTATAAAAATCTGTTTTACCAATAACAGTATTTAAGAGTTTTCTTATCTGATTACTGTTTTTCGCTTTAAGTTCTTCAAAACTCAAGTTGGAAAGCTCTTCAATATTTTTAAGATTATTCTTGATTGGATTACCTTTAAGATAATCCAATTGCCAAAACAATTTATTTCTTAGGCTATTCATTATTATAAAATTAAGGGCATAGCTAATTTCGTAAAAAAAACTCTAATCCTGGAGGTTTAGATGTTAAGAAAAAGATTTGTTCTATTTCTTAACATAGGGTTAGCTTAAAACAATAAGACACGTGTTATTTGACAAAGTCACTGGCGGAAGATTATGAAATTTAGTTTTACATAATCAGTCATTGCCAACAAAATGCTACCAGCTAATAATTTCAAATGCCGATCTTCTATTTTGCGAATGTTTCTTCTCAGGACAAGGGGTGTTATCATCACATTCATTGACAAGTTTTGTCTCACCAAAAGCATCGTACTTAACTCTTTCCATAGAAATTCCCTTGGAAGCAATATAATCAACTGTGTGTTTTGCCCTTTTTTCGGATAACCATTGATTATATTTATCGGTTCCTCTTGAATCTGTATGTGCAGAAACTTCAATCACCAAACTTGGGGTATTTTCCAATATTCCAACTAATTTATCTAGGACCTTTTTGTCCTCGGTAGAAAGATAAGATGAGTTTAATTTGAAATATACTTTTCCTAAATTCCCAACTTCATTTTCTATCATAGAGCGTCTGGCATCTTCTGCTTCCTTTTTGGTTTTTTCAGCTTCAGCAAGCCTTGCTGCTTCCTTTTCCCTCTCCAGTCTTTCGGCCAACAATCTTGCTTCTTCATCTGCTTTTTCTTTAGCAACGATAGAATCCTGAACGCGTTGTTGTTCTTTTTCCATTTCTTTTAAAAGCTCCAACTTCTCCTTACCTTTTCTAGATAGACCTTTTTTAACATTAAATCGATAGGCAATGCCAACAGCATGCTGTATATGGTTAGTAGAATTTTCGGTGTTCATCGTCCACTTACCTGTAGAAGAAAAATCCAATCCCCAATGATCAGAGAACCAGGTCCTAAAACCTAAAACTGCATTGTAGGTACCTCTGCCTTGATTATTGGCATCTGTATATCCAGCTCCAATACCTACATATGGGTCAAAAAATCCCAACTCACCTAAAATCATATTAAGGTCATAGCTTATTCTAAAATCCAATCCAAAATAATCTATCTCTTGAAGGTTTAGGACATTGTCAACTGTTTTTCCTTCCTTGTACTTGTTGTAAGTTCCAATGGCTTCCAGTCCAATTCCATTTTCAAAATAACGGCCAATACTTGCTCTCGATGGAAAAGGGACCATATTCCATCCATCTTTAAAATCAAACAGCTCACCAAATTCATCGCCGGAATCATCAACAATGTTGGTTCCCAAGGAAACAATCCATGAACTTTTGACTATACTATCTTTTTTGGTTAATTGAATCTCTTGGCCAGAAATTGCCAAGGAAAATAAAAACATCACCGCTATAATAACTGGTTTTGCAGCTTTCATGCTATAAGATTTGAGGGTTAACGAATACAAAGCTAAATCATCACGATAGTAATTTTTCGCTTTGTGCTTTGAAGTGCCCCAATTTTCGATAAGAAGTAAAAAATGAACAGTCTTGGTTAATCTACCAGCCTATTTTTTCAAAATTTATGGTTTTGGAAGTATGAGGTATTTTATAAATATAAAATGGATATGAAACGTATTGCACTTTATCTTTTTCAACCTCATCAGAATCGACCATCTCAATTGATACTAAAACCTCATTTTCAGTTTCTTGGTTTGAAGATAGTGCAGGTAGTTTTTTTCCTTTTTGTTCTCCCAAGCACACAACCAGCGCAATTTCTTTGGAGAAATCTAAAGTAGGTACGGGTAGTCCTGGTTTTCGGGTTCGGTTGATTTTAGCGTAGAACTTATTTAAGGATTTTGCGTCTCTAATAGCCATCGCCTCATACTCGGCAACACCACTATATTCATCATGTGCAATCAAAATCATTCCGCTATCCTTTTGCTCTGAAGGCAATTGTGTCTCTTTTTGTGCCTTACAGGAAGTAAAACAAACCAATAATATCAACAGTAAATATTTCACTGATCAGTATGTGTTTTTAAAACGTGATTTATAGGCCTTTTCATAAACTTCTTCATAAAGAGGTAAAATATGTAAAATATCAAATTTTGAGGCCACTTTGAATGCGTTTTCCTTGAATTGTTCCAAAACAGCGTCATCTTTTAAAATATAAAGTGCCTTTGCCGCCATTTCATCAACATCACCAACATCGGCAAGAAATCCAGAGATACCGTTCTTATTTACTTCTGGAATACCTCCCGTGTTGCTCGAAATAACCGCTACCCTATTGATCATTGCCTCCAAAGCCGCCAAACCAAAACTTTCCGATTTTGATGGCAGTAAGAATAAATCTGAAAAACAAAGTATACGATCAATCTCGTTGCTATTGCCCAAAAACACTACTTTCTCCTTAATTCCCAGATCATCACAAAGCTGTTCAGCACCTTCCTTTTCAGGTCCCTCTCCCACCATTATAAGTTTAGCAGGAATTTCTTTTTGAATTTTGTGAAATACATTGATAACATCTGGAATACGCTTTACCGTCCTAAAATTACTAATGTGTGTTATAATGCGTTCATCTTCATCAGCCATTAAAGAGCGCTGACAATCTGTATAATCAACACTGTATTTTGAGGTATCTATAAAATTTGGAATAACTTCAATCTCTTTCTCAATATTAAAGATGTTTAACGTGCTTTGTTTTAAATCTTCTGAAACCGAAGTCACAATATCTGATTTGTTGATACTGAAAGTAACAGCTGGTTTGTAAAAAGGATGTTTACCTACCAAAGTAATATCGGTACCGTGCAGTGTAGTGATCATTGGAATAAAAATTCCTTCTTCCTGAAGCATTTTTTTGGCCATATACCCCGCATATGCATGGGGAATAGCATAGTGTACATGCAAAACTTCTATTCCATAATGCTTTACCGTATCTACCAATTTACTTGATAAGGCCAACTCATAGGGTTGATAATGAAAAAGTGGGTATTCGGGAACATGAACTTCATGAAAGTGGATGTTGTTACCCAAAAGTCCTAATCTAACCGGCTGTTTATAAGTGACAAAATGAACTTCATGCCCTCTTTCTGCCAAGGCTATTCCTAGTTCTGTGGCTACAACGCCACTACCTCCAAAAGTGGGGTAACAAACAATTGCTATCTTCATAAGAACAAAATTAATGCAATATTAACAGTCTAGTTTATAATGGAATCATAAATAACTTGCTGAATCCTTGTCCTAAGTCCCGACTTCACCAAAAGCGTATTGCTTGCCGTTGGGTACGTTCTGTTTGACAAAAACACGTAAACCAACTCCTCTTCCGGATCTGCCCAAGTGTAAGTGCCCGTAAATCCGCTATGGCCAAAGCTCTTTCTGGAAACACATCCGCAAGTTGGTCCTTTTTCCTTTAATTGGGGTTTATCAAAACCCACTCCCCGCCGAACATCTTTATGGCAGAAATAACAGGTATTGAACTTTTTGATTGTCCGTTCATCTAGAAAACGCTTGCCCCCGTATAGTCCGCCCTGTAAGTACATCTGCATTATTTTTGCCACATCATTCGCATTGCTGAACAAACCTGCATGACCTCCTACCCCACCTTGCATTGCAGCACCCATATCATGCACATAACCTTGTACAGTTTGATATCTATAATATTTATCCTCTTCTGACGGTACAATTTCGTCTTTTGGAAATCGATTCAATGGATTAAAGGAAGTATGCTCCAAACCCATTGGGATGTACAAAAATTCATTGATCAATTCATCCAAGGATTTTCCATACGTATCCTCAATATATTTTTTAAAGACATAATAGGCAACGTCGCTATAGCGGTATCTATTTGATTTTAGGGATTGTCTTCCAATTCTGTTATAAATTGAATCTTTGTATGCATCTGTTAAATAGAGATGATCTGAAACCTTATATGAAAATCCTTCTGTGGGTTGATTTCTATAAAAATCAGATGACGGTTTCCTGTTTTTCGTCAAAGTATCAATGTAAAAAGCGATCCAAGAAGGCAAACGCCCATAATGGGATAGCGCCTTTAGCACCGTAACATCCTTTAACTCTGAAGATTCATATTCAGGGACCAATTCCTTGAATGTATTGTTCAAAGCAATCTTGCCCTCTTCCTCCATTTTCATTATCAGAGGTAATGTTGAAAGAATCTTGGTCAAAGATGCTAAGTCGTAAATATGTCCTCCATTGATTCTTTCCTCTGAGGTATAGGTTGGTTTGCCAAAACTCTTGTTATATACCACCTTTCCTCTTTTTGCAATCAAGACTTGTGCTCCAGGATACATCAAAGAATCCAAACCGGCATTTACCAAACTATCAACAGAAGCCAATTTACTTGAACTCAAGCCAACTCTTTCCGGAATACTGTACCCCAATCTGTGTAGCGGTTTTAATTTGACTCCACTATCTATAGGAAGTTCTAAATGTGAAGAAACGGGTAGCTTTCCATTTGCCCCAATGGCACCAAAAATGACCTCAGCAGCTTTTTTCTGTGCTATGGCACTATTTTGATATGCCACCACTACCCCATCGATTGTATTAAAATGCGCCACATCTAAAAGTGAATAGGGTTTTGCAAATACAGTGAGTATGGTATTGCTGGTTCTTAATCTGGAAATCTCCTGTAACCAAAAAAGTTCGTTCTCTGAAAATTTATATCCTTTCCACGGACTTTCATTGTTTTTATGAAAGCCAATAATCACCAAATTGAAATCTTTCAGGTTATTTCTATAACCAGCCGCATCTTTAGCCTCTATTTGCGTGACTTTTGCATACATGGACAACGTTTCCAAAAAGGTTTCCCCAGAATCGTCTCCAAATTTCACATAAGCAATTTTCTTGTTCTCCAATTTTTTAATGGGAAGCAGGGAAAAGTTATTTTTTGCCACGGTAATGGCATTCTCCATAGCCTCCTCATAAATTAAATCATTCTCTATACCATTTAAATCTTCATAAAGATTTTCCAGTTCAATAGGTTGATAGTTATGCAAACCTGCCCTGTACTTCGCCATCAATATTTTTTTCACTGAGGATGAAAGGCGTGCTTCGGTAATAATGCCCTTGTTGAAAGCCTCAATCAACTTTTCCTTGGCTTTTAACACATTTTCGGGCATCAATAGGACATCGTTCCCAGCACGGAAGGCTTCAAGTTCCACCTCACCTTCGTTGGCAAATTTGGAAACCGCTTTCATATTTAGCGCATCGGTGAAAACAAGACCCTTAAATCCCAGTTCTTTCTTTAACAGCACAGAAACAATTTGTTCTGAAAGTGTTGAAGGAAGTCCTTCCCTAATCTCTATGTTTGGAACATCCAAATGTGCCACCATTACAGAACTCAATCCATTTTCTATTAATGTTCTAAATGGATAAAGCTCAACGGAATCCAACCTTTCTTTGGTTGAGTTTATAATGGGCAACGCCTTATGGGAGTCTGTTGCCGTATCACCATGACCGGGAAAATGTTTTCCACAGGATAAAACTCCAGCTTGTTCCATACCCCGCATAAATGCTGTTCCTTTTTGAGCAACATTTATTGGGTCTTCGCCAAAAGAGCGATTTCCTATAATCGGATTTTTCGGATTATTGTTCACATCTATGTCTGGTGCAAAATTGATGTGGACTCCAAGCCTTTTTGCATGTTTTCCTATTTGATGGCCTACTTTTTCAACTATAGCACTGTCCTTTATTGCACCTAAGGTCATATTCCAAGGAAAGGCATAAGTAGAATCCAAACGCATTGAAAGACCCCACTCCGCATCCATAGCTACTAACAATGGTATTTTGGAGTGTGATTGATATTCATTGGTAAGTTTAGCTTGACGAACTGGTCCGCCATTTGAAAATATAACCCCACCAATATGATGTTCCTGTACAAGCTGTGCTATTTTATCTGTTGCAGCCTTATCTTGATTGGATGCAACACTGACCATGAACAATTGCCCTACACGTTCATCAATGGACATAGCATCATACGTAGATTTCACCCAATTAAATTGTGCAATAGAATCTTTTGCCATTAATGGGTTGTTTTGACCACTAATGCTTAGAACAACTAATAAGAAAATGGGAACGTAAAGGTTTATCCGCATAAAATCTTGTCTAGGACATGAACTTATAACGCATAAAAATATTGTATTTCATCGAAGAAAGCACATTTATTAAGAGAATTTAAACAAGTCTTGCATACAGATAACCATTAAAACTCCCAATCTAAGTTTTCTAAGGACAAGCGAGGTTATAAATTGATTTCTTGTTTTGGAAGCGACTTTTCCTTAAAACGAAAAAAGAATTTTTGATAGAAGTTATGGGGATTGCACTTATCGGTCTCGGCTATGGATAGTTGCGTGCTTTGGCAACTAATTTAGTAAACATTCACATACCAAAGGAAAATCTTGTGGATTTTCCGAGTGAGAACAGAACAAACAATTATTTATAGCCATTGTTGTAGCCAGTTATTCTTTGACCTCTAAATCTTCTCTTTTTATGATTTTACCTCCAATAACAACTTTCTCTATAGCATCATATGCTTCAATATCCATTAAAGGGTTTTTAGTCATCATAATTATATTAGCCTTTTTTCCGATATCCAATGAGCCAATAGAAGAATCTAAATGAAAAGCTTTAGCATTATTAATTGTAGCAGAGGAAAGTATTTTATTTAAAGGAACTTTTGCTTCTTCCATTAATTTGAGTTCCCAATATCCATTATGACCAGGTTGATTACCATAAATTGGGCCAGATGGAGTATCTGAGCCAAATAGAATTAGACCATTATTGTCAGAAAGGTATTTTAAAACTAGCATTGCATGAGCTTGTACATTGCCATAGATTTTATGTACCTCTTCTACATTAGATTCACTAAAAAGGTCTTTGGCAAACCATTGACCTTCTTCCGTTTTATACCATTCAAGTAAATTTTTAGGAACCACTTTTTTTAAGGCAGACTGATTAAGGAATTTATTATCAACTAAAGCTCCCTCTCCTGCAATGACTGCTAATGTGGGCGTATAGCCTATTCTTTTTTGAATTTGTAAATCCAACATTTTTTTTATTTCTAAAGGAAGAGAGTCCGTTGGTACATCCTTATACTTTTCCCAGCTCCATAGTCCATGCGCTATAATATCTACTCCTATATCAGCCAAAAAAGAATGTCCTTCAAGTGAATTAGCATGAACTGTAAGGACAAGCCCATTTGCATGTGACTCTTTAAGTAATTCAGTCATAATACTTTTGGTTGGCAGAGGTAAATTAGATATCCGTCCAAAACCTGACTCATAATAAGATTTTACAGCAATAGCCCCAGAATTTTTAATACGATTAACAACTGCTTTAGGTGTATGGTTGGCTGGTTTATACTTATCTGGTATATTCTCTGCCTGACTTTCCATGTATATGAAATTTGGCGCAAATTCAAATCGAAATTCTTCAGGTGTAAAATTCATTGGGTAACCATTTGCAACCGCAGCTCCTGAATATCCAGTATGATATAAGTCGGGTTTTACAGGTTGCTTGTTAAAAGAATTGATTCGTTCATCAGATATGCCCCCAAGATTAATGAGTGTGGTAAAGCCATAGTATAAATAGCTTCTAGGCATTTGGCTATTAAATTCTTTGACTATTTCAGGGTACTTTTCTATATGGTGTTGAAGCATTCCTTGTACATCTGTAATATGAACATGACTATCAATTAACCCTGGAATTATAAATTTCCCAGTTCCATCAATCTGTTCAAATGTTCCGCTTATGTTTGGCTCATTCTTGTCTATATAAACGATTTTATCTTTTTCGACCACTAAATGACCGATATATGGGCTATAATTTCCATCTTCTGTTGAGATAATGGTAACGTTTGATATGTACAGACCTTCTGTAAGATTCAGTTGTTCTTTATTGTCCTGACAAGAGAATAAAATTGTAGTAAGGAGAATAGTTAGTATTTTTTTCATTAATCATCTTCTTTAGTTTTTAACTGAATACGATTATATCCTCAGCTTGTTACAGAATTTATAAGCCTTAATTGTTCTTTGGGCGATTGAACATAGTTTAAACTTATGGAAATCACAGGTATAATTGTGAATACTATTTTTTGCATTTGTCTTGTTGTTTTTCAATAAAGACGTAAAATAGGATACTAATGGTTGCCTGTGTTTAGATTTTTGTTAGTCCACCTACATTCTGAGCCATAATTGGCTACAACGTTAGGCTATAAGAACTGTTTTAATTGTCTTTAGCGACAGATCCGTGAAATTCGGAGATTTTACTGTAAAAGTCTAGGTTAAATGAGGGATGACCTAAGTAAATCCATATGTGCGTCCATAAGTTAACGAGCTGTGCCAGGGTTATGTCCTTTTATATTTGTGAGTGAATTTTTTAATCCAACTTTTCAAATGTTAAGATTTCTCCAGAAGTGTCACCATAAAAATTTCCAATGTTCAATTTATTCCCAATTATTTTTAAATAATAGTCGTCATAGTTTGAATCACTAGATAGCATGGAATTTAAAGATATTTTTTCTTCTAAAAGAATGTAGTTGTAAGGTCCTGACCCAGATTTAGGCAACAAATACCCATCCTTCATTTCTTTTCCACGATTCAAATTCATAATCTCTAAATTCTCCCAAGATTCAAAAGACAATGTGTCGAGTCGGGTTTCAGTCTCAATCCATTTTCCTTGAAGGTTAGTAGAAGTTAGACTTTTCGTGTCATCCGCGGAACAGCACAGAAAGGTAAGTGCTAATAACAATAGTCCATATTTCATAGTTCAAACAGTTAATATTCAACAAAATAATAGATGAATTTTCAATTGAAAGGTTGCGTGTATTTCTGCTTTTTTGACCTATTAATGCCTACGTTTACGGGATATTTTGGCATGAAAATCTAGGGTAAATTGACGGATGACCTGAGTAAAATCAACTAATTTGGCAATATGCTATTCTACGAGCTTCTAAATATTGTTAGCACAAATGCTACACAAACCGTGAGTGCCAGCTTTCAGAAGCAGGGACCTCCCAATGCTCCAAATACTCCTGCTTGTTGGCCACCAAATTATTGAATACGATGGTGTTTTTTGAAATGGCCTTCTCTTTTGCCATTTTTTTAAAGTCCTGTAAAGATTTGTACGTTACATATTCACCTTGTTTAAATGAAACGTTCATACGGTCCAAAAGGCTTACGTTATATTTTTTCTCCAAGGCTTGTATAAAATGTACCGAGGCATCTATGGAGCAGCCTGAAGCGCTTGCATTGGTCTGATCTAGGGCAATGATTATGAATCTTTTGTATTTTATTTCAAATCCCGCCTCCAATTCACTACCATGTGCGGTCCACTCTTGAATAAAATTGGCTAGATTTTGTTCTATTTCCTGTAATTCCGATTCTTTAAAGCTTCGGTTGGATTGGTATATCCAAATTCGCGAAGTTTCTGGCAATGTTTTAAAATCTACTAGCATTTTAAATAGAATTTGCAATAAGTTCAGCTACATCCAAAACAGTAACACTATCTTCCTTTTCGTGGGCTTTGATTCCGTCCGTCATCATGGTATTGCAATACGGACATCCGGTTGCAATAATGTTGGGGTTGGTTTCCAGCGCATCCTTTGTACGTAATACATTAATATCCATATCCCCTTTTTCGGGTTCTTTGAACATTTGAGCTCCTCCTGCTCCACAGCACAGCGCGGTTTTTTTGTGACGTTTCATTTCTACAATGTCCGCATTGGTTTTCTTAAGAACATCCCTTGGCGCATCAAAAACGGAGTTGGCCCTACCAAGATAACAAGGGTCGTGGAACGTTATGCGTTTTTCTTTATATACTTTCCCTTCAATCGACAAACGCCCATTATCGATCAATTCTTTGATGTATTGTGTATGGTGAATAACATCATAATTTCCACCTAAACCTAGATATTCATTTTTCAAGGTATTGAATGAATGTGGGTCACAGGTTACAATACGTTTAATCTCGTAACCGTTCAAAACCTCTATGTTCATCATGGCCTGCATTTGAAACAAAAATTCATTGCCCGCACGCTTAGCTACATCCCCCGTACAACTTTCCTCTGAGCCCAAAACGGCAAATTCCACACCTGCACTATTCAATATTTTTACAAAGGCTCGGGAAATCTTTTTTGCCCTATCATCATAACTGCCTGCGGAACCTACCCAAAACAATATTTCCGGCTGCTTACCTTGAGCAATAAATTCTTCCATGGTTTTCACCTTGATTTCTTCACTCATAGTCCTAGAAAGTTATTCGTTTACCCAATTTAACCGGTCCATTTGATTATAAGGCCAAGGAGCTCCATTATTTTCGATATTGGACATCATATTGTTCAATTCCGTTGGTGCGGCGGATTGCTCCATCACCAAAAATCTGCGCATTTCCATAATAATGGACAAAGGGTCAATGCTTACAGGGCAGGCTTCAACACATGCATTACAGGTAGTACATGCCCATAATTCTTCATGACTAATGTAGTCGCCCAACAATTGTTTCCCATCTGGGACAAATACTCCTTTATTGGCATCTATATTTTTTCCTACTTCTTCCAACCTATCCCTAGTGTCCATCATTATCTTTCTAGGTGATAGTTTTTTCCCTGTCTGATTAGCAGGGCACTCTGATGTACATCTACCACATTCCGTACAGGTATAGGCGTTCAGTAATTGTACCCAATTTAAATCCATGACATCTGAAGCACCAAACTTTTCAGGGTCCGGGGTATCTTCGGCAGGTGCCGCAAATGGATCAGCTGAGGGATCCATCATCAGCTTTACTTCATTGGTAACCGCTTCTACATTATTGAATTTCCCTTGTGGTGCTAATTTTCCATAGTAGGTATTGGGAAATGCCAGTAAAATATGCAAATGCTTGGAATAGTACAGATAATTCAGAAAGGCCAATATTCCAAGAATATGAAGCCACCATGCACTGCGCTCAATCAAGATTAAGTTTGATATGGATATGTTCTCAAATAGGGGTGCAATAAATTGGCTCACGGGAAAGGCTCCTGCTTTTGTGTAATACGCCGCACCCATCTGCTGTAATTGAAAGTCAGCTGCGTTCATGGTCAAAAACAAGAACATGAGTACAAACTCAATATATAAGATCATGTTGCCGTCCTTTTTGGGCCATCCTTCCATTTCAGGCTTTATGAATCTTTTGAGTTTGATGATATTTCTTCTGACCCAAAAAATAACAACAGCTACAATGACCATAAATGCCAATACCTCAAAAGAGCCTATCAAAAGATTGTATAGCGAACCTAAAGGGGCAAATACCCTATGGGTTCCCAAGATACCATCCAATATAATTTCGAGCACTTCTAGGTTAATGATCACAAAGCCCACATAGACAATAATATGCATAAGTCCCGCTATGGGGCGAACCACCATTTTGGTCTGGCCCAATGCTATTTTGGCCATATTCTTCCAACGTTGTGGTTTATCATTGCTGACATCCACATCTTTTCCCAATTTGATGTTTCGTGACAGTTTTTTCACATTTCGCACAAAAAAACCAATGCCCATTATTAGGGCTATAGTAAAAAGTATATTGGGCAAGTACTCCATATATTAATTCTGATTTTGAGAAGCGGGATCATTCTCCGGAAGCTCATATTCTTTTTGTTTCTTTCCAAATACAGAAACATTTACATAGCGTTTGGGGTTGAGCCTAAAGTCCTGTAGCAATAAATCCAATTCCCTGGAAGCAGCTTCAAGGTTGTTATATAGTTTTTCATCATGGGCCAGTTTCCCAAGAGACCCCTCACCCTTTTCAATCTTTCCAAGGACTGCGTTTAAACGTTCCACAGTTGTCTTAAAATTGGAAACTGTCTCTGCCAAGCCAGCATTGGCCAACGAATCTGAAAGCTTGGAAAAGTTGGTAGTTATATTATCCACATTTTTAAGGGAATTATCCAATTGTTCTTTATTGCTTTCCAGTAAACTATTCAATTTGTCCGCACTCCCCTTAAATGAGCTTACCAAGTCATTTATACCTGCTATACTCTGTCTTAATTCATGTCGTGTTTGATCATCCAGTATATCATTAAAATTCATTAATAATGTGTCTGCATGGGATACTGCTCCTTCTACCTTAGTTTGAAGTGGAGTCAGTTTCTCTTGTACCAAGGCGGTAATTCCTGGTTTAATACTTGAGTTTAAGGTATCTCCCGATTTTGCGAAAGATGCGTCATCAAAAACTGGAAGAATTTGAATACCCTTTCCACCTATGATTCCCGTATCATAAATTTCTGCGCTACTATTTTTGGAAAAATCTTGATCTTTATTAACGGTAAACTCAACAACAGATCTAAATTTGTTGTCCTTAAATTTTATGCTTACCACTTTACCCACAACCTGTCCGTTTATGGATACTTGTGTACCGGTCTGTAATCCACCGACATGGTCGTATACCGCGTAAAATATTTTATCGTTTTCAAAAAATGGGGAAGACTTCAAATAGCTTAATCCAAAGATTACCGCTAAAATTCCTGTAATTACTATAATCCCGGTTTTGATTTCTCTGGTTAGCTTCAAAGGGCTCGGTTTTCTGTTCTAAACAAAATTAGGAATATTTTTGACAAGGCAATTTTTGTACCTGTTAACCTATTTTAAAGCTTCGGTCAAAGTTACCCTTGTGCCATTTTTATATGCCACAATATAGCAAGTAGTGTATCCCTTAGTAACAGCTTCTCTTTTCAGTTGCTCTGCTTTTTGATATGAATCAGTATTCCCGTACATATAACGAAAAAGGTTCTTAACTGGTTCTTTTGATAGTACATCCAATCCATTAAAATTCTCACTCCTAAGTGGAATTGTATTGGCACTGGCCATAAGCTGTACTTTAAAAATCACTCCCGTTTTAGCAGGAAGTGTTGTTTTTTCAATTTTTTCTGTTACCGTAACAGCTTTGGGTTGAGAATCTGTATTTGATGTTACTTCCTTACTTGATTCTACCTGTTCTTCCTTTACAGGCACTTGTGTAGGCTCTGGTGTATCTTCCTTAACAATTGGTGTATCAATGGCAATACCACTGGTAACATCCTCTTTATAGGCTAAAACAGCATTGGCAATAGCCTTACCCATTTCATTTTGACCTTTTATGGAGTTTAAATAGCTTCCTTCACCTTTATTGGTCAAAAAACCTGTTTCTACCAAGACACTTGGCATAAAGGTTTGGTGAAGCACTATAAAACCTGCCTGCTTTACCTTCCTGTCTTTTCGATTCAATTTTTTGGTGAAATTATCTTGAAGTTTTTTTCCCAATAAAATACTCTGGTCCAAAAACTCTTCTTGCATTATGGTAAGTCCAATTACGGATTCTGGCGAATTAATATCGTACTCAGCATAGCGCTGTTCATAGTCATCTTCCAAATAAATTACGGAGTTCTCTTTTTTGGCAACTTCAAAGTTTTGTCTATTTACATGAAGTCCCAAAACAAATGTACCTGCGCCATGGGCATCTGAAGTATGTGAATCGCAATGTACCGACACAAAGAGATCTGCGTTGGCTTGATTAGCGATTTCCCCTCTTACAAAAAGATCTATAAAGGTATCATCCTTCCGTGTGTAGATAACTTCAATATCAGGATTCTTCTCTAATTCTTCACCAGCTTTCAATACAATACCCAAAGCAATGTTCTTTTCAAGGTACCCGTTTCCCAAATTACCAGGATCATGACCACCATGACCTGCATCCAATACAACAACAAACTTATCTTTTGGGGTTACTTCGGTATCATTCTTGTTGAATGAAGTAAAAGAAAGGACAGAGAGTAAAAAAACAAAAAAAGCTAGCTTACTTTTAATCATAAGAACTAAATAATTATAGTGTTCCCCAATGGTTAAAAATATTGTAAACCCCAATGAAAGGAACAAAAAATATATGTAAGTTTGATCCCAAAAACTAGGCCAAACTAGAACAAAAATAGGATTTATCACGTTGCAATCAAACAAACATATTTTAGTTTTCCTATTTCTTCTCATTGGCTGGACAATAAATCTTAAGGCTCAGGAGGGCGATTTTATTAAGCCCTTACCAATAAAAGCCCACCAGGATAGCATAACCGCACCGCTTTTACCTATCAATATTTTAAATGATTCCATTCCTCTTGATTCTTTGAAGATCGATTCTGTTCAAGGAAAAAAACCTCTTTTATTAGATCAGATAAAATATAAAGCGAAAGACTATGTAAAACTTAGTCAGAGTGACAACAAAATATACCTTTATAACGAAGCCGAAATATATTATCAGGACACAGAGCTTAAAGCTGGTGTAATTGTCATGGATTATATTAAAAATGAGGTGTATGCCGGTAGGTTGAGGGATTCTACCGGAACCTATTCACAACTTCCATTTTTTAAACAGGGAAGCAATGAGGTAAGGCCAGATTCCATTCGGTTTAATTTTGATACGCAAAAAGCACTGATCTGGAACTCAAGAACAGAACAACAAGCAGGATTGGGCGAATTGGGCAGCGACGCCATGAAAGTGTATGCAGAAGTCACCAAAAAAGAGAATGATTCTGTTTATTTTCTGAGTGAGGGGAAATTGACCACATCCAAGGATACTATTGATCCTGACTATTATATAAGAATCCGAAAGGCCAAATTTGTTCCAAAAAAGAAGATTATAGCCGGCTATAGCAATTTATATATTGTGGATGTTCCAACCCCAATTGCTCTTCCTTTTGCCTACTTTCCATTGACCGTAGGAAGAACTGCAGGATTGATTTTCCCAACATTTGGTAATGATCCCAACAGAGGTTATTTCCTGCAAAATGGAGGGTATTATTTACCCATCAGTGATTATGTGGACTTGAGTGTTACTGGGGATTTCTACACCAACGGCAGTTATGGTTTTAGAACACAGTCCATCTATGCAAAACGCTATAAATACAGAGGAAATGTCAATTTTAGTTATGAAAACATCATCACCAGTCAAAAAGGATTTGATGATTTTAGTCGTAGTAGTAGCTACAATATTAGGATAAGTCATTCCCAAGATACTAAGGCCAGCCCAAATTCACGTTTTTCTGCATCTGTAAACCTTGGTAGCAGTCAATTTTTCACCAATTCTTTGAATCAAATAAACAGAGCTAATACGCAGACCAACACATTTGCTTCGTCTATAAGCTATTCAAAGACTTTTCCAGAATACCCATCTGTAAATACGAGTCTCACCTTAACGCACACACAAAATACAAGAACGGAAGAGAGTGTCATCAATATGTCCCTACCCACTTTCCAGGCTAGCATGGAACGTATTTTTCCATTTGCCAAACGTGATGGTCTGAAAAAGGGAATTATCCAAAATGTGAATTTTCAGTATGATGTAAATGCACAAAATAGTATAACCACAACCGAAGAAGATTTTTTTACAAGTGAAATGTTTGATGGTGCACGTGTTGGTGCTAGACACAGAATACCAGTTTCCACCAACTTCAAAGTGGCTAAATATCTCAGCGTGGGCCTATCTGGAAACTATGAGGACGTTTGGTCATTGGAGACCATAAGCCGCAGATATGATGACGATTTAGAAGAAGTGGTTACAGATACTATTGCCGGATTTGACCGATTCAACCGATATAGTTTCAGTACAAGTATTGGTACAACGGTATATGGTACGTTTAACTTTGGGGAAGACAAAAAAATACAGGCAATTCGCCATGTCATGAGGCCATCAATTAGTTATAGCTATGCCCCATCATTTGAACAGTTTTATAATACCTACACCGATGAGGACGGTGATGAAGTTCAATATACCCCTTTTGAAAACAGCATTTATGGACGTCCTTCCCTAAGCAAGGGCAATTCTATAGGTTTTTCATTACAAAATACGCTCGAGGCAAAAGTAAAAGACAAAGATTCAACAGCTACTGAACCAAGGAAAGTAAGTATTCTTAGCAATCTTAACTTATCCACGAGTTATAATTTTGAGGCAGATTCTCTAAAATTGAGCCCTATAAGCCTTAGCGGTGGTACTGAAATCATTAAGAATGTTCCAATTAATTTTTCAGCCACATTAGATCCCTACGCTATCGATAATAACGGAACACGTATCAATACCTTTAATATCAATAATGGGGGTGGGCTTTTAAGGTTAACCTCCGCACGGGTAAATACAGGCTTTTCCATAGACAGTGAAATGTTTAAAAAAGGTGGTGATAAAAAAAGGGAGAAACCTGAAAAAGAGGAACCTGATTATGGCGCAAACCCGTTTGAACTTCAAGGTGCACGTGATGGAGAGCCGCATTTTAAAAAGGATGAGGAGGATTCCGGAGATACTGAAAATCCAATCTATGCCTCAAAAATTCCATGGGATATGCGGCTTACCTATGTTGCCACATATAGCAATAGCAATAGGCAAAATGAGATAACTAATCATTCCCTGATGTTTTCCGGAAACGTACAACTTTCACCCAAGTGGGAAGTAGGTTTTAATTCGGGATATGATATAAAAAATAAAGGTTTTGCGGATACCCGACTAAATTTTAAAAGAGATTTGGACAGTTTCCGTTTAAGTTTTGATTGGACACCTTTTGGAAGGTTTGAACGATGGTATTTCTTTATTGGAATAAAAAGTTCCATTCTTAGTGACCTTAAGTGGGAAAATAGAAGTCAGCGATAATTGCTGGATTGTAAAAATGCCAGTAACTTTATATTAAAATCCAATATGAAAAAAATAATCAATACTCCAAATGCACCTGCTCCGATTGGACCATATAATCAGGCAACACTCATAAACGGTACACTTTATATTTCTGGGCAGATTCCAATTGATCCAGCTACTGGAAATTTGGTTGAAGGTGATATCAAAAAGGAAACAACACAGTCAATGGAAAATTTAAAGGCAATATTGGATGCCGCGGGAATGACCTTTGATCATGTAGTGAAAACTTCAATTTTCATTAAAGACATGAATCAGTTTTCTAAAATAAATGAGGCTTATGGGGCCTATTTTGATGCTGAAACCGCACCTGCAAGAGAGACTGTTGAGGTTGCCAATCTTCCTAAATTTGTTAACGTTGAAATCTCTATGATAGCGGTTAAATAGTTTGTCGATGAAAATCGACCAACCCATCTATGGGACGTCTTCTAATCACTCCCAAAATCAAATCGTTGCGCTCCAGTATTGTTGTAAGTTCGTCCTTTAAAAAGTGTGCTATACTTCCAACAAAACTAATGGGAACCTTCGTGGCCAGTTCAAACTGCATAATATAGTTGTTCACGAATTGTTGTAAACCTTTTTCAATGACTCCTTTGCAATATGGGTGTTCTTTATTTTCAATAATAAAGCGGGCAAATGTGGCTAAATAGGTATTTGGATTAGGCTGTTTGTACAAATGTTCTTTTATCACATCAGCATCCAAATCAAATTGTTTGGCAAATTGAATCCCCAAATCTTGGGGCATTTTGTGAAAATAATAGTCTCGCAAGAGTTTTCTTCCGAAGAAATTACCACTTGCATCGTCCATTAAAATATATCCTAGGGAAGTTACCTTTTGAAATAATTGATGACCATCATAATAGCTACAATTGGATCCTGTTCCCAAAATACAGACTATACTTTGCTGCCCCATGTTGGTTGTAGCGTAAATAGCTGCATATGTATCTTCCCGGACTTCTGTTTTTGCATTTGGAAAGAAATCCTTGAAAATTTCCTTCATAAAACCCTTCATTCTATCCGTACCGCATCCCGCACTGTAAAAATACAATTGTTTTACCGCGTCTTTATTCTTGGAAATCTCAAAGTTATTGGCCAAACGGTCTTCAATAACTTCGCGAGTCAATACTTCTGGACTAAGCCCAAGAGTCTGTGTAAGAAATAATTGTTCTCCTTTATCATTTAACGCAATCCAATCGGATTTGGTTGCCCCGCTATCAACAATCAATATCATATATCAGGTTTTATTTTGAATCTGGGTCAAGGTGAATTCACCTTGACCCAGATTTTGATGTAAGTGTACTAACAGATTAAAGGTTTGCCACGTGCTGGGCCAAGTCAACCAATTTATTGGAATAACCCGCTTCGTTGTCATACCAAGAAACAACCTTAAAGAACTTCGAGTTTAATTCCATACCAGCTCCTGCATCAAAAATGCTTGTTCTTGCATCGCCAATAAAGTCTTGTGAAACAACGGGTTCCTCTGTATATCCTAAAATACCGGCCATATCTCCTTCAGAAGCTTCTTTGAATGCCTTCTTTATTTCTTCATACGAAGTTTCTTTTTCTAACCTTACAGTTAAATCTACTACCGATACATCTGCGGTAGGCACACGAAATGCCATTCCTGTAAGTTTTCCTAAAAGCTCTGGAATAACCTTGGTTACAGCTTTTGCCGCACCGGTAGAGGCGGGAATAATATTTAGCATTGCGCTCCTACCTCCTCTATAATCTTTTCTTGAAGGTCCATCTACCGTCAATTGGGTCGCCGTGGTAGCATGTACCGTGGTCATCAATCCTTCTTCAATACCGAACTTGTCATTTAAAACTTTTGCAAGCGGAGCAAGACAGTTGGTCGTACAAGACGCATTGGATACTATTGTATCTGAAGCCTTTACCTCTTGATGGTTCACTCCCATCACAAACATTGGCGCATCTTTTGACGGTGCAGAGATAACTACTTTTTTGGCACCACCATCAATATGATATTGTGCCATTTCCAAAGTTGTAAAAATACCGGTACATTCTGCAACGATATCCGCACCCACTTCATCCCATTTCAAATTCTTGGGGTCACGTTCAGCTGTGATTCTAATTGTTTTTCCGTTTACAATAAGGTTTCCATCCTTAACTTCAACTGTTCCGTCAAATCTTCCGTGAACAGAATCGTATTCAAGCAGGTATGCAAGATGCTCAACATCCAACAAATCGTTTATTGCCACAACATCTACGTTGTCTCTCTTTACAGTAGCCCTAAAGACCAATCTTCCTATTCTACCGAATCCGTTAATTCCAATTTTTAAATTTGACATTTTTACTCTGTTTGATTTAAATTTATGTTGTCATGATATCGGAAACTCGTATAAGTTCCTTATCAACTTCTGTATGTGCTTTAATTGCTTCACTAATTGGCGTAAGAATAAGTTTGGTGTCCCTTATACCTACCATATAGTTTGATTTTCCCTCTAAAAGACTTTCAACGGCTTTCACTCCCATTCTACTTGCCAATACCCTATCAAAACAGGTTGGATTTCCTCCTCGCTGCATATGTCCCAATACAGATACTCTAACATCGTATATGGGTAAATGTTCTTCAACATATTCCTTCAGTTCAAAAACATTTTTCCCAATCTTATCACCTTCTGCCACGATAACTATGCTGGAAGATTTACCTGATTTCTTGCTTCTTTTCAAGGAATCCAACAAACGTTCCAAACCTAGATTCTGCTCTGGAATCAAAATCTCTTCCGCCCCTGCTCCAACACCAGCGTTCAATGCGATATGGCCTACATCCCTTCCCATAACTTCAACAAAAAACAATCTGTTATGTGAACTTGCCGTATCCCTAATCTTATCTATAACATCTACAACAGTGTTTATGGCAGTATCAAAACCAATGGTATAACTGGAACCTAAAATATCATTATCTATGGTTCCCGGAATTCCCATTATAGGAAAATTGAATTCTTCATTAAAGGCCAAAGCTCCTGCAAAACTGCCATTACCGCCGATTACGACAAAAGCATCAATCTTAGCTTTTTTCAGTTGTTCATAGGCCTTTTTCCGGCCTTCTGGAGTTCTAAATTCTTCGCACCTCGCAGATTTTAATATAGTCCCGCCCTTATTAATAATGTTATTTACACTACGGGCGTCCATAAGTTTAAAATCACCATCTATCATTCCTTCATATCCCCTGTAAATACCAACACATTCTATTTCAAGATATGCACAGGTACGAACTACGGAACGAATGGCAGAGTTCATTCCAGGAGAGTCTCCCCCTGATGTAAACACCCCTATTTTCTTAATTTCTGAAGCCATTCAAAATTTTAAAAGATCAAAGCTAGGAAACTTTATTTAATTAATGAATGACATATTAACTAATTTATTTTCAGATGTTTTCGCAAACGTTTTCGTAAATTTTTAATCAAAAAAAAGCAAAAATATAACCCTAATTGAGGATTCCTTTTGTGTCGTTTTCCTTTGGAGTAAATCTAATGAGGCTATCTTTCCCCATAATTTCTTTGGACTGTTTTTGTTCAGGTGGAACGGACTGTTTTTGCTTCTTTTGAAATATTTTTTGCATCAGTTCTTTAAAACTATTAAAATCAACCTTATAGGAAAGACCCATCCCTTGCGTATATCCTTGTCGTTCTGCCAAAAACTGTTGAATTTGATTTTCCCTATTAAAGATTTTTGCACTCAAGGTTCCCTCTTCGTTCAACAATACCTGAACCTCAACATCTCCGGCAACCACACTTTCGGATACTCCTCCAACCGGAACCCCTACTCTTCCGTTTACCAGGATTCTATCAGATATCTGGGTTGACACCGTTACACCAATCCTGTCCTCAGTACGAATATCAGCACTGGTATCCAAATATCCTTGCTCATAGGAAAGCCCAAGGTTGAACTTATCACTGCCACTATCTAAAATTTGGTTGAGTAATCCGGAAGCTGTTTGAATAAGATTTCCCGTTACCGCTTGTTGGTTTATTCCCGACTGTTCATTTACAAAAGTTCCTTGCGCCAAAAGGAAGAAGGCATTCCTTTCTTTTACGGTTGGATCTTGTAGTCTATATTCCAACTCCGATTGTACAACCGAATTAGTTCCCGGAAAATCAATGTCAAACTCAATATTAGGACTTTCCAATTCACCATCCAAACGTACAACAACTTCTGTTGGTATTCTTGATCTAGATAACTCCTGGTTATCTAAAAGTGGCGCCGGATTTGCGTTTAAAGCATATACTGCTTCTAAATTAAGTTGTGCTGCCAATGGGTCTCGTTCCCAAAGTATGGTTCCCCCTGGGCGAACCTGAAACTTTTTATCGATTACCCCACCATATTTAAAATTATATTCTCCAGTAACCGCAACAAATTCCCCATACATGTTAAACTTGCCATTTGTATTGATCTCTATCAAAAGAATTCCTTCACCAGTACCTTTTAATGAACTTCCAGTACTGCGGTCAACTACTATTTCAACTTCGGCCTGTGGGGTTACCGCTAAATCAAAGGCCATTTCCAAGCCTTGATAATCTTGAAGCACGCGTTCTTCCCTAAATGATTCCGAGGTGCCTTTTTCAATAAAATTTATAAAGGAATAGTCTCCAACGCTGGTCACATCACTTAGAGGAATCTTTAATGATGTACCTCTGGCCGTACTTGCGTCCACGGCAATGGTAAGTGCATCTGTAGGGCCATAAATACTCCCTGTTCCATTTATAAAACCGGTGCCATAGTACAAGGATTCTTCATCAAACTCCGTATTTAAAATCATAAAACGGTCATTGTTGGTATCCAAATCCAGATCAAGGGACCAATCATCAAAAGCTGTATGGTTGATTGTTCCATCTAAAGTTGCAGTGGTACCTTCGGTTACATCGGACAGACCAATATTCTCAAAATAGAATGTTTGGTCAAAAAGACGAACACGTGAATATGGGGCAAAATCATAATCCACATTAAGATAGGGTATGCCAATTCCTGCATCGTTTAAACTTAGGGCCCCATTTATTGAAGGGTTGGAAACCTTTCCGGTTATTTTGGCATATCCATCAATACTTCCCCTTATGTTTGAAATGACACCATCTCCCAAGGGACTGAATGGTTCTAATTCAAAGCCTGTAAAGTTTGCGGATAAATCAAGTTGTCTATTGTTATTTATATTGGACACATTCCCATTTATGCTCAATTTCTCTTGACCATTGTCATTTAACCATGTGCTCACACCAAACTGGGTAAGGTCATTGTTTCCAAAAATGCCTATTTCAAGATCTCCCAACCGCGTGTTGTTCACACTAAAGTCTTCAACATTTAGACTAGATGTGGGAAGGTATTTTCCATCTTTTTGCAGAATATTGAGGAAACCATTCACAGAACCTTCGAGTTTAAGACTATCTATTACTGGAGTGATTTTATTTAAGGAAACAATTTTAAACTGAAGCGCAAGGTCTTTGTATGTAGAATCTGCCAATTCTCCTCGCAGTCTTATTTGTTCTTCATTGTTGTTGTCCATAACAACTTCCTCTATCCGAATGCTATCTAGAGTTCTATTAACAATGACTTTGTTCTTGTCATTTCCATCTTTATTTAAGATCCAGGTGTTTCCTTTGAAATTCACATCGGACTTTTTTAATCCAATGACCGATTTGTTTTCTTTGTTGAATGTATGGTAGAAGTTGAGGTTATAACTATCATCAAACCCACTTCCTCCGGTAAACTCGGTTCTAAAGAAAAGTGTGTCCTTCAATGTGGTATTGATAAGACTGAAATCTTTAACATCATAATACACCGTGGACATATCTTCTACTGATACGAATGTATTGAACAAAGGATTTTTGTTATCGATTTTAAGTTCTATATTATCGAAGTCATTTCCATAGGCTTTAATACTTGGAGATTTAAACGTAAGTTTGAAATCACCCTCGTCCGAAACAATATTTCCCCGTATAAAAGTATTTGGGTCAAAAGTTACTTCAGGAAAAAAAACATCTACAATTTTATTGTAAATCTTGAAATTAAAACTAAGTTTTTGACCATCTGAAATTTCAAAGGGCTTGTAATTGGTGTAAATGCTTCCCACGGAGTTCTGGACCAACTTACCTATTTCTCCTATCTTAAATTTTCCTTTTACATAGCCCGTGATAATATCTGGGGAATTTATATCTATTGTCCTTACCGTATCTTGATCAAATGATGAGGAAACTGCGAAATCATCAAAATAGTAAGTTTGATTTATGTTTTGATAGGTAGTGCTCGAAAATCGTATTTGTCCTTCAATATTGTCCAAGGTATTTCCCGTAATGTCCATATTTAAATCACCTTTGAAAATGGAAATACTGTCATTAATAAAATTCAGCTTTTTTAAATCCGCATGGGCAACGGAAGCAATAAAATTGAAATTATTGGAGTTCTCTCCAAAATCTGCCAATCCCTTAAAATCAAACTGAATATTTTCATCTCTACTAACTAGATTGCCATCGAACAGTTTTTCTTTCAGAATTCCCGAGACTTTTAGATTGTTGTATTCATAATCGTTAAACTCTAACTTATACACCTCTCCTATCACTTCTGTATTCAGGTATTCCGCTATAAAACCTTTTCCTTCAACATTTACATCCAGACTGGCCTTTCCCAATTGTTTATTCTCGATAAAACTTCCCAAATCAAAATCAATGAGGGATATAAACCCTCTGTACGATGCATCATCGATGGTTTGAATATTGGTCATCTGCAAATCAGTATAACTATTGCCAATTGCGGTATTCAAATTAATCTGGACATCCAAGGAGGTCTCGGTAACCTCAGCATCTCCCCGAATTGTAAACTGACCCAGTTTTTGAACAGAAGAAGGTATATTTTTCCCAAGAAGATTGGGCAACAATGATCTTAGCTGATAATAGCTAGAGGTAATATTATTGATTTCGCCGCGCATAATAAAAGGAGCTTGGTCACTGAACATATTATCAAACTCAAAATCGCCCCGAATACCCGTATTTTCAGTTTGGACGAATAACTCTTTAACGTTTAGTCCGTTAAGCACCCCGGTCATTTTTCCAGAAAACAAAACTTCTTTGCCCGTACCAAACTCATTATAAAATGTATTGATGTCATTTAGGGAAACTGTGGATTCAGTAAATGCAGCGTCAACTTTTACTTTATTTAAAAAATCTGAAAAATCCTCTCTGTTATAATTAAAAACCAAGCCTCCTTTGAGTGCCGATTCTTTGGTTTTGATTCGTAAGGAGTCAAAACGCATTTGCTGTTTGGTATACTTAAAGTCCGTTGAAAGATTTTCCAATCGAATACCTCTTTTGCTCAAGAATGATAAATTTTCAACACCAAGGGTAACCTCAGGCCCCAAAATTTGAAAATCGGTTGCCAGTATACTCAAATCCGTAAAGTTCAGTATTTCCTCAACTTCATCATTCTCATCGGAAAGTTTGAATCGTCCTTCTGAAATCTGTATTTCATCCGAAGACATAAAAAAAGGTGGCGTTCCTGGCGCTCTCGGTTTTCCATCATCCAATTTATCCACAAAGACATCCAGATTGGTATCTCTTTCACCCTTGTAGGTTTTTAAATTAAAAAAAAGTCCATCAACCTCAATATCGCCAAACTTCATTTCGCCATTGGCCATATTCCTTAAGTTTAAAATAGAGGTAGACAGTTTTTGGATGTAGGCCAGCGTATCCTTTTTATAATCTTCTACATAAATACCCTTGATTCCGGTATTTAAATTGAACAGGGACAGACTAAGGCGATCTATGAAAATATTCGTGCCAAATTCCTCATTAATGGTTTTTGTGGCATATTTGGCCATCCTGGTCTGTACCACTGGAATTGAAAGTATTAAAGAGCCCAATACCATTATTAGCAGAATAGCCAATAAAAATCGTAACAGTATTTTCCTTAATTTTCTGATAGGGCTTTATGTTTTACCTTTGCTCAACCAATTTTTGTTCCAAAACCTGTGGCAAATAAAAAAAATTACATTCTTGCAATTGAATCTTCTTGTGATGATACTTCTGCAGCTGTTTTATGCAATACAAAAGTGTTAAGCAATGTGGTGGCAACACAAGAAATACACAAGAAATATGGCGGTGTGGTCCCAGAATTAGCATCTAGGGCCCATCAACAAAATATAGTTCCGGTGGTACATCAAGCCTTGGCCGAAGCAAATATCGATAAAAAACAACTATCTGCCATAGCTTTTACACGAGGGCCAGGACTTATGGGTTCTTTATTGGTCGGAGCTTCTTTCGCCAAATCATTATCATTGGGGCTCAGCATTCCATTGATTGAGGTAAACCACATGGAAGCGCATATTTTGGCGCATTTCATTGATGATGAAGGTATGACCGCTCCTACCTTTCCTTTTTTGGGTATGACCATAAGTGGTGGACATACGCAAATTGTTAGGGTGAACAGTTATTTTGACATGAAAGTATTGGGTGAAACCTTAGATGATGCTGTAGGCGAAGCCTTTGATAAAAGTGCAAAATTAATGGGATTGCCCTATCCAGGTGGTCCATTAGTAGACAAAAATGCACAACTTGGGAACCCAAGGGCGTTTGATTTTCCAAAACCCAAAGTAGAAGGACTTAATTTTAGTTTTAGTGGATTAAAAACAAGCATTTTATATTTTATCCAAAGAGAAACAAAAAAGAATCCCGATTACGTCACTGAAAACATAGCTGATATATGCGCTTCTGTGCAGTTTACCATATTGGAAATATTAATGGATAAGCTCAAACTGGCCGTAAAGCAAACTGGTATCGAACAGGTAGCTATAGGAGGTGGCGTTGCCGCCAACTCTGGTATACGGGCAAGACTCAAAGACGCTGAAGAAACATTAGGGTGGAAAACCTATATTCCCAAATTTCAATATTGCACAGACAATGCAGCGATGATAGGCATTGTTGGGTATTTAAAATTTCTAGAAAAACAATTCACTGACCAAAGCGTAGGGGCCAAAGCCAGATATGCTATTGGAAGTTGATTTTTAATTTCTAACTTTTCACTTTCAAATTGAAAAATGGCATATAACGAAGAAATAGCCTCTAGAATACGACATGCAGTAGCACTATTCCCAGAAGAATTCACTGAAAAGAAAATGTTTGGGGGAGTCGCTTTTTTATATAAAGGAAAAATGACCGTAGGTCCAGTTAAAAATGATTTGATGGTTCGCGTGGTAGGTATTAAAATGGATGTTGTTTTAAGGCAAGAACATGTTAGACCAATGGATTTCACCGGCAAACCCATGAAGGAGTTTATTTTTGTGTCTCCGGAGGGTTTTAAAACTGAAGAACAACTTCAAAACTGGATAGAACTAGGTTTGGAACATGCAAAAAGTAAACTGTAATATATGCAACTCTTTTATAATCCTTCGTTAGACAATAGTTTTAAGCAGTTCTTTTTTTCCGCTGAAGAAAGTAAGCATATCTTAAAAGTATTACGAAAGCAAGAAGGAGATGTTTTGCACATTACCAATGGAAAAGGATATCTTTTTAAGGCTGAAATTCTTGTTGCTGATGCCAAGAAATGCAAAGCGCAAATTATTTCCACAGAAAAAAGCATTCCAAAACGGTACAAGCTTCATCTAGTTGTTGCCCCAACCAAAATGAACGACCGCTACGAATGGTTTCTGGAAAAAGCCACGGAAATTGGTGTAGATGAAATAACCCCCATAATTTGTGAGCACTCAGAGCGTAAGGTAATCAAACAAGAACGGATGGAGCGCGTATTGCAATCCGCAATGAAACAGTCCTTGCAAACCTATTTGCCTAAATTAAATCCTGCAATTTCTTATAAAGAATTCATGAATCAGGAAATGGGAGGGTTAAAATTTATTGCGCATTGTGATGAAGGTGAAAAAATGGAACTAAAAAGAAGGGTTGCTGCAGATAAAGACATTATAATCCTCATAGGACCCGAAGGCGATTTTTCAAAATCAGAAATAAATTTAGCGAAGTCCAAAAATTTTGTTCCAGTATCTCTTGGAAACAACCGTTTACGAACTGAAACGGCTGCAATCGTAGCCTGTACAACAGTTTCCATAATCAATAGTTAACCCGTAATTGGAGCCTTGGCTGCTCCGGTAATATCCAAATTATCGGACTCTAAAAGTAGCATCAAGGTTAGATTATCATTTTTAGAAACAAGCTTTGGAATCTCAATTGAATGCGTTCCATTTTTTGCAATCACAGAAATATACTTTTCCGCAACCACAATATTACTGTTCTTTAAGGTTTTGTTTCTGTTTTCCCCTCTTTTAACGGGTGTGGTACGCTCATCCAAAACCAAAACAACCCTAAGCTGCTTGTCCGTTAAATCACCCGCTGCAACATAATCAAATGCAATTGCATCTGCATCAACTTCCTTAATCGAAAGACTTAAAGTATTCTCTGATTTTTTCGTCCTATATTCATTTAATTTAGAATACATTTTTGATTGATTTGAGCCTACAAAGTGTTCTTCTCCATTTATGACCAATTGAGGCGTATAATTGCTTCTGTACTGAAACTTTCTATTATAATCCCTTTGTTTTTTTGTGTAAATAGATTTACTAAAAGGATCTTCCCAACCAATATAATTCCAATAATCTACATGATAAGACAAGGCATATACATTTTCTGGGTATTGTTTTTTTACCTTTTCCAAAAGCAAATCCGCAGGAGGACAACTTGAGCATCCCTGCGAGGTAAATAATTCTAAAACTATCGCAGGTGCATATTCCTCCATCTTTGTTTCATTCCCAAGCTTTGCCAAATTTTCTGTCCTACCTGTATAAAATGCCATGAGAGACATTCCAACAAAGACCATGATGGGAATTATGATTTTTTTAAACATGAATACTGTATTTTTGATTTCTTAGTTATTCGTAGGGAAATGAAACAACTTACCAAGCTATTTGCTTTTTTAACTTTTTTTGTGATGAGTCAATCTTATACACAAGATATAGCCATCTTAAAATATGGTGGTGGAGGTGATTGGTACTCTAATCCCACTGCCCTGCCCAATCTAATTAAGTTTTGCAATACCAACATAGGCACTAAAATAAATCCAAAACCAGAAACCGTGGAAATTGGAAGTGTTTCCATATTTCAATACCCTTATCTCCACATGACGGGGCACGGAAATGTCTTTTTTTCTGACGAGGAAGCAGAAAATCTAAGAACCTATTTACTTTCCGGTGGTTTTTTGCATATAGATGACAATTATGGTATGCAACCCTACCTAAAAAGGGAATTGGAAAAGGTATTCCCAACCAAGCAATTGGAAGAACTAGGTGCCGACCATCCAATTTTTAACCAGAAGTATAATTTCCCTGGTGGTTTACCCAAAATACATGAACATGATGGAAAAAGACCCGAGGCTTTGGGTATTTTTGAAGAAGGAAGGCTGTTGTTATTGTTCACTTTTGAAAGTGATTTGGGAGATGGCTGGGAAGATCCATCCGTACATAACGACCCAGAAGAAATTAGATTAAAAGCCTTGCAAATAGGTGCTAATATTATTGAATATGCCTTTAAAAGTTAACGTATGACTTCAAGAATGATATCCAAGGGGATTTTAAGAGCAGTAGCCATTATTGTTGGTGTTGTTCTTCTGGGCTATTTTTTATTTAAGATTCAATCTGTTTTGGCTTATTTGGCCATTGCTGCGGTAATTGCACTTCTGGGAAGGCCAGTAGTGCTCTTTTTAAGACGCAAGTTAAAATTTCCGAACACCTTGGCGGTAATTGTGACCATGGTCATAATGCTGGCAATTTTTCTAGGGATTCTGGCTTTGTTTATTCCCCTGATTTCTGAGCAAAGTAAAAACCTGTCCTTATTGGATATTGATGCCTTAAAAGCGGATGTAAATACCCTTTATCTTCAAATCTTGGAATATTTTGGAGCCACAACAGATAATGTCACCCATTTAATTGAAGACTCCGATTTGGAGAAAAATGTACTGGAAGGTCTAGATTTAGGTTTTATTCCAGACTTTCTTAATTCGTTTGTAAATACCCTAAGCAGTTTTAGCATTGGGCTTTTTTCAGTGCTTTTTATTT
The DNA here is from genome assembly GCF_947495325.1 of uncultured Allomuricauda sp. GTDB lineage: Bacteria > Bacteroidota > Bacteroidia > Flavobacteriales > Flavobacteriaceae > Flagellimonas. The sequence continues at coordinate 244,217 of NZ_CANLYK010000001.1, read as the reverse complement.
CATTTTTCTTTTTGAAGGATAGCAATCTTTTTCAAAATGGAATGTTGACTTTTGTCCCGGACAACAAGGAAAGTAATCTTGTCAAATCTGTTGATAAAATCAATGGATTATTATCCCGATACTTTGCCGGAATCTTGCTTCAACTTTTTATTTTATTCGTCATTTATACCATAGCACTTTTAATTGCCGGGGTTGAAAATGCCATCGTGATTGCGTTCCTTTGTGCCCTCTTCAACATCATTCCATACATAGGTCCAATTATTGGTGGAGCAATCATGATCACATTAACAATGACCAGTTTTTTAGGGGCCGATTTTAGTACGGTTATTTTACCAAAAGCCCTCTACGTTTTTATCGGTTTGATCATTGGCCAACTCATCGATAATTTCTTTTCTCAACCCTTTATTTTTTCAACAAGTGTGAAATCACATCCCTTGGAAATCTTCTTGGTAATCATCATTGCCGGACTCGTATTTGGAGTAGTTGGAATGGTAGTTGCCGTACCTGGTTATACCGCAATAAAAGTAATTTTAAAAGAGTTTTTAGCTGAAAATTCCGTTGTAAAAAAGTTAACTAAAAATTTATAGTATTCGTTTGAATAAACTACTTTTAAATACTGGTTCACAGGATTTTATAAAAAATAATATAAATACTGACATCGTGTCAGTATTATTAAAAAAGCAACTGTTTGAAGGAATTTCACAAAAAGAGCTTTTCCAACAGTTGGAGGCTAAAAAAAAATGCGAATATAAACTCCCATCTTGGTTCAATACCACCAACATTTACTATCCCAATAAAGTGAACATTGAGCAAACGAGCTCAGAACAAACAGCCGCTTATAAAGCGAAGCTTTTGGATGGAAAATCACTACTTGATTTAACTGGTGGCTTTGGTGTTGATGCTTACTATTTTTCAAAGCAATTGGATACTGTTTTTCATTGCGAAATCGATCAAGAATTAAGTGAAATTGCAAATCATAATTTTAAAATACTTGGTCAAAATAATATCACTTGTGTTGCTGAGGACGGACTTCAATTTTTAAAAAATACTACACAAAAATTTGATTGGCTTTACATTGACCCATCTCGAAGAGATGATGTTAAAGGAAAAGTTTTTCTGTTAAAAGATTGTATGCCGAATGTTTCCGAAAACCTTCCTTTTCTTTTTAAGAAATCCAAGAATATTTTAATCAAAACCTCTCCTCTATTAGATATTTCCCAGAGTATAAAAGAGCTTGATTTTGTAAAGGAAATTCATATTGTGGCAATCAACAATGAAGTAAAAGAATTGCTTTATATTTTGGAACATGGTTTTAAAGATGGGATTTTAATAAACACCATAAACCTTACCAAAAATCAAGAAGTGCATTTTAGCTTCATCATGATGGAAGAAGCTTCCATAGTTTTGGAACATGATGCCCCTAAAAAATATTTATACGAACCTAATGCAGTTATTTTAAAATCCGGTGGATTCAAAACCGTTGCCAAAACCTATAAAATTAAAAAGCTACATCAACATTCACATTTGTACACTTCTGACGCTTTAGTGGATTTTCCTGGGAGAAGATTTAAAATTATAGAAACCATTCCATATTCAAAAAATAGGGTTAACCAACTAGGCCTGAAAAAAGCGAATGTCACTACTCGTAATTTTCCATCAACAGTTGCAGAATTACGCAAAAGACACAAAATAAAAGATGGTGGAGATGCTTATTTGTTTTTCACAACTGATGTAAATAATAAGTTAATTGTCCTCTACTGTGAAAAAGCCTAGTGCATACATTCCCACTTAAAATTAGCGATTTTATCATTGGACCCAGCTGAAAGATTATAGTGCCACCACTCAGTTCGTATAGACCAAAAACCATGGGCTTCCATGGTTTCCTTTAAAAGTTTTCGATTGGATAATATTTCCTCGGACAAATCCAAATTGTCATGGTACGCCTTTTTTCCAAAGAAATCAAAATCAGTTCCCATGTCCAGTTCATTTCCATCTATATCAACCAAGGTAATATCTACAGCTCCTCCTTTATTGTGAATAGAGCCCTTTACTGGATTTGCCACGTATTGGGGATTGGGTACAATCTCCCACATCTTGTACTGTACTGAATTGGGTCGGTAGCAGTCAAAGAATTTTATTCTTGCTCCTTTTTCCAAGAAATCCTTGTTGGCATTTATAAGGGCTTTGGCCGTTTTAACGCGAGTATAGCATTCTGCACAATCGTACACTTTTGCTTTTAAAAAGTTGTTTTCTGTTGCATATCGCATATCATATGCAAAATCTCCACTAAAATCCGCCAACCGAACAAAAGTAGTATCCGCTAAACCTTCAAAAGACTTTAATTCCTTCTTTTGCACCGAATCAACCTTAACAACTGTTTCTATTTTATCAGAACTGTTTGATTTGTTTTGTTTTTTGACAACTTCTTGGCGGCAACCCAAAGCAACTAGGGTAACCATAAAAACCAGGTGATATTTCATTAAACTATTTTTGTTTTTGTTTGACAAACCATTCATATAGTTCTTCTGTGGTATAGGCTCTACTCCATGAGTTATGGCCAACACCTTCATATCTTGTATACCTTACATCATAATTCATTTCTTTAAGTTTGGCCACCATTTTATCAGACTCATCTACAGAAATCACTTTGTCCTTGTCTCCATGAAACACCCAAATGGGCATTTTCTTATTGATCCAATGTGCATAGGGTAAAGGTGCCATTCCGCAAACAACGGCCATCGCGGCAAACTTTTTAGGGTATTGTGTTGCCAACTCCCAAGCTGCACTACCTCCCCTACTTAGACCAGTTAAATAGATTCTATTTTTATCAACATTATTGGTCTCTACCACTGAATCCAATAATTTTATAATTGCCTCTGTGTTCCACCACTTTCTTCTATATGGGTTTTGTGGAGCCAGCACCAGAAATGGAAATTGTTTTCCTTCAACCAAAAGTTTTGGAGGGCCATTTTTTTTTATTTCTTCCAAATCTCCACCAGATTCCCCACCTCCATGAAGAAAAAGTAACAATCCAAATTCTTTTTGGTCTCCCGACTCGTAGCCTTGAGGATAATACAAATAATATTTGAGGTTTTCCGTTGTTACCGTTTGTAATTCATCCTCAATAAGTTGGGATTGAGCTGAACAACTTTCCAGTAGCAATAGTCCAACTAAAAAAAGTGCTTTGAAAAAAAATTGTTGCATTTTCATGCCCTAAGTTACAAAACCAGTAAAAAGAATATCTTTAAGGACTTAGTAAAAACCAAACCAATCCTTACTAACATTAAATGATTATGGAAGACCAAAAAAAATATTGGAAGGAAAATTTAAAGTATCTGGGGATATTATTAACCATATGGTTTTTAGTGTCTTTTGTTTTTGGTATTCTGCTTGTAGAAGAGTTAAATACCATTCGCCTTGGTGGGTTTAAACTTGGTTTTTGGTTTGCACAACAAGGGTCTATCTACGTTTTCGTGCTCCTCATTTTTGTGTATATAAGGTTGATGAACAAGTTGGATAAAAAATATAACCTAGATACATAAGAATATGGACATTCAACTATGGACCTGGATTTTAGTAGGAATCACATTTACACTTTATATAGGAATAGCAATTTGGTCAAGAGCAGGATCAACTAAAGATTTTTATGTTGCTGGAGGTGGGGTCTCCCCTCTAGCCAATGGTTTGGCAACCGCGGCGGACTGGATGTCCGCTGCTTCGTTTATCTCAATGGCAGGTTTAATTTCTTTTAATGGTTATGATGGCTCCGTATATTTAATGGGATGGACCGGAGGTTATGTACTATTGGCGCTGTTACTGGCACCCTATCTTAGAAAATTTGGGAAATTCACTGTACCCGATTTTATCGGAGATAGATATTATTCCAATCTGGCCAGGGGAATAGCGGTTGTCTGTGCGCTACTAATTTCATTTACCTATGTCGCTGGTCAAATGCGCGGGGTTGGACTGGTTTTTTCAAGGTTTTTGGAAGTTGATATCAATACAGGTGTTATCATAGGAATGTTCATTGTTCTTTTTTATGCAGTATTGGGTGGGATGAAGGGAATCACCTATACCCAGGTAGCTCAATATTGTGTCCTCATTTTTGCATTTATGGTTCCTGCAATTTTTATTTCCATCCAAATGACGGGCAACCCCATTCCGCAAATAGGGTTTGGTGATAAAATAGCTGATGGCACTTATTTATTGGACAAATTGGATGGTCTACATCGGGAATTGGGCTTTCATGAATATACCTCGGGGAGCAAGTCAAAAATGGACGTTTTTTTCATAACTGCTGCACTTATGGTAGGTACCGCGGGATTACCCCATGTTATCGTCAGGTTCTTTACCGTGAAAAAGGTAAGCGATGCACGTAAGTCTGCCGGATGGGCATTATTGTTCATAGCCATCTTGTACACCACTGCTCCGGCAATAGCGGTCTTTGCCAGAACTAATATGATAGAAACCGTAAGTAATGAAGATTACGAAAACCTTCCGGAATGGTTCAGTAATTGGGAAACAACGGGATTGATAACATTCGACGATAAGAACAAGGATGGCAAGGTTCAATACCTGGCGGATAAGTCCAAAAACGAATTGACCGTTGATCAAGACATCATGGTGCTGGCTAATCCTGAGATTGCCAAATTGCCAAATTGGGTAATTGCATTGGTTGCAGCAGGAGCGTTGGCAGCCGCATTATCAACCGCAGCTGGTCTGTTACTTGTTATTTCTGCCTCAGTGTCACATGATTTGATAAAGAAAATGTTTAAGCCGGACATCTCTGAAAAAGGGGAACTTGTTGTAGCAAGATTATCGGCAGTTTTTGCCGTCTGTATTGCTGGGTATTTTGGTATTAATCCCCCAGACTTTGTGGCAGCAACTGTCGCTCTAGCTTTTGGACTGGCTGCAGCATCTTTCTTTCCTGCAATTATTTTGGGAATCTTCAGCAAGCGGATTAATAAAGAAGGTGCAATTGCCGGAATGGTAATTGGTATTTTATTAATGCTGTTTTATATGATGAAATTTAAATTTGATTGGTTTGGGGGAGGATCCAAAGAAAACTGGTGGTTTGGTATTTCCCCTGAAGGTTTTGGTACATTGGCAATGGCCGTTAATTTTATCGTATCCATAACAGTCTCATCGCTAACTCCGAAACCACCCAAAGAAGTTCAGGAAATTGTTGAGAACATTCGCGTACCTAGCGGTGCAGGTGAAGCACATTCTCATTAAAAACCATGCCTTTCATATTCATTTTAAGACAATAAGAGTATTATAGGAAAAGTATCTTAAACTACTTAATTGGAATATTTTGGGTTAAATCTTAGCTCAAATACTCTATTTGTACTCCTTCAAAAAAACAGTGCACTCATACAAAACGGTCAAGTTTCTTCTGAAACATTTTACGGTCCTGTATACAAATAGCATCAATTTTTCGTTGTAAGTAAAAGATTACATATAATGTGATATTTAATTACTCAACCAGCTTTATACCAAAACCTGATTTAACCAACAAGACCTCAACCAAGAGTGAAAAACAAAAATAAACATGAATTTATCACATAAAAGTGTGGCATTTAATGATAAGTTAAACCATTTCCGTAGAAGAACAATAACTCTAGCATTGTTGTCAATTGCATCTCTACTTCTTATTTTTTGGCTTGGTAAGAATGCTTTAAAAGTTTCTGAAAGCAGTACGTCAACGGTACAATATTCGGAGCAATTATTAAGAAGTATTTACGAATCTGAACTTAGTTTGCTCGGTATAGTTGCCAATTTGGAAAATGAAAGACAGTCTAATATAAAAGTAATTTGGGAAAACGATATTATACCAAATCTTGAAAAGCTTAAAAAAAATGGACGTGAATGGAGTGGTAGTGATAGTACATTACTATTGGAAACCAGTAGGTTGGTCCATATGTTGGAAGTTGTTCAACTACGAGCTTCTACTATTATAGAAAACAATGCCCCTGAACAATCTGAGATAGCAAGAGCAATGCTAGAGAATGAGATTTCACCCATAATTGCCAAGATTCGGGATAGGATTACCCTGATTAATACTTCGCAATTGGCACAAACAGAAGGCAAGGTCATAGTTTCGAAGAATTTAAATTGGATTGCAATTGTAGGCCTTTTGATGTTAACGCTTATTTGGAGTTTTCTTGCTTTTAAAAATCATAGAAAGCCATTATCAGAAAGTTATGCACACTCCAATGACCCAATAACAGCATCTCAAAGTATCTCCGCGCCAAGTCCTATTGAAATAAAACCCGATAACACTAGTGAAAATGTGCCAATAGCTGAAAAGCCTTCTTCCATCACTCCTACTAGAGAATCAAACCTCTACAAAGACGCTGGAATGCAAAAGAGACTAGTTACGATTAAAAACAAAATCCAGAAAATTGCAGATGGCAGCCTTATTCTAGAAAATGATTCGGTCGATGAGCAGGATGAACTAGAGTTGGCTCTACAACAAATGTCAATAAACCTTCGTAAAAATTCGGAATTACTGAAACAAAATGAGGCTAGGTACAAGGCAATCATAGATTCTTCAGTAAATGGTGTCATTACAATGGACAGTAATAGGGAAATACAATCTTTCAATCGAGCTGCAGAAATCTTGTTTCAATATGAAGCAGAAGAAGTACTTGGAAAAAATATAGGCTTATTACTGGCAGATGAACATAGTCAAAATCAAGAGAAGTACACCGACGATTCGAAGACCGGTAGTTCCAAAAAATTTGGAAAAGAACAAAAAAAATGGGCAAGAAAAAAAGATGGAACTGAGTTTTATATTCATTTATCCATTGCCGAAGTTGTGGTAAATGGCGAAAGAATCCTTACTGGAATCGTACGTGATCTTTCCGACGAAATGCGACAACAGGAAGAAATTGAAAACAGGACCAATGATATTGAAAAACAAAACTGGATCAAAACTTCAATTTCAAAGGTTTACGATGCCACTAAAGGCATGCAGGACATCAACACATTAACGCAAACACTAACCAAAATAATTAGTAAACAACTTGGAGCTTCAATCAGTACTTTTTATTTGAACCAGGGATTATTTACTCCAGACTCCCATGAATTGGAACTGTACGGAAGTTATGCTTTTAAAAACACAAATGGACTCCCTGATAGCTTCAAGTTTGGTGAAGGGTTGGTTGGCCAATGTGCCCTTGAAGGAAATACAATAATTATTACTGATGCCCCTGAAAACTATTTGGAAATAAGCTCGGGTATGGGGAAGACCCAACCAACGGAAATAACCATCGTACCCATTAAACATAATGAAGAAAGCATTGGGGTAATGGAATTTGGAACCATTCATCCTTTTAATGAAGCCCAGCACGAATTTATTGAAGAAATATGTGCATCTATTGGAATAATACTAAAAGGAGTGGTGGAACGAGCCAAAACGGAAGAATTGTCCATAGAGGTCAACAACCAGATTTCTGCCATTAACCGATCTAATGCGGCCATAGAATTTGATTTAAATGGAAATATTCTCTTTGCCAACGACCTTTTCTTAGATCTTATGGGTTACAGTTTGGACGAAATAAAAGGAAAGCACCATAAAATATTTGTGGAAACAACATATTCCAATTCAGCAGAGTACAAAGGATTTTGGAAAGAACTAAAACATGGTGCATTTAAGCAAGGGGAGTTTGAACGAAGACGAAAAGACAACAAGTCCGTATGGATACAAGGTTCCTATAATCCCATACTCAACGTTGAAGGGCAACCATACAAAGTTCTTAAGGTAGCTGTGGATATCACCAAACAAAAAGAACAACAATTAAAGACAGAGGAACTTTCCTTGGAGGTCAATAATCAGATTTCGGCAATAAATAAGTCCAACGCTGCTATCGAGTTTGATCTTGATGGAAATGTACTCACGGCAAATGACCTTTTTCTAGATTTAATGGGGTACACCCTTGATGAAATAAAAGGAAAACATCACAAAATATTTGTTGGAAACACCTATGCCAAGTCTTCAGAATACAAAGAGTTTTGGAAAGAGCTAAAACTAGGAGAATTTAAACAAGGCGAATTTGAACGCAGAGGAAAAAACAATAAAAGTGTTTGGATACAAGGATCTTACAATCCATTACTTGATACAGAAGGCCAACCGTACAAGGTTTTAAAGATAGCCGTTGATATTACCGAGCAAAAGAATATTCAACTTGAAGTTCAAAAACAAAAAGAAGTTGTAGAAGCCCAAGAAGAAGAATTAAGGGTATCTAACGAAGAACTCTCAAAACAGACCAACTTGTTGCAAGCTTCTGAAGAAGAAATGAGGCAACAACAGGAAGAGCTTGAAAAGGCAAATGTAATGTTGGAAGAAAAAGCCCAACAGTTAGAGGAGCAACATTTAAGCACAGTAGAAAAAAATGCAGCCTTGGAGCAAGCCCAAGCTGCTTTGGTCATCAAAACCGAAGAATTGGAGAAAAGTGGAAGATATAAATCTGAATTTTTGGCCAATATGTCCCATGAACTAAGAACACCGCTAAATAGTGTGATCATTCTTTCAAAATTGCTCCAAGGAAATAAAGCAAAAAATCTGACAGAAAAGCAAATTGAATTTGCACAAATAATAAATAAATCGGGAGAGGACCTGCTAAGCCTGATCAATGAAGTACTGGATTTGGCCAAAGTGGAATCTGGAAAGATTGAACTGGAAATGGAAACGCTTGACATGGGTAACTATGCCGAAGATTGTAAAAAGACATTTGTTGCCATAGCACAGGATAAAGGAGTAGAGTTTGTATTGAACATAGATGAATCGCTACCGGAATCGTTTACAACTGATAAACAACGATTGAATCAAGTAGTTAAAAACTTGCTTAGTAACGCCTTCAAATTCACAGATACAAAAGGAAGTGTAACCTTGAACTTTAAAAACAGTAAGACCCAGTCAAAATTTACCAGCCCGGCACTTATAAAAAATGAGCAGGTACTGCAAATCTCAGTTACGGATTCAGGAATAGGGATTGCCCCAGAGAAATTGCAGTCGGTATTTGAAGCTTTCGTCCAGGAAGATGGGACAACCCAACGAAAATATGGAGGAACAGGTCTTGGTTTGAGTATTTCCAAAGAACTGGTAAAACTTCTTGGCGGGGAAATCTTTGTTGAAAGCGAAGTTGGAAAAGGATCTACTTTTACCGTATTCCTTCCTTTTGAAAATTCAGAAATAATTCAACTGGAAACCCCTAAGAAAAAGATTGAAAATGAAGTTGAGACCACAGCGGAACCTAAATCGGTTAGAGAGAATATTGATCAACCGGAAGAAGTAAAGATAGAAAAAAGTGTTCCAGGTGAAACGTTGGAAGCTGTAATAGCTGATGACCGAGATCAGCTTGAAAAAGACGATAATGTACTCCTTGTAGTTGAGGACGACCTTCAGTTTGCAAAAGTACTTGTAGATCAAGCTCGTGAAAATGGTTTTAAAGTACTGGCCACCGATCAAGGGGACAAGGCCCTGAAACATGTAGATGTTTACCGGCCAAATGCAATAATATTGGACATGACCTTGCCCGTCATGGACGGTTGGACAGTTCTTAGAACACTAAAAGCAAGTGAAGAACATGCACACATTCCGGTACATGTTATTTCAGGTGTGGACAAAACCAAATTGGGATTGGAAATGGGTGCGGTTGAATACCTTGTAAAACCAATTGCATTGGAAAAACTTGAACATACATTTTCCAATATCGCTAAGACTCTTTCTGGTACTGATATGAAAAAAGTACTGATTATCGAAGATGACGAGTTAAATAATAAGGCCTTACAAGAAATGATAGAAAGTAAACAGTTGGAGGCTATTTCTGCAAAAAATGCCAAAGATGCCCGGAAACTTTTTAAGGATGAACATCCAGATTTAGTTGTATTGGATCTTGGACTTCCAGACATAGATGGAATTGAATTGTTGGGTGAATTGAAAACCGAAAAAAAGGAAGTTCCCGTAATCGTATTTACAGGTAGGGAATTAACCAAAAAAGAATTGAAACAGATTGAACGTCATAAGGATACTTCTGTGATACTAAAGACTCCAAAATCTTATGACCGTCTTTCGGAGGAAACAGAGTTGTTTATGAATATGCTCAATTCCACCCAGACGGAATATCCAGTTTTGCCTCCAAAGGAATTTGGTTCAGAAGATATAGTAAAAGGGAAACGCATTCTTATTGTTGATGATGATATGAGGAACATATATGCTCTGGAAACCATATTGGAAGAAGAAGAGGTAATCGTAACCGTTGCCACCAACGGAGAAGAGGCAGTGAATGAAGTAAAGAACGGCGAATTTGACGCTATTCTAATGGACATTATGATGCCCGTTATGGATGGCTATGAGGCAACTAAGAAAATTAGAGAAATGGGGCATAATAAGCTTCCAATAATAGCTTTGACCGCTAAAGCCATGAAAGGAGACCGTGAAAAATGTTTAGAAGCAGGTGTAAGTGATTATATGTCCAAGCCTTTAGATGTTGAAAAGTTAATGTCATTATTAAGAGTTTGGCTATATAATTAATGGAAGTAGTACTTGAAATTTCGAAAAACGACCTGGAGGATTTTATCGAGTTATCCAATAAGCTCTATGGAATAGATTTTTCTGGCTATGCCCAAGAATCTTTGAGAAGGAGAGTTTTGCGACTTATGAAGCTTAAATCGTGTGATTCGTTCATGGCCTTTAAATATTTTTTGACCAATCAGAGTATCAGTGAAGATGAGTTATTGATTGAAATTACGGTAAACACCACAGAAATGTTCAGGGATTATGAAGTATTTAAGTTTTTGGGCAATGAAGTGTTTGGCCTTTTGGAAACCTATCCCAGAATCAATATTTGGCATGCCGGATGTTCTACAGGTCAAGAACCAATGAGTTTGGCCATATTATTAAAAGAACAAGGACTATTACAAAGATCCGTGCAATACTGCACCGACATTAATGCTGAAGTACTAAATCATGCAAAAAAGGGAATCTATGACTTAAAGGAAGTAAAGGAGTATTCTACCAACTATATAAAATCAGGAGGGGCATTGTCCTTATCGGATTATTATGTGGCGAATTACGGAAAGGTAAAAATGAACAAGGAATTAAGTAAAAACATGGTGTTTACAAAACATAATTTGGTAAGTGGTTCCTCATTCAACCAAATGCATATGATCATGTGCCGAAATGTTTTTATCTATTTAACTACAGAACAGCAAAATAAGGTATTGCGTCTATTTTTAGACAGCTTGGTTCCAAAGGGATATCTGGTGTTAGGTGCAAAGGAAAGTGCAATTTTTTCACCTGTTTTGGATGAATTGGAAGTAATTAATGGCAAACTCAAAATATATCGAAAGAAAAGATGATCAAGAGCTCATAAAAGTGGTACTATTCTGTGGTTCCGCAGGTGCCATCAATGTATTGGAGCGCTTTGTAAAGGACATAAATCAAGTCCCAAAAGTGGCAATAGTAGTGGTGTTACACAGAAAAACGAGCATACAAGATCACTTGGTGAATTATTTAGGCAGTATGGTACATATGAAAGTAGAAGCAATAGAACATGGAATACATTTAGAAGAAGGAGCAATTTATGTGGCCCCAGCGGGCTATCATTGTATATTGGAAAAAGACATGACCTTGAGTCTTGATCTTAGTGAAAAAGTAATGTTTTCAAGACCTTCAGCTGACGTTTCCCTTGAGTCCTTCTCATACAATCTAAAAGATAAGTTAATTGCAATAATTGTTAGTGGAGCAAACGCAGATGGCGCGGAAGGAGCTAAATGGGTTAACAAAAGAAATGGGAAAGTAATAGTGCAAAATCCGGTTGAAGCCTTTGCTAAAGCAATGCCAGGGGCTGTTATTGAGGCTGTTGAACAAGTAGACCATATTGTACCTGCTCATGAAATTTACAAAACCGCCGCTAAATATTTTTAAGATGGAAAAAGCGAAAATTCTTATTGTCGATGATTTAGCGGAGAACTTATATTCTTTGGAGCACATCATTGAAAAGGAAGACCGGGAAATAATTACCGCCACTAGCGGAAATGAAGCTCTAAAATTGGCAAGGTTGCACGAGTTTGCATTGGTGATTACCGATGTCCAAATGCCCGAAATGAATGGGTTCGAGTTTATAGAAATTTTTAGGGGAAGAAAGAACACCAAAAACGTTCCGGTAATTTTCGCAACAGCAATCAATAAAGAAAAAGAATATGTTATAAAAGGATATTCAGAAGGTGCAGTTGACTATTTATATAAACCTCTTGATCCAAGCATTGTTTCAGCTAAGGTTGATATTTTTGTTACCCTTTATAATCAAAAAAGAACCTTACAACTACAATATGAAGAACTTGATGCGCTGAATCAGCTTAAAAACAAGTTCCTTGGAATGGCTGCCCATGACATTAGAAACCCCTTGGCAATTATCGAGTTTTATTCCAAATCTTTAATTGGTGAATTAAAACCAATCCTGAAAGATCCAGCCAAAATACAAGAACTAGAGAACATTTTTGTTTCCACAAAATTTGCCCAAAATCTGGTCAATGACTTTTTGGACATTAGTAAAATTGAGTCTGGCAATATTGAACTGGAAGAAGAAATGGTGGATGTAACTCAATTTATAGAAACGAGTATTAAATTTAGCCAGGTTTTTGCTGACAAAAAGAACATCAAACTGGTAGGCGAAATTGAAGTTGGAAGCCTTAGAACCGCTTTGGATAAAAACAAAATGAACCAAGTTCTCAACAACCTAATTACCAATGCGATAAAATTTTCGCATAAAGGAACCTCGGTATACTTGAAAACCATTCAGAAAGAAGGCTATTTACATATTTCCGTACAAGATGAAGGACAAGGTATCCCGGAAAGTGAGATGAGCCATTTGTTCGACCCATTTACCAAAACTTCGGTAAAATCTACAGCTGGGGAAAAAAGTACTGGACTTGGATTAATGATTGTAAAAAAGATAGTGGATTCACATAATGGGGAAATAAACGTAACCAGTGAAGTTGGCAAGGGATCATGCTTTAATATTGAGATTCCAATTAAAGTATTGAAAGAACCGTTGGAGCCAGTGTCCAATCTAATCAAGAGCTTTGAAGCTGAAAAAAATGATAAGAAATTGAATATTGTTGTTGTTGACGATGATATTTTAATGCGTACACTTTCTGAGGTAGTATTCAACAAAATTGGAGGTAATATTACAATGTTAGAAGATGGAGCAGATTTACTGGAACAAGTGGAAGCCATTGGTCCAGATTTAGTTTTTACGGATATCAATATGCCAGGGGTAAATGGATATGATTTGACTAAGGAAATGAGAAACAAAGGTATTGACATTCCCATCTTTGGATTGACCGGGTTTATAGATGATGAAGTCCAAAACCTTTCCAAAAAATCAGGAATGGATGGTATTTACGAGAAACCTCCCGTTGAAAATCTACTTAAGAACTTGATTTCAGAGATTTATGAGGAACGTTTAGGGTAAATTAAGGTTGAATAAATTACCCAAAAGATTTTGTTGTTGGTTGATCGCTACTGGATTCTAACCTGTAACTGTTTTATAGAAGGCTAGCAGATATCTTTAATAGTACTCGTTAGATATTTGTGAAATTTACTAAGTAAATAAACCTTGAACAATTTAAAATCAACCAAGCACGCTACCCAATTTAAACATGGGCAAGTACATTGCCACCAAAATTACTCCAACACAAATTCCAACTACAAGAATTATCATAGGTTCCAACAGCGTACTCAATAATTTGGATTTTTGTTGCACTTCAACACTGTACTGCTGATTTAATCGCTCAAACATAAATTCCGTTTGATTGGTTTCTTCTGCAACCTTGACCATGGATATCATCTTATTGCTAAAAACATTATTTCCCTTGAGGCTATTACTTAAGCTTTCACCTTGAAGAATTTTACCACTTACACTATCCAGTGCATCTCGTAGCGGATAAAAATCTATCATTTTCCCTGCAAGTTCTATGATGTTCAATACAGGGACTTTTGAAGCGGTAAGCAAACTGATCGCTCGGGTAAACTGGGCCAAATAAACTGCTTTAAGAAAATTCCCCACATAAGGAATCCGCATCAAAAAATAATCCAACCTTTTTTTGAACCAATCATTTCCGAAGAGCACTTTTCTCAAAAATAGAAAGCCTACTAGCAATAGTACCGTCCACCATCCATAGTCCTTTATGAAATCTGACACAGCTACAATAAAACGGGTAATCCATGGTAATTTCACATTGTTTTGTTCAAAAATGTCCTGGAACATGGGAACCACCAACCTAAGCATAAAAATAACCACCAGCACAGCAGTTACAAGAATAATAATGGGATAGGTAAGCGCATTGACCAAATTTCTTTGTTGTTCATTTTTTTTAGCAAAAAAAGAGCCCAACTCTTTCGTAATGGTAGTCAGAGTTCCAGACTCCTCCCCTATCTTTAAAGAATAGTATTCATATTCGGTAAACTCTTTTTTATCTTTTATCGCTTCAGAAAAGCTACTTCCGGAAAGTAAACTTTCGCCTAAATTGTTGAACAAGGTTTTTTGTTTCTCCTTTTTCTGTCCTTCCTCAATAAGACCCAAGGATTCTTTAAGCGTAATTCCAGCCTTTAAAAGCACGCTTAGCTCCGTATAAAAATCCTCTTTTTTCTTGTTGGAAAATGATTTTCCAAACAAGGTTATTTCCCTTTCAAGAATTGATGGTTTACGCTCTTTTTGAGCATTACCCTTTTTGATTACTGGGTCAACAGCTATGTTTTCAAGTTTAAAGCCCATATCAATTCATAAAATCGGTTGCTGAGTTCTTTTTATGGACAAAGAGTGTCTTGGGCACTTCATCAAATTTTGTGAGCTCAAGGGCATCTATTAGACCATTGCTCACCTCTTCCCCTTTGTAAAACACCCTGCCAATCGTGAAGTCGGTATAAAGGGTATCCCTATCACGCAAAATATAGCCTTTATAAAACTGGTATGCTTTACCATCTACCTCATTACTAAAAGACAGTGCTTGCGCTTTGGAGGAAAACTCAACTTGGGCATGTGAATTAAAATCGACCCATAGTGCCTGTTGTAAGAGATTATCAGCTGTTTTTTCTTCATAATTATTCTGAATATCCCACATTTGCCCCTGTACCAAACCCAAAACTGAAAAAGCCAGTCCCACCACAATGATGGTGAGCAATAGCACGACCAACATTTCGCTCAAGGTGAACGCCGCTATTTTTTTAGAGGTTCTTGACATAGTGGATTTTTTGTTTTATTGAACGGGAATTTGAAGCTTCCTTTTCAACAGCTTCAATCTGCACCATATTTTTAGCAATACTGATCGTGATATCCCATGTCTTCCACTCCTCATAATACGGAAGGTTTATTTTTTGATTGACATATTGATATTCAAGCTGATTTAAGTGTGATTTTATCGGTTGCAAATTACCCTTTACTTGAGCTGAAAAAAGAGAATTCAAAATAAGACTGGAAAACATAAAAATGACCACAATGAGGACAGTGGCAACCATCGTTTCCATCAAGGTTGAAGCTTTCAGTTTTTTTAGTACAACCATTTTGCAACCGTTTTTTCTTTATTGAGCAACAGACCTGCATACTCCATTGGCAATAGGCTTGCGTTTATGGTGCCATTGAACAAATGGTTTTGGTACACACTGCCATTTTCCATGGCCATAAAGGCATCTGTGGTCACATTTCCCATGACAGCACCTTTGAGTTCCAAGTTCTTCTCACAGTATATTTCACCAAGGACTGAAGCATTTTCCGCAATCGCTATTTGTGGAAAAAAAATGCTCTCTTCCGAGGTTTCAAAATAGGCTATAACCCCCTTGACCATTGCCCCTTTTTCAATCCTGATGTTTGCTTCTCTTTGCTCTTTTGGATTTGTTGTATTCCCTCTTTCCACCACCAAAGCAGATGGATAATCCAACACCACATCTTTTCCAATTTTAATTTTATCCGAAGCAATTGCCTGAAGGGTACCCCTAAACTCATTCTCTATGGTAATTTCTGGTGCCACTAGGACAATGTCTTTGATATAGCAATCTACACTGACTATAATTTGCTGTGTAGCTCTTACAATAATATTTCCACGTAGGTCAACACCAGATAGTCTAAGCACGTCCCCGTAAATGTATTGCGTAGGGGATTCAAATGAATTTGAAAGCCTTAAGTTCCTGGAAAGTCTCACTGTGTTTTGTCCAAATCCTCCTGTTTCTTCAACCAATAACCTTTTTAGATGATTTTTAAGTTCAGGATTTAGTGCTGGTAAGGTGGCTGAACTGTTTTTTAGGTTTCCATAGACGGGAGAGGCAAATTGATGAAATCGGCCTCCAATGGTTCCCTGACGTATGCCTTGTTTTGGTAAGTAAGCATTTCCTGTTATCTTGGATTTGCCCGCAATGATCATAGGCCTATTCTTGTCTTTGAGGTACAAAGCCGGAAAATCGTTCTCCACTCCCCCACCTACCAATGCGGTTTTCAGAAATCGGGTTTTTCCAAATTGGGATACTGTAGCATATTTTTCAAAAATGCCCCAATATGATTTTATGGTGGTTACCTGAATACCATCATTAGTTTCCAGGTTCAACTGAACGGAATCATTGATAGGCATCATTTGTTGCATAGCATATTGAAGCCCTAGATCTGCTCTTTTGATTACCTCAACGGTCTTGGATGTTTTTTTATCAAAAAGGGAATGGGTCTGGTGTAACACTACAAAGGTCAACAAAAGCACTGCTATTACTGTACCTATAAACAGCACAAATTGTAATGCTCCGGCCTTTATCTTTTTAATTTTCGGCATTTTGCAATGGTATTGTTTTGACAATTCCCTTGTAACGCACTCTAATACCTTCAGATGTTCCATTTATCAAGCTGACTCCTTTGTTCTCATTCCTCTTTTGCATTAAATATTGGGTGCCATCTATGGTTACAAAATAGATGTGGTCCTTGTTTTGTTGCCCGCTTATCAGGCCTGTGTAGTTAATGCTGGGAAATTGAATGACTGGCTGCTTGACCTTCTTTGTTCTTTTTTTATTGGATATGGGCATAGTTCCCAAGAAGGGATCCCTATAATCCGCAACAATGCTAAAAGTGTCTCTTTGAACGACCTTCTTGGGTTTAAAGTTTACATTTTCTGCAAATACAGGTGCCTCCGGTTCAGGGGAAAGCGTACCAAAAACTTTAATTCCAATAAAGCCCCATATCATCAATACGAGCCCCACTAATATATATGTCTTTACATTTTTGCTCAATTGCTTATGGTAAAATTAAAGGTGGTACTGACATCACTTTCGTTGCCAGCGGCATCATAAGCGCGAACAACCCAATAGAACGTGCCAGAGGCTACATTTGCCGTATACGCTTTATTGGCACCCAAGGCCTTGGTGGTTAAACTTTGTAAGCTCTCATCAGAAAAAATAAAAATACTGTCCCGTTCCGCTGTTCCCGGAATATCTTCCCTTGTCCATGAAAAATTTACTGAAGCCTCGGTCTGCGAAGCCCCATTTGCAGGAGTTACCAATTGGGGTGTATTGGGCGGGGTTATATCCAGATTCTCATCGCCGTCCACCAAAAAATTACTCAAGGTATATCCGGTTTCATAATCGCTGTTAAGAGCTTTTACCCGCCAAGCATAGGAACCATTCAATAGACTTTGGTCCAAACGCGTATTTACGATTCCCAGGGAATCTTCAGTGATAATACTATCCATTACAATCTGAACCGTGTTTTCAAAATCCGGGCTTGCAATCTGCACCCGGTACGCACTTGCGTCGGTAATCGTCTGCCAATTAAAACCCACAGCATTGATGTTCAACACACTGCCTTCCACGGGAGCCAAGATAGGAACGGTCTGGTTAGAGATATCAGGAACTTCCAAAATATCCTCGCAACTCCATATTATTGTCATAGCAATGATTGAAACTAACACTAACTTTTTCTTCATTTCGCTAGAATTTGAGGTAGGATCTATCGCCATTTACTTTGGATGCTTTTAAATAGGTGCCCTTGGGGCATTTTTGATCTTCTGAAATCAAGTTTTCTATGATCATATTATGGTACTGATCTTCTCCCCAGCAAAAATTGGAATATTGATAATCAAAGACATGAAGTTCCGAGAAAAAGTAGTGCTTTTCAAATTCACCATTAATGACCACTAAAATAATATTGTCGTATGCATCTTTTTGTAATTGTAGGGCCTCTGCCTGTAAAAATCCCGGCATTTCAACTTCTGGAACGGTAATGTTCAAGCCCGTCACCAATTTATAACCATCATCGTTGGCAATATAGGATCTCAGGTCATCGTGCTGTTCGTTGTTTAATAGCTGGGTAAGACCCAGCCTGTCCAACAATTGTAACCGTAGGTATTTTGGTTTGTAGGGAAGCGAATCGTTGTAGGAAACACTGTTGATCTTCCCCGCTTGCTCCATAAACTTGGCATAGGAATAGTAGCTTGTTCTGTTAAAGGGAAGCTGCTTTACATCAACTTTAAGAACTGACCAGTTGGGAACTCCAATTTGTTCCGCAGCACTGTACCACATATCCCCTTTGGTCTTGATCAAGGTACCCAACTCTGGAAAACTCAGTAACGATTCTTGTTTTTCGGCCTTATAAGCACTACAACCCAACAAAAAAAGTACGCCATAGGTGGTAAATGCCCATGTGCTAAAATACTTCATCTTATATTTTTATTTCTTAGTTCAAGGTAAAGAAAATATAGGTTTTTATTGACGTAAATTCTTATAATTTTGATAAACTTTCGATGAATTAGTAATACTCTTCATGCAATTAAGAAAATATAATTGGAGGTATTGAGATTTCTCAATCAGGGCAAAGCTCTCATTTCGAAATAACACTCCTTTCTTTTTTGTCATTCCAACCGAAGGGAATGCGTGTGAGGAATCTCAATGCTATGTGGCAGATTTCTTAGTAGTTGCTCTTCTTTGAAAAAGATAAATTGTTTGCGATGTCATTTCGAACCGAATGAAATGGGCGTGAGAAATCTCATGGTTTTTTGGATTTCTCAGTCGTTGCTCTTCTTCGAAATGACAGGGTACGCAGCCAAACTTTTAAAATACTTCCCGCTCCTATCCTACGCAGACTTGCTTACTCTTACCTGCCACTAGTTGCAAACTAGCGGTAGCGAGGGGCTACGCTCACTCAAAACCACAAATTGGTTATGTCATTTCGACCAGAGGGAGAAATCTCAACATGGGTTTTCCAGATTTCTCAATCAATGTTTTGCATCTCATTTCGAAATGACGGGATTGGACAGTGCTGTCATTTCGAGCAAAGGCAGAAATCTAAACTGCTCTCTCCTTCATTTAAAAACCAAAAGCCACAACAGCATTGCTATGGCTTAATCATTATACTAATTCTTTTTACGTTGCCGCCACTAGTCACATTTTACTTAGTATTATTTACAATTTTATTGTATTGTTTTACCCATATTGGTAAGTTTATATCGTCTCTTTTTGTGGCTTTAATGGTTTCATGCAAAGTAGGAGCGTTAGGAAAAAAATCTTCTGGGTTTTTAAACAGTTTTCTTGTATTGACATAGACCATCTCATCTTTTTCATTTTTAAAATAATATTCGTTAAAAAGCCATGTACTTACGCCTTGCCCAGAGCTTAAAGATCTTGTGATGGACAACACATATAATGATAATGGTTCCCCTTCCGTTTTGGCATGCATTAGCAATTTTCTGCCTTTTCTGTCGGTAAGGGTTTTGTAGACCAGAGTATCGTTGATCACTACTTTGGACAAATTTTTGGCATACAACTGCATTTTTTTATCGCCGTTATGTAATTTAAACCCTCCAGATATGTCATACCTAATACCATACCTTTTTATATAGCCAGTTATCTCATTACCACTTTGGGTAGTAACCACACATTTGGCCTCTTTTTGGGCAATAATGGATACCATCCCAATAAACATAAATAGGGTAACTAGTATTTCTCTTTTCTTCATCTTGTTATTTTATAAACGATAGCCTAAACCAACCTTAAACAGATTCACTTGCCTATTAAAATCAATATCCTCCAAACTCCCGAAAGCTGAAATTTTGATATAGTCATATTGAGCCACAACAAAAAGTCCCTTTATAATATCCACTGAAATCGCTACATTGGCATTAAGCCCATTGGTATTGTCCTTTACCTTTTCAGTACGGCCTGGCTCCAAAGCATTCTCGGTGCTAAACGTGGCAAAGCTATACCCTCCACCCACCTGCACCCTCAATCTGCCCACATGCAGTTCCCCAAAAAGTCGAGGCTGTACAAAACGGGCATTGATATCAGGTTGTGTGGTAAAGTTTTCATTTTCAAATGCATAAAAGCTGGCATTGGCAGAAACCCCAAAATTTAAAAACTCACTGTTTGCAAACCGGTATTGCGCCCCTATATCTATGTTACCCGTATAGTTTTCCTTAAAATAAGTATCACTTATGGGCAAGGGGTAAGATAGTGCTGCCGAAAACTTCCCTTTTTGAGCCATAGTTGTCATACTTATGGTAAAAACACAGCATAAAATTATAAACCTCATCGTTTTCTGATATTTAGATTAGTGCTTTTTAATGTTATATTTTTTAACCGACACAAGTTTTCCAATTCTATAATTGCAGTGTTACACATCGGTGCTTTAAGATTTCTCGGTCGTTGCACTCGCCGAAATGACAAATGGTGCACGATGTCATTTCGAACCGAATGGAGTGAGTGTGAGAAATCTATTTGTTGATTCCTTAGATTTCTCAGTCGTTACACTTCTTCGAAACAACAATTTTACACTCCGCTTGAACCTACTGCTCTGTCATAGCAATATACAGAAAATACAACAGAATTTGTCTTAAATATTGTACTGGATTATTTTTTTGAAAATAAAGCTTAACCCCTGGTTACTCTTCAAATAAAAAGAGGGTATGCAAAGGAACTTCTAGCGCATCAGCTATGCGGTTAAGCGTGACCAAACTAGTATTGCGTTCAGCCCGTTCTATCCTACCAATCTGGTTTTTGGTTAGATCAGCTTCAATGGAAAGTTGAAATTGAGATAATTGTTTATCCTTTCGGAGTTGACGTATTCTCAAACCAACTTTCTTCATTGATTCTTTATCTCTTTGCGTATATTCTTTTAGCACATGCCAATTTGGATATAGTTTGAAAAATAAAAGACATCCTCATTGGGGTATTTTAATTAATTTTCACTATTATTGAAATGAAATTTTACATAACCTCATTTATTCCAAAACTTGGGTTATGGCAGTTTCTTCTATTTTAACTGAAATTAATACGCTTCTTGATGCTAAAGGTTCCAAATCTTGGGAACTTACCTTTGCCTTATTGGAGATTGACACGTACCATAATGGCAAATTTTTAAAAAGGGTGCAACATGCTTACCCTAAAATTGTGATCTACAAGCCAGAACACAACACTTCTGCTCAAATGGAAGTACTGGACAACTTGGTGTTCTCTTTTTCTTTTTGGTTTGAAAAATCTATTGCTCATTTGGATTATAAAAGTAAAATGCTACGGTTGCCTCGCCCTTTAACTCAAGGCACTTTGCAATTGGATGCTAAAAAATTGGTGCTACAGTTTACCATTGATGTACCAGATAAGGCATTAGAAGTAAAAGTGCAGCATATTTATACGCAGCTGTTGTATTTGGCTAAGAAATAGTTGATTCGTTTAGCTAGAAAAGCCACAGCTAAAAATAGCCGTGGCCTTATCTTTTTGTTTTTTCTTACTCATACTGGCCACTAGTCGCAGACTAGCGGGAGCGGGGGGGGTCTCAATCAATGCTTCGCATTTCATTTCGAAATGACCTTCCTACGCCATTTCGAGCGAAGCGAGAAATCTATACTGTTACTGTCCTTCATTTAAGAACCAAAAGCCACGACAGTATTGCCGTGGCTTTTTTGTCTTTGATATTGCTTTCTTTCGCCACCAGATAAAATCTAGTGGAAGCGAGGGTTTCAGAACTTAATTGCTAGCAAAATTATATTCCTTCTTCTGAATTACCTTGTCGTCGGCATCAGTGGTATACTCCAATCTACCAAATGAATCGTAAACAAAATTGACTGCCTCACCACGTTCATCTAAAGTTCTAACTACCCTGCCCTGATCATCATAAATATTGATGTTCAACATAGCCCCAGGCAATCCATTATATAGGTCATCCAATTCTGATTCCAAGGTGCTGGTCAAATTCTGTAATTGTGAATAGCTAACATTTAACTCAGCAACAACATCGTTATATTCTGCATTGGTAATGGTCGCCACGGGATATAGATTGTCATAGCCATACAGTTTTGTTTTATAGATACCCTGCCCGTTGTTGCTTTCCTGTACATTACCGTAGGCGTCCACTTTGGTAATTTCATTGTTTATCCGCAAAGTACTTGTATTTGTTCCAGATTTGTTTTGGTAAGCATACGCTCTCCCCCCGTCCAATTTCCAAATAGACTGTTCTACCGCTGCGGTTGTGCCTCCAATAAGTGTAGTTGTCTGGTAGGGAAAACTCAACATATTCCGGTCATTTAAGAATGAATAGGTTAAGTATGCGTATTGGGTTGAAGTTACCTCTGTATCTCCATTACTGTTTACCCTAGAAGAGCTTGCTAACATGCCAATGGTATTATAGCTATTTGTAGTCTCTGTAACCACTTCATCACTATTAAAAATGATTTTTTCAATGGTTTGCTCTGGTCTTACATAATGACCTACCCCAACCGTTTTATACGCAGAATTGATATAATTTTTAGTGAATTTCTTCCAAACGGTTTCCGTTTCACTCACAGGATTACCATTTTTATCCTCCGCAACAACCTTAGTAGGCAAGCCTGCCATTTGCACATCATCTTCTCCTGTATTAAAATATTTTATAGTTCGGCCAATATTGCCGGATCCAAAGCCCTTGTTTTGCACAATTACTTCCCCATAAAAAGTACTTTCACCCTCCGGAATAGAATTGGGACTATTATAAACATAATCTATAGTCCTTACCTCATTATCGCCATTGTCAACTTGCATATCGGACACAACAATATCGTATACATTATTGCCTACTTCATCATCAATGATCCTATACAAATAAGTTGAGAAACTTGATCCTCCATAACTTCTCAGAAACATACTCTTTGTTGTTAAAAAATGATTGTAACCTCCAAACTTTATAACACCAGCAGCATATGTCTTATACCCTAAATCGATATTGACAATATTTCCTGTATTTTTATCCACTCTGTACAATAAACCTTTGGAGTAGCTCCCGCTATTGTTTATGCCCACAAAACTATAATTGAGCGTATTTGAGTAGGTCATATGATTGTCCCCGGATAAGGATATTAAAGCGTCAAACTTTGACAGTTGATTGTTAAACTTTCCAATTCTGTTCCCTGCAACGAAAAAATCTTGATTATAACTCACTGCCAGATGATAATGCGAGGACCAAGGAGTAATATGGCTAAAGGTCCCTGAATTCCATTGATTTGTGTCTGGATCAAAGTAAGAATAGGAAGTTTTATAGAAATCATTTTTGACCCTGTTATACATCAACACAAAATCCTGGCCAAAAGCCGTGGATCCATAACTGTTATAATTATCAGGATTTAAATCGATGGTGGTCCAACTGTCACCGTCAAATCTGGCCGACGTTTCAGGAAAACTATTGTACCAACTGTTTTGGAGTGTAATCATCGACCCCATGGATGGATACATAGGATACGAATCTGGATGCGCTCCAAAAAAGTCATCAACAGCAATAAGATTGTAGTTTGTGTCCCAACGCAATACAAATTCGTTATTATTATCCGCCATAAAGCCAACCATATTGTTATAGGGGTAAAAATAACTAGGGTCATTTGTAGCGGCAACATAGGTGAAATCATAATCAATTTTAGAAGACCAGGATTTGGTTTGCCAAATCTTTTCATTATCCAAATAGTGAATATAATAATAGTCCCCATGGGTAGCACCAGTAATTAAATCAGTTCCATTCCCATTTTCATCCAATGAAATGATGAAATTATTGGCTGCCGCATAATAGTAGGTACCAATGCCTTGATTAATAGTTTGTGTATTCCAGCTGCTACCGTTCCAGACATAGGTATGTAATCTACCATTGGTGGATTCATTTTCACCAACCGCCACAAAACCATCCCCGGACAACAACCTGGGGTCTTTATATGGAAAGTCTTGATTATCGTTGTTATTGGATTGCAACGAAAAATAGTTGTATGCGTTATATTTCCATGTTAAACCGCTATCTTCTAGATGAAACAAATACAGATATCCTCTATCAATACTTCGGTCAAAATAGAGAAACCCGTAAAAATCATCTTCAAAAACACTCAAAAATTCATCCATTCTTGCCCCTTGCTCGTCGCTCAATAAATGTGGAAATATAAACTCATCTGAAAGCCAATTCTCTCCATCCCACCAATGACGAATCATTTTAAAGCGATATTTATTGCCACTTATTGGGCTACTGGATTTAAAGAGGTTAATTACATATTTGTCTTGAACGTAGGATCCATGAAAATAATAACCGGAAGTACTTGGATTTGTCCCAGTAAATCTATTGGAAGTATTGGAAAATAGAAGCTTGTTCTCATAATTGTATGTTACGGAACCACCTGCTGGATAGGTTATTTTTTCTATTCCACCTTCGAAAGTTCCCGTAGTATAGTAGTCAAAATCTTGAGAAGGTTGGGCATTTCCATCCTTATCCTTCAACGTCAACTTATCCAAATACATTTTGCGTTCTCCAAGCGCTGTATTCACATAGGAATGTGACAACTCCAACGTACTTATCAACTGATCGGAGATATCGTATGTCTTAACATTTTGCAGATACTTTTTTTCATATCTTTCCTGATATGGGTCAGGTTCCGACCTTTCCTGATGTGGTTCATAATAATCTGAGGCAAGTTTGTCTCCATATTGAAAAGTAATTTTTCCACCAGTTGAAGAAGTTATTTCTTCTATGTAGGAAGCTTCAGTGTGAACTAAGGGACTTGCGTTTATTTGCTCCTCAACCTGGTCGTACGAAAAAGTAAGATTATTGCCCCATTGATCTTGTACTTTGGACAAATTCCATACTACGGTGTGATAGCTTGTATCCCAAAGATACTCTGAGTCTCCAATCCAATTGTCCCATGCAATTACGTGTTCCCTTGCATTTGAAGTACCTCCATACGTATAAATTATGCCCTTATCATCTGTAATCTGCCAATAGTCCTGGGGTGTTACGGTATAAATACTGTTTACAAAGTCTGCGGTACTCACCTTATATCGTATTTTATAGGGTGCGTATTTCTCCATTTCAAACTCCATATAACTATCACCTGTGGCAGGAGCATCAATAATATTCTTATTAGTGCAGAACAATTTGGTATTACCGGTGCCATCCATTAAATAGAAGGTATCATCATCCCTTGCCGCTGTGCCTTTATGATCCACTAGAATTTTAGGGACATTTAGGGAAAATCCTACGCCAACAGGGCTCACCGGACTGTATTTATGAACCTGCTGGGCCTGATCAAAAGCTGCGGCCCCATTATAGGCTAGGCTTACCGGATACGAAACAGAACGTGCCACTATATTGGCCACTGGCACGGAAAAAGCCACCTTACCCGTAACTTCGCTAACCGAATTTTGCACCAACCCCTCTATACCTATCCCTGTGCTAAATGGCGAAGTTTCTGGGGTCGTAATATCCGACTCTTGGGCCATAGCGGTACCTATTGCAAAAATTAAGAAAAAAAGTGTTTTTAATATTATTTTCATTTTTCTGATGTTTTGGGATTATCTGTTTTCCTTTATATAGTTTATAAACCTATTGTGAAACTGCAAATAATTATAGTAGTAACGTGGGTCTTTGTCTCTTCTATAAAAAGACCAAGCTTCTTCCACTGATTTGAAATTATCAGGTTCCTCAAGAGAAGTATCTTTTTTGGAAGGTCTTAGTTCATCAAGTTTTTTGGTGACAAGATTTAAAGCTTCCTCCTTGTTGCTCATAACATATAATAATATAGGAGCTTTTACCCGATTGGTTATCTGCAAACCAATATCATTGTTTTCCATGGCTTGGAAGAGTTCATAATCATTGCTTAACAATTCCATCTTAGGTATAGCGAATCTTTTGATTGTTTTTACAAGAGACGATGTGGTTCGTTCAATTGTTGATGGATTCTTATCCAAGAAAAATTCCCATTCCATAAATTCTCTTTTTTTTGTAAAATATCCTAAGGATTGGGTTATTGTATTTACTCTATATCCTGGGCCATAGAATTCAGGAGCCACAATTTGACCAATATTCTCAACTTCATAATTGACAAATCCAATCAATGGATTGACAAAACATATCTTTTCAGTTTTACTTCTTGTTTTATTAATCATTATAAAACTTTCCTTACCTTCATGATAGAGTCTAGTAAAAATATTTTCTTCCGTCAAAACGTAACCAATCGACTTAAACTTTTCTTCAAGTTTCAAATCAATTATTTTTTCCAGTTCTCGAATTGTTTTCATAACCAAAAGATAAGATTTTATCTCCAAGGACTATAAATAATTGGAGCAGCTCCAGCATAAGGATAATATATCACAATAACCTTAAATGGATTGGCAGCAGGCACCGTAGTGCTATTCAACGCATTCACACCATTTGGACCTTGTAAACTTGGCAATGCCCCATCATTTATTCTTGAATAATTTATTCTTTGGTTTGGATTTATTTTTCCAGGGTTTGAGGTAGAGTTATAGGATTCACCATACTTTACTTCAACCATAACAATTTCTCCATCTATTTCAGCTAGTAAGTCCGTGTATCCAGATCTTTCATTTAAGGTATACTTTGCAGGACTTCTTCCAAGAATTTTAGCTCCGATTTTCTTTAAATCTTTCAATGCCAATTTAACTCCCAAATCGCCTTTCTCATTTGAAGAAAGTGACTTACCACTCCAAGGATTGATGTTATTTTTCTTAGCATTGTAATAACCTGTTCCGAGGCCACTTCCCAGTCCGATAATCGCTCCTGTAGTTGCTCCCGTTTTTGCTCCTTGCAATGCAACGTCTAAGTTACCTCCTGATAGAGCATAACCGCTTGTAAAACCACCTGCAATGCCTCCAGCAGACCCTCCCACCATTCCATTAATTCCATCTGCTATAGCAGGACTTTTTATTCCCAACTCATTAATTAGAGGGCTTGAAAGGTTTTTTGTTGCCCATTGGCTTGCACCACGTGCCGCCACACCAGAAATAGCTCCAACGGTAGCATTTAATCCTACTTGATCCCATTGGACATCAGTTAGCCCTACTCCATTTCCAGTTTGAGCAATTACATTATTTGTGGCACCTAACAATGCTCCTCCTCCAGCTGCAATTAGTGTAGCGGACCCACACGCTCCACATAATGCTGTGGCACCTCCCACTAGGGCACCACTACCAAATGCAGCAGCACCTTCCCAAAAATTATCAATGTTATCCCAATTAGAAATTAAGTTAATTGTTCCACCTATTAATGCACCGGCTAATATGTGTACCCATTCTCCATCTGGATCCAACATTACAATTGGGTTATTACCCATAGCTAGGTAAGGACTTCCAAACTGGTTTTGGGGATCAGTGGCCATCCAACGGCCAAGTTGAGAATCATACATCCTGGAACCAAAGTCGTGCCAGTCAAGGCCATCCTCATCCTGATATTCCTTACCTTGGAAGGTATATTTATATACGGCTGCCAATCCATCTTGGTATTGAAAAGCCCCAGCATGCTGTAAACCAAAAGGGTAATAACTGCGTTTAGAGGCCAATTCACCACTTTCAATACTGCCGTTACCGTTGGTATCCGTATAACTTACACGATTATTGCCCAAATGATCTGTATAAACATACATATGTTTATAGCTGCCGCCATTATAATATATATATCCTTCCGGAGTCGGAATGAATTGAAGGTTGCCATCTGTATACTGAAAGCCCCCCAAATAATCTGTGGCAGTAACCGTAGTAGAACCATTTAGATACTTTTTTTGCAGTTTGGCACCGCTGGCATCATATAAAAAGGTTACGCTTTTATTGCTTGGTAAGCTAACTGTATTGACCAAGTCCAGATGGTTATAGGCAATATTGGTAATTCCCTTGTTAAGGTCTTTGGTCATATTGCCATTGGCATCATAGTCATAATCATTGCCTGAGGTATTCAGGTCTTTGAAAAACCCTGCAGAAGGATTTGAATTGGTATCCGTAACATAAAGCAATTGATTGCCAGAACTGCCATAGCTGTAGGTGAGTCCGTCTGCCTCAACGCTACTGAGCTTGCGAACCAATGTCCTTACATTCCCATTCTCATCATAGGTAATGTTGGTATTAAGTCCACCATAGGAATATGTTGTAGGCTCCCTACTAAATTGATATTTACTAGAAATCAACCGGTTCAATTCGTCATAATTGTATTTATAGCTTTTAATATAATCATCGTTTTCACGCCAAATGGTCTGTGCAATGTTTCCATTATATTGTGGGTCCACATTATGGTCTGTAATGGAAGAAGGCATGTTATAAAAGCCCGAAGTGGGATCATTATAATTTATTTTAAAAGAAAACAAATCATTACCAGGGTTGTCAATATCATTCAGGCTTTTGAACTGCCCTCTGATGTTATACGTGTAATTTAATTCTTGTAAAGGCAAAGTGGATGATGAATTCCCCCCCACCTTCTTTTTAATGAGCATTCCCATCTCATCATACTCATTTTCCGATATCCGCTCCTCGGCCTGGCCATCAATTTTTTGAAAATGGCCCAGGGAACGTTCCGCATAATCATAGGTAAAACGATCCTCAATGGTCAATTCCGTAGCGGCATTGGTTCGCTTGTGTTTGGTAATGGCCAAATCCGTTTTGCCCCTAAAGTCCAGTTCGCTTTCAGTGGTGGTATACCCTCCCAGATGGTTTCTGTTATAGATTTTAATTTCCCGACCCTTTTCATCATAATAGCTATAGAGTTTAGTCCAGGTAGATTGCCCCAGGGTCTTGGTAAAATTAGCGGTTTGTAGTCCCTGCGTCCTAGTGGTTACAGTTTGTCCTTGAATGGACGTAGGGGTGGTTGGTTTATCTGCATCTGTAAAGGAATAATCATCATAATAATTAACAGAAAGTACTTCTGAAATACTACCAGTGGGAAAAGCATCGTTAGTATAGTTCATAGCGATGCCACCTACGGAAGTGGTTCCAGTGGTGCTGGTCTCTACGTTAGATTTGTTGTTGGTATTGCCGTTGATATAGTTGTCAACATCTGTCTGTAGCTGGTCTCTACTTTTTGTAGAGCTATATATCCCTGAATAAATAGGACGTCCAAAGACATCATATTTAGTGAAAAGCCATTCGTTATTGGCATCCAAATTGGCATCTTGGGTCAAAATGGGTCGATCCAACTGATCGTAGACCAAATACTCCCAATCCCTTCCAGGCCCCCTTTGGGCAATTTGTCGATTGTAATCGTCATATTGGTATTGGTATACCAAATCATCATCTATAGTATATGTTCCAGAACTGGTTGTTACACTGACCAAAGCTTTAGGGGGCAGGATATAGCGTAACCTCCCTTGCTTGTCATAGACATTTTGTGTGACACGCTTTTCAACCGTTCCAGAAACCTCTTTAAAAACTACTCGGGCGATTGTTCTGCCATTTTTATCCGTGTAGGCCTCTATAGTATTCAGCTGCCCGTCGGAAGTTTGCCAGTTTTCATTTTTAACGATATTCTTAAATAATTCCTTGGTAACATAAGCCCCTTTGTTTACTATAGGGGTACTACCGGAATCATCCACAGTGAACTTTACAATCTCAAGAGTTGAAATATTGGTATCATATTCCCTTTTAACCGTATGGTCATTGTCACTACCAGTTATTATTCGCCAATCGTAGCCCGGACTTGATACTTCGATGGTCCGATTCAAAGGAGAATCATCGGAAATTGTTTGTCCGTAGGCATAGGTATCACCATAGTTTGTCTGGTAATAGCTTTGTTGTTGTGATAAAGGGTTCGCAATGATATTGCCCGTTCTCTGGGTGGTAGGATACGGAAGATATGTTTTTTCCGTTCTGCCGTATTGGTCATATTCTGCAAACCTTACAATATCGTACCCATCTGGGCTATGACCTTTGGCAATACTTTGGGTTGATCTGCCCAGTCCATCAGAATAGGTTACAGTTTCCAATACTTCTTCATGAAAACCTACAATCTTAATACTTACATTTCCTGTGGCATGAAAACCATTGCTTAAGGTAATCTGTTCTTTGGCCTCATAAGTTCCGCTGCTTACCGGATTGCTCAAGTCAATACTGGCTGGCGTAGTAGGGTCAGATATCAGATTGTCAAGCTCAGTAATGGTAAAGGCCGACTTGGGCTCATAGGTTTTGGTATAGTTTTCCGAGGTGGTCTGGGACCAGCTTTTGGCAAAACCCAATATAATGATACATAAGAGTGTTTTCTTCATATCTACTTTTGATTTTTAAGGATGGTAGTTAACTGTTCTAGTTTGACAAGCCTTCCTTCAAGACTTTTGTTCTTTTCTTTTTGTTGTCTAATCTGCTTTTGTTGTTGCAGTATATAAAGCGTTTGCTCCTCTATCTTCTCCAGGAGCAGTTTGTTCATCTCACCCAGTTGAATACCGTTTTCTTCCACTTCCTTTGCGGAAGGAATGTTGATGAGATGCCCTTTTTCTTGAATATGCTTTTCCACTTCTTCTAGAGTGGGTAGGTGGTAACCTTCCTTAAAGACATAATCGGCCCAACCCGTCTCTACTTTAATTTCTTCGGCCCTGATCTTTCCACCAACTGCCAACTGCCAATTGCCAATATTTTGGGTCGCTATTCCTACATTCCCAGAATCATAATAGATATCGGAACCTGATTTAATCCAATACCCCGTTGATGAACCATTTGGGTTCTCAGGAATAGTTATGGTTGTAAAATCACTAAGCGGGCCTGAATTTGAGTTAGTAGCACTGCTACTTTTGTTTAAATCTATTGCAAAACTATAGGTCTTGTCAAAATCCAAATCCGGAATCAAATAGGAATAAACTCCAGATGGAAAATCAAACAATGCTATATTGTTGCTTGGGTCATAACTGTTCCCTTCGCTATAAGCAATCCTTCCATTCGAAGCCAAATAACTGTCATTAACCGACCAATTTAACCTGACCCCATTTGTTCCTTCCAATGCGGAGGTAAAAGATGTGAATGAAAGTATAGTGGTAGCCCTAAAAAAAGTTATGGTAAAGGTATCTGTAGCTAATACGGTACCATTATTCAGGTATTCTACCGTAAAATCTAGATTACCCTCCGTAGGGTACCATCCAAAATAAGTAGGATTTCCGGGCACATTTCCGTAATCCCCGCCCACGTCACCATAGGCGGCATAGGGTGCTGTTCCCTCCTGACGACTATGACCATTGCTAAGTACAAAATTAACATTGGTGTAAGCAGCACTTGGTTCCGCCACAAGGTTTAATGCATCCGCTACATCAAGGTTCCATGAAAGGTTGTCCGTAAATGTTATTAGTTCCGTGTCCGTGTCCGCATTAATTAACTTAAAACTACCATTTTGAATTTGCGAAATCATTTGAAATGAAGAAATAAATAGTGATATGTACAATACAGATTTAATAATTTGTTTCATTGTTTATGTTTTAGTTTTTTTTCTATTTTTTTAATTCGTTTTTCAAAACCAACCATTTTGTCATTTTCCTTTTTGAGCTCAATTATGTAAAGCATTTGCTCCTCAATCTTCTCCAACAGCAAACGATTCATCTCTCCCACTTCCAGACCATTGGCCTCTACTTCCTTTGCCGAGGGCATGTTGGGCAAGTGTCCTTTTTCTTGAATGTGTTTTTCGATTTCCTCAAGTGTTAGTAGTTTGTAGTCTTTCTTGAACACGTAGTCTGGCCATGCCGATTGCAATTGTACCTTAAGTTCCTCGCTAATGATCTTCCCATTTACCGCAAGTTTGTATCCTGTAGGAACGGTACTTGTACCTATTCCCACATCACCTGTATAGCTAGCTATGGAGTTGGCCTCCGACCATACTGAACTTCCACCTCCTGATGGAGCATCAGTGGTTACAGGGACAACATTGCTGACCGTGCTCTCATTCCCTACTGCATCCAAAGCGGTCACGGTAAAACTATAGGTTGTCGATGCCGATAAGCCAGTTATGGTATATGGACTTCCACTGCAATTGGCTTCCAAACTACCATCCTTGTAGATATTGTATCCAGTGACACCGACATTATCCGTTGCTCCGCTCCATAACAGGTCTGCTGTCGTCTCACCATGACCCGTGCTTGAAAGTGTGGGTGCGGTGGGGCTCTGGACGTCCGCAGAACTTTGGGGTGTAATCGATACACTGTCAATATATAGCTCATCCCCTACTGACCCAGAACTCGAACCAATGTAAATTAGAATCAATGGGGAGGTAGATGTGGCAATAACCGTAAAAGTATATTCGGTCCAAATACCATTGGTAGCTATCAAAGTAGGGTTAGTAAATCCCGTTACTCCCGTCCAAGAAGCAAATGCCGGATCTAGGGTTTGGGAACCCGTTTTGGCCCATATACTAATATTATAGGTCTCGCCAATTGTGGCAGAGTAGGTGTACTCAACCCGACGATTTGTACTTACAACACCTGTGGAGACAACTTTCATGGCATAGGTGCCATGAAAGGGGTCAGAAGTATCTGCTGTAATCGTTGAGTTCCCACTCCATCCAATCGTTGCATTTGATTCGTTGGCAATACTGACTGCATTACTATGGCTGTGTAACTCCTGGGAATTAAGGTTCACTATTCCTAAGGTTGTACATACGGTTATGGTGAAATAGGCATATAGATGTTTCATACAAAAGGTAGTTGAGGTTGTTGTTGATTTCACCTATGAAAAATATAAAATAATATGTAAGATTTTTCATTCTATTTAAATAAGTTTTTTCATTAAAAAATATAAATATAAATCCTTCAAAATCATAACTTACTGTAATCCAAAATTTTAAAAGCTTTTGGTTAAGTCAGACCTTTAACTACACTTTTTAAAAAAAATAACAATAAATTAATCTTATGTTATTTATAGTTATTTCTTACAAAATTTATATGAAAAAAATATCAATATATATCAGATAAATTACTTTTTTTTTGTAAAAAAGTATACCTTGTACCTTACTTCTGAACAAAGCGCCTAAATGAAAAGCATTTGGATTAATTCTTCGATAAAGCCCATTCCTCTTAAAAAAATAGAAGCTATAAACCTGCAGGAAACATTGATTGTACTTGCCATTATTGGCATTCTGCTATTGTTAGCCCTTCCCAATTTAATGCCATTAATATCCAAAGCGAAAAGCGTTGAGGCACAGGTACAGTTAAAAGCTATTTACAATGCACAAACTACCTATAGGTATATGCATAGCAAATATTCCAACGGAATGGGCGAACTGGATTTTGAGGCTCCAAAAACGATCAAAGAAAATGGAACGGCCAATTATATATACGAAATACTCAGTGCGGACAATGCCACTTTTAAGGCAAGGGCATCCGCCATAACCGATTTTGATGGAGATGGGGTGTTCAATGTATGGGAGATAGATGAAAATGGAAACCCAAAACAGCTAATAAAGGATTGATTATTACTTTAAAAGTAGTGCTAATGGTATGTCTTGGGTCTATTGTCTTTCAGGATTTTAAGGAACGTAAAGTCTATTGGTTCCTGTTTCCACTTGCCATGCTTTTATTTGGATCTCTTCATTTTTTACATGCCACTGGGCACAAAGTCTTTTTCTATTATAGTCTTATCAATTTCTTATTGGTTACTAGTGTCATTGCGATACTATTGGTCTATACCCGTTTTATTTCAAAAAAAGCCTTCCTCAACCATAGCTTGGGCCTGGGCGATATTCTCTTTTTCTATGCCTTTGGCTTGGGATTCCCGAGCACAACGTTCATTGTCCTTTTTGTGGGCACTATTATCTTTTCCTTATTGGTGTTCCTGATATTCAAGAGAAGATTAAAATTGGATACTGTACCCTTGGCAGGTCTAATGGGGCTTTTTCTTGTTTTTGTGATTTTATTCAGTCTTGTTTCCAAATCTCCCCCGCTATATGCCCATTGATACAAAGAAAAAATTACTGATAGCTCCCAACCTAGCGCAGCGCATTACTGCGGAACAAGCCTTCTTTTATAGCATTGTTCCCAAAGAAATAGCAGATGGTGTTTTGGTGTTTTGGACCGATACTGCATCTATTGATAGTTTGGTTTCCGAACTCCAAATAGTAATGGACTTCCCTATAGCACTTGAATCCCTGCCCACTGAAGAATTGCAGGATTTTTTAACGGCCAATTATAGAAAAGCACAAGTTGCCCAAAACAGTGAGTTACATTATACCCCCGATTTTTTTGAAAAAATATTGGTCAATGCCAAGGCAATTGGTAGTAGCGATATCCATTTTGAACCTTATGAAACTTTATGCCGGGTCCGTTTTAGATTGGATGGGAAACTGGTGGAGCAATTTAGCATACCTATTCACGAGTACCCTACCATTATCAATAAGATCAAGATACGGGCAGATTTGGATATTGCGGAAAAGCGGTTGCCCCAAGATGGGCGGATAACCATAAAATCCAATGGAAGTGAGTTTGATATCCGTGTCTCTTCCCTTCCCACTTTATTTGGTGAAAAAATCGTGCTCCGTATTTTAAACAAGGATACCAAATCAGTAAGCTTAACGGACTTGGGATTCAACGATATTGAGCTTCGCAGGTATAAGGAAGGAATCAAAATCCCTAACGGAATCATACTGATATCTGGACCAACTGGTTCCGGAAAAACCACCACTTTATATGCCACTTTAAAATTGCTAAATGATTCCAAAACCAATATCCTCACTATAGAGGACCCTATAGAATATACTTTAGAAGGCGTGAATCAAGTCCAACTGAAAGAAAATATTGGCTTGGATTTCGCCAGTGCACTGCGCACATTTTTACGGCAGGATCCAGATATTATCATGGTCGGGGAAATCCGTGATGTAAAAACCGCAAATATGGCCATACGGGCTGCCTTGACCGGGCACTTGGTCCTGTCAACAATCCATACCAACTCAGCTTGGGCCACCATTTCAAGACTTATTGATATGGGCATTCCGCCATTTCTCATCGCCAGCACTTTGAACATCAGTGTAGCCCAGCGTTTGGTAAGAAAGTTATGTGAGAAGTGCAAGCGAAAAGATGAAGTGGGGCCGGAACTTTTCCCTGAAGGTTTTCTACCGACAAAAGACCTTACCCACCATCATGTACCGATAGGGTGTCAAACATGTCACCATACTGGTTATTCTGGAAGAAAGGCCATTTACGAAATAATACCGATTACCAATTCATTGACCCCACATATAAAAAACAATGCATTGAACATAAATAGCCATTTAAAGGAAAACAACATACGCAGTCTCAAGGACAATGCCCTTTTATTGATAAAAGAAGGGACAACATCCATTGAAGAAATATACCCTTTGTTAACCAATTGATTTGATGAAAAAGAACCTATTGTTTATTTTTTTACTGCTCTCCTTTTTCTTTTATGGCCAGGAAGAAACCAGAATACAGAATATAAAGAATAATCTGGAGGCCCTTTCCGTGGATAATCCTGGGCTTTCCGAGAATTTAAAGCTTGATATCAATGTAAACAGTGTGTCGCTTTCCAATTTTTTATTGGCGGTATCCCAAGTACATAAAGTAAACATCAATATAAACCCAGGGTTACAGGGCATCAACATCGTGAATAATTTCTCAAATGTCACTGTTGCCGATCTACTGGTGTTTCTCTGTAAACAATACAGTTTGGATATCAATTTTACTGGTAATATCCTTTCAATTCAAAAATTTCAACCCCCACCAGTAATCGTTCCAGAAAAAGAAGTGTCCGTAACCTTTGATGCTTTAAACAATCTTCTTTCCATGGACCTAAATGGAGATTTTTTGGAAAAAGCATTTCGGAAAATAATTGATATTTCGGGACAAAATTTATTGTATAACAGCGGGATGGAAAACATTCCTTTGACTCTCTACATCAAAGATGTGCCCATTGATATGGCAATGGAAAAGCTGGCCGAGACCAATAGCTTAAAATATTCAAAATCAAGGGATGGGTTTTATCTTTTTGACCAAATAAAAAAAGAGGTTTCAAGCCCTGGTTCCCCTAATTCAAATAACAATGCAGGCAGACTGCTAGGTAACAACAATTTCTCCTATCAAATATTGGACACTGTCAACAGAGTATTGACTGTGGACTTTAACAATGTGCCCATTGCAGATATTGTAAGGGAGATAAGCTTGGACCTTGACTTGGATATATATGTTGCCACTCCGTTGACCGAAGCGGGAAACATCAACTTTAAGGCGAAGCAAATTTACTATGATGAATTATTGACCAAGATATTTGAAAGCAAGGCTACATCTAATAATGCTGGTGGGAATCCTGCTGCCAACCAATACGCTGCCGGTGAATCGCAAAACAGAAATCAAAATAGAGCAAACCCCAATCCCATACCTAGCCCAAATACATCCAGTTTTACATTTAAAAAAGAAAATGACCGCTATTTTTTTGGAACAGCAGATCAGTTGAGTGTTAGAAGGTTGGAAGTTGTCCAAATGATGCACCGATCAGTAGAGTTATTGGGAGATCCTATGCAAACGGGTGGTTTTGGTAGATCAGCGGGTAGAACCGTTTCTGGCGGGGTTAACTATTTGGCCAGTAATGGGTTTCAAAATGGCAATACTGGATTTAACAATACGCAAGGTAACTTTGGGCAAAACTCCAACAATGCTAGAAGGGTCAATACCCAAACAAACCAATTTAATGACTATTCCTCTCCCGCAGAGGCCATAGTAAATATCTTACCGGATGACGTGGTTGCCGACTTGGATATCAAAATAGATTTTGAACTGAATAGTTTTTTGGTCAGCGGTCCTGCCGCCAATATCAATCGTTTTAAAAAGTTTATTAAAGAAATCGACAAACCTGTTCCGGTAATCCTCATTGAAGTGATGTTAATCGAGGTTAGAAAGTCAGCGACGGTGGAAACGGGTATTAGTTGGGGAATTGGCGAAGAAGCTGTAACAACCTCAGGTAGTGTATTCCCTGAAGCCGACTTAACCTTAGGTGCCAGTACGGTCAACAAGATTATTGGAGGTTTTGATGGATTCGGTTCCTTTAATATTGGTAGGGTGGTTCCTGAATTTTTTGCGACTATCAAAGCCATGGAGTCGAATGGAAATATAAAGATAAGGTCCACTCCCAAACTTTCCACCTTAAACGGACACCGTGCTAATCTCTCTATCGGAGAGACAACTTATTATGTGGTTACCAGTCAAAACTTTTTTGGGTCCCAGATACCCACCACCTCGGAGATTAGAAATTTTCAACCCATAGACGCACAACTAGCCGTAAGCATAAAACCACTGGTCTCGGGTAATGGACAGGTAACTTTAGATATCAACGTAATCCAATCTGATTTTAGTTCGGAACGCATAGATGATGATGCCCCACCAGGGCTCACATCCCGAGAATTTAGCTCTATTATTAGAATGCAGAATCAGGATTTGGCAATTCTAGGGGGGCTGGAGGAAAAAGTAAAAAATGACTCAGGCAGCGGGGTTCCTTTTTTAGCAAGAATCCCAGTGATCAAATGGCTTTTTAGCAAGCGGAAAAGAGAGGACAGTAAACAGAAGCTCACCATTTTAATTAAACCAACGGTCATTTACTAGTGCTAGACTCCATAAAAACATATTTTACCAAGGGAAACACCTTCTATGGATTGGAAATATATCAAATAGATGGTGTTGTTCAGTTCCAGCTTTTACAAGCAACAAAAAAGAAGGGCGAACTGGTCATTATGGATACCCATAGTTTTGATAAATTGGAAACGCTTCCCAATCTAGCCAAAGCCTCAGTTCCCATATACCTTATTTATAATACGGACAGTGTAGTTACAAAACATACAACATCTAATTTTGAAGACAGGGCAGCTGTGGAACAAGTTTTTCCTGGATTGAATTTTGAAAACTTCTTTTATCAAATTTCAAAGCTCAAAGACCTCTCGTACATAAGCGTTGTCAAAAAGCAAGATGTAGAAAATTACTTGGCACAATTAAAAAAAATGAAGTTTAATGTAGGGGGTTTTTCGCTAGGACCATGCTCTTTAAGTACCATTATGGATTACCTAAAGAATGATTTCATCTTCACGAATACAGATAAGGTGGTCCTAAACGGTGTTTCTGATGCCAATTTATCCATTTCAAGAAAAAAAGACAGTTCTGTTTCAACATATAACATTAATGGATTGAGTGTCAAAAATACCGAGATAATGCCCTTTTCCGGAGTATTGAGTTTTTTGACCAGTAGTACAACGGTAGCTTCCAATTTTGGTGATGTTGCCCTAAACCTGCAAAGCGAATTCGCAAACAGTAGGACATTTGGCATACTATTGCGTTCATCTTTGGGTTTTATATTATTGCTCTTACTCTCAAACTTTCTGTTGTTCAGCTTTTATTTTGATAGGGTTCAATTGTCAAAAGAAAACTTGGCCTTTGAAAACGAGAACAAAAAGAATCTAATCGCTGTTAGGGATCGGGTAACCGAAAAAGAAAAAAAAGTGGATGCCGTGCTGTCCCTTTCAAACTCCAGAACATCATTTTATTTGGACAAGCTTGGTGTTTCAGTTCCCAAAAGCATCCTCTTGACCGAACTGCTTTATCAACCGCTCACAAAACCTATGCAGGAATCAAAACCGATCCAGCTGGACGAGAATAGGATATTGGTTATGGGAACCTCTATAAGCAGTGAAGATTTTTCTTCTTGGATCACTCACTTGGAAGCAATTGAATGGATTGGATCTGTGGAGACGATGGATTACGATTATAAAAATAAGAACACTTCAAATTTTAAGATAAAAATCAGTGTCGCAGAATTTTAAAAATAAGAATATAGTACTGTTGTTGTTGCTTTTTTTGGCTTTGTTGCTATGCTATAAACTGGCAATCTCCAATACCATTGCAATGCGAGAAGAATACAAATCCCTAAAAGAAGAAGAAGAATTGTTTGAGAATATTCCGCAACAATTGGCATTGCTCTCCAAAAAGGAGATCTATTTGGATTCTGTACTCCAAAAGTTGGACCTAAACAATACTGCCATGGAAAACAACTTATTGCGGGTGGTAAATAAAGAGGCTGCAAAAAACAACATAAAGGTTATTGATTTTAATGCCCCTCATACCAGCACTGAAGATAACAATAGAGTAATGACCTATATTTTTACTATTGAAGGCAGTTATGCTTCAATACTTAAAGTCATACATGATTTAGAAAGCAAAAGAAACTTTGGCAGCATAGCACATTTAAGTTTGGAAAAGAAAAAAGATTATAGAACTAAACGAACATATTTGCAGACCAAAGTTTTTTTAGAACAGATAAAATAGCTTCATCTAAGTTTACAAATCTTACCTTTTATTTATTTTTGGTATCAGGATTGAATCAAAAGTTCAAATTAAGGAATGCCTCAAAGACAATATCGAGTTTACGTTATAGAGTTATCGAAAAAGGTATTTACAGAGAGTACAAAGTTCCGAGCTGCAAATCCACAGTTCAATGGGGTGCTACAATGCTTATGTTGGTATGACAAGTAAGACTCCTAGAGAACGATTTGAACAGCATAAGTCTGGCCACAGAAATAAAAAAGGTCATAAACTTTCCTCAAATATTGTTCAAAAGTACGGCATGTATCTAAGACCCAGCCTTTACAATCATATAGATCCTATGTCAACAAGATTGGAAGCTCTTAAAATGGAAGAAAAGTTAGCTCTAGAATTAAGAAGACAGCGATATGCAGTATGGTTCAATTGATATAAAATAATGTTAGAAGCTATTCTGAATAGGATAAAATTAAAAAGTATAATTAAACGACTATTGAAAAAGGACATATCTAGGCGGTACCAATTGATTTAATCTTAGATATACGAGAATTTGTCCTCTGTGGTGGGTAATATGATCAGCTAGCAATAGGAATATCTGCCTCTTTGTTCTGTTTAAACCGAAATAATCCAACTCCACATCGAATTCAGTAATGTCAAATTGTTTGATAAAACTAATGGTTTCATGAAATGTCTCATCAACTAC
Organism: uncultured Allomuricauda sp.; assembly: GCF_947495325.1. GTDB lineage: Bacteria > Bacteroidota > Bacteroidia > Flavobacteriales > Flavobacteriaceae > Flagellimonas. The sequence goes on along the minus strand of NZ_CANLYK010000001.1, from coordinate 203,992 downwards.
CTTAATTATTTCCTTTTTAGATTTACCGGCGACTTTATACCTTGTGTCCGTATTCCAATCCCTAGATTCTCTTCCACCTAATAATAACTGAGTATGCCAATCCATTGCATACCCAATATGCAATAAATTTTCAGCAAAGCTCAGCGACTCTTGCGTGGGCTTAAAATTATATTTATCCTCTGGCATTGCATCTGCCACTTTAATGAGATACTTTCTGGAATTTTCAAATCGCTCCAAATATTCTTTGATAAAATCATTCCGCTGAGCTGAAAGAGGTGCCTTAAACGCGCAGAGAATCATAATTATCATAAGTATTAAAATTTGTCTCATAATCAATTACTTTTAATATTAGAAATATTAAATAAACGGAAAAAGCTGTTTGGTCAGTAGATTTATGGGTCTGATTTAGGTACTAGCACCTCAATACATTAATATCCCAGTTAAACTGCAAAAAATAATTTCTACCTTCAAAATGAAAATCAATAGTTCAAATAAGCGCATATTTAGTAGGAAATAATTCCGTATAAATCCCTATTCAAGGGACTTTAACCCATATTAAAAACATCGAAAAAAGTTTAAAAACGAAAAAACCCCAGCAGAACTGAGGTTTTAAGATAGTGATCGCAGCAGGATTCGAACCTGCGACCGTCTGCTTAGAAGGAAACTTTCTTTTTATTGATTATCAATATATTACAATACACATGTTAATTTTTTGCATGTAATTTGCACTCGATGGTTGTTCTGCATCGGTCATTTCATCCGTTCAAATTAATTAATTTTATTGGATGGTTGATTTAGGAAAACTCGAAAAAATATGCCAAGAGGTTTTGCGCTTGGAATATCGTTCCTTCAGGAGAAACCTAAAATCCGATGGAATGTTCATTACGAACAACTATACCGCCCACAAGGAGCTAAAGAAGATGATGCTGAGGGTCCGGGAAAACATTGAATCCAGATTCCCTAACTATATGAAAGCCGAAAACTATGTACAGGCCCAGTTGATGATAACAAAGTATTTCACCATGGCAAGGACCTATGGACTGCGCTACGGCAAGAAAATAGGGAAGATGAGGGATTAAGGGGTTAACCAATTCCTCACTCTTCTTTTTCTACTTTCACTAAGGGTGGAAAGATCCCAACATGAATCCTTTTCAGCAGCATTGATGGCGGTTGCTTGAGGCATGGTCACAGCATCGACCTGTCCTACCTTTTTAAATTTCTGGTCTATGTTCTGCTCTATTTTAGTTGTTTCCTGTCTAATAGATTCAACTACAATGGGCTTCAGCACCATTTGGGTATAAATACCCAGTCCAACGAACATCGTTGCAATTATGATTAGATTTTCGATAATGTTTTTCCAGTTCATATTATGTGGTCATTTATAATTACCAATCTTGCCTCCGTATCATCCCCCATGGCATCCATGAACTCTTCAAAGGCATCTTTTGAGTTCACCATATCTTTTTCACCGTCCCTGTCCAGATCAAAACGAGCTTCTCCAGGAGCATAGCAACCGTTCAATTGACGGTTATAATTTGCGGGATGGAATTTTGTTTCACTTCTATTGGGGATATTTTTAGCCTCCCATAGCTTCATTTCAAAACTTGGTGACCATTCCTTTACCAATGGATATTTACCTGCAGGTGTACAACTAATATTTCTTTGGTTGTTCCTCCAACCCAGTTCCAACAAATGATTATCATATACAACTTTTCCTTTATTGATTATGAGGACAGCTCCCAAAGATTGGGTGTGGCCTATTGTATCGCGGATGATGTAGACTGTTTTCATTGTTCCCCAATTTTGAGAATCATTATATCCATGACCTTCTTAAGCTCTTCATCATTTTCCAATAACCGGTCCATGACCCTCTTTTGGTTATAGTTGTCAATGGCCATGTTCTTTACCAGTTCCTCATATTCATTACGTTGTACGTAGATTGAATCCATTTCCTTTTTAGCCATGTCCACCAGAGGTTTTTCCGCTGCCTGTTCGACCCGTTCCAGACGACCATTATTCAACCAATCGTGTTCAAATTCCTCAATTTTAACACGCTGTTCCGTTGTGGTGAATGTTCGGTTGTTCACAGCATCAACTGACTTTGGAACAAATGCAACAAGATAGGTGACAATTGCCCCTAACGCCGCAAGTACAATACCTTTATATAGCCAACCTAGATTTTTTTTTGAACGCTCTGTCATATCAATCATGGAATTTTTTGTGGATGGTCGGGGAAATAGCTTGCTGTGTAGGTTTTGCAAAATATTTCCTTAGAATGGGATAGAGCACAATGGACACAACCATTGGAACCAAGATAAAAAGGAACCCTTTGTTTTCAGGATGTGGAATCTGCCAGGTGGTCCCTAATTTTATGAGCAACGGGTTCAAAACCGCCAACACGTCCTGTTCAAAAAAGAAGAACATCCAAGTGATTCCTAAATGTATGGGGTAATCCCCCCAATTGTTGGCAAGCCAAAACTTAAGGTCGGGGTCTTTTCTATTTGTGTTCCTGAACCAGAACCGCATGAACTTCCAAAGTGTAATGACCATGAATGTGACCAATAATCCTTTCCAAATGTTTAAATTTTCCATATCTATATATTTAATCTATACTTAGTCTTCAGTTATTGCAGATGGACCATCACCATAGCTTTCTATTATCACTACGCCTCCAGTTCCCGTAACATCGACAGCGCCAGTACCTACGTCACCTATTATAGTTGAATTTTGTATTGTATTGGTGTTATTAAAATTCGATTGCAGATACCCAAAAGATCTTACAGGAACGGCATTACTTATGGTGACCGTAGCATTGTCTATGTTGAAATCAACGACACCCGTAACTTGTGAGTCTGAAGAAATCACACCGTTCACACCTGAGGCGGAACCCATATTTATGTTAATGTCGTTGTCCACAAAATCAACATTGCCCTTCGTTCCCGAACCATAGAACCTAAATGCACCGACCTGATAGCCCAAAGTAGAAGTGAAATTGAACGTATTGGTATTGACATCAATGGCGTTGATCGGGTCATAGTACAACATGGCCTGCACATATCCATTGTTCAGTGTGTTATTTTGAATAATGATATCTTGAAGATCACCACTGTAGGTAGCCGTGTTAGACCCCAATCGTATGGTTCCATAAGTGTGAAGGTTTTCAGTTGTAAATATATTGTCCTCTATTATTACATCTTTAGCATCTGTAACGGCAAGCAAATAATAATGAGCATTATTTCCTGGTACTGTTCTGATGGTATTGTCATGCACCCTTATATTCTCAATCAGGTTACCGGAACTAGTACTAAAAAAGTCTATCATTGAACCCATTTGTTGGGCCGCATTAAACATGGATTCCGGGATTTCCTCAAAATAGCTGTTTTGAATCTCCACATTGGAAACACAGAGTTTCATGGCCCTCCTCGTACAGTATCTGTAATCTTCATTGTCAAAAGAAAAGCTTCCATTATGGCTGACACTGGCACCGCCTATTGCATAGAAACCTTCCGCATCGTCTCCTATTATATTTCTTACAACATTATTCTCATAGACCACATTAAAAGTGGTACTACTACTCATGCCACTTAAAGTGTACCACCAAGCTTTAGCAATTCCACCAGCATCATTATAATTACCATCGCCTTGTGCCACAACATCCTCGATGAGATTATCCTTGAACTCTCCACTGGAAAAACCTGAAGCATCTGCATTGATGGAAAATCTAAACGCGACCGCCCTAATCGCATTAGGGGAATATAGATCATGAACCCAAAGGTTGTTGAACACAAAATGGTCCTGCCCATGCAAATAGAAAAACCTTCCATATATATCATTGCCATCGAACTCACCATTGAATATGGTTGGTGAAAGGTTGGTAAAATCAAATACGGCATCCACCGACACTTGGGCCATTCGATAATTTGAAGTACTGGTCACTTCAACCTTTGCCCCGTTCATGTCCCAATTAAAAGTACCTGACCTGGAATAATTTGTTGGACTGTTCTTTATATAGGAACCATTCGGGCTACCTATTGCGTATGCACATTGTCTGATCAGGGCATTCAATGATGCGGTATCATCACCTGAATCGTTTGCGGTCGCCCCAAAAGCTTCAGGACTTATTCTTGAAGCTACGTAAACTTCACTAAAGGTCGTGGAGGTTGAGAACACTTGGCTAAAATCATCAATAATACAGGCTCCATTAAGATTTATGTTGGTTCCTGTTATGGTTCCCCCTGAAGGGATTATTGTCTGCCCTGAAGCGAACGTGCAGTTTGTACAATCAAAGGAGTTTGTAATTACTGCCGTTCTTCCCGCATTAGATGGGTTTTCAATATCAGCTGACGATGTTGGGTTATATTGTGAGCCTCCCCCAGCCGTACAAGCAACAAAAGTATCAGATGTATCATTGTCGTTTATTGTGTAGGTGTGGACACTTATTGTCCCAAGAACCGCTCCCGATGGACTTGAAATTGTCACTTCGATGGTCTCATTCGATTCATCCAGCGAATCATCATTGATGAACGGGATATTTATATTGGTAGTTAGGTTGCCACTTGTGATTGTTGCAGTACCACTACTAAGGGTGTAATCTGTACCACCGCCCGTTGCATTTCCACCTGTAACCGAATAATCCACGGTAACATCGGTTCCGTTGGTTGCGGAAAGGCTTAATTCAAGATCTGCGGTGCCTGAGGATTCTGGACCACTTGACGTTGCGGATGTAAACGCTATTGTCAAGGCCCCGTCATCGTCTATGATCGTATATGTATGCACAAGGTCATTGCCCAAGGTCGCATTTGTTGGGTTTGAAATGGTTACGTCTACAGTCTCATTTCCCTCATCCAAGAGGTCTTGTACTATTTGAGATATTGTTATGTTCGTGGTTAAGTTTCCATTGGTTATGGTCCCCGTTCCATTTGCCATGTCAAAATCTGTCCCTCCATTAGTGGCGCTGCCGCCCGTCACGGAATAGTCAAATGTTACATCCAATCCGGTCGTGGTGGAAAGTCCCACTTCCAAATCCGCACTGGCAATAGATTCTAGGCCATTGGATTCAGTGGAAGTAAAGTTCAACACTGGAGGACTGTCATTGTCATTGATATAATAAGTGAAAGTTGAGTTTACCCCAAGAATCGCATTTACAGGGTTTGTCAAGGTCAGTACGATGGTCTCATCGGGATTGGTGTTTTCTGGAATAGCATCATCTACAACTCCTATAATATCAATATTACCTGAAATGTTCCCTGCGGTTATGACCAATTGACCGTTTGCCGTGGAATGATCAACCCCACCACCTGTTGCCGTACTGAGCGCATCAACAACGTAATCCACGGTTATATCCACTAAGCTTGTTTCAGAAAGATTTACCTGTACGCTTCTAGTTGCTTGTGATTCGGGGCCATTGGAAGCGGGGGCATAAAATTCTATTTCAGGGAAAGCCTGATTCGAGGCATTAATTATCCTGACCTTGTTCAGGTCGATAATGCCCTGACCCATCCCAAACAATGGTAAAAAAAGGAATATGTAAACTATATTTTTCATTGGTTTGCGTTAATGGGTGTTTGTCCTATTCCAAATGTCGCTGGGGACGATGTGTTGTTATAAAACGTCTCTATCCATCCAAAACCCTTGTCACCTTCCAATAGCCAGACCATTGCCCTACCATCAAAATTCGAGGTATCGTCACCACGTCCACCTAAATAAAATCTTTCCTGTCCGGTTGGGCCAGAAGAGAGTGCGGTCGCTCCGTCCCCGGTTCCCGTTGTTCCACTGACAAATAAGTCAATATCGTCCGTTGCATCTGTGCTGCCCCCAGCAAAATGCCAAGAACCTGCCGCATACCCGTCCAATCGGGTCGTGTTTGCCGTTGAAATGAACCCTACCGATGTTTCATACCCTATGGCTATCCTATCAGCTTGTACTGCCCCTGTATGGCAAAGTTGGAGTTGGCAATCAGTGGTAGCATCGACCACAAGGTTTACGATGCGTTCAAATTGCGCTGCAGTATCGAATTCCAGCCAAGAGCAAAAAGTAATTCCACCGCTAGGGTCAAAACCCGTCACGTCCGCGTAATAAAGCTCATCGGTATCAAAGTCCATTATTGGGAAATCAGCATTTCCAAATGGGTTTGAGTTGGTCACCGTGCTACCAGTGGTGACAGCGGTAAAATCCAAAGAGGTATCATCACCATCTGAATCTACCTCATTACTGAATCCATCCAAGCTTGCTACAACAAAACCAGACCAAACGTCCTCCCTTCCATAGGGTGCATCAGGGGCCGGTTGGGTAACAGTATCGTCATTATATCGTATATAGATGCTTGAATTTGAATCATAATCAAGTATTGGGATCTTGACGAACAAAGTACATCTCCTGTCCCCGGGTGTAGTAGAGGCCACAAACTGGTATGGATAGGAAGAAAGCCTTGTTGTGAGCGAGGCATCTGAAAAGACCTGTATATCGTCACCATTGGCCTTTGCCGAATTTGTACCGCCATCAAGGACTTCATCGTCCAACATATCCGCGGTCACCATAACAACAAAATTAGTATGGTCGGCAGTTCCTATTATTTGACTGGACTGTATTATGATCTCTTGCTGTCTGGGAACATCCCCTCCACCTGCACTTGCCTGTTGTTGGCTCAAGATAAACTCCTCCTCACCGTGTTGGGCAAAGATTAGGGCAGGGATTATAAAAAGTAGAGCTACTATTTTTTTCATTTCTAAAATTCTGTAAACCAATATTTTCTTGTTCCGTCATAGTCCTTTACATGAAGTATCATATCTGTATTAGGGATAAAGGTCAGTCCATTTGGTCTTAGCGAAGCTCCTGTAACAGTTGGGGCATCCGCCCTATTTACTAAACATTCAGCATATCCCCCATCTTTCATATTGTCCATTGTGAAGGTGGCGGATGAACTGGCCGCACCAAAATTATATTGGAAATAATCAGATAGGTCCAATACTGTCCCTGTTCCCGAAGTTGCGGGGGGAATATTTTTACCAAGTACCGTATCCCCTGTTCCTGCTGTTGGCTCCGTACTGTTCACATCATAGTCCCAGATAACAATATTGTCCGTAGATGTTACCCCAGATCCGTATCCGGTAATGTCCGAAGCTACTCCTGAATTTGCATCAACATAAGCCTTTGTGGCTGCATCTTGAACATTTGTTGGATCAGCAAGATTGGTTATGGCATTGGATGCTAGATCCAAGTAAGTGTCTATAAATACACCTCCTGTATCAGGAAGCCTAATTTCATTGTTAGAGGTAGTGTTCGCTAGAGAGACTTCATCAAGAAAAATATCATATCCCCATAGAGAACGTAAAGTGGTTCCGTCATCATCAAAAAATGAAATGGACGCTTGTGCGCTGTTCTCCTTGGTTATTGTTATCGCTTGGTTGAATCTTTGAGATCCTTCCCATATATAATTTTGTGTCAAATCAATATCTTCAGGCAGAATAGTACCATTTACTATCTTGGCAGTAGTGACCGAATCATCGTCTGGGGTTCCTGATCCTCCACCTGTTTTCCAATCCGTTTGTCCAAGTTCAGTATCAATGGATGAAACTATTTCCGAACCCGTCATAGGGGTTACGTTACCTGTACCGAAGATTTTCCAATAAAGAGTTAGGTCGTCGGTTCCAGTGGCACTTGTTATAACATCGAAAGAAGTTGTAGTAATGTTTCCTATAACCAATTGTGTAGAAGTTGTGGTTTGTTGATTTCCTCTAAATAGCTCCAAAGAGATTCTTGATGGGTCAGGGGAATAGCCCAACCCATGTGTGATTGTGGTTGCTATATTTGATCCAACTATATTTGTCAAATCTTGCGAACCACTTGCAACAATACCAAGATTTCCGCCTCCACCTATTTCATCAAAGAATGCAAACCTTCTGTAAGAACTTCCGTCATGTCCATAAAAATTATTATCATCGGTATCAAAGTATGAATACCCAATACCTGTACTAGCGGGCGTGGCATCCCTAGCGAACCTAAAATACCCGTCAAATTCATCAGAGAATACATTTCTGAAATACCCTTGACTGAAGCTTAGAAGGCTTGACCCAATGTCCCAAGTGTTTTGGGTATCAGGTAATAAGTCTTGTGTAACAACATGATTCCCTAAATTATCTGCTGAACCACCTCCAGGAATTGCTTGCGTGGTCAATCGCCCATCTTCGTTGGCAACCACCATTCTATCTCCTACTCCTGACAGTTGAGAGAACTCCCATTGGTTGTCCTCAATATGCATTCTAAAAGCATTTGTCAATAATCCAAGACCATTAGATATGTTAAAATAATTATCTGTTGGGCTTTCATTGGAAAAAACAAAATTAATTTCATCTGCAATACCTGAAGTAGTAAATGTCTGTCGTGTCGTGTTTAAAATATTACTTCCATCCATGTCAATACTACCCGTCATTGCCCTACTTCCATCTAATAGAAAATCATCCGTTGAATCCGTGTCAAGATTTATTGGAATATTGGTAATGTTAGACCAATCCACTGAAGAACTGGCATTCATTCTTGGAATCCATCCAGCTCCGAGATTAATAACTTCTATACTAAGATCAGTATCGTAGGCCGTATATATATAGTCGGTATTACTAACATCTACTGCAGATATCTCAGCTGTTGTGAGCTTACCAAGTCTTTGATAACGGGAAGAGGCTTGTCCCACTGCAATAGTGGTGCATAAAATTAAAAATGTTGTTAGGGTAAAAAATCTCATTGTTTTCATTTTTTAGCTTCTTTTGAATCGATTTGAAAGGATGTCAACCAAATACCCTCTTTTGTTCTTATCTCTAAATCACCTTCTTTGTTCATGTTAGACTTTAGTGCCACATCATCCAAAGCATTTAATTTTTTATTGATTTCCTCATTGTTGTCCAAAACATTTTTATTGGTAGTTGCCAATTCTTTTTTTAGGTGTATAAAAGCAAGTACAAGTGCTATAATCAACAGCACATCACCAAGGTCAATGGTTAAAAAATTTTCCATTATGGGTATGATGTGAAAAGGTTAATATCTAAATCTTCATTGGTTGGCTGTGCGTCTGGCAGATCACGTAAAATCTCGCAGTGAATCCACTCAGCAGATTTATATCTGCCATCTCCACGGCCTTGTAGTTCATCTCCGGTTTCTGGATAATTCAACCCTCCCCCGCTTGTTTTGTAAAGCCTATATCCATTCCATATTATATAAGCCTGAGAAGCTGTAATTGCACCGGAATTGGTCCAATCTGTACCTACACCTGGTTCTGAATTACGTCCTGTGGTGTTGGTCCAATAGAACCCATTATATGTAGTTGAACTACCGGTTCGTGGTCTAAAATTTAAAGACCAAATAGAGGTTTTATTTTCAACCTTAGTCCTACTTCTCATTTGCCACTAACTTTAATTCCTTTTTTTCTTCAGATTTTTTTGAAGTTGTATTCGATGCCTTCAAACTTTCTTCTTTCTTAAGCTTTACCTGTGTTTCGTGCCAATCTCCAGCATTTAGTTTTTCAGCGGCCATTTCGTTACTAATAAACCCTTCATTTCTCATTTCAACAACCGCTTTTACTTCTTTTACGGGGTCAATATGTGGCATCTTAGACCCTATAAAACGTGCTTTGGAATATGCCTCAATCACCATGAAGTTTGTTGAGTTTTGAAGATATCCGGGTGCGTTTATATTACCTTTAAGAATTTCAGTATGGAGCCATAGTTGATAAAAGGGTTGATATAGTTTTGGAATAAATTTTTCCCTGTAGAAATTGGCAATAAATTCCCAACCTCCAATAGCGGCTCTTGAAGCACTATAATTACTATTATATTCTTGTAGTGCAACTTCTGGGGGTATTTCTACAGCAGCACAAAGAGTTTTGAAAATTGCTTTCCAAAAAGATTCATATTGAATTTCATTTTGACTGTAGAGAGCTTTTAACTGGGCACCTTTTGGCATGTTAAAGACCTGCTTACCAGTAGTGGCAGAAATATTAGCTGCCGTTTTTTGGCCTAATTCATATCCATCAGTCTCCGGAGCTGCATTTCTTCCTAGTCCTGCAGATATAGTGCTTTTAAATGGGTTTTCCCCTGTGCTGTCCTGATTGTGCTCGACCGAAAAAGGTATTTTGGCCCTCTCCTCTGCAGAACCTACGGTAGCTTCGGTGTACCGGTCCAGTTTTCCAAGCTTTTCCAATATGGCCGTGGTCATGGGAATATACCTGTCATTGTCCATTCTATGCTTTTTCAAGCCAAACAACCACGCCATTTTCCGACCTGTAGCTTTTCCTTTAGCCGGAATACGTTCAAATGTTTCTAAAATATCCCCTTCTTTTAATGTGGCCACATAATATGCAACATGTCTACCAGAACTATCCATTTCAATGCCATTACGGATAACGTTTTTAACCTTTTTAGCCTTTTTAAGCCATTCGTTTTTATCATCAAAAAAGGGGGTTTTTACATGTTCGCCATCTACCAGTTGAATTGTTGGCCATCCATCTTTTACCCTAAAGATTATTAGCACATCACCATTGAATCCAGTCTTGAAGGCTTGAAGGGCTATTTCATGTAGGTTTTCAGCATCCTTATAGTCACACTTTGTACTGTTTGAATAAATGTCAAATCTCGATTCTACATTGTCTCTAAAATCTTCGGGTATATTAAGTATTTTTTCAGTTTTTAGGGCTTTCTCATTAGGCTCACTTTGAATCTTTAAACCCGTTCCTATAACCCATTTAAAAAATTTACCGGAGATGATTGAAATAACATCATTGGTTAATTCGGCTTCGTATGCCCTTAACCTTAATAAACGATAGCTGGGTTTTAAGTCATAAACATTTCCAAGCTCACCAGGAGTTTTTTCACCATTGAAATTTCCAGATTTGATGGGTATCCAATCGCCCCTATAAGCCTCATGGGTATTTGAATGGGAAGATTTAGGTACCACCCTGTTCAATGGTGGCTCAATAACCCAGTTCCATGCATCAGATATTTTTTGTCTCAATCCCATTTAGTGAAGTCCTCTTACATCCCGTAATACCGTTTGACGGCCATTGAAATTGTTGATGTAATAATGTTTTAGGGTTAATAATGACTTTATGCCTTTTTCGACATCCTCAATAGATCTGTATTTAGTCCTAATCTTTACTTGACCATCGTTTAGCTCATATTCATCTATAGTTGAGGCCGTACCTTCGGATACTTCTGTTAGACGCAGCATCATTGTGTCAATCAATAGCTCAATCGCTTCTATTCGCTCTCTAGCAGTTGTTTTGGAACCTACATAAGCAGTAATGGTGTTGTATGCCATATCTATTTGAGAATGACCAAAACTACCCGTAAAAAAGTTGAAAAAATTTCCTAGAATTAGCTATGAAGTCTTAATATTATCCAGCTTGGACTGTGAAATGTCAGTGTTGATTGTATCAGGAGTATACATTCCCCCCAATGTGGTTATGGCTATAGCAATTTTTCCAAGTTCTATGTTTATAAGATTATCTTGATTCTTCAAAGCTGTATCTAAAGGGGTATATTTTATCAAATTATCAGAATCCCCCCCCATCTCTAAAGTCCCATCATTTTTTAAATGAATATAGAAAGAAATTGACCCATCAGAATTTAGGGAATAGAGTCTTTTTTCCCCACTTTTTGACACTTGGTTTTTATTAATATATCCCAGTATAATAGGCTCTCCAGATTCTGCGGTTTTTGAATAAATCGCTGTCATATTTTTTAATGGGCTGGAGTCTTCTCCAAAAGGAGCTACCTCAACAGCGGTTTTAGCTCCAAACTGTTCAACTTTTAATATCCGTTTTTTGCCCTCTAGAACAATTGCTTTTATTTTAGATAGTGTAATCATTCAAAAATCAATTTTGGGGTTTGTCCAGTAAATGTTTCAGGTAAAACCATACTAATATCTGTAGCATTGCCCTTTTCGTTTTCTGAAATATTTACTGAAGAAACCATAAATCGGGTGCGATTATATAAATAAACCTCATCGTTCTGTACTTCAACTATGTCGCCAGGGACGACATTAATAAACATCTCAAAACTTACAACTAGAATCAGGTTGGACAATTCGCTGGCCATCTTGTTTTCAGCAGCCAATTTAGTTTCTGTTTCCGTTCCACTGCTTAAAACAGAAACTGTTGGTCTGTTTGCACTGATTAAGGGGTTGGAGGCGCTATCGGCCAATGACACACCTTCATTGTCGTCAGAAGGTTGTCTAATAACCTCAATTGAACTATGAAAAGCCTGGCCATTAACACTCCATCCCATATTATTGGCGTTTTCTTTAGTGATGAACAACTTAGGAGCTGCGGAAACATCTGGTCTAAACAAAACAATATTCCCTTTGGGGTTGTGACTTAAAACAATGTTTCTTTGAGCTGCCAATTTACTAATGTAGCTTGCTATACTATCGGTTGGTTCGGCAATAGTTTTATTATAGACTGCGTTAGCCTCATTGAGCACATTTGACTCAACCTCCAATTTCAAATCAAAAATTTGTAATAATTTTTCTGTGATTTCCTTTAATGACCTTTTTAAACTTTCCAATGGATATGCACTCAAGGGAATTGTACAATCCTCCAACACCCCACCTTTTGAGTATCCGGACAATGAAACCAGATTAGGATCTTTATCGCTCTTTTGCCCTTGGTTCAATATTGTGCCCGTGAGCAAAAGTTTACCATCATTATTGAATATTTCCACTTCAGGATAGGATAATGGTTTGAAAAGGGATTTATGTGCTAAATTGAGCGGGTTGAAGCGAGCGGTAAATGAAAAGGTCGAAGCCACAGTATCCAACTGTAATGAAATTTTTATATCATTAAAAAAAATGAACTCCGTGCCGTTGACCTTGATTTTCATTAAACAAAATATTTTATTTTTCTTCCCTTCTTAATTGTAAAGACCTCATCGTTTTTAATATTATTAATGGTCCGGAATGTCTCCAAATTCTTATCCTCTTCATCTAAACCCATATATCTATGGACCAAAACAATTAAATTGGTATCATAATCAACTTCAACAATTCGTTCTTGTTTTGCCCCAAATGCAAGTTCGTATAGATTTGCCAGTGTATCGGTCACCAAATCGTATAAGCCTTCCTGTACTTGGGGATTGGGCGCCCATTCATTTTCAATATTATACCGATCTACTTGCGCTTCATCCACGGTGTTTAAATAATCAGTGTAAGTGTTCAATAAAAGTTCAGCACTGGAATTGACCTGATCGCGGGTGATATAATCATCTTCAAGTGGGTTGACAGCTGCCTGGGCAATAGCTGCAATAGCTGTAGCTGCAATACTTTCAAAATAATATTTATCATTCTTTCCGGATATTACTGAACGCACTTCTAAATAGGCCAAATAAAGTGCATTTATTCTTTTTACAACGGGCAATTCGTATGTGCTGGGCAACAACAAAAGATCCTGATTGTTCTGTATTACATCCCCAGGTTTGGCAATGATGCTATCAACAGATTTAACGGCTTGGGACAGCTTGTTTTTGTATGTCGTAGAAGTGTCCGTTGTTTGTAGTCCATTGAATTTGGATGCTACATCATTACTGTTTTGTTTTATAACTGAAATATCCGCGCTGCTTGGACTGGACCCTTTGGTATAGTTGGTGATTCCAAAAACGTTTACCACGTCTACCTTTTTTTTAATTACATCCTTGGTGGAAATATTTGCGCTTGGATAGTCTTCTGTAAGTGTTTCCCAAAAGTCCACTGAAAAACGGGTGACATTGTAAGAGTTGTCGCCTCGTGACATTGTAGTAGGTTGGCCGATTATTGTTCCATAGAATGGATGTGTTACTTCCCATGCCCTTGAATCCTTTGCGCTTTTTAAAAATTTGGTCGCTTGTTCTATATTATCCTCACCTTGAAAATAGAACGTTAGGGGGTATTTGGAACTTTGGGCCTTTTTGCGGTCTATAAAAGACTTTTCCACATTGATGAAATCATACTTTTTAGTGTTGAACTCTATTGATGATTCACCGCTTATCCATAATGGGGTGTACGTCTTTCCATCTCCGGTTATAATGGTGAACTTAATATTGTTCAATTTATCTTCCCAGCTCATTTTAATGCTCTTTTAAATTGAAACTCAGCGTTTTTTATATAAAACTCTGACATTTTTGAACGTGCATACATAGCCGATGGGGCCATAAATGGTGACTTTTGAACCCTACTGTTCTTTGTTCGCCTATACACATATACCGGTGTCAGTTTTGATTTGGTCTTTAAGTTCTTTATATGGAACACAGTACCTTTTGAACCTTTTTTAATCAGTAAGTATTTACTGTTTTTCTTTCGGTTTTTCGGTGGGGAAATGTTCAACCGGTTCAAATAGTTGGTCTTTCGGACTTTTTTGGAATGGTTTCCAGACACCCTTCCCTTATTGTGGGGGATGAGTTTTCTACTGGAGATTGTTCCACCTATTTCTTGTTGTTCCAATCCTTCAGCAACATCACTCCCTTTTTGCGGATTTATTCCGGCAATTGCGTTCATCCCGTTTACCGTATATCCATTGGCCTTTACAACAGTGGAAAAGGCTCTGAAAAAATTCTTCTGGCGGGTCGTGAACTTTTGAGCTGCAACTTTTGGGACCATCTTTTTAGTAGTGAAGGCGGCATCATTTAATGTTTGTCTCACTGCCACTGGAAAAGCAAAACGGTTGATTCGCTCCAATTTTGCGGTCAATCCAATTACCTTATCCATATTAACATTAAAGGCGGTCATTTAAACACTCCATTAAATTATACTGTCCATTTTTTGGCAACCTCACCATTGCTATAATAAGTAGCCCCATTGAACCTAAATAAAGTTCCCACAAAAGAATTGTAGGTTCCAAGGTCGGTTTCAGCCCCTGTGGTCAAATCATATTTTTTCAAGGATCCTGCAATGAAAGTAATTAAGTCCGTACCCTGCACAACACCATTTGTGGTCTTTAAAAAAGTGTTTGCCAAAACCCTGCTAACAGATAGTGTCAAGGTTTGTAGTGTTGGATCATATGTCAATCCTGCTAAATCATAATCATTAATAGTGGTGCCGGCTTGATTGCTTACATAAACTATGGTTCCATCAGTAAATACATAGGGTTCGTTGTTGCTGCCGGTTGGAATGGATATTCCAGAGATAGTTACCAGGGCAGCTACAGTTAAATCAGTTAGTGCCAGTTGATAGAATTTATAGGTTTGTACCGATGGCAAATAACAAAAGCACAATACATTCCCCTGCAGTATCATCATATTGTAAACAACCAAAGAACCGTCTCCCTCTTCCATTCTTATTGTGTTCTGTAGGTAATCAATACTAGGGGTATCGGTCAATATTGCCCCTTCTTCCTCATAATACATTTTGGCACTATCATTGAACATCAGAGGAGTTCCAAAAACCGTAAAAACCTCATCCTCGGTCTGGGACTTTGTTATTCCCACAATTCTTGCGCCGGCTTGATCTAAGATCACCAAAATTATATCCCCGGCATTGAATCCGGCAGAAGTAACAGAATAACTGTTTGTATCATTACCGGTAATTGTATAATTTACTGCATCATTATAGTCTTCAGTAGCTTTGGCGGTGAAAAGATATTTGTCCGGAAGTTTGTCAATATCCATGTTAACGGACCATATTGTTCCGGTCAACGTCAATACCCTTTCAATATCGTTTAATTCATTGGCCAACTTTTTTAAGGCTTCCAATATTTGATATTGGGTATCCGCGCCATCCTCGGTTTCAGTAGGGACCACTCCGGTTTCTATTAAGAGTGCATATACATTCATCAAGAGATCCCCATATATTTCCCTTACTACGGGGGTGCCTGGGGAGGTATCAGTTTCATTTTGAATATTATGATATGGAAACTTGGCCTCGTTGTTGTCTCTTGGGATCTCAAGTGGTAATCCTTTTATTGTTTTCATATCTGTACGGCTTCAATGTGGATTTTTAAGTTTTGGCCACTTCCAGCGGTTTCTTCCAAAAACATCTGAAATTTGGTTGTGGATATCGGTTTGAAAACTATTGCCCTAAAATCATTATCTGTGCCCATGTATGATGATTCAGATTCAACAAAAATGCGCACATAATAATTTATGTCATCCATTGCATTTTGCATGGTGATCTCAAAGACATCTCCATTGCTTTGGGAAATTCTTTGGGCGGTCGTTACGTTTCCAGAACGGGTATAGTTTTGAGTGGTCGGACCTCCATTGATGTCAACTCCTGAAAACCATCCGATATTGCGGATACGGTCATTCCCTAAATTTTCAACTATCGAGAAATGCTCTTTTGGATATAGTCCATTGCGTATGGCACTGGCCAGACTTGCGGCACTGGCCGCACCGATTACCCATTCGGTAAATGCCAAAGCATTGCCCTGGGGCGTGGTTCCCACTGTATCCAACAGTCCTGCCAGTTCTTCAGTATTTGTTGCCGCTTTTAGATATAATAGTTCAGCTACCATGGCATCCAGGCTTGTAGCATTGGCAAGGCGGATCAAAATGATCGAAGAGGCCGTGTTTATTAATTGTACATATTCACCGGTTTTGGTGTTTCCAACCTTGGTGATGCTCTTATCTGTATTGTCACTGCCCCTGATCAACGTTTCTGAGGCAAAATCTATTGTAGATTTACAGATAATGGATTCATTTGTTTTTAGAGTGCCTACTTTGACCGGAACTGACAATTTTCCATTTGCTGATGAAATATCCAGGACATAATCATTTTTTGATGGATTTGCACTTAACGCCTCAAGAAGCTGATATCCGTTAATCTCATTATCTGGTTGGCCATTATATGTAATACCCGCCAAACGCATTAATTTGGCCATTAATTCATGGAAATCACCATAAACGAATTCATTGACCGGTGTACCATCGTCTGCCCCCGTATTGTCCTTTATGCGTCCATTGGGATATGCAGGTGGATTACTTTTGTCTATGTTGGTCAATACTCCCTTATCACGTGCCATACTAATTGAATTTTATAAATAAATATGCTACTGTGTGGGCAGGCTTTAACTTTAAAACCAGTTCCCTAAATTCTTTTTCACGATCCTGTGGTATCTGGGCCATCTCACTTATACTGGATCCTGCTATAAAAAAAGTGGCCCATAGATTACTGCCTATGGAATAGGATTCTGCAGATTTGTCAGAATTCGCTATGACATCAAAACCGCTGCTACCATGTTGCACACCCGTACCATGCTGTTGGGCATTGCCATGCTGGGTGATCGAAGTCGAAAGGGCGGCAACCTCATCAGGGGTTCTATATACATACTCTCCTCCTTCCAAAAATTTGTTTTCATAGATTTTGACATCAAATCCCGCAAGCCTCAATTGATCTTCCAAAAAAAGTGTATTCTGTCTGGCAGGTATATTGGAAGGATATGCCATTTTCCTTAAAATGGACTTTTTTCTATTTTCCAATGTAGTGGAAGGGTTTACAAAGAGTCCTAATTTCGTTTCCAAAAACGTGGCTTCCTGCTCTGTAAATGCATCATTATCCGGAATTGCGGTGTTGATTACACTTTTTCCATCTTCAACAGTACGGATGATAGTGGTATTTATGCCCTTATGTAGCTTTTCGTAAGTACCTTTTTCTGGTAAATTGAATGCTCTTCCAGTGGGATACAGGTTCTTTGTTAACTTTAAAAAAGACGTGGTTTGACTGTCCTCCCCATCTGAAGGATATTTGTGGGGGGTCTTAAAACCGTGGGGGGTCTTAAAACCAAATACCGTGCTTTTATCAGTTACCTCGTACATTATTCAAACGTTAAATCTCTTAAATATGGGATATTCGCCCCTGAGAACTCATCAGAGGTCGATGCCACACCATTTACCGCCATTACAAAATCAGTAAAGAAATTTGAGCTTTCCAGGACATCCGTAACCACACTTTGTAATCGAGCGGCATAAAGGATATCATTTTTATTTCTGCTCAGGTCCGCCCCAGATATATAGGGTCGGACATCCAAGAGATATGCCTTTAAGTTTTCTTCAATGGCAGATCTTATTGTGGCGGTATCCTCATCCAGTCCAGTAATTGTAACATCTACAGGGACAAGAACAATCGGTAAAACCTCTAAAATGGTTTGGATTGGAACACGGCCACGTTCATTGGTTGGTTTCGTATCATCAGGATCAAATAATATTACTTGCTCCACATCATCCAATATGGCTTGGGATGGTGTGCCTTCCCCATCTGAACTATCCAGTATTGTTGCTTCAACATATACCTGTACTGTTCCCGCTTCACCACTTTTTACATATGGATATACCTTGCGCACACCTTGGGCATCGGACGCCCATAATCTATAATCAGTGCGCGAACCGCCTTGTGGCTCCAATTGAATGGCATCTATTATGGCCTGTCTATAGGCATCCTCAGTTTCGGCTTCTTTAGGTTCCTCAACAATGGCTGTTACCGTAACGGTTTGTTCTGCACCTATCACCGGCTCCGTTATTGTCAATTCATCCCCTACCTGTAATTCAAAATCCGTTCCTCCATCAAAGGATCGTATTTCTACGGTATCATCAGTGCCCGTTAATATGGTTTCCTCATCGGTAACATATAAGTTGCCCGGACTTGTACTGTCCTCATTTGATTTGAAGGTCAGATTTGCCCTTATCGATGTATTGTTTTCGCCATTAATTGAGATCGTATAAACACCTGCAGTTGCTGGGTTTGGTGTCCTGTTTAGATAAATGAGGCCCAATCGCTCTAATTCACCACCGTTAACGGCACTATCAGCTGTATCCGGATAGAGATTTCTTTGAACATCTAAAATCCTTAGATATACCAATTTTATCTGGCCACCAACAACGGCACTTAGTACTGAAAGCACTTTGCGCAGTTCATCTTCGGGCAAGTCGAGTTTTGCCTTTAAATCCTTCTCTATGGATTCGATTATATTTTTGGTTGTTGGTATTTGTATCATATCTCTTTTTCTATGATTACTGCATTAACTGCATTATCAAAAATGAGCTGTAGGTTTTTTTCTTCCAGATTGCTCAACCTCTTGAGGCCAACAGCAATCTCTACGCGGTCTGTTGTTAGGATTGAAACCTCAACCGTTACCTCGGCTATATTGGACAAAAACTCTAAATCCTTCTCCACTGCCCTCTTTATTTCCAACCTTCCCGCACTGTTCAGAACAACAGTTTCCAAAATTTGCTCAGTATAACTGTTCATCTGTTTTTGTGGGGTTTGGGACCATAACAATGAATTTCCCCACCAATCCAAACGCTCTTCTGATTCCAGTTCATTCCCCTTTGTGGATGCTTCTTTATTTCCTCCAAACATGGCTAAATAAGCCATCTGCAAAAGCTCCTCAGTTAAAATCAGGTCGTTGGCGGCCAATGTGACATCACCACCACTTCCAAACTCCGATAATTGAAGGTCTTTTGTCATATTAGAATGCTCCTTGAGTGTGGGTTATTTTAAGTCCCGGTGCCAGTGGTCCGGATGGTTCTATACTATCAACATTGTTTCCGCGATCAATCACATTTAAATCGACTTTACTAGTTTCAATGCTCTCTTGGGTAACACGGGCATTGTTAAGCTCAGGGGAATCCAATGGTTCACGGGCATCTTTTACCGCTATCTCACCATCTCCTGTAAGCTGGTTGATCTTATCCAAGGCTCCCTTTGCCATATTCCCAATCTTACCTGGGATGCCACTGGCCAGCTTCAGCATCATTCTCATCGGTGTCAATAAGAACTTTAGTATACTTTGGCCAATTCCTTTGAAAAAACCTATAAAATCAAATTCCTTAAACCATTCGACCACACTGTTCCAAGCATCACCGATCCATGATGTGAATTTTTTCCATTGCTTTCCAAACCATGCGGTTATATCGTCCCAATAGTAGAAAATAGCAACTACAGCTGCTATTGCGGCAATAATTGCCAATATGGGCCAAAGTCCTAGATTCAAGGCAACCCCGAATGCGGTTGTAGCGGCAGTAGCCAGCCAAGTTACCGCTGTACTTATGCCCATGGCAACTTTATATGCCCCTAATGCTATTGCACTCTTTCCAATAGCAATGGATGCAGCGCCTTGTATAGCCCCATGAACTCCTAGCACAATGTTATATGCTGCCATTGCAATTTGAGAACCCATGACTATTGTCTTCATTAAACCAAACATACCCATTAGGGTTGCTCCGACAACTACAACAGTTTCCATGTTATCGGCAACAAAGAATAGAATATTCTGTACGTTGGACAGTCCACTACCTGCAGTCGCTGTTTTTAATAAAACATTGGTAAATCTCTTTGCAATGTCATCCAATGCTGTTTGTACGGTTTTTGAGGCTGTTGTAAACTCGTTGTTTAATGCGGTATTTTTATTGTATTCATCATTGGCAAGTCTTAACTTAGAAATCAAAGTGTCGTAATTTGTTGCCAAAGGAATTATTCCCTTCAATACCCTGGTATCTGATATCCCTAAATTATCCATGGCCTTGGTTACGCTTCCCCCGGATTTGCTTATTTTATTAAGCCCTTCCAATAACTTATTGAAGGCCGCCTGTTTGTCACTTCCAAATAAGGATTTGACCTCATTAGAGGTAACTCCCATGACCTTTGCATAGGCCCTGAGCTTTGAACCTCCCTTAATGGTTGCCTTTTCAATTCCAATGAATGTTTTACCGATTGCACTACCTGCAGCTTCTGGAGACACCCCCATATTTGCCAATGCAGCGGACATTCCCAATATTTCCTTTGAGTTCAATCTATAGGCAGCTGTTGATCGCGCCACCTCGTTGGCAACGCTCAATATTTCGCTCTCAGTTGCGGCCGATGTGTTACCAAGGCCAACCAGGGAAGCTGAAAACCTATCAACCACACTTGGTCCTTCTCCCGTAATGTTCAAGAGACGTGCTATGGATGCAGCTCCTTCGGCTCCTTGGATATCTGAGGCTTTTTCCAATTTTGCTAAATTGGTTGAGAATTTTAAGATGTTTTTGCTACCGGTTATTCCCAATTGTCCTGCAACACCACCAAGCTCCAATAGCTTGTTGGTTTGGATGCCCCTCATGGAGTTTGATGCCTCAATGGTATCCTGACCTAATTGGTGTAACCCTTTACCGGCAAGCCCCGTTGTTTTGCCAACACCTACAAGATTGGTCTCAAATGTTTTTATATCCCCAGTGGCATTGAGAAATATTGTGCCAATACCCACGCCCAGGGCCAATCTGGTGAGCCGGCCCATTTTATTGAACACATTGGACACTTTTTTGTCAAAGCGCTGAACACCGGCAATACCAACTTTGGAAAAATGACGTATTCCTTTTCCCATTTTACTAAGTACATGGGAAAACTTATCAATAGCAGTAAACTGGGTCGGTATTTTAAGTCCTGCGGCCATTTTTATTATTTAATAATTCTTTTGTCTTTTTATCTTGGTCCTTTGCATCATTGAACCAAAACTCTAAACCATTGTAATCAAAATCATCCAAATAAAGGTTTTCAACTATGGGTGGTGGCCATTTGTAATACCTGACGACCGTAATGATCATATTGGTTATGCTCTCTAGGGTCCACCCTACTGAAAAACCGATGATAATTGATTGAGGGTTTCATAGTCCTCTTGGTCCATATTGTCAATCTCCCCTTGTGCCAGACCCGTTAGGTGCCTCAAAAATCTCATCACATACTTTGCTGTTTGTGTCTGGGGATTGATTCCATCCATTAAGCGAACAACATCAGATGGTTTTACCCTTGTTTTAAAAATTACTTCCTTAACCGATAGAGCTTCATTCTTGCCCTCAGTTTCTATTGGAACGCGCAAAATCAATTTTGGTCCGGATTTTTCTTTTAATAACAAAAGCCCATCCATTATTGAATCAATAACATTTGGATACTCATCCAATATCTTTTCAGTGGTCAAATTTCCTTTGCGATAGTCCCTTTTTTTGTAGGGTTTTAAAAATTCAACAAATTCTTTAATGGCCATTTCTTCACTAATAGCCGGTTTCTTTACTTTTTCCATTTTCTTGTTTATTTAAAAGGCGGGGTATACCCGCCTTGATTGCTATAAATTAGAGGTCTTTAAATCGGTTCTAATATTCCACCTCCTGCCACTTTTAGTGGCATTTGCACCTCATTGGTCCCAAAATTAAGATCTCCAACAGGTTTTCCTGTGCCCTTGTATACGGTGCCATTGGATAAACTTATGGTCCATACTCCCAACTCAGCTGATTTAGAGAGCAATGGTAGATTTTTGCTTTCGTTTTCAGACGCCGTATCAACCGCTACGGGTCCCTCTATGGACCACCTTTTCCTGTTGATTTTATCTATCATCTGACCACCTCCGGTAATAGCATCATCATCATCATCAGATCTGAAACCTCCAGGGTTTATAGTAAAATCCTCATTTGCTTTTGCTTGAAATCGAAATGTACCCAATGAGTGTTTGCATACTATTTCTTCTACGTCTCCTCCAGAATATGTTGGCATAATTTTTTATTTTATTTGTTACTGTTAAAAACCGGCTTCTACATCGGTTGATTCTATACGGGCTATCCCTGTTCTTTTATATCTAAAGAAAGTTTCAAATCTGTTTGGGTTAACAGTGCTGATCTGAACAACCAAACTCTCTTTCGAAAAATCCGGACTGTTAATCAATGCTTTTTCGGCTAAATCAATAAACAATTCCTGTATTCTTGCTTTCCATTCCTTGGGCTTAATTGCCTTTGCAACATCAGTCACCTGATCATCCTGTACCAATACATGATCTTTTACAAAAAGATTCTCAAGAGTGCGATAATTATCACTGACATTAAAATCGAGGTTTAGGTTACGGGCATATGCATATTGCAATGGGCTTTCTCCATCAGGATGATAAGTGGTCACTAAGTCCTGTACCGTATATTTACCGTTTTCCAATGTTATGGTAGATGAGCCTTTTTTAACCAGGAAATCTCTATTCTCATAATTGGCCATATCTCCAATTTGTCCATCTGTGGGAACTGGCATATCAGGATATGACTTATTGTTAATATCCAAGTGAGGGGTGTCCTGGGCAATCCTAGCAAATAAGGTTACAACATTCGCTGCGGCTTCCCATGGGAAACCATCGGACTTAGGTGCTGGACACAATACATTTGTTACTTGATCTTGCCGTGCGGCTACATCAGTAATCGCCACAATATCATCTTTGTCATCCAATACACTACCAAAAAAGGCCATAAAAGGTTTGAATATTTGACCATCATATCTTCCGATAGGAGAATCAGGATCTGGGACACCATTGAAAGCCTCCAATGCATCCAGTGTGGCGGTGCCATATTGGTTGATTACCAATGTATACCATGTATCATTGAACAGGTTTAAGGCATCTGATAAAGAAACTGATCCCGCCCCAAGTGTCTCATCGGATTTAGAATATGATATACCTGCAGCATTTGTAAACTCAATCCCAGTTTTAAGGGATGCTGAAGTAAGTCCTGCCCATTTGGTTGTTATGGTGACAACCCCAGCAACGTTCTCAGCTGTTACTGGAGATCCCAATACAGCATTTATAGCGTCTTTTATCTTGGTTGCAACTGCCGTTGCGTTGTCTCCAGTGACAACACTGAACTTATATTCTTGAAAGTCCAGGGATTCCCTACCTGCAACCCTAATAGTGTGTGTGGCATTTGCAGTGGCAGTTCCTGTTACGGTCCATTCGTGATCGGTTGCGGTTGCGGCTACATCACTTAATTGTGGAAAAGCAACCGTAGGGATTCCCCCTACACCATCACCTGAGAGTGGTCTAAGAATTCTGAACATTTGATGCAGTGGACTACCATAGCCATATAGTTCAGCAGCTTGTTTTGCTGAAGTTATTTCTTTGGGGTTTACATCCAATCCCGTTTGATTGGCTGTGTTTGCCTCACCTAAAACCGCAATGATCTGTGGAAGATTTTCTGGATCGTTGCTGAAAAACCCTTTGTTGATTTTGTATCCTGATGTCCTAGATTTTCTCTCCAAGCCCACCGCAGTTGATATTGTACCCATTTTAATTGTTTTTTGGTATTACTTAATTTGTTAATTCATATTTATATCCAGAATCTGCTTCTGCCAATCTAACCCCAGTGTCATTGCCCGTAAGAGTTGTTGCTTCCCACAATTCTTGGGTTTCATAAAGTTGGACCATAAGGACCAAGCGACCCATTCGAATGTTTTTGGCATCTTGGTTGGCCTCTAAATCATACATCTGGATTTGCTCTATATACACCCTGCCAATGGTTGGTGCCGGCAATAACAAGCTCTTGTATTTCGTGGAAGAAAAAATATACCTTATCATCCCCAAATATTGTTTTACCAATGCCACCGATATACCATCTCCTCTCTGGTTATCCTTTGACGGACTGTGTGCATACACATCTATATGAAAAGTCGAAGGAGCGTTTGCGTTGCTTTGAGTACGGTTATCAAAATTGGTCCCATCATATCGGGTATTTATCATAACCTTTTCTGATTTATCATAAGGGGAATCACGTTCATAAAACATTCCAAGTGACTCAGATAAATTCTTTAAGGTTCGTTGGTTTTCGATCTCCATTGCGACAATGGCGCCAACTTGTTCTCCAACAATTTCAAACCCCTGCTTTGGTATTTCTTCCGTTATAACTGGCATTAGCTTACAAAGTCTTCTAGAACACAAATAATAAGTCCCAAAGTTTCATTTGGAAAATTCTCCTTTATCAAATACTTCTTCTTTTCTCCGGTATTATCGGAGACTTCAACCCTGTGGTTTAATAAATTGACCTCTCCATCATTATTGCGAACAACATAATTCTTGTCGACTATATCAGATTCATCAATACATATATGAGCGTTTTTACTATTGATTGGGCCATCCATTTCAAAAGTGATATGGTGTTTCGTGGCCAATCCCTTAGTGTTGATGGTAGTTGCACCATCAGGCGTACTTAATGTAATATCTTCTTCAAATCCACCCGAGGAGAGTATTTTTTTGACATCTTCCCTGGCTGATTGTAAAATATTACCGGACATAGACTAGTTGTTAACTGCGTCTATGGCTTTTTGTAGATCTTCGTTAGAAGTTTCTTCTGAAAAATCTACCTTAAGTTCTTTGGCCTTTGCCTCCAAATTTTCACGGGCATCTTTTGCGTCAATGAACGCTTGTATTGCGGTGGCCTTTTTTGCATTGGTTGTATCTTCCGGTGAAAATTCAACTCCCAACTCTTTGGCCTTTGCCTCCAATTCAGCAGTGTTCATTTTTGAAAGTTTCTTTTCTCTACCATTTTTCTGAGAACCGTCATCCGTTTTGCCTTTTTTAGCAGCTTCGATTTCCGATTTGGTGGCCTCTTTAATGAACCCTTTTTCTATTAGGACTTTAGCATTGCCGTTAAGGTCTTTTTCAGAAACTATTTCACCAAATTTTGCAACTCGATTTCCTTTGATGGCGTGTGCCAAACAAGCTATTTTATACATAATAAAAACGTTTTAATGTTTGTTGCGGAGACTGGACTCGAACCAGTGACCTCTGGGTTATGAGCCCAACGAGCTACCTACTGCTCTACTCCGCGATTTCAAAAAGGCTTTGACAATCAAAGCCTTTTTTGCTTATTTGTTTTGACTTACAACAAATTATAACTCAACCCATCTCTTGGGTTTCTTAAATAGTTATCAATTGGTGTTGTCCAAAACTTACTTTTTGTATTTTTCTTAAATTTTACCGTTTGAGATTGCCTTTGATTATCCATTTCCGACTTGTGGGTTAAGGATAATTCAATAGCACTTTCTTCCAGGGTTTGATTGTTGATATACAAATAGTCACTAGCAATTACTTCTTTGACCTCGCTCGGCGTGGTAATGGCTAAAGTGTTAGTGCCTAAATCTGAAATATCAATTACTACATTAAATGTGATATCATCAGATACCATGATGTTTGAATTTTGCTCCAAGTCAGTTGTAGTGTGACTGAATCCCGTGAAACTAGCAGCTACTACTAGAATCATTAAGAGCACTTGTTTAATAGTCATTTCTTCAAATTTTACCTTGATTTGTCCGACTTTGATTGATTTTAAAGACCCCACCCTTTTACCGATAGGGTCTTTAACACTTATGAAAATGAAAAAACTTACTCCTCTACTTGAGCGGTCCAAACCCTATCAATAGATGTTGGAACTGCTAATGGACTACTGGCAATTTCAAACCAATGTGCTTTTACATTGGCATCTATCCAATTGTTCATGAAAAATTCAGCTTCTTGTTGTTGGATATATTCAGGAAATTCAGCATTTGATTTATCCCTCATAATTTGTGGCATCCCCGCATAGCTTGTGTTTCCCTGAAAATCACGGGGTAACAAAATCACATTTTTAGGCTCCACATATTCTACAAAAGTGTCAGCAGGATCTTCATAGAAATCATCGTAAGTCCAAAGGTCAACGTTACCATTCTTGGTACTAATTCTACCATGGTAATTAAGTCCTGTGGTGTTATCAAATTTAGTAGTGCCTATTTCTAAAATATTGATTCGTCTAAACTCAGCAGCTTCTTTTACCTGGGCATTGGACATGAAGCTTGCAAAGGCTGCTTCACCCATAACCAAATCAAAACTTCTTGAAGACGATTTTCCTTCCTGACGGATGAATTTTATTCCCGTGGCAATATCAGTAAGGGGGGTTCCCGCAGCATTTGACCAAACACTTGTTCCAGTAAGCGCTACCAATGAATTAGCTTTGCGTTTAAAGTCAATATTATCACCATTTTTAAGGGTTACAATACCCGTTTGTAATACCTGAGATCGTTGTTTTTCAATAGCTCTTTGTACCTTGTGCTTTAAGGTCAATAAGTTATCTGAAGCTTCAGAAATCATGCGATGCGCTTGACTAATATTTGGGTTATTGTTATTACCAAATGTTACATCGTGATATTGGGTAGTAGAAAAATCAAATTTTTCAATATATGCTGGTGGTTCATACATTTTTTCAGTATAGTTACTGAATTTATTGATTGTACCCCCAGTATTTTTTTGGACATCCACAGAGATTAATTGTCTGTTTCTTCGAACTTGAATGCTTACCAATCGGTCCAATGTGGTAAATGATGGAAACCATGATGAAAAGGCGCTTTTTGGAGCACTATCATCACTAAAGGTTCTCATTATCCTTGAGTAAACATTCGCTTTGTGTTGATTTAAAGTTATCATGGCTTAATTATCAAATTTTGTGTGTTCAGTTAATGCTTCAAGATCAAACCCTAAAGCCCTTAGTATATCTCCAACAGTCTTAGCTGCTCCAGTTGGCACCGTATCCAAAGTAACACCGTCTGGTAGTATCAATAATCCTTGGTCAACTGTCCCACCATGACAATAAGTGACATCGGTGTCAGCTCCATCCGCTATTTCGGTGATTGTTCCATTGGTACTTATTACTCCAACAATATTGGTTAAAGTTGCACCGGCAACCGCAGGGATTAGTTTTGTTGGATTAGAGGAATCTCTAATTACAACCAACCCTGGTACAAGGTCATATGCGCCACCAGTATTGTTATTAAATATTCCTTCAGAATATTTATTGTCAAAGAGAAAAATATGCTTAAAAGAAATATCTGCAGCGCTCTGATTGCGGGTGTTGTCCCGTTGTGTGAATTCCTCCATGGTTATACGGTTTTAAGTTTACTATCTACTTGAGAGTAAAAGTTCTTTACCTCATCTTTGTTTTCAGGATCCTCCGAACTTTTCGCAAGAGGGGATTCTGTGGTGTTGACGGGTGGTGCGCTATCAGTTTCAAGGTTTTTTAATCCCTGTTTTGAAGCGGCCTCTACCAATAATTGTTGAGATTCGGTCTGTGATATAGGTTTTCCGGAGTTTATCCCCACCAATACCGTCTCTTGGTTTGTGCTGTGATGGGCTAACCATGAACCAACACGGTCTTTTTCCGCAGAAACACCGGTATTGAAAATACTTTTGTACGTCTCCGGATGGTTCTGCTTTAATTCTTCTGCAGTCATCGTTTTAGAATTTTGATTAATATTAGAATTTGACCCGGAGGTCGTTAATTTTTGTAGCTGTTTAATATTAGAGGCTTTTGTAAATAATTGAGAAAAGGATCTGATCCCATCAATAAATGTTCCTATGCCCTCCTTAGCAAAAACGGTATGTCCATCATCAAATGAAGTTCCTTTCAACATCGGGCGGTTTTTGACAATCATTTTAATAAAGCTATCATTCAATGGCTTTAAAAGCTCATCAACCAGTACTTTGTAGTTATCATTGTTTAAAGCCTCTTCATACCCCTTATTTTTTTCTGTACTAGCAGGAGCATATAGCCTTATATATTTAAAACCATCTCTGTCTTGGGAATTAGCGGCCTTTCCTTCAAATTGGACCATTGTGCCAGCAGATCCAACTATAGACATGTTTGATTCGGCATAAATTTCATTACATGCAGACAAAATTCCATATGCTGCGGAAGCGGCAATTCCCCCTTTTTTGATAAGTCCAAAAACGGGTTTGATTTTTTTTATTTCGTTTATTGTATCCGCCATAATTTCAACAGCTCCGGAGGCCCCTCCGCCTGAATCGGTAAACACTATAAAAGAAACTATACGTTCATCCGTGGCCATTTTTTGCATAACAGCAGAAACATGACGCATTCCATAACTTGAAGCCCCACCATTGGTGGTAATTGGACCATCAATATTTACAACACCAACACCAATGAAATCCTCTTTCGTGTCTAATTGTCCAGGGGTGCATCCATCACTAAAAGGTCTATCAATTACCCTTTTATCCTTTGATATTGGCAAAATGAATTGGGAATTATATTTGACTTCCGGTAGCTCCATAACAACACCAGTTCTTATAGAGTTCATAATGCTCATTAAAGACGGTAATGTCTCTTGGTCAACAAACCATGGTTGGATTCCGTAAATTTCTCTTGCTAGTCCAAAATTCATTATTTGCCACCCGCTATTTTATGCGAATGACCAAAACTACCCGTAAAAAAGTTGAAAAAATTTCCTAGAATTAATAGGGTCAAAACATTTGCGGTCATTAAAAAACCCTTAGATAGTTTATCTAAGGGTTTCTCAATCAAATAATAGTAAAAAAATATGAAAGCTAAAAGAAGTCAAAAACCTTAATGAAGGGGTCACACTTAATTCTATAATATTTATTGGCTGACAATGTAATTTTATTCCTATGGCTAATTTGTAAATGCCATTTCCATATTCTTATATTGACTTTAAAATACCCCATTAACTATAAATAAAAGTATTGATTCTTCATAAAATAATATTACACTTTTCCGTAATGCTAGAAAAGATTAGCAAATTCCGACCATGTTATGCTTTTCAATTTTTCGGATTTTGCAAATTGATCTAGATATATATATCTGGCCGCAATGTTGTAAATCCTAACATCCCAGAAGTGGTTTTGGACCTGATTGTTTTTCTTCTCCCATTTAAAACCAATAACATTACCCTCTTTAACCTCTTCCACGCGCCGCTCTCCTTCATAATGCTCAAAATAGCTGCTCATTGTATATTTACCATCTGTTGGTTGGGGGAAATTCATAAAACCTGGGGGTTGGTATCCATCGCTCCCCTCGTTAAGTTCCATATTGCCGCTTAATTCATCTTTTAATTGATTTACTTCAAGTAGATATAAGAGGGGTTTCTCCCTTGATAATTTCACAGGTTGGGTGTCCTTCATTAATTTTCGATAGTTAACGTCCCCCTCTCCTTTTATTCCATAGATGAATAAATCATCAATACTGTTTATGAAATTAAAAGCCTTGTTGGTGAAAAAACCAGTATCAATTACGGTTATTGCTACGGGCATTGTTCTTGGCTCAGTTTCACATGGCCATTGTTTTCTCATCAATTCTTCAAATTCTGGCCACACACTATTCCGATGGCCTAAATTATAGGTCCATTTTTCTCTGTCACCATCTTTCTTTTTATCACTTTCGGACTTATCACGTTGTCTTTTGAAAGTTCCTATACTTCCGTGGTCCACGCTATATGTCACTCCTGATTTTGAATGGGCCAATAATTCCCAATCTAAGCGCACATCTTCATTTCGATATTCCATAACCCCTCCTAAATCACATGCGAGTGTTAACATAAGTATCTCTCCATTTTCTTGTTCAATGCTTGTTTGGTCGGGAACTATTCCAGGGAGGTAGTTCCTGGTATTTTTCATTAGTTCGCTGACTCTAGGTGACCGGCCTTTTTCAACCCAAGTTTTGCCCAACCGGATGTTTCTAAAGGTTTTTAGTTTACCAATATCAACCTGCCCATTGACGGGGTTGGCTTTGATCCATTTATATACTAAATCCTCCCAACTGGTAAATCCGGGAGGGATAATCAAGGCATTTAGGTAATAACTCCTGATTTCTGGACGGGATGGTTTAGCTGTTGGTATCCATTTACCTCCCAAATTCAGCTCATACTTGTTTTTATACTCAATCTTTCCTTTACAAAACTGACACTCATAATGTACACTTCCTTTAACTAGCTCTCCAGATTTTTTCAATTCATATTTAATTCCCCCAAATGAGTCATCTTCGCGTTTTATTCTCCATTCAGGGGTTATCCATTTGTTACAATGGGGACATTTCCAATGCCATTTTCTTTGGTCTCCCTCTTCATATATGGGTTCTATGTTTGAAGTTTGTTTTACCGCAGGCGTGGATATATAGAACATTTTAGATACATCACCATATGATGTTGCTCTACCTTCAACCAATTCACGTGTGCTTCCTTCCTTTTTATCATCCCGCGGTGCCGCTTCCCAATCATCCGCAAAAATATATTTCACTGAAAATTGCCGCATTTTATCCGCATTCTTTGTGCCTTGCATTATCAATTGGCCTCCGGCAAATTCTTTGCCCGTGGAAGTATCTCCCGTTCGTTGGTTTCTTTTTCTAATTACATTGGGTCTTATCAGGTGAGCAATGCCAGCCGACTCTATTATTGGATCCAAACGGGTTTCAATAGAGTTTTTACCTAATTCCTTATCGCCTGCCATAAATAAGATTGGCCCAGGGTTTTCAGCTATAATCCAACAAATACCAGGAATAATTACACCTTGTGTTAATCCACTTTGGGCACATTTCATAACGGCAACGGTTTGGACGGGGTTGGATGGACTGAGACAATCTATGATTTCCCTGGTGTATGGGGATCTATCATAACTAAATTTTCCAACATACCTGGAAACATCTGAACCTAATGAAACGTTCTCTTCTGTCCAATCGGACGGGTTTGATTTTTTAAGACCAAAATCAAAAATCCTATTATGGATGGAATTATAAGAATTTTGGATTATTTGTTCTAATGTGCTCATTGATGAATATTATTACTTAAACCATTGATTTTTGCAATGACAACAAAAAAACAACTCTAAGGACTTGCCACCCTTGGTTGTATTGGGAATGTCCGTTGCTATTTTCTTGCCTGCGTTTATTTTACATTTTGGACACTCAATAAATTTTGATTTATTTTCTTTGTCCACGGCTTCTAACTTCTGCATAATCCTTTATCACCTGTTTGATTTCATCCCCAGCTTTTAATTTTACATCTTTTATCATTTTGTCCATCCTCTTGTTCATTTGCTCGACCATCTGGCTTAAGTGTGCTCTATCTCCTCCTAAAATTTCACAATAGATTGATGCAATATTTTGCCACTCGCTTTCTGATTCTCGTATAATGGTCCGGATATTTACTGTTAATATTTTTTCAACCATATCAATGGGCATGAGTTCCCCCATTTTTTTTGCAACTTCAATTTCCTTTAATTGATTGTCCCTTTCTGCTTTTTCAGCATCTGCCCTTTTTTTTCTTAAATCTAAACTACTATGTATCAAATTTTCCCGGGATACCGTTGTATCAACTTTAATGGTATCAGGGGCATCTACTTTTGGGGCTGCCCTTTTAGTCTTTCCTTTTTTTGGGGGTGGAGAGGATTCCATAGGTTTTGTGTCCGTCTTTTTGGGATTTTCAATTTGAGTTAGGTCCAATCCCTTTCCCTTGGTCTGTTCATTGATATATAATTTGTTCAATTCAAAATCAGTGTCTATATAATCCCCACTCTTATATAGCTTCTTTCGACTAAGGTGAGATCGAAGTGTGGTATACTTTAATCCAACAGCTGAAGCAAAATCAATAGGGGTTAAAAGCATGGTGTTGCAGCTTATTTTATGGGGGTTAAGGAGGATTTGCAACACAAATAAAAATAGCGTGTTGCACTTGTTGTTGCACAAACCAAAAAAATGTAAAGCACACAAAAAACGCCGTGCGCAACGTATTGCTCTGGGTTTAAAATGGTTTTACAGTACCTTAATTGATTCATTATTAGTTAGTTATATCGATTATTAAATCTCTTTCTTTAATAGATAAAAGCTCACATAAATGATTAATAATAGGCTTGAAATCTGTTGAAAGACCATGTGAAGAATACCCTTTGCATTGAGCACGCCACAATAATTTATACAACTTATCTGCTTCATAATCAGAGTCATAAGTGCAACACATTAGTTGTGACAGTTGCCAAAGATTATTTATGGGTTTTTTCCTTGCATGAATTCTTCTTGCATCTTCTAAAATTATTGCTCGTTTTAAGTCTAATTTGAATACTCTTCCTCTGTGTTTCATTTCAATGTATTTAATCTCTATAGCTATCCCCGCGCCAATAAATGATATTGAACATTTCAGGTATTCGGTCTCCAATATGCTCATCATATCTTTGGGTTAATTCTTCCAAGGTTTTATTTGTTGTAGCATAGGTTTTTGATTGTCTTCTATGTCTTTCAAAAAGCAGTGTTCCTAAAAGCTCATGCCTACTAAATGCTTTTTCTTCACGACCTAAATCATCAATAAAAATTGCATTTTGGTAATAATCACTTAATTCAAACGCTTTTGTTGCTTCCCTATGGGATTTAGCACTTTTCATAAATTCCATAACAAAATTTATTGCGGATATTTCCCTGAAGGACATTGCTCCGTAATTAGCACACCTTACAAGCTCTTTACCCATTTCAGATAATATTTCAAATAGCATTGATTTACCTACACCATTATCCCCTATCAATAGAATTCCCTTTGCTAAACTTGCATTATTAACCACAACTCCGTATTTATTAAACTCAGTATCATTGAAAAAGTAAAGTAGGACAGTTTTGATTATATTATTAATCTCATATTTCAGTTGAATAGGTCTTTTGGACATTGCCCTGTAAGCGTGAAAAAGAAAAAATTGTTTATAATCTTCTTTAGACAGTGGAAATGAATTAAACTCCAATTTATATTCTTTTTTTGCTGTATCAATTAACTTTGAAATCTGATTATCCTCCATACTTCTCAAGTCTTTTTTTAGTTTTGTTTTTCAACTCACTTTCTTTCTTGTCTATTGTTTTTATTTGAATTCCCAACCATCGATTAAAGTGTTTTTTATACTCTTTTATAGATTTTTCTACTTCCCCATCATCCCAAATTATTTGATGAAATTTATTGAGCCATTCTTGTATTTCAACTAAAGAAATTCTATAGGTTCTACATAAACCTTCCTGCCATTGAATTGAATTTGAGATTTCAGTTTTAATTAAATCAAGATGAACAACCTCATCTAGTGCGATTGGTTTTTCCCCCGCACCCCCTTTTCCATTATTTCTATTTGCATTTACATTTGCATTTACATTTGCTAAATTCTCAACCATTTGGTTGAGCATTTTATTAAACCACTCTCTAACCCTTGTTTTTATTAATGTTTCATCTATTATCAGAATGTCATTATCTTTAATAAAATCTAAAATTTGAAACCTTTTTTTTAAAAAAATCACTTGCTTTTTATTCAATTTTGATGAAGAAATTAACCCCGCAAAACAAGCTGAAGCGATTTTTTTAGGTTTTCCCATTGAACGCTCGTTAACCAAATGCTCGAGCTTTTGGTTAAACCATCCGTCTTCCGTTTGGTTAAATTTTTGGTCAAGCACATTTTGAATAGTGGAAATATCACATCCAGAACAATACATGGTTAATCTTTTTAAATCATTGGGGATTATTCCACCATGCTGGTGTTGATAAATCAATAAATCCATATAACAAGCTCTTTCTTCAGGTAACATCATACGAGTGCCCTCATAGTAGTCTTTTGGATAAAACAGGAATGCTGGATCTTTAGTCATAATTAATTCTTTAGAGCATTTTCCATAGCAATTGTTGTATTGAGGCAGTTACTTACTATGGTACAGTTATTTACCTCCCCCTCTTCTATAGGGATTCCACAAATACTACAAGGGATATTAAATTCATTTTTCATTTTCATATTATGTTTAAGTGTTATTAATGCCAGTACAGCCAAACTTTAATGCCATCTGGTAATTTTAGAATAAATTCTTTTACAGCTCTGTTTCTCCAATGGTATGGTTCAAAATCCTTCAATAACAGTTTTAACTGAATACTATCTACATACTTAATTATATCGCCATATGCTGTTTTTTGAGTTGTTCCATAGCTAAAGGTTACGAAGGCTCCCTCGCTTCCTAAAAAGCTCTTAAATGGAACAGAAACAACTTTTCCTTCTGTTTGTTCTAATTCAACTATTTTTTCAAACAACACCTCATCATGTTCTAATTGAAGTATATCATTGCTATAGTTTGCTACATTATCAAATTGGGGAAGTAGTTTAAGTAGTAAGCTCATTGTATTTTATTAAAGTAAGTTTGGTTTTAAGTTGTTTTCTCTATTGCTGATCCCTTTTCTAAAAGTCCGAATACGTCGAAGTGATTGTCTAATAATTCATTCCATATCAATACCGAGATGGTTTTATTTCTAACATCTTCTTCAAACATTTCTCGATTAGGATAACCGTAATACGCTATCATCCCATCTTTAACTTTAGATAGGGGTTTAAGAATGGGTTTGAATTCATGCGGATAAAAAGAATTGTAACCACATATAGCAACAAATCCATGATATTTATGTGTATTGAACTCCGTAACCGTGAAAGTTTCCCCGTACCTACCATCACCCTTATCGATACATTTTATTTCTAAATCCAAATATTCGTAGGGCTCAAGTTCTTTTAGCGATAGTGTTTGTTGTTCAGTCATTTTGTAAGTTCTTTACCTGTTAGTGAATAAAAAAGGTTCTGGAGTTGGTGGACGTACATAAGTCCAAAAACATTATATTCTGGAATCATCCAACTTCCTTTTGGAAGGGTTTGCTTAATAGTAAAGAAATTAATTTCACCCGCGTCCAAGGTGAATTTTCCCCTATCATCTTTAAACCCAAACTCCTTTAACCATAATTCGGTAATCGGTATTGGTTCATATTCATCAATATCTTCAGACCCAACAATCTGTAGGTCATGGGGTCGACCAGTATGAAATCTATATCCTAAACTTTGAACAACTACATTCCTTTCATCCCTATATCGAATATAATTTCCTAATCTCAGTTCTTTTGCTTCCATTCCCTTAGTTTTGGTTAAAATGTGTATAATTCCAAAAGGCGGTTTATGGCCTTTACAGTGTCAATTGCCATTCTGGCTTCAATTATCAGGTCTTCTTTTTCTTTTGATAGCATGATTACCAACTTCTTGTTTTTGGGCATACAATCATGGTTGTCATGTGATTGTATATTTGATAACCATTCTTCCTCTCTCACTATTACTTCGTCCAGTTCCTCAATGGTCAAGGTTGTTTTTTTGCTGTTTTCCAATGATAGCTTTAGACTATCAAATTGTACCGGCTGTTCAGTTGTTTGGAATGACGGAAAAGGCTTAGCTGGTTTAATATTATATTCCTTCATAAGATCTATTAGTTCACCATAAATTTTGGTGTTGTCAACAGATTTATGATATATCCGTTCTGCTTTGGCAATGTTCCCGATCTGTAATGCTGTTGATTCCGGCATAAGGTGTTTTTCTATAATATTCTTCTTTACTTGGAATTTGGTAGCTGTATCGGTTATCAATCTTTTTTTTGCTGCCCTTTTTTCCATATCTCTTTATTTATGATACTTTGAAGTCTTTTTAGGATATATTGCACCATGTGAATTGTATCCTATGGGTCTTTTATTATCTGTTTTGTTGAAAAAATTCAATATTGTCCTTTTCATCTTTCCCTTATTCGTTTCTGGCCTTTAGATTTCTTTTCTTCCTTTAGGAATCATATTTTCCTTAATGAAATTAAATAGTGCCCCATATGATTGAAACACCCATTTACGGCCTATATGCGCCCTCATTAATGGATCATTGCGATTATCTTCAAAAGCAGTAAAGCCGTTTTCACATACTTCAACCGTTATGTGATTTACTGGAGGTTGTATTTCGTTTTTTGTTTCTTCCATCTTCTTATTGTCTTTGGGTTAGCATTACATCATCCAATTCTCTATTTGTTCCGGCACATAACCAGATTCTATTTTCTCCTTGACAGAAGCTATTTTGAAATTGTTTCTAAAATCATGTCCAATCTTATCTTCAATCTCAATATACTTGTCTAATAATTTTGGGTTTTCCCTTCCGGCGATTACCAAAGCGTCCATCGGGCTGAAAATGCAGAATACACATGATAGTCTTGGCATACCTAAATCGTAAGCGTAGTGGTATGGTAAATTGTGCATCCGTATAACCTTCCAGATTCTTTCTGTTGACCATTCGTGAATTGGTAGCCAATCAAAAACCTTTCTGCTCTTAGTGGTCAGTTTTTTATTGATGGAGTATTTGGTTCTTTTTGCGCGCGCTGGGCTCTCATCTTTTCTAAAACCAAAAACATATAATATTTTTGAGTGTCTCATCCCCTTGGTCAAAGCTGTAACAACCCTCATTCCTGGACCTCTCTTAAAATCACTGGTACAATATCTTTGAGTGCTTGAGGGCCATTTCCCACGTCTTTCAACGTACTCCAATAGATTTTCCTCATATCCTTTAAAATCCCTCCTTTTGGAGTATACACATTTGACTCCCAGAAAATCGCATTGTTTTTGTACCAGTTCCTTTGTTCCGTTCCATTCCATATCACCCAAATCCTGATGTGACACAATGATTCTGTCCAATGAATACCCCTGGAACTTTGCCATACCACATACTTTCCATAGTGCAACAATAGAGTCCTTGCCTCCACTAGAGTTAACAACGATGTAATCATATTGACAAAAATTTTCCAGTTCCATCTCTATATTGTTTTTATAGGTTCAATTTGGTTTAAAGATTTCTTCATTTCGTTGAATACATGTAACCCTAAATCTGGGTGTACGCAGTTTCTTAATACCTGTGCCGGACAGTGGTTCCCTTTATAGTATATATTCCCCTCGAATTGGATTCCTAGCCAGTCCTTTAGCTCCTTGGCTCCACTTGAATTTGTTTTGTTGATAAAATTCTTTGGGCTAGGGACATCAAAATCTGATATTGAAAAATTAGACCAGAAAAGATGCCTTCCTAATTGTGCCATCGGTTCGATTAATGGTTTGTAATAAGGAACAACGTTTTCAACTACCCAGGGCCCAGTGTGGTATGTCCTTAAAAAGTTTATCTTTTCGTAAAGTGTGTAGTCTGCATATCGGAGTTTTCTGTTCCTTCCAAACTTTACCATTTTAGAATGCGATTGGCAAGGAGGAGATGACCAAATGAAATCAAACTTATGGAAGTTGTTCAATAAATAATCATGGGAATCGCCCACAACGATTTCATCTTCAGGATTTAACTGCTGATAGGTTTTTGCTATTTTTGGGTCGATCTCAACAGCGGTGACCTTTACATTTTTCCAATGCTTTCGGTTACCTCCCAATCCCGCTTCAAGGTTCAACACTTTCAATTGCTCTTCCATACTATCCTTTGTTTTGGTGTTCAACTGATTCTAAAATTTGTTAATTACTTCACTATTGGATTCCCTAAACTGGTTTTATCATGGATTCTGTGACATGTTCTACACCTCATCGTAATATTTGATATTTCCCACGCCAATTCTGTACATCCCATCTTCTGACAATCATCTACACTTATATCATGGCTGCAGTCGATGGGCTCACCACAATTTGTGTTTTTTCCACACCCCACCTCCTCACAAAAAATATAGCCATGCTCATCCAGCACAATCTGAATCTTCTTTTCTTTTGCTTTCCGTACCCTTTGATCAATGATTGATTTATCGATCCTTTCACCATTGCTCATTTTATAACTAGGCATCCCCTGCTGTTTTTGAAAAATATCTTCCAATCGGTCTTTCCGTCCATGTGGCCATTTTGCAAAAAGTGTCCATATCAATCTTTTTCCCTTCTGCCATTCTCCAAATAGTAGATCTGGAAATGCCCATTTCTTCACAAACAGCCTTTTCGCTCAATCCATTCTTGAACTGCTTCTTTCGGATATCCAAATCCAATTTTATGTAATCAAAAAATATCATATTTCCTTTGGTAAATTTTCACCCCATTCTCCCCAATATTTAGCGTTTCCAAATGCACCCTGAAGCCTAAACCCACTATGTACATTTATTCCCCTGTCCCATACAGGATCCACTAATTCAGCGCCATCTTTTGAAACTTTCCCAACCTCAACATTTTTAGGCTTTCTATACTTCTTTTTATAGCAGGGAATGCATATTTTATGATACCCATCCATACTCTCCTCTCGCCTATAGAACTTATCAATGGGCTTCTCAACGCAGCATATTGAACACTCTTTTTTTGTCATAATCCTATTTGGTTCAATATGTTATGAAATACAGCCACAACTATACTGTTTCCAGCCTGTTTGTATGCTTGGGCATCACTTACCACTATTTTATATTCTTCAGGGAAATCCATTAAACGTAAACACTCCCTTGGGGTTAAGCGGCGTATTTTAAAAAGTTTTCCTTTATTATCAATTAAGAGCACACCGTGTCTATCCTGCGCGGTAATGGTGAAGCTCGCTTCACCATTGGTTTTAAACCTTCTACCATTCTGTCTTTTATTTTGACGATCTGGTGTCAATACTGGAATACACACACCTTGATTACAGGAAACATCAAGTGTTTGAGCAATATTTTTTCCAACCCTACCCCTTCTTGTCTTGCTGTCTGGAAAACTAAAGTTTATGCTATCTCCAATTGTTGCAGTTTCATATCCATTTGAATTTGATGATGGAACTTTGATAAAAATATCTTCAGCGCCCATTTTATGGTATCTGGATGTAACACATCCAGATACATCTTGTTTTTCTAAAGGGAATTTATTTTGGGAATCTCTTTTTTCTCGATGAGTTATTATCCACTCTACAAGATTTTTGCTTAAAAAATACTTTGGGGCTACTTCCTTATCCAAGACATCTATTAATTTTTTCTCTAATAAATTATGCAGTGGCCATTTGAAATTATTATCAACATCATCCCGGATTCCAACAATGAAGACCCTTTCTCTGTTTTGGGGAACGCCAAAGTCGGTGGCATTTAAAACCTTGATATAAATGTGATATGGGACGGCATTGTCATCGGGCATAATAACAACATTTCCGTCTATGCTCTTACCGCCTAAATATTGAATCCACTTTTGAAATGTTCTACCTATTGGGTTTTTAGGTGCTTTCGGATCCTTATCATGACTCAACAATCCCTTAACGTTCTCGAATATGAAAAAGCGGGGGTTATTGTCCCTTATGAATTCCAAACTATTATAAAAGAGTATGCCCCTTTTATCCAGTTCACCACCCCGTTTACCGGCGATACTGAAGGATTGGCATGGGACGGTGCTAACATATACATCCAAAGGTTTCTTTGGTATTTCCCTTTGGTACATGTTGAATGGAAAGTAAAAGCTGAAACGCTTGGCAAATTCATTTGCCTCTTCTAAAAATTGGGTTTCCTTTATTGATGGCTTTTTATCAAGTAGGGCAATCTTCTTTACCCCATCGGCATATTTCTTATGGAGCTTTGATTTAGCTAGTTTCAGGTCTTTTTCCGTACCGTAATTGGCTATATAGCTCAAACGGGCGTAATAATCAAAATCACAGGCAAATACCTTTTTATAAGGTTTTCCCATTCTCATCAACGCTTGGTCCAAAGCACCAATTCCACTACAATCACTACCAACTCTGATCATGTTCTTGCAACCATTTGTTTATGAATAAATTTCCCTGTTTCCCTAAGACATGCATAATCAAATAGCATATTTGGAAATGGATAAAAAACATACCTTCTCCATTGGGGATACCATCCTATTTTTCCTAGAACAACATCGTTATGTCTTGAAGAAACCTCCCAAACTTTGGTTTTCCCTGTATCTTTTACCTCTTTAAAAATTAAATTGTCCATTATCCTACCATATCAAACACCGTTGGTGCATTAAGTTCAAACTCCAATCCCTTCAGATAAAAAAGACCGTCATCATAATAATCTGGGTTCAACTCTACTGATATGGCTTTGCGTTTCATTTTTAAGGCCATATATGAAGTGGAAAACAATCCTCCAAATGGGTCATCTATCACATCTCCTTCATTGGAAAACCTGTTTATCAATCTTTCTATAATATCCAACTGTAGCGGACAGATATGTTTTTCCCTTTTTCGGTTGGCCTGATTGGCATTGAGGGTTTTCATACGGTTGATGTCCGTCCAAACCATATCGGAATTCGATATTGGGGGAACTGTCATAAAAAGCTTGGATAGCCGGCTATGTTTGTCCAAGTCATTACATACCCGTAAATGTTCCTGAAAATTGTATATGTGGCTACTGTCGTAGGATTTCCACATATTGTATACATACTTCATATCATGCCTTGAAAGCTCCTCAGAACTCAAAAAACGGTTGCCAGATGACTTCCAATAGGCATGTGCGTCCAATTGCCATAGGCTCAACAGATAATCATCAATTTGTTTGGTAACGGGATCATCCGCATATGCGTTTTTGCTATCGGTTGGTTTCTTTCTGAACAGCAGTATATATTCCGGTAATCCAACACCCATTTTAGTTGCATCCTTGCGCTGTTCTCCCCACGTAAGCCTATATGTCTGGTTGTTCTCCCTGACAACATCCGTGGTCACCGTTATCTTACCTACCAAATGGAAGCCGTGCTTTTCAAAATGATGGACCGTTTGACCGCTGAAATCCTTAATAGTGGTGAACCCCACATTGTTCTGGTGGCTGTACTGGATCCTATCCTTTACATGGATGGCCGCTACCCTACCGGGTTTTAATGTCCTTAAGAGATTCGGGGTCAAATGGTCCATTTGTTCAAAAAAACCTTTGTTGCCATAGTTATGGCCAAAATCATTGTAGTTGTCGCTATACTCGTAATGGTCGCCAAATGGTATGGAAGTGAGTATCATATCCGTACTGTTGTCCTCCATTTCCTTATGGACGATTACTGTATCATCATTGAAGACTTTGGCGTTTGCAACCTCAGCTCTGCGCCTGTTCTTAAAAAGCTGTCTTTTCATGTCCTTTGTGATTTTATCGGTGTTCAATCCATATTCACGTACCAGATTGACCATTTCGGTCTGTAGCTCTATATGGTTCTTCCATTTGCGTTGGAGTTCCTTCCATACCTCATACTCGTTTTCGGTATATATGAAATGGGTAGTGACCTCTTTGGACTGTCCAAATCGGTATATGCGGTGTACACCTTGAATAGTTTCGTTGAATTTATAATTGATGCCCAAAAAGATGGCCGTATGGCAATGCTCTTGGAAATTGCAACCCTGACCCGCAATTATCGGTTTTGATAATAGTATCTGATATTTACCCTCTGAAAAGTCCAATAACAATTGTTCCTTGAGTTCGTTGGACTGGCTACCATAAACAGATTTGGAAACTATGCTTGAGCGCTTTTTCAAAGCTTTTTCAAGGGTCAATCGCTCTGCCTCCCTGTGGTGCCATATGATGTAAGATTTGTCTGGTTCTGAATCTATGATTTCCATAGCCTTTTGGACACGTATATCAATACTATCGGACTTTTCACGGGAAGTATCGACTAGGCTTTTGGTAACATCCCTGAACATTATCCTCTTACCATTTTTATTGGTCAGGTTTTGGATAATTGGGCTTGAGGTCTTATGCTGTACAATATTGTGCTTTGGGAGGTTGTACCCTTGATCATCAAATCCTAGATCTGAGGGTTTGTTAAGGAATACCGCCCATGTGCTTACCCACTTCCAGAATTCCTCTTTTTTGTTTTCATACAGCGTTAGGTTTCCGGCTTTTGTGCTATCTCGCTGGAAAAATCTGGTCAGGGCATGTCCACGGTCAACAACTCCAAGGAATACGGCATAGTTCAATATCTCAATATAATTGTTGGGTGTCGGTGTTGCCGTGAAAACAAACCTGAAGGGTACTTTGGTGAAATATTCTAAAACATAGTTGGTTGTCTCCGTCTTGAGGTTTCTTAGTATGGAAGCCTCATCAAATGATACCCCTCCAAATTTAGAGGCGTCTATATCCCCTTTTCTGATTCTCTCATAGTTGGTAAGATATATTTGCGGTTCATAGCTTTCTATATCGTCTGAATCCGTTATATAGATAACCTCATGGCCTGTACATAACTTTTTATTGTCCCTTTTGAACTCTCCGGCAACCGCCAATGGCAACCCTATCAAAAAGGGCTTGCCAGTGTGTTGGATTACCAAACGGGCCAATTCCAATTGCATGAAGGTCTTACCCAATCCAAAGGATGCAAAGCACGCCCTACGGCCTCCATACAACATCCATGGTGTTATAACCGATTGATGGGGAAATAGCATTTTGGAAACTGCAGATTTGGAAACTTCAAACCCGTAGTTTTCAGCAACTATTATCTTACTTTCCAAAAATTCGGTATAGCTCATTCTATTGGATTTTTTGGATTAATCTTTTAGCAAGGATGGCATTACCAATACTGTGCGATTCTCGTCTTTAAGGATTATTCCCATTTTTGGGGATATCATGTGGATTTCAAGCAAATCGGAATCGATATACTGTATGCCCCTTAAAAAATAACTGGCATTGAACCCTATGGAGAAATTATCTCCAGTATGGGTTCCAGGGACATACTCCTTACCAGAGGTGTTCATTGAGGTATCATTTGAAGAAATGATTGACATATCATTGGAAAAATCCAATCTGATGATCTTATCATTGGTGGTCCCATACACTACACTCAACCTGTTTATAGCACCAATTAGAGAGGTTTTGTCACACTCAAATTTGGATGTGAACCTATCATCTTCGGGGAAGACCATATGGATCTTTGGAAATTCTGAATCCGTCAAAATGATGGATACTTGGGTAATATCATCCTTTACCAAAAGACTGTTCCCGTTATATCCCATTTTTAGAGAAGCCTCATCAAAATGGACCGTTTCAAAAAACGATATACAACGATTGGGTATCAATAGACTGAATTCCTGATCCTTGCAATCGGTGATGCTATTTAGATATCCAGTGAAATTATCTGTGGCCTGAGCTTCTATCCTACCACCAAAATTTGTGATGTGGACATTGAAGAATTGGCGCAGCGTATCAGTATTGGTGAATTTCTTTGCCTCTATAAGAGCTTCAAAGAAAGCGGATCCATCAACCTCCAATAATCCATCTTGGGTCTTAAATGACACATCAGGATATGAATTGGTTTCAACCAAAGGGAGTTCATATGTGGATTTTTCCAATTGGACAATTACTACTTTGTCCTTTACCTCAGCTTCAAAACGAGGGGCCACGGCATTTTTTATTATACTTTGTAATTTCTTTTGGTCAACACAAAAACTTGTGTTTCCCTCACTCTCCACATTGATAAAGGTCGTTGCGGTGATCTCAAAGTTTGTGGCCGTCATGTCCAAAATGCCGTCCTTGATATTAAAAAGGGCGTTGTATAGGACAAGATTGGTTGTGTTTGTTGGGATGCATGGCGATATTCTGGCCATTGCCGATAGAAAAGCCTTTGTGTCTGCAGTAAATTTCATATCGAAGCTGGGGTTAATTGTTGTGCCACTCTTTCTACTCCTTCAACGCCTAATATTTCAATGTTCTCAAAGAAGGTCTTCAATGCCATTTCCATGCGAAGGGATTGCATGTGTGGTGGCAAGTGTTGGGTATATTGGTCTTTTTCAAGCTTTTCCAATGCTGAACTCAGATCGGAAACAATAGCATCTTTTTGATCAAGTTCATCAGCGACATCAGCTATATTGTTTTCTATAAGTTTTAATTTTTTGGCCACCAATTTTAGTTCATTACTGGAAGTGCTTCCTTCATTATATGCGGTGATTATAGCCAGGGCACCCGAAATTTCGTGTTGAATTTGTCCAATTTTCATATGTGTTGTTTTTTGTGATTAAGCGGTTTCTACTTTCCAGCCAACCAAACTGTGGAATACTATGGTCCCATTTTCATTGGTGCTCAGTCTTCCCCTAAGATTGCAAGTGATCTTATAATTGTTTCCTTCGGTAATGTTGTTTACCAATTCGGTGTTTCCCTGTAGAAATTCCACCCTATAGTAGTTGGTATGTTCTTCAATCGTCTTGAAAATCACCTCTCTTTTTTTGAAGCTGCCATCTTGACCCAGTTCCTGTAGTTCACCTACTTGGTTGGCTGCCCCCGTAATTACTATTTTACTCATATCCTATATATTTGATTATGTCAGTTCCTG
Source organism: uncultured Allomuricauda sp. (assembly GCF_947495325.1). GTDB lineage: Bacteria > Bacteroidota > Bacteroidia > Flavobacteriales > Flavobacteriaceae > Flagellimonas. The sequence continues at coordinate 159,433 of NZ_CANLYK010000001.1, read as the reverse complement.
CTTTATTTTGCGCTTTCTAAAAAAGCCTTCGTGCTGTGGAAATTCCTTTTCGAACAATCGCACGTAATAGCTTGTATAATTATTGTTGATCTTAAACCCATCTTCTTTTGTTGGTCCGGCAGTGTGCCATCTTACCAACTCCATGACACCCTTGGCACCATAGTTTTCAAAGCCCTTTTTAATGGCCTTGAAAGTGATGTTCTTGAATTTTATGTATACCTCTGGATACTTGTTGTGAAATGCATAGAACTTGGAAGTGATGCTCCCGTCCATTCCTGAAAAAACATCATCTAGTGTTACCTGATTTGACATACTATTTTTTTTTGCTTTCTCCATAAATGAATACCAATAGGACAATGGCCAGATATATCCATATAGCGGTATGCTTGTGGTTTTCGATCGCTGTCAGGAATTCTTCCATTATTTTTTGTTTGCACTTCGAGTATATACAAGCTCAACCACCAGCCACACAAACAGGTAGGTACATATCGTTAAAATCGGGCTGTTGTCAAAAAATGCATATATCCGTTCCATTATTGGAGTTTTTATGTTCAATGTGGGACGGCATAACCGTCATGGTTTCCCTTCCTATCAAAAACCTGATAGGCATAGCTTCTCTTTTGGGATGCATATCTTGATGCATCCAACATGTTGTTGAAAAACACGTTCTTCTTATCGTTGACCAAAACCCCTGATCTTGTAAATTTCATTTGGTTTGAAATAGTGGTTTATTAAATAAATAACTCTTGAATTCTTCCCCATCCAAACTGACCTTCAAGAAGTTTTAAAGGCTTTTTTAATGGTAGTTCGGTTTCCTTGATTCCTTTTTGATCCAAAAAATTTTTACATCCCATTCTACATGCACCCGTTATCAATCTAAAATGACCAACATTCATCACTCCTTTCTCCTTTACTTCGGAAACAATTTCCTCAACCGATTGGTTTTCTTGTAAGTATTTAAAATTGACATCATCTATAGCCTCCCTAAGAGATCCCCCATGTGCTGAAAAATCACCTTTTGTAGCTACATAGCATTTTTTGTTTCGGTTAAAAAACTTCCCTTCACTCACCTGAAATCCATCAATATTTCTTTTCTTTCTCAGCACTGTGGCAATTCCATCTACCATTCTTATGGATTGATTTCCCTTAACAATTCTTACATTGCCACGAAACGCCCCATTTCCGATGTGGGTGACCTGTTTCAAATCAAGCTCCGTGATCTGGTTGCCATCAAACGCCCCATTTCCGATGTGGGTGACCTTTAAACCTTCTATCTTATTAGGGATTGTAACCCTCTTCGGATTATTTGTAACCCCTGTTATCTCAATGAATTCAGAATTGAATATTCTGTAAGTAAAATTTTTATATGTTTTCATTTCATAAATATTTGTTGAACAACATTTGCACTTGTCTTAAATGGAACCCCCGTAGTGACCAATCCTCCCAAAGTGCCAAGGGAGTCCAAAGGCTTTGCATAGTGGGTAATTTCTTGGGAGTCATTGTATACCTCCACCCTAGTTACCCAGTTCCATCCAACGGGAACCTCAAAAGGCTCAGATCTCATACCTCCGTTTACGGGGGTGACATTTCTCTTTACGGTATAACCTTCAATGTCAATTTCAACATATGAAGCATCCTCAAAACCCATTTGGGAAGTGGCATATATTCCACGAAATTCAATTGACTGCATATCATCCTTGCTACAGGATATCAGTATTGTCAGTACTATTAAGTAAATCGGTCTTTTCATATTATTGCATCTTTATATGGTGTTCCATGTATTCTCTCAAATTCCTTCACAACACTGCTCCAGATGAATTTTCCTTTCTTCTTGGAGGCAATCAATTTTGATTCAGGACTGTTCTTTTCGTTGTAAAAGTCTTTTTCAGCAAGCCCAAGTATGAATTTTGTTGCATCCTTGCCCACAACACCAATCCGGAGATCTTGCCGCATCTCAGCTTTCATTTTCCTAAAAACATCCTTGTCTATTATTATGGGTTCCATAACTTCTTGTTTTTGGGGCGGTGCAGCCATTCTATACACCGCCCCGATGAACAACTAAACATTCCTTTAAAGCCCAAGGGCTTTTTCATACACTCCAACCTCATTGAGCAATTCAAAATGTTCATGCTCTAATGTCATTCTTACCTTCTCCAACACCTCACGGGAAATCCTTAACTGTTCAGCGGGGGAATACTCATTAGGATTGTTGATTATGGCATTGATGCATCCATGGGCAGTGCACTCCATTTCACTCTCCCTACTTTGTTTGGGAAAAAGATTACTTAACCATTTCATCGGCCATCAGCTTTTCAAAAGTTTTTATGTCTCTTGCCGCCTTTGTCATTGTGTTTCCACAATTTTCAACAGCTAATTTCATTAGTGCTTCAATGGACTTTGCATTTGTTCTGGCAAGGTTGTGATAACCATAACTGACCAACTTTACCGTACTAAGGGAAACTGAAAACCTTTCAGCTATCAACCTCTTGTCATTAAGGTCAGTGTACTCCTGAAGAAAAGCTACCATTGGGCGAGGCAATGGTTTACCAAAATTGTGTTCTTTGAAACTACACATGGTTCAATATTTTTTCAACTGTAAGGTCCACATAGCATTCGAACATCGATTGTTTTTCTATTTCAGAAAATACCTTGACCTCAACTTCACCAGAAGGTTTCTTTACATGGACAATTGTTAATCCTGTTTGTGATTTCATAGTGGTATTTTTGCGCTTTAAAGGGAAAACTGTGTAATATTTCACACATCCCTAGTTTTGCCTTATATTGCGGTTAACTAAATGTTTAATACAAACATAAAACTTTTTGGAAACATTTGAAACTTTTTTGGAAACTTTTTTATTGTCATATATTGTGACCTCATGAAATACGACGAGAAAATATTGGAAAGAATTGCCAACTACTTGAATATCAGATTTCCAGTAGCTACTTTTTCAAAAGATCTTGAATATAGCAAAGGTGTAGTTAGCCAATATTATAATGGAAAAAGGGAGATTAGCGAGTCTTTTAGAAAATCTTTTGAAAACTATTACAATATTAAGTTTTCAGATTTTTCAGATGGAAAAGCAGTTGAACAGAAGTCTAAAATTGAAGATTTTGTGTTAAATGATAGGTCATTTTATAACCCAAAGGCTGTTTCAGATTTGTTTAGGTTGTTAATTAGGAACCATAGTTTGATTAAAGAAAACGAGATTTATCCACTATACAGAGATTTTATTATTAAGGATTCGAAGACGGATGATTTGAATGATGATAGTAGATACACCCTGCTCGGTGACGAATAAGGAGCTTAGTAAATTAAATCCGAAGTATTCCTAAAAATTTATCTTCATCCTTTGATAATGGGATTCCGGATTTTACTTTAGCGTTGATTTCCCTGGCCTTTTCTAAGCGGTCATTAACCTTGGAAAGTTCAATAGATAATTCTTCTCTTGCCAAGGCAATTGATTCTTGCCATAGGTCGTCATTAGTTCTTGATTTAAAATAAGAACTAAGCAAACCTCTTTGTTTAAACCTAGAGACAAACAATATGATTTTATCAAGAATCAATTTCATCTACTTTATCGTGTAGTCGCTTTTCAAAATTATCTGTAATTTCCTTTCGGTCTTCTCTCAAATCTTTAATAAGTTCATTCCTTGCCTCTTTTTGGATTTCAACCTCATCTAAGAACTCCAACTTATGTGAATTTTTTAATAAACTACGGAAATGAACATTTCTTATCTCAATAAAAAAATCGACCACCAAGGACTTAAGTTGCCTTACATTTTTAATCTCCTTTGTTATATACATTAGGAAAGGAATAAATACTAACGTACCAACAATCGAAAATAGAATTGCCATCAAAACCTCAGTTGTTTTGGAGTAATAGGATTGGAAAAATATCCACCCCATGAAATATAGACTTGTGCCAAGCGATAAACCAGAAATTATACGAAAAATGTTCCTAATTTTTTTCTTTGCATCAAAAAAATTTGTTGAAACCCAAAGTAATGTACCTATGGAAAACACAAAAACCTCATTTCCAAAAGCCCACAAAAAATGGGATAGATAGTCGTATCCAAATATTTTGAATTCTTCCCCTCTACCCCTATCTCCTAGGAATAAAATATAAGCGAACTTAGAAAATATGCCTATAAACCCAAATAAGCTAATCGTCACCGCTTCCAGGTGGCGGTGTAGTTTTATCCGGACCAAATAATTTAATTTCTTCATCTATTGATTCTGCTTCACATGATGCTGCAACAGCTGTTAGGCCAATTGCCATTAACAATACTAAAAATACTTTTTTCATTGTAATATAAATTAAAGGTTATCAATACCTTTAAATTACACTACATCACTATACCATAGATAGTTACGATATATTAATTATAAAAAAGTTATTAAGTGTGCAATTGTATTGGGGGCATACAATTTAGGTTTTTTATTTTTATTGTCATTGCAGTTTTGCCTTAAAAAAACTGGGGTTTTTGTCCAATGGGGTTTTTGAAAAATGTCTTAATTTCAATTACATTGAAATAACCTCAATATATAGAAAATGAAAAAAAAGATTTTATTGGCCGTATTATTTATACCTTTATTTTTCTTGATTATCGCAGGAATACAAGGTATTATAAAATCAAATGGTGATATGGTGGTTGCAGACTATGAAATTATCGAAGATAGTGACCGATATAGTAGGGGCCAAATTCGTGATATGAAAATCCAACTGAAACAAAAAATTCATAAAAATGAATTGGAGAAGTTAGGCAATTACCTTTCAATAAACAAAGAAGGCCACGAAACTATCTGGATGTTCTATTTTATAGAAGGTGATTCCTCAAGAGCATGGGCATCAACCCATGTGAACCCGAAATTGGAGGCGGTAATTTTGGGAAGTTCAATCGAACAGGATAGTTTAATGCTATATAACCTTCTTACAAAATCCCCTGGGAAAATTTTAAGCGCATGGAAGGGGCAATCCGATTTAATGGGATGGCATTTTAGCCTAAGTGAACAAGAAAATAATGTGTTATTTTCAACTTTTTTTAATGATGGTTTTCATAAAACCGATACAATTAGCCTGTTAAATAACAAATTCAAAATGGAAAATGATGAATTTGCGATTATAGAAAAAGATGGTTCTTTAACTTTTCATTCTATGGATAAAAGCCCTTATTCAGTTTTGAATAAACTAGATTTAAATTGAAGAACCTTAGCCAATTATCACTTTTTTTAAAATAGGATCCACAATCGTATTCGGAAGTCTAGCACCATATCTAGATGAAACTTTTTGATCAGCATGTCCCATTATTTGTTTGATGCTTGGTTCATGTAACTGCATTTGATCTGCCCATGTCTTAAAAATGTACCTGGTTGATTTGGTCTTCATTATATCTGTTAATTCAATTTGTTGGGAAATTTTCCTTAATGCCCTCCGGGTGTTGTTAATATAATAATTGTATGACTCCTTATCTCTAGGGTCCGGAATGAAAGAAAATACCCTCTCACGATCTGGAGTTCCGTATTTTTTAATAATGGTCATTGCTTCAGGTAGTAATTTATTGTCCACTGTTGGTCCACCACCAGGGTGCCTACGGTTTTTATATCTTTTAAAACGGATCCTGCCGTTCCTTATGTTCTTTTTCCACTCCAGCTTGGCAATGTCCACAAAATCATGTCCACCAATATAAAACTGGAAAAGCCAAAGATCCCTCCTTCTTAGTACTATATCCTGAGATTTTTTTGTAGAAAATTTATGCGGCGTAAAACTCTTCCATTTTATAAATTCATCCTTGGACATTTCAACTGGATCCTTGGACACACCCTCTTCAATCAATCCCCTAAATGGATTTATTGATTTAATTCCTAAGGATTCTCTTTTTTGGGCTGCCAAGTATACCGTCCTGAATGTTCTAAGATAGAAACTAAGCCCACCGGAACCACATCCGTTCTGCAATTTATAGGTAGAAAACTCATTTAAAAACTCATAAGTTATATCATTTATGGCCATGTCAGATTCCAAAGTGAAATTTAAAAGCTGGGTTTTTGTTTCCTCGAAGGCCCTGATAGATTTCTTGACACTTTCCCTTTCCCTCATATAGATGTCCCAAAATTCAAATAGCATTGTTCTGGAATCACCCTGGAGGGACCTCAACTCATTCTTTAATTGTATAATCCTTGATTCTCTATCCTCAAGTCCATTTGTGATTAATCTGACAGAATCCCCAAGTCCAAACCCATGGTCGTTGCAATATTTGACCTCATTCAATAATTTGACCTCTCTCTTCAATAAAACTTCATGTAGTCTTTTGTAATCTGGATGTGACCTCAACAACTTTTCATTTTGCCAATGTTCCAGATCTGTATACTCTTTCAATGGAATATGTTTCATTCCATTGTTTCGAACTAAAATCTTAATGGGATATCCCTTTTTTGTAGACCTTCTTTTATCCAATATTATCTTTGCAGTGGTAGACATAGCTAAAATTTGCATCAAATTTGCATCAAAACAGGCTTAAATATACCCAAATATGCTCATATTTACCTAAATGACAATCGAAAAATTGATTTCAAAGAGAGGGGTGAAAATTAAAAAACCCCTGTAAATACAGGGGTTTAAGGGGATGTGATCGCAGCAGGATTCGAACCTGCGACCGTCTGCTTAGAAGGCAGATGCTCTATCCAGCTGAGCTATGCGACCAGTAAGTAAATAAAAAAACCGAATCTTCCGATTCGGTTTTTGTCGGGGTGGCAGGATTCGAACCTGCGACCTCCGCGTCCCAAACGCGGCGCGATAACCGGGCTACGCTACACCCCGAAAAAAGTTATCTTTTATTTTTAAAAGAAAATTGCGGAGAGAATGGGACTCGAACCCATGCGACACTTACGCGTCGACAGATTAGCAATCTGCTCCGTTACCACTCCGGCACCTCTCCTTTAGTCTTTCTTTGTATAAGAACCTGCGCAAAACGCGGATGCAAAAATACCCTTTCATATGTAAGTTCGCAACTATTTTTTTACTTTTTTAAATCAAAAATTTCATTACTCCGGATACTCAACTCTCAGGTGATATATATTGGTCAATTTTTGTTTCAATATCTTTTTGATTACTTCTATTTCTTTCAATGTAATGTTCGCATTTAAAAACTGATTGGCCTGCATCTGTCCCCTAATAATCTTTTCCACAAACTCATCAATAATCAAATAGGTTGGGTTCTTTAAACTTTTGGAAGCAGCCTCAACGGCATCTGACATCATTAAGATTGCAGTTTCTTTGGAAAAAGGTATAGGACCGGGGTATTGAAATGCTTTTTGATCTACGTTTTCCTCTATGCCCTGTTGCTTTTTATAAAAATAGAAAACCGTTGTTGTACCATGATGGGTGCGCAAAAAGTCAATTATTCTATCAGGCAATTTATTCTTGCGCGCTATTTCAATCCCTTCGATTACATGGTCTATTATAATTTTCGCGCTTTCTTTTGGTGGCAAATCATCATGCGGATTTACACTGGTTATTTGATTTTCTGTAAAAAAAGTTGGATTGTTCATTTTTCCAATATCATGATACAGCGCCCCAACCCTTACCAACATAGCATTTGCTCCAATTTCGTTGGCAGCTGCCTCGGCTAAATTAGCCACTTGCAAAGAATGGTGAAACGTTCCTGGTGCCTTATCCGAAAGCTCCTTTAATAATTTGGAGTTTGTATCTGAAAGTTCCAACAAGGAAACATCGGATACCAATCCAAATATTTTTTCATAGATGTAGATCAAGGGCTGGGCAAAAAGAGTTAAAAGTCCATTTAATATAAAAACACCGAACAATACCCATTCGATACTTTCAAGATTTCCCTCATGAATTATATGAAAAGCAAAATACCCAATAATATAAATTAAGGTAATCTGACCTACTGAAATGAAAAGGTTGGCTCGCTTATAAAGCTCCGAAGCCGTTAGTATGGTAACAATGCCCGCAATAATCTGTAGAAAAATATATTCGAAACTATTGGGCACCACAAAACCCAAAATAAGTACCGTTAAAACATGCACAAACAAACCAAGTCTGGCATCAAAAAAGTTTTTTAATATTAGTGGAAGAATACATAAAGGCACAACATACACGTAACTATCATTGTTTTTCACCATTAATGTGGTTGCAAAAACCATCAATAAAATGTTTACAAAAATGAAGGTGACCTTATTGTTATTTTTAAATATTTCGCTTCGGTATTTCTTTAAAAACAGGAAAAGCATTACTAGAACCAAAGCAACCAAAATGGTGTATCCCAAAATGATATAGTAGTAGTTGTTTCCACCCCACAGTTCTGACTCGTATTCTTCTTTAAGGGAATTCAATATTTTAAAATTTTCGGCCTCAACTACTTCTCCTTTGGCAATTATAAATCGGCCTTCTGAAACATCTCCCCTCGTAAAAGAAATTTTAGATAGTTCTTCTTCCAATGCCTTCTCCGTAATTGCCTCATCATAAAATACATTGGCTTCGACTGCCTTAAATAATGCAGTCTTCAAAATTTCCCTTGCTGGGATATTCCTTTGGGATAAAATATTTGAAATCTCTTTTTTGGCTTTGGGCAAATCCATATAGTTTCCAGAGCCCAAAGGTCTTGCTTCATTATTTTTAATCAATAATATGGAACTTGTTGCGGGTTTACTTTGAAATACACCCAAGGCATAAATACTATCTACAACTTCCAAGCCTATATTCAATACTTCATTTTTTTGTGAAACTGAATAATTACTTTGTCCAAAAAAGTTCTTCAGTTCTTCTTGAATGGTTGCCTTGGCTTTTTCTTGTATCGAGGCATCAAATGTGTAGTAGTCAATTTTATTGTCTGAAAGCGATTGCTTTTCGTTCGCAATCTCATCTTCCGTCTTTTTTATTGAAAAATCAATGGGAGCATATAAATTCTCATACTGCCAGGGCTTCCCTTTTTGAAATTCATATTTGAACTTACCTCCCTTTGGAAAAAAGAATACGATCAACCCTACTGAAACGAAATAGAGAAAATACTTGTAGGCAAGTGATTGATGTTTGTAAACATTGTCCAAAGTCTTTCCCATTCTATGTAAGATATGTATCAAAAATAGAAAATATAAATAACAAGCATCCCACCTATTCTCGGTCATGGCTTTGCATTAAAATTTAGTATTTTCGCAACAGTAAAAATGTGTATATGAATGAAGTAGTAATCGTTTCCGCTGCCAGAACACCAATAGGAAGTTTTATGGGTGCGCTATCCACTGTACCCGCTCCTAAATTGGGCTCTGTGGCAATTAAAGCGGCAATGGAAAAAATAGGGTTAAATCCTGAATTAGTAGAGGAAGTTTTGATGGGAAATGTTGTGCAGGCCGGAACTGGACAGGCACCTGCAAGACAAGCTGCTATTTATGCTGGAATACCCGATACCGTGCCCTGCACAACTATAAACAAGGTATGCGCATCTGGAATGAAATCAATAATGCAAGCCGCACAATCCATTGCGTTGGGTGAAAATTCAATAGTAGTGGCCGGAGGTATGGAAAATATGAGTCTTATTCCGCATTACGCATATATGCGGAACGGTTTAAAATTTGGCCCGGCAACATTGGTGGATGGAATGCAAAAAGATGGCTTGGTCGATGTTTATGATCAGAATGCCATGGGTGTATGTGCAGATGCCTGTGCAACGGAGCATAAGTTTAGCAGAGAAGATCAGGACGCTTTTGCAATACAATCTTACCAAAGATCAGCTGAAGCATGGAAAGCTGGAAAGTTTAAAAATGAAGTTGTTCCTGTGGAAGTTCCCCAAAGAAGAGGTGAACCCATCATTGTTAGTGAGGATGAGGAGTTCAAAAATGTGAAAATGGAAAAAATTCCAGCATTGAGGCCGGCTTTTACCAAGGATGGTACCGTTACTGCGGCCAATGCTTCCACAATAAATGATGGCGCTGCTGCAGTAGTGTTAATGAGTGCCGATAAAGCAGCTGAACTAAATCTTACTCCTTTGGCCAAGATAAAGGGCTATGCGGATGCCGCCCATGAACCGGAATGGTTTACAACTGCCCCAGCAAAGGCATTACCCAAAGCTCTGGACAGAGCTGGGGTCTCAATAAAAGACATTGATTTTTTTGAATTTAATGAAGCTTTTTCTGTAGTTGGTCTTGCCAATATGAAACTTTTAGGATTGGAGGACTCCAATGTGAATGTAAATGGTGGAGCGGTTTCTCTTGGGCATCCTTTAGGTTGTTCGGGAGCTAGAATCACAATTACCTTGCTCAATGTTCTTGAACAAAATAATGCCAAACTAGGTGCTGCGGCCATCTGCAATGGTGGAGGGGGTGCTTCTGCAATAGTTTTAGAAAGGATTTAATCACACTCAAGCCCACAAGTAAATGCAGTATGGTATTTGCCACCTTAGTATAGTTCCTATACGAATACTTCCAGATGATGTTGATGAAATGACCTCTCAATTACTATACGGAGAGCATTTTAAAATATTGGAAAGTAGAAAAAGGTGGAGCAGAATTCGGGTTGCTTTTGACGGATACGAAGGTTGGGTTTCCAATAAGCAATTTACTTTTATTACTGAGGATGAATACCATCAATTGGAGAAACAAGAAAAACCTCAATTCTCTGCGGATATAATTTCGCATATAAGCTCTAGCAACAGTCTTCTTATTCCCATTGTTTTAGGGTCTTCCGTTGATGGTTCAGGAATTTTACAGCATACTTTTGAGGGTGATGTTACTCCATATGAAAATTCCAAATCCAACTTAATAAATATGGCACTTCTTTATGTAAATACTCCTTATTTATGGGGCGGAAAAACTCCTTTTGGCATTGATTGCTCGGGTTTTACACAAATGGTTTATAAAATAAATGGATATTCCTTAAAACGCGAAGCGGAACAACAGTCAAAACAGGGTGAAGCTTTAAGTTTTATTGAAGAAAGTGAACCAGGGGATTTAGCTTTTTTTGATAATAATGAGGGAATTATAGACCATGTGGGTATCATTTTAAAAGATAACTATATTATCCACGCCCATGGTCATGTTCGAATTGACCGTTTGGACCACACAGGAATTTTCAATGCCTACGAAAAACAGTATACCCATAAGCTTAGGGTAATCAAAAAGATTATATAAAAAAAGAGCCGCAAATATTTGCGGCTCTTTTCTTTTTGTGGAAAGCTTTTATTCTCCCAACAATTTTTTAATTCTCATAAAATTGTCATTATCTCCCAAAGCTCCATAAATATTCTTCAGCTGAGATAAAACACCTTGATTATCAGGGTTTGTTTTTAGTGCCTCCTCCAATATCCTAGCTCCTTCCAAAAACAAATCATCTTTTTTCTGTTTAAACTCTTCGTATTTGGCAATATCCGCTCTTGAATTTCCTAAAGAATTCATATCATCAATAAGGGCATTACCCTCATTCACATATGTAGTGGAAAGGTTCAATAATGCATTTATGTAACCGGGATCTACAGCCAAAGCTTTATTGTAGGCATCTCTTGCCTCTTCAATATTTCCTTGTTCCATGTTGATCACACCAATATTATAAAGTAAATCAGCATTATCCGGTGCCATTTCAGATGCTACGGCCATTAACTCTTTGAACTTATCTTTGTCCCCCATGTTGTAGTATAAATTGGCCTCACCCAGAACAAGGTTTACATCGTCAGGGTTGGCCTCTTTCGCATCTTTGTATGCGGTCAAGGCCTTTTCATTGTCCCCTAATTGCTGATATATCAACGCAATATTCTTTACAATTTCGGCTGTCTTTGAAGGTGATTCTTCTTCTTTTGGGTCTTTATGTGTTCCTGCTTTAACATAGAGGTCTCTAGTAGCCTGATCCATTGTCTCTACTTCTCCAGTCTCTACATTTACTGCAGTATAAGTAATTGCTCTACCGTCATACCCAAGGTCTTTAAGTTCATTGTAATAAACCAGCGCTTTTTCATATATTTTTCCATTTACAGCACTACTAGCGGCATAATACAAATAGGTAGTATCCGTAGGACTCAATTTATAACCCATGTACAACTTTTCAGAAGCCTCCTCAAATTTTTGATTGCTGTTATCATCAACAGCAGCATTTACCAAGTCCGCTGTCATTTGAGATAATTTCTGTTTGGCAACAGACGTATACTTTACCTTTCCACTTGCTTCTTCCATGGAGATTACCTTGTTGAATGCATCAATAGCTGGTTGAAACGCTGTTCCATCCCCTTTTTTTGCCAAATCCGAATACACATTCCCCTTAAGGGCATAATATTGAACTTGTGTTTTTGCGTCAGCAGCATCAATTAACGATGCAGCACCGTCTAATGCTGTTTTGGCGCTGGCTGCATCGCCAACTTTAAATGCTTTTTCAGCTGCTTTGATCTCATTCTTTTGGGAAAACCCTATAGCGGAGACCCCTATAGCCAATAGTATTAAAACTCTAGTCTTCATTTTTAATGTAATTATAATAATTAGTGTTTATTGATTATTCTTTTACTTCATCGGAATTATTATCAATTGCTGTGCCATCTTCTCCATTTACCTCAATATCAAGGATATCGACTTCATCAACAGCATCATCATCCTTCATTACTTTGGCCACGGCAGCAATGGAATCGTTGTCCTTTAAGTTAATGAGACGTACACCTTGGGTAGCTCTTCCCATAACCCTTAAATCTTCAACACTCATTCTAATTGCAATTCCAGATTTGTTAATAATCATTAGATCATCGGTATCTGAAACGCTTTTAATTGCAACAAGTCCACCTGTTTTATCGGTAATAGAAATTGTCTTTACACCCTTACCTCCTCTATTGGTTACTCTGTAATCATCAATAGTTGAACGTTTTCCGTATCCATTTTCGGACACTACCAAAATATTGTCCTCAAAATTATGTACGGATACCATTCCTATGACCTCATCATTGTCATTGGCAAGTCTAATTCCTCGAACACCAGAGGCATTTCTACCCATGGGTCTAGTCTTTCCTTCCTCAAAACGAATGGCCTTACCAGACTTTAACCCTAAGAATATTTGACTTGTTCCCGTTGTCAATTTAGCTTCAAGAAGTTCATCATCATCCTTAATCGTAATGGCATTAATACCATTTTGACGTGGCCTGGAATATTGTTCCAAAGAGGTTTTTTTGACAGTCCCCTTCTTCGTTGCCATAATTACATAATGGCCATTGACATAGTCTTCGTCCTTTAAATCTTGTGTACAAATGAAGGCCTTAACCTTATCTTGTTGGTCAATATTGATAAGGTTTTGAATGGCTCTTCCTTTGGAAGTTCTACTTCCTTCCGGTATTTCATAAACGCGCATCCAAAAACACTTCCCTTTTTGGGTAAAGAACAACATATATTGATGGTTGGTTCCCACAAACAAGTGTTCCAAGAAATCTTCATTTCGGGTTGAAGAAGCTTTTTGGCCAACCCCGCCTCTATTCTGTGTCTTATATTCCGTTAAGGGTGTTCTTTTGATATAACCAGCATGCGAAATGGTAATGACCACCTGTTCATCGGGAATCATATCCTCAATGCTCAAATCTCCGCCCGCAAAGTTTATTTCCGATCTTCTTTCGTCTCCATACTTATCCTTTACCTCTTGCAACTCATCTTTGATGATTTGCATTCTGCGATCTTTTTTCTCTAGAATGTCCTTTAAATCTTCTATGGTCATCAAAAGTGCATCGTACTCCTCGCGCAATTTATCCTGTTCAAGTCCAGTAAGCTGTCTTAGTCGCATTTCCACGATAGCTTTGGCCTGAATTTCAGTAAGCTTAAAGCGCTCCATCAAACTGCTTCGGGCTTCATCTACATTAGATGACCCACGTATTATGGCAATTACCTCATCAATATTATCAGAAGCAATTATAAGTCCTTCAAGTATGTGCGCGCGATCTTCTGCTTTTTTAAGTTCAAATTTAGTTCTACGAACCACCACCTCATGCCTATGTTCCACAAAGTGATGAATTATCTCTTTTAGGTTGAGTAATTTTGGTCTTCCTTTAACAAGTGCAATATTATTGACACTGAAAGATGATTGTAGTGCTGTATACTTATATAACATGTTCAGCACTATATTAGGAATGGCATCTCGCTTTAAAATGTATACGATTCGCATTCCTTTTCTATCCGATTCGTCACGAATAGTAGAAATTCCTTCTATTTTTTTATCATTGACTAGATCAGCGGTCTTTTTGATCATGTCCGCCTTATTGACCTGGTATGGAATCTCGGTGACAATGATACATTCCCTGCCCTGAACTTCTTCAAAAGTAGCTTTAGCGCGCATTACCACACGCCCTCTTCCCGTATGAAAAGCTTCCTTTACCCCATCATATCCATAAATAATCCCTCCAGTTGGAAAGTCGGGAGCTTTTATATGGGATATCAGCTCATCTATTTCAATATCACTATTTTCTATGTAGGCAATTGTACCATCAACAACTTCTGAGAGATTGTGTGGGGGCATGTTTGTTGCCATACCAACAGCAATACCAGAAGCTCCATTCACTAATAGATTGGGAATTCTGGCTGGAAGAACCGTGGGCTCTTTTAAGGAATCATCAAAATTCAGCTGATGATCTACGGTATCTTTATCGATGTCCGCAAGCATATCATCCGCGATTTTCCGCATTCTTGCTTCGGTGTAACGCATTGCCGCTGGGCTATCCCCGTCAACAGAACCAAAGTTTCCCTGTCCATCCACGAGCATATACCGCAAACTCCATTCCTGTGCCATACGTACCATTGAATCATAGACCGAGGTATCTCCGTGCGGGTGGTACTTACCCAAAACCTCACCAACGATACGGGCAGATTTCTTGTGTGCACTATTAGATCTAACACCTAATTCGTGCATTCCGTATAATACCCTTCTGTGTACAGGTTTAAGTCCATCCCGTACATCTGGCAGTGCACGTGACACAATGACCGACATTGAATAGTCAATGTAGGCAGATTTCATCTCATCTTCAATATTGATAGGAATTAACTTTTCTCCTTCCGCCATGCTAAAATCTTAATGCTTTTTGTGGTTAAAATATCATGCCAATATACGCAAAATCACACCTTCCAAAGCAGATAGAAATTACTTTATTAAAAAAATTATCAACAGCATTACTTTCAATCATAATTATCGTAATAAAGCTTTGTTAAACTTGATAAAAAGTTCCCTTTATCTCGACATTTACAACAACTTTATCGAATATGGGTACGGTATTTGACTACGGTAAGGATACTTTTATTAATTTTAATTGCTGAAAAGGAAGTGTATGGACGATAATTTTTCCCCAAGAGTAAAAGACGTAATAGCATATAGCAAGGAAGAAGCCCTTCGATTGGGGCATGATTTTATTGGAACGGAACATTTAATGCTAGGTCTTTTAAGAGATGGTAATGGTAAAGCCATTAACATTTTAGATGCTTTGGATGTAGATTTAGATCACTTGAGAAGAAAGGTCGAGATTCTAAGCCCGGCAAATCCAAATACAGGAACAATTCAAAAAGACAAAAAGAACCTTCACCTAACACGACAGGCTGAAAGGGCTCTTAAAACTACTTTTTTAGAAGCTAAGCTATTTCAAAGCTCTTCTATTAATACAGCACATCTGCTACTTTGTATTCTGAGAAATGAAAATGACCCTACCACAAAGTTATTGCATAAGCTTAAAGTTGATTACGACAATGTTAAAGAGCAATTTAAATCTATGATTACAAGCGATGATGATTATTTAGATGCTCCACAAGCCGAATCTTTTCCGAGTGACTCAGATGATACTGGGGATTCTAAGGAAAGTACTTTTGGATCGAGCTCTTCCCAAAAGGGAACAAAAAAGTCCAAAACACCTGTCTTGGATAATTTTGGTCGTGATTTGACCAAACTGGCCGAGGAAAATAAACTGGACCCTGTTGTTGGAAGGGAAAAAGAGATTGAACGGGTATCCCAAATATTAAGTAGAAGAAAGAAAAACAATCCGCTACTTATTGGCGAGCCTGGTGTTGGTAAAAGTGCCATTGCAGAAGGTTTGGCTCTTAGAATCATCAACAAAAAGGTTTCGAGAATTCTTTACAACAAACGAGTTGTCACTTTGGATCTTGCTTCTTTGGTGGCAGGAACCAAATACCGTGGCCAGTTTGAGGAACGTATGAAGGCGGTAATGAATGAGTTGGAAAAAAATGATGATATTATTTTATTTATTGACGAGATTCATACCATTGTTGGTGCTGGTGGGGCAACAGGTAGTTTAGATGCCTCCAATATGTTTAAACCTGCACTTGCAAGAGGTGAAATTCAATGTATAGGAGCAACAACACTTGACGAATATAGACAGTACATAGAAAAAGATGGCGCCTTGGAACGTCGTTTTCAAAAAGTAATGGTTGAACCAACCACAGTTGAGGAAACCATTGAAATTTTGATGAACATCAAAGGGAAATATGAAGACCATCACAATGTAAATTATACGGACGAAGCTATTCTTGCCTGTGTTAAGTTGACAAACAGGTACATGACAGATCGTTTTTTACCGGACAAAGCTATTGATGCTTTGGATGAAGCAGGTTCCCGTGTTCATATTGTAAATATGGATGTTCCCCAGCAAATATTGGAGTTGGAAAATCAGTTGGATGATGTTCGGGAACTGAAAAATAGTGTTGTCAAAAAACAAAAGTATGAAGAGGCTGCAAAGCTTCGCGATGACGAAAAACGTTTGGAAAAAGAATTGGCCTCTGCCCAAGAGCGATGGGAAGAAGAAAGCAAATTACATAGAGAAACAGTTTCCGAAGATAACGTTGCTGATGTGGTTTCCATGATGAGCGGAATTCCAGTAAACAGAATAGCGCAAACAGAAAGCAATAAACTTGCTGAACTTCCTAACCTTATAAAAGGATTTGTAATTGGTCAAGATGAAGCCGTTGCAAAGGTTGCCAAAGCCATACAAAGAAATCGAGCAGGTCTTAAAGACCCAAATAAACCTATTGGTTCATTTATTTTCTTGGGACAAACAGGAGTAGGTAAAACGCAGTTGGCAAAGATTCTAGCAAAAGAGCTTTTTGATTCTGAAGATGCTCTTATCCGTATTGATATGAGTGAATACATGGAAAAATTCGCTATTTCAAGGTTGGTCGGAGCTCCTCCGGGATATGTTGGTTATGAAGAAGGTGGGCAGCTAACGGAAAAAGTACGTCGCAAACCCTATTCAGTGATACTATTGGATGAAGTAGAAAAAGCACA
Organism: uncultured Allomuricauda sp.; assembly: GCF_947495325.1. Taxonomy (GTDB): domain Bacteria; phylum Bacteroidota; class Bacteroidia; order Flavobacteriales; family Flavobacteriaceae; genus Flagellimonas. Next base: position 142,193 of record NZ_CANLYK010000001.1, on the reverse strand, counting down.
TCCTGACGTATTTAATATGTTGTTACAGGTTTTGGATGATGGTTTTCTTACCGATAGCCTTGGTCGCAAAATTGATTTTAGAAATAGCATAATCATAATGACTTCCAATATTGGAGCACGTCAATTAAAGGATTTTGGACAAGGTGTTGGGTTTGGTACTGCTGCCAAAAAAGCACAGGCTGATTCGCATCAGAAAAGTGTTATTGAGAATGCTTTGAAAAAAGCATTTGCTCCGGAGTTCTTAAATAGAATTGATGATGTGGTTGTCTTCAACGCGCTAGAGCGTGAGGACATTCATAAAATCATTGATATTGAGCTTGATAAGCTGTTTAATAGGATTAAAGATATTGGATACAACCTTGACCTTACAAAAAAGGCAAAGGATTATATAGCCGAAAAAGGATTCGACAAACAATATGGTGCAAGACCTTTAAAGAGAGCCATCCAGAAATATATTGAGGATGCCCTTGCCGAAGAGATTGTTAATTCTAAATTAGGAGAAGGCGACAGTATTTTTATGGATTTGGATGAAAAGAAAGAAGAACTCACCATTACCATTAAAAAACCTGAGAAAACACCAAAGGCAGATTAGCCAAGTAAACATAAAAAAGAAGCCGGCTAAACTGCCGGCTTTTTTATTGGACCTAATAAAAGTACCATACACACGATATTTATCACGTTTAATCTAAAAAAGTTTCGCCCAAACACCATTCCCCATACTTTCGTAATGAGAGACACTATAATTATTTGAAGAATGAAAATTGCTTCTACTAAGAAAGCTATTGTTGTACGTGAATACCTATTAGATATAGGAAGTGTTCAGGTTTTTGACAATTACATGATTTCAACCTTTGATGAGGGCGCAACTGTTACACTTGAGAGAGCCTATCAGATTATTGGAATTTCAGAGATACATTTTAGAGATAAAGATTTTGGCTATATAAGCCTCCGAAAGCACTCCTACGCCGTAGATCCAACCATCTACAATTACTTAAGGGGATTGGAGAATTTAAAAGCCTTTGCCATCGTTTCCAAGAAGGAAATAGATATGCACAATTTTAAAATTGAAAAGCTTTTCTACAAGAAGAATATGGAGTTCTTCATTGAATATGATAATGCTCTTGCTTGGGTAAAGAAAAGATTGAAAAAAAATAAAAGTAAAGGCAAGGTCTAAACCTCTTTTACATTTTCAGGTTTTGGGGGTCGCAGTAGTTCTATATACGCTTTTCCAATATTATTAATTATTTCTGTAGCTTTTAAAGCTTCGTAACCAAAATCCATAACACCGATATCACCTGCCATACCATGTAAGTATACTCCAAAAATAGCTGCATTTAATGGAGAGTATCCTTGAGCAATCAATCCAGTAATCATACCCGTAAGTACATCACCGCTACCAGCGGTTGCCATGCCTGGGTTACCTGTATTGTTGATGTACCCTTTTTCAGAATGAATAACAATACTATGTGCTCCCTTGATAACCAAAATACAGTTGTTCTTTACGGAAAAGTCTTTTGCTTTGTTAAGCTTATCAAAATCGTCTTCCCATTCGCCAATTAAACGCTGCAACTCTTTTGGGTGTGGGGTTAAAACAGAATCCTTCGGAACATCTTTTAGTAAACTTGGCTGTTTAGCCAAAATATTCAATCCGTCAGCATCAATGACCAAAGGAGATTCAACATTTTTTAAAAACGTACCAAATGCTTTTATGGTCTTTTCTTCAGTACCCATTCCCATTCCTACTCCAAAAATTGAAGGAACAAAGGGAACATTTATTTTGGTAATGCTATCATCTTCATCATCTGTCAACACCATTGCTTCTGGTAAGGCTGTCTGCAACGCATTGTATCCACATTCTGGCACATAAGCCGTTACAAGACCACTGCCGACTGATAAACATGCATTACAAGCCAACTGTACCGAACCAATTTTACCATAACTTCCTCCAATAAGTACTGCATGCCCGTAGGTTCCTTTGTGAGAGAATTTAAGTCGAGGTCGATACAAAGGGAGTATTTCATTCTTACCTATTAATTGGTACGCTGCACTGGTTGAATTCAGGTATTCAGGGTCCAGACCAATATCTAAAACTTCCCACTGATTTTGATAAATTCCGGTCTCAGGAAGGAAGAATATAAGCTTTGGCACCTGAAAACTGAGCACATAGCTGGCGCTTATCACATGGCTAGAATCCAGAGGCTTTCTATCCATAGGAAGACCTGATGGAATGTCAACCGAAAGTACAAAGGCGTTGGAAGCATTTATGTGCTTGATTAAATTGCCAACCCAGTCATCCAATTTTCTGTTCAACCCTATTCCGAAAATGGCATCTACTAATATATCGTTTTGGTTTATGTCTGGAAAAGAACAATCAGAATCTAAAAACTCTGGCCATAACTTTCGGTCTTTCAATCTGTCCAGATTTATTAAAAAATCCTTTGAACGCTTTTCACTGTAATTCACAACGAACACAGAAATACTATACCCATGCTCTTGAAGAAGCCTGGCAAGAGCCATCCCATCACCTCCATTGTTGCCAATTCCACAAAATAACTTAATATTGACCTGTGCGCCATTTAGTCTGGAATGTATCCAATTAAATAGTGCAGTGGCCGCCCTTTCCATAAGATCATCACTCTTAATTTGTTGCTTTGAGATTGTGAATTTATCAGCGTCATAGATTTGACTTGCGGTAAATATTTTCATTCAATAAGAAAAATTGATTATTCGTATATATTTCGTAAAAATTTTAGAATTATTTGGAGAAGCATCTAAAAGTACTACTTTTACCATCGATTATTGTACGATGCAATTTAAACAAACGGATATAAATTTAATTATGATGAATACTTTTTCATCTATCTTCACTTTGGTTACAACAACCCCTTTGGGGTAATCTGCTAATTATTTCCCTCCGTCTATAATCTATTCCAATATTTTACAATACAATTTATCATGAAAGTCTTAAAGTTTGGTGGTACTTCAGTTGCCAATCCAGAAAACATAAATCGAGTTAAAAAAATTCTTCTAAACCAAAGTGTAAATAAGGTGGCTGTTGTTGTTTCCGCATTCGGGGGAATAACGGATTTATTATTAAACACCTCTCAACTTGCCTCAAATCAAGATACTACCTCTAAAAAAGGTCTTGAGAAAATAGAAGAGCAACATATAACAGCAATCAAGGAACTTATACCGGTTAAATCCCAAAGCGCTATTTTAAGCAAGGTAAAAAGTGATTTAAATATTTTGGAAACCTTACTTGAAGGGGCTTTTTCAATTGGGGAACTTACCCCAAAGCTTTCAGACAAAATAGTAAGTTATGGAGAGTTACTTTCCTCATTTATTATCTGCGAATTTTTAAAATCCGAAGGTTTGGATGCTACATTCAAGGATAGTAGACAACTAATTATTACTGATAATGCTTACGGGAAGGCCAATGTTGATTTTAATAAAACCAATCAACTCTGCAATGATTATTTTAAAGCGAATCAACATCAGACAATAGTACTACCGGGTTTTGTGGCATCAAGCAATTCAGGAGATACCACAACCTTGGGAAGAGGAGGCTCAGATTATACCGCCGCCATAATTGCAGCTTCGCAGAATGCCGATGTTCTAGAAATTTGGACAGATGTTAGTGGTATGTTCACAGCTAATCCAAAATTGGTGAAACAGGCAAAATCCGTTTCCCATATAAGTTATGAAGAAGCTATGGAACTGTCGCATTTTGGGGCCAAAGTGCTCTATCCTCCAACGATACAACCTGTGCTCAACAAAGAGATTCCTATTGTTATCAAAAACACCTTTAAGCCAGAGGACATTGGAACCCATATCACTAAAAACACCAATGGAAATGGCAAAACGGTCCGAGGAATAAGCCATGTGGCCAACATAAGTTTACTCTCTTTGGAAGGGCCTGGTATGATTGGTATTCCAGGTATATCAAAACGTTTTTTCGAAACATTATCGCTTGAAAATATCAGTGTTGTACTAATAACTCAAGCATCTTCTGAACACTCTATTTGTATTGGTATTTCTGATGAGGATGTTGAAAAAGCTATCAAGGCAATAAATGATGCTTTTGCTTACGAAATTTCCAACAACAAAATAAAGCCCGTCATTGTTGAAACTGACCTCGCCATTGTGGCCTTGGTAGGAGACAATATGAAAAGTCACCAGGGGCTTAGCGGAAAAATGTTCAGTACGCTTGGAAAGAACAATGTTAACATAAGAGCCATTGCCCAAGGGGCTTCTGAACGTAATATTTCAGCGGTTATTAAAAAGGCTGATGTAAAAAAAGCGCTTAATTCGCTCCACGAAGAATTTTTTGAGGAAAACATAAAACAACTCAATCTTTTTGTAATGGGAGTGGGTAATGTTGGAGCAAAGTTTCTTGATCAGATAGGACAACAAAGGAAATATCTAAAAGAGGAGCTTAAATTAAATCTAAGAGTTATTGGAATCAGTAATTCCAGAACCATGGCTTTTGATGAAAATGGAATTGACCTAGAAGATTGGAAAAACACTTTAGCCAATGGTAAAAAAGCAGACAAGGAAGTATTCTTTAAAACTGTTGAATCACTCAATTACCGAAATAGTGTATTTGTGGATAATACCGCTAGTGAAGAAGTTTCCCAAAGCTATCCAATTTACCTAAAAAACAGTATTTCCGTGGTCACTTGCAACAAAATTGCGTGCTCTTCGGACTATTCCTATTATCGAGAGCTTAAAAAACTGGCAAAGCAATACAATTCACCATTCTTGTTTGAGACCAACGTTGGTGCCGGGCTTCCAATCATAGACACGCTTAAGCATCTTATTGCTTCTGGAGATAAAATTAATAAGATTCAGGCTGTCTTATCCGGGAGTTTGAACTTTGTGTTCAATAACTTCAATGATTCGGTTACTTTTCATGATGTCGTAAAACAAGCACAAGAAGAAGGCTATACCGAACCAGATCCAACAATTGATTTAAGTGGTATCGATGTAATGCGAAAGATTCTTATTCTTGCTAGAGAGAGTGGAAATCAATTGGATATTGAACAAATAGAAAACGAATCCTTCCTCCCCAAAGAAAGTTTGGAAACCAATTCAAACGAAGCATTTTTCACATCTTTAAAAGACCATGAATCCTCGTTCCAAAAACTTTTTAAAGAGGCTCAAGATGCTGAAAGCAAGCTCAAATATGTTGCCCAGTTTGAAAACGGAAAAGCCAAAGTGGGGCTTCAAAAAATACCGAAAGGACATGACTTTTATAATCTTGAAGGCAGCGACAATATTGTGCTTTTTTATACGGAACGTTACCCTAATCAGCCTATGATCATTAAAGGTGCAGGTGCAGGTGCAGAAGTCACGGCTTCTGGTATCTTTGCAGATATTATACGAATTGGAAACTTTTAACATGGAAGAAATAAAAGTTTTTTGCCCTGCAACAATAGCCAATGTTTCTTGTGGGTTTGATGTTCTTGGGTTGGCATTGGATTCTGTGGGAGATGAAATGATTGTACGCAAAACTTCTGAAAATGGAATAACGATTACCAAAATATCTGGACAAGAATTGCCTCTTGAAACTACCAAAAATGTTTCAGGGGTTGCTGGCTTGGCTTTTTTGGAGAAAAGTGACTTTGATGGGGGTTTTGAAATAGAAATTGACAAAAGAATCAAACCCGGAAGCGGCATAGGAAGCAGTGCGGCAAGCTCCGCAGGAGCCGTGTGGGCAATGAACGAACTTTTGGGCAAGCCATTTTCCAATTTAGAACTGGTCCAGTTTGCCATGCAGGGAGAAAAATTGGCCAGCGATGTTGCCCATGCAGATAATGTGGCACCAGCTATTTATGGGGGATTCACTTTAGTGAGAAGTTATAATCCTTTGGATATTGTGCCCATACCCACACCCAATGAGCTTTTTGCCACAGTGATACACCCACAGATTGAAGTAAAAACTTCAGATTCAAGAAAAATTCTAAAAACCAACATAACCTTGGAAAAAGGAATTCAACAATGGGGTAATGTAGGGGGATTAATTGCCGGTCTTTTCCAAAATGATTATGACCTGATTGGACGTTCACTCCAAGACCATATAGTGGAACCTATACGATCTATTTTAATTCCCGGTTTTGACAAAATAAAAGCAAACGCAATCCATGTTGGGGCTCTGGGAGGAGGAATTTCAGGTTCCGGGCCTTCAATTTTTGCTTTGAGCAAAGGTGAAGAAACGGCCCAAAAAGTAGCTGAATCCATGAAAGAAACCTATGAGAATATCGGAATTGAATTTGATATCCATGTGTCAAAAGTCAACACTCAAGGTGTAAAAAGAATAGCCTAAATCCATGAAATTTTATAGCCTAAATAACTCTGATATAAGTGCGACTTTTAAAGACGCTGTTATAGCTGGTATTGCACCAGACAAGGGACTCTATTTTCCAGAAGAAATAACGCCACTTCCCAAAAGTTTTTTTGAGAGTATTGAGTTGCTTTCTACAAATGAAATTGCATTTAAGGCAATACATCAATTTGTGGATGCGGATATTCCAGATGATGTTTTAAAAGATATTATTGAAAATGTACTGGATTTTGATTTTCCCGTAGTGGAGATAGAAGATGATATTGCCACGCTTGAACTTTTCCATGGCCCCACCATGGCCTTTAAAGATGTTGGAGCACGATTTATGGCAAAGTGCTTGAGTTATTTTTCCAAGGAAGAAGAAACCAATGTAACTGTACTTGTTGCAACTTCTGGTGATACTGGAGGGGCAGTTGCAAATGGATTTTTAGGGGTGAAAGGGGTAAATGTAGTAATCCTGTATCCCAACGGAAAGGTAAGCGACATTCAAGAACGGCAGCTTACCACTTTGGGGCAGAATATAGTTGCCATGAAGGTTGATGGTACTTTTGATGACTGTCAGCGCATGGTAAAAACAGCTTTTTTGGACGAGGACATAACTTCCAAAAAAAAATTGACATCTGCCAATAGCATAAACATTGCGAGATGGCTTCCACAATTGTTCTATTTTTTGTTTGCTTACAAACAGGCTAAATCAAAAGGTAAAGAGATTGTTTTTTCTGTTCCCTCAGGTAACTTTGGTAACATTTGTGCTGGAATTGTAGCCCAAAAGTTGGGGATGCCCGTAAAACATTTTGTGGCTTCTACCAATATCAACGATACTGTGCCTTTGTTTATGCAATCCGGAGAATATCAGCCAAAACCCTCCAAGCCAACCATATCAAATGCTATGGACGTTGGTGACCCCAGCAATTTTATTAGAATACAAAAATTGTACGAAAACAATTTTGAGAGTCTCTCACAAAATTTGAGTTCCTATTCCTTTGATGATGAGTTGACCCGAAAAACCATGACCAGAGTATATGAAAAAATGGGTTACATTCTTGATCCACATGGAGCGGTAGGTTATCTTGGTTTAAAAGAATATGCTAAAAACCATTCCAATGTATATGGTATCTTTTTGGAAACAGCGCATCCGGTAAAGTTTCTCCCCGTAGTTGAACAAACAATTGGAACAAAATTGGATATCCCTCCTCAAATTAAAAAAGTATTGGACAGAGAGAAATCTGTCATATCCATTACCACTTATGAAGACTTTAAATCTCATTTGATAAAGTAGTATCTAGTCTCCAACAACAAAGAAAAAAGATAGGCTACCTTGAAGGGTAGCCTATTTTAGAATATACTATTTTCTTTATCTGCTGTTCTCTTAATTAGCATCATGGGTATTGTTGAGGCGATAAAATGTTACCACATCAGTGTCATCGTCATCACCAGTATTGTTTTGAGTATAAGCTCCGGCTTTAAAATACATCCACTCATCACTGCGATCATATCCGCTATTGAGAGTTTCCATATTTATGATGGTTTCCGCTATTACCTCACCATCTTGATCGCCACGACGTATTTTAATGGTAATAACCTCGTTTACATTACTAATTTCATAGGAGAACAATTCATCCAATTGAATACCAGCAGTCGGTCCATTACCCTCGCAATCCTCATCACCAATTAAATTAAAGGTAACATCATTACCATCGCGGATTTCATGTTCCACATAAATACATCCAAAATCAGTATTTGGCAATTTTCTGTAATATAGTCTAGCTGGCTCGTCATTATCCGCATGTATTTGACCTATAATTGTGCGTCCTGGATGCAATCCACTTCCCGTGGTCGTAACTTGGTTTACACGCAGAGTAGCGGTTAAGACACCATTTCTTCCACCATGATTAGTCCCTTCTGGCTGATATCCAAGGGCCCAGTTGTTTCCATTCGCCCCTTGGGTGGAAATACTGGTATTCCCTTTTCGCAGCATTTCTCGCAATTCTGAACGGGGATAGGACGTATTCTGACTTGTGCGCGCACCTCCTACTCTTGAGACAAAACGCATACCACCATCCGTATGTGTAAAGAAAAAAGGTCTCGAATTGCTTGATGCAAGTGCATCCCAATCCAGTTCCCCATAACGTTCAGAAAGGTTGTCTTCAGCATCAAATGCTGGGGTATCAATCACCCAATCGGATAAATCAAAGTTTTCCCATGGTTCCATATTCGGGTCCAGACCAAATTCCCCATTAGAGGTATCTTCTTCATCATCCATGGAATCATCTTCCTCTTCCTGCATATCCTCATCTTCTTGTATATCTTCCTCCTCTTCTTGGGGGTCCATTTCCGCAATTTCTTCATCTACTTGTGCAGAATCAGAGGAACAACTGGATATAACAAAAAGACAAAAAACAAATAATAGTATTCTCGATTTGAGAACAAGGGTGAGCGTTTTCATTTGTAGCAATTTTTCGGGGGATATTGCCCGCATTCATGGCAACTCCATTAAATCAATCTGTAAATTTAGAACAAAATCCACCGTTTTATTATTCTTTCTTTAAAAAATTAGATAGAATACAATATCTCACTTTAACACTCATATTTTGATGAAGTTTTGAATACCTTTATTTTTTTAAAAATGAATATGAAGAAAACCGAACTTACCGAAGTACACGAATCTCTCGGGGCCAAAATGGTAGAATTTGCTGGCTATTCGATGCCCGTTTCTTATGAAGGTGTGAATATTGAACATGAAACCGTTAGGAACAATGTAGGTGTATTTGACGTTTCCCATATGGGAGAATTTTTGATTGAAGGGCCCCTTGCCTTGGAATTAATACAAAAAGTATCTTCAAATGATGCATCCAAACTTGTTGTGGGCAAAGCACAATATAGTTGTCTCCCCAACGAAACTGGTGGTATAGTTGATGACCTGATTATATATCAAATTAAAGATGAAACTTATCTTTTGGTAGTCAATGCATCAAACATTGAAAAAGATTGGAACCATATTTCAAAATACAATCAGACTATTGGAGCCAATATGAGGAATCTATCTGATAATTACTCTTTATTGGCAATCCAAGGACCAAAAGCGGTAGAAGCAATGCAATCGATATCGTCCATCGATCTTTCAAGTATTAAGTTCTACAACTTTGTTGTTGGAGATTTTGCAGGGATTGAGCATGTAATTATTTCCGCTACAGGATACACTGGATCTGGTGGTTTCGAAATTTATTGTAAAAATTCTGAAGTGAAGCAAGTGTGGGAAAAAGTGCTTGAAGCTGGTGCCGATTTTGGTATAAAGCCCATTGGTTTAGCTGCAAGGGATACCCTTAGACTTGAAATGGGATATTGCCTGTACGGAAATGACATTGATGATACCACCTCCCCTATTGAAGCCGGATTAGGTTGGGTAACAAAATTCACCAAGGACTTTGTAAATAGTGAAGCTTTGGCCAAAGAAAAAGAAGCCGGTCCCAAACGAAAATTAGTGGCATTCCAGATAGACGAAAAAGGTATTCCAAGAAGTGGGTATCCCATACTGGACGAAGGTGGAAATGAAATTGGGAAAGTAACATCAGGAACCATGTCGCCCTCGCTTTCAAAAGGTATTGGTTTGGGATATGTTACCATTGAACATTCAAAAGTCGATACTAAAGTACGGATTCAGATAAGAAAGAATCAAACTCCAGCTACTTTGGTAAAACTTCCATTCTACAAACAATAATGACAGACTTCCAGCCTATCATAGATAACATTACGTTACAGGCTAAAAAGCAGGTCGATAAAGGTCAAGTAGCAAATTATATCCCCGAAATTTCCAATATTGACCCGAATAAATTTGGGATATCCATATTGGATGAAAACGCCCAACTGTACAGTTCCGGAGATGCTAAAGAGGAGTTTTCCATACAAAGTATTTCGAAAGTTCTATCTCTTTCCATGGCTATTTCGATTGTTGGTGAAAATTTATGGAAACGTGTTGGTGTGGAGCCATCGGGAGACCCCTTCAACCATTTGTCCTTATTGGAAATGGAGAATGGAATACCACGTAACCCTTTAATCAATGCTGGGGCTATTGTTGTCTGCGACATTCTTATTTCAAATTTAAAAAATCCAAAGTCAGAGTTTTTAGAATATGTACGAAGTATCGCAAATGACCCTTCAATAAATTATGATGAGAAAGTTGCAAAATCTGAGAAAGAAACTGGTTTTAGAAATTATGCAGCAGCATATCTGATCAAATCTTTTAAAAACCTTGAAAATGATGTAGAAACTGTACTCGACTTTTATTGTTATTCTTGTTCCATACGAATGTCATGTGAACAACTGGTGAAGGTCTTCTATATATTTATGAATAGGGGAAATTGTCTTCAAAACAATAATTATTTAAAACTACCACAGGTAAAACGTGTTAATGCTATTATGCTTAGCTGTGGTTTTTATGATGAGGCAGGAGAGTTTGCTTTTGAGGTTGGCCTTCCTGGAAAAAGTGGAGTTGGAGGAGGTATTGTCGCTTTGTTGCCAAATAAGTTCTGTGTTGCTACTTGGTCACCAGGGTTAAATAAAAAAGGAAATTCAAAGTTGGGAATGTCGGCTTTGGAAAAACTAACAACCGAAACCGGTTTGTCAATATTTTAATGTTTGAATAAAAAAAAGATACTTATACTTGGCGCAAGCGGTTTTATAGGAAACTTGGTTTACAAAGAGCTTTGTTCCTACTTTGATACGTACGGCACCTATTTTTCTAACACCTCATTTTCCGGCAATCAACAATTTTATAAGTACGATTTAGAAGAGGATGATATTTTTCAAATATTGAAGCAGGTGAATCCTGATTTTATAATTTCTGCCCTTCGTGGAAACTTTGGTGCCCAGGTGCAAGCACATCAACATTTAATGGAATATTTGGACAAGCACAATTCCAAACTGTATTTTATTTCTTCGGCCAACGTTTTTGATGCCTACAGCAAATTTCCATCCTATGAATTTGACAAGACTCTTTCCGAAAGTATCTACGGAAGGCTTAAAATTAAGATAGAGAACATGATGATGCGATTACCCAAAGAAAAAACCGCTATTCTAAGAGTTCCCATGGTCTTTGGAAATACTTCTCCCCGAATTAAGGAAATCAAAGCAAGTCTGGAAGGCAACGAACCCATAGAGGTCTTTCCAAATCTTATTATCAATGTAACCAACGATGATAGGCTAACTCAGCAAATACATTACCTGATCAATAGGAACAAGTATGGTATTTTTCATCTGGGCAGCATCGATTTAATCCAACATGAAGAGTTTATAAAGGAAGTCATTAAGCGTATGGGAAACTTTCATCCTGTACTTAAACGAGTTTTCACAACTAACGAAGATCGTTATTTGGCTGCGTTGCCAAAGGACAATAAACTTCCCAAAAATCTAAGAATCCGATATCAAGATATTATTGATCATCACATCACTGTAGATTGAATTAAGTAACTTTAGAAAAACGATGATTATGGAAAAATTGAGTGATGCACAAATCAACGAATCCCTAAAACAATTAAAAGGGTGGGAATATAAAAACGGAATGATATCGAAATCATTCAAGTTTCATGATTTTACGGAAACCTTTTCAATAATGACCCGTATTGCCTTTGAATGTGAAAAACAAAATCATCATCCCAATTGGGAAAATGTATATAACAATCTTACCATAAAGCTCAATACGCATGATGTTGACGGTATTACACAGAATGATTTCAGCTTAGCCAAAAGCATAGAAAAAATCGTAAATAGGGAATAAGTCAAACTGTTCTGTTAGGCTTGACAAGGGGGCTTTTTTTGTTAAATTTGCTCCATTCATAACCACAACTATTTCATGGGAAGAGCATTTGAATTTAGAAAGGCACGAAAAATGAAACGCTGGGCGGCAATGTCCAAAGCATTTACCAGAATTGGAAAAGACATTGTAATGGCCGTTAAAGAAGGTGGCCCTGATCCAGATTCCAACTCAAGGTTACGTGCTGTTATCCAGAATGCCAAATCTGTAAATATGCCCAAGGACAATATTGAACGTGCCATAAAACGTGCGTCCGATAAAAGTCAAGGAGATTATAAAGAGGTTTTGTTTGAAGGATATGCTCCACATGGTATTGCGATACTCGTAGAAACCGCAACTGATAATAATACCAGAACCGTAGCAAATATTAGAAGTTATTTCAATAAGTGCAATGGCAGCCTAGGAACATCTGGCTCTGTAGAGTTTATGTTTGACCATACCTGTAATTTTCGTATTCCTGCTGATGGGATAGATCCAGAAGAGTTGGAACTGGAAATGATAGATTTTGGAGCCGAAGAAGTTTTTGTTGATGAGGATGGCATCTTAATATATGCTCCTTTCGAAAGCTTTGGATCTATTCAAAAAGAACTGGAAGCCCGAAAAATTGAAATACTATCTTCTGGTTTTGAGCGCATTCCACAAGTGACCAAGGAGCTCAATGAAGAACAGGTTACTGATGTTGAAAAGCTATTGGAAAAGATTGAAGAGGATGATGATGTTCAGAACGTGTTTCATAATATGGATTAAGTCATATATATATATCATTTTCTATAATTTATACAATATTTTGATATTGTCTACTGTACATCATACATTCAATCTTTAACAGACTTTCTTAAAACCTGACAAGACAAAATATTATGTTTAAATCAGGTATTTAAAATTTATACAACTCACATTGCGAATTTTGTTGTTGATTAAGATCATTAAAAAAACAGTGGCCCATTTATATAAAATGAGTCAAGAATCAAACTAGTAACAAAACCACTAAAAGAGACCTCAAATAGGACACCCATAGAAAAGAATAAATCAGATTTACAATCAGTCCTATAAAACATCCGTTTTTATAGACTCATTGAAATTTACTTTTTGTATAAAAATCCAGCAATATTTTTCCTTTTCAAAACATAATTCCTGAAAAGAAGGGAAATGGAAATGGTAATTATATTTCCTCCTATATAGGCAAGATAGTTGCTCAATTGAAACCCTTCGGGAGCGATCAAAATATAAGTACTACATACCAAGGTCATAAAGATGGCAGGAAGCAGTGTCACCCAATAGGCTTTTTTTTCCAATACCAAATAAGCGGTAATCGTCCAAAGTACAACGGTGGCCAAGGTTTGGTTGCTCCATGCAAAATAGCGCCAGATAATACCAAAATCTATTTGTGTGAGCGAAAAGGCGATTATGAACAAGGGCAAACTAATCATGAGCCGATTCTTGATTTTCTTCTGGTCCGACTTAAAGACATCCCCTAAAATAAGTCGAGCCGACCTAAAGGCTGTATCCCCTGAGGTTATTGGAGCGGCAACGATACCTAAAAGTGCAAGTATCCCACCAAAACTGCCCAACATGTTCAGCGATATTTTGTTGGCCGCCCAGGCCGCATTATTATCGTTGGCAAGCATGGCCGCGTTCAAATCGGTTACATTTCCAAAGAAGGTCATGGCCGCGGCCGCCCAGATGAGCGCTACAATACCTTCGGTTATCATGGTGCCGAAAAAGATTTTCTTGCCTATGCGTTCATTTTTCATACAACGGGCCATTAAAGGGGACTGGGTCGCATGAAAACCAGATATGGCCCCACAGGCAATGGTCACAAAAAGTATAGGAAACAAAGGGGTTTCTTCGGGGTTCCTTGTCATGTTGCGTATGTTTGAAGGTACTAGCTCGGGAATTTGGTAATCCCCAAAAAAAAGAGCTATCAACAATCCTATCGCCATTAACAACATGGCTAAACCAAAGATGGGATATAATTTGCTTATCATCTTATCTATTGGAAGTAGGGTAGATAGTATATAATAAATAAGTATAATTGCCGTCCAAGTCCAAATTCCCCAAAGATTCCCGGTCATTCCGTCAATGATCTTTGCGGGTCCAATCAAGAATACCGTGCCCACTAAAATCAGGAGAACTACCGTAAACAGTCGCATAATATGCTTTACATTGGTACCTAGATATATACCCACTACCTCGCTAATACTGAGACCATCATGTCTTACGGAAAGCATACCGGAAAAGTAATCATGTACGGCCCCCGCAAAAATACTGCCCAGAACAATCCATAAAAAAGCAGAAGGTCCGAACATGGCACCGGCAATGGCTCCAAAAATGGGGCCTAGACCCGCAATATTCAAAAATTGAATAAGAAATATCCGCCATGCGGATAAGGGTACAAAATCCACATCGTCCTGCAATCGAACAGCTGGTGTTTCCCTATTGGTATCCACGCCGAAAATCTTTTCCACGAACTTTCCGTACAGGAAATACCCTATGATCAAAACAACTATGGAAACGATAAATGATATCATTACTTCAAAAAATAAATTATGGTTCGATGTATTTCGCTCTTATGGAAATTTTCTACTTATGAGTATGCCATTCTACTCTTAGTAGCTGTTTATCTATCATTGGATGCTTCACTATTAATAATGCCTTCAAGATGCTCTTTGAGCTCCAAAACCAATTTAGGATATTCATCATAAAGGTTTTTGGATTCCGAAACATCCTCTTCCAAATTGTACAGCTCGCCTTCGGTATTTTCATGTTTGGGCTCTATATATTTCCATTTTCCTTTTCGCAGGCCATACCTATCCCCTGAGGATTGAACAAGTACCGATTTTCTGATAGGTTCTTCGTTCATTCCCTCCAAAACGTCACGCTGGTCATAACTGTCTATCACCGCATTGGGCGGAAGCTCAAGTTCAATAATCGATGCTAGGGTCGCCATGACATCGTTGAGCGCAAACAATTGTCCAGATTTGGTGTTTTCGGGAAAATGCCCTGGCCAACGTGCGATGAAAGGCGTTCTTACTCCCCCTTCCCAAGTTGTCCATTTAGTACCTCTCAATGCGCCATTTGGAAAATGTACATCTTGATCCTGCCTTTTTTTGAGAACATTCTCGGGATTATTGCTTGCTGTTGTCAAATCAATATCGGTGCCAGTCACTTCAAATTGTGATCCGTTATCACTGGCAAAAATCACTATCGTATTTTGAGTTTGTTGCAACTTGTCCAAAGTGTTCAGTAATTCACCTATTTTGGTATCTAGTTCATGCACGTAATCCCCATATAGCCCAGCCTTGGTCGTACCTTTGAACGCTGTACTTACCGACAAGGGAATGTGCGGTACATAAGGTGCATAATACAAGAAAAAAGGCTCCTTTTTGCCATTTTTAGCATGTGCTTCTAAAAAATGTAAACTTTTTTCGGTAATCAGAGATAAATATTTTTCGGAAGGAATGATATCAATATGTTCTTTGTTGGATGCGGAGTCAATATTGTAAAAATCATGTTGTAGAGCTGCTACTATGTCGTTATCGTCCATCACCCAACATTCACTGGCACAACTAAAGCCATACCATTGTTCGAAGCCATGGTCGACCGGACCATCGCTGATGGGTTTGTTCAACTGTAGATTCGCCCCGTTGTGTTCTGCCTTGAACTTTCCATAACCTATGGGTTTTTCCCCATCCAGTGTAGGGAATGTGGCTCCTAGATGCCATTTGCCGAAACCCGCTGTGGTGTAGCCTGCTTTTTGTAACATTTGTGGAAGTGTAAGCTGGTCTGGGGCCATCATAGACGGCTCATAATTGGCCAATACACCAGATTTTTTCCGACTTCGGAAAGGATAGGTTCCTGTCATTAGCGCAAACCGCGATGGCGAGCAAACGGAAACGGGACAATACGCATCTGTCAACCGGATACCTTCCGAGGCTAACCTGTCTAGATTAGGGGTTGGAATCAAAGAATTTTGGTTGTACGAACCCAAATCCCCATAACCCAAATCATCAGCAAGAATAATAACAATATTGGGCAATACAAAATCTTCTTTTTTCTTGCATGAAGTAATGACCAACAACACGATGACCAGTGAAACCATACTGCTTTTTGAAAGGTAGACCATACTTTTAATTTACTGATTTTCAACTTTGTTTGAATACGCAATATCACATTGGAAATTATACTGCCCCGACCCTATTTCATATGTATCCTTTCCATTGGGTAAAATCACGGTTGCATCGGTATTGGGAGGAATCGTAACCGTAAGATAAAATTTCTCTTTTTCCATTTTCCATTTAGACTCGATTTTTCCATACATAGATGCGTAGGAAGCTTCCACATAGGAAAGCTGTGCGCTAGGCTCGGGTTGCATGATAATATGCTTATATCCGGGGTTTTCGACATCACTTTTGATACCGGCAACAGTTGAATACATCCAATCACCAATAGCACCATAAGCGTAATGGTTGAATGAGTTCATTACTGGGGTTTGAAACGAGCCATCCGGTTTGATTCCGTCCCATCGCTCCCAAATGGTTGTCGCTCCCATGGTGACCGGATAAAGCCAAGAGGGATATTTCTTTTGTAACAATAGTTTATAGGCGACATCGGTTCTACCATTTTCCGATAATACATGACATAGATACGGGGTTCCTAAGAATCCAGTAGAAAGGTGGTAGTTTCTCGTTTCTATATTCTTGACCAGATAATCTAAGGCAATGGATTTTTTATCATCAGGAATTAAATTGAAATAGAGTGCCAATGTATATGCGGTTTGTGTATGTGGGCCTAGTCTACCGGAAGCTGCCATAAATTCCCTTTGAAATTCTTCTTTTATCTGCTGGAGCATTTGTTCATGTAACTTTGCCTCATCATGTTTTTCAAGTATAAGTGCCACTTCTTTCAATATGGTTGTTGAATAGGCAAAAAAGGCGGTGGAAATAAAATCAAAATCCGTAAAGCCAGGCTTTAAATTCCAGTTGCCCGGAGGGGTAAAATAGAGCCAGTCCCCTATATTAAAACCACCGTTCACAATATGGTTTTCACCGGCAAGGGACTTCAAATGATATACCCAATCCATCATATTATCATACAGTTTTTCCAGGATTCTTTTATCTCCATATTTTTGATACATGGTGTACGGAAGTATAGTCACCACATCTCCCCATCCAGTTGCTCCACTTCTTTTTCTCACATCTGGAATTACCAATGGAACGCTTCCGTTCTCAAATTGGTCCACCTCAAGATCTAGGAGCCATTTTGTATAAAAAGCAGCGGTATTATAGTTAAAAATAGACGTGCTGGCAAAAACTTGGGCATCTCCTGTCCAGCCCATTCTTTCGTCACGTTGGGGGCAGTCGGTTGGGATGTCGAGAAAATTTCCTTTTTGACTCCATTTGATATTTTGATGTAGCTTGGTTATGAGTGTGTCCGAACATTTGAAGTATCCCGTTTCTTCCATATCCGAATGGACTACTATAGCAGATATATCCGTTTTATCTACATTTTCCTTATAATCTTCGATTTTTACGTACCTAAATCCTTGGAAAGTAAAATACGGTTCATAAACCATTTCTTTGTTGTTTTTAAAGATATAGGTGACCTTTTGTTTTGCACTTCTCAGGTTATCGATATAGAAATTTCCATCCTTGTCCAATACTTCGGCATGCAGTATGGTAATGGTATCGCCTTTGTTTCCTTTGAGCCTAATTTTTGCCCTTCCTGTGATATTCTGGCCAAAATCAAAAACCAATTCATTTTTTGGGGTCTTTATTTTCTTGATAGGCCATAGTTCTTCGATTCTTTTGACTGGGTTTCCCACCGAGGGGACAATATTGTCTTTAGTATAATCCGGAGTACTTACGTTTTTCCATTTAGAATCGTCAAAACCGGGCATGTTCCACCCTTTGATCTCGTAATTGGCATCATAGATTTCCCCGTCATATATATTGGACATTCGTATGGGGCCAGTGGTAGACTTCCAACTTTCATCAGAGACTATGGTTCGCTTTTCTCCATCCGCAAACTCAATTTCCAACTGATACAATAATGCTAATTGTTCTCCGTAAATGTTTCTTTTGTTTTCGAACGCAAACCTACCGCGATACCAACCATCACCAAGCATTACACCTGCTGCATTACCACCTTCTTTTAATAGGTTGCTCACATTGTAAACCTTATACTGCAGTCTTTTATGGTAACTGGTAAAACCTGGTGTAAAAACCTCTTCCGTAACGGGTATTCCGTTAATCGTTGATAGATATAGCCCTTTGGAAGTGATGTACAACCTGGCTTTATTGATATCTTTATCCAGACGGAATTGCTTTAACAGAAGTGGTGATGGATTATCTGTTTGTGTGTTTTCTTGAACATTGGGGCTGATCCAATTAGCTTTCCACATTTTTGTATCCATTAAACCTGTCTCCCAATAATGGATATCGCTCCATTCGCTTTCTCTATTATGGTTGTCCCAAACTTTTACGCGCCAATGATATCTAGTTTTTGAAAGTAATTCATCACCCTTGTATTCTACGTGTAGTGATTGATCACTACTGATTTTTGAATCCCAAACTAGATCCTCAAAGTTTGTATCGCTTTTTGAAACTTGGATCCTGTATGCTTTTTGAAGTATTCCATTTAAAGTGGTATCTGTTTTGATCTGCCAGCTCAAGCGCGGATTAGGAATATCCATTCCCATAGGGTTATGCAAATACTCGCAGACCATTTTTATGGGTTTTAGGTTCTGGGAATAGGATTGTATCGCCATCAATAAAAACAGCAGAATTTTTATATTTTTCATATCCTAAATTCCATATTTTAAGGCCTAGACACGTTAAACAACAGCATTTATACGGATAACAAATGACATAAATGGCCAACAATCATCCCGAAGACATTAAAATTCAACTGAGCATCTATTCCAATATTTGTCCCTTTTCAAGTAAAGTTTCCCTTAATTTTTGATAGTCTACTTGTTGTACTGTACTGTTTTCGTCAATGGCCAAGGTTGCCGCAATCGCAGCCGATTGCCCAAGAATCATAAAAACGGGCTCCATACGAATTGAACCATAGGCAATATGCGAGGCGCTCAAACTTACCGGAACCAATAAATTGGAACACTCTTTTTCCACTGGAATAATAGAACGGTAACTTATTGGGTAGGGCTTGGGGAATTTTGCCTCAACATTGCCTTCATTCTTTACATATCCATTTTCGTCAATATAGCGTTGCACATTGTGCGAGTCCATCCCATAGGCGGCCATCCCAACCGCATCGGTAATCACATCGATACCCTCACAATTTTTTTGTGTCATAACATATTCGCCCACCATTCTTCTGGCTTCTCGTATGTATAGTTGTTGTTGCCAACCGTCTTCCCTTTCAAATTCGTCTTTGGAAGTTCCCCAACGTGAAGCCTCTTTACGGATATGTTCAGGAATTCTTGGATGGTTTGCCAAACTCCAAACCAGACCCTGTTGGTAGCTACGATGACGTTCCACTATCTTTTCCCTTTCAGAATAACTTGCCGTAGGATACTCATAGTTCTGCCCTACAAAATCAGTAGAAAATCCGTTTTTATTATTTGTGTCCGTTTTCCGATTGGGCATACTGGAATTTATCCATGGTACACCATCGAATCCAGCTTCGTAATTTCTAAAAAGAAGTTCATAATTCAATTCATCATAATCGTCTGGTTTTTTAAAGGGTATCTTGTTTTCAGGATGATCCGTAAGGCACATTCTAAAGCAATAGGCTTGAACCTTATTATCTCCTTCCCCCTCTTTGCCAGGGCCTTTGACATTTATGTAGGGTAGAATACCACTGTTTTTATCTCCTTTGATGATATAGGGATCCACCCCATCAACAAAATTGTGGTTTGCCCCATTAGTTGAAGACGTACCTAGCAAAGAAGGACTAAAGGTATTTGCTTGAACACCGTTAAGATTCTCTCCATATTGGCTATTCAGCTCTCTCCCAACGGTAAAACCCACACCTGCGGTTGCCATTAAATCTCCTTCATAAGTAGCATCAATAAACATGTGTCCCAGGTATTCTTCGCCAGATTCCATTACGATGGAAGTAATTTTGTTATTGGTTTTCCGTACTCCGGATGTTCTATTTAGTCTTTGGCCATAAACCAGTTTAATATTGGTGTTCTTGATCATTTCATGAAATACGCTTAGCGCAGCTGAAGGCTCAAAAGTCCACATGGCCTGCTCCCCAGCTTCCGTTTTTGTTTGGCCTCCATCTTTGTATTCCGATGGTTTTTGCCATTTCCAATTCTTGGGGTTTTGATAGTATTTTTTAATGTTTTTGTAGAATTCAAGTGAAATTCCTCCAATGACTTGTTTGTTTCCAATATCGGTCTGTCCCAAACCACCCGTACTCAACCCACCAATTCTTGAAGAAGGCTCTATAACTATAACTGTTTTCCCGGTTCTATCTACTTCAATGGCCGCGGCTATACCTGCGGACGTTCCCCCGTAAATGATTACATCCGCTCTATTTTGCTTTTCCTGTGCATTCCCTACAAAAATCAGCGATGCTGCAATAATCATTACTACGGACTTTATTTCCTTCTTAAATTTCATGTTCACTTGATTCATTAATTATGATACTTTCCATTACACAATTCCAGCCAAAACATTTCTATTTAAAACCAGGAATTTTTAAAAAAGGCAGGCTAGAATATTTCGCCTGCCTTTTGTTGAATTAAAATAAAACTAACTCAAATTAACTATCTTAATATCCTGGATTTTGATCGCTTGGACTTAATGCAGGATTGTTGTTTATCTCATCAATGGGTATAGGAAAAAGTAGGCTTACGTCGCTCCATGCTTTCCCTGTAGCTTCCACAAATTCTTGCGCCCTACCGGTTCTTAAAAGGTCGTTCCAGCGCTTCATTTCCAACACAAATTCATAGGCCCTTTCATCCAATACCCTATCCTTAAAATCGGAGGCGGATAAGGCCGATGGGTAGTCTTGAACCGATGGACTGTTCAAGTCCAATCCATAGCCACGTCTACGTACTATGTTCAAACGTTCCAAAGCAAGGGCATCCGGGCCTCCGTTTGCCTCGCTGGAAGCTTCCGCATAAATCAGGTAAGCCTCGGCCAATCTGAAAAAAGGAATATTGTTCCGGGCATTCACATTATCTACTGCATCTGGATCTCGATATTTTCTGAACAACAGTGGTGTCTGCGGATTCACGAAAATGGTATCTCCCTCTATTACACGAAAAGAGTACAAATTAAACTCTTGTCTAAGATCGTCCTCATCCCAACTGCCCAAAATAGAGTTCTCAACAGGAAGCCACGCTCGGAACCCTCCCACGGAATATCCTAAGTTTCCGTCATGGATAAAAGTGGGTATTTGATTTCCATTTGTTTCACTATGGTGTGCCGACCAGATATCTTCTTGGTGCGTTACCACGTCTGGCCCGTAAATTTCCATAAAATCATCTGCCTCCTGAACCTCGATCAAGGAAAAAGGACCATTTGCAATAACATCATCTGCTAATTCCATAGCGGCTTGCCAGTCCTCCGTATTTAAGTATGTATCTGCCAAAAGCATCTTTGCCGCCCAAGAAGTAGCCCTACCACTATCGGAATCCGAAAAAGAAGATGCCAGATCAGGAATTGCCATTTCTAAGTCTTCTATAACAAAGGCCCAAATTTCAGCTACTGAAGCTTTAGGCTGGGGGATTTGCGCCAAATCCGTAAACTCTTTGTCACGTATTGGAACTCCTCCCCAGTATTTTACCAGATTACTATAGAAAAAGGCTCTTAGAAACCGAGCCTCTGCCAGATACTGAGCCTTTAAAGTTTCATCCATATCTATGCCAGCAACATTATCTAGAACAGCATTGGCTCTATTTATTCCTATGTAAAGTTCATTATAGATACCAAATGCCCTACTTTGATTGCTATTGTCCAAAGGGGTATCATAGATGCTCATAGGAATTTGACTACCCCTTCCATTGGAGTATTCGGCCCTATTTTCCAAAAGTGCCATAAACCAAATGCTTGGGAAACCATAGTCTCTATCAAAAACGCTATATACAGCTGTTAATGCAGAAAGAGCATCCGCTTCGCTCTTATAAAAATTCTCGTTAACAAAAAACCCTTCTGGGTCTTCCACCAAGGCATCCTCACACTGAATAGAGAATAGACCAAGGAATATTACAAGTAGTATTGCTAATTTTCTCATTTTTATCGTTTTAATATTTTCGGTTGAATAATTATAACTGCAGGTTTAGCCCTAGCGTAAAGATCTTTGAGGAAGGATAACCTGTTTGATCGATGCCTATACGCAGACTGCCCGTTTCCGAACGGGTATTTACCTCGGGATCCAATCCTGGGTAATCGGTAATTGTAATCAAGTTTTGACCACTGATATACAGTTGCAGTGACTTGATACCAATATCCATTTTTTCTACCGGCAGGTTATAGGCCAATTTTATGTTCTTCAACCGTAGATAAGACGCATCTTCTATGAATCTTTCCGAGACCCTGAATTGTGATCGGTTTTCCGAAGGCTTAGGGTATGCCGCATCGGTGTTTTCAGGAGTCCAAAAATCATTATAAAAATCGACTAGCTGATTTCCTCCTTGACTAAAGCCATTAGCGATAACTCCTCCAGTAGCCCAGAACAGTTCATTGCCCTGTGATCCTTCGATAAAAATATTGAGTTGAAGGTTTTTATAGGTAAAGGTGTTGTTGAGCCCGTAAATAAAATCGGGATAGGGATTTCCTATAATCTCTTGATCTTCATTCGAAATTTCCCCATCGCCATTTAGGTCTACATAATTTATGACTCCCTCGTCATCATACCCGTCTTCCCGGAATCCGTAGAACATGCCCAAAGGTTCACCTTCCCTTGCAATGTTTACAGGAGCTGAAAAAGGGATATTCAGAGATCCTCCAAGAATGTCCTCACCTATGGTAATTACCTCATTTATGTTGAACGAAAGTTGACCAGCAATATCCCATGTAAAATCTTCTTTACCCACAGTAGCTCCCAAGCTGAATTCCATACCCGAGTTTCTAATCTCCCCTAAATTGGTTATCTGGGAAGTAAAACCTACAGAACCTGGCAACGGAATCCTGGCCAACAAATCAGAGGTGCTTTTGTTATAATAATCAACAGAGAATCGATAGCGATCATTTAAAAAGCCAATGTCCAGACCCACACCCAATTGTGCCGTAGTCTCCCATTTTAAATCTGCATTGGGTGCGGATTCACTTGCAAAACCAATTACGTCCGAATTGCCAAAGGTACCTCGTTGCTGTTTCAAAATATTCAAGGATTGATATGGATCAATAGCTGTACTACCTGTCTCTCCATAACCAATTCTTAATTTTAGGTCTGTTAGGGCTTCCCAATCTTTAAGAAAATTTTCATTGTTTATTTTCCATGCAAAGGCAGCTGACGAAAATATACCCCATTTGTTGTTTTCCCCGAATCTTGAAGAACCGTCTGCCCTTAAACTGGCTGTAAAAAGATATTTATTGTCCAGATTATAATTTACTCTTCCCAACCAAGAAAGCAGTGTCCAATCCGCTACTGTAGATACATTTGGTAAGGTGGTCTCACCACTTCCCAAAGCATTATTTTGAAGGGCGTCACTTGCAAATCCTGTTGCGCTCGACTCATTAAATTTTCCTTGAAAGGTTTGCACTGTAAACCCTGCAACAACCGATAGTTGGTCATTCTCGCCAATTTGTTTGTCGAACGACAATATATTTTCATTGAGGTATGAGATATTCCGTCTCAACCGTGTTCTTGCAAATCCCGTAGGGCTGAGGTTCGTCAGTATGGATGGTGAGTAAAAATTTTCCTCGATAAACTCCTGCTCGGCACCCCCTATAATCTTGAATTTTAGGTAGTCACTCAGCTTAAATTCAACGGACATATTTGCCAAAACCTTAGTAGTTAACCATTTATCTAATATTTCTGCGTAGGCTAATGGATTGTTTATTGCAACAGGGCTAAATGCAAATTGTCCTACATCACTGAAGTTGCCATCAGAATCAAAAGGCGATACCAAGGGAGGTGCAACCAAAGCAGCTGCAAAAACATTACTGCCCCCACCATCTCCGTTGTTTATAGTATTGTCGCTGGCACCATTGTTCTCCGATCTAGTTACAACAGCATTGGCGTTCAGTCTAGTCCAATCATTTGCCTGAGTATTTAATGAAAGACGAACGGAGCCCCTTTTGAGACCCGAATTGATGATGGTACCATCCTGATTAAAATAATTTGCCGATACCGAATAGGATGATTTTTCGGTTCCACCAGAAAATGTCAATGTATGGCTTTGAATACCCGCAGTCCTGAAAATTTGATCCTGCCAGTCCGTTTCAATATCGG
This sequence comes from uncultured Allomuricauda sp., assembly GCF_947495325.1. Classification (GTDB taxonomy): domain Bacteria; phylum Bacteroidota; class Bacteroidia; order Flavobacteriales; family Flavobacteriaceae; genus Flagellimonas. The sequence goes on along the minus strand of NZ_CANLYK010000001.1, from coordinate 117,666 downwards.
GCAAGTTGTTCAAATCAAAAGGTAAAGGTGCACCTTCTGTAACGGCCTGTATGTTTGCAATTTCAGCAAACTGAGCTGTATTCATCAAATCATAGGTATTTATTACTTGTTGTACTCCATAGTAGCTGTTAAATTCTATTCGGCCCTGTTCCCCTTTTCTTCCTCCTTTTGTAGTTATCATAACAACGCCATTAGCGCCCCTAGATCCATAAATGGCCGTTGCAGAAGCATCCTTTAAAATATCTATGGTCTTTATATCGGAAGGGTTTAAAAAATCTATACCTCCGGTAATCGGGAAACCATCCACCACATATAGCGGATTGTTGTCCCCCAAATATGAATTACCACCTCTAATCTGAATCTGTACTTCGGAGCCTGGCTGACCGGAATTTTGAATTACCCGCACCCCAGCAGCTCTGCCCTTGAGTGCTTGTTGTACATCTTGAACAGGGAGTGCAGTTATATCTTCGGAATCTACGGTGGAGACCGCTCCGGTTACGTCGCTTCTTCTAATGGATCCATATCCTACCACGACAACCTCTTCGAGCCCTGCCGTACTCTCTTCCATGGCTATGCTTAAATTGGTTTGGCCGTTCACGGGAATTTCCTTTGTAGCAAAACCAATGTAGGAAACTACCAATACTGCATTTTCATCTGCTATTTCTAAGGAGAAATTACCATCAAAATCGGATTGGGTTCCATTTGTGGTCCCTTTTTCCACAATACTGGCTCCCGGTAAAGGTGCCCCTAGTTCATCTAGGACTGTTCCTGTTATTGTGCTTTGGATTGGTGCAACAATGGCTTTTTGCGGAGTACCTTCAGGAATCGTCCGTTTCGTTAAGGAAATTTGTCGATCATCAATACTATACCCCGTATTTGTATCCTTAAATATCCTATCCAAGATATAACTTACTCTTTCTCTTTTTGCTTTTATTGATATTACGCGATCTAAATCAACATCATCAATCATATAAAGGAATCGATATTCTGTTTTTTCCTCTATAACATCAATGAGTTCTTCTACGGTTATTTTTTCTAAATCAACGGTAACCTTAGTCTTCTGGGAATAGCTTTCATTTGCCTGCAATGCAAATATGCATGTGAACAATAAGAGAGCGCTAAGTTTCATTTTTAAATCAAGTTTGAACAATGAAGGGTTATTCTTCATTTGTTTCAGAAGATTTTTCATAATTTTATAGTGTTAACATTTTGGTTATACTTCGGTCTGACCACTTTGTCTAAATCGGGAAATGTTAGCGCATTTTCCGATTTTTCATTACAAAGCGAGCAATAGACCTTTTTAGTTTCATTAATTGGTTCGTTCTATTTCATTGGCATTTTGGTTTAATCGGGTTATTCAATGGTTATGTTATTATTATCAATGGTATAAGCAATTCCATAAGTATTTTTAAAATAGTTCAATACTGTTTCTATTGGTTCATTTCCAAAATTTGCATTAAATTTTTTCTGCAAATACTTTTGGTTTTGATTGATAATAGTAACATTATACTGTCTTTCCAATCGCTTCAAAATATTTTCAAAGGTGATATTTCTGAAAACTAAATCTCCATTCATCCAAGAAGTATAAACACTTGTAAGAACAGGCTTTGTGGTAATATTCTTCTCCCCTCTATCAAAACTTCCCTTAAAACCAGGCTCAAGAACAACGTCATTGGTATTGTCATCTACTTGTAAACCAACGGAACCTTCCACCAAAACAACTTCTGTAGTTTCATCCTCAGGGTAGTTAGAAACATTGAACTTGGTACCTAAAACGCGAATATCCAGATTATTGGAAGTGTTTACCGTAAAAGGCCTACTTGGATCCTTTTTTACATCCAAAAAAGCTTCTCCGACCAAAAAGACCTCTCTTGCTTGTCCTTCTAAAAACTTTATAGGGTATTTTAAGGAAGATCCTGCATTTAAATAGGCGACGGTGCCATCGGAAAATTCCAGCTCGAATCTTTTTCCATAGGGTACGGTAAGTTGGTTATAAACAAGTTCATCTGATTTGTTTTCGGTACCCGCATAAATTAATCGATTTCCTTTTTGAGTACCAATTACAGCCCCTTCTTCATTCACTATCTCTGCCGTTTTATCTTCAGAAATGACTTCTAGGCTACCACTTTCAAACTCTAAGGTTATAATGTCTTGGCTTGGGGCCGTAAACTCTTTGTTGCTATTTGCGAAAAAACCTTTTTGATAAAAATATCCAATGCCCAGAAGAATGGTTATTGTGGCAGCATATTTAAATACCCTTATTGCTTTGGAGGTATAGGCCAATTTTTTATCCTTCTTAATTTTCCTTAATATTGAATCCTTGGTCCGTTCTGTATTGAATTCACTCATTATATCTTCAATTGCATAATTGATTTTTAAATACTCTATAAATATCTTTTGGTCTTTAGATTGCCCAATCCACAAATTCAATTCATCCCATTCTTTTTTTGAAATTGAGTGTGTAAGATATTTTACGACAAGTTTCTCTACTCTACTAGTCTTCATTTAAGCAATTCTTCTATACCTAATACGGAGCCATTTTATTGAACCACCAATTTTTTGATGCATATTTTCATTTTTTATTATTTTTTTTTTCATATTTGAGTCATATTCTCATATTTCAGGATTTGACAATGTGTCTTTTAAACTTAAAAATCTAGTGAAAAAAGCCTTTAATACTACCTCTAAACTCATTACCCTGTTAAAAAAAGGTGATGAAAATGCGTATGCCTTTTTAGTTGACACCTATAATCATAAACTATGTTTATATGCAAACAGTCTTATGAATGACATTCCGTTATCTGAGGATATTGTACAAAACGTATTTATCAAAGTATGGGAGGGGCGCCATAACTTAAAACCAGATTTTTCAATTAAAAGCTATTTGTATAAATCAGTTTATAACGCCTGTATCAGTCAATATAAGAAAAACCAGTCCGTGACCGCTTTAGAGAAAAAATATATTGAAGGATTAGAGCATATTATTGAAGATAAGGATGAAGATGCTTTGGAAAAATTAATTGGATTGGTCAAAGAAGCTATTCAAGAACTGCCCCCTAAATGCAAAGAGGTCTTTCTTTTGAGCAAAAAAGAGGGTTTAACCAATATAGAAATTTCTGAATACCTTAACCTTTCCAAAAACACCATAGAAAGGCATATTAACATGGCTTTTTCAAGAATTAGGAAAAATGTAGGAACTAAGACCGATACCATACTTTTTTTGTTGTTCGGATTTCAAAATAATCTAAAGACGGAATAAGGTTTATCTCAAATATTCCATTTCTTGTGGATTTTTTCAACTCAAGTTATTAAAACGGTCCATTTATGAAACTGTATTTGAATGAAATTTTGGACTACAATTTTAATTTAGGCTATCAATTCCATTTCAGCTTCATATTCACATTTGTCAGTCTAAAAGCTCGTATTTATAGTAAGCTCAGACACTAATATGTATTTAAAAAGCTATACATTACTTAAGAAAAACGAACTGATCTCGGATTAATCGTAAATAAAAATTATGATTGCTATATAATCAAAATGTTTATCATACGATGAATGAATAGTTTTTCCAAAAACCAAACCTTGAAGGTGTAAAGTGTTGGGTTATTTGTCGACCAAATAATAAACTTTTTTATATGAGCTCAAGACTGACTATACTATTCATTTTCTTTGGTTCATGTCTTATATGGAGCCAGGAAATGACACCTTCCAAGCTTTATCAAATTATAGAACAAGAGGCCGATACCGTCAAAACCAATGGTAACTCCTACCAATTTTTATTTAATGAGTCCATGTTAATCTGTGTTTTTGACGAAAATGCGAATAGAATGCGAATCATATCTCCTATTGTTGAGCGTGAAAAAATTGGAGAGGAAGAGTTATTGAACGCACTGGTGGCAAATTTTCATTCTGCCTTGGATGTGAAATATGCCTTAAGTGATGAGATTTTATGGTCCGTTTATACCCATCCATTAAAGGAACTTTCAGAAGCACAGGTTATTGACGCCATACAACAGGTCTATGCTGCAGCAATTACTTTTGGAAGCAGCTATTCCAGTACCAACTTGGTTTTTCCGGGGAACACAAAAAAGGTAGAAAAACCAAAGCCTAAGGCTTTAAAAAAGATTTAAAAACTATACTCCGGAATTTTGCCTTTTACCCCTTTATAGAACTTGTGGAATATTTTAAAATCGTCTTTCATTTCACCACTCGGATAAATAGCTTCGGAAATTTTGATTTGTTTCTTTCCAAAGTCAAAGGCAACAGCAACTATAGGAACTTGTGCCATTACTGCTATGTGATAGAATCCGGTTTTTAGTTCCGTTACCTTTTTTCGGGTACCCTCCGGAGCCAGCGCAAATCTGAAAATCCTTCTCTCTTTAAAAATATTGACAATACTTTCAACGGTGTTAGAGCTTTTGGAGCGGTCTATTGGTGCTCCGCCTGTCCATCTAAAAAACCATCCAAATGGCGGCTTAAAAAGACTCTTCTTCCCAATGTAATTAATTTCTTCATTGATGACTTTTCTAATCAATAAACCCAAAAAGAAATCCATCCAATGGGTATGCGGAACTACGGCCACCACACATTTATCTACTTTGGGAAATGTACCGATGAGTTTCCATCCCAGTACTTTAAAATATAAAAACTCCGCTAGTTTACGCATGTATTTTCCTTTACTAAGAGCAGTAGAAGGGTTCTGGGTGTGTTAAATTCTCTGATAAATCCGTTTCAGACGTTCAGGGGTCATGATTTCTTTCCAATCTTTCCCCAAAGCATTTTCCCAAAGTGCTTCCATTCCCAAAGCCACATTGATTAAAATATCAAAATCATTTTCGGTAAGATCGGCACAAACACCTTTTGGTAATTGTATGTTATGTTTTTCCATCATTTTATGGAACACTTGCACACCCTCGGGATAAAACTCTTCAAGATGCTGAAAAACAAGACAATTCCCTATTCCATGTTTTATCCCCAATAGATAGGAAAGACCATAACTCATTGCATGGGCAATTCCTACTTGGGAATAGGCAATGCTCATTCCTCCATGCCATGAAGCCATCATTAATTTGTCCCTTGATTCGCTACTGGGAACATCTTCCAAGAACACTTCTTTGCAAAGTTCCAGAGCTTTCTCCCCATAACTTTGGCTAAAGGCATTTAAATATGTACCATTTAATGATTCTATGCAATGGATGAAGCAATCCATCCCCGTATAAAACCACTGTTCTTTGGGAACACTTTTGGTTAAATCTGGATCTAAAACTACTTGATCATATGTGGTGAAATCTGAATTGATTCCCAACTTCTTTTCTGGCCCCAACAAAACGGTGGTTCTAGAGACTTCAGCTCCAGTGCCACTTATGGTAGGAATTCCCACATGATATAGCGATGGTTTACTCACCAAATCCCAACCTTGATAATCTTGGGCCAAACCATTATTGTTTAGAAGAATGGCGACCGCCTTTGCCAAATCTAAAAGAGTTCCCCCTCCTATTCCGATAATTCCGGAAGGTAATTCTTCAAACTCTTCTTGTATTTTAGACACCAATGTATCTACCTGACCTGTTTTGGGTTCTTCATTGGCGGAAATAAAAAATACCTTGTCATTATACATTAAGGGCATGCACAGGATAACTTCACTATTTTCGAAAAAATCATCCACCAAAAAGATAAAGGGAGCGTTGGAATTTCTTCTTTTGGGCATCAAAATATCCCCTAATTGAGCAAAACTACCTTGACCAAAAACAACCCTTGGTACCATTGGAAAGTTGCGGTACCCTGTCTTGTTGTCCAATCTTATTTCGTTTCTTTTCAAATCGTTTTCCGTCTTCATCAATTTTGCAAATACTTCAGGATATCTTCTAGTTTATTTAGTTTCAAATGATCGTTCATTTGTTCAGAATCAGCAATCATTTCATGGGCCCATGTTGTATGGAATGGCACATGTACTGCGCTTCCTCCAATATTCAATATAGGTAATACATCTGACTTTAAAGAATTTCCTATCATTAAAAACTCGTCGACATTAACCTCTAAATGTTCCAACAAGTTGCTATAATTGCTTTCTTTTTTGTCACTGAGAACTTCGACATGGTGAAAATACTTTGAGATTCCAGACCTTTCAAGCTTGCGCTCTTGATCCAACAAATCTCCTTTGGTAAGCACAATTAACCTGTATTTATTTACCAACCGGCTTAGCACCTCTTCAACCCCATCCAATAACTCTACCGGGTGGGAAATCATTCTTTTTCCAAGATTCAAAATTTCAGAAATGGTTTCTTGAGATACTTTACCATTTGATAGATCTAGAGCTGATTCTATCATGGAAAGAACAAATCCTTTTACACCATAACCGTAAAGTTGTAAATTTTTCATCTCCATTTTAAACAACTCCTGGTCTACTTTGTTTTTGGTTTCATAACCCTCCATTAATTCGGCAAAACGTTCTTCTGTTTCCCTAAAATAGGTCTCGTTGACCCACAAGGTATCATCAGCATCAAAACCAATAACTTTAATGTTTTCAAAATTTACTTCCATGCCTTTTTAGCTCGTTCTAAATCTTCTGGAGTATCAATTTCAATGCCAGTTACGTGTGTTTCCACCATTTTTATTTTTTTTCCATACTCTAAAAATCGAATCGCCTCAATTTTTTCCTTTGCTTCCAATGGTAGCATGGGTAATCGTTGAAAGTCAATCAAAGCCCTTTTTCTAAAGGCATAAATTCCTTTATGCTTATAATATATTGCTTCAATAGTTTCATCCCTTGGATAAGGAATTGGTGATCGTGAAAAATACAACGCAAAATCATTGTTATCGACTATTACCTTAACTGTATTGGGATTGGAAATTTCTTCCCAATCCGAGATCGGTGTCATTAAGGATGCCAAGTCTATTTCTTTTTTGGAATCCGTTTTGAATACCTCAATTACTTTTTTTAAACTTTCCGAATCAATAAATGGTTCATCTCCTTGAACATTGATTACGATATCAACATCCATTTCCACTACGGCCTCTGCAATTCTATCACTGCCACTTTCGTGCTCCTCCTTACTCATGAGCACCTGACCACCTATTTTTGAAATTGTATCAAAAATAATTTTGCTATCCGTTACAACATAGACTTCATCAAACAATTTGGTTTGTACTGCTGCCTCATAGGTACGTACAATGACGGGCTTTCCTTCCAAGTCTTGCATTAGTTTAGCTGGAAATCTTGAAGCTTGGTACCTTGCCGGTATCATGGAAATTATCTTCACTCGTATTCTTTATATTGATGAAAATTACTTTTTCGGTCGCAACTTACGGTATATTATAAAAATAATCACCAAAATTAGTATCACTAGGACAATAGCGATTGACGGTGCCAAAATTGAAGCCGTAGAAACTGCTACTGCAGTTCCTGTTTCAACCGTTGTCACCAATGGATTTGCAATCCCTCCTGTTGTGGCTGTAGAGGTTAATCTTCCCGCGGCGTTGGCTCCTTTTATAGCAGTAGCCGTTCCTCCTCCGGCAATAATTGCCAAGGACCAGGTAACCACTGGATCCAGATTGGCAACTGTTGATACCATTACAGCGGTACCTGCAATAGCGGCCAATGGGATCGATATGCCGTCAAGTGCATTATCTAACCAAGGAATAAAATAGGCAAAGATCTCTACAAATGTGGCAACGCCGAGAGTGATTACTGCAGCCATACTACCAATCCATTCCCAACTTTCATTCAGTTCCCAAATACCTAAATAAGCGGCTAAACTAAGGGCAAAGAGTGGTAAGAATACTCTAAAGCCCACCGAAGCTGCTAAGCCAATACCTAAAAATATACTTATGATTGTATCTGGTGACATTTCCATGGTTCGGACTAAAATAGGATATTCTTAGTCAAGAAAAAAATCGTCCTTAAAACCTATTAGAAATAGTTTTTGCTTTGCGCGCGTAACGGCGGTATATAACCATCTTAGATAATCCTTATCCACCCCATTGGGCAAATAAGGCTGCTCAACGAATACGTTTTCCCATTGCCCCCCTTGAGATTTATGGCATGTAATCGCATAAGAGAATTTTACTTGGAGTGCATTAAAAAACTTGTTGTTTTTTACACCTAAAAACTTTTTGTATTTAGATTTTTCATGCTCGTAGTCCTTTAAAACCTCTTGATACAATCTATTTCCCTCTTCATATGAAAGTGAGGGTGTCTCTGCGTTAATAGTATCCAACAAAAGAACTGTTTCAAACGGTCTTTGATTAGGGTAATCAACCATTTTAACCTTTACCTCTGCAAATGAAAATCCATACAGCTCCTTGATGGAGAACAATTCCAATATTTCAATGATATCGCCATTGGCAATAAAACCAGCTTCAGAATTGGGTCGTAGCCAAAAGTAATTGTTCTTTACCACCATCATATAATCACCTACGGCAAGCTCATTGTCCAAAAAAAGAATTCGTTCCCTAATATTTTTATTGTAAAGATTTGCCCGTTTATTGGAACGCACAATAATTGCCGTTTCCTCTTTTCCATTTTGACTATATGATGAATCAATGGCTTCTTGTATTTCACTTCCATCGATTAACCTCGTAATGTCTTTGAAAGTTGATACTTCAAACTTGAACTCATCAAAAAAATGCGATTGTAACTGCTCCCTTAGATTAGTCGCATTGTATAAAATTCCGGAATCGCTCGTTTGGCGCATTACTTCATCCAACTCCAAACATTCTACTTCTTTATTGTAGTTCAATGAAAGGCGTTGCTCTTCCAAGGCAGGACTCAAATCCAATTTTACAGGTGGCAATTGTGCCGTATCACCAATTAAAAGCAACTTACAATTGTGTCCTGAATAGACATAGAACATTAAGTCATCCAATAAAGAACCATTCTCAAAAAGTTTGGAATCTGCCGGTATATCAGGAATCATTGAAGCTTCATCGATAATAAAAAGGGTGTTCCTATGTTTATTTGGAGCCAACACAAATTGAATACCCCCACCGCTTTGCTTTTTAGGAAAATATATTTTTTTATGAATGGTAAATGCCTTGTTCCCTGAATAAACTGACATGACTTTTGCGGCCCTTCCCGTTGGTGCCATCAGAACAGAACTCATTTTGATCTTCCAAAGGCTACTTACAATGGTTCCAACGATGGTTGTTTTACCAGTTCCCGCGAATCCCTTTAAGAGGAACACTTCCTCTTGTTTCCCGTTCAAAATAAAATCCGAAAGCTTTTCCATGGCCAAACCCTGTTTAATGGTTGGGTCATGTGGAAATTTTTCATTTAGAATTGTTAAAAATCCAGATGGCGTAGGGTCATTCATGAGCTTCTAAAGATAGCATGGTTTTTTAAAGCAAAAAGTTTCGTGATTAAAAAAAAATTGTAGATTTGTCAGTAACCGCTAAATTAATTCAGAAAGACAATATTAGTATGTTAAACTTAATCCTTATCGTTTTAGTTATATGCCTATTGACCTTGGGCCTTGTATTCTTAATTGATAGATTTTTACCGCAAAAAATAAAGCCAGTTCTTATTATAGTTTTTGGGCTTTTAAGTATTTTTTTGGGTTATAAAATTTATCAATCCATTAATGCTCCTATAGAATTTAATAAAGTTCGAAAGGAAAGATTTTCAAAAGTAATTGCGAAGCTTAAAGATATTAGAGACTCTCAGGAAGCTTACAAAACCGTAAATGGCAAATTCGCAAAAGACTTTAACAGTTTAATTAAATTTATTGATACGGGAAGTTACACCATAACCCAGCAACGGGATTCTTCTTTTATGAGGTTTGATAAAGTTTATCAAATTGAACTTCAAAAAGATACCGTCATTATTGATACTTTAGGATTCGTTAAAGTAAAAGATTCTATTTTTAAGACTGATGACCGTTATAAAAAAATGATGGAAGTTCCTTATGCCCAGGGAGGTGAGAAGTTTGAGATGAAGTCTGATATTATAGATAAACAAGGTTACAAAGCACCTGTTTTTGAAGCAAAAATAAAGAAGAATGTTGTTCTTTATGATCAGCCTGCCGATTTATTGGCAAGAGAAAATGCACATCAAAGTGTTGAAGAAGTTAATGGTACAGAGATTAAAGTTGGCTCACTTACCGATGTAAGTACAAATGGTAATTGGCCTCCCATTTATGACAGAAAAAGCAACTAATATAACGAAATCCAATTCAGAAAGTGATTTCAAAAAATTGTCCATTCAAGTTAGCTTGAATGGACTTTCTTTTTGTGTACTCGATACTATTTTCAATAAAATTTTGGCTTTTGAAAAAATAACTTTCAAAACTTCATCAACACCCTATCTGGTATTGAAAGAGCTGAAAGCCGTTCTCAATGAAAAGAGCATAACAGGCACAAATTTTTCAGAAGTTGTTGTTATCCATAAGAACAACTTGTTCAGTTTGGTTCCCAAAACACTTTTCAGTGAAAAAGAACTACCCAACTATCTTAAGTTCAATTCAAAAATAATGGCTAACGATCACATTGTTTTTGATGAGATATCGAACCATGATATTGTAAATGTCTATATTCCATTTACTAACGTGAACAATTACATCTTTGATCTCTTCGGTGAATTTGTTTTCAAACACAGTGGTACGGTATTGGCCACAACCCTATTGAATCAAAATAGAAATTCCGGAGAGCCCGTATGCTATGTTCAAGTTTCTGAAAAAGAAATGGAGATTGTGATCGTCTCAGAAAAAAAATTACTCTTCTATAATTATTTTGAATTCAAGACAAGTGAAGATTTTCTCTATTATTTGCTGTTCAGCATGGAACAGTTACAGCTAAATCTTGAAAATGTACAATTAAAACTTTTTGGACTTGTAGAAGAAGGAGATCCAATTTATGGGTTATGCTATAAATACATTAAAAATGTCTCCGTTTTTATTCCTTCCAATTCTACTTTTCCACTGGAACAACTACAAGGCAAAGAAATTGATTTTACGGTCTTAAACTCCCTGTAATGCGCATAATCTCTGGAAAGTATAAGGGCAAAAGACTTACTGCACCAAAAAAACTTCCAGTGCGGCCCACAACAGATATGGCCAAAGAAGGGCTTTTCAATATCTTGAACAACCGGTTTTACTTTGATGAACTTAGAGTATTAGATCTCTTTTCCGGTACTGGAAATATAAGTTTCGAATTTGCATCAAGAGGAGCCCAGGGTATCATTGCCGTTGATAGTTTTTCCGGTTGTATCCAATATATCCTAAAAACCGCCAAAGAACTTGACTTTCCAATTTCAGGGATTAAATCTGATGTTTTCAAGTTTTTGGAAAGAACCAAGGAAAAAGGAGATGTTATTTTTGCCGATCCTCCGTACAGTTTTAAAGACGACCAATTTTCTAAAATTGCTGATTTGGTTTTTGAAAAAGAACTGTTATTGGAAAACGGAGTTTTAATTATAGAACATTCCAATCAAACAGAACTATCCAACCATCCAAACTTCACAGAAAGTAGAAAATATGGTGGAAGCGTGTTTAGTTTTTTTGAGAAATAAAAAAAGCAGGCCATAAGCCGGATTCTGTCTGGCCCTATCATTTATCTAGACTTTCAGTTACCCAAAAGTTCCAACCGCCTACCCTCCAATTTGGGCGTGCAGCCCTCAAACATTGGTTTACATGACGTTTCACCGCATAGAGTTTACCTGATTTCACTACAGCCTAACTGTACTTGCTTTCTGTTGCACTGGTCCTCACCTTTCGGCGGACGGGCGTTACCCGCTATGCTGCACTTTGGTGTCCGGACTTTCCTCTTCAATTCCAATTAATTGAAATTGCAGCGATAAGGCGGCCTGCTATCAGCAAAGGTAAAGCAATTGTTAATAAAAAATGGCTTACTACACAAAGGATAAGCGGCTTTGCCCGTTCCTATTTTTATATTTGTAGTAATGCAAATTTTTCCCTGATTTGGAACCCTTCGTAGTATCAGCTAGAAAATATCGCCCCCAAACATTTAAAGATGTTGTGGGCCAGCAGGCCATTACCAATACGTTGCAAAATGCTATTGATAATGATCACTTGGCCCAGGCACTTTTGTTTTGTGGTCCTAGAGGTGTAGGTAAAACAACCTGTGCCAGAATTTTGGCGAAAAAAATAAATGAGGATGGCACAGAACAGGAAGATGAAGATTTTGCTTTTAATATTTTTGAGTTGGATGCGGCTTCCAATAATTCTGTGGATGATATTAGAAGCCTTATAGACCAAGTTCGTATTCCTCCCCAAGTTGGAAAATATAAGGTGTACATTATAGATGAGGTACACATGCTCTCCCAATCTGCATTTAATGCTTTTTTAAAGACCTTGGAAGAACCACCCAAACATGCTATTTTCATTCTTGCTACTACGGAGAAGCATAAAATAATCCCAACCATTCTTTCACGATGTCAAATTTTTGATTTTAAACGAATTACGGTCAAGGATGCTGCGGAATATTTAAAACATATTGCAAGGCAACAAGGTGTGGAGGCTGAAGAAAGTGCTTTACATATTATTGCACAAAAAGCTGATGGGGCCATGCGAGATGCACTCTCCATTTTTGATAGAGTTGTTAGTTTTTCAGGAAAACAATTGACCAGAAAAGCGGTTACCGAAAATCTGAATGTTCTGGATTATGATACATATTTTACAACTACAGATTTAATTCTTGAAAACAATATCCCCGATTTGTTGGTCCTTTTCAATGAAACGCTGTCCCTTGGTTTTGATGGACATCATTTTATTTCTGGTTTAGCCTCTCATTTTAGAGATTTAATGGTGTGCCAACATCAAGAAACTATAATCTTACTGGAAGTAGGTGACGATGTAAAACAGCAGTATAGGCAACAGGCAGAGAAAGCACAGAAAGAGTTTTTGCTACAAGCCCTTGAAATAGCCAACGATTGTGACCTAAAGTATAAAACGAGCAGAAATCAGCGCTTGCTCGTAGAACTTACCTTAATGAAATTAGCCTCTATCACTTTTGATGGAGAAAAAAAAAAGCTTGATTTCATAATTCCCGCCTCTTTTTTCACAAAAAAAATAACAGGCAATAAAACTGCAGTATCGGATAACCTTACCAATATAAAACAAGAAGAAGTCCCTGCGATTCCAGACACACAGGCTGTAGAAGAAGCTCCTCAAGTGTCCGAACCAGTTGAGCAGCCAATACCTATCAAAAAAATTAAACTTAAAACTCCTGAAAATAGAGTTTCTGGACTTTCACTTTCCAGTATTAAGGCGAAGAAAGCCCATGAAAATGTAAAATCACCTCCTGTTGCTCATGAAGAACTGCCTAAAGAAGCATTTACCGAAGCGGAGATGCAAGAATATTGGACCGAATTTGTGCAACACTTAGAAGACAAGGGTAGAAAAATCTTGGCAAGTAATCTACAGACGGATATTCCAAAATTGAAAAATGAAAACACCATTTGGATTGAACTCCCAAATGATACCATGAAAAAAGAAGTGGAGCGGGAACAAAGTTTAATGTTGGACCATTTAAAACAGAAGCTAAATAATTATTCCCTTTCGCTGCATATTACTGTCAATGAAATTGTTGCCAAAAAATTTGCATTTACTCCTGAAGAAAAGTATCAAAAATTAAAAGAGAAAAATCCAGCTATTGATCTTCTACGGAAAGAATTTGATTTAGACTTTTGATTTTCTTTTCAATAACAACCTTAATGCATATACCAGCATTACACATGCAACAATGGCAAGACCCAATGCTTCTCTTCCTCTCTCTATATTTACAATATCGCCTTCTCCAATGGTTACTCCTTCAAATCTCTCAGGCCAAGTTTGGAATACCATAAATGTATAAAATGCCAATAATACCAATGCCCATGATAGTTTTAATTTGTTTAAAGTAAACAAAACACCTGCAAAAGCCGCAACTCCATAGTAAACATACCATTTTAGTGCATCGGGATCATTGTATTGAACCACTGCCGCCCAAGTAAAAAGTATAGCAAAGACAATTCCGAAAATTTTAAAAAATAGATTCATTGGGTTATTGTTTTATAAGTTCTTTCAAAATAACAAAAACATCTGTGTCCTTAATCTGATATTTATCAGGATATTGATTGTTATTGGTGATTAAAATTGGGTAATCATCCTCATCTTCAGGAATCCTCCCATGTGATCCTTTGACCAATTCAGCATTTAATGGAATAACATCCATTACAGTTCTAAAGCCAAGTTTCTTTTTTAACAATTTCCAAAGCACTTTTAGCAGTACCAATTTATCCTTGGGGTCTGTAAACATTTCAACAGGATCGTAACCCGGTTTTTTATGAATATCCACCATCCTTGCAAAATCAGGCGCCTTGGCATCATCCAGCCAATAATAATAGGTAAACCATGAGTTTTTATCCGAAACTACAACCAAATCTCCACATCTATCATGATTTAAATGATAGTCCATTAGTTCGGTTCCACAGATGACTTTTTCTACACCTTCCTGATTTTGTAAAAGTAGTTGAACATCTTTTAGAACAGATTTATCATTCAAATATATATGTGCTATCTGATGGTCGGCAACAGCAAACGCAGTACTTGCCCCATGGTCTAATAACTCCAGACCTCTTTCCTCTCTAATGGCCAAGTACCCTCCTTTACGTAATACCCCGTTTAAATGTATTGGATTATCTACATTCGTAATACCATATTCAGATAACAAAACAACTGTGCAGTTTTTTTGCTCGTAATAGGTAACCAAATCCTTTACAACGGTATCAATTTCATTTAAATCTGTTGAAATCTTTGCAAAGTCCAATCCATGGCGTTGCAAGTTGTAATCTAAGTGCGGTAGATAAATTAATGTAAGCGTAGGGTCGTGCAGTTCATCTGTTTTTATAGAAGCGTCAGCAATCCATTTGCTTGATTTTATTGATGTTTTTGGACCCCAAAATTGAAATAATGGGAAAGTGCCCAATTCTTCCTGAAGTGTATCCCGTAATTTGGCAGGGTGCGAATAAATATCAGGTATTTTCCTTCCATCGGCCAAATAGTTAGGCCTTGGTGTTACACTAAAATCTGCTGTTGAATACATATTGTACCACCAAAACATATTGGCACAGGTAAATGTTTCATCTTCGCGCTTTAGATGTTCCCAAAGTTTTTCTTCTTGAACCAATTTATTGGATTGTCTCCAAAATTTAACCTCGCATTCATCCTTAAAATACCATCCATTTCCTACTATTCCATGTTGGAAGGGGTATTTACCTGTTAAATAGGTTGCTTGTGCACTGCAGGTCACTCCAGGCAATGCAGGTTCAATTAAACTCATTGAACCTTTTTCCAGAAAAGATTTGATAAAGGGTGTGTGTTCTCCAATCAACCTCTTGGTTAGTCCAACCACATTGATTACAACAGTTTTTTTCATTCTAAAGTTTTGCTTTTAACCATTCCACTTCTCTAACTATTGAACTTGCTAGTTCTTTTTTAAGGTTGATAGGCAATACTTCCCAAGTATATGTTTCAATTTCCAAATGATCACATACTTTGTTGCTTTTTAAAAATTTGACCACTTTAAGGATTTGGTCTTGGGTTGATGATAATCCATCGAATTTTTCCAGAAATATTGGCACATGAAAATGCGCCCTCAATTCGGAAAAAGATCTCTTTTCCATTAAAAGTTCTGGTAAATCTGAATATGTTTTTATTCCTGTTTCGGTTTTTTCAGTAATCTGATGCAGATATGTAGGCTCGTCAAATTGTTTCAACGATTCCCATATCGAATCAACATCAGCACTATTAAAAAGAATCTTTAGGGCAGAGCTTACTTGTATTTTGCCCACTCCAATTCCGTTGGATTCAAACTTGTGGAAAGTCTCTTTCGGTTCTTCGTAAGCTAGGGAAAAATGGCAGACATCGTAGCAAACTGTCAAATATTTTTTGATACAATTTTCAGCTTCAATCTGGCTAAACCCAAGTTCGTTTTGTAGCACTGGGCAACCTAATGGCAAAAGATAATTATGGAAGAAGTCCACCACTTCATCACTATTCTCCAAAAGACCATCAGGTTCCGGTTCAATATCCAAGTGCATGTATTTTCCCGTTTCTTTCTCTATCTGAAAAAGTTGAATAGCAACTTCCACCATGTTCTTGGCTCCTTCAACCAGTGCTTTCTTTTTTAACGCATCAGTTTTATGCCAATACTTATAGCTTATAGGAGATGTTGATATTCCGCCGGAAATACCTTTGGGCAATAAATAGGCCAATTGTTTAAACAATCTTTTGGTATAGTTCACCCTCTCTATTTGTGTCCAATCTGGCGCATGGACCATATCTTTAACTCTCTCACCATGAAAATTCCCATAAGGAAACCCATTCATTGTGTAAACATACACTCCTTGGTCATCTAACCAATTTTTAAAACTTTCCAAGCTCTTTTCAAAACCAAGTTCCTCACTTGCCTTATTGGATAAACGCAGGCCTAACCCAAATTTTTCATCGGGAGCCACTTCTTTTTTTATTAGTGGGACATATTTTTCAAGATTATCAAAAGTAATCTTCCAATTTTCACCGGGATGTATATTGGTGCAGTAGGTAAGATGATAATAATCTGAAATTAACATACTAGCAAGATAATTCTTCTTTGCCAATAGAACGAAGCGCAATTGACGCACGCATTTTTTCCATATCTATAGTATGCACATCATGTTTTACTCCTATTTTAGAAATAAGGGTAATAGTAAGTTCTCCTCCAAGGTGTTCTCGAAATTCTTGAATTCCTTTTAATAGTTCTTCTACTTTGGAATGATTGTTAATTGGAATTTTAAGATCAAAACCTATTTCCTCCAATACATTTAGTATAGTATTTAGGGTATCCATGCTAATTAAACCAATCATCTGTGCATAGGTCACGTCCAAAGCAATTCCCATTGCTACGGCTTCACCATGACGAAGGTCATAATTTGTTATCTGCTCCAATTTATGTGCAGCCCAATGTCCAAAATCCAATGGTCTTGACGAACCGCTTTCAAAAGGATCTCCACCTTGTGCAATATGCTGCATGTGCATTTCTGCACATTTATAGATTACATGGGCCATTGGTTCTTTCTCCCTATTTGCCAGTGCCTTGGTATGCTTTTTTATATATTCAAAAAACACCTCATCCTTAATCAAAGCTACCTTTATTGCTTCAGCAATTCCGGAAATCCAATCCCTTTGATCTAGGGTTTTCAGAAAATTAAAATCATTGATAATTGCATATGGTGGTGCAAAAGTGCCCAAGAAATTTTTCTTGTCAAATTCATTGATTCCATTCTTTACCCCCACTGCTGCATCGTTCTGTGAAAGTACGGTTGTAGGAATTCTAATTAATTTCACACCTCGGTGTGCTATGGCTGCTGCATATCCTACCATATCAATTAAAGCTCCACCTCCTATTGCCGCCACAAACGAATGTCTACATATAGAATTGTCATTAATACCAGCGACAATTTTTTTTACGTTTGAGTAATTATTTTTACTTGCTTCGCCACCCTTAACCACTAAAATTTGCATTAGCTGAATCTCGGAGACATTTTGACTACAATACGATTCTATTTCTTCTACAATCTTTGGATGCGCGTTGGCGACCCCATCATCAACAATAAAAATGATTTTTGTGGATTCACCATCTTTATAATCCTTAATTATATTCAGAAACAATTCATTATCTAAAGCAAAAAGATGCTCTGTAAAATGGAGTTTATACTCGTATTTTACTGAAAATGCTTGAGATATTGGTGGTAGTGACTTCATTGTACGACTAAGTAACGGCAAAAATCTTCGAAAGAAAAATTGATAGTGGTAATAGTAATAGCAACAATACACCTGTCTGCCAATTTGAATATGCTACTGCAATAGTTGCATCTAAAACTATTATTCCCAGAACCCCAGAAATTACCGCTCCTTTTATATTTTTTGGTGTATTATCTAGGTAGGCCTTAACCAAAGGAAAAAGTACCATTATTGCGAAAATTATTAAAAAAGGTAGGTATTTACCCATTGATTTTAAATTGATGATATGGAAATACATAACGAGAAAAAGTACAATTGTATATAACAAACCAGCGAAAACGATGTTTTTTTTGTTACTTCCATGAACCTCCCCCCTGCTAACAAGTGTTATTGCGGCAATGAAAATAATAGGAATTACCAAATATTCTAAGTGCATTAGAGTCCCCAGAATTGAAATTCCCAGCAATAAATTTAACCCTCTGCAAATACCCATATTTAATGGCCCTATAATGTTGTGCTTCTTTGAAAAAGCATCGTATGCAAGTATAGATCCGGCCAAAACAAATGATATAAGACCGCTAAGAGAGTTTACTGATAAGGCAGCCATAATACCAAAAAACAAAAGGACAGCTCCGAATACAGCTGCTTTTTTTAAGGGTATCACGCCACTAGGAATTGGACGTTCAGGTCGCTCCACTGCATCAAGTTTAGCATCAAAAACATCATTCAGCACCACCCCTCCTGCATATAAAAACATTGAAGAAAAAATAAGGAGAACAGGTTCATGGATATTTATACTATACTTAGTGCCAAATATCTCCGCCAATGACATTCCTGCAATAATATCAGCAGCAGCTGTTGGTAAATTTGGTAGTCTACATAATTGTAAATAGCCTTTTACTGTAGCATTCATCAAACGATTTTATCGTTATCAACCTTTGGTTCTTGTCCTCTTAATACGCTATTGTCATTAAAAAGTTGTCTTTGGTCTACTCCTTTCGAGCCATTCCAATGCTCCGCTTTCATCTTTCCCGACTTACCAAAAACATCCAATGCATTCTGATAGCATGTTTTTACAACATCTTCTTTTGCCACTCCACTTCTAATCATTAAAGAAGCGGTTTTAGGCACCGCAAGTGGGTCACTTACGCCCCAATCAGCAGAACTATCCACAATAATGTTAGTACTTCCAAAGCGTTTTACGACCTCAACCATGCGTTCATTCCCCATTTTTGTTTTTGGATAAATGGTAAATGCTGCTATAAACCCCCTGTCCAAAACTTCCTGGACAGTTTCCTCATTATTGTGATCTATCACCACCATACTTGGATCAAGACCGTGCTCAAGGCAAACTTCCATGCTTTTTATGGTTCCAGCCTTTTTATCCCTATGTGGTGTATGCACTTGCACTAGCATTTCAAATTCTTTCGCCAATTCCAATTGCTGTCTAAAGTACTTGTCTTCCGCCGGAGTTTGATCATCGTAACCAATCTCTCCCACTGCAACTACATTCTCTTTGTGCAGGTACAAGGGTAACAAATCCATTACTTGTTCAGCCAAAGCTTCATTATTGGCTTCTTTTGAGTTTAAACCAATGGTACAGTAGTGCTTTATTCCAAATTGACTCGCCCTAAAAGGTTCCCAACCTACTAGACTGCTAAAATAGTCTTGAAATGATCCTACTTGCGTTCTAGGCTGTCCCATCCAAAATGATGGTTCTATAACTGCAACTACGCCTGCCTGGGCCATAGCTTCGTAATCATCTGTTGTGCGAGAGGTCATGTGCACATGAGGGTCTATAAATTGTAATTTTTCTTCCATAATCAAGCTTTAAAATTATACCAAGTTATTGATCCATTTTCCACTTGGTTTTTTAAATCTGGGTATTTTTTTAAAAGTTCAATGGCTTCATTCATATTGGATTGATAGCAACACAACGCAGCTGCCCTATTTTCTTGACTATTTTTACTCGTAAACAGTCTATCCATATCTTTAAGCAAATCACCGTTCAAAAATTTCGAAAGCGGCCGCCAAATTTCTGGGTCTATTTCCCTAGATGCAGCCCAACGTTCATGGGCATAATCCGAAATAATTCGCACAAGTTGTTGGTTGGCTCTTTTGTCCGTATCTAAAATGGAACCCAAGTCACGCTGCATAAAAGCTGCTTTTAAATACATCTGGTTCCATTGCTGTTCATTAAAAAACAAAGAGGGATAGGGATTATTTAGAGAAATAGCATCAAAAATTACCGTTATGTTGGTGCGCAATGCTTCAACAGCACTGAATTGATAATCCTTAGCGTTCGGCAATAAAACCAAAAACTTAAGAAACGTCTCTAATTCAACTGTATCCGCTATTTGTATTAGATTGGAAACTTTATCCTTAAAAAACTCTTTATCGCTTTCAAGCACCTTAACCAAAAGATGAATTCTTCCGAGCTCTAAAACATTGGCTTTCTTTAAGTGTAAATAATCAGAAAGCTCCGTACTAACATCTTTTGGAAAATTTAATGGTCCAGTAGCCAATTTTGAACCACATAAGCTGTACATTAAATAAAAAGTTCTGACCGATTTATCCGTCAATACTGAATTAAGTTTATTGGAGTACCAATCTTTAGAGATTACATCCAAGTTTCGCCCTAAAATGTTGAATAAATCGTCGCTCGAAAAATCGTACGGCATCAATACTGTTTATTATAAATGGATATAAATGAATCCGCAAAATTCAATTATCAAAGATAACCATCATCTTTTCCATATTATACACTTTATTAGTAATACTTATATCTTTACTACGAGAAATATTAATTAAAGAAATAAATGCTCGGCTTAAAACTTCCTACAGATCCAAGATGGGTAAACATTGTTGAAAAGAACATTGAAGAAATTCTTACGGATCATGCATATTGCGAACAGAAAGCGGCCAGCATGGCCATTTCTTTGATTATAGGGTTTCCAGAAAAATCTGAACTGGTAAAAGAAATGACTGCTTTGGCTCGAGAGGAAATGGGGCATTTTAATATGGTTCATGATAAAATTATCAAAAGAGGTTGGGTTTTGGGGCGTGAACGTAAGGATGAATACGTTCTTGAATTAATGAAATTCTTTCCAAAAGGCGGTAGCAGGGAAACCCATCTAGTTCATAAACTTCTGTATGCGGCAATGATCGAAGCAAGAAGTTGTGAACGGTTTAGGTTACTCTCAGAAGAAATGAATGACCTTGAGTTAGCTGAGTTTTATCGCAATCTTATGGTAAGCGAAGCAAACCATTATACCATGTTCCTCAAATTTGCCAGAAAATATGGTGGAAGAGATGTAGTTGATGAAAAATGGCAACAATTATTGGATTTTGAGGCCACAATAATGCAAAAATTAGGTAAAAAGGAGACTATACACGGTTAGCAGCCCTATTGGTAGTAAAGTGTTTTTATCATACCATCGGCCAAACCAATCTTGGGGACATGTATCTTCTTGGCCCCGCTCCATTTTGCTGCTGATAAAAATATTTTTGCGGCCGGTATTATTACATCTGCCCTATCTTGATTCAACCCCAGTTCAGAAATTCGATCATCGTATTCCATGCTGTTCAAAAAATGATATTGGGCATTGAGCCAAATAAAAGATAGAGGCTGTCCAACTTTTCTACCTGACATTTTATGGAGTTTGTTTATGTTTCCGCCTGAACCTATTATCTCAACCTTATCTTCTTTATTAAAATGCGATTCAATCCATTTTTTTATTTCAGCCCAAACAGAATCCTTGACCAAATCGTTCAAAATTCTAACCGTTCCTATTTTAAAGGATTTTGAAGCTGATAATTTTCCGTCATTAAAAATGGTAAATTCCGTGCTACCTCCGCCAACATCAACATACAAATACGACCTGTCCTTTTTAATGAGTTCCTTCAAATCTGTAGAGGCAATAATGGATGCTTCCCTTTTTCCATCAATAATATTAATCTTAATTCCAGATTCTTTAAATACTTTTTCCACCACTTCCTCTCCATTGCTTGCTTCCCGTAGAGCAGAAGTAGCACAGGCCATATATTTTTCAACCCCATAAACTTGCATGAGTAAATCAAAGGACTGCATGGCCTTGACTAATCTTTGTAAATTTCGTTCTGATATTTTTCCAGAGACAAAAGAATCTTCTCCCAATCGGATGGGAACCCTAATCAACTCACTTTTTTTGAAGGTGACCGGCTTGTCTTCATGCTCTATCACATTGTTCACCAGTAATCTAATTGCATTGGACCCAATATCCACTGCAGCAAATTTTCGTATTATCAATTTAGAAATATTAGGATTCTAGTTTCTTTTGATAGTAATCATACAGTTCAAATTGAGACCTTAACTCCGATTCATCAGCTTTTATGCTTCGATATGCGTTGTCCTGTTTTTCTGAAAAAATTCGAGCCTTTAAATTGTCCCTCCAAGAAATATTAAATGTATCCAACAACTCTTGCTTTATATCCTCATCATAAATTGGACACCCAACTTCTACCCTAAAATCAAGATTTCTGGTCATCCAATCTGCTGATGATATATAAATTTTTGGGTCTCCCTGATTTCCAAAAATGAATAACCTAGGGTGCTCTAAAAACTTATCCACTATACTAATTGCCTCAATATTTTCGCTCATTCCCTCAACTCCCGGAATTAAACAACAAACCCCTCTAATAATCAACTGAACCTTTACGCCAGCCTTGCTCGCCTCATATAATTTATCTACCATCTTATACGATGTAAGGCTGTTCATTTTAATCTTGATGTAGGCTTCTTTTCCAACGATAGCGTTTGCTATCTCATTATCAATAAGTTTTATAAATGTTGATTTGGTATAATGTGGAGATACTATTAGGTGTTTGTATTTATTTATTTTATAGTTGGTTTCGAAAAATTCGAAAACCTTGTTCATCTCCTTTAAAATGCCCTCGTGGGCTGTGAACAAGGTATAGTCTGTATAAATTTTAGCAGTAGATTCATTGAAGTTTCCTGTGCTGATAAAACCATATCTTTTAATTCCTTCAGCCTCTTCGCGTTCTACCAAACAAATCTTACTGTGCACCTTTAACCCAGGAACTCCAAAAATCAAGTTGATACCTTCCGCCTGTAATTGATTGGCATACTCAATATTTGCTTGTTCATCAAAACGGGCCTGTAATTCTATCTGTACGGTTACTTGTTTTCCATTTTTTACAGCATTTATTAGTGCTGAAGCTATTTGGCTGTCGTTGGCAAGGCGATACACTGTAATTTTTATGGCGCGAACTTTTGGATCTAAGGCGGCTTCCCTTAAAAACTTGGTAACATATGTGAAGGTATGGTAAGGCGTGTAGATCAAATAATCCTTTAGGGCAATCTTATCCAAAAGACTACCCTTCATACTCAGTCCCTTAACAGGAAGTGGTTCAATTTTTTGATACATCAAATCCTGTCTTCCCAAACTTGGAAAGCCCATATAATCCCTTCTATTATGGTACCTGCCTCCCGGAATGACACTGTCGGTATCAATAATGTTCATTTTTTCCTTAAGGAACTGCAAGGTATCCTTGTCTATGTGTTTGTCATAAACAAAACGCACGGGGTCGCTTATTTTTCTGTGCTCTACGCTTGAAGAAATTTTCTCTATAAAGCTTTTGGTAAGGTCATTGTCAATGTCCAATTCAGCATCACGGGTAATTTTTATCATATGGGCTGTAATGGATTCAAACTCAAACATGGTAAACACACTATCCAAACAAAACCGAATAAGGTCATCTAGAATGATGATGTAATTTTTTTCTCCTTGTTTGGGAAGCTCAATAAATCGGTCAATGCCTTTGGGTATTTCAATTAATGCATATCTATTGTTTCCATAGGTTCCTAGTGCCTCGCCGTTCTTCATTACCATTTTTACTGCCAAGTAAGCGGCTGTGTCCTTTAACAATGGAAATTCTGTAAGATCATTTAAGATAATGGTCATCAACTCTTGGTTGACTTTTTTGAAGAAATAATCCCTTATAAATTCGGCTTGACTTTCATCTACCTCATTTTCATCTATAATAAAAATATTCTCTGTTTTAAGTTCTTCTTCAATGCTATTTAGAATCTCAAGACTTCTGGCTTGTTGTGCAATTACAATCTTTGTGATTTCTTCCAACAGGTCTTGGGCCCTTTCACCCCCTAAGACACTTTTACCCTTTTTACCGGCATCCACTATCCGTTTTACGGTAGCATATCTAACCTTAAAAAATTCATCAAGGTTGTTACTGAAAATTCCCAAAAATCTGAGGCGATCTATCAACGGTACTTTTTTGTCCGCGCTCTCCTGAAGCACCCTCGCATTAAAGTGTAACCAACTGATTTCTCTGTTTATATATTCGTTCTTTACTTTGACCATTTACTGCTTTAAGTGTTTTGGGAAAATAATTTGCTCCGTAGCTCCTTTTGAAATTCCAGACCATTCTGCAACATCAAATTTAATCTGCACAAGTCCAGAAGTGGGAACATTTTCAATATACTGATCTCCCCAAGCATTTGCAAGGGAAGTGTACGCATAATTATGACCGAAAATTATTACAGTATTCAATCTGTTATCTAAACTTTCAACAAAACTTTGTGCACTTTGTCCTGAAAAATCATAAAGAGCCTCATTAACTTGAAAATCATTCAAACTAAACCCTAGGTTACGCATAAAAATCATGCTGGTGTGTAGAGCACGGTTTGCTGGACTGGAATATGCAAAATCAATAACACAGTTTCCCTCTTTAAACTTTTCAGCCACTAAATGAGCATCATAGATTCCCCGTTCTTTGAGGGGTCTATCCTTATCTGATACCCCGTAATCCCATGAGGATTTTCCATGTCTTACCAAGATAATTCTTTTCATTTTTATCTTCCTTATCATCCATCGAAAACTTAAAAATGGATTTGATGGTGAATTTCAGTACTAAAATTTAAGGTTGTAAGCGTTCTATCTTCCAATTTAGGTCTTCCTGCAAAGTATATCTAATCCTATCATGAAGACGATTTGGCCGTCCTTGCCAAAATTCAATTGAAATTGGCCTTACCAAATAGCCTCCCCATTGTTCAGGCCTTTCAATCTCTTTCCCTTTGTGTTCCTTTTCCAATGCAATCAATTTAGCTTCCAGTAGCTCTCTTGATTCTATAACTTCACTTTGGTTGGACACTATTGCTCCTAGCTGACTTCCAACAGGTCTGGATTCAAAATAGCCATCCGATAGGTTTTCTGCCAATTTCTCCACCTGGCCTTTTATGATAACTTGACGTTCCAGGTTTGGCCAAAAAAATGATAGGCAAACTGATGGATTCTCTTCGATGGCTTTGCCTTTTTCACTTTGGTAATTGGTATAAAAAATGAATCCTTCGTGAGTGTAACGCTTCATTAAAACAACCCTATTTTTTGGGTATCCGTCCAAACCAATGGTTGAGACCGTCATTGCATTGGGCTCCTCCAATCCATCAGTAGCTTCCACCTCATAAAACCACTTTTGAAATTGCTCCAAAGGGTTTTCCTTAATGGAGTTTTCCATTAGTTCGCTCTTTTCGTATGATTTTCGATAGCTACTTAAGTCTTTTTGCATAGTCCACAAATAGGAATACACAAATTTCAGCAAAAGAATGGAGATTAAAAAAGGTTGACGCCCTTTGTTTTAATAACTTAAAAGCTAAATATCAAAGGATTTACCGTCATCCGCCAATTCTACATGAGGAAATACTTGCAACGCTTCCTCTTTAAACAGGTCAATGGACTTATATCTTGTAGAATAGTGTCCTAAAATGAGGTTGCCTGCACTGGCCTTTAAAGCAATTTGCGCAGCTTGTTTGGCAGTGGCATGCTTTGTTTTTTGGCAAAGACCGGAATCTTTTTCCAAAAAAGTGGACTCATGATATAACGTGTTTACATTCTTAATTAGGGGTAAGATAGCTTCCTTATAGGCCGTATCGCTGCAAAAAGCATAGCTTTTTGGTTCTGGGGGATCTAGAGTTAACGCCACATTAGAAATTACTTTTCCATTTTCAGAAATACCGTCTGCCCCATTCTTGATTTTATGATATTGGCTTCTGTCTATTTTAAGTTTCTCGGTGGCATCAACATCCAATGTTCTAGGAAGCGGCTTTTCCTCAAACAAAAAACCATTGGTATAGACTCTGTGATCTAAAGGGATTGTGCGTACACTAACTTGTTCGTCTTCAAAAATAAGCTCTGATTCTTTGGAATTCAGTTCATGGAAAATTAAAGGATAATTGGTCCAGGAATCTCCCAATTTTAAAAGCAACGTAACGGCTTCCTTTATTCCTTTTGGGCCGTAAATATGCATTTCAGTTTCCCTTCCAAGCAGTCTAAATGTTGAAATCAAGCCAGGCAATCCAAAAAAATGGTCCCCGTGCAGATGGGAAATGAAAATATGTTTGATTCTGGAAAACTTTATTTTACACTTTCTAAGTTGCACCTGAGTTCCTTCACCACAATCAATTAAAAACAAATGATTCCTCACTTGAAGAACTTGTGAGGTTGGGTTTGTAAATGTTCTGGGGGTTGCGGAATAGCATCCAAGTATTGTTAGTCTCATTTTGGTTGAAAATTGAAAATTGAAAATTGAAAATGAACAAGACTAACAGTCGCAGTACTCATGTTTTTTGTTTGGAAGATTTTACAATAGAAGCTAAGATTCTTACCATTTGTATTATTCCGTCATTTAATATTTGATAATTTTTAGTATCTATAAAATCAGATTTAAATAACAAATCGAGCCAATATCTTGTTTCATTTGCCTCTTTTAAAGAAATAGACATTTTATGGGTGAAGTCTTTTTTGCTTTCAGCATGTTCCGCCTCTCTTATCAATGCTCCAATAGCAGTTCCTGACCTTAAAACTTGTTTGGAAAGTACATACTCCTTGTGGTTACCTTGTAGTTTTTTAACTAATTGAATAATCTTCAATGCAAAATCAAAACTCTTTTCTTGAATAATATTCTCTCTTCCCAAAATAGTACGATTCAATTTTTCGTTTTCAACTTTTCATTTTCCATTGAATTAAATTCCCAAATCCCGTTCTATTTCTTCCATTTCAATAAGGTCTTTTGCTTCTTGTATGGTAGGCACAACGCTAATTTTATCCGTTATTTCATTGAAAGAAACCTTGTTGGTAACCAAAACAAAGGATTTGTTGGCATTTTTATGGGTATTGGAGATTTCCAAGAACTCCAAAATATCCCCCGAAGTTAATTTGCTAAAAGAAAATAAGTTTACAATGATGTTGTCATGCTTTAATTTAGGATAGGCCTTCTCCAAATTCTCCAAGAATGTGGCAATTGAGATTTTTTCTTGAAAAACGATCGTTGTTGTACCTTCTTTATTAAAAACCATCTTATTTTATTTTTGCCGCTAATAAATAGATTACTGCCATGCGAATGGCCACACCGTTCTCAACCTGTTCCAATATAATGGATTGATTGGAATCTGCAACATCACTTGTAATTTCTACCCCTCTATTGATTGGTCCAGGGTGCATAATTACAATTTGCTTGTTCAAGCTGTTCAATAGTTTTTTGGTTACCCCAAATTGTTGGGTATACTCTCGTGTTGAAGGGAAATAACTAATATCCATTCGCTCATTTTGTACACGTAGCATATTTGCAACATCGCACCATTCCAAAGCTTTTCTTAAGTTTGTTTCAACCTTCACCCCTAGCGACTCAATATGCTTGGGAAGTAATGTTCTTGGTCCACATACTTTCACATTAGCTCCTTGTAATTTTAAGGCAAAGATATTGGAGAGTGCTACTCGGGAATGTAAAATATCACCAACTATCACAATGTTTTTACCTCCAACATCTCCAAGCTTTTCTCTTATGGAATAGGTGTCCAACAATGCCTGGGTTGGATGTTCGTGCGCTCCGTCTCCAGCATTTATTATCGATGCCTCCACATGTTTTGAGAGAAATATTCCTGCTCCTGGGTTTGGATGGCGCATGACCACCATATCCACTTTCATGGAAAGAATGTTGTTTACGGTATCTATGAGCGTCTCCCCCTTTTTAACAGATGACTGCGAAGCAGAAAAATTAATGACATCTGCTGACAGCCGTTTCTCAGCCAATTCAAAAGAGAGTTTTGTGCGGGTACTGTTTTCAAAGAAGATATTCGCTATTGTGATATCCCTAAGCGTAGGTACTTTTTTAATAGAACGATTGATGACTTCCTTAAAATGGTCCGCAGTTTCAAAAATGAGGTCTATATCCTTTTTGTTCAGATACTTAATTCCTAGTAAGTGATTTACACTTAATTCACTCATTTTAATTTATTTGCTTACTAAATACACAATATCTTTTCCGTCATTTTCCTCCCACATCACCTTTACTTTTTCTTCATTTATAGCATCTACCTGCCTTCCTCTATAATTTGGCTGGATTGGTAAATGTCTACTAAACCTTCTATCGATTAAGGTTAACAATTCAATATCAGATGGTCTTCCAAAGGATTGAATTGCCGTTAGAGCAGCTCGTATGCTTCTTCCAGTGTACAGCACATCATCAATAAAGACCACATTTCTGTCCTCCACCAAAAAATCTATTTTGGTCGTATTGGCTTCCAAGGTTTTTTCACCTCGTCTAAAATCGTCCCTATAGAAGGTTATATCCAAGGAGCCAAGGTCTATGTTCTTTACCTTATACTCTTCTTTCAGGATTTTTGTCAATCGTTCTGCAAGAAAAATACCTCTAGGCTGGAGTCCTATAAGTGCGGTATTCGTGAAGTCTAGATGGTTTTCTAAAAGTTGACAAGCCAACCGGTGCAGTATAATGTTGATTTCTTTTGAAGTAAGAAGTACTTTTTCACTCATTTGCTATGCGACCGACTCATTTGTATGCAAAAGTAAACAATTCTGCAAAAAGGAAAACAACATAAAAAAAGCCCCGATTTTACAATCGGGGCTCAAAACTTATACTGATAAAATTATAGCTTACTTCTTTTTAGAATCTGCTTCCATTTTATCTTTCAACGCTTGCAATTGCGAGTTTGCATCACCAAGAGTGGTTTTGGACTCCTCTGCAGAAGCAGCAGCCTTTCTTTTAGCTGTGCTTACGTTGCGTTCTTCTTGTTCTCTAAAGATTGCCGTATGACTTGCTACCACACGTTTAAAATCTTTATTAAACTCAATGATCTTAAATTCTACTTCTTCACCTTTGCCAACTTTCTTGCCATCTTCTTTCTCCATGTGTCTTGAAGGAACAAATCCTACAATATCCTCATTGAAATTAACGGTAGCTCCCTTATCAACAATTTCAGCAATCGCTGCTTTGTGAACAGTTCCTTCTGCAAATTCAGCAGAATACTTGTCCCAAGGATTCTCTGTAGTTTGTTTATGACCAAGGCTTAATTTGCGTCCTTCAACATCCAATTCCAATACTTCAACTTCTAAAGTATCACCAACGGCTACAAATTCAGATGGGTGTTTAATTTTCTTGGTCCAAGAAAGATCAGAAATATAGATTAATCCATCAATTCCTTCTTCCATTTCTACAAACACACCAAAATTGGTAAAGTTTCTAACAATTCCTTTGTGTCTTGAACCTACAGGGTATTTAGAAGTAATATCCGTCCATGGGTCTGGAGTTGATTGTTTGATACCTAGAGACATCTTACGATCTTCTCTATCCAAGGTCAATACAACCGCTTCAACCTCATCGCCAACGCTTACGAAATCCTGAGCGGAACGTAAGTGCGTAGACCATGACATTTCAGAAACGTGAATCAATCCTTCTACACCTTCGGCAACTTCAATAAAGGCACCGTAGTCTGCAATAACCACAACCTTACCTTTAACTTTGTCGCCAATTTTTATTTCATCACCCAATGCATCCCATGGATGTTTCTCCAATTGTTTAAGACCTAATTGGATTCTTGATTTGTTATCATCAAAATCAAGGATTACCACATTTAATTTCTGGTCCAGCTCAACAACTTCATTCGGGTGGTTGATTCTACTCCAAGAAAGATCTGTAATGTGAATCAATCCATCAACACCACCAAGGTCAATAAAGACACCATATGAAGTAACGTTCTTAACGATACCTTCCAATACTTGTCCTTTTTCAAGCTGACCAATGATTTCCTTCTTCTGTTCTTCGATATCAGCTTCAATCAACGCTTTGTGCGAAACAACTACGTTTTTGAACTCATGATTAATCTTAACCACCTTGAATTCCATGGTCTTACCAACATACTGATCGTAATCACGGATAGGTTTAACATCGATTTGAGATCCTGGCAAGAAAGCCTCAATTCCAAATACATCGACAATCATACCTCCTTTGGTTCTGCATTTTACAAAACCTTGAACAATCTCTTCTTTATCATGGGCAGCATTAACTCTGTCCCAAGCCATGATTGTTCTTGCCTTTCTGTGAGACAGTACCAGTTGCCCAGTTTTGTCTTCACGGATATCTATAAGTACTTCAACTTTATCTCCAACCTTAAGGTCTGGATTGTAACGGAACTCGTTCAACGAAATAACACCTTCAGACTTTGCATTGATATCAATGATAGCCTCACGGTCTGTCATGTGAACTACTTTTCCTTGAACCACTTCTTCATCAGCGGTATCAACAAAATTTTCCTCCACAAGTTCTTCAAATTCCTTAAGCTTTGTATCGTCTACGCGCTCAATTCCTTCTTCGTACTTTTCCCAGTCAAAATTCTCTAAATATTCTTGGGGGTCTTGTTTTGGAGTTTCTTCCTTGGTTTCGCTAACCTCTTGAGATGTTTCGGTAGCTTCTAGTTGGGCTTCGGTATTTTCCAATACCTCGACTTCTTTTTTTTCTTCAGCCATGTGCTGATTTAAATTTGTATTCTGCAATTTTACAAGAGCTAAACGATTATTGCAGAAGTTGTTAAATTATGTTTCTTTCCCTTTTTCTCTTGTTATTCGTTAAAAAGGAGTGCAAAAATACAATTAATTACTTGTTTTACAAACCCATAGGGTCCACTTATTTAATTGTGATAATAATTAGCATGAATTTCTGCTAAAATGTGACTTTTATACATATATTGTTTCTTAATAGTAACCATTAAAACAATTGAGAAAATTATGAGTGCAAAAGCAAAATATCAAGCAGTTTTAGATTTAGGACAAGAATTAGGCATAAAGGACGGTGATGTATCTGAAGATGGAGGGGTTCTAAAAATTAAGGGAGTGGCCAACACGCCTTATGAAAAAAATGCTATTTGGGACAAAATCAAGGAGATTGGTGGTCAAAGCCCTTCTGATGTTAAGGCAAACATTTCTGTTGCCGACGATTCTGTCTATCACAGACATACGGTAAAAAGTGGTGAGTCTTTAAGCAAAATTGCAAAGCATTACTATGGTGATGCTATGAAGTACAACAAGATTTTTGATGCCAACACAAATATCCTAAAGAATCCGGATGTGATTCATCCTGATCAAGTTTTGGTCATCCCGAACATCTAATTATTTGTCATATCGAGCGCAGTCGAGATATCTCTTTTAGTTCTCGACTGCGCTTCAACTGACATCTAAAAAAAAAGCGCCTTATAGGCGCTTTTTTTGTATCAAAGATGAAACCAAAATATTTGCTTTTCAGTCTATTCACACTTCAACTTTGGTTTCAATAAATTCCAAAAAATTAGTTGAATTCAAAAATCTTGGCTTATAATATTATCCTCTTTCAATTACTAATTCTTTTTTTAACTTTAATAGATTTGTAGTTCATCAATCTAAAAACAAGCATGAAAAACTTTAGTATCACTGTCATCACAATTGTAATAGTATCCCTTCTGCTTTTTTCTTGCGGATCCAATCCGTCTCCAGAGTTCAAAAATGCTTTGACTTTTTACGTTTCTTTTGATAATGGAACAAATGCAGATTTTGCGTTGGGAGACAGCAATATCTATACTGCCAATTCTACCTATACTAATTCAAGAAGAAGTTTGGATGGAATTCAGGTGGGTATGAACAACTCCGATCATCGTATTGTTTTAGGAAAAGGTCTATTTGGTGATGCATTTGAATTTGGCAAAAAAAGTGATACGGTCCTCTTTTATAAAAGTAAAAACAACATAGTGTACAACCCACAAAGCTGGTCTGGCACGATTTCATTTTGGTTACGTCTTGATACTTCAGCGGATCTCGACGGGTATACGGATCCAATTCAAATTACCGATACAGAATTCAATGATGCTTCAATTTGGGTGGATTTCACCGATGCAAACCCTCCTGACTTTAGACTAGGCCTTATAGGTGATAAAGATGCATGGACTCAAGACACCCTGAATTCACCGTTAAAGACTGTATTTGAAAAAAGAATAGTGACCCTAAAAAAACCGCCATTTTCAAAAAACAACTGGACGCATGTTGTTGTAACCTATGATGGTTTGGGCACTACAACTAGTTTAGGGACCCTATACTTGAACGGGGAAAAAATTGGAGAAACAAAAGGAGTGGATGATCCTTTTACCTGGGTGTTGCAGGAGTCCAAAATTTTCCTTGGATTAAATTATAGTGGTTTAATGGATGAATTATCAATTTTCAATAAACCATTTACAGAAGGTCAGGTGAAGGAGCTATACCAATTAGAAGAGGGAATTAAATCTATTCTTTGATTCTTTAGATACATTCTTAAATTCTAAAAACAGTTTCTCTCAAATCAAGTTTTGGTGATTCCGAATATCAAATGTTTGTACATTTATTTACATAGTAAAAAAGGTCTCTTTTTTGTTCTGCATGACTTTTCAATAAAAATCACGAACTTCACTTATTGTTGAGTATAAATCATTAAAACGGATTTATATCCTAGTTAATTACATACAAATACCACTTCAATATGAAAAACATTATTCCAATTTCTCTTCTTTTAATTCTAATTGGTTGTTCACCTAAATCCCTAAAAAATGATAGCCTTCTTGATGAAAAAATAGCTAGAATAGAAAATGGACTGCAACCTAATCTCCAAATTCAAGGAGATAGTGTAGTAAACTATAATATCGAAGAAAGATTAAGTGAGCTAGGTATTCCCGGAGTAAGCATCGCTGTCCTAAAGGAAGGGCAAATTGAATGGGCAAAAGGTTATGGCGTTGCTGACATTTCAGAAAATCGTCCAGTGACTAGTGAAACAATGTTCTTAGCGGGGTCAATTAGCAAACCAGTTGCTGCAATTCGTGCACACCAACTTGCGGAGGAGGGTAAGCTAAGTTTGGATTCAAATGTGAACAATTATCTAACTAGCTGGAAGCTACCTGACAATGAATTTACCAAAAAAGAAAAGGTAACCACTCGAAGAATACTGAATCATACAGCTGGATTAACAGTTTGGGGGTTCCCTGGCTACGATAAAGGTGATACAATACCTAGTGTAGCTGAAGTTTTGGATGGTAAGGGTAATACAGATTCAGTACGTGTATATAAGGAACCTGGTGAAAGTTGGATGTACTCTGGTGGTGGGTACACTATCATGCAATTAATGATAACAGACCTTGAAAGAAAATCATTCCCCAACTTAATGCAAGATAATGTATTAAATCCCCTTGGAATGACATCCAGTACTTTTGAAAACCCACTATCTAAGCGGTACCATTCCATTGCTGCAACCGGTTACCGAGATAATGGTGATGAAGTAGAAGGTAAATGGCCAATATACCCTGAAATGGCCGCAGCTGGCCTCTGGACAACCCCATCACAACTCATACTCTGGGCTAAAGAAATCCAGAAAATCCATCAAACAAAGGAAGATGGGCTATTAAAAGTAGGGACAGTAAATGAAATGCTGACACCAGCAATGAACAATCATGGTCTTGGTCCTGTTGTGAACGAACATACTTTTGGGCATGGAGGAGCGGATGAAGGATTTAGAGCAAACTTGGTTGCATGGAAAGAACATCCGATTGCTGTAGTAATTATGGTCAATTCGGACAATGGCAACATCATGCAGGAAATCTTATTAAGTATTGCCAAAGAATACAAGTTGCCAGGGGTTGAACCTATGACCCGAAAAGTAGTTGGTAAATCGATAGAAGAACGTACACCAATGGTGGGCACTTACACATTTCCAGAACTGGGAGAAGCAAGTGTCTCCATAAAGGAAAATGGTTTAGAAATAGATGGAGAGTTTACGGATGAGCCCATAATGCTGCTTCCTGAAACTGATAATACGTATTTTAATAGAAATAGTGGAACTTATTATACTTTCCAATTTGAGAATGGAGTTGTTTCGGGAATTCGATTTTGGGAATACATCGGTCAAAAAACAAAGTAATCCTGGGTTTCGAATGTTGAATAACAGACACTAAAATAAATATGCAATCAACTCCTTGAAAGGACATTTCGAACAGGAAATTTATGTGTTCTAACAATTGAAATGCATACGTATTTTAGCTAGATGATACGTGAACTTAAAATCTTTATTCAAAAATGAAAACCGTTATTTGGAAATTGAATTTACGATCTAGTCCAAACAAGGTTTTTAATTTGCTCACTACTCCAGAGGGAAGAACAAAGTTTTGGTCCGAAAAAGCAACTGAAAGTGAGGGTGTAATTCACTTCCTCTTTCCAAATGGCCTAATGTATCAAAGTCAAATTTTAAAGAGCATTCCCAACAAAGAATTCCATTTGGACTATTTTGATAGCTTGGTGAAGTTTCAATTAAAGCAAACTGAAACCGGGGGAACGGATCTCATTTTAATTAATGAAAATGTACCTGAAAGTGATTTTTCAGAGGTACATGCCGGATGGATATCGGTATTGATGAACCTTAAGGCGGTAGCCGACTTTCAATGTGATTTAAGGAATCATGACCCTACAAAAACTTGGGACCAAGGGTATGTAGATAATTAATAAAATCTGGAAGGTTTTCTAAGCTGCGGAAATAATTCGCTGCGTAAAGTTATAGATTCGCTCAAACTGTTCTTCCACTCCCATATCACTATTGTCAAACTCAATGGCATCCTTCGCTTTCTTTAAAGGAGAAATTTCACGGGTGGAATCTATCCTATCCCGTTTTTGGACATTGTTGAGCACTTCCTCAAAAGTGACCTCTTCCCCGCGCTCCAAAAGTTCTTTATAGCGTCTTGTGGCACGCGTTTCTGGTGAGGCTGTCATGAATATCTTCAGCTCAGCATTGGGAAAGACAACGGTGCCAATATCCCTTCCATCCATTACAATGCCTTTCTCCTCCCCCATTTGTTGTTGCATTTCAACCAACTTACTTCTTACTTCGGCAATTGTTGCTATTTTACTCACCTGCTCAGAGACCTTCATGGTTCTGATTTCTTTTTCAACATTTTGGCCATTCAAATACATTTCTGACAGACCCGAAGTCTCATTGGGAACAAATGTCAATTTAATATTTGGCAATTGCTTTACCAAAGATGGGATATCCTCTTTGAGACCTAAATAATTGTTGTTTAAAGCGAAAAGTGTTACGGCACGATACATAGCTCCGGTATCCACATAAACATAGTTTAAAGCAGAAGCCAGTCTTTTGGCCAAAGTGCTTTTACCTGTTGATGAATACCCATCTATAGCTATGGTGATTTTTCCCATTAGTCAAAAATAAGGAGAAGCAGGCAAATATATTCCCAAGTAATACTACTAAAGTTTCTTGGCCTTCTTAACCTTTGTTTCCGTAACAGCAATATCAATTACTTCGCTCATATCTGAAACGTAATGGAATGTAAGTCCTTTTAGGTAGTCTTCTTTAATTTCAAGAATGTCTTTTCGGTTTTCCTCGCACAAAATTATTTCTTTGATGCGTGCACGTTTTGCCGCCAAAATCTTTTCTTTAATTCCACCAACAGGCAAGACCTTACCTCTAAGGGTTATCTCCCCGGTCATGGCCAAGCTCTTTTTTACTTTACGTTGTGTGAAAAGTGAAACCAAGGAAGTAAGCATAGTAATTCCCGCACTAGGGCCATCTTTTGGAGTAGCACCTTCAGGAACATGGATATGTACGTTGTATTTTTCAAAAACATCAGACGCTATACCAAAGGTATCCGCGTTAGATTTAATGTACTCCATCGCAATTGTGGCCGATTCCTTCATCACTTTACCCAGGTTTCCAGTAATGTTCAATGTACCTTTTCCTTTGGATAAAATAGATTCAATAAAAAGTATATCACCTCCTACGCTGGTCCAAGCCAAGCCTGTGACCACACCTGCAACATCGTTGTTTTCATACTTATCCCTTTCTAAACGCGCGGGGCCAAGTATTTTTTCAACATCCTCATTACTTATCTTTATGTTATACTCCTCCTCAATTGCAATTGATTTTGCTGCATAACGCACCATTTTGGCCAACTGTTTTTCCAAACTCCGTACACCAGATTCGCGGGTATACCCTTCCACAATTTTCTCCAACTGCGGTTTCCCGATTTTTAAATCTTTTGAAGAAAGACCGTGCTCTTTTAATTGCTTTGGCAACAAATGTTTTTTCCCTATTTCAACTTTTTCCTCAATGGTATATCCCGTTACATTGATGATTTCCATCCGATCACGTAAGGCCGGTTGAATGGTTCCCAAATTATTTGCTGTGGCTATGAACATTACTTTGGATAGGTCATATCCCATCTCCAAGAAATTATCATAAAACTCACTATTCTGCTCAGGGTCCAAAACCTCTAACATTGCCGATGAAGGATCTCCTTGATGACTATTGGAAAGTTTGTCAATCTCATCCAAAATAAAAACAGGATTGGATTTTCCCGCTTTTTTCAAGCTTTGGATAATTCGCCCTGGCATTGCGCCAATATAGGTTTTTCTATGCCCTCTAATTTCGGCCTCATCCCGTAAACCACCCAAAGAAATTCTAACGTATTCCCTACCTAATGCCTCGGCCACAGATTTACCCAAGGATGTTTTACCAACCCCTGGAGGTCCGTACAAACAAAGAATGGGCGATTTCATATCGTTTCGCAGCTTCAAAACCGCCAAATATTCTATAATTCTTCGCTTTACATCTTCAAGACCGTAATGATCTCTATCCAAAATTTGTTGCGCTCGTTTTAAATCAAACTTGTCCTTTGAAAATTCATCCCAGGGCAAATCCAAGAACAAATCCAAATAATTGCGCTGAATGGAATATTCCGCAACTTGTGGGTTCATACGTTGCATTTTGGCAAGCTCTCTCTCAAAATGTTCCTTGACCTTTTTATTCCATTTTTTCTTTTTGGA
Source organism: uncultured Allomuricauda sp. (assembly GCF_947495325.1). Classification (GTDB taxonomy): domain Bacteria; phylum Bacteroidota; class Bacteroidia; order Flavobacteriales; family Flavobacteriaceae; genus Flagellimonas. The sequence continues at coordinate 80,768 of NZ_CANLYK010000001.1, read as the reverse complement.
TTTGGCCCGCATCTCATCTACTTCTTCCTCATAGGACAAGCCACCAAGTTCCTCCTGGATGGTTTTCATCTGTTGGTGCAAGAAATACTCTCGTTGCTGTTGGTCCATATCACTGCGCACCTTGGATTGAATATCGTTCTTCAACTCCAATTTTTGAAACTCCATGTTCATATACTTCAGGGTGGTGAGCGCCCTCTCCTGAAGATTAGGAATTTCCAAAAGATTTTGCTTATCCGCTACGCTTAAATTAAGGTTGGAAGACACAAAATTGATCAAGAACGAATTACTTTGAATATTCTTGATTGCAAATGTGGCCTCACTTGGAATGTTTGGATTGTCTTTAATAATCTTAAAGGCCAACTCCTTAATTGAATCTATAATGGCTTCAAACTCCTCGCTCTTTTCATCTGGGCGTTCTTCAACTGCCTCTTTTACTGTCGCTGTGAGGTAGGGTTGTTCTGTTACCACCTCGGCTATTTCAAAACGTTTTTTCCCTTGAATGATAACTGTTGTATTACCATCCGGCATTTGCAACACCCGCAAAATTCTTGCAACCGTGCCCAAAGTGTTAATATCTTCTACTCCTGGGTTTTCAGTCTGCTCATCTTTTTGTGAAACAACCCCAATGGTCTTTGTGCCATTATTGGCATCTTTAATCAAGTTTATGGATTTGTCCCTCCCCGCGGTAATTGGAATAACCACGCCTGGAAAAAGTACTGTATTTCGTAATGGCAAAACAGGCAATGTTTCTGGAAGGGCCTCCTTGTTCATTTCTTCCTCATCTTCAGGTGTCAATAGTGGTATTAACTCCGCATCTTCATCTAGGCCTTGCAGTGAAATATTGTCAAAAGTTGAAATTTTTATTTCTCCCATGTGCTATGTTTCGGTCATTTTGTCACAAATGACGTAAATCTTCGGTTTATACTAGAATCCAAATCCTGTACAATACACTAAAAATAGGCATTACACTAGTGGTATGGTTCTTTTTCATTTCTATAAAGGCAATTCTTGTGCCATTAAAATTTAAAAAAATGAAAAAAAGTGTAACAATTGGTAAATTCATCCATCTATAAGACAAACCATTCATTTTTTGAGCCACCAAAATGAACATACTGATGCACTGCTTCAATCGTGCTTAAAAGGAAAACAAAGCGCACAATTGGAAATTTACAATAGGTACTATAAAGCTATGTACAATGTAGCTTTTAGGATTGTAAAGGACTCCGCTGAAGCTGAAGATGTAATGCAGGAATCGTTTCTGAACGCGTTTACGAAACTGCACACATTTAAAGGAGATGTAGCCTTTGGGGCATGGTTAAAGCGCATTGTGATAAACAACAGTATATATCATTACAAAAAGCAGCAAAAAAATAGAGCTGTTGATCTAGATGAAGTAATGTACAAGGTCGAAGATAATGATGAAGTTTCTTTGAATCACAATGGTTATACTGAACTGAAGGCTCAAAAAGTGATGGAAACCATGAAAAGTTTAAAAGATAATTACAGAGTTTCTTTGACCTTACATTTAATTGAAGGGTACGATTATGAGGAAATAAGTGACATAATGAATATCAGCTACGCAAATTGTAGAACAACAATATCGCGAGCTAAAGAAAGTTTGAGAAAAAAATTGACCGTAAATGCTTAATTATGAGTAACGATAATTTAGATAGATTGTTTGAAAGGCTTCAAGGGGATTTTGACTTTGAGGAGCCAAAAAATGGTCACCACGAACGTTTTATAGAAAAGTTAGGGCATGCCAATGGTGTTGTTACATTACAGAAGCAAAAAACGGCTTGGTGGAAACCGCTGTCCATTGCCGCATCCATAGCACTTGTTTGTCTTTTGGGTCTTACTGTATTCAATACAAGACCATCTATCAAGGAGCAAGTAGTGGAAATTTCACCAGAAGTCTCCAAAACAGAATTCTATTTTGCCAGCCTTATTGAAGAACAGGTACAATTGTTAAAGGATGAGAAATCTCTTGAAACCGCAAAACTGGTTGAAGATACTTTACTTCAATTGGATAAGCTTGAAACCAATTATTTAACTCTGGAGCAGGAACTTATCAATGGTGGAAACAGTAAAATCATTTTAAATGCGATGATAACGAACTTTCAAACCAGAATTGATCTTTTACAAGAAGTATTGACCAATATTGAAAATATTAAAAATTTAAACTCATACAATGATGAAAACATTACTATATAAATATGTCTTAATGGCATTAACCCTAATTCCCCTTTCCTTGGGTGCCACTACAGGCAAAATGGGTGGAAAATACACCAAGGAAAAAACCATTAAAAAAGAGTTCAGTGTAAATGCCAACGCTCTTTTTAAGGTAAAAAACAGCTACGGTAATCTTAATATCACTTCTTGGAATGAAAATAGGGTGGTTATTGAAGTCCACATTAAAACCAATGGTAATAATGAGGAAAAGGTTCAGAGTAGATTGAATGAAATTGATATTGATTTCGAAACAAGCAGTAACCTGGTTTCAGCAAGAACCCTATTTGGAGAGAAGGAAAACAACTGGGGATGGAAATGGGGTAAGCGTAACAATGTAAATGTTCAGGTAAACTACACCATTAAACTACCTGTAAAGAACAACATCAACCTTAGTAACGATTACGGCAACATTTATTTGAACCGTATTGATGGCCATGCCAAAATTAATTGCGATTATGGTAAAATTGATGTAGGTGAGTTAAGGGGGCGAAACAACGAGCTTAGGTTTGATTATACATCTCGTTCAAACTTTGAATTCATAAACAGCGGCGAGATTATTGCCGATTACTCAGGGTTCACTGTTGAAAAAGCAGGTAATTTGATCGTAAGAGCGGATTATACCAATGCCATAATCAAAAAAATGGAAGATCTGGACTATAACAGCGATTATGGTTCCATTCAAGTGGATGAAGTTAATAGCGTAAAAGGAAATGGAGACTATATTGGTGTAAAATTGGGAACCGTCCATGGAGATGTTGCCATAACCTCAGATTATGGGTCTTTCAAAATTGGCCAGATGGCCCCTGATGCCGGTGACCTAAATATCAAAACCGATTATACAGGTATCAAGATTGGGTACCATCCTGATTATCATTTTGATTTTGAAATTTCAACAGAGTATGCCGGTGTAAGTGGAACGGAAAATTTCGAAATCCAGGTTAGTAAAGAAAAATCAACCGAAAAATATTACAACGGATACTATGGCAGTGATAACTCCGGTAACGTTGTTTACATATCCAGTGATTACGGTGGAATCACTTTTTATCAAAATTGAAAAGTCAAATCAAAAAACAGAAATTAAAACACGATCATGAAAAAATTTATCACACTAGGATTGGCACTATCAATTGTGGCTATTACAAACGCCCAATGGGGGAAAAGAGTTAAGGGAAATGGAAATATAGTTACCATTGAACGTTCCGTAGGGGAATATGATGCGGTGGCATTGGCAGGCTGGTTTGATGTAGAGTTTGTAGATGGCAACGAAGGAGAGCTTACTTTGAGGGGAGAGTCCAATTTATTGGAATATATTAAAACTGAAGTAAAAGATGGAAAACTGATCCTTAAAACAGAAAAAGGCGTGAACCTAAGACCCTCCACATGGAACAATGGTATACAAATTACCGTTCCTGTTGAAAGCATAAACGCAGCAACCCTTTCTGGTTCTGGTGATATCGTAAGTAAAACAACACTAAAATCGGATAACTTTACAACCAAAATCTCTGGGTCTGGGGATATTTCCCTTATCATAGATGCAACATCTGTTGAAGCCTCCATATCTGGGTCTGGCGACATTAATTTGGAAGGAAAAACGGTAAATTTTAAAGTTCGGGCCTCAGGTTCGGGAGATATTAAAGCCTATGATTTGGAAGCTGAAAATGTAGAAGCCCAAGTATCTGGGTCTGCTGATATAAAGGTAACTGCAAAACAGGCTATCGATGCCCGGGTTTATGGATCTGGTGACATTCGTTATCGTGGGAATCCAACAAAGGTGGCTACCAAATCTTCAGGTTCTGGAGATATTTCTGAAGGATAAATTAGGAGTTTATCACTAATCAAAAAACAACTAAATCAACATCAATCAAAATAAGAAAGTCGTTACATAAAGTAGCGGCTTTTTTTAATTTTTAGGTTTATTGACCCTTAGAAGTAAAAGAACTCCAATCAAAAAGAACAATCCTAAGAAGATAGTACTGTCCCTCATACTTCCTGTGAGTTGCGCAATCGCGCCGTATAAAAATGTTCCTATTACGATTCCAATTTTTTCAGCTACATCATAAAAGCTAAAAAAAGATGTAGTATCTGTGGTTTCTGGCAAAAATTTGGAGTATGTGGAACGAGAAAGCGCCTGTATTCCACCCATAACAATACCTACCAGACCAGCAGCAATATAAAAATCCATTGGAGTTTGCAAAAAATAGGCATATACGCACAGTAAAATCCAAAAAATATTAATTACGATAAGGGTTTTAATGTTCCCATATGCCTTGGAGGCAAAAGCCGTAACGGTTGCTCCCAAAATAGCTACAATCTGAATGACCAAAATGCTAATGATAAGTCCGGTTGTTCTTTCACTATCCGTTCCCCAATTGATTTCTTCTTCCCCAAAATACGTAGCAATCAACATGATGGTCTGTACGGCCATACTGTAAACAAAAAATGCTCCTAAGTAACGTTTAAGACGAGTTTCAGAGCCTAACTGTTTCCAGACACTTTGCAATTCCCGAAATCCGTTAAGAACAATATTGGTCCGTGCTCCTTCTCGTTTATATCCCTTTGGAAGATGTAAAAAAGTGTATTGGCTGAACAAAATCCACCAAATTCCAACAGAGATAAAGGAATATTTCATGGCTTTTATTTCTGCAACTTCCCCTCCACTATCCGTAATACCAAAAACCGCAGGTTGCATAACCATTGCCAGATTAAATACAAGTAAGATTACACTTCCAATATAACCCAGTGAGAATCCTTTTGCACTTACCTTATCTTGCTGTTCTGGGAAGGCAATGTCCGGTAAATAGGAGTTATTTATAGCGAAGCTCACCCAAAACCCCACCAATCCAAAGAAATAACAGACCAAACCAAAATAGATGTTTTCCAAGGAAAACCAATAGAGTCCAATGCACGATGCCGCACCCAAGTAACAGAAAAACTTGAGAAAAATCTTTTTGTTCCCCAAATAATCAGCTATTCCCGAAACCAAAGGAGTTATAATGGCTATAAAAACAAACGCCAGTGAGGTAACATAACTGATTAATGGTGCTCTAGCAATTTCACCGCCAAAAATGGTCACTTTTTCAATCTCTGCCACACGGAACAATGCACCATAAAAAATAGGGAAAATGGCAGATGAAATGACCAAACTATATACTGAGTTTGCCCAATCGTAAAAAGCCCAAGCATTCAATAATTTTTTGCTTCCTTTTAGTGCCAATGCTCGTGCCATAGTATTTTACTAAAAAATGCCACCTAAAACCAAGCAAAAAAATCGTTTGAAATTCTTGCTTCGCTCTAAATGGCATTAAAGGTTAGTTGGTCAATTGCTTATTTAAATGATGTTACTCCGTATTTTGCAGCCTCCTGCTTTGCGGCAGGCGCCCAAGCTGTTAAATTATTTATTCTTGTGTCATTAGAAGGGTGTGTACTCATAAACTCTGGTGGAGCTTCTCCTCCTGCATTGGCCTTCATTCTTTTCCATAGTTCAGCTGCTTCATCTGGGTTATACCCAGCAATGGCCATAATCTGTAACCCTATTCTATCTGCCTCGGTTTCATGACTTCTGCTAAATGGAAGCATTACTCCTACTGTAGACCCCAAACCGTAAGCTTGGTTGAACATGTTTCGTTTTTCAGGATCCTTAATGGCCACATTACCTGCAACGGCTCCTATTTGTTGAACCATTCCCGCACTCATACGTTGTGCTCCATGATCTGCCAAGGCATGGGCCACTTCATGTCCCATTACAACGGCAACGCCTGTCTCTGTTTGGGTTATTGGTAATATTCCTGTGTAGAATACTATTTTACCTCCTGGCATACACCAAGCATTCACTGTTTCATCATTTACCAGATTATACTCCCACTTATACTCTTTTAAATATCCAGGATATCCATTTGCGTCCAACCAGCGCTCTGCAGCCGAGGCTATTCGCTGACCAACATTTGTAATCATTTGGGCCTCGGAGGTTCCCGTAACCACCTTATTTTCTGTCAAAAAACTATCGTACTGCGCAAAAGCCATTGGAAAAATTTGGCTATTGGGATAGAAGTTGAGCGTGCTTTTCCCTGTAAAAGGATTTGTTTTACATGCAGCCACAGCTATAAAAATTGCGACTGTTAGAATTAATCTCTTCATTTTATTAATTAATGGTGTTTAGTGAAGGTAAATTACAAAAAATTATTTTCCAACTAAATGAAGTTCGGTAAAATCCTTGCTCACTTCAATGGTATTGTTTCCGTTAAGTTTGATATCTTCTGGCTTAACTACTTCGTTATCCAACTCTACAATACCAATTTCAAAGGGTAAACCATGGAATGTTAGGGTGAATTTTTCATAGGAAGTGATGAAATTTCCATCTTTGAACTGTTGAATAATCAATTCGTTCGCCTTGCCGCGTGATCTGAACTTCCTTAGACTGTAGCGCCCTTTTTTGTAATCATAACCATCTTGCTGATCCTCATAAACTTCTGAGTTTTCAATTCCTTCCTTGAAATACACATCTATTTGAAGTTCCTTGATTTCCTTTTCCCCCACATATTGTTGTATTGGATATTTGGGAACCATGGCTCCTTCTTTTACAAACAGCGGAATTATTTCTATTTCTGCGGACACCCATTTTTCCACCCCTCCAGAAATCACCTCATCTGTCCAGTAGTTGTACCATTTTCCTTTAGGAAAGTACATGCGTCTTCCTTGGGCATTGGGCTCTTGCACCGGGCATACCAAAATTTGCTCGCCAAAAAGAAACTCATCAGTTCTAAAATGGGTTTGCGTGTCTTCTTGGTCATAAAAGACCAAAGATTGAAGCATTGGAAGTCCACTGCTTATGTACTTGTAAAACATGGTGTACAAATAGGGCAGTAACTGGTAGCGGAGTTCTATATATTTTCTAACAATATCCGTTATCTCATCTCCAAAAGACCAAGGTTCTTGGTCTCCATGATCACCACTAGAATGCACCCTGCAAAATGGGTGGAAAATTGCTAATTGCATCCATCTTGCAAATAATTCCCCGTTAGGTTGTTCTGCAAACCCACCAATATCTGAACCCACAAAAGAATAACCGCTCATACACATCCGTTGCATCTGCACATTCGCAATCCATAGGTGCTCCCAAGTTGCTACGTTATCACCGGTCCAGGTTGCGCAATACCTTTGGGTTCCTGAATATGCGGCCCGTGTCAATACAAAGGGCCTTCGTGGGAACATGAATTTTTTTACGCCTTCGTAAGTAGCGCGAACCATTTGCATGCCATACACATTGTGCGCTTTTCTATGGCTGCACGGGTGTCCATCATAATCATGTCTTACATCAAGGTTTGCAGTTTTTGAAGGGACTTCCATTATGGCTGGTTCATTCATATCGTTCCAAACGCCTTTTACTCCCATATCTGCAATCATCTCCTTATACAAACCGGCCCACCATTCACGTACTTCTGGATCTGTAAAATCTGGAAACTTACATTCTCCAGGCCATACCTTACCTTTAAAATGGGGACCATCTGCCCTGCGGCAAAAGAATCCGTTATCCATGGCTTGTTGATACACCCAATAGTCCCTATCTATTTTTATTCCCGGATCTATCATGGTAATGGTCTTAAAACCATCTTCCTCCAATTCTTCAATCATTTTCTTTGGATTGGGAAAGTGCTTATTATCCCATGTAAAACAACGAAACCCCTCCATATAATCAATATCCAAGTAAATGGCATCACAAGGGATCTTTAGCTTTCTAAAGGTTGATGCAATATCTTTTACTTTCTTTTCCGGGTAATAGCTCCATTTCGATTGATGAAACCCCAATGCCCATAAAGGCGGTAACTCAGGAAGACCTGTCAAATCGGTGTAGGCTTCCACAACTTGATTCATTTTGGGGCCGTAAAAGAAATAATAGTTCATTTCCCCTCCATCGGCCCAAAAACTGGTCACATTTCTTTTTTCGTTAGCGAAGTCAAAATAGGTACTAAAGGAATTATCAAAGAAAACGCCATAGGCCATCTCTTCCTTTAATCCTACATAAAACGGTATTGACTTATATAACGGTTCTTGATCTTTTCCATAAGCGTAGGAATCCGTGGCCCAATTATTTACCCGTTTTCCCTTTAAATTGGTATGCGAGGCCTTGTCTCCCATTCCGTAATAACTCTCTCCAGAATGACAAACTTTACCCATCTTGACAATGTTGCCACCATAGTTATAATTCTCCTCCCAGTGAAATCCCAATTCATCATCAATAATCACCTTATCTTCTAAATCCACAATTTGGACCTTCAAATTTGATTTGTTGACACGAATTTTGATTTTTGAGGTAGTTATAACATATTCCGGAATCTCATCCTTTACATCCAAGTCATTATAACCTAAACTTACATCATCACTTATCGCATATGAAAAATCAGGTTCAAAAACATGTTCCGTTGCATACCTAAAACGAATTGCACTATCACGCAAAATGGTAATTTCTAAAATAACACCATTTTGGGTCGTGAAGAAAAGCTTGTCGTTTTCCTGTTTAAACTCAACGATATGATTGGGGTACTGGTTACCTCTTTTTTCTATTTCGGTATTGGTAATCATTATTGGCGTATTAAGACTAACAAAAGAAAGACATTAGGGTGAGAAATTAAAAAGATGTTCAAAACATCTGATACTATAACCTTATAGTGATTGTTTCACCTATAAATTACGACACTCAACGGAGGAAGAGTCATTACCACGGATTGTTTATGTCCATTCCATGCCGTTGTGGTTGATTTCAATGTTTTCTTGCCTATTCCACTTCCAGCATATTTGGCATCATCACTATTAAAAATCAACTTTAGCTGTTTTGTTTTAGGGACTCCCACGCGATAATTTTCTCGCGGCACTGGGGTAAAGTTGCAAGCAATAATTAAATCATCCTTTGGATCTAGACCTTTTCTAATATAGGTCATGACCGTGTTTTTCTGATCATTATATTCAATCCATTGAAACCCTTCTTCACTAAATTGCTTTTGGTACAATGCAGGGTTATTTTTATACACCTTGTTCAAATCCTTTATTACTTCTTGGATTCCGGAATGAAAATCATACTGGGTTAAATGCCATTCCAAACTTTCTTGAAAGTTCCATTCGGAAGATTGTCCAAACTCGGCACCCATAAAGAGCAGGTTCCCTCCGGGATGTGTAAACATATAACCAAACAGCAATCTTAAATTGGCAAAACGCTGCCATTCATCTCCAGGCATTCGATATAACAATGATTGCTTTCCATACACCACTTCATCGTGTGAAAATGGTAGCATAAAATTTTCGGTAAATGCATAGGTCATACTAAATGTTATATCATTTAAATCATATGACCTATGAATAGGTTCTTTTTTGAAAAATTCTAAAGTATCATGCATCCAACCCATCATCCATTTCATACCAAAACCAAGACCACCTAAATCCACGGGCTTGGAAACTCCTGTGAAAGCTGTTGATTCCTCCGCAATGGTCTGTACACCTTTAAAACTGGCATATACTTCCGTATTCATTTCACGTAGAAAGGACATGGCTTCCAAATTTTCATTGTTACCATATATATTAGGTTCCCATTCCCCATCTTCCCGAGAGTAATCTAAATACAACATGGAAGCAACCGCATCCACCCGAAGCCCATCCACATGATATTGATCCAACCAAAAAATAGCATTGCTGATCAAAAAGGCCCGTACTTCATTTCTTCCATAATTGAAAATTAGACTTTTCCAATCTGGATGATACCCTCTTCTCCTATCCGGGTGTTCATAAAGGTGAGATCCATCGAAAAATCCAAGCCCATGAGCATCTTCTGGAAAGTGGGATGGTACCCAATCCAAAATAACACCTATTCCTTTTTGATGAAATTTATCCACCAGAAGCTTAAAATCCTGAGGCTTGCCAAATCTTGATGTTGGTGCGAAATACCCTGTTAGTTGATAGCCCCACGAAGGATCGTATGGATATTCCATTATGGGCATGAATTCTACATGGGTAAACCCCATTTCAGCAACATAATCAACAAGCTCATCTGCCAGTTCTACGTAAGAAAGTGATTCCCATCCATTTTTCTTCTTCCAAGATCCCAAATGTACCTCGTAGACGGAATATGGCTTGTCCAGAGCATTTTTGGACTCGCGTGTTTCCATCCAATTTTTATCCTTCCAATTGTATTTGGCTTCCCAAACTACGGAAGCGGTCTTTGGAGGTTGCTCGCAATATCTTCCAAACGGATCTGCTTTCTCCGTCCAAATATCATTATTGTGTGATTGGATTTTGTATTTATACTTGGTGCCTTTGTCAACACCTGGAACAAAGCCTTCCCAAATACCGCTTTCATCCCATCTAACATTTAATTGATGTTCACCTGTCTCCCAGAAATTAAAATCTCCGATTACGGCCACTGATTTAGCGGAAGGAGCCCAAACGGCAAAGTAAGTGCCTTTTACACCGTCTACTTCCAAAAGATGGGAGCCCAACTTATCATAAAGTCTAAAATGCTTTCCAGCTTTAAAAAGATTGATATCAAACTCCGTAAAAAGACTATGGGAAATTACTTTGGACATAAAAACTATTTTACAAATACAATATTACACATCTTTACCAAAGAATCCGATTTTGAACAGTTTGATTCTCAAATAAAAACAAGATATATCAAAAATGGAATGCTTTTTGATTTTGTATTGAAAACAAATTAAAATGAACACAAATCAAAAATCAAAAATCATGAATAAATTCAATACTATTTTAGGTGTATTTCTTGTCGTAATGATAACCATGTCTTGTGAAGGTCCTAGAGGACAAGATGGCTTTGATGGGTTGGATGGTCTAGACGGAGTGGATGGAATTCAAGGACAGATAGTGGAGGTCGATGGAGTCAATTTTAACTATGATTTTGAAGGTAATATATTCAATACACTTATAACATTTAGTGATATCACAGATTTTGAAGTATTTGAAGCTGATGCGGTATTGGTTTATAGGTTTGATGGAACGGTTGAACTTGATGATAATAGTACAGCAGATGCTTGGAGTCAAATACCACAAAGTTTTTTCCTATCGGAGGGCACCATTCAATACGTATCTGCCCATACTTTTGTGGATATTGAACTTTTTATTGATGGAAACTTTGACCTTTCCACTTTAGATACTGGATTCACGGACAATCAATCCTTTAGAATAGTATTTGTTCCAAGTGTCTTTACCAATTCCTCTAAGATGGATACATCGAATATTGCAAATGTGATGTCCGCCTTGGGTATTGAGGAAGGCGAAGTGAAAAAAATTGATTTGAATTAATCAATCAAAAAATTGCTAACTTAAAGTCCTGCTAACAATCAGCAGGACTTTTTTAGTTTTAGGATGATATTTATCCATTATTTTTGAAAGGATTTTTAAAAGATAACGTCTACATATAAAAAAGATGGGAAAAAAATTGCTTATCCTCACCCTTACAATCATTTCTGGATGTAAGGGTTTTTCACAAAAAGAAATCAAGGAAATTAAAAAAGATCCGGATTACGCTGTTTCAAAAACGGACAAAGAATGGCGTGCCGAGCTTACGGATATGGAATATTACGTATTGCGAAAGGCTGCTACTGAAAATGCATTTACCAGCGATTTATTGGATAACAAAGAAAAGGGCACCTATGTTTGTGCAGGTTGTGCCACACCACTTTTTAAAAGTGAACATAAATTTAATTCGGGAACAGGGTGGCCAAGCTTTGACCGTGAGATTGAGGGTAATGTTGCCTACGATGTAGATTATAAAATTGGTTATGAACGTACGGAAGAACATTGTGCAACTTGCGGAGGTCATTTAGGGCATGTCTTTAACGACGGGCCAAGGAATACTACAGGAAAAAGACATTGCATTAATGGAGTAGCGCTGGATTTTGTACCAGATTCAAACTAAGTCCAATTAAAACACCCAAGACCCAGTATGGATAAAAAATATGGAGTAGAAAAAACAGATACTGAATGGAAAGAAAAGCTTTCTGCAGAGGAATATCATGTTTTGCGCCAGAAAGGCACTGAAAGACCATTTACCGGTGAATTCAACGCACACTTTGAAGACGGAGACTATCATTGCAAAGCATGCAATGCCAAATTATTTAAAAGTAACCATAAATTTGAAAGTGGTTGTGGGTGGCCTTCTTTTGACCAAGCGATAGAAGGGGCCATTGAATACATAAGGGATACTACCCATGGAATGGTGCGTACAGAAACAGTTTGTGCCAATTGTGGAAGCCATTTAGGGCATGTTTTTAATGATGGACCCAGAGAAACAACTGGGCAGCGTTATTGTATCAATTCTGTAAGCATTGACTTTGACCCTACTGAGGAACCATGAGTTTTCAAGAGAATTATATTAAAAATGTTCAGTTCGAGTTTAATCGTTATAAAATAATGGGTGATAAGACTTTTGCCCAACTTAGTGATGAAGATATTCTCTGGAAATATTCAGAAACGGATAATTCCATTGCCATTATTGTAAAACACATGGCGGGCAATATGTTGAGCAGATGGACCAATTTTTTAACGGAAGATGGCGAAAAACCTTGGCGTAATCGAGAAGTGGAATTTGAAAAACCCTATACTTCTAAAGCAGAAATGATAACCGCTTGGGAAAGAGGCTGGAAATGCCTGTTTGATGCCCTTGGGAGCATTGATCATTCAAACTTCGATTCCAAGATTAAAATTCGGAATGAAGAACACTCCATTATTGAAGCAACAAACAGACAATTGGCTCACTACTGTAGTCATATAGGCCAAATCGTTTTCATAGGGAAAATGATAAGAGGTACTGATTGGATTTCACTTTCAATCCCTAAGGGAGACTCTGAAAAGTTCAACAAAAAAATGTTTGGATAGTTCTTTGTTATAATTTCCAATTTATGAAAGTTCTGTAGGTCCAAATCTTGGTATTTGGTATCTGAATTCCGTATTTTTGCACTTCATTTTTAATAACTAAAATTAAATTCTAATGAGCAACTTCGATGTAATTGTTTTGGGTAGTGGTCCTGGAGGATATGTAACGGCCATAAGGGCCTCTCAACTTGGACTCAAGACAGCCATTGTAGAAAAAGAAAGTTTGGGCGGTGTTTGCCTTAACTGGGGCTGTATTCCTACCAAAGCCTTGTTGAAGTCCGCTCAAGTTTTTGAATACCTTAAACATGCCGAAGATTATGGATTGAGTGCCAAAAAAGTGGAACATGATTTTGATGCAGTAGTAAAAAGAAGTCGTGGTGTAGCAGATGGAATGAGCAAAGGCGTTCAATTTTTGATGAAGAAGAACAAGATTGAGATTCTTAATGGTTTCGGAAAAGTACAACCCGGAAAAAAGGTTTTGGTCAAGGGCGAACATGGAGATACCGCTGAATATACTGCCGATCACATAATTATTGCCACTGGAGCCAGAAGTAGGGAGCTACCAAGCCTTCCGCAAGATGGAAAGAAAGTGATTGGTTATCGTGAGGCAATGTCATTAAAGGAACAACCCAAAAAACTGATTGTTGTGGGTAGTGGAGCCATCGGTATCGAATTTGCCTATTTCTATAATTCAATGGGCACTGAGGTAACCGTTGTTGAATATCTTCCCAATATAGTTCCTGTAGAGGACGAAGATGTTTCCAAGCAATTGGAACGCAGCTTTAAAAAAGCTGGTGTAAAAATAAAGACTTCTGCGGAGGTTACCCATGTTGACACTTCTGGTGAAGGAGTAAAAGCTACGGTAAAAACTGCCAAAGGAGAAGAGGTTTTAGAGGCCGATATTGTTCTTTCGGCAGTCGGAATCAAAACAAATATTGAGAATATAGGTCTGGAAGATGTTGGAATTGCGGTTGATCGCGATAAGATTTTGGTGAACGACTATTACCAAACTAATATCCCAGGGTACTACGCCATTGGAGATGTTACCCAAGGACAAGCTCTAGCACATGTGGCCTCTGCCGAAGGTATTCTTTGTGTTGAAAAAATAGCTGGAATGCATGTGGAAGCCCTGGATTATGGAAATATTCCTGGGTGTACATATTGTATACCTGAAATTGCTTCCGTAGGACTTACCGAAAAACAAGCCAAAGAGCAAGGATATGATATCAAGGTTGGCAAATTTCCTTTTTCAGCGAGTGGAAAAGCCAAAGCTTCTGGAAATCCCGATGGTTTTGTAAAAGTTATTTTTGATGCTAAATATGGCGAATGGTTAGGTTGCCATATGATCGGCGTTGGTGTAACCGACATGATAGCCGAAGCCGTGGTTGCACGTAAACTGGAAACCACAGGACATGAAGTTCTTAAGGCAGTTCACCCCCACCCAACCATGAGTGAGGCGGTTATGGAAGCCGTTGCTGATGCGTATGATGAAGTAATCCATTTATAAATGCTTAAACTATTTAGGGCTACCGCAATATTAGAAGGAATTTCCTATCTACTTTTATTTGGTTTGACCATGCCCTTAAAATATTGGGCAGATATTTTGGAACCCAATAAAGTTGTTGGATATGCGCATGGTGTCCTTTTTATTGCCTATGGTATCATTGCGTTGGTCTTTTGCTGGCAACGCAAATGGAGTATCAAACGTTTTATAATTCTTTTTATAGCATCATTACTTCCCTTTGGAACTTTTTATGCCGATAAAAAGTATTTGAGCAGTCTATAGGAAACTCTGGATGGCAAGGTCATAGCTCTGAAGTCCAAAACCGAGGATAACCCCTTTTGCACCGGAAGAAATATAGGAAACATGTCTAAAGTCCTCGCGTTTGTGCGTATTGGAAATATGTACCTCAACTACAGGGGTATTTACGGCTTTTACTGCATCTCCAATGCCTACTGAAGTATGGGTGTACGAAGCCGCATTCAAAACAATACCATCATAGCTGAAGCCAACTTCCTGAATTTTATCTATCAATTCCCCTTCAATATTGGATTGAAAGTATTCCAAATCAATTCCAGAGAATTTTTGCTGTAGTTCCGAAAAATAGTCTTCAAAAGTAGTGCTTCCATATACTTCGGGTTCTCTTTTTCCAAGCAAGTTTAGATTGGGGCCGTTGACGATAATCAGTTTCATAAGATAAATGTACCAATATTTTTAAGGTATAAAAAAAGAGGAAGCAATTGCTTCCTCTTTTTTTAAAATTGATATTTCTTAATTGAATCTATAACCACCTCCAACTGTAAGCGTATTTATGTCAATTGCATCTCCAAAATCTCCTCCTCTTGAAATTTGAATACCATAACGTGCTTCAACAAACCAATTGTCATCTATTTGATAACCTCCTCCAAACGCTATATCAAGTCCAAATTCTCCATCTGGAATGTCTTCTAAAAGATAATTGATTTGAGGTCCCGCCTGAACATTAAATTCATCTGTAATTCTGTATTTACCCATTATTGGGATATACAACGATGTCAAATCATCTACAAAGCTAAAAAGTAAGGAAGGTTCAATATCAAAGCTTTCGCAAACTTCAAAATTATATCCGCCACCAACAAAAAAACCTAGCTCGCTATCACTGGCATCCCCAAAAAAGCCGCCAGTATCCACACTGATGGACACATTGTTAAAGCCAGCCTTAACCGCAAAACCTTCTTGCCCATAGGTAGCAGATGTAACACTAATAAATAGTACAATTAAAATGAATGATTTTTTCATGAGATTTTATTTAGTTATCGATAGCAAATATACTAAAGACAATTTCCTTTAACAGGTGATAAGTCTCAAAATATGGATATTCCGCTTAAACCTAGTATGGCAATTTTAGTACGTTTATATACCAAAAGTGCCATATCCACTCATGAAAGAAAATCTTCCAAGAGAATTCTATTCTTTATTAATTAAATGCAAATTGAAATCCAAAACCAAAGGCACCTACCTCATTTTCTCCTACTTCACTAAGCGCAATTGCCGGTCTCCAATCAAAATTAAGTACTATGGGTACGCCATCAATCTTAAAATCCAGACCAGCGTGTGGACGCAAAGAAAAAATATTATCAAAATCACTTACAAGGATAATACTAGGTCCAGCCCCTACATACCATCGTAAACCTTTTGCACCAACAAACTGTTTGTGAAAAGAGTACAAGGCAGTAATAATTGTGGCATTGTCTTCAATACCAAAATGGGCTTGGCCAACATGTTTTTCCGAGAAAAAATATTTACCACTGGGTCCAAAAAAAGTGGCTTCATCATAAAGATCAATTCCTATTCCCAAAGCAGCGGAATAGTTTGTCTGTGCTTTGCCGTTTACTGTAAATAATAGGGTTAAGATAAAAACAAATACTACTTTTTTCATTTTATGTATTTATGGTTATTGATTTCTTCTAACCAATGTCCCCCAGCTGTTTTAAAATAAAAACAGAAGCCCCAAGGTGGCCACCGCCAACGTTCCATCGTTGTCTATGGCCATATAGGAAACATTTAGTTCGGTATTGCCCGTAATATTATACCCTATCACCGGGCGGTAATACAATCCTCCTTCACTATCATTTGCCGTTGCAACGGCATATCCTACATCGGCACCCAACTTAAAATGATAGGTTGGATATATCCTTAAAGATGCTGCCACGGGTATGAACGAATAATCTTCAAACTCTGCTTCTATTTCACCAATGGTATCTACCGTATCGCCAAAAATATTGATATATCCTGTTGCGGCCCCAAGATCTATCAATTCAGAAACTCCATAATGATAGGCAACATCCACACCTATACTAAATGCATATGCTTCTGAAAAATCACCAACGGGAATACCAGCATTGAAACCGGCCTTAAAATTGGTTCTGTCTTGGGCAATTGTAACAAAACAAATTGCCAACATTAAAATACTTAATAAAAAGGTTTTCTTCATGGTTGTTATAATTTAGTAGAAGCTAAAACGCGCCTCTGCCAATTATAGTATCGAAAATTCCTACTAATCGACGAAAACAAACGCTACCTGAATCAACATTTTTATTGGTACATATCATTTAAACAGTTGGCTAATTTATCCAATGCCAGACCTTTCTATGTTTCAAATTGATCAAAACAGCATATGGATTGACCAATTATAGGGAACATTATTTAAAACCAATTTGTGGCTATCTTTAAACCATGAACTGGAAGCAAGCTCTGCAGGATTATCAACACTATTTAAAAATAGAACGTGGTCTTTCCGATAATTCCATCTCCAGTTATATTTTGGATTTACAAAAATTGACCAACTACCTTGATACTTATGAAATTGTTGAGCATCCAATTGAAATAAGCCAAGAAACCGTTCGGAAATTTATTTATGATGTTGCCAAAACGGTGAATCCAAGGTCGCAGGCCCGAATCATTTCTGGATTGAAAGGTTTTTTTAACTACCTCGTTTTTGAAGATTACCGAACGGACAACCCTGTGGATTTGATAGAGCCTCCAAAAATTGGAAGAAAACTACCAGATACCCTGTCCATTGAAGAAATCAATAAACTCATTACTGCAATAGACCTTTCCAACCCTCAAGGAGAACGGAACAGAGCAATTTTGGAAACTTTATATGGCTGCGGACTACGAGTATCGGAGTTGATTAATCTAAAACTTTCCGACCTATATTTTGAAGAAGACTTTATTAAAGTAACCGGAAAAGGAGATAAACAACGTTTTGTTCCCATAAGTTCCGTGAACAAAAAATACATCACTATTTACAGAAATCAAGTCAGGCTCCATCTTAAAATTCAAAAAGAACATGAAGACTTTCTTTTTCTAAACCGTAGAGGAAAACAGTTAACAAGGGCCATGATTTTTACCATCATTAAAAGATTGGCCGAAGAAATTGGTATGGATAAAAATATTAGCCCACACACGTTTAGACATTCTTTTGCCACACATCTTTTGGAAAACGGTGCGGACCTACGTGCAATTCAACAAATGTTGGGTCATGAAAGCATCACTACCACCGAAATTTACATGCACGTCAACAGAACCCATTTGAAGAAAGTCTTGCATGAATTTCACCCCAGAAAGTAATATATTTAGGCCCTAAAAAAATTGCATGGAACTAGCACGTACTTGGTGGAAAGAAGGAGTTGTATATCAGATTTACCCTAGAAGTTTTCAAGATACCACAGGAAATGGCATTGGCGATATCCAAGGTATCATCAAACGATTGGATTATATAAAAAGTTTAGGGGTTGATATCATCTGGTTATGTCCGGTATATAAATCCCCAAACGATGACAATGGCTATGATATTAGCGATTACCGCAATATTATGGAAGAGTTTGGCACCATGTCCGATTTTGATTCCCTATTGGAAGAAATGCATGCTAGGGATTTAAAATTGGTAATGGATTTGGTTGTGAACCATACCAGTGATGAACACTATTGGTTTCAAGAATCCAGAAAATCCAGAGAGAATCCATATCGTGATTACTACCACTGGTGGCCCGCTGAAAAGGGAACGCCTCCAAAACGTTTCAGTTATTTTGATGTAGATGGAAATGCCTGGAAATATGATGAGCTTACGGATAGCTATTACCTACATTATTTTTCCGTAAAACAGCCCGATCTAAAATGGGAAAACCCTAAAGTGCGCCAAGAGATTTATGACATGATGCATTTTTGGTTTAAAAAAGGCGTAGACGGCTTCCGAATGGATGTTATCCCTTTTATTTCCAAAGACATCAGTTATCCAGAATTACCAGCTGAATATAACGGGAATTTTGTTCCCTTTTATGCCAATGGACCAAAATTACATGAGTATTTGCATGAAATGAACCAAGAGGTCTTGAGTAAATACGATATCATGACCGTTGGGGAAACTCCTGGGGTCGCACGAGATCAGGCTTTGCTTTTTGTAGACGAAGAAAGAAAAGAACTTAATATGTTCTTTCATTTTGAATTGATGTCACTTGACCGTGATGGGGATGAAGTGTTCTGGATGCGTGAGGATAAATGGAAGCTCACCGAATTCAAAAAAATCCATTCAGATTGGGATGAAACCTTTGCGGAAAAAGGTTGGGGCAGTATGTTTTTGAGCAATCATGACAATCCACGAACAGTAAGCCGGTGGGGAAATGACTCTCCAGAGCATTGGCACAATTCGGCAACCATGCTTCACACTTTTTTGTTGACCATGAAAGGGACTCCCTATTTTTATTATGGTGATGAAATTGGAATGAGCAATATCCGATTTGATACCATTGACGATTATCAAGACATAAATACTCTAAATAGATACGAGCTTCTAAAACAACAAGGTGTTGATTTGGATACGTTTATCGAAAATGAAAAAGAAGCAAGTAGGGATAACGGAAGAACGCCTATGCAATGGGACAATTCTGAAAACGCAGGGTTTTCTGGGGCAAAGCCTTGGTTAAAGGTACATCCCAATCATAAAAATGGGCTTAATGTTGCAGAACAGGAAAAAGATAAAGACTCTGTCCTGAACTATTTTAAGAAAATGGTCCAGCTACGAAAAGACCATTTGGGTTTGGTATATGGGGATTATCAATTGCTACTGGAAGACAATGAGCAGGTGTATGCATATACCAGAAGTATGGATGATGAAAATTACCTGATACTATTAAGTTTTTCTGAAGAAAAGGCAAATTTGGAATTGGATGATTTAGCAAGTTCAACACTGGATTTACTCATTTCCAATGACCAACATGTGGCTTTGCAAGGCAGTTCCAGCTTTGAACTAAACCCCTATCAGGCCTGTGTTTATAAGATTGGTTAACCTGACACCTTCATATTTTCCTTCGGTAATCTAAAAAATAGGAGTACACTTATCGGTGCGTATATGAAACGTAACGTGTAAAAAGACATGAAGTCTTCGGATTATACTCGAGCCAAATTTAAAAATTTGGCGGTCTTGATAAATATACACAAAGCTCTAGGCGAGCATATCAGTTATATTTCATATGCATTGTTAGCAACAGCATTAATTTAATAATTCATCTAGTTTCTCGTTCAGTTTCTCTCCTCGAAGATTTCTTGCTATTATTTTTCCGCTTGTGTCTATTAGAAAATTATCAGGAATTCCATTAACCCCATAAATAAGTCCAGCGCTATTTCCATTCCCATTTAAGTCACTCACATGTTTCCAATTCAAATTATCTTTTTCAATTGCTTTAAGCCAACTACTTTTGTCATTGTCTATTGAAACAGCAAAAACTTCAAAGCCCTTTTGCTTAAAATTTTCATATGTTTTTACAAGATTTGGATTTTCTTGTCGACAAGGAGTACACCAAGAAGCCCAAAATTCTAATAGTACTATTTTCCCATCATAATTCGAAAGTTTATTTATATTCCCTTTTTGGTCAGTCATTTCAAAATCTACATAGTTATCTCCAATTTTTGGGTTTTTATTTAGTTTAATATATCTGGCAATTTTTTGCCCGTATTCTGAAGTTTTATTTTCTACCGAAAATTGTTCAAAGAGTTTTTTCGTTTTTTCTTTTCCTATCGTAGTTGAGTATAAGGAAAGTAAACGAGCACTAACAATACTACTGGGGTTATTCTTTACAAAGTCCATTTCATATTTTAACCAAGAAGGTCTTGAGATTGTATCAAGTATCGCATATAGCTTTTTTTGTAAAATTTCTGATTCAGAGCCTTTTACTATCGCATTTTTAAAGTCTGATTTGGAAGCATCAAAGGTCATCGAATTATTTTCTAACCATAGATAACATTTGTTTGAAAAATTTTTATCATGTAAGAAAAACCGTATTGGACTTTTAGGTAGTTTTGTGTTGAATAGAAAACGGTTCTCATAGACAACAGTAGAGTCTACAGTTTCTTTCGTGTCTTGGTTCTTAAGAAAAAGAACTGTTCCATTTTCGATTCCGTTTGTCTTTCCTAATAAAGAAAATTCCACAACATTATCGTCTTTACAAGAAAGAAGTCCAATAAATAAGGTTCCTATTATTAGTAATTTTTGCATGTTGTCTGTTTTTGGTTGTTGCTAGCGTTTAAGATATCGTTCGTTTTAATAAACTATATTGCCCGATAAGTGAAGTTCGGAAATTTTAATGTGAAAATCCAGATAGATTTGGTGATGTTATTTTTGATTTGGCAGGAATTATTTTACCCTGCGCCTATAAATTCAGTGTCCCATTTGAAAGATTGATTAACCACACAAAGAATTACTCATAATCAGGATTGCGAACATACACCCTTTGGTTCCCAGTAAATTCTTCCACTTCCATTGCTGTTTTATCTGCTATGAATTCTAGCTGCATGGTTTCTGCATCTACCATTTGCATTAGAAAAACGCCTCTCGGTACTTGATCATCCACGCCATCAAGTGAATTTAATTCATAAGTTCCATCATCGTTTCTCTTTAGATCTACAGGTGCAACCAATTCGTATTTAACCATTCCAAAAGCAATGTCCACTTCTTCAGGTTTTGGACTATTGGATTTTATCCACGAATTGGAATAGGAATTCGTGTCTTCTACATCAGGATCATGACGAGGTAGTCCGTCTGCAATGGCAATTCTTTCTGAATAGATATGATGATAGCCGATTGCAAAATAATTTGTAAAAATATCCTTGCCTTCAAATTTATCTTTGATATACCAATTTCCAGAGATTGTACCTTTTACATCGTAATCATTTTTTCCTCCATAAGGCTCTAGTACTCTTATATTTTTATTCAGGAATTCTGCTTTAACTGGATTTGAGTCTTCATAGTAATCAAAAATATCTGCAGCATATAAATTTTCAAAAAAGGCCAATTCTGGATAGCAAAATGACTTACTTGATTCCAGATCTAAATCGTGTACTCCAATATCCAATGCTGAAAAGGATGAGATGTAGCCAATAATCTGCCCAGATTTTACTTCAATTTCAGTATTTAAAGGGCTACCTTCTATGACAGGGTCTGTTTGATTTAGAATAAAATCCGCAAATCTTCCTACATGGCCTAATTTTGTACTTATAGTTGTACTGTACTTGACAGTCATAAAGAAATCATCTCCACCTTTCCCGAGTTCTACAACGACACCATCAGCCATAGCATAAACTGGTGTTGTTGGTTCATCGACGCCATATTCAAAATGAACAAAGCCGCCGTGATCCTGGGGAAATACACCCATATTGCCCATAGGTTCGTAAAAAGAAACTCCGTTTAAATCCATTGGTGGGTATTCGAAAAATATTTTACCTTCTGGATAATTATACCCTGTCTCCTCCATCTCTTCTATTTCTCCCGTTTCTTCTTCCTTTTCGGTATCAGGATTTCCTTCACTACAACTCCATGTGAAGAGTAAAAAAATAAAAACCAATGCCGAAGAGATACATATGTTGATTGTGTTGTTTGAAGAATGTGGGGTCGGACAAGTTGCAGCTTTCATATCACTGATTATTAGTATACTAGGCAATTTACTATAAAAATTAGAAAAAATGTGTTTTGGGGAATGCTATGCTTTAATCTGATACAATTATTTTGCCCTGTGCCTAAAAATTTAATGACACCAATAAATTCGAGTTTTCCTTCGGAGACCCTAAAATAGGGGAATACTTATCGGTTTTGTGTGTAAGTAGTGGCAGGTTTTTTGCACTTATTTTTCAGTTTATAATATAATTTTATAATGAAATAGCGGTTTGAGTTAGTACCCAAACCGCTATTGTTTGTAACTGTCTTGTGTCCCGGTATTTTAGTTCTCAAAAGAAAAAAACTACAACTAAGTCTAACTTTTTAAAGCCTAATTTTTATTGTGGGAATCGTACACTTTACCACTTATTTTCCATTCTCCATCTTTTTTAAACAAAACAAAGAAATCTGTAAATCGAAATCCATTCCAATCATAAAATTCTACTTTTGCAGCAGCAGCTGGTCCGGAAATATCAATCCATGCAATATGTGATTGGATGTTTTCAGAAGGTCCACCTTCACTAATTGCATCACCAAATTCATCAGCAGTCATAGTATAAACTTGCCCCTCTATTGAGCCTATAATATGTGCATGGTTATAAAATGCTGACCTGCTTAGTTTTCCATCTCCAGACTTAGCACTTTTAATGTAAGGCCCTAATGCTCTTTCAACATCTTTATATTCATTAAAACTCTGTAATTGTACGTTCTGTTTGTCCATTTTTTTTGTTTTTAAATCGTTACTAATTTGGGATTCTTTGTTTTGAGCATTGACACTACATATGATTATACTCATTGCTAAAAAGTTTACTACTTTTTTCATTGTCCTGATTATTAAAATAATACAGAACAAAAGTATACTTGAGTTTTAGCGCTTAAATGCAGAAAACGACCAATGATGTGGACAAAAGGGTCAGATTGTATATTGTGAGCGGAATTCGGAAGGTGAGAGACCTATACGTTTTTTGAATAACCTTGTAAAGTATTGTGGGTCATTAAAGCCAGTTTCGTAAGCAATATCACTAATATTCAATTCGCTTATTTGCAATAACTCTTTAGCTTTCTCAATTTTTTTAGTGTTGATATAGTTATTTGGACTGTCGTTGAAAAAGGTTTTAAAGGCTCTTTTAAAAGATGAAAGACTCATATTGCAGAGCTTAGCCAGTTCATTAACTGAAAGATTGGAAAATGTATGTAAGGCAACAACTTCATTCAGTTTTATAGTTTTGGTACTGTATAAATCTGTAATTAATTCTTGTACTGAATCTATATAGTTAGTTTGAATGAGCAGTAATAATAGTTCCTTGACTTTTAATTCAAGTAAATCATTATTTACCAAACTTGGGTTATCAAAATAAAACTCTAAAGAATCTATAAATTTTGTTATTAAATCATTCGAAGAAATTTTTAAACTTTGCTCACTTTCGGTACGTTTTACAATTGCGGTTGGTATTTCATTTTTATAAATTTCTTTAAGTAGTTCCGGAAAGAGATGAATTACAATAGTTTCTAATTCTTCATTAGTATTATTTTGAAGTACTTCAAGAAAGTTACTTCCACATTTTAACAAAACTGCTTCCTTTCCTTTTATTTCTGTGTTATGTTCACTTGATAGTAATTTAGTATTACCATTCTTAAAATATATAAAACAGCCCTTATCTTGAAAAATAGCTTCATACTTTAAAGGTGTACTAACCGTCAGTTTTTCAACAATCGTGAAATCTTTATACTTAAAACTTTTATGATTTTGAGTCAAAATTTTGTTTTTGTCAATGAAGCCAAATTTCTAATGGCAAACAATGTTTAAGATATCATTCGTTTTAACAAGAGATACTGAAAGAAGTTCAATACAGGTATGTGAAGTTCAGTTTTTTTATCTGATAAAATCTATTTCGCCCTTACTTTTTTAAACGGTCTAATAATCAAACGTGCCTCGCGATCAAAGCGAATGTAGTTATAGACCCAATTGATAAAGACCACTACCCTATTTCTAAAACCAATTAAAAAATACAGGTGTACGAACATCCAAACAAACCACGCAAAAACACCCTGGAACTTGAATTTGGGTAAATCTACCACAGCTTTATTTCTACCAACGGTGGCCATACTCCCCTTATCTTTATAAATGAACGGTTTTAACGGTTTATTCTCAACAGCTCTGACCAAATTCTCTCCCAAGTTTTCTCCTTGTTGCATTGCAGGCTGTGCCATCATGGGATGTCCGTGTGGAAAGGCTTCGGTTTCCATTTGGGCAACATCGCCTATGGCAAAGATTTCTTTAAAACCTTCAACTTGGTTGTATTGGTTTACTTTCAATCTGTTTCCTCTGCAAAGGAGCTCATTTGCATTCAATCCCTCAATGTTGGCTGCTTTAACACCCGCCGCCCAAACCAAGGTGGCCGATTCAAAAGAAGTATCTGTATTTGTAGAAATATGTATTCCATCATAATCCGTTACCCGAACGTTCTTCCAAACATCAACACCTAGGCTTTCCAAAAAATGTTCGGCCTTGCTTGAAGCTATCTCGCTCATGGCCGGTAAAATTCTATCGCTACCTTGTACCAGGTTTATCTGCGCCCTTCGGGTATCCAGATCGGGATAATCCTTAGGGAGAATCCCTTTTTTAATCTCTGCCAATGCTCCAGCCAGTTCAACTCCAGTAGGGCCACCACCAACGATAACAAAATTCATTAAAGCGTCTCTTTCATGCAAATCATCCGTTAAAAGCGCTTGTTCAAAATTTTCCAGAATCAGACTTCGTAAATTCAAGGATTGTGGGACCGTTTTCATGGCCATTCCCTTTTCTGCTATATTTTTATTTCCGAAGTAATTTGTTTCGGAACCTGTTGCCACAACCAGATAATCATACCCTATTTCTCCAATATTGGTGCGCAGCTTCCTCTTATCAGTATCAATCTGTAAAACTTCGGCCAATCTAAAATAGAAATTAGGGTAACCTTGAAGCACTTTTCGAATAGGATATGCAATGGAATCTGGTTCCAACCCGCCTGTAGAAACCTGATATAAAAGCGGTTGAAAAGTGTGGTAGTTGTGCTTGTCCAACAAAACTACCTGAACTTCTTTTTTACTCAATTTTTTAGCAAGTGCTATACCTCCAAAACCACCACCAATGATGATAATTCTTGGAAAACTGGACTGTGGAATATTCATTGTTGACATTCCTGCAAAATTAGACATTAGCAATTACTAGTCCTATTTTACTTCTATATTTACTGCTTCGATTTAAAAATAAACTCGCTTTTTGTAACAAAAGTCATTTTACCTATACAAATAAAGCAAACTTACCAACCTGAGTGAATAAAGAACTGGAACATCGTTTTGTAACGGAGCTTGAGAACAATCAAAATATTGTTCACAAAGTGTGTACGTTATACACCAACGATAGAGATTCGCACAATGACCTGTTCCAAGAAATTACGATTCAACTATGGAAGGCCTATCCAAAATTTCGGGGAGAAGCAAAATTCAGTACTTGGATGTACCGGGTAGCCTTGAACACAGCCATAACACTTTACAGAAAATCAAAAAGACGTGTACAAACACAAGATTACGACTCGGTAATTTTTAAAATTAAGACCGACGAATATGATGATACGGAAGAAAAGCAGTTAAAATTAATGTACAAGGCAGTCAGGCAACTTGGCGATATTGATAAAGCCTTGGTCTTTTTGTATTTGGAAGATAAAGATTATGCAGAAATATCAGAGACTTTGGGAATTACCGAAGTAAATGCACGAGTTAAAATGAACAGAGTTAAAAATAAATTAAGAACCATACTAAATCCTTGATGTATGACGGATGAACTGGAACTCTTAAAAAAAGATTGGCAGAATAAAGAAGATCATCTTCCCAAGCTGTCGTATGACGAAATCTACAAGATGATTTGGAAAAAATCATCTTCAATTGTAAAATGGATATTTTATATCAGTCTTATCGAATTTGTGTTCTGGGCCGGAATAAATATCATATTTAGTGACCCGGAATCTATGCAGGAGCTAAAAGCGATGCATATCTATAATGTAATGATGGTACTGAATTTTATTAATTATGCGGTCATTTTATATTTCATTTATAAGTTCTACAAGAATTACAAGAAAATTTCTTTCACGGATTCTTCCAAAAAATTGATGAAGACCATACTGGATGTCAAAAAAACAGTGACACAATATGTTTGGTTCAATCTTATAATTTTTACGGTTACCCTAATTATAAGTATTTACGGTGTTTTCATATATGGTCCGGAAGGAAAAAAGATTATTGAATCTGCCACTCAAGAAGGGAGCGAAACAATGTTTTGGTTTATGATAATCCTGATATCAATACTGTTTACGGCAATTCTATTGGTTTTGATATGGTTATTCTACAAACTGCTGTATGGAATTCTTTTAAAAAGACTGAAGCAAAATTATAATGAGCTTAAAAAACTGGAAGTTTAATCCCCTTTGTAACCGTATCTTCTTTTTTGGTGCTCTTCCTCATAAGCAGCAAGTTCCTGTTCAGAGATAACCTTTAGAAAAGAAGGGTGTTGCTCGATGGCATATTCCAATTTTTCTAAAATGGCCTCAATGGATTCATTTTCGTAATCAATCTCAAGAGGTGCCTTAATATGCATGGACTGGAGTATTCCCTTCTTTTTTACCCGCAGACCCTTTTTATCAAAAGAACGTCTAAAACCATCAATAACAACAGGCACAACAACGGGTTTGTATCTTTTAATAATATGGGCGGTTCCCTTGCGAAGAGGCTTCCATGGTGTTGTTGTTCCTTGCGGGAAAGTGATTACCCACCCATCTTCCAAAGCCATTGCTATATTACTTATATCGCTAAACTTAACCTGTCTGTTCACATCTTGTCCATCTGCCCTCCACGTTCTTTCAATACTAATGGAACCTGCATAGGCCAATATCTTGGCTATCAAGCTTTGCTTCATGGTTTCCTTGGCCGCTACGTAATAGATGTTCAGTTTGGGATTCCAGAGGTAGCCCATATTTCGTATGGAATTGTCCCTTCCTTTTAAACTGGCATTGAAAACATGGAACATGGCCACAACATCAGCAAAATACGTTTGGTGATTACTTACAAACAGCACATTGGTATCCGGTAAGTCTCTAAGAACTTGAGACCCCTCAATTTCCAATGTATTAAATCCCTTGTACCGTTGGTGGGTCATCATTCCAGCAATGCGAATCAACCATCGCTTTAAGAATAAAATATGCCCAAAAGGATTTTCTTTAAATAGCCCCATATAGTGTCTGTTGCGGGCTAATTTACAAAATAGGGATTAAAGCACTTGTTCTAAAAGCTCTTTGATTTCGCTCATCATCATTGCGGTAGCTCCCCAAACCGTATAACCATTTAGTTTGTAGGCGGGTACATTAATGTTTTTAGCATACGAAGTGCTCAAATTTTCTTCAATGAAATTCGAATTATCCAAAAAATCGCGTAAATACACCTCAACCAAGGCTTCTACTTCAGTCTCTTGTAGTACAAAACGCTGCGGGTTTGAATAAAGTCCAATAAAGGGTTGTACCATAAAATTACTTGGGGGTATATATACTTCACTGAGCTCTTTTACAACTTCAACGGACTCTGGACTTACCCCAACTTCTTCATGTGTTTCGCGCAGGGCAGTTTCCAAAAGGTCTTTATCCTGTTCCTCCACTTTACCTCCAGGGAACCCAATTTGATTGGAATGAATCCCCTCATAGGTCTTGCGCAGAATAAGAAGCAATTTGGTGTGTTGATGTACATCTGGATAAAAAAGAGCCATTACCCCTGCCCTTCTGGGGTTTCTTTTTTTTATATCATTTGATTTTAACCACTGCTCCCGCATAGCTGGAGACATTTTATGATGTGAATCTGCCCCGGGAAGTGGTAGATTTTTTATTTTTAGAGCTTGTTGATAAAATTCCTTAAAATCCATGTTATTCAAACAATCGGCTTTCACCACAAGTATACTATTATTTTTTCTAGTCTCTTGTGGGGAATCACCCAAAAAAAATAATGCGGTACTTCAAGAATCCACCATAAAGTTGGATTCGGTTTCCAAAGAAACCAAAACTCCAGATGCCGAACCTGAAGAAAAAGAAGAGGCATTTGTGCTCAACGAAGAAAATGCAATTGACTTCTTTTTCAATTATGCAAAAGACTTAAAAGAAGACAAGGTAAGGTTGACTACGAGCATGGGCAGTTTTACGGTCCAACTTTTCGATAATGTGCCTTACCATAAGGCAAACTTTATCTATTTATCCCGAAAGGGCTATTTTGATAATACCCAGTTCCATCGTGTGGTCAAGAATTTTATTATTCAAGGTGGTAATTCTGATGATAAGGAAACCTCCAAGAAAAGACGATTGATTGGACGTTACCTTCTCCCTCCTGATGGAAAAAAGGGACACAAACATCATCGAGGGGTAATTTCAATGCCAAGTAGTGAACGGGACAATCCCCATAAACTGGCATCACCCTACGAGTTTTTTATTGTGGTGACCAAACCGGGCTCCTATCATTTGGATGGTTCATATACCCCTTTTGGGAAAGTCATTGAGGGAATGGATGTTGTGGATGCTATTAATAATGTTCCTGTAGGCGACGGTGACTGGCCTTGGAAAAACATATATATTCTTAAGACAGAAGTACTATAATCAACCTTCCTTTTTGTAGATATTTGGTAATCGTATTCCAAACCGAACGGCCAAAAGCCTTATCGTTATTACAATAAAAATCGCTGCGAGGTATGCATAGCTTTCCTCAATTGGAAGTTGGGTAAATAAAAAGTAACTGGCTCCTCCTAAAATGCAGGCCGTAGCGTAAATCTCTTTTCTAAAGATCACAGGTATCTCATTGCACAGAATGTCTCTTATAACTCCACCAAAACTAGCAGTTATAGTTCCCAGGGTCACACACATAATGGGTGAAAGCTCGGCAAGCAAACCCTTTTCTATTCCCACCATCGTGTAGAGGCCAATCCCAATAGTATCGAAAAGAAACAATGATTTTCTTACATATCTTAGTTGGTTGACAAAAACAATTCCCAAAACAACAGTAATGAAAACAGTAGAAACATAGGTTAAATCCCGCATCCAAACAACCGGGGTGTTTCCAATGAGCAAATCACGTAAGGTTCCGCCACCTATTGCGGTAACAAATCCAATGATAAGCACTCCGAACAAATCCAATCGTTTCTCCATGGCCACCAGTACTCCGGAAATAGCAAAGGCAACGGTACCTAAAATATCTATGGTTTGGTAAAACATGCTTACATTTTTTGGGTGTAGTAGTTGTAATCCTTCAGAACTGTATCCAAAAACTGAACGTCATATAATGTGGAGTTCGTGTTTAAAATACTTTCAACCTTAACCCTAAGTGCTGTAAGTGTTTTAAAATCATTGCTTTTTCTTGCAATTCGGAAAGTATCTTTTATAAGTCTCACATCTTTATCTGTAAGTAAGGTTACATTGGTGAATTGAGGGACATAGGTTTCATTTACTTCCTCCAGAATAGTATGGGACACCTTTGTCTTGTTTTTGGTACTGATAACAACCGTACCCGCCGCTGCATCTCCTACACGTTGCCTTCTTTCGGAAAAAAGTATGGCCAGTATACCAATGGAGCCTAAAAATATCCAAATATCAACCAATCGAAGCATCCATCGAACCAAATAATTACTCCAATGCACTGGCGTGCCATCCAATCGGACAACTCGCATTTTAAGAAGCATTTTTCCCACGGTTCTTCCATTAAAAATGCTATGCATTAACAGTGAATAGAACATAGCCGGCAAAAAAATGAAAGCTGCCAAGCCTCTTTGTGTCCATGTATCTTCATAAATATAGCCAAGGGCATCACTTATTATGTTGACAAGAAACGCATACATATAGAGGATGAGTCCATCAATCAAAAACGCCACTATTCTTTCGCCAATGCTTACAATTTTATAATCTAGGTTAACATTTTGCGTTGTATTGATTTGGAGGTTACCCATATAACAGTAATTTTAGCCTTACGAATATCTTATTTTATGCGCGAAGCGGCCTTTGTAAAACAAAATAAGGAAAAATGGATAGCATTTGAAAAAGCTATTTCATTTAGTTCCAAAACCAATCCAGATGTTCTAGTAGATGGCTATATTCAATTGACCAATGACCTATCATACGCGCAAACATATTACGCGGAAAGCAAGACTTTATTGTATCTAAATTCTTTGGCATCCCAGGCGCACCAAAAAATTTACAAGAACAAAAAGGAATCGGGCAACAGAATAATAAGCTTCTGGAAACATGAATTTCCTTTATTCTTCAAACAATATCACAGTACATTGGGTATTGCATTTTTAATCTTCCTCTTGGCCTCTGCCATTGGATGTATTTCCGCTTTGAATGATTCCACCTTTGTACGATTGATTCTGGGAGATGGTTATGTAAATGAAACCCTAAACAACATTGCTAATGGTGAGCCAACGGCAATTTATAAAAGTGGAAGTGAGATAGGAACTTTTTTGGGGATAACCATTAACAATATTAGAGTTGCGTTTTTGGCATTTGCTTTTGGCGTAATTACAAGCATTGGAACTGTCTATATTCTTTTTAGTAATGGGGTCATGTTAGGAGCGTTTATCACATTTTTTTATACAAAAGGTGTTTTTTTTGAGGCAAACAAGCAGATTTGGTTGCATGGTACCATTGAAATATCAGTAATCATAATTGCAGGCTGTGCCGGACTGATTATGGGTAATAGCATTTTGTTTCCCAGAACATTTTCTAGGCGTGTTTCATTTATGAAAGGCGCAAAAGATGGATTAAAAGTTGTGGTGAGCACAATTCCATTTTTTATAATCGCAGGTTTTATAGAAGGGTTTATTACACGCTATTCCGGCATGCCAAATTGGTTGGCATTTGCAATAATTGGCCTCTCTTTTTTGTTAATAGTTTTTTACTATATCCTATATCCAATTTTAGTAAACAGATCATATGAAGGACAACTACATAGAACTTAGGGTAAACCATGATTTTGGTGATATCCTCACCACCTATTTTGATTTTTTAAAACAGAACATAAAGAAGTTCACCAATGTCTTTATTAGCTATAATGGAATATTTCTCATTGGTTTGTTGATTACAAGCTACTTATTGGTCTCTGGATTTGTAGGACTTATTGCTGCTGAAGGTGGATTTTCTGGAAATGGGTCGGGACAAAGTATCGAGGATACATATTGGATTTATATTATTGCAGGCGGAATATTGTTTCTTGTAATTTTAGTACTAGTAGCCGGGCTTAACTTTAGCCTTAGTTCTTCCTATTTAGTGCAGTATGAAAAATCAAAAGGCCTAAACTTTGATAAAAAAGAGGTGTGGAACCTTACCAAGAGTAAACTTGGCAATACCTTGGTTTTTATCTTACTCCTTTTTCCCATATACGGGGTGTTTTTTGTTATCGTACTGATTACTGCCTTTATTCCCTTGGTAGGGCTGTTTGCGCAATATATACTTCAGTTTTCCCTTGCAGCATGGATCGGAGTTTCTTTTTTCAGTATGCTGGAACAAGATAAAGGTGTAATGGATGCTTTTGGTGAAGGCTGGAAGCTGGTGAGCAAAAATTTTTGGAAATCCGTTGGGGTAAATTTCATTCTTGGCTTGTTAAATGGACTATTATTTTTCATCGTATTAATCATTCCAGGAATTATATTAGGTCTTTATACTTTTCATGTTGTTGAGAATAATGTTGATGTTGGAAGTTCTATAGTATCTACTATTATATATACACTTGGACTTTGCCTATTGCTAATTTTATCCATCTATGGACAATGTCTCTCCCAAATTGTGAATGGTATTCTTTTTTATACCCTACACGAGAAAACCTATAACCTAAACACAAGAAGCAAAATTGAGCAAATAGGACAATCTAACCAGTGATAAGAACCATCTTCTATTTATTTTCTTTGTTGTGGATATCCACAGCATTCCCCCAAAATGATTCTATAGTGATCCCTATAGATGAAAACTCGGTGCTACAAGAGCGCAAAATGTATGAGGACTTAAAAGAGAAGTATACTGGAGATGAGTTTAATTATGAAACAAATACTGGGGAGTCCCAAAATCTACTAGCTCGTTTTTTAAAATGGCTTTTTCAAGGCATTGGTGATGCCATAGGAATAAATATCCCCCCAAATATTCTTCAAATACTGGAATATATCATTTATGGCCTAATGGGTTTATTGGCTATTTACCTTTTGGTAAGGGTGCTCATCAATGAAAAATTTAATTCCATATTCACAAAAAAAGCGACGTCCATTGTAGATATTGACCTATCGGAACATCATATAGAAGCTATAGATTTGGACGCCTTGATGAGTTCCGCCCTAAAAAACAAAGACTATCGGCTTGCCATTCGCTATCAATATTTAAAAATCCTAAAACTACTATCCAAAAAAGAAATTATTGAATGGCATTTTGATAAGACCAATATGGATTATGAACTTGAGATTGGAGAACCTCAACTAAGAAACGAGTTTAAAAAGGTTTCTTACTTATATGAATATATCTGGTATGGTGAGCAACGTATTGATGAGGCAATTTACTCAAATGCAAGCTCTAGGTTTATCCAATTAAACAAAACAATATTGCAATAAGCACTATGGATAGAAAGTCTAAAATAGTATTGCTTGTCTTTTCCCTGGTGGTTGTTGGCATTATTGTGGCGGAAATTGTTAGGCCCAAACCAATAAATTGGAGACCTTCCTATACGGCAACTTCCAAAATACCGTTTGGCTGCTATGTGCTCTACAATGAATTGGCTACTATTTTTGATAATAGCGATATCACTACAGTTGAAGAAAGCGTTTATGACATCCTTGTGGAAAGAAATAAATCTATAAAGTCCAACTATATATTTATCAACCAGTATATTAACCTTGATAAGCAGGAAACTAACCAAATGTTGGATTACGTAAGCGAAGGAAATACGATTTTTATCGCTGCAGCTGGTTTTGGCAGCTATTTATCCGATACTCTAAACATCAATATAAACTCCGATTATGACTTAAAAGAAGGTTCAACTAAACTAAGTCTTACGCACAAAGAATTTCAATCTGAAGAATTTGAACTCTCTCGTGGAATTTATAATACCCATTTTACCAGTGTAGATTCAACAAACACCACAATCCTTGGGCATATTACCTATCTAAAAGAGGACCTTCTTGATGACCAGCCCACCCAAAGTCATAAAAGAGCGAATTTCATAAAAACAAAATTTGGAAATGGCCACTTCATTCTAAACACAACTCCGCAGGCGTATTCCAATTTTTATATACTAAATGGAAATCAAGATTATGTTTCCCACACCTTTTCATATGTAAAGGACAGGGACATTTTGTATTGGGACAATTATAAAAAAGCGGGACGCGCGGTCATCAATTCACCAATGCGCTTTGTTTTAAACCAACCAGCACTTAAATGGGCCTATTATTTAATGATTACGGGCGTTTTACTCTTTGTTTTCTTTAAAAGTAAAAGAGAGCAACGAATCATTCCGGTGGTTGAACCATTAAAAAACTCATCTGTTGAATTTGCCCAAGCTGTAGGTTCATTGTATAATCAAAATAAAGATTACACAGATTTAATACACAAAAAACTCAATTATTTTCTAGAGCACCTAAGAAGTAATTTTCATATTGATACGTCAACACTGAATGAAAAAACAATTCAGGTTTTAGCTTCCAAATCAGGAAAAGGAATGGAAGAAACCAAAAGCTTGATAAACTATATCATTACATTAAAAAATAAAATAACGCATACCGAACAGGATAGCATTGAACTAAATAAAAAAATAACCGCCTTTAAGCAATAATAGTATGGAAGAAAAAGAACAACAAGGGGATTCGCTACAGTTTGATTCAAGAGTAGATTTAACCAAACTGCAAGAGGCCGTAGCCCAAATAAAATCCGAATTGGGAAAAGTAATCATTGGCCAACAAAATATGATTGAACTACTTATTGTTTCAATTCTTTCCAACGGTCATTCCCTAATAGAAGGTGTTCCCGGTGTGGCAAAAACGGTTACTGCAAAACTGTTGGCAAAAACTATGAATGTTGATTTTAGCCGCATTCAGTTTACACCAGATTTAATGCCCAGTGATATTTTGGGAACTTCAATTTTTAATGTAAAAACTTCCGAATTTGAATTTAAGAAAGGTCCGTTGTTTTCCAATATCATCCTAATTGATGAAATCAACCGTGCTCCTGCCAAAACCCAGGCCGCACTTTTTGAAGCCATGGAGGAAAGGCAAATTACCATTGATGGAACGCAATATGATATGGAGCCCCCATTTTTGGTCTTCGCCACCCAAAACCCTGTGGAACAAGAGGGCACTTACAGATTGCCCGAAGCCCAATTGGATCGTTTTCTTTTCAAGATCAATGTATACTATCCCACGCTTGAAGAAGAGGTGGAAATTCTTGAAAGAAAACATGAACAGAAGAATACCCAAATAGAAAAATTGATTACTTCCGTATTATCGGCAAAGCAAATAGCTGAATATCAAAATACCATAAAAGAGATCATTGCAGAAAAAAATCTTATAAAATACATTGCTGCGATAGTTGACAATACCAGAGCTAATGCCAATCTTTTCCTTGGGGCATCACCAAGGGCTTCCATTGCAATTATGGATGCTTCTAAAGCGTTGGCTGCCATAAATGGACGCGATTTTATTACACCCGATGATATTAAAAGAGTGGCAACGCCAATCCTAGCCCACAGAATTATATTAACGCCAGAAAGAGAGATGGAAGGATTGACAGCAGAACAGGTGGTTAAACAGATAATCGAAGGCATAGAGATTCCTAGATAATACAATACTTACTTTGAAAAGACTCTTTAGACATATCTACTTGCAGAAACGATTTTTTATAGTGATTTCTATCATTGTTTTTGCCTTTTTGCTCTCCTATATGGTAGAAGATATGTTTGGTGCTGTTAAGATATTATTTTATGTTTTTTCGCTTTTATTTATAGTTGATGTGGTATTGCTATTTGCTTCAAAAGGTAAATTAAAGGGGCAACGAGTCTTGCCGGACAAACTTTCCAATGGAGATGAGAACTTAATTCAGCTGGAACTAACCAACAGTTACCTTTTTCCGGTCAGTGTCAAGATAATTGACGAAATCCCATTCCAATTTCAAAAAAGGGATTTTGGCCTGACCAGCAAAATACAAAGTGGTGGAAGCAAGAGCTATGATTATATACTCAGGCCAACGCAACGCGGTGTCTATTCTTTTGGCAGCTTGAATCTATTTGCCAGCTCCCCTATTAGTTTTCTTGCACGAAAATATGCATTCAACATAAATCAAGAAGTTCCGGTGTATCCCTCCTTTCTTCAACTTCAAAAATATGACCTGATTGCATTTACGAACCGTTTGCACGAATTCGGTCTAAAAAAAATTAGACGTATTGGCCATACCATGGAATTTGAGCAAATTAAGGAATATGTGCAAGGGGATGATATTAGGAACATTAATTGGAAAGCAACGGCCAAAAGGAACCAATTAATGGTGAACCAATATCAAGATGAAAAATCGCAACCCATATACTCCGTCATTGATAAAGGAAGAGTTATGAAAATGCCCTTCAATGAGCTAAGTCTTCTGGATTATGCCATAAATGCGACATTGGTCATTAGTAATATCGCATTAAAAAAACAGGATAAAGCGGGTATGTTTTCATTCAGTGACAAAATTGAAAATCGTGTTGTTGCCGAACGTAGAAGTTCACAAATGAACCTGATTCTGGAAACACTTTATAACTTGGAAACCGATTTCATAGAAAGTGATTTTAGCAGACTTTATGTTGATGTAAAAAGAAACCTGAACCAAAGAAGTCTTTTGCTGCTCTACACAAATTTTGAAACCTTGGATGCTCTTCACAGACAATTGCCATATCTACAGGCTATTGCCAAACAACATCTTCTGGTGGTCATCTTTTTTGAAAATACGGAACTCACTACATTTGCTGTTAAAAAAGCCGAGACTGTTCATCAAATTTTTGAACAGACCATTGCTGAAAAATTTATTTACGAGAAAAAGTTAATTGTAAATGAACTTAGAAAATACGGGATACAAACCATCTTGACCAAACCAGAAAATCTTACTATAAATACCATTAACAAATACTTGGAAATAAAGGCAAGGGGACTAATCTAAACCTTCTTGGTGAGAGAGGGTATTCTTTAAAAATGTTGATGAAAATCCGAATGAGGTTAAGCTTGGAAGTCCATCCCCTTCAATCAAAAGAATCTCATCTTTTACATTCACCAGAAAATCATCTTCTATATGCTCTGTAGTAAAACTTCCTCTTAGTCGTTTATTACGTTTTTTTGAAAAGACCTCAATAACAACCCCCACAGTAATACCTCCCAAAATCGTTGCTGCCAAATCATCATTGTCCCAGCCATTTTCTCGCTGACTAGCATCCACGGTTTCTTTGGCCAAGCCAATTAGTGTACTTCCTGCTACGGCTCCAACAAACGTCCAAACCCTATTTCCATCAGTGGCCTGCTTGGCTATTCCTGCTCCAGCTAGGCCAAAAAGATTTCCACCCAAAAAATGAAGTGCCTTATCACGTCCTATTTGGCCATAGAGTTGCGATGCAATTACAAATAACACTAATGTGGGGATTAGCTTTTTCATGTGCGCGGTAAATGTAAAGAAAGTAGACTGTTTTAAAAACTTTTTACGGCTTCTTTGGCTTTGCCAAACTCTTGCATCAAATCCTTTACGATTTCGGATGCAGGTTTAATCTCATTGATTAGCCCTGATACCTGTCCAATCTCTAGTTCTCCTTCAACAAGATCACCCTCAAACATACCGCGCTTGGCTCTTGCCCTACCCAGTAAAATCTTTAAATCTTCTGTTGAAGCCCCGGCAGCATAGGCCCGTTGAACATCTTCATAAAACTTGTTTTTGAGCAAACGTACTGGAGCCAATTCTTTTAAGGTTAGGTGGGTGTCCCCTTCTTTGGCCGCTACTATTTCTTCTTTGAACAAATCATGCGAAGAACCTTCTTCACTTGCAGCAAAACGACTGCCCAACTGAACGCCATCCGCTCCCAAAACCATAGCTGCCATCATTCCCTGACCAGTAGCAATTCCTCCTGCAGCAATCAAAGGAATGTTTATCTTTTCTTTTACGGATGGAATCAGAACCATTGTTGTGGTTTCATCCCTTCCGTTATGTCCACCAGCTTCAAATCCTTCTGCAACAACAGCTTCAACTCCAGCATCCTGGGCTTTTAAGGCAAATTTTACACTACTTACCACATGCACTACTGTAACTCCATGTTTCTTTAGAAACGCTGTCCATGTTTTCGGATTTCCGGCAGAAGTAAAAACAATTTTTACGCCACCACTGACAATGATGTCCATCAACTTCTCAATATTGGGATACAACATTGGTACATTGACCCCAAAAGGTTTGTCCGTAGCTTTTTTACATTTAGCTATATGTTGTTTTAACACATCAGGATACATACTTCCAGCACCAAGCAGTCCAAGGCCACCAGCGTTGGAAACTGCAGATGCCAAGCGCCAACCACTAGTCCATATCATTCCACCTTGAACAATGGGATACTTAATTCCAAAAAGTTTTGTGATTCTGTTTTGCTCCATGCTTATGAAATGACTCCTGAGCCAATAAGTTCATCAGAGATGTACCACGCCACAAACTGACCTTCGGTAATGGCCGATTGTTTTTCTTTAAAGTCTACATAAAGACCACTATCTGTTTTATACAAAGTAGCCTGTTGCAGGGGTTGCCTATATCTGATTCTGGCCATAACTTCCATTGTCTCATCAACCTTTAAGGCTAAGTCCTTTCTAACCCAGTGTAATTCATTATCATTTACAAACAAGGTATGGCGCAACAAACCAGGATGGGATTTGCCCTGACCGGTGTAGATGATGTTTTTTTCAACATCTGTATCAATTACAAATAAGGGCTCCTTAGTTCCACCAACATTCAATCCTTTGCGTTGTCCAATGGTAAAATAATGCGCTCCTTGATGCTCCCCCACCACTTTTCCGTCTGTTTCAGAATAGGTTGGTTTTTCAGCCAAAAACGCTAACTCGGCATCCTTGTTTTCAAATTTCGGGATAACATTGGTAAAGAGAGATGCTGTATGTGGAACTTCCACAATAACACCCTTTTTAGGTTTTAGTTTTTGTTGTAAAAATTCTGGAAGATGCACTTTTCCAATGAAACACAAGCCTTGCGAATCCTTTTTATCAGCTGTGATCAAATCATTATCTGACGCAATTTTTCTCACCTCCGGCTTTGTTAATTCTCCAATGGGAAACAAAGTCCTTGAAAGTTGTTCTTGGGATAATTGACATAGGAAATAGGACTGATCCTTATTAGTATCAACTCCTGCCAAGAGTTGATACGTTTTGGTTCCATCATCATTGTGTATGGTGCCCTTTCTACAATAGTGCCCGGTAGCAACATAATCTGCCCCCAACTGCAATGCAATTTTCATAAATACATCAAACTTTATTTCCCGGTTGCAAAGTACATCAGGGTTTGGTGTGCGTCCTCTTTCATACTCATTAAACATATAATCCACAATACGCTCCTTGTATTCAACACTCAAATCAACTGTTTGGAACGGAATCCCAAGTTTTTCAGCCACAATCAACGCATCATTACTATCCTCTACCCAGGGACACTCTTCGGAAATAATCACGGAATCGTCATGCCAATTCTTCATGAAAAGACCAATTACCTCATAACCTTGCTCTTTTAAAAGATAGGCTGTGACGCTTGAATCCACTCCCCCTGAAAGTCCCACGACAACTTTTTTCATCACTCTAAATTTGACACTGCAAAAATACAAAATGACCCTCATTTAAACTAAAGGTCATCTTTGATGGATGATATATATAAACCTCATCAAAAAATGTACAGATAAAAATTCATACCTACTCTTTATGACTAAATTCAAAATAGCATAACAAAAATGTTTGACTAGATTTTTTAAAAAAAAATTAAACAATATCATTAAGAACAAATTATTAGTCATTAACTAAATCATACGCCTATAACTGCAATTACAGCCAACGTAAAACCTGCAGATTAATTCAAAAAAACATATTCATTTCTTAAAAAATTGAATTTTTTACGTAAAAAACAATGTTATTTCGTGTTTTTATTTCATTTATCTTACTATTTTAATTGAGATAAACCCCTATAAAATCTACAGTAGCATTTCATTTTGTTAAAGTTTTTATAAAAAACAATAAACAAAACGCAACTTTTTTTGTTTAACTTCATCTTTGTAGTGTTAAACAATTAAAATTTAAAAATTCAATCTTATGAAAGCACTAATTAACTTATCTAAAATCACTTTATTGATTTTCGTATTTATTTTTACATCCTGTTCGGATGATGACAACGACCCTATTCCTCCAGTAGAAGGTGACAACATTGTAGAGACCGCTATTGACACTGCAGATCTAAGCAGCTTGGTAAGTGCATTACAAAAGGCTGATGAAAGCGCCAACAATGATTTAGTTAGTGCTTTAAGCGGAGATGGCCCTTTCACGGTATTCGCACCTACCAATGCTGCCTTTGCAGATTTGTTCGCCCAGTTGGATGGGTTTAGTTCCTTGAACGATTTTAGTACTGAAGCACTACAAGATATTCTGGCCACTATCTTAAAGTACCATGTTATTTCTGGAACAGCAGCTCTTTCAACTGACCTTACAAATGGTCAGACGCTAACTACATTGCAGGGATCTACAGTAGAAGTTTCTACAGACGGTGGTGTCTTTATTTCAGATGCAACCAGTTCGGATGCTCAAGTTACAACTCCCAATGTTGAAACTGAAAATGGTGTGGTACACATCATAAACAAAGTATTGCTTCCTCAAGCAATACTGGACGAGTTGGCAGACATAATCTTATTACCTATCACTGATATAGCAATTGGAAATGAAAATCTTGAAAGCTTAGTTGCTGCTTTAGTTGCCGCTAATGGAGATTTACCAACAGTTTTGCGAGGAGAAGGTCCATTTACAGTTTTGGCTCCAACGGATGAAGCATTTACTGCTTTCTTGGATGGTGCAGAACTTGGAGACATTCCAGTTGAAACATTGACCAATGTGTTATTGAATCACGTCATCAGTGGCGCTCTATTTGAAGGAGACCTTAACATGCTGGGGGCTGGATATGCCAAGACTTTGGCAGTCGGTGCTGGTGATGAAAATATTAGTATCTATTTTGATGCATTGGATGGTGTTACCCTAAACGGCGTATCTACAGTATCTACCCCAGATGTAAAAGCGCTGAATGGTGTAGTTCATATTGTAAATGCGGTTATTGATGTACCTAATATTGTAGATCATGCTTTGGCAAATCCTAACCTTACTTCTTTGGTGGCAGCTTTGACAGATGGTGGAAATACAACATTCACAGACCTTCTTTCAGATGAAGAAGAAGACTTTACGGTTTTTGCTCCTGTCAATACTGCTTTTGATGCATTTATGAATCCAAATTCAAATGATATCAACGCTATACTTGCAAATCATGTGATTGCTGGCGCTGCGGCATTCTCGGGAGGCTTGAGCAATTCATACGTAAACACAGTCGCTGAATTTGATACTGATGAAAATCTAAGTCTATACATTAACACTGATGATGATAAAGTTACATTGAACGGAGTTAGTGAGGTTGCTATTGCTGATATTGTGGCATCCAATGGTGTTATACATGCGGTTGATG
The DNA here is from genome assembly GCF_947495325.1 of uncultured Allomuricauda sp. Taxonomy (GTDB): domain Bacteria; phylum Bacteroidota; class Bacteroidia; order Flavobacteriales; family Flavobacteriaceae; genus Flagellimonas. The sequence continues at coordinate 39,412 of NZ_CANLYK010000001.1, read as the reverse complement.
CAGTAATCGATTTACCTACCGTTGTAACATTTGCCGTGGCAGACCCTACATTTGCTCCTCTAGTAGAAGCACTTACTACTGCAACGCCTGGAACCGATTTTGTAAGTGTCCTAAGTGGAGCTGGTCCATTCACAGTCTTTGCACCTACAAGTACAGCATTCCAAGCTTTATTGGACAGTAATATGGATTGGACAACAGTGGACGATATTGAAGAAGGTTTATTGACATCTGTATTACAACATCATGTTGCAAATGGAAACACGCGATCTGGAGACCTGACTCCTGATGGAAATACCGTAGCTCCTACTCTAGAAGGTGACAATATCACCATAACACTTCCAGGAACCGGTGAAAATATCGCAGATGTTACTGATGGTTCAGGAAATATGGGTATTGGAATTGATGCTGTAGATGTACAAGCTATAAATGGAGTTATCCATGTATTGGATGGTGTTCTAATTCCAGATACAACAAACTAAGGTTTTAAATACCTTTATTTTGTAGGACAAATAGTACTAATAAATCCGGTGAATTGTAGTTCATCGGATTTATTTTTTTAAACCTTTTTACCGTTCATCGATGACACATCAAAAGAAGTCTCTTTACCATACAAAAACAACCTCTTTGACAACTAATAATTTTTTAAGGAGGTATTTAGCCACATCTTTGAAGTCCCAAATCTTTCCAAACTATACCTAATCATTGGTGAAAGCTCCCCCGGTTTAAGGGGGAGTTTTTTTCTTTTAAGAAGTTCCCTTTAGCGTTTTCCAGTTTTCTTTTGATTTTCCGCTTGTTCCATCATCTCGCGCATTTTTTTCTGGAACTTGTTTTCCTTTTTCGGCTTCTTCTTATTTTCTTGAATTTGGGCATGTATCTTATCCTCATCCAAAATGTAGTTTTTGATTGCCAACATAATAAAGATGGTAATCAAGTTGGAAACGAAATAATACAAACTCAAGCCACTCGCATAGTTGTTGAAGAAGAACAACATCATTAAAGGAGATAAGTACATGATAAACTTCATGTTGGGCATTCCAGGTTGTTGTTGCATCTGCATACTCTGTCCCGTAGTCATGGTCATATAGAAAAAGATGGCCACAGATGCCAAAATTGGAAAAAGACTCACATGGTCACCATAAAAAGGAATGGCAAATGGTAAATTAAATATGGTATCGTATGAGGATAAATCCTCAGCCCATAAAAATGACTTTTGTCTCAGCGCAAAAGAAGTAGGAAAAAACATGAACAACGAGTAAAAAATTGGCAGCTGTAACAATGCAGGTATACATCCGCTCATGGGACTAACCCCCGCTTTGTTGTAAAGCTTCATGGTTTCCTGCTGCTTTTTCATGGCATTGTCCTTTAAACGCTCATTGATTTCCGTAATCTCTGGCTTCAATACTTTCATCTTAGCCTGAGATAAATACGACTTATAGGTAACTGGCGAAAGTGCCAAACGTACAATAATTGTCATTACAACAATAGCCAAACCATAAGGAAGAAACGAACTTAAAAAAGTATAAAATGGCGTGAAAACATATCGGTTTATCCATCCAAAAATACCCCAGCCAAATGGTATGGATTCAACCAAACCCAACTCTTTATAATTATCAAGAACCTTTACATCCGTTGGCCCATAATACCAATGCATGTTTTGGGAAAACTCCCCTCCTTGCAATTCAAGGGCTGTTTTGGTAGTATATGCTTTAGTGAACAGGGTTTCCTTACTTTCTTCCTCCACTAAATTGGTGGAACTGAGTTCAGCACTCTTAAAATGAGTATCCGTTGCCAAAATTGAACTGAAAAAATGCTGGCGATAGGACAACCATTTTATATCCGTTTCCGTTTCTTCATCCAAATCACTGCTCTCAGAGAGTTTACTGATTTTACCTTCCTCATGATTATAGGTCAACCGGGTATAACGATTTTCATACAGGACACTTTTATCATGTCTGATTCCTTTTAAATCCCATTTCAAATCTATTGGCCGACTTTCATTAATAACCCCATTCAACCCTTGGGAACGAATTGTGAAATTCACCAAATAATCATTTGGCTTTATTTCATATCTATATTCTAAAAATTGATTATTGGAGATTTTGGCCTTCATTGAAAGCACTTGATTATCTCCGCTATTTGATAATGAGGGTTCAAAAAACAAATCCAAAGTGCTTAAAACCCTATTATCCGAAGTGGAAAAATTGATTCCAAATGTTGCATTGGAATCTTTGACCAAATATATAGGAACAGAATCGTGGTCAACAAAATTCTTCATCTTGGCTTCCACAATTTGACCTCCCTTATTGTCAACTTCCAAATACAGTACCTCATTTTCCAATTTTGTGGTACCGGGCGAGGCATTCGTAAAACCAAAAGCCCCAACGGAACTCTTGTAGCTTGCCACTGCGGTAGAGTCCGATAAATTAATTGGTTCTGGCTTTATGGGTTCGGAAGAAATAGCTTCCTGCACCTGATTGGTTTCACCCTCTATTTTTTCTTGTTCTACTTTTTGAGCTTCAAGCTCTTCTGGGGTAGGTTGATTTGTATAGAACATAAAAATGAGTATCCCAAAAATCAATACAAAACCAATAATGGAATTGATGTCCAGTTTCTTTTCTTCCATGAAAGTTATTTAGTGAAAATCTTTATTTCCGCTTTTCAGGTGGCAAATATATGTCCAAAACTGGAGTTTATGCCAAACTGGCATTACTTTGTTCTTGTTTTTGAACTAAAACCGCCTTTACAAAACCAACAAACAATGGATGTGGGTTAGCAACGGTACTTTGATACTCTGGGTGATATTGTACTCCAACAAACCAAGGGTGGGAAGGGATTTCGATAACCTCAACCAACCCAGTCTTTGGGTTTAGTCCTGAGGCATTTAGACCAGCTTCCTCCATTTCGGACCTATAATCATTATTATATTCAAAACGGTGTCTGTGGCGTTCGGATATTTCAGTCTTTCCATAAATTTCATTTGCAAGACTTCCTTCTTTTAACTCACAATCCCAAGCCCCAAGTCGCATGGTTCCTCCCATATTTGTTACCAATTTCTGCTCTTCCATTAAATTAATGACAGGATTTGCCGTCTGTTGGTCCATCTCGGTAGAGTTGGCATCTTTATACCCTAAAACATTCCGGGCAAATTCTATGACAGCCATTTGCATTCCCAAACAAATCCCTAAAAATGGAATCTTGTTCTCCCTTGCATAACGTACAGCCTCTATTTTTCCTTCAATACCACGTTCACCAAAACCAGGAGCAACCAAAATACCATCCAACCCTTTTAATTTGGAATCAACATTTTTGGCAGAAATGTGTTCGGAATGAATCGACTTCACATTCACCTTAACCTCGTTGGCAGCACCTGCATGTATAAAAGATTCTAAAATGGATTTGTATGAATCTTGAAGTTCAACATATTTTCCAATAAGCCCAATAGTAACAGTATGCTTAGGATTCTTGTGTTTCTTTAAAAACTGTTCCCACAATTCAAGGTCAGGTTTTGCTTCTTTGGACAAAGCCAATTTTTCCAAAGCTACCTTATCCAACCCTTCCTCCTGCATTAGCATAGGAACGTCATATATTGTTGATGCGTCAATTGACTGAATTACCGCTTCTTGTTTTACATTACAGAAAAGGGCCAATTTTTTCTTGATATCATCAGATATTTCGTGCTCAGTCCTACAGACTAGAATATCAGCTTTAATACCGCTTTCCATCAAAGTTTTGACGGAATGCTGCGTTGGCTTGGTCTTTAATTCACCTGCCGCGGACAAAAACGGAACCAAAGTGAGATGGATTACCATTCCATTATTATCACCCAATTCCCATAAAAGTTGTCTAACAGCTTCTATATAGGGTAAAGATTCAATATCACCAACAGTACCACCAATCTCGGTAATTACGATATCATAATCCCCACTGTTCCCTAATATTTGGATGCGTTGTTTTATTTCATTGGTAATATGTGGAACAACTTGCACCGTTTTACCCAAAAACTCTCCTCTACGTTCTTTCTCAATAACGCTCTGGTATATTCTACCTGTGGTTACATTGTTTGCTTGTGAAGTGCGAACGTTTAAAAAACGCTCATAATGCCCTAAATCCAAATCGGTTTCTGCACCATCTTCCGTAACATAACACTCTCCATGTTCATAGGGGTTTAGCGTACCTGGATCTACGTTAATATAGGGATCTAACTTTTGTATGGTAGTTCGGTACCCTCTGGCTTGTAGTAATTTGGCCAAGGATGCAGCGATAATTCCCTTTCCTAAAGAAGAAGTAACGCCCCCCGTAACGAAAATGTACTTGGTCTGTGACATATTTGGGATTTCTATTACGGGGTGTAAAGTTACAAATTGCCAATGGAAAGAGGGGTATCACCTAGGAAATTCTTTTTGGATTTTTCTTATCATGGGTTCCAAACCATTGTCCTTTACATCTATCATGGTATTTAAATGCGCTCCCAATTTTCCGTCTGGAAATCCTTTTTGTCTGAACCAAACTAAATAAGGAAGCGGCAAATCTACCAAATAGCGGCCTTTATACTTACCAAATGGCATTTTATAATGGGCAAGTTCCAGCAACTTTTCTTTATCAGGTCTAATTTCCATTTCAACTTCGAAAATACTATCTTTCAGGATATAAAAACCAATCATGAAGAGAAGAAATTTCATTACTGCCGCTGCCGCTGGTTCTGCGGGAATCGTAACTACTTCTACGTTTGCAAAAGAGCAAGAAACACACAAAGATTTTCAATTGCAAAACAACATCAACCACAGTGTGTGTTACTGGTGCTTTAATCATTTGTCCTTAGAGGAATTTCTCCAAGTATTAAATGGTCTCGGAATCAAGGCAATTGATTTGATTGGTCCAAAAGATTGGCCGCTATTAAAAAAATATGGCATCCACTGTTCCATGTGCAATGGTGCGGAAATTAGCCTGACCAAAGGGTGGAACGACCCTCAGTATCATGAAGAGCTTATAAAAAACTACTCTGAAATTATCCCACAAGTAGCTGAAGCGGGGTATACCAACCTCATATGTTTTAGTGGTAATCGTAATGGTATGAACGATTATGTTGGTCTACAAAATTGTGTGGAGGGGCTTTCTAAAATCATGCCTTTGGCCGAAAAGCATGGGGTTGTAATCCAAATGGAACTGTTCAATCAAGTTAATCACCCAGACTATATGTGTGATAGTTCTATCTGGGGAGTTGAACTTTGCAAACACTTGGGCAGTGACAATTTTAAATTGCTTTATGACATCTACCATATGCAAATACAGGAGGGGGATATAATCCGTAGTATTCAAAATTATCATCCCTATTTTGGTCATTATCATACTGCCGGTGTACCTGGCCGCCATGAAATAGATGAAACCCAAGAATTATACTATCCCGCCATTATGAAGGCTATTTTGGATACCGGGTATACAGGGTATGTTGCCCAAGAGTTTATTTCCACTTGGGATGATAAAATCGCAGCACTTAAAGATGCTTTTTTACGGTGTGATGTATAATTTTTTGCTAGCTAGAAAAATTAATTTTCCTTTAAAGCCTCCGCTATTTTCTTATTCCACTCCAACTGCTTTTCGGTATTTCTGGAAAAATTGGTTTCCCAATCGTAGAGTTCCTGAAAATCCTTTAATTCCTTTAATGTCTCCATGTAGATTTTTCGAATCTCAGCTTTAACATTATCGGAAAAAGAGGTTCGCTTCAGTTTTGCTCGCATTTTGCGTGCAAAAAGCTCAGCAATGTCAAAATGAAGCTGTTCATGACTTAGGATTATATCATCACAGATTTTAGGTTTGTACCATGATTCGTTTGGATAGAAGTAGGCATTTACCTCAAAATCCAGTTCCACTTCATGGTGAATCAAGTTTGCAGAATATTTATAGCTTAACCCACTTGCCGTGGTTGCCGCAGGTACTGCAGCTGGTGGAATCTTCCCCTTAAAATCTGACCAAGTAAGTCTTTTGTTGGAATCCCATAAAACACCTTCTTCAATTTCTTGGGCATATCCGAAGAAACCAAAAACTAAAAGGCACCCTATAAAAACTATTTTATCCAATAAAACTCAATTACTCTTTCAATGTCTGGATGTAAGCTATGCTGCACCGGACATGTATTTGCGGTATTTTCCAAAATCTTCCTGTGTTTTTCGGAAGTATTTTCCGGCAGTTCGAGTTTCACCTCAATTTTGGAAATGCGCCTAGGATTTACCGCCATATGTTTGGTCACTTCGGCCATGGAACCGGTCAAATCCACTTCTAAATCCCTTGATTTAATCCCCATCATGGTAAGCATACAACTCGCCAGACCAGTGGCAACAGTATCGGTTGGCGAAAACGCTTGTCCCAAACCATTATTATCAACCGGTGCATCCGTAATAAATTCGTCATTGGACCTTACATGTAAACATGTGGTCCTTAATTCTCCTGTATAGGTAACTTTAGAGGTCATTTAACTTTATTTCTTTAATTCGTAAACTATCGTACTCCATTAAATAGCAGGCGGTATTGTAATATCCGGAAGACCAATTATTAAAATAATTAAAGCTGTTCCCCGTATACTCTGTTAGCCCAATAATTTTAGAAGTTTCAAAAAGGTTGTTTTTATGGGCAAGTTTCAATAAAACATCCAGCGTCACATCAAAACCTCTAACTGCGTAGCGGTCAGGTTTAAGACCCTTATATCGCTTACGGTATGCCTTGGTAAAAGAATCATTTGCAGTCGCTCTATAAAAAGAGGGATACGTAAATTTTAAATTTGATAAATGAGTGCTGGAAATGGCATCATTTTCAAAAGCGTTATTAAAATTCGTAGTAAACATCTGTACCCTTGTCTCTTCTGAAATAGCTGAATTTAATATTGAACTAACACTTGACACCATATTGGGTTGGGCCGTTTCTACAAAAACCCAATTTTCCTTGTCCTCGGAAAGCATGATTAAAAACTGATCCAAGTGCAATGATTTGTTGTCAATTATTTTTGCGATTTGAGCTGCAGGAAACTTGTTTAAAATAGAATCATGGGCAACCTGATGGGTAGAATCGGCAATAATAACCACGTTCTGATCCGTATGGATTTTCTTTAAATAGGAAAGCATTTTTTGTCGAAGAACCTCATCTGTTGGTACCGAAAAATATACGTTGCCATGGCTCAATTCGCTATCAGATGCAATGGGAGCAATCACGGGAATATTTTTGGATGCTGCTTGCACAGCCACCTCATTCAGAGTACTGGAGGTCATGGGTCCAATAATGGCACTAACGCCATACAGATTCTCTCTAAAAAGTATTTCCTTTACTTTATCTTGGTTTCGCTCAGTATCATACGTTTTTACATCAACTGAAACCCCCATTTTTTTAATGGAATCCAATGCTACCATCGCGCCAGAATAAAATCCAGTGCTTAAACTTATATCCCTACGGGTCTTTATTTGACTTAAAGTTTTCTTTCTATCGTTGAAATCAACCCGATCCAACCTAAAAGGAAGCATAAACACAAGCTTGGGTCTATTTTCAATATTAATACTATCTATAAGATTGATTTTATCAAGAACCAAGGCATTTTTAACTTCAAGTCCCTCAGCTTTATCCTTGGGAAGTTTTAAGACCATTCCAGCTTTGAGACCATTTTCCAAATCTGGGTTCAACAGAAACAATTCATCTCTAGTAATTTTTAAATTTTGGGTAAGTCTAAAAATGTTTTGTTTTGGTTTTACTTCATAAAAAATAAAGTTTTCCGTGTTCACTTCTCCAGATGTATCTTTTTTCTTGGGAAGGCGTAAAACCATACCTTCTTTCAAACCCCCAAGTTGCATGATTTCTGGATTCAGTTTTACGATGGAATCTGAAGGTATCCCGTATTCTTTGCCTAAGCTATACAAGGTTTGCTTGGCAGGAACCGTAAATGAAGTATACAAATCTACCTTTTGGTCTTCAAGGCTATCGCCTTTAGGTCTTGGTAATTGCAGCTCTTGCCCTACCGCCAAATAATCTGAGCTTTTACTTAAATCAGGGTTTAACGTGACCAAACTATCTACAGTAATGCCATATTTATGGGCAATACTCCATCTTGTTTCCTTGGGAAGAACGGTATAGGTCTCAAAATCGAGGGCACGTTCATCCTCTTCCGTTGGCTCTGGGAATTTGGGTATTTGAAGCACCATACCCTTTTTTAGAGGCTCTGCATACAGCTGTCTATTGTATCGCTTCAGTTGCTCTTCCGTAATTTTGTACCGCTGCGTAAGTCCAAATAAGGTCTCTCTTTTTCTCACCCTATGTCTAGAAAAGCTTAAAGGTTTCTTCTGCTCCTGAATTTGTTTTTCTTGGGGTTTTTCCTGTTGGGTTACCACAGCACCATTCAACGGAATAATTAAAATGGTGTTTGGTTTTATATCTGAAGCGGTCTTAATCTCCTTGTTGGATTGAAGTATCGTGTACGGTGTTACCCTATACTTGGAAGATATGCTCTGCAAAGTCTCTCCTTCTTTAACCGCATGTGTGGTATAATTTTGAGCAGAAACTCGAATTGAAGTCAGTAAAAAGACAACAATACTTACTTGTAAAATATACTTTTTCATTCCCATTCTATAGTTGCCGGTGGCTTAGAACTAATGTCATACACTACTCTATTAACGCCTTTAACCTTATTTATTATATCATTAGAGGTCTTTTGTAAGAACTCATAGGGTAAATTAACCCAATCAGCCGTCATACCATCCGTACTTTCAACTGCTCTTAAAGTCACACATTTTTCATATGTACGCTCATCTCCCATGACCCCTACACTATTTACGGGCAAAAGCATGGCTCCGGCCTGCCAAACCTTATCATATAAGCCCCATTTTTTCAATCCGTCAATAAAAATGGCATCAACCTCCTGTAAAATAGACACCTTTTCTGCGGTAATGTCACCTAAAATACGAATTCCCAATCCAGGTCCTGGAAAAGGGTGACGGCCAAGAATCGTTGAATCCATGTCCAAGTTTCTTCCAACCCTGCGCACCTCATCTTTAAAAAGCAGATGCAAGGGCTCAACCACTTTCAGTTTCATATAATCAGGCAGACCACCAACATTATGATGACTTTTAATAACGGCAGAGGGTCCGCCACTAGCTGATACCGATTCTATTCTGTCTGGATAAATGGTGCCTTGGGCCAACCACTTTGCATTTTCAACCTGATGTGCTTCATCATCAAACACTTCAATAAAAACCCTACCTATTATCTTTCTTTTTGTTTCAGGATCCGATTCACCTTTCAGGGCATCCAAAAAACGTGCCGAAGCATCAACACCTTTTACATTCAGGCCCATATGCTTGTACTGATCAAGGACACTTTCAAATTCATTTTTGCGCAAAAGACCATTATTCACAAAAATGCAATGTAAATGACTTCCGATGGCTTTGTGCAACAACATGGCGGCAACACTGGAGTCTACTCCACCAGAAAGCCCTAAAATCACCTTATCATCACCAATTTTTTCTTGAAGTTCTTTGATCGTAGTTTCTACAAATGCATCTGGGGTCCAATCTTGCTCCAATCCGGCAATATTGACCAAAAAATTCTCCAATAACTTTTTCCCATCCTTGGTATGATACACTTCCGGATGAAATTGGATACCAAATGTTTTTTCCCTTTCTATTCTAAAAGCTGCATTTTCAACATCATGGGTGCTTGCCAATCTAACTGCACCATCTGGAAGTTCCTTTATGGTATCACTATGGCTCATCCACACCTGGCTGCCCTCATCAATTCCTTTTAAAAAATTCTCGCTTTCCTTTACGTAAGAAAGATTTGCCCTTCCATACTCCCTAGTGGCCGATGGAGCTACGCTACCTCCATTAAAATGTGAAAGGTATTGTGCACCATAACAGATACCCAACAAAGGTTTTTTTCCTTTGATTTCCGATAAATCTGGATGCGGAACATCTTCGCTTCGTACTGAAAAAGGTGAACCAGAAAGAATTACAGCTTTATAGGTGGATAAATCCTTAGGTGGATTGTTATATGGCTTTATTTCTGAGTAAATGTTAAGCTCCCGAACGCGACGCGCAATCAACTGTGTATACTGGGAACCAAAATCTAGGATAAGTACGTTGTTCTGCATGGGCAAAAATAGCAATTTGCCGCACTTGGAAAAGTATCTTTTAAGGATATTTATAACAACTTATTTAACAGTCGTAGTATACCCTTTATTTTCAATGGCATATTCCATTTAAATAAGGGATTCGCACTCTGATTCCAATACTTTTAATCCAAAAAAGTACACTTAGCCTCAACATCGGCAATATTACCTTTCGTAGTTTTTTTCTTAACTTTTTTCATCATTTCTTTGTGTCGCTAAACACCATTAAGCTATGATAAAAGGATTCATCTTTGATTTAGACGGGGTCATTACCGATACAGCGGCATCACATTATACGGCATGGAAAAAAATGTCAGATGAGATGGGCTGGGATTTTGACCACAAGGTAAATGATAAACTTCGTGGTATATCACGTATGGATTCCATCCAGGTTATCCTTGACCATAACAATACCTCTTTGAGTGAGGAGGCCAAGGCCGAACTAGCTGCAAAAAAGAACGATTTGTATGTTGCCAGCCTGGAAAACATGACCTCTGAAGATTATCTGCCAGGGGCCAAAGAACTATTGATCCATCTAAGAACCGAAGGCTTTAGTGTTGCTTTGGGCAGTGCTAGTAAAAATGCCATAAAAGTATTGAAGCAATTAAATGCCAATGCCTTTTTCGATGTAATTGGTGACGGGAATAGTGTCTCAAAAAGTAAACCCGAACCGGATATCTTTTTGTATGGTGCGGAAAAATTAAACCTCCAACCCGCGGAATGTATCGTTTTTGAAGATGCTGAAAGTGGTATTGATGCCGCCAAGGCCGGTGGTTTTTACAGCGTGGGCATTGGCCCAAAAGAACGGGTAGGCCATGCAGATTTACGATTTGACAGTATGGTCGAAGCAACCTTGTTTGAGGTTAAGGCACATTTTAAAGAACTATTCCGCTAAACATTTCTCTTTCAATTTGTTGTGTTTTATTAGCTACTTTTAAGGGAGTAAATTCAACCTCAATGAAACCTCTGCCACTATTTTTCTTTTTTTTATGTAGTTGCTTCGTTCTAAAAATTCGCGCACAGGAAAATAAAACACTTGATAGCATCCTACAAGCATATCAAAATCAACCCAATGACACTACAAAAGTATATCTTGGCAATCTGCTATGTAAGGAACTAACGTACACCCACCCTCAGGAGGCCTATAGATATGCAAATGAAATGATTGATATTTCCAAAAGTTTGGGTTACAAAAAAGGAACGGCAATGGGCAAGTATGCACTTGGATTATATTATCGTAATCGTCATCAACTGGACTCCGCTGAGCATTCCTTCAAAAAATCCCTTCAGTTTTATACCGAAAATAACGATATCTATGGGGCAATGTCCAACAACACACAATTGGGCGACCTAAACATCCAAAAAACAGATTACGAACAAGCGATGTTTTACCTCAATAAAAACATCGAATTATACGATAACAGGGCACAACTCCCCAATATTAAAAAGTCAGATTTCAAGTACATAGGAAGTACCTTTCACACAATCTCCACAGTATATTATGACAGAGGATTGCTTCAATTATCATTGAAATACCAATTGAGGGCACTAAAACTTTATAAAAAATATGCAGAAGAAATCTATGTCGCCGATGCATTAAATGGCTTGGGAACCATTGAAAGTAACCTTGGGAATACCGAAAAAGCCGTTATCTATTATAGGGAAGCACTTGAAACCTACAAAAAAATGGGTGACATGAACTTTGCCTGTATGACATTGGAAAATCTGGGAAACAGTTTAAAGGTTCTCGGCAAACATGAAGAGGCTTTTGATAGCTATTTTAAAGCTTTGGAAATCAGCAAAGAACACAAATATACTTTACAAGAAACCACCATTCATAACGGACTTGGAGGGAATTATTTGGCATTGCAAGATACCAAAAACGCTCTTGAACATTTTGAAAAATCGTTACAGCTATTCAAAAAAATGGAACATCCAACAGGTATACAGTATACCTATTTGGGCCTGGGAAATTTCTATAACAAAACCAATGATCTGGAAGCTTCAATTCACTATCTAACCAAAGGAATTGCCGTAGCCGACTCTACCCAATCTATAAAAAGCGCACTACATTTATATCAAAAGAGATCTGAGTCCTTTCAAGAAGCCGGAAAATTTGAGGAAGCTTTGGATGATTATATGATTTACAGTAATCTTAAGGACAGTATTTTCAACAAGACAAAATCCAAGCAAATAGAGGAGCTTCGTATCATTTACGACACTGAAAAAAAAGAACAAGAAATTACGTTATTGGAACAGAATGCTGAAATAAGCAACCTCCAAAAACTGCTTCTATCTGGAGGACTAGGTTTAACACTGTTGGTTTTCGGGCTGGGTTACTACGCCCTTCGGCAAAAAATGAAGGGAAACAAACTGGAAAAAGAACGAGTGGATGCCGAGCTGGCCTTTAAGAAAAAAGAGCTGACCACCCATGCGCTGCACTTGGCCAAAAAGAACGAAACCCTAGAAAGTTTACGTCAAAAAGCAGAAGAACTTAAGTCCGATGAAAATGTGCAGGACATTACACAACTCATCAACACTATTAATTTTGATTTGCAAGACAGTAACAACTGGGAAAAATTTGCACGCTATTTTGAAGAAGTACACAAAGATTTTAATAGCAATGTGGCCAAAAAATACCCTGAGATCACACCCAATGAACTTCGTTTAATGGCCTTGATCAAGATGAACCTTTCCTCCAAGGAAATTGCCAATATTCTGAACATTTCCATCCCCGGAATCAAGAAAGCAAGGCAGCGATTACGCAAAAAAATGGACCTTTCCACCTCGGATTCCTTAGAAAATGCCGTTTTGAGCATTTAGCAAACATCCTATAATCATTGACGTTTCGAGACAAATTTGGAAAAGTATACCATTTGTCTCCCCTCTTTTTTTTCTTTCCCAAAACCTGCACTTTAGGTTTGTGGTGTCATGAAAATTCTATATGAATCCTGACAACCGTTTTGTGGTCTTGCTCGGTTAGGTACTGCAGACCGTTACTGGGCAGGTCGCACAAAACAGATTGTAAAGTTCAACCACAAAACAAAACGTGATGAAAACAACCAGTAAATTAGTAAGTGCTCTTTTAATCCTTGTCTTGATTTTTACGTATATCGGGTGTAGCAAAGATGATAACGGAAATAACAATTCCAATGATAATCGAGAATTAGAGTTTGGGGATGGCGTAAATCTCGATGAGTTTGCCATTGACGAAGGTGAAATAGGGATCAATATCAGTTCAAGAGATATGGCCAGAAAGGGTCATACCGCAATTACCGCTGCAATAAGTGTGACCTCTTCCATTGGAGATTATGATCAGGAAGTCCAATTTGAAACTTTTAGCAACATAGCTAGCTTATCATTCAAAAATGAAGATTTAACTGAGGAGGCAGAAGCAGAACTTAGGGAGGGAGTCCCTTTAATCATCGATATTTTGGATGAAAACGGTAATGTTTTGGCTACTGAAGAAATTTCGAAACAATCTTTTACATCTAACCCTTCTCAAATAGAAATCAATTCCAATCATTTAGAAGATTTATATAAAACAGTTAATCTTAAGGAGGATATTATCTATTTTGTGCAATTGGTGGAAGAGAATAACACTCAAATTTTTGGGGCACCAAATTCAAAACAATTTCCAACTGGTGGCAATAACGTTAGGTCACCCATCTTTATTGATAAATTAACTGATTTGGACTATACCTCCGATGAGACTGAAAAGTTCACTGCATATACCTTTAAGAAAGTTCCAGGAAAAGAAGATGAAGACATTTATAGTATGTCAGTACATGATGGCTCCGATATACATTATGCATATATTTCCAATGACCTAAAGCTTAATATCCAAACAAAAGCTAATTTAGAGAATGATGGAGGCAACGCAGATGTAGAGAATCGTCTTAATTTTCAATTTAAAATTGAAAAAATCGAACCTGGGCTGTATACCTTTACACCCCAATCTACTGGAATTCCAATAGGGTATAGTACCTCAGGTGGTTCTGGCGGGCGTCTTTTCTCAAGTTCGGAGGTCGAACCTATTTTTTTTAGAATATTATCGTTTGATATTGATTGGGATATAGTGGCTTTAGATACAAGGTTCATGCAACCCATATTACCACCCTCTAATACTGCCAGTGAATTTAATCAAAAAATTAGAAATTGTAGTAGCGGTACACAATCAACCACCATAGGTGAATCATTAACTCTTGAAACTAAGTCAATTGTAGGTTGGGAAGAGTCCATGTCAGTTAGCAGCAGTAGAGACCATTCGATTTCCGTTACAGTTGAAGCAGAGGTTTCCACGGAGCTATTCGGAACAGGGGGGTCTTTAAAAACTTCAATAACGGAAGATTATGCGTTTAGTACTTCCAGAACCTCGGTAAGTACCACTTCTGAAGCTTTTGAAAAGACGGAATCCAAAAACATCTTTATTGAACGTACACAGGAAATACCACCAAAAACAGTAATCTTGGTTGCAGATATTTATCAAAGCTATGAAAATGTAAGAATCCCATTTGTAAAACGATTTAGAATCAAAGGAAGATATCAAGAAAATGATATTCCTTTGACTGGCAACGAAATATTGACACAGTTTACCTTTAATAATTTTACAGGGGTAGTGACTAATATACAACAGGATTTTATAGAAGTAACTGTGAGAGGTACCAATGTAATTAATAATCTCATTGATACTGAAACAATATCCGAAAATGTGGAAGGAGGGTGTGACGATTAACGTGGTCCTCATTTTAAATCATATATAGTACTTTTCTGCAATAGCAATCGAAAAGCCCCGGAATCACTTCGGGGCTTTTTTAGTCACTTCCTTTTCAAAAGCTTGGTTTAAAATTCCCTATTTTTAGTGGGTAAACCAACCTCAATGAAAACCAAAACCTTCACCATATTCGGATTCTTTCTTTTATATATTTCATTTTGCTCTTGGGGGCAGGAAAATAATAAGATTGATAGTCTTCTTAATTTGATTCCTATTCAAAAAGATACTGCCTTGATAAAGACCTATCGAGAATT
The DNA here is from genome assembly GCF_947495325.1 of uncultured Allomuricauda sp. GTDB lineage: Bacteria > Bacteroidota > Bacteroidia > Flavobacteriales > Flavobacteriaceae > Flagellimonas. The sequence continues at coordinate 24,246 of NZ_CANLYK010000001.1, read as the reverse complement.
ATTCAGAACTACGGTAAGAAAGGATCCCAAAAAATCCAAATTGTATTTGGATAAAGCATTAGCGGAGCTCAAAACTATCCCCAACACAAAGTTTATTGCCATTCTGACAATGGATCAAGGCCAATTTTATTATTCTACCGCTGATTATAGGAAATCAAACGAATTCTATAAAAAAGCTATTGGTCTTTTTGATCAATTGAAGAATAAAAAAGAATTAAGTATGATTTACAACAATCTAGGTATTAACCAAAAATATATGGGGCAACCTAAACAGGCCTTGGAATCACATTTAAAGTCTTTAAGGCTAAAAGAAGAATTGGGAGTAACCGGTAATTCTTTGGCGGCAAGCTATGTAAATATTGGTGTTTTACAAAGTGAACTTGGAAATTTAAAAGTTTCCAATGAATATTATAGAAAAGCTGAAACCATTTGTATTTCCGAAAAAATGGAATGGGGTCTTTCAATGGTCCAATCCAATATTGCCCTCAATTTAGAAAAGGGAGGGGAAATAAAAGAAGCTCTAACTTATTATTTTAAGAGCGTACCCTATTTTAAGAAAAATGATTACCATATTGAATTGGCCAAACAGTATAATCTCATCGGAGCGCTTTATCACGATTTAGATTCCTTGGTACTGGCAAAAGAATATTTTTCAAAAGCTTTAAAACTTGCCGAAGAAAAGGGGGAAGCTCAAATAGCGGGGCTTGCCACCCGTAATATAGGAGATGTATATTTTAAGCAAAAAAGATATACCCAAGCCCTTGGAAACTTTAATAGCGCCTTGGCAATCTCAAAAGAAACAGCAACTGAAACTAGAATGATAACTGATTACCTTAGATTGGCCAAAACTCATGCCGCTTTGGGAAATTTCAAAAGGGCGTATGACTTCCGCAAGTTACATTTTGATAAATACGATACGATTTTCAAACAAGAAAACATCGAAAAAATAAATGAATTGGAAATTCAATATCAAACCGAAAAAAAAGAACAGCAAATAGTACTTCAAGACAAAGAAATAACCGTTCTGGAGCAAGAAGCAAAAATCAATAAGCAACAACGTTGGCTTTTAGGTGGGGGCATGACGCTTTCAACCTTGGCGCTGGGTTTTGGTTTTTATGGATTTCGTGAACGAACAAAGAAGAATAAATTGGAAAAAGAGAAGGTAGATGCCGAATTGGCCTTTAAAAAGAAAGAGCTTACGACCCATGCCCTACACCTTGCCAAAAAGAACGAGGTTTTGGAAAATGTAAAACTTAAGGCAAAAGATTTAAAATCACAAGGTGATGCAAAAGGCTATCAAGAACTCATAAAGACCATCAATTTTGACCAGCAAGATGATAAAAACTGGGAGAGCTTTACCCAATACTTTGAACAGGTACATAGAGATTTTGCCAAAAACGTTAAGAACAGGTATCCGGAAGTCACTAAAAACGAGCTTCGTTTTATGGCCCTGCTCAAAATGAACATGTCTTCAAAAGAGATTGCCACCATCTTGAATATTTCACCAGACGGCATCAAAAAAGCACGCCAAAGACTCCGAAAAAAAATGGCACTTACTCCTGAAGATTCCCTTGAAAATATGATTTTAGCCATTTAGCCTAATTTACACATCCTCTCGAAACTCCTATAGATATTGACTTTATAGGCTGTACCCCCTTTGTACCCCCTTCATTTTTTTGTTGCTTAATGAAGCCCATTAGGTTTGTGGTGTTGATGAAAAAAACCATCTAGACATCAACAACCGTTTTGTGGTCTTGCTCGGTACGGTACTGCAGACCAAAACCGAGTAAGTCACACAAAACAGAATGTAAAGTTTAACCACAAAACAGATTATGATGAAAACAATAAGTAAGTTATTGAGTAAATTTTTTATGCTATTGCTAATGATAATGGCAATAGCTTGTAGTAAAGACGAAACATCTTCGCCCACCGACCCGATAGACACCGATGGAGATGGTATTGTTGATACCAATGATAATTGCCCAAATGAATCTGGGCCAGCAAGTAATAGTGGCTGTCCAGAGACAACATCAACGTCTGCGCTTGCAGTGGTAGTAGCTAGTGGAGATCCTTTTGAAAATTATCCGCCAAATATCACGGAATCTGACGTTGCCGGTAGCGAGGAAACCAAAAACGAAGATTACGATAGAAAAGAAGAAGCGGACGGTCCAACGGTAGAGCAACGTTGGGTCTGCACGGAAAAAGAAGTCGATATTACCGGGGGCACCCACACCTTTCCGTTATACAATACCAACGCTTCCGTGATATGGCCGGGAAACCTCTTACAGGGCAAGACCCTGGATAATGCTACCCCGTCGGACATAGTGGTAAAAAGGGCCGGAGGAAAAATCACATACAATCTGGTTACAGGCAATCCACAAGCTACAGTAGAAGTAGATGTTATTGACCAAGGAACGGTACAACAGGCCATGAACGATGTTATTGCGCAAAACGGTGATATTACCCCAGCTAATTTCACTTTAGACGTGGTTGCCATAAATTCTAAAGAAGAATTAGCTTTAGAAATGGGGTTGAAATTTTCCAACTTGACCACCAAGGTAAGTGGTAATTTTTCCTTGGACACCAGTTCTGAAACTAGCAGTGTTCTTGTAAAACTTACACAACAATATTATACCATGAGTTATGTAAAACCTACGAGCCTAGATGAAGTATTTGACCCAAGCGTTACTCCTCAACAATTGGCAACTTTTGTACAACCGGACAATCCTGCAACATTTATCTCTTCTGTTACTTATGGACGTATTTTCTATATGCTCTATGAGTCAACAGCTTCTGCACAGGACATGGAGGCCTCTTTAAGAGGTTCTTACAACGCTGTTGCAGGAAAACTAGAAGGCAGTGTGGACATCGAAACCTTAAACGAGTACAATAACCTGACAGTAAAGGTAATCGCCTATGGTGGTGATTCTCAAGGGTCCTTGAACGCGGTAGGTTCCACCTTTAGTGGTGATCAAGCGGTGGAAAACTTGAAAGACATCGTAAATCGCTTAGCCGAATCTAGCGATATTGCCGGTGGACTTCCTTTATCGTATGTAGTTAACAGTCTTGAGGACCCAAGCCAAGTGGTAAGCACCAATCTTGCCACCAAATACACGGTTAAAACATGTGAATTAAAGGGAGTTATACCTCCTGGACTTTATGCCGATTTATTAGATCTTTTTGATGATGGTATTGGAGCTATGGCCAATATTGGAAATAGTGATGTACTCATTTTTAACAAAGCGGGTGATAAGTATGCGTGGTTCAATGGAAATACCCCAGGGATTCTAAGTGATGGTGATAGAAGAATTTTTGACATTGACGACCCAGATGCGCCTTTAGGAAATTTGGAATTAGAAAACGTGGGAGCAGGTGTACGTTGGGCTGATAACCTGGCAAGTAGATTCTATATTTTTAGTGGTGATGGAACAAAATTACAAATTGTTAGTCTTGCTAATTACGTAAACAATAATCAATTACCTTCTGGACCTCTGGGCACTTCTGGAAATGTACTTTTGGTAAATAACATTCTTGGCGATAGTGGCAATTTTACAATTTCTTCAGAAGGAATCGGAGCTGCGGTTCAAATCGGGAATCCTAACATGGCATTTTTTAGCTTATCTGGGGGTAGCTATCAAAGATATAGTGCTGCTGGTAATGGAACTTGGTCTCCTGAGGTTCCCTCCAATACCTGGTTTGGCGATCCAATCAGTATCAGAGATAACGGTGCCTTATTTGACAAAGTAGGCGCTGCAACCAATTTTACAATTGGCGGAAGTAGCGGGCGTTATTTGTTCGTTAACGAAGCTGGAACGGAAATCAAAGAATGGTTTTCATCGGCAGCAGTAGGGCAAGACCGTTTTGAGGGCCCTTGGGTCATCAATTAAGTTATACAGTTTAGTTTGAGTTAGTTTTAAACAGGCCTTCGGGCCTGTTTTTTGTTGGTATGGGTAATTTTAGAAAGAAAATGTATCTTTAAATCAAACCAACCTCCATGAAAACCTCCAAGTCATTTCTATTGACCTTTTTAGGAAGCATTCTTTTTGTTTCTGCACAAGAAAATAAGAAATTGGATAGCATCTTAAAAGTATACCACTCCCAAGCCGATGGTATTGAAAAGGTAAAGACTTTGGATGAACTTTTTAAAGCTAAATTTGGCCTAGAAACTCCTGAAGAAGCATTGAGTTATGCAAAAGAACAATTAGAGTTATCCAAAAAAATAGATTACACTCAAGGAACAGCCAATGCTTACCTAAATATGGCTAGACACTTTGGGGCCCATAGAAATCTTGACTCTACAATCTATTATTCTAAGCTTGCAAAAGGTATTTACGAAGAACTAAAAGATTTGACAAATCAATATAACATTCTTTTAAACTGGGCTAAATTGGAAAACCTTGAAGGTAGTTTCGAAAAGGCTTTAAACCTCAACGACGAAACCATACTCATAGCAAAAAACCTAGGCGATGGAGAACTGATTTCTGATGCTTTTTCCCAGAAATCGACCACTTATGTTGATAAAGGAAACTATAAGAAAGCAGTCGAAAATTTATTGCTTTCACTGAGGGCATTGGACACTTTAACAATTCCAAAACCTATGAAGGTTGGGATTTTAAAGGCCAAGTATGGTAGAATTGAACTTCTTCGTCGCAACTATGGAGATGTACTTCAACCACTTTCCGAAAGTCTGGAAATTTTTAAAGAGCAAAATGATAAAATATGGCAAGCAAATGTTTATATGGAATTAGGCTCCCTTTTTTATCATCTGAAAGAGTATGACAAGTCGTTGGAAAACTACCATAATAGTTTAGAAGTTAGTCATGCAATGAAAAGGGATGATTATGTTGCTGCCAATTTGGGAAACATTGGTGCAGTGTTTATGGAACAAAAAGAATATGACAAGGCATTGGAATATTTTTTCAAATCCATAGCAACCGCAAGCAAACGTGGTTCTGTAAATAATGAGATAATTGGATATAATGACATTACCAATGCCTACAGGGGTAAAAAGAATTATATAAAAGCACTGGAGTACAATTCCAAATCAATAAACCTAGCAGATTCTGTTGGATCACTGGTATATCTCAAAGATGCTTACCGAGATAGATCCATAATCCATGAAAAAATGGGGCTCTATAGCGAAGCTTTAAGCAATCGGAAAAAGTATGAAAGGTTAAATGACTCTATTTTTAATTCGAACAAGTTCAAACAAATTGAAGAATTAAAAACGCAGTATGAAACGGAAAAAAAAGAACAACAAATAGTTCTGCAAGAAAAGGAAATAACGGTTTTAGAACAGCAAGCATCAATTAGCAATCTTCAAAAGCTACTTTTGGGTATTGGTCTTTTACTCTCCTTAATTGGTTTTTATGCCATTCGCCAAAAACTAAAACGCAACAAACTGGAAAAAGAAAAAGTAGATGCTGAACTGGCCTTTAAAAAGAAGGAACTGACAACCCATGCCCTGCATTTGGCCAAAAAGAACGAAGTTTTGGAAGGGCTTAAACAAAAAGCGGAGGAGTTAAAATCTATAGAAACATCAAAAAGTGGTTATCAACAACTAATCAGAACCATCAATTTTGATTTGCAAGACGATAACAATTGGGAGAACTTTTCACGCTATTTTGAGGAAGTGCATAAAGATTTCAATAGCAATGTGAAAACTAAATACCCTCAGGTCACTTCAAACGAGCTTCGTTTGTTGGCACTTTTAAAGATGAACCTGTCCTCCAAAGAGATTGCCAATATCCTCAATATTTCCCCTGAAGGAATCAAAAAAGCCCGATATCGCCTTCGTAAAAAGTTGGATATCACCACAGAAGATTCTTTACAAGATTTGGTATTGAGTCTTTAACATACTGTCACTTCGAGTGATTTTTCTATCACTTTGAGAGGAGTCGAAAAGAAGAAAAATCGTATCAAGAAGTCTTTATTTGCACATTTTTTCATGTGTTTTCGATACATCCGCTATTAGCGGACACTCGAACTGACGCTTTCCAGCAAACTGCTCATACCTTTAAAAATGGGACTTAACAAGCATGTCCACTCATTGTCCCATCTTAATTTTTAAGGTGTCCACCTATTGTCCACCTCTCTTTTTTTATACCTCAAAACCAGCGCTTTAGGTTTGTGGTGTCATGAGAATTCCATAAGAATCTATGACAACAGTTTTGTGGTCTTGTCCGGCTAAGGGCTGCAGACCGTTTTCCGGGCAGGTCACACAAAACTAGATTTAAGTTTAACCCACAAAACAAATAGATTATGAAGACCCAAAACAGATTTTTTAGGCTTTTACTCTTGGTCGTGTTGACCTTGGCCCTCACCAATTGTAGCAAAGAGGAAACCTCAACACCAGAACAAGGGGAAGGTGAACTTGTTCCATCAGATGGAACATCAGCAGATAGATTCGATACGTACGCAGGGGAAATTGGCTTTGTACTGGATACCCGTGAACTGGTAAAAAAAGGGTACACCCCGGTCACAGCAGAAATTAACATTGAAGCCGAAGAGGGCGATTTTTCCCAAACCATCGACATTGACCCAATTACTTTTATGGGGCAAATAAGGCTTATCAAAGAAGAATTGACCGAAGAAGCAATTGATGAACTGGCCGACGGTGTTTTTGTTACTTCTGTTATAAAAGACGCTGATAATCAAACTATTACTTCCGATTCACTAACCACCTCCTTTCAGAGCAATCCTTTGCCGAGAAAGATAATTGCTAACAGTTTAGATGAAACCGATGAAAACAGTATCGTCAATTTGAGTGAGGACACCTCTTATTACTTCCAGCCCATAGACGGAGATGACAATCCTGAACCCGGCAAAAGTATGGTCATCGGCGCCTCAAATCAAAGTTTTATCATGACATCAACTTCAGGAGCCGAATTCAATGGTAACGAAGAGAATCGAAATTTCAGTTTTGTGCCGATTCCAGGCCAGGTAAATACCTTTGCCATTAGAATCAAATCTGGTGGGCGTTTTCTGTATTCTGGAACTATTATAAATTCCGCTGTAATTTTACTTAGACAAACATTCTATTCCCATCTTGGTCTTGCAGCAACTGAGGTGACTGATTTTAATTTGATTCAAGGCAACCCTGCCTTTCATTTTAAGATTGAAAAAATAGCTGAAGGTATTTACGAACTACAAAATAGTAGTGGTACTGCAGTTCGATTAGCGCCTGACATAGGGTTAACCTTTGATATGGTTCTAATACCAACTATTATTTCTTTCCCACCATCTCTCCCAATTAATTCGCAACCTATACGATGGCGTTTAATCTCCACCACAATAGACTGGGAGGTACAGAATGTAGGCACTACTTTTCTTGAGCCCATTTTAGGGGAGGCAGAAACCAGTTTTAAAGTCAATACTACCTTGAGTAATTGCGGTAACGGTAGTTTAGGTGACTCAGTTGGAGTTGAAGTTACAGAAGTCGAATCTGGTACTGTAGGGTGGGAAGAATCCTTGTCCATAAACACGACCAACTCAATAAATGTTTCAACAACCGTAGGTGTGGAGTTCGATGCCAAATTCTTCGGTACCGGAGCTAAGTACAATGCTTCTTTGACTGTAGGTTATGACTACAGTAGATCAGTTGAGGAAACCAGTACCATATTTGGAGATCAATCACAACAAGTTGGTAGTAAAGTCTTCACAGAACGTACGGTCACGGTGCCTTCTGGAAGCGCCTCCCTAGTTTATGATGCCTTTCAATTCTACCAAAACACTAAAGTAAATTTTGTTCAGCGACTCAGAGTAACCGGTGTGGACTCACAGACAGGTAAGGTTCTTTCAGGAGACGAAGTCCGTTCTCAATTTCAATTTAGCGGTTTTGATGGCGTCATTTATGACGTGGAACCTACCTCTATAGTTATTACACTACGTGGAACAACCACTTTTGACCAGATCTTGGAAATTGAAAGTAGAGTAGAGGATGTACCTGCCAATTGCGGTGGGTAATCACTAAAAATTAGTTTGAGTTAGTTAAAAGCAAAAGCCCCGGGAACCACTCCGGGGCTTTTAAATAAAATCAAAACCAACCTAAACATATGAGTTAACCTACTCATATCTTTGAAAATTTCATAGCAATTTTCATATATAGAACAACCCACATTAAAAAAACCCTACCCTGTTTTCAAACTTTTTTAAAAAAAAGTTACTTTCACCAATTATGAAAGATCATCTCTTTAAAGAAATTGCCAATGAACTACAGCTGGGCATGAGTGAAAAAAATCATCCTTTTCGCTTTTTTTCCTTGGGTACCATGGGCTTGGATGGCACTATAGGTCTGCGAACTGTTGTATTGCGAAATGTCTTTAATAGCTTGCAACTGACTTTTTATACAGATTCACGTTCTCCTAAAATAACCGAAATACAAAAAAACAATACAGTAAGTGCACTTTTTTATCATCCATCAAGAATGATACAACTGCGTATTGAGGGAAAAGCACATATTGAAAAGGATGATTCTGTTTTGAAAAAACAATGGAAAGCTATACCTAATGCTGCCCAAAAGGATTACAATACGGTAAACCCTCCAGGAAATCCAATTTCTGGGTTGAAGGAAATACACTATTTAAATGAAGAAAATCATTTTTGCATGGTACATATCATACCTAACAGAATCGACTTTTTAAAACTGGGGCAGCCTTTTCACACCCGGGTTCAGTTTTCGTTGGAAAAGAAAGAATGGAAAGGCAACTATTTAGTGCCTTAAAACCAAAAACGTATTGCACAGTGGGTCTAAACTATCCATTAGCTCTGGAATAAGTTCTGTACCCAACTCTAAATACAATTCGGAAAAATTGAGTTGCCGTTCCTGTAAAGACTTATTCGGAAAAAGTGCATTCTGAAGATCGGTGATGCGCACCACATGATCTTTTAACTTTCGTTTTTGCGCCTGTAACAATCGTTTTTCCAATGCGTCAAGGCCTTTCTTTTGTTTTACTTCTTGAGCCTTTACCGCGCCAATAAAACTTTTGTCCGTCTCTTCGGCCAATTTGTACATTCCTTGGAATTGTTCTTCCAAATATTGCTTTTGTTGGGAAAAATCAATATCGATATTAGAGATATCCCGTATTTTTTTGTTGATAAAACTGTTTTGGTTCAAGAATAAATCGGCAATCTTTAAATCAAGTTTTCCAATTTTTTTCGATTGTTTTTCCGTGAGTACCAAAGCTGAATTCCGCAATAACATCATGGGAAATGTAACACCCAGTTCATCAAAATAACTTTTGAGTTCCAACCAATAGGCCAACTCCCCTCCTCCTCCAATATAACAAAGATTGGGCAAAATCACTTCTTGGTACAACGGACGGGCAATGACATTTGGGGAAAACCGTTCAGGATGATTGCTCAATTCTGTTTTCAGTTCGCTTGCTGAAAATACTATTTCTGTATTGTTGATATGGAAATCTCCATCTTTTTCAACAATTCGTTCCCGGATACCATCCAAAAGATAAAAGTAATTGATTTCCCTAGGGTTCACTTGGATTAAGTAATCAGAAGAAACCTTGGATAGCTCTGTTATGGTTTCAGAAACTTTATGGAAGGGTGTATTTTCAAAAATATCCTGTTGTGCAAATGGAACCAACAACTTTTTCAATTCAACATCGTCCCCATCAATAATGACCAAACCATGCGCTCCAAACAATTCATTTGCCAAAAACCGTGTTGCGTCCGCAAGGTTTGAATGTTCTAAATAGGCATTTTGGAACAAGTCTTTAAGTTCCTTTGCACTTGCCGTATTACCAAGTTCAGTAGCGAATGTTTGGAATACTTCATCTAATCCATCCGTTTTTAATTGTCCAACAGCTCCGGAGACTTCTTTGTTCCATTGTACTTTCTTTCCCTTAAAATTGAAATAATTTATTTCGTCAAAATCATGGTCTTCCGTTGCCATCCAATACACGGGGACAAACTCATATTCCGGATATGTTTGTTTTAATTGCCTTGTTAGGTTTATGGTGGAAATAATTTTATACAAAAAATACAGTGGTCCGGTAAAAAGGTTCAATTGGTGCCCTGTTACCACTGTGAATGTTTTGTTATGTTCCAACAACGAAATATATTTTTCCGTCGCTTCTGTAACTGTAAAATCTTGGTATTGTTTCTTTAAGGCTTTTACAAGAATGGGTCTATGTAAGGCTGGATAATTCGCCTCCTTCTCCTTTATTTGACCCTTAAAGTTTTCTATTTGGGGAAATCTGTTATAAAATGGTTTTAGGTCTTCTTTTTGTTCCAGATAATCACAAATAAGTCTAGAAAAATAACCCGTTTTCTTAAAAGGTATACAATCTACTTCCATTCAAGCTTTAATATCGCGCTAAAGATAAACCACTTCTTTTTTTCTCTTCCTAAAAATACGTTAATTACTTTTTAGCTTTTTGCTATGTACTACATAGAACATAAATGGTCTTTTTGGTATTTATTGTTAGATTTGATTCTGAATAATTTATTTCTATATGAGAACACTTCTATTTCTCCTTTTCACCTTTTTTGGTTTTTCAATATCTGCCCAGCAGCTTAAATCTCCTTCGGAATTTTTGGGATATGAATTGGGTACAGAGTTTACCAGACACTATGAAGTGGTGAATTATTATGAATATTTGGCAAAAGAAGCTTCAGATAGAGTGAAACTGACCACTTATGGGCAAACCAATGAACGGAGACCCTTATTGTTGGTGTATCTATCATCTGCAGCTAATATTTCCAATCTAGAAAAAATTAAGGAAGAGCATCTAAAGGATACTCAAGGTCAAGGAGATTCTTCAAAAGCAATTGTTTGGTTAAGTTATAATGTGCATGGGAATGAGAGTGCAGGTACAGAAGCATCTATGCAAACCATTTATGAGCTGTTAACTACCAAAAGTTCTTATTTGAAAAATACGGTGGTAATTTTAGATCCATGTATAAATCCAGATGGTCGTGATCGCTATAGTAACTGGTACAATCAATATAAAAACGCTCCGCATCAAGTAGATCCAAATAGCAAAGAACACCATGAAGGTTGGTGGACCGGAAGAAGTAATCATTATATGTTTGATTTAAACCGAGATTGGGCATGGTTGACCCAGGTTGAAAGTCAACAGCGACTAAAAGTATATAATGAATGGTTACCCCACGTGCATGTTGATTTTCACGAGCAAGGAGTGGACAATCCCTATTATTTTGCCCCAGCGGCACAACCCTATCATGAAGTGATTACAGATTTTCAGCGTGATTTTCAGGTAACCTTGGGGAAAAACCACGCTAAGTATTTTGATGCCAATGGATGGTTTTATTTTACCAAAGAAATGTATGACCTGTTTTATCCCAGTTATGGAGATACCTACCCTACCTACAACGGCGCCATTGGAATGACTTATGAGCAAGGTGGAAGTGGACGCGGCGGTTTGGGTGTCATCACAAAAATTGGTGACACACTTACTTTAAAAGATAGAATAGCCCATCACCATACTACAGGCATTTCAACTGTTGAAGTTTCTTCCCAAAATGCGGACAAATTAAATTCTGAATTCCGAAAATTCTACCAAAATCAAAATTTCAAATACAAAAGTTATGTGTTGAATGGGGATGAAGATAAAATTGGAGCACTCAAAGCGCTATTGTCAAAGCATAAAATTGAGTTCAGTAATGCATCAAAGGGAACGGTTAAAGGTTATAAATATAAAACTGGGATTTCTGGGAACATGGTATCCACAAAAAAAAGTTTGGTAGTCTCTACCAATCAACCCAAAGGAACATTGGTAAAGGTTTTGTTTGAACCAGATGCTAAACTCAGCGATTCGGTTACTTACGATATTACAGCGTGGTCACTACCCTATGCTTATGGTTTGGATGCAATTGCATCTACCTCAATTGTGCCCAATGGAGTTGAAGAAGTGGATGTTCAAATACCTCCCAGTAAATTTATAGATTCAGGGAATTATGCCCATATATCTGACTGGGACAGTATGAAAGATGCCAGATTTTTGGCAGGACTGCTAAAGAAAGGAATACGGGTACGTAAAACAAACCATCCTTTTTCAATTAGTGGAAAGTCTTTTTCAAGGGGAAGTTTGATTATTACCAAAGGAGACAATCAACATAAAACAGATTTTATAGCGGTTCTAAAAAAAATCTGCGATAAGTTTGAAAAGACCATGACAGGTTCAAAAACCGGTTTCGTAGATTCCGGAAAAGACTTTGGTTCTTCCTATGTCCAGATGATTACAAAACCAAAGATTGCAGTTTTATCCGGAAAACCTACATCTACACTGCGTTTTGGTGAAATTTGGCACTTTTTTGAGCAACAATTGCATTATCCAATAACTGTTATAGATAGTGATTATCTTAATCAAGTGGATTTAAAAAGCTACCAAGTTTTAATACTCCCAGGCGGCAACTATAAAACCTTCTTTAAGGAAAAAGAACTGATCAAATTAAAAGAATGGGTAAAAGCTGGAGGAAAACTTATTGCAATGGGTGGAGCCGTAGACGAAATTGCGGAAAAAAGAGCATTTAACATAAAGAAGAAAAAAGTTGTAAAAGATTCCTTGAAAAATGAGCCAAAACCTCACAAAAGTGTTCGAAGGGAACTAATCAAGAAAGCAATTACGGGTGCTATTTTTAAAACCAAAGTTGATAATACGCATCCTTTGGCCTATGGGTATGGAGAAGAATATTTCACATTAAAATTGGGTAGCTCCAGCTATGATTATCTAAAAAATGGAAATGCCGTATACCTTGAAGGAAATACCAAGCCAGTATCTGGTTTTGCTGGAAGTGAAGCTCAAGAAAAAGTGAAGAATTCATTAGTCTTTGGCGTAGAAAAGCATGGGAAAGGTCAGGTTATCTATTTGGTGGACAATCCTTTATTTAGAGGTTTTTGGGAGAATGGGAAGTTATTCTTTGCCAATGCACTTTTTATGGTTGACTAGAATAAATTTCTTACCTATCAGAATAGCAGTTAAAAAAGATAGTATTCCCGAATCGAATCAATCCTAGTTTTAAACTTATAAAAAGAGAAATAAAATCGTATATCTAATTATAAATCATTAACTTAGAGTTATTCGTATTCAACATAATACAGCATTGCCATGTATAAAAAATATAAAAAAACTCAGAAAAAAATCCAAACAGCACTAGTAGTGTTGTTGGTATCCGTTATAGGGTTTAGCTCTACAAATGCATTTGCATTTCAGGAAAAGCAAAGTGTAGAGAATTTTAAGCAGTATAAAGGAGAGGTAATTGACCAAGATTCTAAAAAAGCGTTGATTTTTGCAACCTTAGCAGTTGAAGGAACAAATATTAGTACAATAACCAATACGGAAGGTGATTTTATTTTGAAAATCCCGGAGAGTGTCAATGATGGAACTGTTATTGTATCGTTTTTAGGATATGAGAGCAAGAATATTTTGCTTTCGGACCTTAGTCCTGACAAAAACAAAATAGAACTTTCCGTTTCGGTCACCCAACTCTCAGAGGTAAATATTAATGTCCCAAAAGATGCTGCTGCCTTAGTGAGACAGGCTTTAGCCAGAAAAGGGGATAATTATTTTGATGACCCAACGCTAATGACCGCATTTTATAGAGAGACTATAAAGAAAAGAAGAAAAAACGTCTCTCTTTCCGAAGCTGTTGTCAATATTTATAAAACACCTTACAACTCCCTACGAAGGGATGCCGTTGAACTATATAAGGCCAGAAAAAGTACGGATTATAGCAAGTTGGATACCGTTGCACTTAAATTACAGGGAGGGCCTTTCAATGCGTTATATGTTGATATTATGAAATATCCAGAATATATTTTTGCAGAAGGCTCTATTGATGATTACAAATTTGCATTTTCCCGTTCCACGAGAATTAAGGACCGATTGATCTATGTTATAAAGTTTGATCAAAAACAATCAATTGATATCCCGTTGTACAAAGGAGAGCTCTTTATTGACGTTGAGAACAAAACATTGACCAGTGCCGTTTATACACTCAACATTACAAGCAAAGAAAAAGCAGCTAGGTTATTTGTACGGAAAAAACCCGCAAATGTGGATGTTTGGCCTACAGATGTTGGATATAGAGTTGATTATCGCGAAAAAAATGGGAAATGGTATTATGGCTATAGCAACGTCCTTTTAACATTCAAGGTAGACTGGAAAGATAAATTGTTCAATTCTGTTTATACCATGACCGCAGAGATGGCCGTTACCGATTGGGAAAAAAACTTGACTGGAGAATTACCTAAAAGTAAAGAAAGACTGAAAAAATCCATTATTTTAAGTGATGAGGCCATTGGTTTTTCAGATCCTGATTTTTGGGGGCAGTATAATATTATCGAACCTGAAAAATCCATTGAATCCGCAATTAAAAAAATACAGCGCCAATTGAGACGATCTAAGTCCAATGGCAGTGCATCCAAACCTTGATTAAAACAGAATTCCAATTTTAAAAAAAGAGTCGCCATTTTTTGGTGACTCTTTTTTTTTGAACCTTGCAAAAACTATTTAAGTTTAATTAAGCGAGAAAACTTCAATACCTATGTTAGAAAGAAGAAAGTTCATTAACCTGGTCGCGTTAGTATCTGCAAGTGCGGTTCTACCAAATTGTTCCACAACCAAAAGAATTGGTGAACAGGGTAATTCACGTCTGCTCCCAAAACGATTACAAAAAGGAGATACAATAGGTCTTATAGCTCCTGGATATGCTGTTAAACCTGAGATTCTGGAAGAAATGAAAAACACATTGGTTGAAATGGGGTTTGTTCCTTTTCATACTGACCGGATTCATGGAAATCATGGGTACTTTAGTAATACCGATAAAGAAAGGGCGGCCGATCTTAACGAAATGTTCAAAAACCCAAAAATTGATGCTATTCTTTGTGCCCGAGGTGGATACGGATGCACTCGAATTATGCAAATGATAGATTATGAAAACATCAGAATGAATCCAAAAATATTGGTTGGATTTAGCGATATCACAGCTCTTCTAAATGGCATTTACAAAGAAACTGGATTAATTACCTTTCATGGACCTGTAGGAAGCACGCTAAATGATGCGTATAGTAAGCGCGAATTTACAAACACCCTAATCCATCCAAAATACCCCCAAACCATTACCAATGTGGTTTTGGAAGATGAGGAAATGATTGCGGATGTGGAATATGACAGATACACAATCACATCAGGGTGGGCAACAGGGAAACTTGTTGGAGGTAGTCTTACCCTTATCAATGCACTTATAGGCACACCCCATGAAATAGATTTTACAGACGCCATTGTTTGTATTGAAGATGTTGAAGAAGCTCCTTACCGCATAGATAGAATGCTAACTCAATTGATTGAAGGTTCTAGCTTTAAAAAGGCAAAAGGTTTGGTTTTTGGTGTTTGCAAAGGTTGTGACCGTAGTAAAGAGTATGACAACTTTACCCTAAAAGAGGTAATTATGGATAGGATTGCTCCGCTAAACATTCCTGCGGCTTATGGAATGAGTTTCGGTCATGTACCTAACAATTTCACTTTTCCTATAGGAATCAACGCAAAATGGGATGCTGATAAAATGACCTTGGAGCTTCTGGAAAGGGCGGTTACTTAAACCATATTCATATAGGAGATTCTAATGGTGAAAAATAAAAGGCTTGGTTTTACCAAGCCTTTTATTTTTCCTATTATTTTTCAAACTCTTGGAGTGTTTTTATAATGATGGAAACACAATCCAGCAATTGTTCCCTATTCATTACCAAAGGCGGTGCAAAACGGATGATATTACCGTGCGTCGGTTTGGCCAAAAGGCCGTTCTCTTTTAATGCCATACAGATGTCCCATGCTGTGGTACTATCTTCTGTATCATTAATTAAAATAGCATTGAGCAAGCCTTTTCCACGAACGCCCAACACCAAATCGCAGGTAGCTATAAACGTCTTAAGTTCCTCTCTGAAGATCTCACCCAATTCAAAAGCATTTTCAGCCAACTCCTCTTCTTTTACAACTTCCAAAGCAGCAATTCCCACTGCAGCAGCTATAGGGTTACCACCAAAAGTGCTA
Organism: uncultured Allomuricauda sp.; assembly: GCF_947495325.1. GTDB lineage: Bacteria > Bacteroidota > Bacteroidia > Flavobacteriales > Flavobacteriaceae > Flagellimonas. Next base: position 8,221 of record NZ_CANLYK010000001.1, on the reverse strand, counting down.
CCATGGCTACCTGGAGTTATCACCTCCATAATATCGTCATTGGCCAAGACAGCCGAAACAGGATACGCTCCCCCGGAAAGTGCTTTACCTAAAATTAAAACATCTGGTTTTACATCTGGTGTTCCACTGCAATGCTTATCGCTACAAGAGCAGTTTCCACATGTGGCCAACAATCTTCCTGTGCGCGCAATACCAGTCTGTACTTCGTCAGCAATAAAAAGTACATTATACTTTTCACAAAGTTCTTTAGCAGCCTTTAGATAACCTTCGGAAGGCACATAAACCCCTGCTTCACCCTGAATGGGTTCAACCAGAAACCCTGCAATGTTTGAGTTCGTTTCTAAGGCTTCTTCCAATGCGATTAGATTGTCATACTCAATCTTAATAAACCCTTCAGTATAAGGTCCATAATTTTTCCTTGCCACAGGGTCATTTGAAAATGAGATAATTGTAGTGGTTCTCCCATGAAAATTATTTTCGCAAACAACAATTTGTGCTTTATTTTCAGGGATTCCTTTTTTTTGATATGCCCACCTTCTACAAATCTTTAGAGCAGTTTCAACAGCTTCTGCACCTGTATTCATTGGCAAAAGCTTATCAAACTTAAAAGTTGAAGTTGCATATTCCTCAAATCTTCCCAGCATGTCATTGTAAAATGCCCTAGAGGTCAGCGTAAGGGTGTTTGCCTGTTCTGTCATTGCCCCAACAATTTTTGGATGACAATGTCCTTGGTTTACTGCGGAGTACGCGGAAAGGAAGTCATAGTACTTTTTTCCTTCCACATCCCAAACAAAAACACCTTCTCCCCTGCTCAATACAACAGGAAGTGGATGGTAATTGTGAGCTCCGTACTTGTTTTCTAAATCTATCGCTTTTTGCGATGTTAATTGTTCTAAAACAGCCATTTTAATGCGTTTAAAATTATAAAATAACCATTCCTGCAATACCTTTATTCTTTCGAAGTTTCGAAAAAGCAGCGTGGGAGAGAAATCATCCCTGAAGAGATGCGCAAGTTAATAAATATTAGGCTTTTTTAGAAAAAAAAACTTATTCGTTCATTTTCCCTGAAAGCGATGAAATTTGCAATTCCAACCTTTTTAATTCCCTCATTAATGCGTTTCTATGAATTTGCATCCACATATAAATTTTTAACATGCTCATGGTTAAAAAGCATAATAAAACACCTCCGACCCAAAGAATTAAGTCATTGGTGTTTTCAACATCAAACGTTTGTATAATGCAATAAATAAGTAACCCAAAGACCAAAGCGTTCATAACATTCATGATTAACGCAACCCAAGAATTTTTTCCTTTAAACAATCCACCCAGCATTTGAAAAAGGTTTTGTTCATCCAATTCATCATAAAACTTGGCTTCTTCCTCAGTTAAAGTCTCTTTAATTAATTTGTCAATGTCTTCCATATTAGTTTTCATAATTCCTGTCTTTTAATATTGTTTTTAATTTTTCCCTAGCATGGAACAATCTTGATTTAGCTGTTCCAACGGATATTTCCAAAATGCTTTCAATTTCTTTCAATGAATACTCTTCCAAGTAAAATAGTCTTAATACCATCTGTTGATTTTCCGGTAATTCTTTTATAGCCAAGTGGAGTTTTTTAATCTCGGACTCCCTATCATTCTCAGCTTCATTCATTGTGGCATTTTTATGAATACCTTCAATATGCTTGCTATTTCTTTTTAGCTTACCTAAATAATCCAGGGACTTTCTGGTCACTATTCTTGTGGCCCAGCTACTAAAACTATTGGGGTCTTTAAGTGTATAAAGCTTGCTAATAATAATCTTCCATGAATCTTGGACAATATCTTTTGAAACTTCAGCATCATACGTAAATCTATACGAATGCTTACATAACCTAACATGATGCCTCTTTACCAATAGGGATAAAGATTTTCTGTTTCCAGATTGATATTCCAATACCAGTAGCCCGTCAAATGCGTATTCCGTTGTTTTCATACTATCATCTAATACAAGGACATAGAACTAACAGAAAAGTTCAAAAAAAAAGTAAAATTTAACTGGTTCATGCTTCAAGTTAATTGTTCTTTATGAAAACCTATGCTTACTTTTGCGCCATGCGTAAAAAAAGAAGTCGACAAACGTTTGAAAATGTTGAGGTAATAGATGCAGGAGCTAAAGGTAAATCTATTGGCAAAGCTCCAGATGGCAGGGTTATTTTTCTTTCCAACGCAGTACCAGGTGATATTGTTGATGTATTGACAACGAAAAAAAGGAAGGCATTTTTTGAAGGAGTTGCTACCACTTTCCATACCTACTCTGATAAAAGAACAGCTCCAGAATGCGAGCACTTTGGAGTTTGTGGTGGTTGCAAATGGCAACATATGGCCTATGAACATCAACTCTATTTTAAACAAAAAGAGGTTGAAAATAACCTAAAACGCATTGGAAATCTTGACTTACCGGAACTAACACCGATTCTAGGTTCAAAAAAGCAATATTTCTACAGGAACAAAATGGAGTTTTCTTTTTCGAGCAGTCGATGGCTAACACAGGAAGAAATCAATTCAACAGACCAAATTGAGGACAGAAATGCCCTTGGGTTTCATATTCCCGGTATGTGGGACAAGATTCTGGACATTAAAAAATGTCACCTTCAAGAAGATCCTTCAAACGCGATTAGGTTGGAAATTAAAAAATTTGCCAGCGAAAACGAATTACCTTTTTTTTACCCAAGAAAACAAGAAGGATTATTACGAACTATGATGTTAAGAACAACCTCAATAGGTGAAATAATGCTTCTCATTCAGTTTTATGAGGATAACCCTCAACAACGTGAGTTGCTATTGAATCACCTAAAACAAATGTTTCCTGAAATAACATCATTGCAATATGTAATCAACCAAAAGCAGAACGATACTATTTACGACCAAGAAGTACTCTGTTTTGCTGGGCGTGATCATATTTTTGAAGAGATGGAGGGGCTTAGATTCAAGATAAATGCAAAGTCCTTTTATCAGACCAATTCAGAGCAAGCCTTTGAATTGTACAAAATTACGCGAGATTTTGCAGGTCTTACAGGAAATGAATTGGTCTATGATCTATACACCGGTACGGGGACCATAGCACAGTTTGTCGCAAAAAAAGCAAAGAAAGTAATAGGTATAGAGTCTGTACCTGAAGCCATTGAAGATGCAAAGACAAATGCAGCCAACAACGATATCTCTAATGTGGATTTCTTTGTAGGGGATATGAAAAATGTATTCAACAAAGAGTTTGTTGGTCTGCACGGACAACCTGACATTGTCATTACGGATCCCCCACGAGATGGCATGCATAAACAAGTGGTTGAACAACTTTTACACGCTGCTCCGCCTAAAATTGTTTATGTAAGTTGTAATAGTGCCACACAGGCAAGGGATTTGGCTATTTTGAATGAAAAGTATACTATCGTCAAGGTGCAACCTGTTGACATGTTTCCCCAAACCCATCACGTTGAAAATGTTGTACTTTTGAAAAAACGGGTATAATTATTGATGAAATCTGTTTTTAATTTAGAATGAAGAAAATACTTCCAATCTTACTGATTACCCTTTTACTTGTGCATATTTCTTCTTGTGAAAAGGATGATATCTGTGTTGACGGTGATACTCCCCTGCTTTACATTGGCTTTTATGATGCTTCGGATACCACTGAATTTAAAAATGTCCCGACCATAAGAATTAAGGAAGTTGTTTTGGATTCTGTTCTTGACACTTTTACAGACCGTTCCAGCTCTTTAGATTCTGTTGGCATGCCCTTACGAATAGATTCTGGCAGTACGAGTTTTGCTTTCATTTCAGGTTCTGCCGATGATGAAACGACAGGTGAGGAAACTGGTACTATTGATACATTGACAATCAATTACCAAACTCTAGAAGTCTTTATATCTAGGGCCTGTGGCTTTGTCGCCAATTTCGATGATTTGACCGTAACACTTCCAGAAAGTACAGAAAATTGGATTCAGGATATCACCATAGTAGAAGAAACCATTGAAAACTCCAATAATATCCATGTTAAAATATTTCATTAGCCTTTTTTTCATTGCAATTCCTTTGCTGGTCATAGGTCAAGATAAACCTATAGACCTTCAACCAAAAGATACGGTGGAATACAAAGAAGAATATGGTTTACGGGTTGGTGTGGACTTAAACCGATTGATATTCTCATTTGTAGATGAAGACTATACCGGTTTAGAGTTGGTAGGTGATTATAGACTTACACATAAATTATATGTAGCTGCCGAATTGGGTAATGAAGAAAAAACACGATCAGAAGACTTGGGCAATAGTGTACTCTATAATCATACAGTATCCGGAAGTTACCTAAAAATAGGTGTAGACATGAACACCTATGAAAATTGGTTTGGCATGAACAATGTCATTACCATTGGTGGCCGTTATGCGATAGCTAGTTTCAATCAAACCCTGAATGACTATTCTATATTTGATACCAGTCGTTTCTACAATCCAGACGGTTTTGTTCCGGGATTGGAACCAGGTCAAAAGTTTGAAAGTCTTAGTGCATCTTGGCTAGAATTTATATTTGGTGTAAAAGCGGAACTTTTTGCCAATATTTATATGGGAATAAGTGCCCGTTTAGGCTTTTTGATTTCCAATAAAGAAGATGATGCTTTTCGCAACTTATGGATTCCAGGTTTTAACAAAGTAACCGACGATAGCAATTTTGGCGTAAACTACAACTACACCATCTCCTACTTTATACCGCTTTACAAAAAATCCAAAAAGGAAAAAGAGAAATTGCCAGAACCAGAGTAAAATTCGGTAAACATCTTTTATCTTTAAGGTACCCTAGCAAAAACCCAATATTCTTAGTAAAGACTTTACATGGTACTATATTTTGTTTTCCTAGTTCCGCTTGCGCTATTGGGTTTTAGTATGTATTGTTTGCGCAAATAATACCACTTAAAAAGTTATTCGGATGAAAAATAAGAATACATTGATAAATTATGTTGAGTTCAAGGCTAAGGACTTAGAGAAAACAAAACAATTTTATACTGCATGCTTTGGATGGGTCTTCACGGATTATGGACCTACCTATATCGCTTTTGAAGAAAGTGGTATAGAAGGAGGGTTTGAAACAACAGGAGAAGAAATTGTTAATGGAGTACTTGTAGTCTTATACCATGAAAATCTTGACACAATAAAAGACAGGATTGAAGCGCAGGGTGGAACAATATCCAAGGCTATTTTTTCATTCCCTGGAGGACGAAGGTTTCATTTTCTTGACCCTTCGGGAAACGAACTTGCAATTTGGTCAGATAAATAAGAAAGCATATTAAATTTCTCGCATTCCTTTGATGAAAATCCATTTCATCAAAACCTTCTCTCCATCATCAGTTGTAATAGCACCAAACTTGGGAGCCAACACGTTGGCTATAATAGCTGAGGTAACTGCCAAAAAAATGGGATTGATGGGTAGGTAATATCCCAATGCCAAACGTGCTATTAAAAACAATACCACAAAGGCTATAAAATTGAACAACAATGCTTTATGTTTTGGTTTCATTTACTTCTGATTTATGCTTTCCTTTCTTACTTCCTTCGTACATTTCATATTTAACAAGTCTTGACTCTAAACTTCCATTAAACGCTTTTATTTTTCTTGAAGGTCGGAGGCCTACAAACTTTAAAGCCTCAAGATTTGAAGTAATTAACCATGCATTGGTACCCGGATAATGTTGTTTTAAGGTATCACCAATTTTACCATAAAAGTCTTCAAAGTCAATTTCCAGTCTTTCCCCATAGGGTGGATTAAAAACCATATGTAATTTTGAATCTACCGGTTTTTCCGTTCTAAAAAAATCTTTTCGCTCTATGGTAATATATTCAGAAAGGTTTGAATTGTCCACATTCTCTTGCGCCTTTCTTGTTGCAGAGGGAGCTTTGTCATATCCAATAATCTTATGGTGGAATTCTCGAGTCTTATTCAAACTTGCCGCCACAATTTTCTCTTGAAGTTCGGCATCATAATCATTCCAATTCATAAATGCATAAGCTTCCCTGTTAATATTGGCCGGTATATTGCAAGCAATCATTCCTGCTTCAATTAAAAAAGTACCACTTCCGCACATAGGATCTAGAAAATCCAATTGTCCGTCCCATCCACTTAAAAGTAATAAGCCCGCAGCTAGCACCTCATTTATTGGGGCAATATTGGTAGCAATGCGATAACCTCTTTGGTGTAAAGAGTTTCCAGAGCTATCCAAAGAAATCGTGCACGTGTTCTTATATAGATGAATGTTGATACGGATATCGGGGTTTTGCGTACTTACATTGGGTCGCTGTCTTTTAACCGCTCTAAACTTATCAACCAATGCATCCTTTGCTTTTTGGGAAACATACATTGAATTGTTGAACACTTCAGAGTTCATTGTAGTATCTATTGCAAAAGTTTTATCATAATCAAAATAATCTGGCCAATCAATGGCATATACCTTTTCATATAATTCCTTTTCACTGAACACCTTAAATCGTTCAATGGGCTTCATTATTTTCAGGGCTGTACGCAGACAAAGATTGGCCTTGTATAAAAATCCAGTATCCCCATCAAAAGAAACATTTCGCACACCTTCCTCAACATTGCCAGCTCCTAGGTTTCTTAATTCTTTAGCTAAAATGGGTTCAAAACCATAAAAGGTCTTGGCCAACATCCTAAAATTCTCTGCCATTTTAATAAAATTCTTTTGGTAAAAATAGGCTATTTTTATCCCTTCAACCTAGCTAATGAATTTTCCCTTTTTAATGATGTTTGCAGTACCTATATTGGCTGTTTGGGCAAGTTTTGCCTTTGTGTGGACCATAAAGCCTAAAAACAAAAAGAATATAACGCTTTTACTGGCTTTTAGTGGTGCATTTCTTTTGGCATTGACTTTTTTTGAATTACTCCCCGAAGTATATGAGAACAACAACCCTAAGACTATCGCCTTATTAATTTTAGCGGGAATATTGCTTCAGGTTTTTTTGGAATTCTTTTCTAAGGGAGCCGAGCATGGTCATATGCACATTGACCTTCAGGAAAACAAATTCCCCATACTTTTATTTCTGAGTTTGGCCATACATGCACTGATTGAAGGTGTTCCAATAGATGGTAACAATTCAATTTTATATGGAATTGTCATCCATAAAATCCCTGTTGCTATCATTCTAAGTATTTTTTTGGTCAATTCAAAGATGAAAACCGGATTGGTAATTCTATTTATTACAACCTTCTCTTTTATGACACCTTTGGGAAGCTATATTGCAACACAATCCTCTTGGATGGAAAACAATGGCTATTTAATGACCGCATTGGCCATTGGTGTATTCCTTCATATTTCAACAGTAATCCTATTTGAAAGCTCTCAGGGACATTCCTTTAATCTGGGTAAACTAATTGTAATCATGCTAGGTATAGGTATAGCATATTTAGTGTAAAGTCTCTATGATTTTTACTTAGATATCAATATATGCTTATAGGAATACCCCTCTTTCAATCATAAACCAATGGCAAATTGCACCCCCTAATACGAAAAAGTGCCAAATCAAATGATTATATGGTATCTTCTTTAAGGCATAAAAAAGAATCCCAATGGTATAAAAAGCGCCTCCCAAAGCAAGAAATAATAGGCCATCACTAGACATATTTTTTGAAAGAAAAGAAAAATCCAAAACAACCAACCATCCCATAACTCCATAAAGAATCAAGGAAAAAACTTCAAACTTTCCCGTAAAAAGCAATTTTAAAACGGTCCCAAAAAAAGCAATACCCCAAACAAGGTAAAATAACAACCATCCCTTTGAATCTAAAAGAACGGTCAAACATACAGGGGTGTAGGTCCCAGCAATCAAATAATAAATACTGATATGATCTACTATACGAAACTTCGTCTTAAGTTTTGGATTTTGCAGTGCATGGTATAAGGTTGAAGCTGTAAAAAGAAGAACCAATGATAGGCTATAGACCAAAATACTTCCAAAAAGAAATTGTTCGCTATCCGTATCTTTCTGAAATAAGATTATCATACCTAAAATAGAAAGTACAATGCCCAACCCATGTGAATACGCATTCCATTCTTCTTCCTTCAAATAAGAATCTGATAAAGACATTTCAATCGTTTAATCATGCTTTTTAAAACAAAAAAAGTCCCTTGCGTAGTGCAAGGGACTTTCAAGGAAGGCGGCGACCTACTCTCCCACTTGGTAT